>NZ_JAJONF010000017.1 GCF_021462265.1 Streptomyces shenzhenensis | reverse complement strand
TAGCGGAGGTTGGCGGACACCAACAAAGACAATGCCGACCGTAAGGTTCGGCTGAGCTTTCTGGCCTGAGCAAGATCGTTCTGGGCGTGGCCGCCATATCTCCGTACCGTGCGCGTTCGAAACGGAGAAGCCTTGCGCGGTACGGACCTGAACGTGATCGCACGCCCCTACGGCGGATGCGGGAAGTGCCTACCCGGCGTGCGACGCCGGCCGGGGATGACCATCGGCTGGGCCGACGACTGGGAGGTGCCGGGTCACCGGCCCGATGCCCCTCGCCGACGGCGAGCTGGCCGGCCGCGTTGCCGCCGGCCTCCCGCGGGCAGAGCGCCGGCAACCCGGTCATTCGAGCGATGGGACGAGATCCGGCCGGTCTCGTCAGGCTCCCCGTGTGACGGCGGTGAGACATGAGAGTGCTCGGATCGGCCGACCGCAGCCGGCTCCGTGTCTCGATGCCTTCAGCCGCCTGAGAGGAGGCGCTCGCGCTCGGCCGCCACGATTTCCCGTGCCAGCTCGGCGTCCGTGATGTCGAACGCTTCCGGGGCGCTGTCCGCCGTCTCGGAGACCCGGGCGAAATCCGCGAAGAGCTGGTTCTTGCGTGCCAGGATCTCGATGATGCGCTGGTCCACGCCCTCTTCGGAGAGCAGGCGGTGCACTTGCACCGATTCCAGTTGCCCCATCCTGTGGGCGCGGCCGATCGCTTGCCATTCGGTCGTCGGTTTGAGCTGAGGCTCGCAGATCACGACGACCGATGCCGACTGGATGTTCAGGCCCACGCCGCCCGCCACGATCTGTGCGACCAGGACGGCACCATGGGGGGCCCGGGAGAAGTCGTCGACCATGCTCTGTCGCGTCGCGGCGGGTACGGAGCCGGTCAGTGGCCCGAACACCGTCCCCGGGAGGTTCGACACCACTGCGTCGAGGACGTCACGGAAGTAGGAGAAGACCAGCACCTTGCGTTGGTTCTCCTCCGCCTCCTGGACTATGTCGACGAGGCGTTGCATCTTCTCGGACCTGGCCCCGGCGCGCAGGGCGGCCTGGCGCATGGCCATGAAGTTGCCTTCGACGACGGCCGCTCGGTAGTACTGCTCATCGGCGCCGGACATCGGCAACCACTCGTCGATGTCGAGCCGTTCCGGGAGCTCGGTGAGGACGTCTTCCTGATTGCGCCGCAAGTAGGCCGGTGCCACCTGCTTCCGGAACTGGCGAGGGGAGATCTCCGAGGCGTTGACCGGAAGGTCCGGCCGGAGGTAACCGACGAGATTGCGGAATTCCTCGATCCGGTTCTCCAGGGGGGTGCCGGTGAGGAGGAGCGCTCGCTCGGATCGCTGTATCAGGGCCGTGGAGCGCTGGGTTCGTTTGGCGTGCGGATTCTTGATGTAGTGCGCTTCGTCGAACACCACGCACGCCGGTTCGGCGCCTTCGGGAATCCGGCCGTCCACCCATCCGAGGATGTCATAGGTGGTGACCGCGACCCCACCGCCGCGGATCCAGGACTTCAGCGCGTCGTCACGCGCGGGCCCGTGGAGGCGGTACGCCCGCAGAGCGGACTTGGCCTGGACTTCGCGTACCCAGTTGGTCACGACGGCGGCCGGGCACACGACCAGGAAGTGGGAGGAGCCCCTGGCCCGCAGGTGGGCGAGCACGGCGAGGGATTCGACGGTCTTCCCCAGGCCCATCTCGTCGCCGATGACGACCTTCCGCTGCACGATCGCGAAGCGGGCGCCGAAGGACTGGTATCCGCGCAGGGACGCCTTCAGGTGGGTGGTGTCGAGAGTGAGCTCCCTGACCGCCTCGACGATCTCGGCCGGCAGGTCGCCCTGGCTCTTCTCGGCGTCGTCGGCCAGGAATCCGAGCTCCGCGAGCATCGCGTAGTAGTCGGCCGGCCGGGAGAGGAAGTCCTCCCAGGGGTCGCCGCCGGCGGTGCCGGTCCCAGTGTCGAGCACCGCCCCGCGTCTCTCGACGGCGGCCAGCGCGGTACGCAACTCGGCGACGGTCCGGGTCTGGGGGACGAGCACCACGTGGGAGGTCCGGGCATCGAGGTTGTGGAGGAGCGGCCGTACCGCGTCGGCGGCGGCGAGGTCCGCCGTCGCGCTGCGGATCGAGCGCGCCGCGTCCCAGGCCCGCAGCGCCGCGAGGAGCGTCGTGGTGGCTTGTGAGCGGTTCTTGACGTCGATGCGGATCGGCATCTCGTCCATGGTGGTCTGCCAGATTGTCCGCGCGGCGCCGACCATCCGGTTGCCCGTCGTGTCACCGACCCCTGGGAGCGACCGGATCCGTGACTGCTGGTCGAGGACTTGCTGCACGTTCCTGATTCCGGCATCCATCAGCGCCGTGATACGCAGTTGGCCGCTGGTCGCGTCCTTGAGCCGTTCGACGGGCATCTCGGCGACCAGCTTGCGCACCTCGGCCTGTCGGACGGCGTTGCCTGCGCCGTCGACGGCCTTTCTGAACTCGCTCTCGCGGTGCAGAGCCTGGTCGATCGCGGTGATCGCGGTCTTGGCGGCATCCAGTTCATGCCGCCCGACGAGTTCGGCCGGGGTGCCGAGGCGCTGGTCGAAGCCAACCCTCTCGTCGAGGACGTCCGAGGGCCCGACTGCCGGGACGGCCTTCCCGTCCCACGCCGCCAGGCCTTCCATTCCGGGTACGAGTCGGGTGCTCGTGACCTCCTCGTGGAGGGACAGGAGGCGGGCGGCAGCCTGCTCCGCCTCTTCCTTGCGGTTCTTGCCGGAGAAGATCCGGCGGGCACCGAACAACGCGCGGACGGCCGTCAACGCCCGGCCGGCGTCGTCGGTCAGCCTACGGATGCCCTGCTGGGTGTCGGCTGTGATCGCCGGAAGTGCTTGGCGGCGGGCCAGGGCGGTCAGCGGGCCGGCATCGGACGGCGAGACCTGCAGGACGCGCCATGAGGCGGTGGTCTCGGTCCCGAGCGGGACCATGCGGTCGAGGAGCTGCCGGGCGGCGTCCTCCGCCGCTGACTGGACGGTCTCACGTTGCTCGGCGATGCCTGCCGCGAGCTTGTGCCAACCGCTCACCTCGTCCACCACACCACGCAGGTGGTGACGTGCTTCTCGTTCCATTGCCCCCGCCGACTCGCATGACCTCTGGGAAGATTAGCGACCTCGTTCGATCAAGTCGACGGGATCACGACATTGCCGGAACGTCCGAGTAGCGTTCGCAGGCTGCCAAGCGGAGGTTGCGCACGTGTTGCTCGAGGAGCTCAGGCCGGGTCTGCGGATCGACGGACTCGTACCGGCGGAGGTCGTCACGCTCATCGCCGCCCAGCCGCACGGAGGGAACGCGGTCGAGCTGACCTTCAAGACAGCAGGGGGTGTCCTCGATCAGCAGATCGTCTTCCGCAGGGATGAGGGCAGGCTGAGCATCGCCCGCAGCGGCAGTCGCGCCTTCGACGCGACCCCACGCGACTTCAAGCTGGTCGCTGAGGCGCAGCGGATCTCGCTGGCGGGCCTGTTCGACCCGATGCTGGCCGTGGCGACCAGCGACGTCCAGCCGCTCCCGCACCAGATTCGCGCCGTGTACGGCGAGCTCATACCCCGTACGCCGCTGCGCTTTCTGCTCGCGGACGACCCGGGTGCGGGAAAGACGATCATGGCCGGGCTCTACATCAAGGAGCTTCTGCTGCGCGACGATGTCAAACGGTGCCTCGTCGTGGCTCCGGGAGGACTGGTCGATCAGTGGCAGGACGAGCTCTTCTTCAAGTTCGGCCTCCGCTTCGACCTGCTCACGAACCAGCTCGCCGACTCGCAGCCCCATCTCAACGTCTTTGAGGCCCACCCGCTTCTCGTCGCGCGCATGGACCAGCTCTCCCGCAACGAGCGCCTGAAGGCACAGCTCCGCGAGACGGACTGGGACCTGATCGTCGTGGACGAGGCGCACCGCATGGGTGGTCACTACTTCGGCGGCAAAGTGGAGAAGACCAAGCGGTTCCAGCTCGGTGAGATGCTCGGAGAGATCACCCGCCACCTGCTCCTGATGACCGCGACGCCGCACTCGGGAAAGGAGGAGGACTTCCAGCTCTTCCTCACCCTGCTGGACCGTGACCGGTTCGAGGGCAGACAAAGGGGGAGCACCGACGTCGACGGGATCATGCGGCGCATGATCAAGGAGGACCTGCTCACCTTCGAGGGCAGGAAGCTCTTTCCCGAGCGAGTGGCGGAGACCGTCCCCTACGAGCTCACCGCGCTCGAGTACGAACTCTACGAGGACGTCACCCGCTATGTCCGGGAGGGGATGAACCGCGCCGACCGTATCGGCGGCACACGCAAGAACACCGTGGGTTTCGCACTCACCGTGCTGCAGCGACGGCTGGCCTCCAGTCCCGAGGCGATCTGCAAGAGCCTCATGCGGCGTACCGAGCGCTTGGAGCGCAGGAAGCAGGAGATCCTCGACGGCACCTGTCGGGAGACCGTGCCCACCGTCGACCTCGCTTCCTTCGACCACGACGACTTCGACGCCCAGGAGATCGAGGAGATCGAGGAGGAACTGCTCGACGCCGCGACGGCGGCACGGACGGTCGACGAACTCGATGCCGAACTCGTCGAGCTGAGGGCGTTGGTGCGGACGGCGCAGCGGGTCCGCGAGACGGGCACGGACCGCAAGTGGACCGAGCTGTCCGCCCTGCTCAGGGACCACGCACTGGTGACGGACGCCGAGGGGCACCCGCGGAAACTGATCGTCTTCACCGAGCACCGCGACACCCTCCGCTATCTGCAGGCCAAGATCGGCTCGCTGCTCGGAAGACCCGGTGCCGTCAAGGCCATTCACGGCGGCGTGCGCCGGCCCGAGCGCCGTCAGATCACCGAGGAGTTCACCAAGAACCGCGACGTTCGGATCCTGCTGGCCACCGACGCCGCAGGCGAGGGTCTCAACCTGCAGGCCGCACACCTGATGATCAACTACGACTTGCCCTGGAACCCCAACCGCATCGAGCAGCGCTTCGGCCGCATTCACCGCATCGGTCAGGAGGAGGTCTGCCGGCTCTGGAACCTCGTCGCCTCCAACACCCGCGAGGGCGAGGTCTTCACACGCCTGCTGGAGAAACTCGACCAGATGCGCGAGACGTACGGCGGAAAGGTCTTCGACGTCCTGGGCGAGGCGTTCGCCGAGACCCCGCTGCGAGACCTGCTCCTCGACGCGATCCAGTACGGTGAGCAGCCTGCTGTCAAGGGCAGGATGCACGAGGTCATTGACAGTACCGTCGGAGACGGCCTCAGGAGTCTCCTGGACGAACGCGCGCTCGCTTCGGAGCACCTCTCGGATGCCGATCTTTGTCTGCTGCGCGTCACCATGGACGATGCCCGCGCCCGGCGTCTTGAGCCGCACCGCATCGAGTCGGCCTTCAAGGACGCCTTCACTCGGCTCGGCGGCCGGATCGTCAAGCGGGCACAGGGCCGTTACGAGATCGCCCACGTGCCGCAGCACGTCCGAGCGGCGGGCAACGGTCCCATCGCCACCAGGTACGGCCACATCACCTTCGACCTCGGCCGGGTCCAGCCCGACGACCGCGCCCACGTCGACCTGCTCGCCCCCGGCCACCCGCTGCACGACGCCGTCATGACGGAAACCATCCGGAACTTCGGGAGCGCCCTGAACCGGGGCACCGTGCTCGTCTCGGCCACTCTCGACGCGCCACACCTCCTCGTCGGGGTCGTCGAAGAGGTCGTGGACGGTACCGGCGAGTCGGTGGCCCGACGGTTCTCCTACGCCTACGTCGACAGCCGCGGCACCGTGCGCCCGGCCGGCCCCGCGCCCTACCTCGACTGCGCCGAGGCGCCTGACGGTACGGCGGCCGACATCGTGTACGGACTGTCCTGGCTGGCGGACGCCGAGTCCAAGGCGACCAGCTGGATCATCGCCAACCAGCTTCCCGCATACCTGGCCGAGGTCCAGCCCCGTCGCCTGGCCGAGTTGGTCAGGACCCGTGATCTGGTGACCAGACGCCTGACCTCAGAGAGAGAGCGGCTGCGCCTTGACGCCGCGGCGGCCTCCAAGAAGGAACGCAGAGGCGAGAAACCCAAGGAGTCCTCCGAGAGTCTCCACCGCAAGGCCGCTGAGCTCGATGTGCGGCTCCGTAAGCGGCTCGACCTGCTCGACCAGCGGCAGCAGATGTCGACGAAGCCACCACAGATCCTCACCGCGGCGCTCGTGCTGAGCGGCTCCGATCTGCCCTGTCGCGAGTGAGCTTCCGGATGCGCCGAGCGCCGGCGAGATCGCCCTCTTGTCGGAGTCCATGCTGCTGGTTGAGTGGGTCGAGGCGCCGGTCGGAGCGGTTTTCCCAGGGACGACGACGGCGGTGACCGACGGCTGGGACTCCTGATCGATTGTCGGCGAGGGTGTCGTGATGTCAGCGCGGCGGAGCGACCGTCGCCGGCTTCCGGACGCCTCGCCGGTGCTTCAGCCGCTGTGGTCATTTCGGAGGGGACGACCACAGCACCGGCTGCTGGATACACGCCGTGCCGGGGCCGAAGCCGGTCACACCACGCTGTTCCAGTTCGGCCGACGCTGGACTGTGGGTCTGTCGGGTGTGCGGAGCGGACAGACCCGAGTCACGCTCACGTCGTTTCGGCGCTGAGGGTCTGTGCGACGGACCGGTGGGCCGCTGTGCGGGCGGGCAGGGCGGTGCACGCGGCTGTGACCAGTACCGTCGCGGACGCGCCGGCGAACAGCCACCACGCGGGAGGGTAGATCGTCCCCGCGTGGCTGAAGGGCCAGCAGAAGGCGATGCCCAGGGGGATGCCGACGACGGCGCCCGGCACACTGGGCAGAAGCTGTGCGGCGGACAAACCGGCCGTCACCTGTCCGGGGGTGGCGCCGAGCGTGCGTGCGACGGCCATGGTGTGCCGAGCCTCCAGCGCCGTGGTCCACGTGGTCGTAAGGGTGTTCACGGCGGCGAGGGTGACCAGTGCCGCGGCGACGGCGATTATCATGTGGCGGCTTTGGGCGTCCTCCAGATTGCCCAGGCGGGGCGAGTCGATCCCATAGCTCACCTGGCGCTGGACGAAGATCATCAGGAGTGCGGTGATCGTGATGACGGTGGCGGTGATGCTGCACGCCTGCAAGAACGCGCGGCCGGGCCGACGGGCGATCAGACGCAGCCCGAGGAGGACCGGTACCGGCAGCATCGCGGCCAGTCGGGTCAGGCGGGCCCGCTGATCGGGTTGGCGCGCCGCGTCCGACAGCGCGGCGACGGTTTCGGTGCGCATGGCTCGCAAGGCCGGGCCGAGGGTGGTGAGGAGCGCCACGGCAAGGGCGACGACGGTGGTGATGGTGATGACGCCGCCGCTCGGCCCGGCGGAAGTGGTCAGCAGGCTGGCGGTGGGGTTGACGACGATGGGCTGGGTGAACCGTGCGGCCAGCAGACCGAGGACGTCGGCGATGAGTGCCAGGGCCACGTATTCGCTGAGCAGGACCGCGGCGATGAGGCCGGGGGTGGCACCGACGGCCTTGAGGAGTCCCACGCGGCGGGTCTGCTTGGCTGCGCGACCCGCGGCGAGGGTGGCCACGCCGGCGATGGCGAGGAAGCTCAGCAGCCAGCTGCCGATGACCAGGATGGGCTGGGTGCCCACGATGATCGAGCCATCCTGGACGATCATGAATTGCCAGCTGAAGAAGGTCGCGTAGACCGAGGGACCACGGTGTGCGTTCAGGAACGTCCGGGTCGCGTCCGGGTCGTGCAGTTTCAGGTACAGGAGGGAGGCCGCCGGCAGGTGCTTGGAGGACAGCGCCCGGGTGTCCGGTTCACTCATCCAGACCAGGCCGCTGTAGTCGCTGGGCCCGCCGGCGGGACCGGTCAGCTGTGCGAACGGATAGACGGTGGTGGCAGCGCTCACGGCTGTCCCGACGACCGGCATGGAGCGGCCGGCGACGGTGACGTGGTCGCCGACGTGGACGCCCAGCGCGGTCGCGAAGCCGCGTTCGACCACGACGCCTCCGGAGCGTACCCAGGTGCCGGAGGTCACCAGGGGGCGGTCGACCGTGCCCGGTTCGGTGTCGGCGGACATCACCACCACGTGCGAGGTGGAGCCCTTCGCCGAGAGCTTCGAGTAGTACTGGAGGTACGGACCGCTGTGGGCGGCGACCGCGGGGTCGCTGGTCAGCGCGGCCTGAGTGTGTGCCGCGGCCGCGGAGTCGTCGGGGGAGACCGCCACCACGTCCGGACCGGCGGTGGCGGCGCGGGTGTGGCGGTAGAGCGTCTCGGTCGCCCCGCCCAGGGCCAGCATGCCGGTGGCGACCGTGAGGGAGAGGAGAAGCATCGCGGCCTGGCCGGGATGGCGGCGCAGGTCGGACCGGACGAGGCGGAACACGAGCAGGATGCGGCCCATGACGGTCAGCTCTCCCACCCGTGAACGCCGTCCACCGGCTGCCTGCGGTCCGCCATCCAGATGTCGTCGACGAGTCTGCCGTCACGCATCGACACGAGCCGGTCCGCGGTGGCCGCGACCCGCTCGTCGTGTGTGACGATCACGAGGGTCTGCCCCGCGGCACGCAGGTCCTCGAAGAGCCGCAGCACGTCGAGGGTGGCCGCGGTGTCCAGGTTTCCGGTCGGCTCGTCGGCCAGCAGCACCAGTGGCTCGTTGGCCAGGGCGCGGGCGATGGCCACTCGCTGGCGCTGGCCGCCCGACAGCTGCCAGGGCAGATGCCGGGCCCGGTCGTCCAGCCCCACCTGCTCCAGCAACCGGTCCGCACGCCGCCGGGCCTCGCGCAGCGAGCGTCCGGCCAGCAGCACGGGCAGCTCGACGTTCTCCGCGGCCGACAGTTCCTCGACCAGGTGGAAGGCCTGGAAGACGAAACCCACCGACCGGCGGCGCAGTTGGGCCAGGGCCCGTTCGCTGAGGGCGTCGATGCGCCGGCCGCCCAGCCACACCTCGCCGTCGGTGGGCCGCTCCAGGCCGCCCAGCAGGTGCAGCAGGGTGGACTTCCCGCAGCCGCTGGGGCCCATGACGGCCAGCATCTGGCCGGCCTGAACGTCCAGGTCGATGCCGTCCACCGCGTGAACCAGGCTCTCCCCCCGGCCATGGGTCCTTGACAGGTCGCGGGTCCGCAGCACCGCGTGGAACTGGTTCATTCATCCTCAGCTTTGTTCTCGGCCCTTGCCCAGAATTCCTCGCAGGCCCGCAACCAGCGCAGATCCGCCTGCAGCCGCAGAGCGACGCCCTCCAGCAGCAGGCCGGCGGCGGAGCCGTCCGGCTCGGCCAGCAGCGCGCGCTGTGCCTGCCGCAGACGTCTCAGCAACTCGCGGCGGTACGCGGCCACCAGCTCCACCGGATCGGCGAGCCGGGCGGCTCGCGCCGCCGCGAGTTTGAGGTGCAGCTCGGCCAGGTCCTGCTTCGGCCAGTTCACCTCGGTCAGCCAGGTGGTCACCCGCTGCTGTCCGGCCGGTGTCAGTGCGTACACCTTCCGGTCCGGCGGCCCTTCCGCTTGTTCGCGGACGACCAGTCCCGCTCGCTCCAGCCGGGCCAGGGTCACGTAGATCTGGCCCGCGTTCATCGACTCTCCGAGCGGACCGAGCGCCCGCCGCAGCCACTCACGGAGGTGGTATCCGTGCGACGGCTCCTTCGCGAGCATCGCCAGCACCACCTCTTGCATGCGTCCCCCTAACGGCTAGCCCATGAATAGCGGTTAGCCGTCACAGGAGTCAACCGAAGCCACACCCGGTGCCGTCGCCGTCCGTGATCACGCCCGGTGGTGATGGGGAACCCGTCATTTGGCTTGACCCTGGCGGGCGGTGTTGGAGGCCGGGCCGGTTTGAGAGGGGGCGTGAAGGCTGCGACCAGGTGAGGGCCCTTCGCGGCCGCGGGCGGACCGCCGAGGTGCTCGTGCGCACGGCTACGGCCGAAGGTGTTCACCGCGGAGGGGCCTCCGGCCGTCTCCGGTCGAGGGGTTCTCGCAGGGGAAAGCCCATGCCCGGGCAGGCCCATGGGAGTTGGTTCACCGGACGTGCTCCGGACTACGCCGTCGGACGGTCAGTACGCCGCGTCGAGCAGATCGACGGCACTCTGCTGGCGGGCGGCGTCCGTCTGGTCGAGCGGCCCGTACCAGTGCAGCCCGTACTGGTCGAGGGCGTTGCGGTCGCTCGCGTAGGCGCGGTCCGCCTGGCGCTTGAGGTAGGCGGTGTAAGGGTGGTCCGGCAGCACGGAGTTGAGCGCGCCGAGGCCGCGTACGTCGGCGCCCTTGAAAGACGGCCCGTCGGCTCCGCAGTCACCGCTCTCGCACGGATCGCGCAGGATGCCGTCGGAGGTGTGGAGCAGGGAGGCCGTGGTGGCGGCGTCGGCGATCTGCCGGGCGCCGGCGAGCAGCCCGCCGTCGCCTGTGGCCCGGTACAGCTCGGCGAGGGCGCCGAGGAGGACGCCCTGGTTGTACGACCAGACGGCCTGCCCGTTGTTGCCGCAGGTGGACAGGTCGATACCGTCGTTGACCAGGTGCGAGCCGTTGACCATGCCGGTGCCCTGGAACCAGGACCAGCCGGCCCGCGCCCGGCCGAGGTACGTCGTGTCTCCCTGGACGCGGTTGTGGAGAGCGGCGTTGAGCTGGATGTAGAGGGAGTTGGCGATCGCGTTCTTGTAGGTCTTCGCCGTGCTCCACCACACTCCGCCGCCGCAGGTGCCGTCCCAGTAGGCGGCCATGTGGTCGGCGTCCGCGCGGGCCGTGTCCAGGTAGCGGCTGTCCCCGGTCAGGTCGTAGGCGGCCACCCAGGCGAGGCCCCACCAGCCGGTGTCGTCGATGTAGTCGTTGCGGAACTGGCCGCCCTGCGCGTTGACGTTGAGGTCGTAGGTGCGGGCGATCGCGTACCGGTAACTGCCCATGCCCGTCACGCGGATGTTGTCGATGACCGCGGTCAGGGCGTTCGCGGAGTTCCACCAGCCGGTGGTGTCGAACAGGCCGGTTCCGTAGTCGTAGAAGGTCATCAGGCCGGTGGCCGCGGCGGTGCGCGGCTCGCCCGCGTTCCAGGTGGTGCGGGCCCAGGGGGTGCACGCGATCTCGGCGCGGTCCCCGGCCTTTCCGCAGGCGCGCAGGGCGCCGACGCCCAGGTTGTTCCAGTCGTCCACGTTGTACATGAGTGTGCGCCAGCCACGCTGACCCGTGGGCACGCTGGTGTCGCCCAGTCTGCTGCCCGAGCTCCAGGTGCGGCCGCCGTCGAAGGAACGGTCGAGCCACACCTCGTCGCCCGGGTTGCCGTTCTCGATCGCCGCCCAGCCCATGGCGTCGGCGTCGTCGAAGTGCAGGACGACCGAGCGGGAGTAGACGCTCGCCGAGACCGGCGCGCGGTCACCCGGGGAGAGCGCGGGGTCCCGGGTGTCGCAGTACTTGTTGCAGATGACGGCCGCCGCGGTGGTGCCGGCGGCCGCTGCCGGGGGCGTGACGAGGACGAGGACGGTGAACAGGGCGGCAACGAGTGCCGCCGCCGGTCGGTGCAGGGAGCGGCTTCTCGGTCTGCGCGCGGAGGGCATGGCAACTCCCTGCTTCGAAGGACGGGTGTGAGAGCGCTCTCGACGGAACGTAGGTAAGGGAAGAGGAAGCGTCAATGCCGCTGACGGGTAAGGACGTTGCACTCGGGTCCACCCCGGGGTGCACTCACGGCTTGCACTAAAGGGCACCCGCGAGCACTTCCGCGGCGGCCACCCCGGAGGCGGCCGTGGCGCCGTGCGTGAAGATCTGGGCGGCCGAGGGGACGACGGTGCCCGGCAGGCCCATCTCCACGACGATCGCGTCGGGGCGGGCGGCGACGAGTTCGGCGAGGGCCTGTGCCATCCACGCGTGCCGGGCGGCGTCGCGCACGACCACGACCAGGGGCCGTCCCGAGGCGGGCGCGAGCGCCCGCGTCTCCAGGGTGCCGGCGCGGGAGAGCACTTCCTCGCGGCTCACCCGGACGGAGGTGGTCCCGGGCAGCCGCTCGCCCAGCGGGGCGGCCACGCCCCACGGGGTCTCCTTGCCGATGGCCAGGTTGGTGGCGGGCACCAGTTCCACCACGTGCGGTGCGTTGACCAGGGGCAGGGCGTGCCGTACGGCTCCGGCCAGCCGGATGGCGCGGCGGGCCGCCGCGAAGCCGATGCCGTCGGCGTCCCAGACGGCCGGGCCGGCCGGGCTGAGCCCTCCCGACCAGGCCGCGAACTCCCGTACCCGCAGGCTGGCCTCGACGAGCCGCTCCTCCGGCAGACCGCCTGCCAGGACGGCGTCCGCGAGGGCGTTCACGAGCAGGGCGGCGGTGCCCTCGTCGGCGTTCTCACCGCCGACGCAGACCGCGTCGGCACCGGCGGCGACCGCCCTGACCGTGGCGCCGCCGATCCCGTAACGGCCGGTCACGGCAC
This sequence comes from Streptomyces shenzhenensis, assembly GCF_021462265.1. GTDB lineage: Bacteria > Actinomycetota > Actinomycetes > Streptomycetales > Streptomycetaceae > Streptomyces > Streptomyces shenzhenensis. Next base: position 176,710 of record NZ_JAJONF010000017.1, on the reverse strand, counting down.
CCATCTCGATGGCGTCGGTGACGATGACGCCGTCGAACCCCAGCTCCTGACGGAGCAGTTCGTCCAGGATGCGGCGGCTCAGCGTGGCGGGCAGGTCGGGGTCGTAGGCCGGGACCAGCAGGTGGCCGCTCATCACCGCGCGGACGCCGGCGTCGATGGCGGCACGGAACGGTGGCAGGGCCTGCTCGGCGATCCGGGCGCGGCCGGCGTCGTAGACGGGCAGCCCGTGGTGGGAGTCGACGGCCACGTCGCCGTGGCCGGGGAAGTGCTTGGCGCAGGCGGCGACACCGGCCGACTGGAGGCCGCGGATCCAGGCGCCGGTGTGCCGGGCCACCACCTCGGCGTCGACGCCGAAGGATCTGACGCCGATGATCGGGTTGTCGGGATTGGAGTTCACGTCCGCGCTCGGCGCGTAGTCGAGGCTCACCCCGGCGGCGCGCAGCTGGCGGCCCAGGTCGGCGGCGACGGCCTCGGTGAGCTCGGCGTCGTCGACGGTTCCGAGCGCGAAGTTGCCCGGCCGGGTGGAGCCGGTCGCCGACTCGATCCGGGTGACGTCGCCGGCCTCCTCGTCGATCGCGATGATCAGCTCCGGGTTCTCCGCGCGTAGCCGGCCGGTGAGGCGGGTGACCTGTTGGGGCGTGACGATGTTCCGGGAGAAGAGCACGACCGAGGCCAGCCCGTCCCCGATCTCACGCAGCACCCAGTCGGGGGCCTCCGTGCCCACGAACCCCGGCTGCAGGACGGAGCGCGCCAGCCGCCGCAACTCCTCGCTGTGCTTGGTGGAGACCATAGCGTGCACCCTCCTGTTGGTACAGACCAATGCGTCTCCGTCAGGCTAACCACTCGTGTCAAGTGCGCCCGGGGTGCGTCCTGTTGGCGAAAGCGCGCCGTCAACTGGGGTGTTTGACAGGATGAGTTGGTCTAGTCCAAGTTGGAGGTACGCGAGTTCGAAGAGGGGCTGGTGCGGCCCGTGGTGCAGTGACCCTGCCGGAACGGTCCCCGGCCCCTCACTCCGCGCAGTTGGCGACCCGGTCGGGCCGCCGGTACCTGAGATCGAGGTGTGGAGCACCGTATGCCCACGACTGACCGTTATCTCCATCGAGCCCCCTCGGACATCCCCTACTTCAGCTCGGACGGCGAGACCTATCTCGCCCAGACACCCCTGCGGGACCTGACCAAGACCCGCCCGCTGCGAGTCCTGTCCGAGGAGGACTTCGCCCACTGGCAGACGTACGGCTACGTGGTGGTGAAGCAGGCCGTCCCCGCCGCCGCGGCCCGCCGGCTGCTCGACTTCGCCTGGGAGTTCCAGGGACTGGACCCCGAGCGCCCGGAGACCTGGTACGAGGAGCGCGAGTACCGCTCCGACCTGGACCGGGACCTGCACATCTACGGCTTCGTCGAGGCCTACCACCACCAGCTCCTCTGGGACAGCCGCCAGACCCGCCGGGTCTACGACGCGTTCGTCGACGTCTGGGACTGCGAAGAGCTGTGGGTGACGCTCGACCGGCTCAACCTGAACCCGCCCAACATCAAGAACCGTGACCGGGCCCTGATCCCGGGCACGGAGGAGGGCTTCGACATCGAGCTGCACTGGGATGTCGACACCACGCTCGGTGTGCTCCCGCAGCGAGTCCAGGGGATCATCGCCCTGACCGACACCGGGCCGGAACTGGGCGGCTTCCAGTGCTGCCCCGAGCTGTTCAAGCGTTTCGACCAGTGGAAGGCGTTCCAGCCCGAGGACCGCGACCCGATCCGGCCCAGGATCGACCGCGCCGAGTTCCCCGTGGTGCGACCGGAACTGGAAGCCGGTGACCTGCTGATCTTCAACGGTCTGCTGGCCCACGGCGTGGCACCGAACACCTCCGAGCAGACGGTGCGGGCGGTCCAGTACCTGTCGATGATGCCGGCGCTGGAGTCCCACGAAACGCTGCGGCGTTCCCGGGTCGAGTCATGGCGGACCCTCGCCACGCCCGACTGGAACGCGACGCTGCTGGGCGACGCCACCCGGCACGAGTCCCTGCGGTACGGGAGGGCCACCCTCGACGAACTCGGCGCCAGGCTGCTGGGCCTCACCTCCTGGACCGGGGCGGACCTGGAGCAGCCGGCCGGAGAAGAGACATGCGCCGAATCTGCCTGACCCTGCCGACCAACAGGCCCTGCGCGGCCACGATCACCGCCGTGGCCGGGGAAGCGGCCTACGCCGTGGAGCACTTCGACGCCGAGGTGCACCTGCTGATCCTGGACTCCTGCGCCGAACCGGCCTACGCCGAGCACGCGGAGACCGTGCGCCGGATACCGCACGACCCGAGGATCGTCGTGCACCACCTCGACGAGGCGCGGCAGCGTGACTTCCTCCGGCGCGCGATCGACCGGTCCGGGGCCGTGAAGCCCGACCTGCTCCTGGACCTGATGCTTCCGGCCGGCCTCTCCTACGGCGCCTGCACCAACCGCGCCTTCCTCCTCGCCGCCGCGCTCGGCTGCGAGTCCGTGCACCGCAGGGACTCCGACAGCCGCTACCAGGTCGTCGACGGCGAGCCCGTCTACCCCGTCCACCACGAACTGCTGTCACTCGGCGGGCCCGCGGCCGACGCCGCCCGCCACGTCACCGAGACCGCACTCGCCGCCGACCGCATGAACCGGCCGGTGGCCATGGCCGGCAGCTCCTTCGTCGGTGAACTGTCCGTCGACATCGGTGAGATACGACGGATCGACCCCGGCGTGTACCACGACATGGTCGGTCTGTGGGCACCCATGGACTGGTCGCCCGAACGCAAGCGGCAACTCGTCGACGAGTCCTTCCGGGGCGCCGGCGCCGACACCTTCACCGCGGACCACTCCACCCTGACCGTGGTCGACCCCATGCGCGTGGACATGTGCAACATCGCCTTCCACGGCGTGCACGAACACGTGCCCCTGCCGCCGGCGACCGACACCATCGGCAGCGACTACTTCCTGATCCACCTGGTCCACGACGCCGCGCTGCCAGGCGTCCTGCACAACCGGAACATCGTCAACTTCTACACCGGCGAACGCCGGACCGGCTCCGGGTTCACGGCGTACCAACTGCGCTTCGTCAAGTTCCTGCTCTCGATGCTCTACTTCAACTACGTCTACGACCACATGGCCCGCGCGGGCGCCGAGCTGCTCGACGCGCAGGGGCAGGTGCGGGCATCCCTCGTGGCCCGGCTGGCGAGACAGAGCGCGGGGCTCGACCGCAGCGAGAACGTCCACCGGCTGGACGTCCTCGACACCGCCTACCGCCGACTCGGCGGGCGGTACGCCGAGTTCGCCGACGTCCTCCGCTCGCGCCGGGCCCGCCTCCTCGACGAGGCGCGCGGCGACATCGAGGACTTCGCCCTGCTGACGGAGAGCTGGGAGCCGCTGGTCGGCGCGGCCCGCCGCAGTCACGTACCCCGGACGCCCGGGCAGCGGCCGTGACGGCGGCCCTGGCCCGCGCCTCCGCACCCCTGCTCGCCGCCCTGGCGGGCGCCACCGAGGACGGGATCTTCTTCGACCTGGCCGCGATCCGGCGCGGCTACGACACCCTGCGGCGTGAACTGCCCGGTGTCGACGTCAGGTTCGCCATGAAGTCCTGCCCGGTGGACGAGGTGCTCGCCTGCCTCGCGAGCAGGGGCGCGGGGGTCGACGGGGCGAGCCCCGGCGAACTGGAGCAGGCGGTCCGCGCCGGCGTGCCGGCCGGCAGGACCCACTACGGCAACACCGTCAAGTCCGACCGGGACATCGCCGACGCCTATCGCCTCGGCGTCCGGGACTTCGCGACCGACAGCGCCGAGGACCTGGCGGCCATCGCGGCCCACGCCCCCGGAGCCCGCGTGTTCTGCCGGCTGGCGACGAGCGGGGACGGGGCGCTGTGGGGACTGAGCCACAAGTTCGGCTGCTCGCCCGCGGACGCGGTACGGATCCTTCAGGCGGCCCGGGAGGCCGGCCTGACACCCTCCGGGCTGTCGGTGCACGTCGGCTCCCAGCAGATGACGGCCGACGCCTGGCACAGCGCCGTCGAGTGCCTGGCGGACGTCCTGACCGCCCTGGGCCGGCGCGGCATCGTCCTGGACCACGTCAACCTCGGCGGCGGTCTGCCGGCCCTCGGATACCTCGACCGGCACGGTCTGCCCCTGGACCCCCCGCTGGACAAGATCTTCGCCGTCATCCGCGAGGGCATGCGTCACCTCAGACGGGTGCACGGCGAGCACCTCGCGTTCGTCATGGAGCCGGGCCGCCACCTCGTCGCCGACCACGGGGCCGTCCGCGCCCAGGTGGCCCGCCTGGCCGAGCGGCGCCGGCCCGACGGTGAGCGGCAGCACTGGCTCTACCTGAGCTGCGGCAGGTTCAACGGGCTCTACGAGATGGACGCCCTGCAGTACCCCCTCGTCTTCCCCACCCACCCCGGCGCCGAGTACGTCCCCGCCGTCGTGGCGGGGCCCACCTGCGACAGCGACGACGCCTACCCCCAGGGACACGCCCTCGTCCACGTCCCCCGGGACCTGGCGTCCGGCGACCCCGTCTGGGTGCTCTCCAGCGGCGCCTACGCGCTCAGCTACACGACCCGGGGCTTCAACGGATTCGCCCCGCTCCCGTACACGTGCGTCGACGGAGGGCAGCCGTGAACGGCGACGGCGTACGCATACGCCACATCGCCGACGCCGACTGGGACGCCATCGCCGCGATGGAATCCCTGGCCTATACGGATCTCGGCCTCTCCGAGGGGCGGGCGGCCCTGCGCTCCAGGGCCGACGCCTCGCCGGAGACCTGTTTCGTCCTGGACGTCGGCTCCCAGCCGGCCGGATACCTGCTGGCACTGCCGTATCCGCCCTTCGGATACCCGGACCTCGAACGGGCGGAGGAACCCGCGATCCCCTCCCGTCCGCCTCGCAACCTGCACCTGCACGACATCGTCGTCGCGGAGCGGCTGCGCGGCAGGGGACTGGGCGCGCGCCTGCTCAACCACCTCACCCTGGCCGCCGCCGCACGCGGATTCCAGCGGATCTCGCTGATCGCCGTCGGCCGCAGCGAACCCTTCTGGTCGGCACGCGGGTTCACCGCGTACCCCGGCATCTCCCCGGACGGATACGGCGCGAACGCCGTCTATATGTCCCGTACGACGGCCGAGTCGACGAAGCGAGTTGATGTGCGTGTTCCCTGTCCGTGATCCCTTCCAGCGCAGCCGGCTGGCCATCGCCGCGCTGTTCTGCTCGCTCGGCTTCCAGTACGCCACCTGGGCCGCGCGGATCCCCGCCATCAAGGCGGACCTCGGGCTGACCGCGGCCGAGGTCGGGGTGCTGCTGATGGCGGCCGGTATCGGCGCCGTCGCCTCCTTCCCCGTGGTCCCGGTGCTCATGAGACGGCTGGGCTCCGCCCGGCTGGCACTGCTGTCCGCCCTCGGCCTGACACTGCTGCTCCTGGCGCTCGCGTTCGCTCCGGACTATCCGGTCGCCCTGCTGGTCATGGTGGCCGACGGGGTGGGCGTGGGGTGCCTGAACGTGGCCATGAACGCGCAGGGAACGGCGCTGGAGACCCGGTACGCACGCAACACCATGGCCAGACTGCACGCGACGTTCAGCGCCGGCTCGCTGCTCGCCGCGCTGCTCGCCTCGGGCATGAACGCGGCCACCTCGTCCGTCGCGGCGCACTTCGGCGTGGCCGCCGTCGTCCTCGTCTCGCTGACCGCTCTGGCACGCCCCGGTCTTCTCCAGGACGAGGCTCCCGCTCAGGAGAAGCGGAGCACGAGCCGCGCCGGATGGAGCCTGCCCTCCCGCGTGACGCTCTGGATGTGCTGCGCCATGGCGTTCGGCACCGTGACCGAGGGCGCCATGAACGACTGGTCCGCCCTCTACCTGCGGGAAGTCGCCAAGGCGTCCGCGGAGTTGGCGCCGATGGGGATCGCCGTGGTCTCCGGCATGATGGTGCTGGCCCGCGTCTTCGCCGACGGCTGGCGCAGCCGCTGGGGCGACGGCCGCGTCGTGCTGGTCGGCAGCGCCCTCGCCGCCGCGGGGCTGGCCTTCGCCCTGCTCAGCGGGGGAGTGGCGGCGGCGCTCCTCGGGTTCGCCTGCGTCGGACTCGGCTGTGCCGCGGTGACCCCGTGCGTCTACGTCGCCGCGGCGAAACAGGGCTCGCAGGCGCTGGCACTGGTCGCGGCCATGGGCACCACGGGCCTGCTGGCCGGCCCGCCGGTCATCGGCTTCGTGGCGAGCTCCAGCAGCCTGGTGTGGGGTCTCGCGGTCGTCGCGGCGGCGGCCGTCGTGGTCTCCCTGAGCAGCACGCGGATCCAGTGGACGCCGGTGAGCGGCTGACCGGTGCCGGTCAGCCGGTGCCGGGCGGGGCGGGCGCTGTGAATCGTTCGGCCGGCCGCGACGCCCGGCCGCGACCGGTCACGCCGGTTTGCGCCATACCGAGATGTGCTTCGTGGAGTCCTGGGTGAAGGCAGAGCCGTCCCAGTCGGCCACCCGGCGCTCCAGTTCGAGGCCCGCGATCCGGGCCATCAGGTCCAGCTCCGCGGGCCATGCGTACCGGTGGCGGGAGGCGCCCCGGCGGTAGCGGCCGTCCGCGCCGTCACGGGTGAGGTGGTGCGAGACGAGGATCTGCTCGACCAGGTCGAAGGTGTCGAAGCCGAGGTGCCCGGCGGAGACGTCGAACGGCACCGCGACCTGGCCGGGGGGCAGCAGCCGCAGCGGCGGCACCCCCAGTTCGATCACGAACCGGCCACCGGGCCGCAGATGCCGGGCCGCGTTGCGGAAGCACTCGACCTGCTCGTCCTGGGTGAGCAGGTTCGAGATCGTGTTGTAGACGAGATAGACCAGGGCGAACTCACCGGGCACGGTGGCCGTGGCCATGTCTCCGATCACGACCGGCAGGGTCTCCTCGTCGGTCTTTCGCCGCAGGACCGCCACCATGTGCTCGGAGAACTCGACGCCCGTCACGGGCACGCCGCGCTCCCGGAGCGGGACACCGACCCGTCCCGTGCCGATGGCGAACTCCAACGCCCGGCCGTCTCCGGTGAGTCCGGCGAGGAAGTCGACGGTCGGTCCGAGCACCGCCGCCGAGGACATCTCGGTCTCCTCGTCGTCGTAGCGGTCCGCTTCGGCTTGGCCCCACAGTTCACTGCTCGTCACGATCGGCCACTGTGCCGGAGGGGCGAAGACGCTGTCCACGGGATTTGCGGCGGCCGGCTCCCTGCCACCCGGTGTCCGATCCGGCGTCCGCACCAGGCCCCGGCCGCTGGGCGTTCGGCACCGTGCCGAGGCGGTCACGGGTGCCGAACGAGCGGCGGCCCGCGTACGGTCGTCGTGGCCGGTCATCCGCTCCAGGCGGCGGCGCACAGCAAGCGGTCGACCTCGTCCGTGTAGCGCGCCGCGGTCAGCCAGGCCCGGGCGAAGCGGCGGGTGTCCGCCGGCCGCAGACGGCCGAAGGCGTCACGCGAACGTTCCGCCGCAGCGCCGAGCAGCTCGTCGAGGACATCGCCGGCCGTGCCCAGACCGTGCCGGCGCAGACGGCGGGCATCGGCCGCGGAGTCACCCGGGAAGGCCAGCACGCGCCGCCCGCCCGAAGCCGCCTGCTCGACCCGGCGGCGCAGCAGGTGCAGGGGCGCCTCGTCGGACGTGAGCATCGCGTCGACCGGCGCGAGCGCGGGTGCCGGAGTCGGCAGGTCCGCGTGCTGGAGCCGGTCCAGGCCCAGGTCGACATGGCTCCCGGCGATCGTGGGATGCCCCGTCGCGAGGAGCTGGGCGCAGGCGTGCGAGGCCGCGGTGAGACGCGCGATCACCCGCAGCCGGCTGCCCCGTGCGGCGGCCAGCAGCCGCAGGTTGTCCCGGTGCGGCAGCGCCGGATGGTCGTGCGCCGCCGTCAGCCGCAACGGCACACCGCCGCAGTCGGCCAGCAGACGGTCACCCGCCGCCTCGCGCACCGCGCCGACCAGCGTCACCTCCAGGAAGAGGAGATCGTGCCCGCCGCTCAGAGCGCGCCCGACCTGCTCGGCCACGGGCACCGCCCACAACCGGTCCAGCGGCTCGGCCCGCCAGTCCGCGCCCGAAGCACGCACCGCCCGTACCCCCGCGCCCGCCCCCAGCCGACCGGTCGGCGACACCGTCGCACCCGACACCGTGAGCCCGGCCCGCGCCAGTTCGCGGTGCGTCAGCGCCGTGTCCCCGACGCGTACGGCACGGTCGGCGGCGCCCACCGCCCGGCCCGCGCCGCCCGGCGCCACGTCCGAGACCGTGTACAGCCGGCCCTCGGCGTCCGCGGTCCAGGTGACCGCGCCCGCATAGCCGCTCGCGGTGAGCACCGGCTCCGAGAACAGGCCGTACAGCCGCAGCGAACCGTCCGGCGTGTACGGCTGCCGTGCGGTGCCGCGCAGCTCCGCCAGTTCGGCGCCCGTGGCGAACGGCAGGCGGTGGGCCACGCGCAGGGCCTCCGACACGGTGCTCACGAGTTCGGTGAGCCGGAACGCCGGGTCGGCCGCACGGGCCGCGCGCAGCGCGGTGACCACGGAGACCGCCGCCGCGGCCGCCCGGGGCAGACCCGCGAGACGGGCGGAGTGCGCGGCACGCAGCAACTCCGCCTGCAAAACGGCTCCGGAACCGTCCGCACCGGCGTCGAGGACGGCGGCCACGGCGCCGAAAACGGCGTGCGCGGCGCTGATGTGCGTGGACGTCGCGGACTCTTCGGGGCCGGGTACCTCACGGCCGCCCGAGACGCGTGACGGCTGTTCGGCGGGCTCGGTGGTCCCTTTCGGCCTGGTGGTCTCGGAGAGTGCGGTGGTCTCCGACGGCGTGGTGGTCCCGGGGTGCTTGCTGGTCTCGGCCGGCTCGGCGGCCCCGGCGCCCTCCGCTGTCCCCGCCGCTCCGACGGCCGCTGCGCTTCCCCTGCCGTCCGCGTTCTCCGCGTTCTCCGCGCTCCCTGTCATGTCGGCCACCGGGGCCGCCGAAGCCGCCGCGGCCCGGTGCAGGCAGTCCGGGGCCAGCAGACAGCCGCAGCGGATGCCCGCCGTGGCGGCCACGACGCCCCCGGAAGCGACGAGTTCGAGCACGGAGCCCTCGTCGTCGACGCTGATGCGCACGGTGTCGCCGTCCCGGACGACCGGCCGGTCCGCCAGCTTGGCGATGCCCGCGTCCAGCCGCTTTCGCAACCGGGGCGAGAGGGCCGCGACCAACTCGGCGGTCACGGCCGGCGCGACCGCGGGCAGTTCCCGTTCCGTGTTCATGCGATCTTCTCCCCTACCCAGCGGGCGAGTTCGAGCGGGCTGAGGGCCGCGACCGGCATCCCGGCGGCGACCAGCTGTCCCGCGACCCCGGTGGAGTAGCGGGCGCGCCCCGAGTCGTCGAGACTCGCGCAGCCCAGGACGTGACAGCCCGCTCCGACCAGCGCCCTGACCTCGGCGAGCAGCCCGCCGACCGGACGGCCCTCCTCGAAGTCGCTCACCACGACCACGAGCGTCCGGGACGGCACGGTCACCAGTTCGCGCGCGTGCCGCAGCCCGGCCGCGATATGCGTGCCACCGCCGACGCTCACCTCCAGCAGCAGCGACAGCGGGTCGTCCACGTGCCCGGTGAGGTCGATCACCTCGGTGGAGAACGCCAGGAAGTGTGTGGACAGAGTCGGCACCCCGGCCAGCACCGAGGCGGTGAGCGCCGCCCAGATCGTCGACGCCTCCATGGACCCGGACACGTCCGTGACCAGGATCAGCCGCCAGTCGGCGGCGCGCCGGGCCCGGGTCCGGAAGACCGGGCGCTCCGGGATCACCCGGACCGTGCCGTCGGCTGCCCGGCGGGCGGTGGCCAGGTTGGCCCGCAGCGTACGCGACAGGTCCAGGCCGCCGCCCGGCCGGCGGCTGGGCCGCGGCAGGGCGGTGCCGTGCAGCGCGGGGCGCAGCCGGGTCGCCAGCTCCCGGGTCAGCGCGTCCACCAGGCGCCGCACCAGCGGGCGCAGCGCCGCCAGCCGGGCCTCGGGCAGCCCGCCCGCGTGTCGCAGCACCGACCGCAGCAGGTCCACGGAGGGGCGCACGCTGTCCGGATCCAGCTCGGCCAGCACGTCCTGGCGGCCCGTCGCCGCGGCCGCCGCCAGCACCTCCTCCCGGATGCCCGGCCCGAACAGCGCCGCCAGCTCCTGCGACCACTCCCGCACCCCGGGATACGACGCCTCACGCCCACCGCCCCGGCCGCCGCCGAGGTCGCCACGGCTGCCCTCGCCGTGCCCGCGCCCGTACAGCTCGTCCAGCGCCGTGGCCAAGGCACGAACCCCCTCGGGGAGTCGATCGGTGCGGCGGCCGAGCAGCAGACGCCAGCGGTCGGCGGGGGCCAGCCGGTGACCGGTCACGGCCACGGCGGCGCCGACCGGCTCGGGCTCCGGGTGAGCCCGCGGCGGGGTCAGCAGGCCCAGCGCGCGCAGGGTTTCGCGGGCGGCGAGGTCCGCGCGGGTCCAGGTGGCCAGTGATGCCGGGTCGACCGCCCCGGTGTCGGCCACCCGGTCGACGCCCAGACGTTCCTCGACTCCGGTCAGCAGACGCTCGCGGTCGGCCGGGCTCAGCGTGTCGAAACCTCCGCGCAGGGCCGGCAGCCGGTCCAGGAAGTCCCGGTCGGACAGTCCCGACACCCGGTCGACCAGGGGTTCCAACGCCGGTGCGGCCGCCTCCAGCAGCCGTCCGGCGGCCGTCAGCAGCCCCGTCAGCCGGGCGGTCAGCGCCGACCGGGACCCGGTATCGACCGCCCCGTCCACCCAGGAGGCGACCCGGCCGCCGAACGCCCCCGGTTCCTCCTGGCCCAGCAGCACGCGAACCGCTCCGGCGGCTCCCCGCATCAACGGGGAGCCGTCCGCGGCCAGCCGGGCCAGGGCGTCGGCGAGCCGGATCCCGCCCGACAGGTCGGCGCGGTGCGCGAGTTCGAGCAGGGCGCGGGCGTCGGCCGGGTCCTCGGAACCGGTCAGGCCGTCCACCTGGCGCACCGCGGCCGCGGTCAGCAGTTCGGCCACCGCGACGGCCCTGGCCGTACGGTCCTCGTCCGCGCCGAGGCCGGCGATGTGGCCGTTCCGCAGCCGGTCCGACAGGGCCAGCCCGGCGAGGAGTTCGGGAAGGGTGCCGGTGTCCGGGAGCACCTCGGCGGTGTCGCCGAGCCGCTCCGCCACGAGGCCGTCCAGTCCGCAGAGCGCCGCCTGCTCCAGGCCGCCGAGCACCTGCGCCGCCGTCGGGCCGCCGGCGTCCCGCTCCGTGCGGCTCCGCTCGCGCAGCACGCCCTCGGCAGCCTGTACGAGGGTGGCCCCCCGGATCCCGGCCGCCGTCAGCATCGCCGCGGTGGCCGGCGTCCAGCGCACCTCCCAGCGCGAGGTGAGGGCGTCCGCACCGCCCGTGCCGGTCACCGTCCTGGGGTCGGCGTACGGCACGGCGCACAGCGTCAGGCGGCGCAGCAGCAGTTCGCGGCGCCGGTCGAGATCCGAGCGGAGGGGGTCGAGCCGAAGGTCCCGGAAGGTGCCGGGGCCGCCGTCCGCGGGGCCGGGCAGGCCGAGCGCCGCGAGTTCGGCCTCGACGGCGGGGGCGAGACCGCTGCGGGGTGCGCCGGGCGCGGGGCGGCCGACTCGGGTGCCGACCAGGACGTTCTCCATCGCCCTGGCGACGGCCCGGCCCCGGCCGTAGGGCTCGCCCTGTGCCAGCACGGTCTGGGTCGCCTCGACCAGTTCGCCGCGGCCCGCGGCGGGGAGGCCGCGGAGGCGGGCGAGGTCTGAGGCGAGGCGGGTGATCTCCCGGGCGTCGGCGGGGCCCGAGGGGTGGCCCGACGCGCGGAGTTCGGCGCAGATACGGACGGCCGCGCTGGTCAACGCGTGTTCCAGGGCGAGGGGATCTCCCGCTGTCTCCAGGACCATGTGCTGCCACTCGGGGTCGCGGATGCCGGCCGGGTAGCCGGAACGCTCGTCCAGGAGGGCGTAGGTGTAGGGGATGAGGGAGGTCGTCCATTCGGGTGCGGGCCAGTGGGGGCTCCCCGCGCCCACACGGCGGTGGCCGCACGTCGAATGCGCCGCGTCCCCGGCGGGGCGCAGCAGTGCCGGAGCGTGAAAGGCGCCGACCACCATGGCAGCCCGTTCACCGCGTGCCGTTGCTTCCGCCAGCCGGGAACGCATCCACTCCTCGCGCCGTAGATCCAGCTCCGACACGCCCCCCTCCTCTCGCAACGCCCACCCCGTGAGCAGTGCTGCCCGGCGCACGGCCTCCGCCGTCGAACCGGGGGCGGCCGCCTCCACCAACCTGTCCCACAGGTCATCCCCCGGACGCCCCGTCAGCCGGGAGTGCAAGGCCTCCGAGAGACGACCGGACCTCGCTGCCATGGCCTCCTTCTCCCGCCACCCCCGGTCCGCCAGCGGCAGATCGCAGGCGACCACCGGCACCCCGCTCCGCTCCGCCCACCGCACCGCCGCCAGTTCCGGGGAGAAGTCGGCGAACGGATAGAACGCCGGGCCGCCGCTGCCGTCGCCCGGTGCCGCGGCGAGGGCCACGGGAGCCAGGGTCTCCTCGTGGGCCAGCCACGGCAGCCACTCCTGCAGCTCCGCGGGCAGTTCGACCAGCAGTACGTCCGGTCTCGCCGCGTCCAGCAGCGCCGGTACCGCGGCGGCGAGCGAGGGCGCGTGGTGCCGTACACCGATCAGGTACGGCCCCGCCGTATCGGTGAGCGCGGCGAGTGCCGCCTCGGGGGAGTCGGACACGACCGTCACGCCTCCAGCACCGTGCGCAGGTCCCACAGCGTGCGCCAGGTCGCCGAACCCTGCTCCGCACGCCGCCGTACCGGACCGTCCCAGTAGCCGCGCAACCGGGCCGCGTCGGCGGGATCGTCCTTGCGTACGACGCCGAGGAGGTGGCCCGGGAGCAGGCCGAGGACGTCGCGGTCCCCGGGGAAGTAGGCCGCCGCCAGAGCCAGCGCGCCCGCCACCGACACCGCCTCCGCCGTGCTCATCACCGTGGACGGACGCTCCACCTCCCAGCCCTCCGCCGACCGTCCCTCGCGCAGATCACGGAACGCGGTGACCAGGGCCTCGAGGACCGCGTCGTCGACCTGGAAGGGTGCCCCGGCCCGCTCCACCGACGCCCGGGCCTGGCCGCGCACCAGCGCGGTCTCGGCGTCGAGGTCCGTGATCGGGCCCACCGTCTCGAAGTTGAAGCGCCGCTTGAGCGCGGCGGACATCTCCGAGACGCCCTTGTCCCGCAGGTTGGCCGTGGCGATGAGGGTGAAGCCGGGGGCCGCGTGGGCCAGCGCGTCGTCGGTGCCCGCCAGTTCGGGTACCGCGATGCGCCGCTCGGACAGCAGCGAGACCAGGGAGTCCTGCACTTCGGGAAGGCAGCGGGTCACCTCCTCCACGCGAGCGACGGCGCCCCGGGACATCGCGGTGAGGACCGGGGAGGGCACGAGCGCCTGGCGGCTCGGGCCCTGGGCGAGCAACAGGGCGTAGTTCCAGCCGTACTTGAGCTGGTCCTCCGTGGTGCCGGCGGTGCCCTGCACGACCAGGCCGCTGGTGCCGCACACCGCGGCCGACAGCAGCTCCGACAGCATCGACTTGGCGGTGCCGGGCTCGCCCACCAGCAACAGCCCGCGCTCACCGGCGAGAGTCACCACGCAGCGCTCGACGAGGGCCCGGTCGCCGACGAACTTGTCCGCCACGACGAGCCGACGCGGCACCCCCTTCGGTGCCACGGCGTCGTCGGCGAGCCGCAGCGCCCGGCCGCCGCTGCCCATGACGAAGGTGACGACGGCCCGGGGCGTCAGCCGCCAGGCCGGCGGGCGCGGACCGGCGTCGTGGGCGGCGAGGAAGGCCAGCTCGGTGGCGTACCGGTCCTCGGGCGGGACGATCTGGCGGAGTGGAGCGGTGCTGGCGGTCATCGACGGTCGTCCTTCACGGCGGTTCGGGCGGTGGTGCGGATCGTGGTCATCGGCGGCGGCCGCCGCGGGTCGCCCGGGTGGTCAGCTCCTCGTACCCGGGGGCGTCCCCGGCGCGGACGCGCTCCCAGGCCCGGGTGAACAGCTCGCGCACCGGGACCAGCGGGAGGGTCCGGTCGCCGTCGGAGACCGGGTAGAGGGCCTCCTTCCAGGTCTCCGACGGCAGGGCCGGCGCCCTGAGGTCGCGCCAGCCGCCGGGCAGGAAGAGGGTGCGGCCGGCGCGCGGGCGCTTGGCCTCGACGACCAGTGCGGTCGCCGCCAGTTCGGCGCGCGCCTTCTTGATCCGGGCGGGCTTCCAGCCGGTCCAGCGCGCACAGTTGCGGTCGGTCGGATCGGGCAGCGCCAGCAGCTGGAGGTAGAGCGCCGCCGCGTCCGCGCCGAGACCGTGCGCCTCGGCGACCTCCGCGACCAGCGCGGGCACGCTGACCGACGGGTCCTGGGCGTACCCTTCGGGTCCTTCGGCCGTGAGGGCACGGGCGAGGTCGTCGCCGAGCAGCGTCCGCACGGCCCGCAGCCGGGACGAGCGCCCCGCGCCCAAGAGGCCCTCCAGGAGCCCGAAAACGGGGTCGTCGGCCCCGCTCAGCGCCGCCGGCCGCAGCAGCACATGCTCCATGTCCTGGTACCAGGGACGCAGCACCAGCGTGTCACCGGCCCTCGTCAGCCCGTGCGCGTCGCCCCCGCCGGTCTCGGGCAGACCGAAGATCTTGCGCAGTCGCCCGCAGGCCGGGTCGCCCTTCTCCGTCCAGTCCAGGTTCAGGTCGAGCAGCAGCTCGGGGTCGGTCAGCCGGCGGCGCAGCGCGACCAGCCCCTCTGCCAGCCCGGCCCGCAGCGGATGCCCGTACGGCAGCACGTACGCCAGCGCCGCCAGGCTCCGCACCGCCCCGGCCAGCGCGTACGAACCGGGTACCGCCGACGGGTCGGCGGGCGTGAAGTCGCCGTCCTCGTCGGGCCGGAAGACCGTGGTGCGCGCGAGCCAGGGCGTGCGGGCGGGGTTGAGTACGGCCTCGGCGTGGTCGACGCCCATGCCGGCGAGATCGGTGCTGAGCTCCTCCGGCAGGCGCACCAGAGTGCCGAGCCGCTCGGCCCACAGCCGGCCCGCGGCCGCCGTGTCGGGGCCGGTCGTCCAGAGCCCGGCCGGGTCCTCCGGCAGCAGCGCGCCGAGAAGCGCCCGCTGCTCGTCCTGGCCCAGGGAGCTCAGCAGCTGTGCACCGAAGGTCCGCCCGCGGGGCTTGAGGCCGACTGCCGCGAGCCCCGCGGCACCGGGGGCGTGCGGGTGGCCGGCCAGCAGCACGGTGGCCTGCAGGGGGCCGAGCGCGCCGTTCGTCGCGGTCACCAGCGCCTCGGGGGCCTCGGGACGCCAGGGTGCGGCGCCCTTCTCCCGGACCAGCCGGGTCAGTTCGGCCAGCCGGTCAGCCGGGATCCCGGCGGCGTACCGGGTCTCTCGGACCAGCGTGAAGTGCCCGACGGCACCGAACGCCCCGGACGGGTCGTGGTCCAGCGCCAGCCACTCGACCGCTCCCAGCCGGACGTCGACGCTCTGGCAGCCGAGCACCACCACCGTGCGACCGTCCCGGCGCAGCACCTGCCCCACCCGCTGCTGCTTGTCGTGCGGCTCGCCGAGCACGACCACGCGCAGCGTGGTCCCGAGCGCGGGGAGCGGCCCCTCGGTCAGCGCCTCGAACAGCAGGAGCAGCGGCTCGCGCTGGACGTCGGTGAGGGCCGGTGAGCAGGCGCGGTAGGCGAGCGGCCGCAGCGCGCCCAGGACGGGCGGCCATTCCGCGCCGATGCCGGGGACGGTGTACTCGTCGCTCTGCCAGCCGTCGCCGACGGGGGCGAGCCGCTCGGATTCCGGCAGCGGTCTGCCGTCGGCGGGCCTGCCGGACAGCACGTGGTTCACCGCGCGGATCTGGCGCAGCGCCGCCCAGCCGCCGTGCCACGCGCTCTGCAGGGTCACGACCCCGGCCGTCGCGTCGTGCAGCGCCCGGTCCTCGCCGCGCGGCGGGGAGTAGTCGGCGAACATGCCCTCGGTCCGCTGCCTGGGCTGCCGCGCCCGCTCCTGCGCGGGCGCGGCCAGGGCCCCGGCCGTCTCGGCGCCCCGCAGCGCCGTGTGGACGAGGGCGGCGACACCGGCCAGCAGCCGCCGGTCGGTCAGACCGGGCAGCGCCTGTGCCACCGCGGCCACGGTGACCTCGTCGGCGGTCGGCACCGCGGCCCTGGCCCTGTCGTCCTTGCCGGCCCGGGCCAGCGCCTGCCGCCGTTCGTCCAGCGCCGTCGCCGTGGCACGCATCAGCTCACCGGCCGCCTCGTCGGTCAGGGCGCGCAGTACGGCCGACCCGCGCTCGTCCCGGGGACGCAGCGCGTGCCAGAACACGACCGGCGGCACCAGCCGGGTACCGGCCGCGTACGTTCCGCCCGACTCGCCGAAGGACACCCGACCGAGCTCGGTGCCGTCGGCCGCGTGCAGGGCGACGCTCCGGTACGACTGCGCGGCGATCGGCTCGGCCCCGCCCGGCAGCCGCAGCGCGCCCAGCGGCACCCCCGGCACCCGGCCGTTGCGGGCCGCGCGCAGGGTCGCCGTCCGCCCGTCCGGCGTGCCGGCGGTCGTCCGTATATGCGGGGTATTCGGGGTATTCAGGCCCTCGCCCTCCGTGCGCACCCACCGCCCCAGGACCGTGCCGTCGGTGCCGAACGGGCTGTGCTCAAGGCCGGGCTGCAGCGGCAGCACCTCGCAGGAGTCGTGCAGCAGCGAGGCGTCCTCGCGGACGGCCGACGCCAGCAGCGCGGGCAGCGAGGCACGCCCGTGCTCCCCGCTCGCCGGGTCGTACTCCAGCCACAGGGACTGCCGGCCCTGCCTGCCCTGACGCCAGTACGTGGTGCCGTCGCCCAGCACCGGGCGGCTCGGCGGCAGGACCGTGTCCCCGGCGTGCAGGGTGCGGCCGCCCGTGGCCCGGCCGCCGCCGGGCAGCGGGATCGAGGCGTTGGCCGCGTCCATGCCGGACCACCAGCCGGGGATCTGCTCACCGCCGAGCGCGACCACCTCCGACGGGCGGTTCGACCAGTAGCCGTGCTGCTTCGCACCGTCCCGCCACATCACCAGCAACTCGCCGTCGGCGTACCGGAACCGGGGGCGCTGCCAGCGGTCCAGGCCGGCGGGCAGCCGCAGGTCGTGCGTGAGCAGGATCCCCTCGGGGCCGACGACGACCGCCTTGTGGCCGCGCGCCACGATCAGCGCCGGCCATGCCTCGGTCACCGACAGCTCGTTGTCCCGGTCGCCGCGCACCTCGGCGTCGAGCAGTTCCAGCGCCTCCTCCAGCGCCGGCCAGCCCAGTTCGTCCAGGATCCCGGCGCGCAGCGTACGGCCGAGGACCGGGACGATGTCGTACTCGGTCAGCCTGCGGACGGCCTGCGGGCTCTCCGGCACCACCGTCCGGAAGGGGCGCAGCCGCTCCAGCCCGGCCTCGACCCCGGGCAGTCCGCCGCCGGCGGCGAACTCCGCGGTCGCCTCCCGCAGCCACTCGCGCAGCACGTCGCCGAGCACCGGATGCGCGGCCACCTGGGGGAGTTCCGCGGCCCCCTGCCCCCGCCCGAGCCCCTCGACGGCGCCGGACAGCAGCGCGCGGTAACGGGATTCGGCGGCGACGGCCTTCAGGTCGCGCCTGCCGGGCCGCTGGTCGCGCAGCCAGCCGGCCAGCGGCAGGTGCACCTGGGTGTCCGGGTCGGGTACGGCCAAGGCGATGCCCTCCGCCACGCACAGGTCCAGCAGGTCGAGGTCCGCCCCCGCCTGCCAGCGCCCGGCGAAGAGATCGACGGGCCGGGCGCCCGCCCGCAGCCGGGACGCCATCCGTTCCACCAGCGCCAGCGTGGCGGGGGAGCGGTGCGAGTACGCGGCACCGTGTTTGCGGTGCTGGGCCCACCGGCTGAGCCAGTCCGCCGCGTCGACCTCCCCGCCGCCCTCCTCGGTGAGCAGCAGGTCCGCTCCGCACTCCGTCAGGAGCGTCAGCCAGAACTCGTCGTCCTCCACCTTCCGGCCCAGGCCCGCCGGCATGATCTCCAGCAGCCGTACCCGGATCTCGGGCCGTCGTTCGACGAGGACCGGCAGTACGCTCCGGTAGGCGTTCCAGAAAGAGGCGGGCGCCCGGACGGCGGCCGGGGACGCCAGCAGGTCGGCGACCAGGGCGCACTCCTCGGTGACCCGGTCGAGCCCCGCCGTCTTGATCAGCCCGCGCGCGTCCTGCGGCAGTGAGGCGTACGGCGGCATTCCGGCCGCGCAGCGCTCCACCGTCAGCTGCCGGAACTGCGCCCAGGCGGTGCCCGGTTCGAGGCGCCGCGCGAGGTCCTTCACATACTCCTTGAGCGCCTTGACGGTGAGCGCCCCGGCGAAGGCGAACTCCAGGAACACCGCCCGCCGGCGCTCCTCGTCCACCGTCAGGGCGTGCACCCGCTCGGCCTCGCGGGCCTTGCCGAAGAAGGCGCCCGCGTACGTCGTGTTCTCGTGCTGGAGGAAGACCCGCGCGGCCTGCTCGTAGAAGGTCGGCAGGAAGTGCGGGACCGCGCGGCCGAGCCGTTCGCCGAGCGCCTCGAATCCCTCCTTCGCGTTGCCCGGCTTGGACTTGGCCTGCCGGGCCAGCCGCTCGACGTCCTTGACCAGGGCGAGGGCGTGGTGGCCGTTGGCCGGGTCGTGCACCAGCGCCCAGGCCGGGAAGCCCAGGGTCTCCCGGCGCACCTGACCGACCTCGGGCGCCTCCGGCTCCCGGGCCAGACCGAGGAACTCCAGCGCCAGGTCCTCGGCCTCGCCGAGGGTGCCCGGCACCAGCCGCACCACCGGGCGGCCGTCCAGGGCGGGGTGCGTGTACGTCCGCGCGGTCAGGACATCGGCGTCCTCCCGCGCGGTCGTGCCCGGGGGCAGGACCGCGCCGGCGTCGAGCAGCGCGGCCGTGGTGGTCTCGTCGTACGTGGTCATGCCGCCCGCTCCTCGTCCTCGATGTCCCGCCCGGCGTACAGCGCCGCCGCCATCCGCATCCCCTCCGACCAGGCGACCGGGCCGACCTGACCCAGCCTCAGCGTGCGGCCCGCCGGATCGGTCCACACCAGCGGGCCGGTCTCGGTCTCGAAGTAGCTGTCGTAGTCGCCGATCCAGACCCGGGCCTCGACCCCGCGGCCCTCCTCCAGCACGGAGCAGACCGCGTATCCGCCGCGCACCCGGTACCCCAGCTGCGTGGCCCTGCCGTGCAGGAACCGCAGCTCCTTGAAGACCCCGCCCGCGTACTCCTCGATCTGCGTGCCCTCGGCGTCCAGCGCGGCAGGGCGGTGCCAGACCTCGCGGAAGAGCTGCTGGGCCCGCTGTTCGACGCCGAGTTCCACGGCGAACTCCCGCAGCTCCGCCAGGTCTTCGAGGAGCACCGGGTGCGGCAGCCGGACCAGCCGGGGGGCGATGCGCACCGTGTCGCCGTCGAGGTCGACCAGGCCGAGACCGCGTCCCGCGTCGGCATCCCGCAGGAACCCGGCGACCTCGCCGTCGGCGCCGGTGACCACCAGGTCGCGCAGGGCAGCCTGCCAGGCGGGGTCCGGCCACACCTGCGTCAGCACGGCGAGCGGCACCGGAAGCGAACGGGTCATCCACCGCTCCACGTCGGCCAGGCACTGCCGTTCGTGCCGCTCCAGCCACTCGGCGAGCTGCCGCAGCCCCAGGACGGCCGGATCGTCCGCCAACTTCGCGGGCACCGACTTCAGCCGCCGCCCAGCCGCGTTGCGGCAGACCACCTTCCCGCCGTCCAGGGCCACCTCGTACTCCCCGGCCGTCACCCACCCCATGCGTGCCTCCCCGCACCGCAGTGATCAACTGACGGCGACTGTAGGGGAGACCACTGACATTGATGCTGATACTCAGGTTCCGGTGGCCGTGGCCCGACCACTGACTGACGCCCTGCTGGGCTGTCCTCCGGTTGTTCTGTCCGGTCGCCGGGACCTGTTCTCAACACCCCCTCGCGGTCCACATCGAGACGGGAAACCGCAGCGTCGGGGGCGGGACGGGTGAAGAAGGGAGGGGTCGGGGAGGAACCGGGAGGGACCGGCGGACGGCGGGGACAGCGGTGCGGGCAAGCGGGGCAGCCGGTATGGCGACCGGGTGGCCGGTACGGCGAGAGGCGCGACCGGTACGACGACGGCCCCGGGACGCAGGCGCGGGTGCCTGGGCCGGGGCCGTGAAAAGTCCCGCGGGCGAGGGCTCAGGCCTGCCCCGACTCCTTCTCCCGCTTGAGGTTCTTCAGCCGCACGGTCTCCTTGCGGACCTCGGCCTGGGTGGCGCGCTCCTTCTCCAGCCACTCGGGCAGCTCACGCCGGAGCTCCTCGATCTGCTCGGTGGTGAGCGGCTCCGTCACCCCGCCGCGCGCAAGCCCCGCGATGGACACGCCCAGCCTGCTCGCGACCACCGGACGCGGGTGCGGTCCGTTGACCCGCAGCTCACGCAGCCACTCGGGCGGATTCGCCTGGAGCTCGTTCAGCTCGGCGCGCGAGACGACGCCCTCCTGGAAGGCGGCGGGCGTGGCGGGCAGGTACACGCCCAGCTTCTTCGCCGCGGTCGCGGGCTTCATCGTCTGGCCGGTCTGGTGCGAACTCATGAGGTCAAGGGTATCGGCCAGGCGCGGGAGCCCCGACCACGACCGACGGCGGGGCCGCCGGCCCGCCACCTGTCGCACCGGACGGCCCGCCGGCCGGCCACGGCCGATGCGGCGGCCGGCGGCGGCCGGTGCCGAACGGCCCTCCGCGGCCCGTTAACCTGGGCTGGTGACAGGCTCGGAGGAAACACCGTCGTTCCGGCTCGCGTACGTCCCCGGCGTGACGCCCGCCAAATGGGTTCGGATCTGGCACGAGCGCCTGCCCGACATCCCGCTCACCCTGCACCAGGTCCCCGCCGCCGAGGCCGCCGGCCTGATGCGCGCGGGGGACGCGGACGCCGGCCTGGTACGGCTTCCGGTGGACCGTACGTTCTTCAGCGCGATCCCCCTCTACACCGAGACCACGGTGGTGGTCGTCCCCAAGGACCACGTGATCACGGCGGCCGAGGAGGTCACCGTCGCCGACCTGGCCGACGAGGTCCTCCTCCACCCCCTCGACGACGTCTTCGACTGGGACGCCCCGCCCGGCGAGCCCGCCTTCGAGCGCCCCGCGACCACCGAGGACGCCGTCGAGCTGGTCGCCGCCGGTGTGGGCCTCCTGGTCGTCCCCCAGTCGCTGGCCCGCCTGTACCACCGCCGGGACCTCACCTACCGGCCGCTCACCGACGGCCCCGAGTCGACCGTCGCCCTGTCCTGGCCCGAGGAGGCCACCACGGACATGGTCGACGACTTCATCGGCATCGTCCGCGGCCGCACGGTCAACAGCACGCGCGGCCGCCAGACCGCACAGACCGAGAAGCCGTCCGGGTCCGCACAGGCCTCGCCGGCGAAGGCCCGGCAGGCGCAGAAGCCGGCCGCCCGTACCGCACGCGCGCGTGCCGCCGGCGCGAAGTCCGCCAAGCCCGCGAAACGCGGCAGACCCCGCCGTCGCTCGTAAGCCGCGGCCGGACGTCCACCGCCTGCCTGACAGCCGCCCCCGATCTGCTTCCGCGCCCCGATCACCTTCCGCGATCCCGGGCCCGCGCGATGTCACGACCCCCGCGGACATCCCGGCACGCCGGGCGGGCCCGGCCCCACCGCTGGAAGCGCCCGTGAGCCCGGAAGCAGCCCCGGCCGCAGCCGTTGCCCCCCGTGTCGTCCGCGTTCTCCGTGGGGGAATCGCGCGGACCCCTGTTCCCGTGCTCCCGGCCGCTCTGCGGGCCGCCGCGGTCGTCGGTGTGGCCGAAGCACCTGCCCACGACCCCGTACCTCACAGGTCGTGCCGACGCCGACCGTGCCCTCGGTGGTGGAGGCGGTGGCCGCCCGGGAGGCTCGGGACGCCCGGCGCTCAGCCCTCAGCTGTCTGCGCTGCCTCAGCTGTCTGCGCTGCCTCAGCCGTCTGCGCTGCCTCCGGCGTCCGCGCTGCCTCCGGTGTCTTCGGCGCCTTCGCCCGCTCTCCCAGATCGGCCACCGCCAGAGCCAGTGCCACCAGGATGAACCCGACGGACGTCAGCAGCCCCAGCTGGAGCGCCTCGTCGGCCGGGCCGTGGTGCGCGAGACGGGCGAAGTACACCGAGCCCACCACCGCGATGCCGGCCGCCGATCCGACGCGCTGGCCGGTCTGGAGCACGCCGCCGGCCGCGCCGGCCCGTTTCACCGGGACGAGGGTCAGGGTGAGCGTGGTGTTGGGCGAGACGGTGATGCCGGAGCCGAGGCCGCCGATGATCATCGGCACCACCGCGGCCCACCCGATGCTCTCCAACGGCACCAGCCGTACCACCGCGACGACCCCGAGCAGCCCCACCGCCGCCCCGGTGAGACCGATGACGACGACCCTGCGCCCGTGGCGCACCACCATCCGGCCGCCCAGGGCGGCACCGACCGCGGAGGCGGCCGCGAAGGGCAGCACCGTGACTCCGGCGGCCAGCGCGCTGTATCCCGCCACGTTCTGCAGGAACAGGGCGAGGACGAAGAAGACCGTGGTGAAGCCCGCGAAGTAGGTCAGGCTGATCAGCGAGCCGAGCGTGAAGGACCGCAGCGAGAACAGGTTCAGATCGACCAGGGGCGCCAGCCCGAGCCGGCCCTGCCGCCGCTCCCACATCCAGAACAGGCCCAGCAGCACCGCGCCCACCGGCAGCAGCGCCCACTTCTGCCGGCCGGTCCACTGCTGTTCCTGCACCAGCGGCAGCATCAGGGCGAACACGCCGGAGCCGAGGAGGAGCACCCCGAGCGGGTCGAACCGCTCCCGCCGGTCCGCCGACGCGGGGAACCGGGGCAGCAGCCGCAGGCCCGCGGCGAGCGCGGCGACCCCGATGGGCAGGTTGACGAAGAACACCCAGCGCCAGCCGTCGTCGGTGCCGACGGCGTCGATGATCACGCCTCCCGCCAGCGGGCCGACCGCCGTCGAGACCCCGATGACGCTGCCGAGCAGCCCGAAGGCCTTGGCGCGCTCGGAGCCGTGGAACATCTGCTGGATCAGCCCCGAGGTCTGCGGCGCGACCACGCCCGCCGCCGCGCCCTGGATCAGCCGGAACACCACCAGCCAGTCGGGGCTCGCGGCGAGCCCGCAGGCCGCCGAGGCCACCGTGAACACGGCGAGCCCGATGAGGAAGGTCTGGCGCCGTCCGCGCATGTCGCCGAGCCGGCCCGCCGGGACGAGCGCCAGCCCGAAGGCCAGGGAGTACCCGGAGACCACCCAGGACTGGGCGGCCTCGGTGGCGCCCAGTCCGCGCTCCATCGAGGGCAGCGCCACGTTGACGATCGAGGTGTCGAGCAGCGAGATGAAGCCGGCCGCGAGACAGACCCCGAGCGCCCGCCAGCGCCGGTCGTCGGTGGCCGGCGGCCGCGGTTCTGCGCAGGTCGTGGTCATGCGGCCACGCTATGCAGCCATTCCGGGCATCGCACGGCCGGCGGAGCGAACGGCTGGCCGGGTGCGCCGTCCGGGTGACGCCTGCCCTGTGTACTGGTGGTGGCCCGCGAGCGTCGGGACAGGGCTTCGACGACCTGACCCCAGTGAGTTCCGGCCCTGCTCCGAGCAGCACGGCCACCGCTCCGGCCGGCCGCGGTGCCGCCGCCGAGGCGCCCGAGAGCTGCGCCCAGCCGTCGTACCCCCTCGTCCGGCCGAACGAGGGGTCGTGGGGATCCGGGCCGTTCTCCTCGACGTCGACCGGGAGGACGGGCAGGGGAATCCGGGGCTGCTCCGGCGCGAGCGCCTCGACAGCCGGCCTGCCGAACCGTCAGTCGGACCGGGCCGGCCGGACCAGCCAGTCGTACGCCGCTCGGGCCGTGAAATCCGCCTGGCCGCCCCGCAGCAGCAGTTCGGCCGTGCCGAACTCGGGGGCGTCGGCCTGCGCGGCGACGTACGGGATCGCGATGCAGCGCATCCCGGCGGCGTGTGCCGCGGCCGCGCCCGGAGCGGCGTCCTCCAGGACCACGCAGTCGGCCGGGGCGGCCCCGAGGCGGCGGGCCGCCTCCAGGAAGACGTCGGGGGCCGGTTTGCCGTGCGGGACCTCGTCGGCGGAGACCACCGCGCGCAGCCACGCGTCCAGGCCCGTGCCGGCCAGGATCGCCTCGATCGCCTCGGGGGACGACCCGGAGGCCACCGCCAGCGCCACCCCCTCGGCCGCCAGCAGTTCCACGAACTTCCGCATCTGCGGGTACACGCGCGTGCGTGTCCCGGCCAGCTCCAGATAGCGCCGGTTCGTCTCCGCGAGCAACTCGGCCACCGAGGGCCGCAGTCCATGGCGGTCGCGCAGCAGGGTCACCGTCTCCAGCGTGCTGATGCCGACGAAACGCTCGTGCTCCGCCCAGGTGAAGCCCGGGACGCCGTGCCCGGCCAGCATCTGCCGTGTCGCCTCGTAGTAGTTCGGCTCGCTGTCCACGAGTGTCCCGTCGAGATCGAAGATGACCGAGAGGTTGCCGAGATCGCTCATGGGACCAGGATGCCGTTACGCGCGCGCGGTCGGGCCGATGGACTCCACGAGAGGCAGCGGCCGGTGCGGAACGCGCTCGCGCGGCGCCACCTCGTTCACGGCCTGGAGCGCACGCTGTCCGAACTCGCCGAGCCGCTGCGCACGCCCTCGGGCTCGCCCCTGGCCGGCGCCTGAGACGCGCCGCCCCGCACCTCCTGGTCTAGACCGCGAGCTGCTACCGTCGGCCCAGGCGGGCTCGTACCGACTCGTACCGCCCCGTACCGGCTCGTGGCGGCTCGCAGCGATAGGGGACAGCGGTGACAGACGGCGGCAGGCGGCGCAGGGCGTTCATCGGATCGTTCACGGCCGCGGGCGGCCCCGGCATCGTCACGGCGGCGGTCCGGCCGGACAGCGGCGCCCTGGCCCTCCTGGAGAGCGTCGACGGCGTGCCCGACCCGTCGTATCTCGCGCTCGGACCCGGCGGGCGCACCCTGTACGCGGTGAGCGAGACCGCGGACGGCGCGGTCGCCGCGTATCACGTGCACGACGACAAACCGCGCCTCGCGGGGCCGCCGGTCCCGGTCGACGCCAGCGGTCCCACCCACCTCGGCCTCTTCGACGGCCACGTCCTGACCGCCAACTACGGTTCGGGCAGCGTCACCGCCGTTCCGGTCCGTCCGGACGGCACCCTCGCCTCACATCCCTCCGGGCAGCTCCAGCACACCGGCTCGGGCCCGCACGAGCGGCGCCAGCGCGGCCCGCACGCCCATCAGGTGCAGTCCGACCCCAGCGGCCGCTGGGCGGTCAGCGTGGACCTGGGCACCGACTCGGTCCGCGTCTGCACCCTGGACGAGGGCACCCCCGTCCTCCACCGGGAGTTCGCCCTGCGCCCCGGCTCCGGGCCGCGCCACCTGGCCTTCCACCCCGGCGGCCGGTACGCCTACGTGGTCAACGAACTCACCCCGACCGTGACCGTCTGCGGCTGGGACGCCGGCACCGGCACCCTCAAGCCGCTGACCGAGACCCCGGTCCTGCCCGGCGCCCCGTCCGGCGACGTCTACCCGTCCGGCATCGCCGTCTCGCCCGACGGCCGCTTCGTCTGGACGGCGACCCGGGGTGAGGACGTCCTGACCACGTTCACGACCGACGAGGACCGCCTGCACCTGACGGCCACGGTCCCCTGCGGCGGCCACTGGCCACGCGCGGTCACCGAGTCGGGCGGCTTCCTCTACGCCGCCAACGAGCGCTCGGGCAACATCACCTGGTTCACCGTCGACCCGCACACGGGCCAGCCCCGCTACGACGGCTCGGTGGAGGTCCCGGCCGCCTCCTGCATCGTCTTCGACTGAAGCGCCCCGTCGTACCGGCCGTACGCCCCAAAAAAAGCCGACGGTCCCCTCTCCGCCCGGGAAAGGGAACCGTCGGCGTGTGTCAGCTCACCGCACCGGCGCACCCTGCGGCTGCTGCGGAGCGATCCCCAGCGCCGTCGTGTACTTGGCCAGCGCCAGCTTGCCGATCGCCGGGTACGGCCCCAGCGGGTCGGCGGTGGGGCAGTCGGCCTCCTCCGCGGCCGCGGCCAGCAGCGCCGCGTCGATCTCCGGGCCTATCAGGTACGGCGCCAGCGCCAGCTGCTGCGACCCCGAATTCCGCAGTTGCTCCGCGACGGAGGCGATCGAACCCTCCTGGTCCAGCGCCGCGGCCATCACCGGCACGGCCAGGCGCGCGGCGAGCAGCATCCCGGTGATCCCGGCGGCCTGCACGGCCTCGTCGCCGCCCACGGACGCGAGGATGATGCCGTCGGCGGCCGTGGCCACGGTGAACAGCCGGGCGCGGTCGGCACGGGCCAGACCCGCCTCGGACAGGCGCACGTGCAGCGCCTCGGCGAGCAGCGGGTGCGGGCCGAGGACATCGGTCAGGTCGGCGGCCACCCGGCTCTCCATGACCGCGTGGCGGAGCTGGCGCAGCAGCGCGCTGTCCGGGCCGGCCAGCAGCGGCACGACGACGGCGACCGGGCCGTCGGGGGCCTTGAGCCCCTCGGCACCGGCGGCGACGGCCTGCTCGTAACGGGCGGTGCGCTCCTCCGCGGCACCGGAGAGCACGGACTGAAGGGTGGGGAACTCCGCGTCGTCCCCGTCCAGGTAGCCGATGCGGGCGTCCAGGCCCGGCAGCTCGGAACGGGCGATGCTCACGACCTCTTCGGCGAGGCCGCGCGTGGCCGCGCTGGGCGTTCCCGGAACCGCGAGGACGAGCGCGGGCGCGTCCTCAGGAGCCACCAGCGGTTCGGGGCGGCGGTGCCGTCCGGGCTGGCGGGGTCGCGGCATTCGTACTGGCAGGCCGGACGCGGGCCCAGTGGGGGAGCTCATGGCGCCGCATGTTACTGGCTATCTGGGTTCCCTTGTTCGGGGAGGGTGCAGGTGAGCGGTATCCGTCCTGTTTTGTCTGATGAGTTACGCATGATTCTGGGGTGATTTCGTGGCCTGTCGGACACTTCGTGGCCCAACGGGATCAGTCACCGTTTGTATGTACACGTTTTATGTGCACAACGGTGAGCAGATTTTCATCACCGGGGAGTGTGAGCCCCCCGGTGACCAGGTCACTCGCGACGCGTACCGCTCCGTGCAGCGGATCGCCCTCCGCCGGCACCTGCCGAGCCTGCGGAAGCAACCGCGCCAACTCCTCGGCCAGCGGTACGAGAAGCGGGTCGCCCAGCTTGAAGAGGCCGCCGGTGAGGGCCAGTCGGGGCGCACCCGACGTGGGGCAGACGGCGGCCGCCGACTCGGCCAGGTGCCGGGCGGCGGCACCCAGGATCGCCGCCGCGACCGGGTCGCCCGCAGCCGCGCAGTCCGCGACGTCGGGGGCGAAGGAGGCCAGCACGGCGGGCCGGTCGGCGCGCGGATAGAGCTGCCCGGGCAGCCCCGGCAGCGGTCCGAACCGCTCCTCGGCAGCGGCCCGCAGCGCGGCCGAGCCGCCGTCCCGCCCGTCGAAGGCGCGCAGCGCCGCCTCCAGGCCGGCCCGGCCGATCCAGGCGCCGCTGCCGCAGTCGCCCAGCAGGTGCCCCCAGCCGTCCGCCCGCCGCCACCCGGTGAGATCGCTGCCGAGTGCGATCACCCCGGTCCCGGCGGCGACCACGGTGCCCGGCCGCGGACCCAGGGCGCCTACGTACGCGGTCACGGCGTCGGCGGCGAGCGCGACCGTCCGCACTCCGAGCTCCCGGGCCAGCGCGCCGGGCAGCTCGGCCCGCAGCGTGTCGCCCAGGCCGGCCAGACCGGCGGCACCGACGACGGCCGTCGTCATCCGCTCCAGCCCGTACGAGCCGGCCAACGCCCGCGCCATGGGCAGGAGTCTCTCCAGCAGATGCCCGGGGTCCAGGCCCCGCGCCCCCGTCCGCACCGGTTCCCGGGACACCCGCGGCGCCGACGGCTCACGGCCCGGCACGCCGACGACGGCCCGCAACCCGGAGCCGCCCGAGTCGACGGCGAGGAACCCCGCGCCGAGGGCTCCACCGCCGTCCTGGCCGGTCACGGCAGACGCCAGTCCACCGGCTGTCCCCCCTGCTGGATCAGCAGGTCGTTGGCCCGGCTGAACGGGCGGGAGCCGAAGAAGCCGCGGTCCGCCGACATGGGCGACGGGTGCGCGGACTCCACCGCCGGCAACTGGCCCAGCAGCGGGCGGAGATTGCGGGCGTCGCGGCCCCACAGGATGGACACCAGCGGCTTGCCGCGGT
Source organism: Streptomyces shenzhenensis (assembly GCF_021462265.1). Classification (GTDB taxonomy): domain Bacteria; phylum Actinomycetota; class Actinomycetes; order Streptomycetales; family Streptomycetaceae; genus Streptomyces; species Streptomyces shenzhenensis. The sequence continues at coordinate 148,560 of NZ_JAJONF010000017.1, read as the reverse complement.
CGGCCAGCGCCCGGATCGCCTGCTCGGTGACCTCTTCCCAGCCCTTGCCGCGGTGCGCGGCCGGGCTGCGCGGAGCCGTGGTGAGCGCCCTGTTGAGCAACAGGACGCCCTGCTGGGTCCACGGGGTGAGGTCGCCGTTGGACGGCTGGGGCAGGCCCAGGTCGGTGTTCAGCTCCCGGTAGATGTTGATCAGGCTGCCGGGCAGCGGCCGCACCTCGGGCGCGACCGAGAACGACAGCCCCACCGCGTGCCCCGGGGTCGGATACGGGTCCTGGCCGACGATCAGGACGCGGACGTCATCGAAGGGTTGTCGGAAGGCCCGCAGAACGTTCGGGCCGGCCGGGAGGTAGGTGCGTCCCGCGGCGATCTCCGCGCGCAGGAAGTCGCCCATCGCGGCGATCCTCCCGGCCACTGGTTCCAGGGCTTTCGCCCAGCCCGGTTCGACGATCTCATGCAAGGGTCGTGGTGCCACGGCGTCAGCCTACTGCCGTACACGGGTCGGCGATCAAGCCGTGGTCACCGCGGTCGCGGGACGACCGAGGGCGACCGGACGCTCGCCCCGGACGGCGGAGACCCCCCTCCTTCCGGGAACCTGCCCTCAGGCGACGACCGCGGCCCGTACGCACAGCACGTCCGGCAGATGGGAGGCCAGTTGGCGCCAGCTGTCGCCGTCGTCGGCCGAGGCGAACACCTCGCCGTTGCGGTTGCCGAAGTACACGCCGGCCGGGTCCGCGTCGTCCGTGCACAGCGCGTCGCGCAGCACCGTGCCGTAGTGGTCCTCCGGCGGCAGCCCCGCCGTCAGCGGATCCCAGGTCCTGCCCGCGTCGGCCGTGCGGAAGACCCGGCAGCGGCGCTCGGCGGGCACCCGGTCCGCGTCCGCGTTGATCGGGAAGACGTACGCCGTCTCCGCGCGGTGCGGATGGGCGGCCGCCGCGAATCCGAACGTCGACGGCAGCCCCGCGCCGATGTCGGTCCAGTGCGCCCCCGCGTCGTCGCTCCGGTACACCCCCCAGTGGTTCTGCAGATAGAGCCGGTCCGGACTCCCCGCGTCCTGGGCGATCTTGTGCACGCACTGACCGAACTCCGGGTCGGGATCCGGCAGGAACACCGCGGAGACACCGGAGTTGGACGGCGTCCAGCTCGTACCGCCGTCGCTGGTGCGGAACACGCCGGCCGTCGAGACGGCGACCGTCACCGCCTTCGGGTCACGCCGGTCGGTGACGACGGTGTGCAGGCCCTCACCGCCGCCGCCCGGCACCCACTTGTCGCGCGTCGGGTGCTCCCACAGCGGCCGGACCAGGGCGAAGCTCTCCCCGCGGTCCTCGGACCGGTACAGGGCGGCCGGTTCGGTGCCCGCGTACACCACCTCCGGCTCGGCGGCCGCCGGATGGAGCTGCCAGACCCGCTCCAGCGAGGCACCGGTGTCCTTCGGGAACTTCACGGCGGGCCGGGCCGGTTCGCTCCAGGTGCGGCCCAGGTCGTCGGAGTGGAACACCGAAGGCCCCCAGTGCGCGCTGTCGCCGCCCGCCAGCACCCGGGGCCGCCCGCCCCGGGTGTCGATGGCGACCGAGTAGATCGCCTGCGCGTTGAAGTAGGGACTTTCGTCGAACTCCCAGGCGCCACCTCGACGCCTCCCGAGAAACAGGCCCTTCCGGGTCCCCACGGCGAGCAGTACCTCGGTCATGCCGACCACCTCCATGACGCCTTTGTCACACGCGATTTCAGACACCGGCCAGTCTGCACCCCACCACTGACAGTCACCCCCGGGACTGCGTCGTCGCAGGTCGGAGCCGTCGTGTCGGTCGGTCGAACAAGGCGGCGGAACGCGTTCCGGCAGACGCCTGCGCGAGCGGGGCCGGTCGTGCGACCGTCGACCTGGAGTCCGCCGTGAGCAACGGGGCGGCGGCTCCCGTATGGGAGGGCGGTACGGGGCTGTCCGTGCGCGCGTGAGGAGGATGCCTTTGAAGGCGTTCCGTGGTCCGAAGGTCTGGCTGTGGCGCTGGCGGCGCAACCCGCTGAAGCGTCGCGCCGACACGATGGAGGCCTGGGTGCTGCTCGGCACCTGGCTGCTCACCCTGCTGGCCGGGGTGCTCGCCGGGCTAGCGGCGAACCGGTCGGTCGAGGACGGCCTGGCCCGCGAGCGCGTCGAGTGGCACCCGGTCGTGGCCCGTGTCCTGGACAGGGCCCCCGGGCCGGCGCGCCCCAAGTCCCAGTCCGCCGACGGGGAACGGGTCTGGACGAGAGTGGGCTGGACCGTCGCCGACGGCTCCGCGCACACCGGCCAGGCGCGGGTGGCGGCCGGCAGCAAGGCCGGCACCCCGGTCACCGTCTGGACGGATCCTCAGGGGCACCTCGTCACCCGGCCAGCCACCGCCTCCGAGGCCCGCTTCCGCGCCACGCTGATCGGCGGACTGACCGGGCTGAGCGCGGCCGCCGTGCCGCTCGTCGCCGGGCTCGCCGCGCGCGGCCGCCTGGAGCGGCGCCGGATGGACCGCTGGGACGCGGAATGGGCACGGCTCGGACCGCAGTGGGGCCGGACGACCGGCTGACGCCCGCGTCTTGTGTGGCGCGGTGGTCGGTCACCGGTTCGCCGGTGTTCTGCGTGGCGCGGTGGTCGGTCACCGGTTCGCCGGCGCGTGACGGCGCGGCTTCCGGTCACTGACTCGCCAGCGCCTGGCGGCAGTCGGAGAGCAGCCGCTCGTCCTGGGCGATGTCGTGGCTGCCGAACCCGCCCGGTCGTGCTGTGTGGCGCCGGGCGGTGGCGAGTTCGGCCGTCAGCAGGTCGCGCAGCGGGGCGCCCGCCGGGCCCATCGCGGCCAGACACCCGGCGATCGCGCCCCGTGTGCAGGGGTTCTCCGACCAGGCGGTCCGGAACACCGGCAGTACGGGCTCCGGATCCCCGCCGATCCGCCACAACGCCTCGGCAGCCGCCGTTCGTTCCCCCACCCGGCCGGATCCGGCCAGCCGGTGCAGCGCGGGCAGCGCGTCACGGGCGGCCGGTCCCAGCCGCCCCAGCTGCCCGGCCGCCGTCCGCGCGCCGCGGCTGCGACCGAGCGTCAGCTCCCGCAGCAGCACGGGGAGTACGGCGTCCGCCTCCCCCTCCGCCGACCACAGGGCCCCCGCCGCCACGGCCGCGTGCCGGGTGTCCAGGAGCCCGCGCAGGACCGGTGCCGCCGCCCGGGCCGCCGTCCCCAGGGCGTCGAGGGCCCGCACCGCCTGGCCGACGAGGGCCTCCCGGGCGCCCAGCCCGTCCGGCGCGCCGCGCAGCAGCCGCAGCACCTCCGGCACCGCCACGGGGTCCTTGAGAGCGGTGAGCGCCGCCAGCAGCGGAGCGGCCAGCTCGGCGGCGCGTGGCGAGTCCGGGTCGATCCGGCCGAGCCGGTGCCGCAGCGCGGGGGCGAGCGGAGCGGCCGCCGGGCCCAGATGCGCGATCTCGAAGCCCAGACCCGCGGGCGCCACCGGTCTCGCCAGCAATTGGGACAGGGCCGGCACCGCGCGCGGATCGCCGCTCCTGGCCAGTGCCTTGAGCGGACCGCCCAGCGAGGGCCTGCCGCGCTCCCAGGTGCGTACCCACAGGTCGGGCCGTACCGTCACCAGCGCGTGCAGCTCATCGGCGGCGGGCGCGGCCAGCCCGAACAGCTCCGCGAGCACCGAGACGGCCGCGTCCCGTAACTGGTCCTGCCCCCGGCCCAGTTGCCTGCCGATCAGCTCGACGGGCGTCGTGAAGTCCGCCCGCCACCCACGGAACAGCCCGGCCGACATCCGCACCGCGTTACACCGGTCCATCGGGTCCGGGCTGCTCAACTGGCCGACGAGCAGGGCGATCCGGTCCGCCACCCGGTCGTCCAGCGCCCGGTGCAGGGTGCGCAGCAGATACGAACCCTCCTCGTCCGACGGCCGCAGCCGCCGTATCCGGCCGACCAGGGTGTCCGTGTCCACCCGGTCCCCGCCTGCCGCGCGCCGCTCGGACCGCTCCCTGAGCAGTCGGACCGCGGTGGGCACCAGGTCGCCGGGCAGCCGCTCGGGCGCGCCGAGACCCAACTGGCCGAGGGCCGCCAGCCGTGCCGTCGGGGCGTACGGCGGCCCGCTCTGCGCGGCCAGCAGCGCCACCGCCCCGGCCGCCTGGGCGGGACGGTGGCGGACCAGCAGCCCGAGGGCCTCGATGAGAGCGAGCAGCACCTGCTCGTCGCGCTCGACCGCGATCCGCCGCCGTAGCAGCGCCAGCACCCGCGCCGGTCCGTCGAGGAACCGGACCAGCGCCCCGGCCGCCGCCCGGCGCACCCCGGGACACGCGTCGGCGGCCAGTGGCACGAACGCCGCGGCGCCGGCGCGGACGGCGGCCCGGGCCCGTGGACCGGCGCTCTCCGCGCCGATGCTGACCAGCAGTTCGACGATGGCGCCCCGGTCCGGCACCTCCGGACGGGAAGCGAGTGCGAAGAGGAACGGGACGCAGGCGAGCGTCGAGTCGTACACGTTCCCCTGGTGGTGCACCGAGCCGTACATCCCGTCGAGCGCGACCTCCCGTTCGGCCGCGTCCGGTGAGGCCAGTCCGCGCAGCAGCCCGGGCACGTCCTCCGCGGTGCCGTACGCGTGCCGCAGCGCGGCCCAGTCGACCTCGTCGATCCCCGTGAACACGTTGTCCTCCCCAGGCGAGAACCCCCTGTTCCGGAGTCTGTACCACGGCACTGACAACGATGCGGAACCGGGCGGCGACTGTGTGCGATCCGTCGGCGGTCACCGGCCACGGGCGCCGGTAGGGGGGTCAGTTCCGGTCAGGAAGCGCCCGTTCCAGGATCGCGTCGAACGCGGCGCCGGCGGGCAGGGTGCCGAACGCGTGCCCCCAGTCGCCGCCGAGCCGGGTCGCGCAGAAGGCGTCCGCGACGGCGGCCGGGGCGTACCGGACCAGCAGCGAGGCCTGCAGCGCCAGCGCCATCCGTTCGACCACCCGGCGCGCCCCCACCTGATCGGTCCCGGCCAGTTCGTTCTTCAGCCGGGTCACGGCGGCGTCCAGCCGGCTGTCCGCTCCGCGGGCGTGCGCGAGTTCGCCGAACAGGGCGTCGGCGGCGCTGGTTTCGCGGGACAGCGCCCGCAGCACGTCGAGCGCGTTGACGTTCCCCGAGCCCTCCCAGATCGACAGCAGCGGGGCCTCGCGGTAGTGCCGGGGCATGCCGGAATCCTCGACGTAGCCGTTGCCGCCCAGGCACTCCAGCGCCTCCGCGGTGAAGGCCGGGCCGCGCTTGGTGACCCAGTACTTGCCGACGGCGGTCGCGATCCGCCTGAAGGCCCGCTCCTGCTCGTCCCCGCGCACCGCGCGGTCGGCGGCCCCGGCCAGCCGCAGCGTCAGCGTGGTCGCTGCCTCCGACTCCAGGGCCAGGTCGGCCAGGACATTGCGCATCAGCGGCTGGTCGACGAGCCGCGCGCCGAACGCGCTGCGATGGCGCACATGATGACCGGCCTCGACGAGCGTCTTGCGCATCAGGGTCGCCGAGTTCATCACACAGTCCAGCCGGGTGCAGTTGACCATCTCGATGATGGTCTTCACTCCTCGCCCCTCGGGCCCGACCAGCCAGGCCACGGTCCCGTCGAACTCCGGCTCGGAGGACGCGTTGGAGCGGTTGCCGAGCTTGTCCTTCAGCCGCTGGATGCGGAACGCGTTGCGGCTGCCGTCCGGCAGCACGCGCGGGACCAGGAAGCACGACAGGCCGCCCGGTGCCTGGGCCAGCACCAGGAAGACGTCGCACATCGGCGCGGAGGTGAACCACTTGTGCCCGCGCAGGGTGTAGACGCCCGGCTCGGCGGTGGGGGTGGCGGCCGTGGTGTTCGTCCGGACGTCCGAACCGCCCTGCTTCTCGGTCATGCCCATCCCGGCGAGCAGCCCCGGCTTCTCGGTCGGCACGCGCAGCCCCGGCGCGTACTCCCGGCTGGTCAGCAGCGGCTCGTACACCTTGGCCAGATCGGGCTGGGCGCGCAGCGCGGGAACGGCGGCGTACGTCATCGACGTGGGGCAGCCGTGACCGGATTCGGTGTGCCCCCACACCAGCCCACCCGCGGTCCGCGCGACGTGTGCCCCCGCGCGGTCGTCGGCCCAGGCGGCCCCCGCCAGTCCTTCCGCCACCGCCACCCGCATCAGGTGGTGCCAGCTCGGGTGGAAGTCGACCTCGTCGACCCGGTTGCCGTACCGGTCGTGGCTGCGCAGCTCCGGCTCGTGCCGGTTGGCCAGCTCACCCCACTCCTGCGCCGCCGCACTGCCGGCCCGTACCCCGAGCCGCCGGATCCCCTCCTCGGCCCACTCCGCCCCCTCCCGGCGCAGCCCCTCGATCAGCACCGGGTCGTCGGAGGCGTCGTACGGGGCGAGCGGCGGCGCCTGGTTGGTGACGTCGTGAGTGGCGTACTGCGGCTGCGGAAGCGCGACGGTCGAGTCCATGGCTCTATGTTGCGATATTTCTGCGGTCGCAGCAATAGTGCAACAACTCTCCGCACGTACAGTACGTGACCATGCGCATGAACGACCTGTCCGCCGAGCCCGCCGACGTCGGCCTGCGCCCCCTGTCGGCCCGGTCGGTAGTGCTGAGCCTGCTGCTGGGTACGCATCCGCCGGAGCTGCCGGTGAAGGACCTGATCCGGTTCGTCGAGCCTTTCGGGATCGGCGGCTCCACGCTCCGGGCCGCGCTCAGCCGCATGACGGCGGCCGGCGACCTGCGCCGCGGCGACGACGCCGTCTACGGCCTCAGCGACCGGCTGCTGGCCCGCCAGCGCCGCCAGGACGAGGCGGTACGGCCCCGCACGCGCGCGTGGCGTGGCGACTGGGAGATGCTGGTCGTCACGGCCACGGGCCGCGGCCCCGCCGCACGAGCCGACCTGCGCTCCCGGCTGGCCGCCCTCCGCCTGGCCGAACTCCGCGAGGGCGTCTGGCTCCGCCCGGCGAACCTGGCCCGGCCCCTGCCGGCCGACCTCGCCGGCACCACGCAGTCCTACACCGCCCGCCCCGACCTACCCGCGTCCGAACTGGCCGCCGGCCTCTGGCCGTTGACCACCTGGGCGGGCACCGCCCGCGCCCTCCTCGCCCGCGCGTCCGCGTCCCGCCTCCCGGCCGACCGCTTCACGGTCTTCGCGGCGGCGGTACGCCACTTGCTCACCGACCCGGTCCTGCCCCCGGAACTCCTGCCCGCCGACTGGCCGGGCGACGAACTGCGCGCCGCGTACACGGGGTACCGGGCCGAACTGAGGGGGCCGACGGGGGACACGGCGGACTGACGGTTCTCCGGCTCTTGCCGGCGGCCCCCGGCGCAGATGTGCCGGGGGCCGCCGGCTGGGCACGGTCGAAGGCCGTGCGCATGGGCTTCGCGGCCGACGGACAGGACAGTGGCCCAGATGCGCCGGGACTGCCCATGGTCCAGCGGACGAGCATCGCCGCGCGGACCGCTTTCGGTGAGGCCGTCGGCGCAGGCGACCTCGACGCCCTCGGCCGGATGGTCGCGGCCGGCTCGACCGGCCATGGCCCCGCCCTCCGGCCGGGCGCCGGGGCCCGACGGGTACGAGGCCATGCTCGGCGAGCCGCGAACGGCCCTGTGCGACCTGGCATCCAGGTGGTGCGTCCGGTCGCCACCGGCGACGGGTCGGCCGTCGCCCCTGTCGTCTCCGGGACGCACCCGGGACCGCTGTCCGGGCGGCCGGTCACCGGTGAGGAGGCCGGCCGCCGGGGCCCGCGGATCAGCCGCTTCGACCGCGACGGCGGACTCGTAGAACGGTGGGGCGGCAGCGGCTACGAACCCGGCATGCTCCGGCGGCCCGGCCTCGTCGAGTCGGGAATCCGCCCGCCCCACCGCCCGGGCTCACTTGTAGGTGATGTCGGAGCTGGAGTACTTGCAGTACGTCCCGTCCGGCCCGCTCCCGTTCTTCGGCGGTTCGGCGCCCGTGTTGTTGCCGATGTACTTCTGGCAGGGCACGATCTTCTTGCTGCTGTCCCCGACGATCGTGATGTTCTTCAGCGTCGCGCTGTCCCCGTAGTTGGTGTTGATCCCGACCAGCGCACTGCCCTTGTACGTCGCCTCGATGGTGTTCAGGTTGATCGTGCGCTTGTACTGCGTGGAGCAGTTGCCGCACGAGCGGACCAGTTTGCCGAAGTTCTGCACCGCGAAGTTGGACACGTTCAGCGTCCCGGCGCCGTTGAACTGGAACACCTTGTCGCTGGCTTCCTTCGCGCCGCCGCCCGAGACGGTGTACACGTTGGACGACGAGGAGCCGCGGAAGGTCGCCGCGTCCTCACCGACGTCCTCCCACCACACGTTCTGCAGCGTGCAGCTGCCCTCGCAGTGGATGCCGTCCGCGGCGGGCGCGCCGATGATGACGTTCTTCAGGACGGTGCCGGCCGCCAGATCGAGGATCGGGTCCTGGCTCTCGCTCTGCCCGCCGGTGCCCAGGTCGCCGCTGCCGTACAGGCGCAGCATCCCGTAGTCCTTCGTCCCCGACAGCTTGATCGTCGCGGTGACGGCCTGGCTGCCGCTCGCGGTCGGCCAGGTGGCCGCTTCCGCCGAGGTGCCGCCAGTCATGATCATGCCAAGCGAGAGTCCCAGGGCGGCCAGTGCGCCCAGCAGTGCGCGCGCACTGTTCGGTGCTCGTGAAGTCATGTCCCGTATGCCTTCTTTCGAGTGGGGGGCCTGCCTGCTGTTCCACAGGGTCGTTCATGTGGCTGATGAATGTTCATCCTGTGGACCGCTGCATTCGTGCACCTGTGTGAACGACGGCCCATCGAGACCCGCCGTTCAGGTTTCTGAACGGAAGGTAGAGTGAAAGCGCTTTCTGGTCAACGCCTCGCGCAGCATCCGTTCCGGTCGTCCCGCGTCCCGCGAAGTGACGTGGGAGCGCTTCCGTGCGCGGCCGTGTTCATGCCACCATGCCGGGAGTTCCCCGCACGACGCCGCACCGAGCCGCGATCAGAAAGGGACAACGACGACGTGCCACACCCGTCCCCACCCTCGACGCACCGCGCACCGGGCCGCTCTCGGTTCTCCGCGTTCTGGTGGGGCTGCCGCTGCTCGCGGTGCCCGCCGCCTCGGCCCGCCCCGTCGCCGTCCCCGCGGCGACGCTCACCGAGGTCACCGGCTTCGGCGAACGTGAGCATCGGCCACCAGACAGCCCGCACCGGCGACAGCGCGCCCGCCACCGCGTTCTCGCTCGACGGTACCCCCGCACGGTCAGCTGACGACGGCACCGCCGCCGTCCCCTCGCCCGGAAGGTCCCCGTGAAGCCGCAGCCCGGCAGAACGCCGCTCGCCACCCTGCTCAGCACCGGTGTCCTCGCCCTCGCCCTGGTGGTGACCGCCACGGCCGTCACCGCGCTGGTACGCGGTCCGCGCCCGGTCGCCCCGGCCGCCCGCCAGGGCAGCCACTGGGTGACCACCTGGACCGGGATGCCGCAGCTCACCGAGGCCGGCAACCTGCCGCCCGCGCCCTTCACGGGGGAGCGGTCCGTGCTGGCCGACACCACCCTGCGCCAGACCGTCCGCGTGACGGTCGGCGCCCCCCGGCTCCGGTTGCGCTTCTCCAACGCCTACGGCGACACCGCGCTGCCGCTGACCTCGGTGACCGTGGCGCTGCCGGCGGGCGGCCGGGCGGGAGTCTCCGCGATCGTTCCGGACAGCCTGCACCGGGTGACCTTCTCCGGGCGTGCCGCGACCGTCGTACCCGTCGGGGCCCAGGTCGTCTCCGATCCCGTCGACCTCGAACTGGCCCCGGGGGCCGAACTCACGGTCACGGCGTACACCGCGCAGGGCCAGCCCGATCTGGCGCTCACCTCGCACCCGGGTTCGCGCACCACGTCGTACCTCGTCGGCGGCGACCACACGCGGGACCCGGATCTGACGGGCGCGACCGCGGTCGACCACTGGTACCTGCTGAGCGACGTCGAGGTCCTGGCTCCCGCCGCCACCCGGGCCGTGGCCGTTCTCGGCGACTCCCTCACCGACGGCCGCGGGTCCACGACCAACGGCAACGACCGCTGGCCGGACCAGTTCTTCGACCGTCTGCGGTCCGGGGCCGGCACCCCGGGCATCGCCGTGCTCAACCAGGCGGCCGGCGGCAACCGGGTCCTCGCCGACGGTCTCGGCCCCAATGTGCTGGCCCGGCTCGACCGGGACGTCCTCTCCCGCAGCGGGGTCTCCTGGCTGATCGTCTTCGAGGGCGTCAACGACATCGGCACCGCCGCCGCCACCCCGCGGGCCCAGCAGGCCGTCGCCGACGACCTCGTCGCCGCCTACCGGCAGATCGTCGTCCGCGCCCACGCCCAGGGCATCCGGGTCTACGGCGCCACCCTGCTGCCGTTCGGCGGCAACGCCTACGACGACGGGGCGGGAGTGCGCGAGGCGGCCCGCCGGCGCGTCAACGCGTGGATCCGGGGGCCCGGGCACTTCGACGCGGTGATCGACTTCGACCGGGTGGTACGGGACCCGGCCGATCCGAGCCGCCTGCGGGCCGACCTCCAGGTGGGGGACTGGCTGCACCTCAACCCGACCGGGTACGGGGCACTGGCGGCAGCGGTGCCCGCGGGGCTGTTCCGCACGTCCCGGTGACCACGGGGTCCCTTCCGGCGCCGGGGAGGGGGTTCTGCCGGGAGCCCCGGGCTACGGCCCCGCGACCGCCACGCCGAGTTCGGTCGCCGCGCGCACGGCGAACCAGACCTCGGTGAAGGCGGCGGTCGTCGACAGGTCCCGGCCGGTCACCTCGCCGAACCGGCGCAGCCGGTAGGCGAGGGTGTTCGGGTGGACGTGGAGGGCCGCGGCGGCGTCCTCGGTGCGGCGGTCGCGCTCCATCCAGGTGCGCACGGAGACCAGCAGCTGTGACCCGTGCGCCTCGTCGTAGCGCAGGGCCTCGCCGAGGACCTGCTCGACGAGTGCCGCCAGCAGCCGGCGGTCCTCGGGCAGCCAGCGCCCGGTGGCGTCCTCGCCGTAGTGGAGGAGCGGCTTGCCCGCCTCCTCGGCGCGTCCGGCCGCCCATTCCGCCTCCTGCCGGGCGACCCGCAGGGGCTCGCCGACGGTGAAGGGGCGGCTCACCCCGCACACCGCGCCGGGCAGCCCGGCCAGGGCCTCGGTGAAGCCGGGTTCGGCCAGGACCAGCCGGTCCTCACCGCGTCGCAGGGTCAGGTGCGGATGGTCCGACAGGGCGCCGTCCAACTGCTCGTCCTGGGCGCGCCGGAGCACCGCGAGGACCACGGGCCGCCGCGTGTCCAGGCCGTGGTGGGCCAGCCGGCGCTGGGCGCCGGCCGGGTCGAGGGTGTCCTGAAGCATCTCGGCGAGGGTCTCCGCCCCCTCCCGCCGCAGCACTTCGCGTTCCTGACGGACCATCGCGAGTCGCAGGGCGGCGACGGTGGCCAGGTGCTGGACGACGGCCAGCCCGGCCGGACGGGCACCGGCCTGTTCCAGCGCGACCAGGTAACCGGCCGCGCCACCCGGGCCGAGGACCGGGAGCACGAAGCCGCCGGGCACGGTCGGCGGGGCGTCCGGGTCCGCCGGCAGCACCGAGAGATCCTCGGGCGCCGCGACCCCGGGCAGCAGCGGGCGCCCCTGGGGGGTGCACAGGAAGAGGCGGTAGCCGCTGAGCTGCTCCAGGCGGTCGAAGAGCGCGGGGATGTCGAGGTTCTCCTCGGCCATCCAGCGCAGCGCGCCGAAGACCTGGAGCTGGGCGCCGAGCCGCTCGGCGGACTTCTCGCTGACCGCCGCGGCGACCTCCTGCGCGATGGTGACGAAGGGAACGGTGAGCGGCACCTCCAGCACCGGGAAGCCGCGTTCCTCGGCCGCGGCGAGGAACGCCTGCCGCAGCGGCGGGGTGCGCAACTGGGTGCTGAGGACCAGCGCCGCGACGCCCGCGTCGTCGAGCCGCTCCAGATAGCGCCGCTGGGCCCCGGCGGCGCGCGGCACGGCGAGGCCCACGGTCATGAGGACCTCCGAACCCTGGAGCCAGGGCGTGGGGTCCTCCAGTTCGCTGACATGCGCCCAGGAGACCGTGCGGCCCAGGCCGCCGCCGCCCGCGAGCAGGCGTATCTGGAGCGCCGGGAACGACAGCAGGTCGCCGACGGTGAGGACGGAACGCGGCGTGGCTTTGTGGTCGGACACAAGTCAACTGTAGTTCTTCGTGTCGTCAACAATTGACCCCGCCGTTCGGCCGTCCGCACACTGAGTCATCCCCCGTTACCGGAACCACTCACTCCGCCCCGGGGTCCGCCCATCCGGCGGTGCACGCCCAGACTGACAGGAAGGTGCCTGATGACGACCCAGCCCCGTGGACCTGTGGACTCCTCCCGCGTCCCCCGCTACGCGGGACCGGCGACCTTCGCCCGGCTGCCGCGGCTGGACGAGGTGTCCCGCGCGGACATCGCCGTCGTCGGCGTCCCCTTCGACACCGGGGTCTCCTACCGGCCCGGCGCCCGGTTCGCCCCGGCCGCGGTGCGCGAGGCCTCCCGGCTGCTGCGCCCGTACCACCCGGCGCTCGACGTGTCGCCCTTCGCGACGGTGCAGGTCGCCGACGCCGGTGACATCCCGGTGAACCCCTTCGACATCAACGAGGCGATCGAGACCGTCGAGCACGAGGCATCCCGCCTCCAGTCCGACGGCACGAAGCTGGTCACCATCGGTGGCGACCACACCATCGCGCTGCCGCTGCTGCGCGCGGTCGCCAGGCGGCACGGACCGGTCGCGGTCCTCCACTTCGACGCGCACCTCGACACCTGGGACACCTATTTCGGCGCCGAGTACACCCACGGCACCCCGTTCCGCCGCGCCGTCGAGGAGGGCATCGTCGACACCGAGGCGCTCAGCCACGTCGGCACCCGCGGGCCGCTGTACGGCAAGCGGGACCTGGAGGAGGACCGCCGCCTCGGGTTCGGCATCGTCACCTCCTCCGACGTGCTGCGCCGCGGCGTCGACGAGACGGTGGACGCACTGCGGCAGCGCATCGGCGACCGGCCGCTGTACGTGTCCGTCGACATCGACGTCCTCGACCCCGCGCACGCCCCCGGCACCGGCACCCCCGAGGCCGGCGGCATGACCTCGCGCGAGCTGCTGGAGATCCTGCGCGGCCTCGCCGGGCTCAACCTGGTCGGCGCCGACGTCGTCGAGGTCGCCCCCGCCTACGACCACGCCGACATCACCTCCGTCGCGGCGTCCCACGTCGCCTACGACCTGATCAGCCTGTTCACCCTGGACTCCACCGGCCCTCGCGAGGAGCAGACATGACCACCAGCCCCCCGTCGGAGCAGCACGACGCTCCGGCGCTGACCGAGATCGAGACGTACGGGGTGGAGCGCATCCCGGACGCCGATCGCACCGCCCGGCCGCTGGACCTGTTCCGGGTCGCCTTCGGCGGCGCGAACACCTTCGCCACCTGCGTCCTCGGCGCCTTCCCGATCCTGTTCGGGCTCTCCTTCTGGCAGGGCCTGGCGGCCACCGGCCTCGGACTGGCCGTCGGCGCGCTGATCCTCGCCCCGCTGGCCGTGTTCGGGCCGCTGAACGGCACCAACAACTCGGTGTCCTCCTCCGCGCACCTGGGCGTGCACGGCAGGGTCGTCGGCTCCTTCCTCTCCCTGCTGACCGCGGTCGCCTTCTTCTCCATCTCCGTGTGGTCCTCCGGCGACGCCCTGGTCGGCGGCGCGCACCGGATGTTCCACCTGCCGACCAACGAGGGCGTCTACGCCGTCGCGTACGGGCTGTTCGCCGCGCTGGTGCTGACGGTGTGCATCTACGGCTTCCGCTTCATGCTCTTCGTGAACAAGATCGCGGTCGCCGCCGCCTCCCTGCTCTTCGCCCTCGGCCTGCTCGCCTTCGGGGGCGATTTCGACCCCGGCTACCAGGGCAGCTTCCACTCGCTGAGCACCCCCGGCTTCTGGCCGGCCTTCATCGGCTCCGCGCTGATCGTGCTGTCCAACCCCGTCTCGTTCGGAGCCTTCCTCGGCGACTGGGCCCGCTACATCCCCGCCGACACCCCGCGCCGCCGGGTCATGGGCGCGGCCTTCCTCTCCCAGGTCGCGACGATCCTGCCGTTCTTCTTCGGCCTGGCGACGGCCTCGATCATCGCCGCGAAGGCGGGGAACTTCCTCGACCCGAGCGCCCCGGACTACGTCGGCGGCCTGCTGGCCGTCTCGCCCTCCTGGTACTTCCTGCCCGTCTGTCTGCTCGCGCTGATCGGCGGCATGTCCACCGGCACCACCTCGCTCTACGGCACCGGCCTCGACTTCGCCAGCGTCTTCCCCCGGTTCAGCCGGGTGCAGGCCACCGTGTTCATCGGCGTCCTGTCCATCTCCTTCATCTTCGTCGGCCGCTTCGCCGCCAACCTGACCCAGTCCATCTCCACCTTCGCGACGCTGATCATCGTGTGCACCGCGCCGTGGATGGTCATCATGACCCTGGGCTTCCTCACCCGCCGCGGCTGGTACGACCCCGACTCGCTGCAGGTCTTCAACCGCCGTCAGCGGGGCGGACGTTACTGGTTCACGCACGGCTGGAACTGGCGCGGCATGGGCGCCTGGCTGGCCTCCGCCCTGCTCGCGGTCCAGTTCGTCAACCTCCCCGGCCAGTTCGTCGGCGCCCTCGGTGACCTCGCGGGCGGCGTGGACATCTCGCTGCCCGTCGGACTGGGCCTGGCCGCGGTCGTCTACCTCGCGCTGCTGTGGTTCTTCCCCGAGCCCCGCGCCGTCTTCGGCCCCGAGGGCCCGCGGCTGGTGCGTGCCGTCGACACCCCGGTGGCGCCGATCACCGCCGCCGACGGCGCCCCTGTGGCCACCCCCGAGCCCGCGGAGGTGTGAGGGGGATGCGCCTGATCGACCTGTCCGTGCCGCTGCGCACCGGGATGCCGGTCTACCCCGGCGATCCGCTGGTGGACATCCGGCCCGCGCTGACCGCGGCCCAGGACGGTGTCAACGTCCTTCAGGTGCACATGGGTTCGCAGTCCGGCACGCACGTGGACGCCCCCTCCCACATCGAGGACGGCCTGCCCACGCTGGACCAGCTGCCGCTGGACCGCTTCGACGGCCCCGCCCACGTCGTCGACGCCCGGGGCCTGGCGCCCCGGGCGGCCATCGGGGCGGACCTGCTCGCCCGGGTCCCGGCCGGCCGGATCGTGCTGATCGCCACCGGCTGGTCGGCCCACTGGGGCACCGACGCCTACCACGACCACCCCCATCTGACGAAGGAGGCGGCCGCCCTCCTCGTCGCGCGGGGCGTGCACACCGTCGGCATCGACGCCCTCAGTGTCGACCCGACCCCCGGCGAGACCCTTCCCGCCCACCGCGTCCTGTGCGGCGCCGACGCCGTCATCGCCGAGAACCTCACCAACCTCGCCGAGCTCCTCGACGCCCAGCTCAGCGGCCACGACGTCCACGTCAGCCTCTTCCCCCTGCACCTGCCCGGCGCGGACGGCGCACCCGTCCGCGCCGTGGCCCGGATCTCGGAGCCGCGCCCATGACGAACGACCACGACACCGTCCTCGCCGCGGCGGACGCCCTGATCGCCGCCTTCGCCGAGGGCCGCACCGACGACTACTTCGACGCCTTCGCGGCCGACGCGACATTCGTCTTCCACACCACCGACCGGCGGCTGGACTCCACCCAGGAGTACCGGGCCCTGTGGCAGAAGTGGAGCGACGAGGACGACTTCCGTGTCCTGTCCTGCGACTCGAACGACCGTCGCCTCCAACTCCTCGGCGACACGGCGGTGTTCAGCCACTCGGTGACCACCCGCGTCGCCACCACGGCCGGCGAGGAGGTGCTGCACGAGCGCGAGACCATCGTCTTCCACCGCGTCGGCGACGGGGACTGGCGGGCGGTTCACGAGCATCTGTCCGCGGGCCCGTCCACCGCGGCCGCTCTCTCTTGACGACAAGCCCCGGCCAAGCCTTGACGTCAAGCCCCGGTCAGGCGGATCCGGCTCCGGTGGGAACCGTCCCCGGGGCCGGATCGGTCCGCGACGGCAGGTGGTTGAAGAGCAGGTTCAGCACGATCGCGGTCAGGCAGCCCGCGCTGATGCCGCTGTTCATCACCGTCTGGAACCAGTCAGGGAACCTCGCGTAGACCGTCGGCACGCCCACCGGCAGTATGCCGACCGCCACCGAGACGGCCACCACCGTCAGGTTGTTGTTGCCCCTGAAGTCGACGGCCGCCAGGGTGCGCAGGCCGCTCGCCGCGACCGTGCCGAACATCACCAGGCCCGCGCCGCCCAGCACCGGAGCCGGAATCGCCGCGACCACCGCACCCAGCTTGGGCAGCAGACCGAGCAGCACCAGGATGCCGCCGGCCGCCGCGACCACCCACCGGCTGCGCACCCGGGTCATGCCGACCAGGCCCACGTTCTGCGCGTAGGCCGTGTACGGGAAGGTGTTGAAGACACCGCCGAGGACGGTCGAGAGGCCGTCCGCGCGCAGCCCGTCGGCGAGGGAGCGCGGCTCGACCTCGCGGCCGGTCAGCTCGCCGACCGCGAGCAGGTCACCGGTCGTCTCGGTCATCGTGACCAGGGCCACCACCAGCATGGAGACGATCGCCGACGCCTTGAACGCCGGCGCCCCGAAGTGGAACGGCGTGCTGATGCCCAGCCAGTCGGCGTCCCCGACCCCGCCGAAGTCGGTGAACCCGAAGGGCACCGCCACCGCGAGGCCCACCGCGATGCCGATCAGGACCGCGATCCGGGCGAGGTGGGCCGGCGCGAACCGCTGCACGCCGATCACCACCGCGAGCACGAAGGCCGCGAGCGCCAGGTTCTTCGGCTCCCCGAAGCCCTTCGCACCCGCGCCGCCCGCCGCCCAGTTGCCCGCGACCGGCAGCAGCGAGACCCCGATGATCAGGATCACCGTGCCGGTGACCAGGGGCGGGAAGAAGCGCAGCAGCCGGCCGAAGACGGGCGCGAGCAGCATGATCGCCAGGCCCGCCACGATCACCGAGCCGTAGATCGCGGGGAGTCCGCCGCCCGTCGTACCGATGAGGACCATCGGCGAGACCGCGGCGAACGTGCAGCCCTGCATGATCGGCAGGCGGACGCCGAAGCGCCAGAAGCCGACGCACTGGATGAGGGTGGCGATGCCGCACACCAGCAGGTCGGCGGTGATCAGATACGCCAGGTCGGCGGGCGACAGCTTCATCGCGCCGCCCACGATCAGCGGCACGGCGACCGCGCCCGCGTACATCGCGAGCACGTGCTGAAGGCCGAACGCGGCCAACTGCCGTACGGGTGGGACCTCGTCGACGGGATGGACGGAGGCGCTGGTGGGGGCCATGGGGACTCCAGGGCGGGGACGACATCCGGACAGCACGAGACGGTAAGCGGCTTGAACAGTTTGTTGATTTCCGGCTCGTTGCCGATACGTGTCATGCCCACCCGATCGCGTGCGACTCCGCTACGGCCCCGAGCGCGCCGCCGCCAGCAGGGAGTTCCAGTCGGCCAGCTTGACCACGCTCCGGCCGAGCCGGGCGCCGAGCGCCGCCTCGGCCCGCTCGATCGCCTGCCATCCCCTCCACTCGACCGGCTCGATGCCCGCCGAACGCAGCGCGGCGACCGGATCCTCGGGCACCTCCCTGCGCAGCAGCGCGGGCGCGTCCGCCAGCAGGGAGGCCACCGTCTCCTTGGCGTCGGGCCGGTTGGTGCCGATGACGCCGGTCGGTCCCCGCTTGATCCAGCCGGCCACGTAGTCGCCGGGTGCGCCGAAGCAGCTGTGCAGGACCCGGCCCGCCTCGTGGGGCACGGTGCCGCTCTCCTCGTCGAACGGGAGTCCGTCCAGCGGCACTCCGCGGTAGCCGACCGACCGCAGTACCAGCTGCGCCTCGACCGTCTCGTACCGCCCGGTGCCGCGCACCCCGCCGCGCCCGTCCGGCTCGGTGCGCTCGAAGAGCACCGCGCCGACCCGTCCGCCCTCGGCGAGCAGTTCGACCGGGCGCAGGAAGAAGCGCAGCCGGATGCTGCGCTCCGCTCCCCGGCCGCCGGCGTCGCTCCAGCCGCGCAGCACCTCCACGTTGCGGCGCTGGGCGGCGGGCAGCGCGGACGGGTCGGCGCAGGCCGGGTCGAGCGCCAGGTCGGCCGGTTCCACCCGGACTTCGGTCTCCGGCAGCCCGGCCAGCTCGCGCAGCTCCTTGGTGGTGAACCGGGCCTGTGAGGGGCCCCGCCTGCCCATCACGTGGACCTCTCTTATCCGGCTCGCCGCCAGCGCGGTCAGCGCCTGCTGCGGCATGTCGGTGGGTCTCAGCTCCGCCGCACCCCGGGCCAGCATCCGCGCCACGTCCACCGCGACGTTGCCGACCCCGATGACCACCGCCGAGCGGGCGTCGCGCACGAACCCGGCGTCGACCGCGTCGGGATGCGCGCTGTACCAGGACACGAACTCGGTGGCCGACCAGCTGCCCGGCAGCTCCTCGCCGGGAATCCCGAGCCGCCGGTCGGCGGCGGCGCCCACGCAGTACACCACCGCGTGGTACAGCTCCCGCAGCCGCTCCACCGGCACCCCGCCCGTGACCCCGACCCGGACCCCGCCGAGGAACCGCACCCGCTCGTGCTCAAGGACGGTGCGCAGGTTTCCCTGCAGCGACTTGATCTTCTCGTGGTCGGGAGCGACGCCGTAGCGCACCAGCCCGTACGGGCACGGCAGCCGGTCCAGGACGTCCACGCGGACCGTGGGGTCGAGCTGGACGAGGTTCTGGGCGGTGTAGCACCCGCTCGGCCCGGAGCCGACGACGGCGACACGCAACACAGCGGAACTCCTTGCCCGAGGGGCTGGTGACTCCAGCATCCCACCGGCCCGGCCGCCTCGACAGGGCCGCTGGGGTGACGCGGACGTGCGTCCGCGGCCGCGTGGTGTGATCATAGAGTCACGTCGTGTGTGCGCTGGAAGCGTCGTTCCGCCGCCGAGGACGTGCGTCACGGCCCGGCCCGCTGTCCCCGGCCGCTCCGACGGTGCTCACCGACCGGGTCGAGGAGCCGCTGTCCAGAGTTCACGGGGTGCGGTCGTGCCCGGGCGCGGCCCCCGCCGGCCGCTCCGGCTCACGCGCAGGCGTGTGACGCCACCGGGGACACCCAGCTCGTCGGCGACCCGGCTCACGCGCAGGCGCGTGACGCGGGCTTCCTGGCCGGCGTCATGCCCCCGCGGGCCGACCGGGTCCGGACTCCGGCACGGATCCGGGTTCGGTCCGGTCCCCGGTCGCGAAGAACCGGGACAGGTCCTGCGGCTCGGTCGCCGGCGCGGACTCCGGGGGAGTGCCCAGCTCCCAGTCGAGCCCGTAGCGCTCGAACAGCTCCGCCCGCAGCGCCGGGATCGGCATCGGCACCCCAGGCACCAGCGCCGCGTACACCGCCCCCATGAGCATGGCGCGCAGCATGGGGTAGTCGGCCGCGACCTGGGGCGAGCCGTACCGGGCGACGGTGTCGCCCAGCAGCTCCGCCAGCCGGCGCTGTTCGGGGCACTGCACGAAGCCCTCGGCCTGGAGCAGTCCCGCCATGTGCTGGCGCATCAGTACCGGCCGGTCGTGCGCGAGCCCCAGGATCGCGTCGATGGCCCGGGCCAGCCGCTCCCGCCCGTCCTCGGTGCGCGGCTCGTGCTCCAGCGCCTCCTCCAGCGTGCGGTGCATCAGCCGGTGCACGGCCGACTGGACCAGCTGGCGTTTGCCGGGGAAGTAGTACGACACCAGTCCGCGCGCCGATCCCGCCCGGTCCGCGATGGCGCCCAGCGTCGTCGCCTCAAAGCCGTGCTCGTCGACCAGCTCCACCGCGGCCTGCAGCAGTCGCTCGCGCGAACGCCTGCGCAATTCTTCATTGACCGAGGGGCTGCGCGGGGACATGCTGGAACTCCTGCGTTGACTGGCTGCCAGCCAACTATAATCGACGCGGTCGGCACCGCCCTGCGCGGGGCCGGTTCAGGGCTGCCGTCCGTCCGGGGCGACACGGGGGAGCGTCTCGGGCGGACGGCACCGCAGCTCAGGCCTGGGTGGGCGTGGCCGGTCGGCGTGCCACGCCCACCAGGTCAAGGACCGCCAGCAGCGCGTCCGGCCGTTCGGCCGCCGGCAGGTGGTTCACGAAGTGCACCCGGCAGCCGAGCGCCGCCGCCCCGCCGTCGGCGGGCCTGCTGTCCCCGACCATCAGCGTCTGCGCGGGCGCGGCCCCGAGAGCCTCCAGCGCGACCGTGAAGAGCCGCGGATCCGGCTTCTGGAC
This sequence comes from Streptomyces shenzhenensis, assembly GCF_021462265.1. Taxonomy (GTDB): domain Bacteria; phylum Actinomycetota; class Actinomycetes; order Streptomycetales; family Streptomycetaceae; genus Streptomyces; species Streptomyces shenzhenensis. The sequence continues at coordinate 128,393 of NZ_JAJONF010000017.1, read as the reverse complement.
ACCGTGTTCGTACGACAGGACGTAGGTGTCCACGTACGCGTCGAGTCCGTGCTCGCGGAAGACCGGGCGCAGATCCCAGCCGATGTTGCTGACCACACCGACCCCGATCCCCTGCTCACGCAGCGCGCGCAGCACCCGGGCGGCGTCCGGGTACGGCGTCCAGGCCCGCGGATCCATGTGCCGCTCGTACAGCGCGTCGTGCAGGGCGGGGTCCGGCAGCGCCACCCGCCGGGACAGGCCGGTGTACGCGGCCCGGTGCAGCTCCGCGCTCTCGTCGCGCACCGCCCACACGCCGGACAGCTCCTCGGGCAGCGTGGCCGGGAAGGCTCCGCCGGGCTGTGCCCCGGCCGCCTCCAGCGCCTGCGCCGTCCGCGTCAACTCGGCTTCGGTGAGCGGTGCTCCGGCCTCGGCGAGCACCGCCCGCAGCCAGGATTCGGCGGACTCGATGCGAAAGAGGGTCCCGGAGAAGTCGAAGAGCACGGCAGTCATGTGCCGGACTCTACCGACGGCCGGGTGCGCCCGTGGGCTACGGGTGAGGCCGTCCCCGGCCGTCGGGCTCCCACTCGTACGCCAGCACCGCCAGCGCCACCACCAGGGCCCCGAGCAGCCAGCCGCCGAGCACGTCCGAGGGCCAGTGGACGCCGAGCCACACCCGGGTCAGGCCCACGCCCACGACCGAGACCCCGGCCGCGGCCAGGGCCGTACGCCATATCGCGCGGCGGGTGCCGCGGCGGTGCAGCAGCCACAGCAGCAGACCGCAGACCACCGTGGCCGTCATGGTGTGGCCGGACGGGAAGGCGGCGTAGTGGGCGGAGTCGACGGGGTCGGGCCACACCGGGCGCGGGCGGCCGACGGCGGTCTTCAGGGACTGCTGGGCGATCGTCCCGAGCGAGCAGGTCAGGGCCAGCCACAGGGCGGTCCACCACGCCGAGCGCCGCCACACCAGCCACACCGCGACCGCCGCGCACAGCAGGCGCATGGTCAGCGGATCCCAGACCCAGTCCGTCAGGACGCGCAGCACCTGTGTGGTGCCGTGGTCCGCCACGGCCCAGCGGTGGGCGGCGTCGGCGATGTTCTCGTCCACCGCGACCAGGGGCGGCCACTCGCCGGCGACGAGGGCGAGCAGCAGCGCCGAGGAGAGGGCGAGAACGGCGGTCGCGAGAAGGGGAGCGGGGCGGTCGCTGGGCGGGGGGCGCATGGCGTGATCTTTGCCGAATCATTGCCCGCGGAGCAATTCCTCCGCCGGGCGCGGCCTCACCCGAGGGCTCGCAGGCTGGGTACCAGCGCTACCAGCACCGGGATCACCGGGACCAGGGCGGCCGTCGCGGTCAGCCGCAGCCGGTGCCGGGCCGGGAGGCGGTCCGGGGCGGTGAGCAGCCGGTGGACCCGCTGCGGGACGTGGGCGTGCGGCGTCGGTCCGGGGCCGAACACGCCCCGGTCCTCGTTGAGTTCGACCAGGGCGAGCGCGGTGGTGAGGCGGCCGTGGCGCCGGGAGGCCACGTCGTCGGCGGCCAGTTCGACCAGCCGGTGCATCTCGTCGCGGAACGCGGCGAACACCGGGATCTGCGGGAACCCGCCGGCCAGCGCGCCCGAGCAGTGCAGCAGCCAGTCGTGGCGGGCCTGTGCGTGGCTCTGCTCATGAGCCAGGACCGCGTCCAGCTGACGCCCCTTCAGGCGACGCAACGCGGCCGTGGTGACGATGAGTCGGGGCGCCGCGCCCGGCAGCCACCAGGCATCCGGGCGGTCCCCCTCAAGGACGACGAGCCGGCCGTCGGCCGGTTCCTCGCCGGGCAACAGCGGTGCGCGGACCAGGAGTTCGGCCCGTTCCCGGCTGTGCCTGGACCTGGCCCGCGCGATCTCCCGCACCAGCATCGCCCCGCTCCACAGCCCGGCGCAGGCGAGAACCACCGCGGTCACGGCCGCCCACGGGCCCGTCGTACCGAGCGCGTAGGCCTCCACCACCCCGCTCGGGGCAGTGGCGAAAACGTGCCCCCGCACCGCCTGCCAGGCGGCCGCCGCGCTCAGCGTCATCGACAGCGCGCAGCACAGCAGGACGGCCGCCACCACGCACTGCCACACCCACAGCGTGACCACCGGTTCCCGGTCCGTCCAGTCGGCCCGGGCGAGCAACCGGGGGCCGGCCACGGCGGTCAGGGCGCCTAGCAGCAACAGTGCCACGGGGACCATCATGGCCAGCACCCTATGAGCGGGGAACCGCCCGCGGGTACCGCCCGTTGCGCCAAAGTGACGCAGGCAACGTCCGTGGCGCCTGTGCTGTCAGGTCCTCACAGCGCCAGCAGCATCGCCACCATGCCGATCCCCATCGACAACCGGCACGCGCGCGCCAGTTCGGGCCGGTCGCCCCACCGGAGCGCACCCGTCCCGGCGGTCACCGCGACCGGGACCAGCCGTGCGCCGGACAGCAGCACATAGCCGGTGAAGTAGAGCAGCAACGGCCCGGTCACCAGCGGGACTCCGGCGCCGCCGTGGTGGTGGGTGCCGGGGGCGGCCGCCATCGCCACCGCCATGTAGACCATCGCCGCCGCCCCCACCAGATGGTGCAGATGACGCGGACCGCTGCGGGCGCTCCACAGCGCGTGCAACGCGGCCGCGCCGAACACCGCCGCGTACAGCGGCCACGTCCACCCCGGCGGTGTGAACACCGACGCGGGCACCGCCATGACGGCCATGCCGAACCCCATCAGCGCCTCGCCGCCCGCGGCGCGCCGCTGCTCCTCGACCCTGCTGCGCATCCGCAGCAGGCAGTAGGACCCGGTCGCCGCGCACAGCGCGACCAGCAGCCAGCCGGGCGAAGCCGGTCCGTGCACGGCGCACCTCCCCGCTCGACGTCGTGTCGAGGGATGCGATGCCCCGGCCGTACGGCGCGCACGCGAGCGCAAGGACGTACACGGGGAGCATTCGCCGGAGCACAGCATGTGACCAGCGCTGTTCGATGGTGTTTTACAAGTAAAATACATGCTAAATTGATGAGTATGAGCAGCACGCCCCCCACGACCGCCCGCCGCCTGCCCCTCGCCGGTGTGCTGCGCCTCGGCCGGCCCTCGGACATCTGGTTCAAGCCCGCCTGCAGCGTGGTCGCCGCGGTCGCCCCGCCCAGCCTGGCCCTGCTGGCCCTCGGCCGCCTCGACCTGGCGATGTACACGATGGCCGGATCGCTGTGCGCCCTCTACGGCCACAACCGCCCCTACCCCGCCCGCGCCCGCACCCTGGCCCGGGTGATCCTCGGCATGACCGGCGGCCTGGCCCTCGCCCTGACCGCCGCCTCGCTCACCACGAACGCGGCCGTCCTGGTCACCGTCGGCGCGCTCATGGCCGCCGTGCAGAAGGTCCTCTGCGACGCCACCCGCGTCGGCCCGCCCGGGAACGTGGTCCTCACCTTCATCGGCTCCGCCGCCCTGTTCGCCCCGCAGACCCTCGGCCAGGTCCCCGGCCACGTCGGCCTCGCCCTGGCGGCGGGCGCCTGGGCCTGGCTGGTCGGCATGGCCCCCGGGCTGCTGCGCCCGCACGGCCCCGAACGCCGGGCCACCGCCCACGCCCTGCGCGCCACCGCCGCCTACGCCGACACCCGCGGCACCGGCGACGGCCACGACCGGGCCCGCGCCGCCGCGGCCGCCGCCGTACAGGCCGCCTGGCAGTGCCTGCTCGCCACCGGCGCCCGCACCGACCGCACCCGGCGCGCCCTCGAACACCTCGTCGTCCGCGCCGAGGTCGCCCTCGCCGCCCCCGCCGACGCCGACCCGCGGCTGCTCCGCGGCTGGGCCCGTGGCCTGCGCGGCACCGGACGGGTCCCGCGGGTCGCCGGAGCCGACGACGACCTGCTCGGCGTCGACGCCGAACGCGCCGTACCGCAGCGCCCGTTGTGGCAGCGGCTCGGCCCGCTCACCCCCCTCGCCGCCCGCACCGCGCTCGGCTGCGCCCTGGCCGGCTACGCGTCCCTCGCCCTCGGCGTCGGCCGCCCCTACTGGGCGCTGGTCACCGCGGCCTCCCTCTACCAGGCCAACGTCACCCTCACCTGGCACCGGGGCGTCCAGCGCGTCGTCGGCAACCTCCTCGGCGTCCTCGTCTTCGCCGCCGTGGTACCTCTCGCCCGTCTCCACCCCGCGGCCCTGGTGCTGTGCTGCCTCGCCTTCAACTTCGGCGCCGAGGCGCTGATCGGCCGCAACTACTGGCTCGGCAGTGTCTGCGTCACCCCGATGGCCCTGCTCGTCACCGAGTTCGCCCGCACCCAGGACGCCGGGAGGCTGATCACCGAGCGGGTCGTGGACACCCTGGTCGGCGCGCTCGTCGGTTTCGCCACCGCCGTCGTCGTCACCAACCGCCGGGCCGGTGACCGCATCGAGCATGCCCTGACCGCGGTCGAGCGGGCCCGCGAACAGGCCGTCCGGCTGCTGGCCGGGCCGCAGCCGGCCCCGCGCGCCCTGGAGACCGCCCGGCGCACCCTCGCCGCCGCCCTGGCCGAGCTGCGCGCCACGGTCGACGCCGCGTCCGGCGAGTGGTGGCAACGCGCGCTGCCCCAGGAGCGGGTCGTGCTCGCCGAGCAGTCCGGACACCGTACGCTCGCCGCGACGGTACGACGCCAGGGAACGCACTCCTGGGACGGCGCGAGGACAACGGAGGACGTACGGCCATGACGGCGACCAGCGGACGACCGGCGGCCGCGAGCGACGCGGGACGGGGCGCGGGCGGAGGCCTGGACGACGAGGGCGTGGGCAGCGGGGCCGTCATGGACGACACGGTCGCGGCCGTCGTCCGGCAGTGGCGCAGTGTCCACCCCGCACTGGACACCGGGCCCATGGAGGTCATCGGCCGGATCAACCGCTGCGCCGCTCTCCTCCAGCAGGCCGAGGACGCCCCGCTGCGCCGGGCCGGACTCAGCCGCCCCGAGTTCGACCTGCTCGGCGCGCTCCGCCGCACCGGCCACGAGCTGACCCCGAGCGAGCTCGCCAAGGAGACCTTCTCCTCGGGCGCCGCCGTCACCAAACGCCTCAAGCAGCTCACCGAGCGCGGCCTGGTCGAGCGGCGCGGCGACGCCCGTGACCGCAGGGTCGCCCACCTGCGCCTCACCGACGCGGGCCGCGACCTCGTCGACGGCATCCTGCCCGAGCAACTCGCCTACGAGACGGCCGTGCTGTCCGTCCTCGCCCCGGAGGGCCAGGGCGAACTTGCGGGACTCCTCGCGGAGTTGCTGGGCCGTCTGGAGGGGAGGATGGGCGCGCTGCGGGCCTGACCGGTCGGGTGCGCACCCCGCTGCGGTTCGGAAGCACCGAAAGGGGCGCGCGGAACTGCGCGACCGGCCACGCCGGCGCCGCGGACGACCGGCGACATGGCGCGGCACCTCCGGCGGCGCGCTCAGACCCCCGGCCGGCAGCGCAACGGATGACCGGCCGGCACCTCCACCAGCACGATCCTGATGCCGTCCGGATCGGCGACCCACATCTCGATCAGGCCCCACGGCTCCTTCACGGGCGGCCGCACGATCTCGACACCCGCCGCCGCCAGTTCCTCGTGCGCCGCCGCGACGTCCGCGACCTGCAGCCACAGCCGCACCGCCGGCGAGGCGGGGGCGTCAGCCCGGCCGGAGACCTCCAGAAACCCGCCGCCGAGGAAGTAGACCGTGCCGCGCTCCGGGCCCTGACCGAACTCGCGGTAGACGGCGAGGCCCAGCCGCTCGCCGTAGAAGGCGCGGGAGAGCCCGGGGTCGGCGGGGCGGATCAGCGTCCGGCTGCTCAGTACGTGCACCATGCGACCGGAGCGTAACGGCAGGTCGCCCCGCAGGCCGGGCGGCGCGAGGGGCCGGGAAGCGGGCCGGGCGGCGGGGATAAGCTCAGGCACGGCTGAGCCGCGCCCGAGATCGGAGAACCCGCCCATGGAGAACGCCGTCGGACTGACCTTCCGTGACGCCACCGACGCCGATGTGGACGTCCTGGTCGCGTTGATCGAGTCGGCCTACCGGGGCGACGCCAGCCGGGCCGGCTGGACCACGGAGGCGGACATCCTGGAGGGACAGCGCACTGACCCCGAGGGTGTCCTCCAAGTGATCAAGGCGCCGGACGGCAAGCTGCTCACCGTCGAGCAGGCGGGCCGGGTCGTCGCCTGCTGCCAGCTCGAGCACCGTGGGACCCACGCCTACTTCGGCATGTTCGCGGTGAGCCCCGCCCTCCAGGGCGCCGGGCTCGGCAAGGCCGTCATCGCCGAGGCGGAGCGCCAGGCGCGCGAGGACTGGGGCGTCACGGAGATGCGCATGACGGTGATCTCGGTGCGCGAAGACCTGGCCGCCTGGTACGAGCGGCGCGGCTACCGCCGTACGGGAGAGATGACGCCGTTCCCGTACGGCGAGGAGCGCTTCGGCATTCCACGGCGGGCGGACCTGCAGTTCGAGCTGCTGGTCAAGCCGCTGGTGTGAGGCGCGGGCCGGGGTTCACGCGGTGAAGCGGGCGGTGCGTTTGATCTCCGGGTAGTCGGTCGTCGCGCCGTCCAGCTGCAGCGCGCGCACCAGCCGCAGATCGTCCTGGGTGTTCACCACCCAGCCGATCACCCGCAGATCCGCCTTGCGGGCGTGCTCGACGACCTCCAGGGTCAGCCGCCGGATGTTCAGGCAGAGGGTCGCCGCACCCGCCTCCCGGGCCCGCTCCACCACGTCCGTGCCGATGGGGGTCCCCCCGCTTGAGTCTGTTCGAAAGTGGGGGAGGCTGGAGATCAGCGCGGTGCGCACCCCCGGCACCAGCCGGGCGATCTCGGCGACCGCCTCGTCGTGGAACGAGGACACCTCCACCCGGGACACCAGGTCCCGCCGCTGCATGACCTCGGCCAGCGCCCGGGCCGCGGCCACGTCCTTGATCTCGGCCTGCAACGGCATCCGCACCGCTTCCAGGACTTCCTCGAACACCGGCACCCGCTCGCCCCGGCCCGCGTCCAGCGCGCGCAGCTCCTCCAGGGTCTTCTCGGCGATCGGGCCGGTGCCGTCGGTCGTGCGGTCCACCTCCGCGTCGTGCATGACGACCAGGGCGCCGTCCTTGCTGAGATGGAGATCGAGTTCGATCAGGTCGAGGCCGGCCTGCTGGGCGGCCATGAAGGAACGGAGGGTGTTCTCGGGCTCGACGCCCATGACTCCGCGGTGACCGATGGTAAGGAAGTTCAAGATTCAACTCGCTTCCGTCGACGGCGGCGGTGGGGGCAGGCGCGCGAACCGTACGACGGACGTCGCTGTCCACGCGGCTGGGCGCAGCCTAACGGCCGCCCGTCGCGATGAACCCGTACGTACACGGGGGGATTGGCGCGCCGGGCGCGCGGCATCTGGTCCGTACCCCGGTCGGCGGTCACCCGGGCGTGGGCGCGTCCCGCCGCGCGTTGACCGGCCGGATCCGTGCGGTCCCGCCGAACTGGCGCCTCGTCACCGGCTGTGGCGAATGTGAGCGCCTTCACGGTTTCGCACAGGAAAAAGCGCGGTGAAGGTCCGATGTCACAGGATGATTTCCCGATTGCCCCCTTGCTGGGAGAAACCTCGTACGCATACGGTGTCCTTACGGAAGCTTCTCCCGTGGAGGATGGGTCATGACGGAAATTCTTGTGCAGGTGGGCTCGGAGGAGCAGGTTCCTCCTGTGACCAGGGTGGTCGAACACCCGGCGTGGCCCGTGCTCAAGGATGCCGTGGAGCGGATCCGGCCGTGGCAGGCCAAGGACGGATCCATCGACTTCGAGGCCGAGGGCGCGCCCGCGCGCTCCGACGCCGAGGCGGCCGTACGACGTGTCACCGAGGCCGTGGCGGAGCTGTCCCCGCTGCTCCCGCACGACGCCGCCTACCACCGCGCGCTGGTGACGGACCTGCGGCGCTGGGCCGCCGGCGGCTTCCAGGTGCCGGACTTCCTCGACTCGCTGCTCGCCTTCCAGCCCGCCGCGGGCCGCGCGGACGGCCTCCAGCACCTGGTCGTCTTCCCGATGTACACGCAGAACGGCAACCCGGACCGCAACCTGGAGGCGGTCGTGCTGCGCATGGTCTGGCCGGACTGGCTGGCCGAGCTGGAGCGCACCCGGTACGACAACCCGCTGTTCTGCGGCATCACCTTCGAGGACTTCACGGCCGGCTACGACACCAACTCGGCCGTCCTCTTCCCCGAGACCATCGCCGTGCGCGAGGCGCCGGAACGATTCTCCTGGGGCGGCATCTTCTGCGACCGCGAGGCCGCCCGCTTCCGCCGGGTCACCGACGCGGCCGTCGACATCCTGGGCCTCGAACTCCCCGAGGACATCGCCGCGATGGTCCACGACCAGAGGCGCTGCGAGGAGGCCTTCGTGCTGTGGGACATGGTCCACGACCGCACCCACAGCCACGGCGACCTGCCCTTCGACCCCTTCATGATCAAGCAGCGCCAGCCGTTCTGGATGTACGGCCTGGAGGAGCTGCGCTGCGACCTCACCGCCTTCAAGGAGGCCGTGAAGCTGGCGGCCGACGGCGTCCCGCAGGCCCGTGACGTGCAGTACGCGGTGCTCTTCGACCGCATGTTCCGGTTCCCGGTCACCGGCGACCGCGTCCGCAACTACGACGGGCTCGGCGGCCAGTTGCTCTTCGCCTACCTGCACAAGCACGACGTGGTCCGCTGGACCGACAACAGGCTCGCGATCGACTGGGAGCGTGCCCCGCAGGTCACCAACCAGCTGTGCGCCGAGATCGAGAAGCTGTACAAGGAGGGCATCGACCGTCCGAAGCTCGTCCACTGGTTCGCCGGGTACGAACTGGTCGCCACCTACCTCGCCCCGCACCCGGGCTCCAAGTGGGCCAAGGGCCCGGACGCCCTGGACCTGACCTTGCCGCCGCGCAAGCTCGTGGACGACGTGCTTCCCGACGAGTTTCCGCTGAGCATGTTCTACGAGGCGCTGTCCAGGAAACTGAAGAACGTGATCGCCGAGACCAAGGGCATCACGGCGGACAGCGCCGAGCCGGTCGCCGCGTGAGCGGCCGGCTGCGGAACACTGCTCAAGAGGGGAAGCACATGGCGGGCAACGGGTCTCTCAGTGGTGCGGTGATCGCGGTGGCCGGGGCGGGCGGACCCGCCGGGTACGCGACGCTGGTCAGGCTGGCGGAGGCGGGCGCGACCCTGGTCGGAGCCGACAACAATCCCGAACGCCTGGCGGAGGCCGTGGACGCGGCCCGGTACGCGGGCGGCGGCGCCGTGGTCACCGGTGAGACGGTCGACCTGCTCGACCTGGACTCGACCAGGGCGTGGGCCGACCGCATCGAGAAGGACCACGGCCGGGTCGACGGCCTGGTCCACCTGGTCGGCGGCTGGCGTGGCAGTGCCACCTTCGCCGAGACCGACCTCGCCGACTGGGACCTGCTGGAGAAGCTGCTGATCCGCACCGTCCAGCACACCTCCCTGGCCTTCTACGACGCCCTGCAGCGCAGCGAGCGCGGCCGGTACCTGCTGATCAGTGCCGCCGGCGCGTCGAAGCCCACCGCCGGCAACGCCGCCTACTCGGCCGCCAAGGCGGCCGCCGAGGCCTGGACGCTCGCCATGGCCGACGGCTTCCGCAAGGCCGGGGGCGAGGCGGGCCCCACCTCCGCTGCTGCCATCCTGGTGGTGAAGGCGTTGGTGCACGACGCGATGCGCGCCGAGCGGCCGAACGCGAAGTTCGCGGGCTTCACGGACGTCAAGGACCTGGCCGAGGCCGTCGAGGGCGTCTGGAGCAAGTCCGCCGCCGAAGTGAACGGAAACCGTCTGTGGCTGACCGAGAAGCCGTGAACCCTCCCAGGACCGACGCGCGTCGCCATCACGACCCGCGGGTCCGCGGTTTCGCCAGTGACAACTACGCCGGAGCCCACCCCGAGGTGCTGGCCGCCCTGGCCCTCGCCAACGGCGGCCATCAGGTGGCCTACGGCGAGGACGAGTACACGGAGAACCTCCAGCGGATCGTCCGCAGCCACTTCGGGGCCACCGCCGAGGCCTTCCCGGTCTTCAACGGCACCGGCGCGAACGTCGTCGCGCTCCAGGCGGTCACCGACCGCTGGGGCGCGGTGATCTGCGCCGAGAGCGCGCACATCAACGTCGACGAGGGCGGCGCCCCCGAGCGCATGGGCGGCCTCAAACTGCTCACCGTCCCCACCCCCGACGGCAAGCTCACCCCCGAGCTCATCGACCGGCAGGCGTACGGCTGGGAGGACGAGCACCGTGCGATGCCACAGGTGGTCTCGATCACCCAGAGCACCGAGCTGGGCACCCTCTACACGCCGGACGAGATCCGGGCGATCTGCGAGCACGCCCACGCGCACGGCATGAAGGTGCACCTGGACGGCTCCCGGATAGCCAACGCGGCGGCCTCCCTGGACGTCCCGATGCGCACGTTCACCAACGCCGTCGGCGTCGACATCCTCTCCCTGGGCGGCACCAAGAACGGCGCGGTGTTCGGCGAGGCGGTGGTGGTGATCAACCAGGACGCCGTCAGCCACATGAAGCACCTGCGCAAGCTGTCCATGCAGCTCGCCTCCAAGATGCGCTTCGTGTCGGTACAGCTGGAGGCCCTGCTCGCCAAGGATCTGTGGCTGCGCAACGCCCGGCACGCCAACGAGATGGCCCAGCGGCTCGCCGAGGGCGTCCGGGCCGTGCACGGCGTGGAGATCCTCCACCCGGTGCAGGCCAACGGCGTCTTCGCGCGGCTCCCGCACGACGTGAGCCTGCGCCTGCAGAAGCGCTTCCGGTTCTACTTCTGGGACGAGGCGGCCGGGGACGTGCGCTGGGTGTGCGCCTTCGACACCACCGAGGAGGACGTGGACGCGTTCGTGGCGGCGCTCAAGGAGGAGATGGCGCGCTAGTCCCCGCCGCCCGACTGGTGCATAGGTATGCGATCGCCTGAAAAATCATTGACGCTCGGGTGATCGCGTTCCTATGCTCTGCGGGCATGGAGCTGATCCAGAACACCGCCGACCTGTCCGCGTACCTGGCCGCTGACGAGGTCATCGACCATCACCATCCCCGGGTCCGGGAGACGGCCGCCCGACTGGCGGCGGGAGTCGAGGACTCGTATGGCTATGCACGTGTCGCGTACGAGTTCGTGCGGGACGCCATTCCTCACTCCCAGGACTCCGGTGACCCGCGGGTGACCTGGCGGGCCTCGGACGTCCTGGAGAGGCGCACCGGCATCTGCCATGCCAAGGCCCACGCCCTGGCCGCCCTGCTGCGTGCCGAGGACATCCCCACCGCCCTGTGTTACCAGCGCCTGACGCACGACGGCGGCGCCGGTCACGTCGTGCACGGCCTGATCGCCGTCCGCTTCCACGGCGCCTGGCACCGCCAGGACCCGCGCGGCAACAAGCCGGGCGTCGACGCCCGGTTCTCCCTCGACGGTGAACGGCTGGCCTGGGTCCCCGACCCCGAGTCCAATGAGATGGACTATCCAGTCCTGTACGCTGAACCTCACCCGGTCGTGCTCGGCGCGCTCAAAGCGGCGCCCGACCGCACTTACCTGTGGAAGACGCTCCCCACCGCACTCTGAGGCAGGACAGATGACTCTCACGCTCACCGTGTCCGACGAGGTGCGCGCCCTCGCGCCCGGCTTCACACACCTCGTGATCGAGGCCCACGGCCTGGTGAACGGGCCCAGCACGGAGGCGAGTTCCGGGCTGCTCGACGACGCGGCCCGCCGTCTGGCCGTACGCCTGGACGGGCGCGCCCCGCACGAGGATCCGCACATGGCCGCCTGGCGGGCGGCCTACACGGCCTTCGGCTCCAAGCCGTCGCGCACCCGCAACTCGGCCGAGGCACTGGCCAGGCGGGCCCTCGCGGACGGCGGCCTGCCCCGCATCAACCTGCTCGTGGACGTCTACAACGCGATCAGCGTCGCCCACCTGATCCCGGTGGGCGGCGAGGACCTCGACCTCGTCCGGGGCGGGATGCGGCTGACGCGCGCCACGGGGGAGGAGGACTTCGGCACCGTGGCCGGGGGTGAGGAGGTGGTCGAGCACCCCGACGCCGGCGAGGTCGTGTGGTGCGACGCCGCCGGCGTCACCTGCCGCCGCTGGAACTGGCGCCAGGGCCCCCGCACCCGCCTCACCGAGCGGACGACCTCGGCCGTCTTCCTGCTGGAGAGTCTCACCCCGATGCCGGTGGCTGACGTGGCCTCGGCCGGTGCCGAACTCGCGGAACTGCTGGAGAAGTTCAGCCCGGGTGCCCGCGTCGAGGTGCGCGCGCCCGAGTCGGCGGGCTGAGGCTCAGGCCGCCTCGGCGGCCTTCAGCTGGTCCGGCGTGGGGGCCGTGCCGCCCAGGTGCGCCGGAAGCCACCAGGTGTCGGTGTCGTCCTTCGGGCGGGCCGGGTAGGCGCGCTGGGCGGCCTCCAGCAGCTCCTGGACGCGCTCGCGCAGCCGGCGGGTGATGGCGCCCGCGTACTGGTCCCGGGGAGCGTCGACCGGCTCGCCGACCCGGATGGTGATGGGCAGGTGGTTGCGCTTGAAATTGCGCGGGTGGCCCTTGGTCCAGATGCGCTGGGTGCCCCACAGGGCCATCGGGACGAGCGGCACGCCGGCTTCCTGGGCCAGGCGCGCGGCGCCCGACTTGAAGCTCTTGAGCGTGAACGACTGGGAGATCGTGGCCTCCGGGAAGACGCCCACGATCTCACCGGCCTTCAGCGAGGCCAGCGCGTGCTCGTAGGCGGCCTCGCCCTGCTCGCGGTCCACCGGGATGTGCTTCATCCCGCGCATCAGCGGGCCGGAGATCCGGTGCCGGAACACCGACTCCTTCGCCATGAACCGCACGAGGCGCTTCTGCGGAAGCGCCGCCAGGCCGTCGAAGACGAAGTCCAGGTAGCTGACGTGATTGCTCACCACCACGGCACCGCCCGAGCGCGGGATGTTCTCCGAACCCTGGCAGTCGATCTTGAGGTCCCAGACCTTGAACAGTGCCTTGGCGAAACCGATGACGGGACGGTAGACCAACTCGGCCATGGGGGGGACGGGCCCTTTCTGCTCTGCCTGGGGAAAAGGCTCCCGGCGGGAAAGTTACGGAGCCGTAGGTTTACGGCGTCTCGCAGATGGTGCCCGAAGAACGGACGGGGAGCCAGCCCTGGTGCCCGGGAGCGGCGAGATCCTCGTCACGTTGGTCCCTTGATCCACCTCGTGGTTTTACCGTTTCCTTACTGTGGGCGCGCCGTCAACTGCCGCACGAGCAGGAACATCTCGCAGCCCAGGCAGTACCCGAATGCCGCATTGAGGAAGGCCGCGGCGAGCGCGAGCCCGGTCGCCGCGAGGCCCAACCACGCGGGGCCCAGCGTGAATCCGACCAGACCGAGCCCCGCGAAGACCAGTCCCACCGCCTGTGCGAACCGCGGGGGCTCCGGCGGCTCGAACTCGGCCGGAGGGCCCAGCCGCGGTCGTACGGCCGTCCGGAACACCCAGCCGTACGGCGAACGGGTCATGCCCCCCGCGGCGCCCAGCGCGAACGCCGCCGTCTGCCAGGCGAGGATCCAGGGGCTCCGGGTGATGAGTGCGGCGGCCAGTACGACCGTCGTCACGGCCGCCGCGAACCGCGGCCCACGTGCGTCGATGTCCATGAACCAAGGATTCCGCCCCGGACGCCGATTGGGGAGCCGGGAATCTTTGCAATCGTGTGAACGCTTGTTCCCGAGGCGGGCCGTCTCATGGATCCTTGTCCGGTGATGACCGGACTGGTGGTGTGCGTGGCGGTGCTCGCGGCGGCGAGTGTCTACGGAGTGCTGCACAAGCGGCGGAGCGGGAGGGTACGGGTGCGCGGGCGGGACGACGGCAAGCGGCTCGGGGCGGCCGAACTCGGCGGCGAACTGGGCGAACGGGCCACGCTGGTGCAGTTCTCCAGCGCCTTCTGCGCCCCCTGCCGGGCCACCCGGCGAGTGCTGGGCGAGGTCGCCGGGATGGTCCCCGGGGTCACCCACGTCGAGATCGACGCCGAGGCCCGCCTGGACCTCGTGCGCGACCTGGAGATCCTGAAGACCCCCACCGTGCTGGTGCTCGACGCGGACGGCCGGGTGGTGCGCCGGGCCGCCGGACAGCCCCGCAAGGCGGACGTCATCGCGGCGCTGGGAGAGGCGGTCTGACGGACGTGCCGGTGACGGTGAGACACCTCCCATATGCCGGAACGTGCTTGACTGGGCGCACCACCTATCGTCAGCCTGACCGTATGCCTCAGGAACTCCTTCTCTTCGGGCGGGTCCACGTGGACCTGGCCCGCACCGCGAGCGCGCGCTGTCCGGGTTGTTGAGCCCCTCCGGACCCGAAGACCGCCTCCCGCGGAAGGACAACTCCATGACGGCCACGCCCGATCTCGGCACCCCTCGGCTCGCCTCTCCCGATCTGCTCCGCTCCGCCTTCCGGCGGCACGCGGCCGGTGTGGCGGTGATCACCGCGCGCGGCGCCGACGGCCCGGTCGGCTTCACCGCCACCTCCCTCACCTCCGTCTCCGCCGAGCCCCCCATGCTCTCCTTCGGCGTCGGCACGGGCGCCTCCAGCTGGCCCGCGATATCCACCGCCGAGCACATCGGCGTCCACATCCTCGGCGAGCACCAGGCGGAGCTCGCGGCCACCTTCGCGCGCAGCGGTGCCGACCGGTTCGGGGCGCCCACCAACTGGCGCGACGGCCATGCGGGTGTCCCGGTCATCGACGGCGTACTGGTGTGGCTGGTGTGCCGGATCGTCGCCCGCGTGCCGGCCGGGGACCACCGCATCGTGCTGGCCGAGGTGCTCGTCGGCGATCCCTCCGGCGCAGGCCGGCCGCTCCTGTACCACCAGGGGGGCTTCAACGGCCTGCGTGACTGATCACACGCTCCCCGTTCCGCGGATCACACGTCACCTGTTCTGCGAACGCGTCGAGTTCCGGTTACGCTGCGTTGCGAAGGTCACAGTTCAAAGCGCTTGCTTAGCGGGCGGGAACTGGCTGTACTGGTGAGTAATATTTCGTTCGGAGCGCGCGGCCGCCCCGACCGGGATGAGCCGCTTGGGGCGCCTATGCTGCCTTCAAGAGGCAGCCCAGAAGAGACGATGCAGTAGGAGAGCCGGCGTGAGCCTGAGGATCGTTGTCACTGTGAAGTACGTGCCCGACGCCACTGGCGACCGGCACTTCGCCGATGACCTGACCGTCGACCGTGACGACGTGGACGGTCTGCTCTCCGAGCTGGACGAGTACGCGGTCGAGCAGGCGCTGCAGATCGCGGAGAACTCCGACGACGATGTCGAGGTCACCGTTTTGACGGTTGGTCCGGAGGACGCGAAGGACGCGCTGCGCAAGGCGCTGTCGATGGGGGCGGACAAGGCGATCCACGTCGAGGACGACGACCTGCACGGTACCGACGCGATCGGCACCTCGCTGGTGCTGGCCAAGGCGATCGAGAAGGCCGGCTTCGACCTGGTGGTCTCCGGTATGGCCTCCACCGACGGCACCATGGGCGTGCTGCCGGCCCTGCTGGCCGAGCGGCTGGGCGTCCCGCAGGTCACCCTGCTCTCCGAGGTCTCGGTCGAGGGCGGCACGGTCAGGGGCCGCCGCGACGGCGACGCGGCCAGCGAGCAGCTGGAGGCCTCCCTGCCGGCGGTCGTGTCGGTGACCGACCAGTCGGGTGAGGCGCGTTACCCGTCCTTCAAGGGCATCATGGCGGCCAAGAAGAAGCCGGTTGAGTCCTGGGACCTGTCCGACCTGGACATCGAGGCCGAGGAGGTCGGCCTGGAGGGTGCCTGGACCAAGGTCGAGGACGCCGTCGCGCGTCCGGCCCGTACGGCGGGCACGATCGTCAAGGACGAGGGCGAGGGCGGCAAGCAGCTCGCCGCCTTCCTCGCGGAGCGCAAATTCGTCTGACGCAGCCTCGCGGGCCGGAAGTCCGTCTGAGCCCGTCACTCGCTGACCGCCCCTCAACTTCGTTTCGCAGGAGAGCAATCCCATGGCTGAAGTCCTCGTCTACGTCGACCACGTGGACGGTGCCGTCCGCAAGCCCACCCTGGAGCTTCTGACGCTGGCCCGCCGCGTCGGCGAGCCTGTCGCCGTCGCGCTCGGTGCCGGTGCCGCCGACACCGCCGCCAGGCTCGCCGAGCACGGCGCCGTCAAGGTCCTCACGCACGACGCCTCGGAGTACGCCGACTACCTGGTCGTCCCGAAGGTGGACGCGCTGCAGGCCGCCGTCGCGCAGGTGTCCCCGGCCGCCGTGCTGGTCCCCTCCTCCGCCGAGGGCAAGGAGATCGCCGCCCGCCTCGCGCTGCGCATCGGCTCCGGCATCATCACCGACGCCGTCGACCTGGAGGCCGGCGACGACGGCCTGGTGGCCACCCAGTCGGTGTTCGCCGCCTCGTTCACCACCAAGTCCCGCGTCGCCAAGGGCACCCCGGTCATCACCGTCAAGCCCAACAGCGCCGCCGTCGAGGCCGCCCCGGCAGCGGGCACCGTCGAGGCCCTCGCGGTGACCTTCTCCGGCCAGGCGACCGGCACCAAGGTCACCGGCCGTACCGCCCGCGAGTCCACGGGCCGTCCGGAGCTGACCGAGGCCGCGATCGTGGTCTCCGGCGGCCGCGGTGTCAACGGCGCCGAGAACTTCGCGATCATCGAGGCCCTCGCCGACTCCCTCGGCGCGGCCGTCGGTGCCTCGCGTGCCGCGGTCGACGCCGGCTGGTACCCGCACACCAACCAGGTCGGCCAGACCGGCAAGAGCGTGTCCCCGCAGCTGTACATCGCCAACGGCATCTCCGGCGCCATCCAGCACCGCGCGGGCATGCAGACCTCGAAGACCATCGTGGCCGTCAACAAGGACGCCGAGGCCCCGATCTTCGAACTGGTCGACTTCGGCGTCGTCGGCGACCTCTTCGACGTCGTCCCCCAGCTCACCGAGGAGGTCAAGGCCCGCAAGGGCTGACCGCCGCCGGGCTGTCCGAGGCCCCCGTGACCGGCACCGGTCACGGGGGCCTCGCCGTACCGTCGTGGGCTCGGTTCATCGCAGGCTCAGGGAGACCTGCACGGGCAGGTGGTCGCTCGGGAACTGGCCGTGCATCGAGAAGGTGTCCATCACCGCCCGGTGCGTGGTCACACCCGGCGAGGTCAGGATCCAGTCGATACGGTCGCCGTCCGGCTTGAGCCGGTGGTAGCCGTGGAAGGTCGCGTACTGGGGGCCGCGGTGCTCCGCCGCGTCCCAGGTGTCGACGAGTCCCGAGTCCACCAGGGTGTCGTAGGCCGGGTTCTTGTGGGCGTAGGCGTTGAAGTCGCCGGTCACCACGACGGGCAGCCTCCGGTCGAACTCCGCGATCCGCTGCACCAGGAGCGTGGCGCTGCGCTCGCGGGCGTACTGGCTCCTCTGGTCGAAGTGGGTGTTGGCGACGTAGAACTCCCGTCCGTCTTCGGCGAGATCGCGGAAGCGGACCCAGGTGACGATCCGGGGGAAGGCGGCGCCCCAGGTGTTGGAGCGGATGACCTCAGGGGTGTCGGAGAGCCAGAAGGTGTAGTGCTCGACGGGGGCCAGGCGCCGGGTGTCGTAGTAGATGGCCGTCGACTCGTCCCGGCTGCCGCCCTCGCGGCCGGTACCGACCCAGCCGTAGTCGGGTCCGAGGCCGGTTTCGATGTCGAGCAGTTGCTGGTAGAGACCCTCCTGGGTGCCGATGACGTGAGGGTGCGCGCGGCGCAGCAGTTCACGCATCACCGGCCGGCGGTCGGCCCAGCTGTTGGGCTCGGCGCTGCTGGCGTACCGCAGGTTGAAGGTCATGACGTCGAGGCGGGGCGCCGGCCGGGACGGTGCCGCGAGGGTGGTCAGCCGACGGGTGCGAGGTGTTGCGGAGGAGGCGGAGACCGCGGCACTGGACAAGGGCACGGTGACCGCTGCGGCCAGCAGGACCTGCAGTCCCAGCCGGCGGGTGACTCGGCGCTGGTTCGGCACGGCGGCTCCTTCAGGGGGCACAAGCCGGACGGGCGGGCGTTGAGCAGTGTGATACCCCGGCGTGTGATGAGCGTGAACATGCCCAGATGGGGGCGTGTCGTCTCGTGGACACGGTGTTGACCGCTCCGAAAAAGCCCGGATACCGTCATTCAACGGATTGTTGATTCCGTACAGTGGAAAACGGGAGGCGCGGGATGGGCCAGGGTCGGCAGGAGAAGGTGGCGACGAGCCTCGCGGGCGCCGTCAGCGAGAAGATCAGTGCCTCCCTCGCACCCGTCGACGCCGAACTGGAGCGCCGCTATCCAGGTGACCCGGGAACCCGGCAGCCCGTCCACACCGTGTACGTCCCCGGCGACGCCTTCACGGCCGGCACGATTCGCTCCTGGGGCGACCAGGCCCTCGCCGCCCTCGACGAACACGCCCCCGACGCCGCCGCCTTCGCCGCCGTTCTCGGCCTGCCGGAGGCCCTCGCCGGGCCCGTCCACTCCCGGGTCCGCGCCAAGCTGGAGCGTGAACCGGTGGAAGACCTGCGCGTCGACTTCGAGGACGGCTACGGCCCGCGCCCCGACGCCGAGGAGGACGAGACGGCCGCCCGTGCCGCCCGGCTGATCGCCGAGGCGTACGCCGAGGGCACGGCGGCGCCGTACATGGGCATCCGGATGAAGTGCATGGAGGCCGCGGTGCGCGACCGCGGCATCCGCACCCTGGACATCTTCCTCACCGGGCTGATGGCCGCCGGCGGGCTGCCCCGGGGACTCGTGCTGACCCTGCCCAAGGTGACCTACCCCGATCAGGTCACCGCGATGGTCCGGCTCCTGGAGGCCTTCGAGGAGACCCATGGACTCCGGCCCGGCCGGATCGGGTTCGAGATCCAGATCGAGACCAGCCAGTCCGTCCTCGCCACCGACGGCACCGCCACCGTCGCCCGGATGATCCAGGCCGCCGAGGGCCGCGCCACCGGACTGCACTACGGCACCTTCGACTACAGCGCCTGCCTGGGGGTCTCCGCCGCCTACCAGGCCAGCGACCACCCGGCCGCCGACCACGCCAAGGCGGTCATGCAGGTCGCCGCCGCCGGCACGGGCGTACGGGTGTCGGACGGCTCCACCAACGTCCTGCCGGTCGGTCCGACGGCCAAGGTGCACGACGCCTGGCGGCTGCACTACGGTCTCACCCGGCGCGCCCTGGCCCGCGCCTACTACCAGGGCTGGGACATGCACCCCGGCCACCTCCCGACCCGGTACGCGGCCGTGTTCGCCTTCTACCGCGAGGGCCTGGAGCAGGCGGCCGCCCGGCTCGCCCGGTACGCCGACCGCGTCGGCGGTGACGTCATGGACGAGCCCGCCACCGCCAAGGCCCTCAGCGGCTACCTGCTGCGCGGCCTGGACTGCGGCGCCCTCGACACCGCCGAGGTCGCCCGCCTGACCGGTCTGACCCGGGCCCGTCTGGAGGGCTTCGCGATGCCCCGGCCTGGCGGCCCGGCGGCCCGCGGCAAGTAGCGCGTACCGGTCAAGTCACGGCTTTTCCCACCGACTTGAACCGACCCTGTCATCCCCCCGTACTCTGGTGCGCCATTCACGGACGTGTCATGAGGAACGGGGCTGTGGTGTCGGGTTCGTACGGACAGGCTGACGCGACCGGTCGCCTGCTGGCAGGGCGGTATCGGGTCGTGGCCCGGCTCGGGCGCGGTGGTATGGGTGTGGTGTGGCGCGCCGTCGACGAGGTCCTCGGCCGTGAGGTCGCCGTCAAGGAACTGCGCGCCTACACCGACAGCGCCGGGCCGGAACTGGCTGATCTGCGACTGCGGATGCAGCGCGAGGCGCGGGCCGTCGCCCGGGTGCGCCACCGGGGTGTGATCGTCGTGCACGACATCGCCGAGATCGACGGCCGGCCGCTGATCGTCATGGAACTCGTCGACGGCCCCTCCCTGGACGACCTGCTGCGCGAGCGCGGCACGCTCCCGGCGCACGAGGCCGCCCGCGTCGGCGCCGAGGTCATGGACGCCCTGGCCGCGGCCCACCGGGTCGGCGTCCTGCACCGCGACGTCAAGCCGGGCAACATCCTCCTCGACCGCTCGGGCCGGGTCGTCCTCACCGACTTCGGCATCGCCACCATGGCCGATCCCGGCGACGGCTCGGCCACCCACCTGACCGGCAGCGGCGAACTGGTGGGCTCCCTCGACTACCTGGCACCCGAGCGGGCCAAGGGCGCGGCCCCCGGACCGGCCTCCGACACCTGGGCCCTCGGCGCGGCTCTGTACGCGGCCGTGGAGGGCGCCTCGCCCTTCCGCCGTACGTCCACCTTCTCGACGCTCACCGCGATAGTCGACGAGCCCCTCCCGGAGCCCCGCAGGGCGGGCCCGCTCGCCCCCGTCCTCCGCCGCCTGATGGACAAGCGGCCCGAGGCCCGCCCGGACGCCGAGGAGGCCGGCGGGCTGCTGCGGGCCGTGGCGCGGGAAGCGATCCCGGACACCCCGACGACGGCCCTGCGGGAGCCCGCGCGGCCGGGACCCGGAACCGGCGTACCGGCGCCGCCTCCGGGACACGGACCGGCCCCGGCGGCCGAAGCCGGGGCCGAAGTCGGGGCCGAAGCCGCAGTCGAAGTCGGGGACGAAGCCGCAGTCGAAGTCGGGGACGAAGCCGCGGCCGAAGTCGGGGCCGAAGCCGCGGCCGAAGTCGCGGCCGACGACAGGCCGGCCGACGTGGCCGGATCAGACCCCGCGACCCTGCCCGGCGCCCCGGAAGGCCCGCCGAGCCCCGCCCGGCCGAACCGCGGCGGTCGCCGCCGGGTCCGGCTGCTCGTCGTGGCGGCCGTCGCCGTCGCCCTCACGGTGACCGGCCTGACCGTCGTGTTACGGAACGACAGGGGACAGCCGGCTCGGACGGACGCGGGGCCGCCCGCCCCGACCGCGCCTGGCCCCTCGGCGAGCGTCCGCGGCACCGGCGCCCGGCACCCGGCGGTCGCGGATCCCGTCGGACAGGGCGAGGAGACGGCTGCCGTACCGGCCCCCGGCGTCACGGCCGCCGGAGGCGAACCGGCGGACCGCGCCTTGGCCACACCGTCCTCGGCGCGGACCTCCGGCCCGGCCCCCACCGGCGGTTCCGGCACTGCCGGTGCCACCGCCCCCGCCACCGCGACGGCCACCGACCCCGCGACCGCGGCCCCGGTCTGCCAGGCCGCGGGCGACGGCACGTACACCTGCCTGGTGCGCAGCGGCGGCGCCAAGTCCTACACCGCCGACGGCGTCAAGGCCGGCAAGGTCCGCCAGGGCAGCCACTCCTTCTACTGCCAGGCCGACCTGGGCCGCCGGGAGACCCACGGCCGGCGCACCAGTGCCTGGTGGGCCGAGACGGACGACGACGAGGGCAACACCGGGGTGTACGTCAGCGACGTCTACATCCAGGGCGGCGTCGACGAGGAGCCGCTCCCCGGACTTCCGGTCTGCTGAGCACGGACGTACCGTTCCAGGCCCGACGCGACCGCCCACCTCCACTGCGCGAACAGCCGGGTGCCCCGCCGGCACAGCGCGGAGTCGGCCCGCGCCCGCGCGCAGAACTGCTCGGGCGTGCCACCGAACAGCTCTCTCAACTCGGCCGAGTCCGCGAGGAGTTCGGTGAGGAGTGCGCGCTCGCCGGGGTGGCGGCGGGGCGTGCCGGTGCCGTCGTGCAGCACGCCGTGCCGGTTGACGTACGCGTGCACGCCCGGGAGTGCCGTGCCGTCCGCGAGCGTGGCGCGTACCGCCGGGGCGGGCAGCCAGGCCCGCTCGAAGTTGCCGTCCGGCAGCGGTACGCCCTCGCTCGCGTCGATCACCTCCAGCTGCCGCCCGTCCAGCCAGAGGACGAACAACTCCCGTACCGCCGAAGGGGACGCGACCGGTGACGCCGAGACATAGCCGAGGCGGCTGACATGCGCGGAGACGCCCACGTCGAGGCCCGCCACCCGGGCACGCACCATGGGGATCGGCCCGCTGACGCCGGACTCGGCCATCTTGTGCTGGAGCTGGGCGGGAGAGGCGTTGGAGCCGACCGCGAGGACCGGTACCCGGCCGTTGCCGTGGACCAGGCTGTCGAGCGGCAGCAGCCGGTCACCGTCGAGGAGAGCCGAGTCGGGCGGCCAGGCACCGGGGTAGGTCAGCGGATGGTCGCGCGGCGCCGTGTGGAGCCCTAACTCGACGAGCGTACGGCCGGTCACGGGCGGCTCGAACCCGTGCGCGTACGGCCGTTCGCCGGGCGGGTCGGCGGCGCGGGCGTCCGGTCCGTCATGGGCGGCTCAGTCCGCCGGGGGCAGCTCGCCCGAGCCGCGGGTGATCAGCCTGGTCGGCAGCTCGATCCGCTCCGGCGCCAGGAGGGTGCCGTCCAGCTGGCGGAAGAGCCGTTCGGCGGCCGTGCGGCCGAGCAGGGCCGCGTCCTGGGCGACGACCGTGAGGCCGGGGTGGAGCAGGTCGGCGAGTTCGATGTCGTCGAAGCCGACGAGCGCGACCGGACGGGGCCACTCGGCGAGGACCCGGATCACGGTGACGGTGACACGGTTGTTGCCCGCGAAGATCGCGGTGACCGGATCGACGCCGGTCAACATCTCCTCGGCGGCCCTGCGCACCCGCTCGGGGTCCGTCACCCCGAGCGAGGTCCACGCCTCCTCGACGGCTATCCCGGCGTCCTCCATCGCCGCCCGGTAGCCGCGCAGCCGCTCGGCCGCCGTGTGGATGCGGGGCATGTCGCCGATGAACCCGATCCGGCGGTGGCCGTGCGCGATCAGGTGGGCGACCCCGTCCCGGGCGCCGCCGTAGCTGTCGGACAGCACGACGTCGGCGTCGATCTTCCCGGCCGGGCGGTCCACGAACACCGTCGCCACGCCCGCCCTGATCTCCGGCTCCAGATAGCGGTGGTCGTCCCCGGCCGGGATCACCACCAGGCCGTCCACCCGCCGCGCGCAGAGCGCCAGGGCCAGTTCCTGTTCGCGGTCCGGGTCCTCGGCGCTGGAGCCGTTGATGAGCAACGCCCCGTGCGCGCGTGCCACTTCCTCCACCGCGCGGCTCAGCGGGCCGTAGAACGGGTCGGCGAGGTCCTCGAGGACGAGGCCGATGCTCGCCGTACGGCCCTTGCGCAGCACCCGCGCGCTGTCGTTGCGGCGAAAGCCCAGTGCGTCGATCGCCTCCTGGACCCGGCGCTCGGTGTCCGGGGTCACCCCCGGCTCGCCGTTGACCACCCGGGAGACCGTCTTGAGGCCCACACCGGCCCGCGCCGCGACGTCCTTCATCGTCGGCCGGGTCCCGTAACGGGAGCCGGGAAGACGGTCTGCGCGGCGGGAGGTGTCGGGCACGATGCGGCGTCCTGTCCTGTCGTCCACGGGATGCATGGGCTCATTGGTTGTGTATGGGCTCATGGGTTTGTATCAGGGATACACAGGCTCGTGGGTTTGTATGAGGATGTGGCGTCGAGCATAGAGCCTGGACAACGTTGTCAGATGCAAGGGAGACTGTCCACCGCAATCTCCGGCCTGCGCCCCCACCGCTTGACCGGCCTGTTGTGTCACTCGGCTACTCATGGTTGACGGGGAGAACTGACTCTGATGCACACCGACCTCGTGGCGGCCCTCGACATCGGCGGCACCAAGATCGCCGGCGCGCTGGTGGACGGTCACGGACGGATCCAGGCGCGCGCCCAGCGCGCGACACCCGCCCAGCAGGACGGCGAGACGGTCATGGGGGCCGTCGAGGAGGTGGTCGGCGAACTCGCCGGTTCACCTCTGTGGGGACGCGCCCGCTCGGTCGGGATCGGCAGCGCGGGCCCGGTGGACGCCTCCGCCGGCACCGTGAGCCCGGTCAACGTGCCCGGCTGGCGGGACTATCCGCTCGTCGAACGGGTGCGGGCGGCCGCCGGCGGGCTGCCGGTCGAGCTGATCGGCGACGGCGTCGCCATCACGGCCGCCGAACACTGGCAGGGGGCGGCCCGCGGCCACGACAACGCGCTGTGCATGGTGGTGTCGACGGGTGTCGGCGGTGGCCTGGTGCTCGGCGGCAGGCTGCACCCCGGCCCGACCGGGAACGCGGGCCACATCGGCCACATCAGCGTCGACCTCGACGGGGATCCCTGCCCCTGCGGGTCGCGCGGTTGCGTCGAGCGCATCGCGAGCGGCCCGAACATCGCGCGGCGCGCGCTGGAGGGCGGCTGGCAGCCGGGATCCGACGGCGACACCTCGGCCGCGGCGGTGGCGGCCGCGGCCCGGGCCGGCGACCCGGTCGCGGTGGCCTCCTTCGAGCGGGCCGCGCAGGCGCTCGCGGCCGGGATCGCGGCCACCGCGACCCTGGTCGAGATCGACATCGCGGTGATCGGCGGGGGCGTCGGCAAGGCGGGGGACATCCTCCTCACGCCGCTGCGCAAGGCCCTCACCGACTACGCCACCCTCTCCTTCGTCCAGCGTCTGACGGTGGTGCCGGCCCAGATGGGCACGGACGCGGGCCTGGTGGGCGCAGCGGCGGCGGCGCTGGCCGCCCGGCCGGACGCGCAGGCGGGGGAGATCCCGGGCGTCTCGGGGGTTTCCGGGGCCTAGTGCTGCGACCGGAAAGGTTCACCGGCTCGCGACGCCCGGCACGGCACCTCGCCGCGTTGTCGCATCACCCGAGTACATCCAGTACGCGGGCGATGCTCCGCCTTGCGATGCACCGCACCGGACGCCGCGAGCTTTCCGGCAAACCTTCCCGGCCACAGCACTAGAGGCTTCGACGGCGACGGTCCAAGCGCCGTGCGGGAGTGTTCAGGCCCGGTCGGCCGGGGTTCAGGTCCGGCCGACCGGGCCGAGGACGCACGCGCGGGACTCAGCAGGTGATCCGCGCGTCCGCCCAGTCCCCGTGGTCGGAGGTGATGCCGTCACCGCCGTCGGTGACGACGAGCCGGATCACCTCGGCGCCGGTCACGTCGGCGGTGAGCGGCTGGGCGGGCATGTCGGTGGTCAGCACGCCGGTCGAGGCGACCTTCGTACCGTCCGCCCACACCTCGAACGAGACGGTGCCGTTGGCGGCTTCCTCGTCGTCCACCCCGACGTCCGCGGTGACCTTCTCGCACGTCTTCCCGGTGTAGTAGTCGACTTCGCTCTGGGCATGGGTGCCGAGCCCCTTGGGGTACACCACCCCGCCGATGGTGATCGGATGCCCGTCGCCGGCGGCGGTCTCCCCGTTGCTGGTGTCCCGCTCCACCGGCCCCCAGCCGTTGCCGGCCGACAGCCAGGGCAGGTCGCTGAGGTAGGAACTTCCGGCGGGCGGCGGGTCCGCGACCGTCATGGTGACGGTCGCCGTGCTCTCGGCGCGTACTCCGGTCGGCGACCGGTAACGCGCCCTGAGTTCCAGGTCGTACGACCCCCTCGGCGCCCTTGGAGGAGCGGTCACCCGCCAACCGGTGCGCAGGGTGTGGCCGGTCGGCAGCGCCGGGGCCTTGGCCGGCGAGGTCGCCCGGACGGTCCAGCCCGCGGGGCCGGTGAGCGACACCGAGACCTTCCCGGCCGTGGTGCGGCCGAGGTCGGTGACCGACGTGGTGAGCGCCGACGCCTTGCCCGGCTCGCTGAACAGGCTGCCGTCCAGGCCGAGTTCGACGGCCGGCGGGTTTGCCGCCCAGCGCCGGTCGGCGGCCACCCGCACCAGGACGGTGCCGTGCGCCGGGACCGTCGCGGAGACGGTGCCCGCGGTGTTGTAGCTCCGGTGCCGCCACAGGTCACGCAGGGTGTAGGCGGGGGCCTTCGGAAGGCCGACGGCCGCCGCCGACGTCGCGATGCGCTGGGGGGAGCCGGACTCGTTGAACAGGGCGACGGCGCGGCTGCCGTCGCTCATCTCCTTGGCGACGACCCAGCGTCCGCCCTCCGAGGAGACCACCGTGCCCTGCTTGCCCAGCGGGTCCTGGTCGACGGCGATGACCTCCCTGTTGTCCAGGATGCCGAAGGTCGCCGCGGAGGCCTTGCGCAGGTCGGTGCCGATGAGCAGCGGTGCGGCCATGACCGACCACATCGAGAAGTGCGAACGGTACTCGGTGTCGGTCATCCCGCCGTTGCCGACCTCCAGCATGTCCGGGTCGTTCCAGTGCCCGGGGCCCGCGTACGGTGCGAGCGGCAGGTTCTGCTTGAGGATCGACACCATCGAGCCCCAGTTGTCGCTGATGTCCCCGGTGGTGCGCCACAGCTGGCCGACGTCGCCCGCCCACTCCCAGGGTTTGTTCTCGCCCCATTCGCAGATGCTGAAGACGATGGGCCGGCCGGTCGCCTTCAGCGCGTCGCGCATCGTGGTGTACCGCTGCCTGGCGTCCACGCCCTGGTTGTTGCAGTTGTCGTACTTGAGGTAGTCCACGCCCCAGTCGGCGAACTGCCGGGCGTCGCTGTACTCGTGGCCCAGCGCGCCCGGGAAGCCGGCGTCGTTGCAGGTCTTGGTGCCGGCGCTGGTGTAGATGCCGAGCTTGAGGCCCTTGGCGTGCACGTAGTCGGCGACGGCCTTGATGCCGCCCGGGAAGCGGGCCGGGTCCGCGACCAGCTTGCCGTCCGCGTCCCGTTCGGGCAGGGCCCAGCAGTCGTCGAGATTGACGTACTGGTAGCCGGCCTTCTTGAGGCCCTTCGTCACGAAAAGGTCGGCGATGTCCTTGACCATGGCCTCGTTGAAGCCCGCGCCGCACTGCGTGGAGTTCCAGTTGTTGAAGCCCATCGGCGGGGTCGGCGCGAGACCGTCGGTCCGGGCGGGGGACGCGGTCCGCACGTCGGCGGCTGCGGGTGCGGCGAGGCCTGCCGCACACAGCAGGGTCACAGCGAGTGCTCCGACCACTCTTCGGCGGGTCGTGCGGGTGTGAGGTTGACGCATCGTTACGTTCCTCCGACTCGCGAAAGCTGCGATGACGCACGTACTCGTCATCGATCTGTGTGGTTATGTTAGAACGCGTCGAACTGTGTTGGACAGAGAGCGGAGATGGTGGTTCGACGACGCAACAGGCGCCGGCTTGGTCCGGACCGGAACGAATCGGGTCATCCGATGTTCCGGTCGGCCGGGTGGAACTCGTGGACCACCTCGATCGTGGCGACGATGCGCGCGTTGAACTCGTCCAGCTCCCCGGCGGCGACCCAGGCTGCCAGGATCGTTCTGCCGTCCGCCCGCTATGCGGGACAGCGGTGGACGACTCCGCGTCCGCCCCGAAGCGGGTCACGGAGCCCGCGCCGTCGTGCCTGACCGTGTTGCTCCCCTCGCGGGTACGGGCGTGACTCCTGGCCGTCCGCGGAGTTGAAACGGGCATGAAGAAGCGCAGCATGCTCGCCATCGCAAGCCTGGCCACCGGTTTCGTCGTGGCCGCCGTCACCCCGTCCCACGCGGCCGACGAACACCCGCTCGGTGACCTGAACGTCTCGGGCACCGTTGACCACGCCGACCACATCGTCGGTCAGGACGGCTTCCGGACCGGCCAGGACTTCCCGGGCCAGGAGTAGCCCCGCGCGGCGACGGCGGGCCACGGTGCCGGCGTTCCGGGCAGGGGACGCCGGCACCCCGTTTGCGCGCCCTCAACGGGAACTGGTTTCCGTGGCAGTGTGGAGCGGGCAAGCCACAGGGGGCCAACAGAAGAGGGGGAGTCCGTGATCGTCTGGGTCAACGGCGCGTTCGGTGCGGGTAAGACCACCACCGCACGTGAACTGATCGAACTGATCCCGAACAGCACGCTCTTCGACCCCGAGCTCATCGGCGGGGCACTGACGCACCTGCTGCCGGCCAAGCACCTCGCCGAGGTCGGCGACTTCCAGGATCTGCCGATCTGGCGCCGGCTGGTGATCGACACCGCGGCCGCGATGCTCGCCGAACTGGGCGGAACCCTGGTCGTTCCGATGACACTGCTGCGCCAGGAGTACCGCGACGAGATCTTCGGCGGCCTCGCCGCCCGCCGGATCGCGGTCCGGCACCTGTGTCTCACCCCGGCCGAAACGATCCTGCGCGAACGAATAGCCGGCCGGGAGATCCCGCCCGACCTGCCCGACGGCGAGATACGGGTCCGGCAGTGGTCGTACGACCACATCGAGCCCTACCGCACCGCCCTCTCCTCCTGGATCAGCGCCGACGCCCATCTCGTCGACAGCAGCGGGCTCAGCCCGTACGAAACGGCGGTGCGGATCGCGGGAGCGGTGAGCAGCGGCGAAGCCGCGGCTTGCGACATAGTGCAAACCCCCGAACCCACCGCCGAGACCGTCGCCGCGGGCGTCCTCCTCTTCGACGAACGGAACCGCTTCCTCCTCGTGGACCCCACCTACAAGGCCGGCTGGGAGTTCCCCGGTGGTGTCGTCGAGCCCGGTGAGGCCCCGGCCCGGGCGGGAGTGCGCGAGGTCGAGGAGGAGACCGGGATCCGCCTGGAGGAGCCGCCGAGGCTGCTCGTCGTCGACTGGGAACAGCCCGCGCCACCTCGCTACGGCGGCCTGCGGCTGCTCTTCGACGGCGGCCGGCTGGACTCCGCCGAGGCCGGGCGGCTGGTGCTGCCGGGGCCTGAGCTGCGTGGCTGGCGGTTCGTCACCGAGCAGGAGGCGGCCGAGCTGCTGCCGCCGGTGCGCTACGAACGGCTGCGCTGGGCGCTGCGCGCCCGCGAGCGCGGCGCCGCGCTCTATCTGGAAGCCGGCGTCCCGGTCGGTTGACGTCCTCTGATGCTTCGTCAAGTACCTGTCGGCTGCGTGATGTTGGCGGGTACTTCGACATATCTGGACGTGTGTAGGGGACTTTGCCTGGAGTGGAAGGTTCCTGGGGGGAAACGAGAGTGAATTGTCGCCGTCCCGGTATGAACAAGAACGTGAAGGAGGTACACAAACGTTCTACCGTCGGTGCGCAGCTCAACTTCCTCGCGGCCGCTGGCCGCCTTGCACAGGCCGGTGAACCGCCGGCTGAAGGAGGGACATGCGCGCGCACTCTTCGACCCTCACAAGGGGACTCGCACTGACCGCCGGGCTCATCCTGGCACTCGCCGCCTGCAGCAGCGGGGGAGGCGGCGGGGGCAGCGGCGGCAAGGGCACCTCGGCCGGTCTCACGTCCTGCGCCACCCAGGGCAAGGCCGACACCTGCAACTCCGGCGCCACCAAGGCCGGCGGCACGTTCACCTACGTCATCGAGAAGAACATCCAGCAGTGGAACGTGCAGGACACCAACGGCAACACCTTCGAGAACGCCGAAGCGCTGAGCGCCGTGCTGCCCCAGGTCTTCGTTCCGCAGCCGGACTTCAGCGTCAAGCTCAACACCGACCTGGTGACCTCGGCCGCCCAGACCGGCACCAGCCCGCAGACCCTCGTCTACAGGATCAACCCCAAGGCGTCCTGGAACGACGGCACGCCGATCACCGCCGACGACTTCGTCTACTACTGGCGCACCAACGACGGCAAGGACTGCCCGCCACCGCCCGCCGCCGACTCCACCCAGACCAAGGGCTGCCTGCCGCAGAGCACCGCCGGTTACGACCGGATCAAGTCGGTCACCGGCTCCGACGGCGGCAGGACCGTCACCGTCGTGATGGCCAAGCCGTACTCCGACTGGCGGCAGATGTTCGGCGCGGGCTACCCGCTCTACCCCGCGCACGTCGCCGAGAAGCTCTCCGGCGCCACGGCCGGTGACGCGGCGCGGATGACCGCCGTTCAGCTGACCGAGGGCTGGCAGTACTTCCAGAAGAACCCGCCCACCAAGTACGCGACCGCGGGGCCCTACAAGATGACCGACTGGGCCGACAACGACCACGCCACCTACGAGCCCGACCCCAAGTGGTGGGGCAGGAAGGCCACTCTGCAACGGCTGATCTTCAAGGTCATCTCGGACGCCACCCAGGAACCGATCGCGCTGCGCAACAACGAGGTCCAGGGCATCTACCCGCAGCCCGAGGTGGACCTCGTCAACCAGGTGAAGGCCATCCCCGGCGTCACCTACGCCATCGGCAACGGGCTGACCTGGGAGCACTTCGACCTCAACCTGCACAACCCGGTGATCGGCAAGTACCTGGCGCTGAGGCAGGCGATGTTCACGGCCATCAGCGTCAAGGACATCATGGCCAAGACGGTCGCCCAGTTCGATCCGGGCGTGAAGCAGCTGGGCAACCACAACTACGTCCCGGGCCAGGCCGGTTACCAAGACGTGGTGAGCGCCGGCGGACAGGGCTCGGGCAACCTCGCCAAGGCCAGGAAGTACCTCACCGACGCCAGCTTCACCGGAGTCGGCACGGCCCTGAAGACCCCGGACGGCACGGCCGTCGGACCCTTCGACTGCCGCTACACCACCGGCAACCAGATCCGGCAGAGCGAGTGCCAGATCCTGCAGAGCGACCTCGCCAACCTCGGGATCAAGGTCACGATCAAGCCGATCGGCGCCGCCGACCTCGGCACGGTCCTGGCCGGCCACCAGTACGACATCATCGTCTTCGCCTGGGTCGCCTCCCCCTTCCCGACCAGCAACGCCCAGCAGACCTGGTCGACCGGGGGCGGCGGCAACTACGGCGGCTACAGCAACAAGAAGGTCGACTCCCTGATCAGCCAGGCCGTCGGCGAGACGGACCAGACCAAGGCCGCGGCCCTGCTCAACCAGGCCGACCAGCTCATGGTCGACGACGCCTATGTGCTGCCGCTCTACCAGAAACCCACCTTCCTCGCGGTGCAGACCCGGTTCGTCAACATGCGGAACAACTCCACCAACGTCGGACCGCCGTACAACGTCGGCGAGTGGGGCCTGAAGAAGTAGCCCCACCGAAGCCCGTCGGATCCTCCGCGCCCGGCCCCGGCGATCCCGGGGCCGGGTCTCCGCCTCCGCCTCGGCAGCCGTATCCGTGAGATCCGTGAGATCCGTGAGAGAAGACCGCATGCTCGCCTACACCGTGCGCCGCATCCTCGTCTCCCTGCCCGTCCTGATCGTCTCGACGTTCATCGTCTTCCTGGTCGTCGTCAACTCCGGGAACCCGGTGGCCAACTTCGCCACCTCCCGGCAACCGCCGCCCAGCAAGGCCGCCGTGACCGCCTTCGCCCGCCACATCCACGCCGACGAACCGGTCGTGGAACGCTACTGGAACTGGATCACCGGCGTCCTGCACGGCGACTGGGGCCCGTCCGTCCAGTCCAACCTGGACATCGGCCACGACCTGTTCACCCGCTTCCGGGTCACCGTCACCCTGGTCGCCGCCGCCATGCTCCTCGCCCTCGTGATGTCGATCGTCTTCGGCGTGTTCAGCGCGATCCGCCAGTACAGCGTCGCCGACTACACCATCACCTTCCTCGGCTTCCTGTTCCTCGCCATGCCCGTGTTCTGGTTCGCGGTACTGCTCAAGCAGGCCGGGATCTGGTTCAACCAGCAGACCGGCAGCCAGTTCCTCGGCACCATCGGCGAGAAGTCCCCGTACCTGGAAGTCGACACCACCTGGAACGAGTTCACCGACCGCGTCGGCCACCTCGTCCTGCCCACCATCACCCTGGCCCTGGTCTCCTTCGCCTCCTGGACCCGCTACACCCGCGCAGCCATGCTGGAAGTCCTCGACAGCGACTATGTGCGGCTCGCCCGCGCCAAGGGGCTGCGCCGCGGCCGGGTGCTCACCCGGCACGCCCTGCGCACCGCGCTGATCCCGCTCGCCACCGTCACCGCCCTCGACATCGCGATCATCCTCGGCGGCGCGGTCATCACCGAGACGATCTTCCAGTGGCACGGCATGGGCGAGATGCTCGTCCAGTCCGCCACCACCCTCGACGTCTACCGGACCATGGCCTGGCTGCTGCTGTCCGCCGTCGTCGTCATCGTCTTCAACCTCTTCGCCGACCTCCTCTACGCCGTTCTCGACCCGAGGATCCGCTATGACTGACATCGGGGCACTCGGGCCGGCCGGCACCCGGACGCCGGGCGACGACGGCGAGTTCACCGTCGTGCAGCGCAGCCAGACCCAGCTCGTCCTGCGCCGCTTCCTGCGCCACCGGGCCGCGATGATCAGCCTCGCCGTCTTCGTGCTGATCGTCCTGTGGGCCTTCGCCGGCCCGCACTTGTGGCACTACTCGTACGCCAAGTACACGCCCGACAACTCCCAGCCCCCCTCCTGGAAGCACCCGTTCGGCACCGACTCCTCGGGGTACGACGCCTACGCACAGGTGATGCGCGGCACCCAGACCTCGCTGAAGATCGCCATCCTGATCGCGCTCGGCTCGACCCTGGTCGGCGCCGTGTGGGGCGCGATCGCCGGCTTCTACCGGGGGTTCGTCGACGCGCTGATGATGCGCATCGCCGATCTGGTGCTGACCCTCCCGCTGTTCGCGATCGCGCTGGTCATCTCCTCGCGCAGCGGCGGTTCCTGGTACTGGATCGCCGTGGTGATCGCCGGACTCACCTGGGCGTACGTGTCCCGGGTGGTGCGCTCGTCCGTCCTGTCCCTGCGCGAGAAGGAGTTCGTGGAGGCGGCCCGGGCGCTCGGCGCCTCCGACACCCGGATCATCTTCCGGCATCTGCTGCCCAACGCGCTCGGCCCGGTCATCGTGAACGCCACCGTCCTGGTCGCCACCGGCATACTCACCGAGACCGCCCTGTCCTTCCTCGGGTTCGGCGTCCAGCCACCGGACACCTCTCTCGGGCTGCTGGTCGCCCAGGCGCAGACCGCGGTCGACACCCGGCCCTGGCTCTTCTACATCCCCGGCGCCTTCATCATCGCCATCGCCCTCACCATCAACTTCATCGGCGACGGGCTGCGCGACGCCTTCGACCCCCGGCAGCAAAGGGTGCGACAGTGACCGACACGGGCAACCGCAAGGGCATCGACAGGGTCGTGGGGAAGGGCGAGGAGTCCGGCGCCGTTCTCGAAGTCGACGACCTCAGCGTGGAGTTCCCCACCGAGGACGGGACCGTACGCGCGGTGCGCGGCGTCGGCTACCGGCTGGAACGGGGCGAGGCGCTGGGCATCGTCGGCGAGTCCGGCTCCGGCAAGTCCGTCACCGCGCTCGCGGTGATGGGGCTGCTGCCCGGCTCGGCCCGGGTGCGCGGCTCGGTGCGGTTCGAGGGCACGGAGCTCCTCGGCATGTCCGACGCCCGCCTCTCGGACATCCGGGGCAGCGGCATCGCCATGGTCTTCCAGGACCCGATGACCTCCCTCAACCCCGTCTACACGGTCGGCTACCAGATCGCCGAGACCCTGCTCAGGCACAAACCCGGGCTCGGCAGGCGCCCGGCCCGCGCACGTGCCGTGGACCTCCTCGGCACGGTCGGCATCCCGAGCCCCGAACGGCGCGTCGACAGCTACCCGCACGAGCTCTCCGGCGGCATGCGCCAGCGCGTCGTCATCGCCATCGCGATCGCCAACGACCCGGACGTGATCATCGCCGACGAGCCCACCACCGCCCTCGACGTCACCGTCCAGGCACAGATCCTTCAGGCCCTGGAGGCGGCCCGCGCCGAGACCGGCGCCGCGCTGGTCCTGATCACCCACGATCTCGGCGTGGTCGCCGGCCACACCGACCGGGTCGCCGTCATGTACGCCGGGCGGATCGTGGAGACCGGCTCGGTCGAGGACATCTTCTACACCCCGCGCATGCCCTACACCCTGGGCCTGCTCGGCTCCCTGCCCCGCCTCGACCGCGAGGAGGAACGCCTGACCCCCATCACCGGATCCCCGCCCTCCCTGCTCAACCTGCCACCCGGCTGCCCCTTCGCGCCCCGCTGCCCGATGCGCCGGGAGCCCTGCGACAGCACCGAACCCGCCCTGCGCGCCGCCGGATCGGCCGCCCACCGCAGCGCCTGCCACTTCGCCGACGAACTCGTCGGCACGGCGGCCGGCGAGGTCTTCGGCACCGTCGGCGCCGACACCGAGGCCCTGGCCCGGTTCGCGGACCTGGAGGACGATGCCCGATGATCGGTCCACAGCCCGTACTGCCCCCGCTGCCCGGTCACGGCGGCACCGAGGACCCCGTCCTTCAAGTGCGCGACCTGGTCAAACACTTCCCCGTGATGTCGCGGGGCGTGGTCCGCCGCCGGGTCGGCGACGTGCACGCCGTCTGCGGGGTCTCCTTCGACCTGTACGCGAACGAGACGCTCGGCCTGGTCGGCGAGTCCGGCTCCGGCAAGACGACCGTCTCCCGGACCCTGCTCAACCTGGAGACGGCCACCTCGGGCTCCGTCCACTACCGCGGCCGGCCGCTGACCGACCTGAGCCGACGCCAGATGCGGCCGCTGCGCCGTGAGCTGCAGATCGTCTTCCAGGACCCCTACGCCTCCCTGGACCCCCGGATCTCCGTCCACGAGATCGTCGCCGAACCCCTGCGCATCCACGGCCGCTACGGCCCCGGCGCCCCCGACGAGGTACGCGAACTGCTCCGCCTGGTCGGCCTGAACCCGGAGCACGGCAACCGCTTCGCGCACGAGTTCTCCGGCGGCCAGCGGCAACGCATCGGCATCGCACGGGCGTTGGCGCTGCGCCCCAGGGTGGTCGTGCTGGACGAGCCGGTCTCCGCGCTGGACGTGTCGATCCAGGCGGGCGTCCTCAACCTGCTGATGGACCTCCAGAGCGAACTGGGCCTGTCCTTCCTGTTCGTGGCGCACGACCTCTCCGTGATGCGCCATGTCGCCCACCGGGTCGCGGTGATGTACCTGGGCCGCCTGGTGGAGATCGCCCCCGCCCGCCGGCTCTTCGCCCGCCCCGCCCACCCCTACACCCAGGCGCTGGTCTCGGCGATCCCGCTGCCCGACCCGCGCAAGGAGCGCGCCCGGAAACGGATCACCGTCCAGGGCGACGTCCCCAGCCCGGTCCGCCCGCCCAGCGGCTGCCGCTTCCGTACCCGCTGTCCCACGTTCGCCGGCCGGCTCACCGACAGCGAGCGCACCGCCTGCGTCGAACAGGTACCGGACCTGGTCGACCGGGGCGGCGGCCACCCGGTCGCCTGCCACTACGCGGAGAACGTGCAGCTGCTGTGACCGTCCGGACCGGGGAACGGCGTCAGCCGGCTCTCCCGCTCCAGCCGCCGGCAGAACACCTCCATGGGCACGGCGTGCGGGGCGTGCCGGACCAGCAGGTCGGCGGCGGCCCGGGGAATGCCCTCGGGCCGGCTGCCCGCGGCGCAGGAGCGCACGAACTCGGCGCGCTCCTCGCCCCGGTACCCGTACAGGGCGGTGACCAGCCAGATCACCAGGTAGTAGCCGGTGTACGCGCGGTCGTAGTGCCGATGCCGGCCGAAGAACTCCCGTTCGTCGCGGGCCAGCCGGAAGCGGGAGCTGAGGCTGAGCCCGAAGTCGGTGAGGTACAGCCGCCGGCCGTCGGTGAGGATGTTGCCGAAGTGGGCGTCCAGGTGCAGGAGATGACTCGCCGAGAGGAATGCGGTGAGTTCCGTCAGGCCGTGGGCCGTGAAGTGGCAGGCCGGGTCCGCCCGGTCGGTGCGCAGTTCGGCGTCCAGCCAGTCGTGCAGGGTGTACGGGATGTGCTCCAGGAACAGCGTGAGGCTCGCGGAGGCGTCCCGCAGGGCCTCGATGCGCTCCCGCACTCCGGTGGCACCGCCCCAGTAGGCCACCGCCCCTTCGATGTCCGCGAGTTCATCCGGCAGCGGGGCCGGCGTGGCGGGCAGGACCCGCCAGTGGTGCAGCAGCGGGAAACCGGTGAACCGGCCCGCCAGCACCCAGTCCGTGGTCACCTGGTGTGCGGCCAGCTCCCGCCAGGCGCCGAACCCCGGGCTGCCGATCGTGCCGATGCCGTAGTGGCAGTACGCCGGCAGGGCGAAGAGGTTCTCGGTGGAGCGGGTGTGCCGCGGGTCCTGTTCCCGGTCGGTCAGGGGGATCCGCTTCACGAACACCGGTCTGCCGTCCACCGTGAGCCGCACCGCTCTGCCGCCGATCCCGGTGCCGAGAGGCCGGCCGGCCGCGACCAGTCCGGCCAGCTCGACGTCGCTCAGCAGGGCCAGGGAGGTCGCGATGCCGGCGTGGGCGGCAACGCGGCTCGTGGTGTCGGTCATCCCCCCATGGTCACCGCGGCGGTCCACAGCTGTCCGCGGATTCCCGCAGCGCCTGCGCCGCGCCGGTGGTCACCGGATCACCGTGGCCGAAGCACGCCGTCTCCGTGTCCAGGGCGGCCAGCCGCCGGAAGGAGGCGACGGCTTCGTCCCGGTCGAGGTTGAACACCCCGGGCATCACCGCACCCGTGGCCGGGGCGGCCGCCACCGCGTCTCCGGTGAACAGCACACCGTACGCCGGCAGATGGAGGGCGACGCTGCCGTGGGTGTGCCCGGGTACGTGGACGACCCGGGCACCGCCGCCGAAGTCCAGGACGTCCCCGTCGGACAGCTCCGTCACCTCGGCCGGGGGCGCCGGCTCGCCGGCGGGCAGCAGTTCGAGGACCGCGGCGCGGATCGGCAGCTCCCAGTCCTCGAACACCGTTGGCGGGCCAGGGAGTTCGCGCCGGATCACCGGAGCGTCCAGGCGGTGGGCCAGCACCTCGGCTCCGCTCAGCGCGGCGAACTCGGCGGCCCCGCCGACGTGGTCCTCGTGGAAGTGGGTGAGGACGATCCGTCGTACCGCCGAAGGAGACCGCCCCAGCGCCGTGAGCGCGTCGGCGATCGGCCGGCCCGAGCCGGGCGGGCCGGAGTCGATCAGCGTCGAGGCGCCGGTGTCCGGGTCGTGCCAGAGGTAGGCCTGGCCCACCGGGAAGCGCAGCAGGTGCAGCCGGGGGAGCAGCTCGACGACGTCCATGTCCCGACCGTAGGAAGACCCCCGTCCATGGACGAGGGCCCTCCGCTGTGGGCGGAGCGATTCAGCCCACCGCGTACGCAGCCCACCGCGTACGCAGCCCACCGCGTACGCGGCCCGACCGCGTAAGCAGGCCCGACCGCGTACGCGGGCCGGCCCGGGTGTGTCAGCTCGCCGCGTAGTTCCGCAGGAACAGCGCCTCCGCCACCGACAGGCGCTCCAGCTCCTCGGGGGACACGCTCTCGTTGACGGCGTGGATCTGCGCCTTCGGCTCGCTCAGGCCGATCAGCAGGATCTCGGCCTGCGGGTAGAGGCCGGCGAGGGTGTTGCACAGCGGGATGGAGCCGCCCTGACCGGCGTACTGCATCGTCTCGTCCGGGTAGGCGACCGCCATCGCGTCGGCCATCGCCCGGTAGGCCGGGCTGCCGGTGTCCGCGCGGAACGGCTGGCCCTGGCCGACCGGCTCGGTCCGCACCCGCGCACCCCACGGCGTGTGCGCCTCCAGGTGGGCCTGGAGCAGCTTGCCCGCCTCCGCCGCGTCCACGCCCGGCGGCACCCGGAGGTTGACCAGGGCGCGGGCGCTGGCCTGCACCGACGGGGTGGCGCCGACCACCGGCGGGCAGTCGATGCCGAGCACCGTGACCGACGGACCGGCCCAGATGCGGTCCGCGACCGAGCCGTCGCCGATCAGCCCGACACCGTCCAGCACCTTCGCGTCCGTACGGAACTGCTTCTCGTCGTACTCCAGGCCCTCCCAGCGGGTCCCGGGCGTGAGCCCGTCGACCGTCGTGGCACCGTCCTCGGCGCGCAGCGAGTCCAGGACCCGGATCAGCGCGGCCAGCGCGTCCGGGGCGGCACCGCCGAACTGGCCCGAGTGCAGGTTGCCCTGGAGCGTGTCGATCTGGATGCGGACGGAGGTCATCCCCCGCAGGGTCGTGGTGACGGTCGGCAGCCCGAGCCGGAAGTTGCCCGTGTCACCGATGACGATCGCGTCCGCCGCCAGCAGCTCGGGGTGCTGTTCGGCGTACCGCTCCAGGCCGCCGGTGCCCATCTCCTCCGAGCCCTCGGCGATCACCTTGACGGTGACCGGGACGCCGCCGTTGGCCTTGAGCGCGCGCAGCGCCAGCAGGTGCATGATCAGGCCGCCCTTGCAGTCGGCGGCACCGCGCCCGTACCAGCGGCCGTCCCGCTCCGTCAGCTCGAACGGCGGGGTGGTCCACGCGGCCTCGTCCAGCGGCGGCTGCACGTCGTAGTGCGCGTACAGCAGGACCGTTCTGGCGCCCTCCGGGCCCGGCAGACACCCGTACACCGACTGTGTGCCGTCCGGGGTGTCCAGTATGGCGACGTCCGTGAAGTCCTCGGCGCGCAGCGCGTCGGCCACCCAGTTCGCGGCGCCCTCGCTCTCGCTCTTCGGGAACTGGGCGAAGTCCGCCACCGACTTGAACGCCACCAGCTCGGCGAGCTCCGCCTTGGCCCTCGGAAGCAGGGCAGCGACGGTCTCGGCGACCGGATTGGACGACATGGGCACGCTCCTCGTGGGTGCGACGTTGAACTGGTGAGTGGACCGATCCTCCCACAGTGGCCTGCGGCGATCTCCGCCGTAGGATGCGGGGGGACAGGTGGCGGGTGTCGGCCTACGGACGGACAGGGCCTGACCTACGGCTACGGCTTGATACGGCGTGATACGGCTTCTACGGCTTGATCGGAGCAGCGGACCATCGTGAGCGGCGAGAATTCTTCGGCGGACGACGTGCGGGCGGACGACGTACAGCGGGTGTGGGACGTCGTCGTGGTGGGCGCGGGACCCGCGGGGGCCTCGGCCGCCTACGCGGCGGCGGTCGCGGGACGGCGCGTGCTGTTGCTGGAGAAGGCCGAGCTGCCCCGGTACAAGACCTGCGGCGGCGGCATCATCGGCCCCTCGCGCGACGCGCTGCCGCCCGGCTTCGAGCTGCCCCTCAAAGACCGGGTGCACGCCGTCACCTTCTCCAACAACGGGCGGTTCACCCGCACGCGCCGCTCCAAGCAGATGATGTTCGGGCTGATCAACCGGCCCGAGTTCGACCAGCAGCTGGTCGAGCACGCCCAGAAGGCGGGCGCCGAGCTGCGCACCGGCGCCGCCGTGCAGCGCGTCGAGCAGCACGGCTCGGCGGTACCGGACCGGCGGACGGTCGCGGTCGTGCTCCAGGGCGGCGAGACCCTGCTGGCCCGCGCGGTGGTCGGCGCGGACGGCAGCGCCAGCCGCATAGGCGCCCACGTCGGGGTGAAGGTCGACCAGGTCGACCTCGGCCTGGAGGCGGAGATCCCGGTGCCCGAGACGGTCGCCGAGGACTGGAAGGGCCGGGTCCTCATCGACTGGGGTCCAATGCCCGGCAGTTACGGCTGGGTCTTTCCCAAGGGTGACACCCTGACCGTCGGCGTGATCTCGGCGCGCGGCGAAGGCGCGGCCACCAAGCGGTACTTGGAGGACTTCATCGCCCGGCTCGGCCTCGCCGGCTTCGAGCCGAGCATCTCCTCCGGCCACCTGACCCGCTGCCGCGCCGACGACTCCCCGCTGTCCCGGGGCCGGGTGCTGGTCTGCGGTGACGCGGCGGGCCTGCTCGAGCCGTGGACCCGTGAGGGCATCTCCTTCGCACTGCGTTCGGGGCGGCTCGCGGGGGAGTGGGCGGTGCGGATCGCCGAGGCCCACGACGCCGTCGACACCCGCCGCCAGGCGCTGAACTACGCCTTCGCCGTCAAGGCGGGCCTCGGCGTCGAGATGAGCGTCGGCAAGCGGATGCTCGCGGTGTTCGAACGCCGGCCAGGGCTGTTCCACGCGGCGCTGACCGGGTTCCGTCCCGCCTGGCGGGCGTTCAAGGAGATCACCCAGGGCCGGACCTCCCTCGGCGAGCTCATCCGCTCCCACCCGCTGGCCCAGCGCGCCCTCACGGCGTTCGACCCGGGGCCGGCGGCGAAGGAGAACACCCCCGCCGAGGACGCCGCCGACGAGGAGGCCGTCACTTCCTGACGGTGACCCGGAAGACGGGGTGGTCGGCGCCGGCCGCGACGAGTTCGTCGTCGGAGGACCTGGCCGTCACCCCGGGGAAGTACTGCTTGACCTCCCAGCCCCACTTCTCCAGGTAGGCCCGCAGCACCGGGAGCTTCTCGGCATCGGGAAGCTCCACCACGGTGAACTCCTGCACCTTCCGCCCCACCCGCAGCTCGCCACCGCCGGCCACACGCATGTTCCGCACCCACTGGGAGTTGCCGCGCGCCGAGACCAGGTACTGGCCGCCGTCGTACGTGTGCGGGTTGACCGGGACGCGCTGCATCTTGCCGCTCTTGCGGCCGCGCACGGACAGCTCCGCGCTGCCCGCGAAGCTGATCCCGTGCCGGGCGAGCCAGCCGACGAGGCCGTTCATGCGGACGGCCAGCGCGTTGGCCTTGACGTAGTACGGCTCGGGCGATGCCTGACGCTGTGACTGCGACGACGACATGGTGACCCCCACTTGATTGGG
This sequence comes from Streptomyces shenzhenensis, assembly GCF_021462265.1. Taxonomy (GTDB): domain Bacteria; phylum Actinomycetota; class Actinomycetes; order Streptomycetales; family Streptomycetaceae; genus Streptomyces; species Streptomyces shenzhenensis. The sequence continues at coordinate 88,367 of NZ_JAJONF010000017.1, read as the reverse complement.
AGAGCGGTGCTCTCACTTGAGCAACAGTGTGAGGGGGATCGGTGTTCCAATGCAAGAGCAGTGCTCTCTTTTTTGAGCACCGCACTCCTTCGTGATCGCTGCCCTCATCCGTGAGCACCGAACCACAACAAGTGCACTGCTCCAAACCGTGTGCACCGCTCTGCGAGCGTGGCAAACTGCTCCCCATGACCACCCCGCAGGGCGCCCGCGCGCGAGCCAGGACGGAAATCGCCACGGCCATCAAGGACGAGGCACGCAGACAGCTCGCCGCCGAGGGTGCGGCCAAGCTGTCGCTGCGAGCCGTCGCGCGCCGGCTCGGCATGGTCTCCTCGGCGCTCTACCGCTACTTCCCCAGCCGTGACGACCTGCTCACCGCGCTGATCATCGACGCCTACGACTCCCTCGGCGAGGCCGCCGAGGCCGCTCACGCCGCTGTCGCCGACGCGGCGCCGGCGCGGCGCTGGGTGGCGGTGTGCGAGGCGGTGCGCGGCTGGGCGCTGGCCCACCCCCACGAGTACGCGCTGATCTACGGCTCGCCGGTGCCCGGCTACTCGGCTCCGGAGACGACCATTCCGCCGGCCGCCCGGGTCGCCATGGTCCTCATCGGGATCCTGCGGGACGCGTTCGAGCGGCGCGGTCTGGCCCGTACCCCCGTGCCCGCCGAGCTCGCCCCCGAGTCCCGCCGAATGGCCGACGAGGTGATGCCCGGCCTGCCGCCGGAGGTGGCGGTGGCCATGACCGCGGCGTGGGCCCAGTTGTTCGGGCTGGTGGGGTTCGAAGTGTTCGGCCAGTTCAAGGGGGTCGTGGAGGAGCGGGAGTGGTTCTTCCGCCATGCGGCCGCGCAACTCGCCCACGGGGTGGGCCTGGTCTTCCCCTAGGGGCGTCGGCTCAGGCCGTCACCTTGTCCAGGAACGCGGCGAGGTTCGTCACCGTCCGCCGTATCTTCTCCTCCAGCGTGAGCGACTCCGGCATGCGCCCGCCCGGCCCCGCGTCCCGCTTGCCCCGCACGTACAGCGAACAGGCGAGGTCGCTGCAGAGGTACGCGCCCACGGAGTTGCCCTGCAGCCCGGCCTTGCCGGCCTTGGCGGCGACCATCAGGGAGACGCCCCCGGTGTGCGTGGTCAGGCAGATCGAGCACATGCTGCGCCGGGTCTGCCAGGAGGAGGGGCTGGGGCAGCGCAGCGCCACCGCCCGCGCGTGGCCGTCGCCGAGTTCGGTCACCAGGTAGGCGCGGTCCGGTGCCTGGGGGTCGCGCCAGCCGAAGTAGTCCAGGTCGGCCCACGGTCGTTCGTCCAGGTCGTGGGGGATGTTCAGGCGTTTCGCCGCGCCCTTGGTGCAGTTCACGAACGCGGCACGGATCTCTTGTTCGGTCAGCTGTCTCACACACCGCACGCTAATTTGCCTAAAAGCTTTAGGCAAATACATAATTCCTGAAGGCTGAGAACCGGGAGGACGAGGAGCGGGTGTGGCACGAGCGGGGCTGAGTACGGAACGGCTGGTCCGGGCCGGAGCCGAGCTGGCCGACGAGGTCGGCTTCGGCCAGGTGACCGTCTCGGCGCTGGCCAGACGGTTCGACGTGCAGGTCGCGAGCCTGTACTCGCACGTCAAGAGCTCCCAGGACCTGAAGACGAGGATCGCGCTGCTGGCATTGGAGGAACTCGCCGACCGGGCCGCCGACGCGCTGGCCGGACGGGCCGGCAAGGACGCCCTCGTCGCGTTCGCCGACGTCTACCGCGACTACGCCCGCGCCCACCCCGGCCGCTACACGGCGGCCCGGCTGCGCCTCGACCCGGAGACGGCCGCGACGAGCGCCGGCGTCCGGCACGCCCAGATGACCCGGGCGATCCTGCGCGGCTACGACCTGACCGAACCGGACGAGACCCACGCCGTCCGGATGCTCGGCAGCGTCTTCCACGGCTTCGTCGACCTGGAACTGAGCGGCGGCTTCAGCCACAGCGCCCCCGACAGCCAGCAGTCCTGGACCCGTGTCCTCGACGCCCTCGACGCCCTGCTGCGCAACTGGCCCGCACCGGCCTGACCTCCTTCGCGGGGAACAGCGACGGAACACCGACGGAACACCGACGGAAAGCAGACGGAAAACAGAGGCGATGAACACCGACCCCCGCTGGATCACCACCCCGATCACCGCGAGCCTCCTTCGCGGCGCCCTGGACCTGGAGCACACCGAGCACGGCGTGCTGCCGCACCGGCTCCCGGCCCGGGCCCGCGCCCAGTGCGACGACCCGCAGCTCGCCATGGTCGAGTCCCAGCCCTCCGGCGTGCGGCTGGTGTTCCGCACCCACGCCACCGCCGTGGAACTGGACACCCTGCCCGTCAAGCGGCTCTACGCCGGCGCGCCGCCCCGCCCGGACGGCGTCTACGACCTGCTCGTCGACGGCACCCTGGCCGGCCAGGGCAGCGTGCCCGGCGGCACGGTCCAGGTCGTCGACCTGGGCGCCGGGACCACGGAGCTGCGCCCCGGACCGGTCGGCACCCTCCGTTTCACCGGGCTGCCCGAGCGCGAGAAGACCGTCGAGATCTGGCTGCCGCACAACGAGACGACCGAACTGGTCGCGCTGCGCACCGACGCCCCGCTCGCCGCCGTACCCGACCACGGCCGCAAGGTCTGGCTGCACCACGGCAGTTCCATCAGCCACGGCTCCGACGCCGCGAGCCCCACCGCCATCTGGCCCGCGCTGGCGGCCGCGCTCGCCGGCGTGGAACTGGTCAACCTGGGGCTGGGCGGCAGCGCCCTGCTCGACCCGTTCACCGCCCGTGCCGTCCGGGACACCCCGGCCGACCTGATCAGCCTCAAGCTCGGCATCAACGTCGTCAACACCGATCTGATGCGGCTGCGCGCCTTCGGCCCCGCCGTACACGGCTTCCTCGACACCGTCCGCGAGGGGCACCCCACCACCCCGCTGCTGGTCGTGTCGCCGATCCTGTGCCCGATGCACGAGGACACGCCGGGCCCCACCGCCATGGACCTGAGCGCCCTCGGCGCCGGCCGGGTCGCCTTCACGGCCGCCGGCGACCCGGCCGAGCGCGCGAGCGGCAAACTCACCCTGAGCGTCATCCGGGACGAGCTGTCCCGGATCGTCGCCCAGCGCGCCGCCGAGGACCCCCACCTCCATTACCTCGACGGCCGTGCCCTCTACGGCGAGGCCGACGCGGCCGGACTCCCGCTGCCCGACGGACTCCACCCGGACGCGGCCACCCACGGCCTGATCGGCGAACGCTTCGCCGCACTGGCCTTCGCCGGCGACGGCGCGTTCACGGGCCGCGGCGGCGGCCGCTGAGCAGTGGTGGTGGAGGGAGCCGGGCCGGCCAGGACCGGCGGCCTACTTCCCCGGGAGTACGCGTGATCACCTCGCCGGACTGACGCCCGCGTGCGCCGCCGGCGTCTAGCGTGGCGGTCATGGACGAGCAGCGGGTACGGGAGCGCGGCCCCGCGCAGTGGTGGCAGTACGGGCCCCCGTGGTGGGACCGCGCCGACGCCACCGCCCCTGGCACCCGCCGTCTCCGGCTGCCGTGGCGCACCACCGCGCTGCTGACCGTCCTGGTGCTGATGGGCTCGAACTTCGCCGCTCATGGGCAACCCCACCGCGAGCACCTCGACCCGTACGCCCGGCTGCTGCTCCTCGGCACCTGTGCCCTGCTGCTGTGGCGGCACCGGCACCCGGTGCCCGTGGTGTTCGGCACGGCCGCGCTCGTGCTGGTCTACCTCGGCGCCGGCTACCCGTATGGGCCGGTCTTCGCGGCCGTCGCCGTGGCCTGCTTCAGCACGGTCGTCGCCGGGCACCGGCGGGCCGCCTGGGCGGCGCTCGGGATGCTGTGGGCCGGGCATCTGCTGATCTCGCTGTGGCTGTACCGCCGGCTGCCGCCGCCGGGCGACACGAGGGCGGGCCTCGGCCCGGAAGTGATCATCGCCACCTGGGTGCTGATCATCGTCTCGGTGGCCGAGCTGGTCCGGCTGCGGCGCGAGCAGTGGGCGCGGGAGCGGGCCGACCGCGCCCAGGCGGCCCGGCGGCGCGCGGACGAGGAACGCCTGCGGATCGCCAGGGAACTGCACGACGTCCTGGCGCACAGCATCTCGGTCATCAACGTCCAGGCCGGCATGGGCCTCGCGCTCCTCGACTCCGATCCCGAGCAGGCCAGGTCAGCGCTCACCACCATCAAGGCGGCCAGCAAGGAGGCCCTCGGTGAGGTGCGTCAGGTGCTCGACACCCTGCGGGCACCGGGAGCCGCGCCGCGGGCGCCGGCGCCCGGTCTCGGGCGGCTGCCGGAACTGGTGGAACAGGCGGCGGCCACCGGACTCACCGTCGAGGTGACGGGGGAGCCGCCGCGCCTGCCGCCCGGCGCCGACCTGGCCGCCTTCCGTATCGTGCAGGAGGCCCTCACCAACGTCGTACGGCACTCCGGTTCACGGCACGCGCGCGTGCGGCTCGAACACGGCGCGGGGAAGCTGCGGTTGCGGATCGACGACGACGGTCCGGCGACCGGGGCGGACGCGGGCGGCAGCGGGAACGGGCTGGCCGGGATGCGGGAGCGGGCGGCCGCCCTGGGGGGCACCATCGAGGCGGGACCGCGCGCCGACGGCGGCTTCCGGGTGCTGGCCGTACTGCCGTCGGACGACCGGGAGGACCGATGATCCGGGTACTGCTCGCCGACGACCAGTCGCTGGTGCGGGCCGGTTTCCGGGCGCTGCTCGACGCACAGCCGGACATCGAGGTGACCGGTGAGGCGGCGGACGGCGAGGAGGCGCTGCGCAAGGTGCGCGAACTGCGCCCCGACGTCGTCCTGATGGACATCCGCATGCCGCGTCTGGACGGCCTGGCCGCGACCCGCCGGGTCACCGGCGAGCCGGAGCTGACGGACGTGAAGGTGGTCATGCTGACGACGTTCGAGCTCGACGAGTACGTCTTCGAGGCGATCCGTTCCGGAGCCTCCGGGTTCCTGGTCAAGGACACCGAGCCGGACGAACTGGTGCGGGCGGTCAGGGCGGTGGTGGCCGGGGACGCGCTGCTGTCGCCGGGGGTGACGCGCCGGCTGATCGCGGAGTTCGCGGCCCGCTCCAAGGCACCGGCCGCCGCCGACGCGCTCGCCCGGCTGACCGAACGGGAGAAAGAGGTGATGGCGTTGGTCGGCATCGGCCTGTCCAACGAGGAGATCGCCCGCCGCCTGGTCGTCAGCCCCCTCACCGCCAAGACCCACGTGAGCCGCACGATGATCAAACTGGGCGCCCGGGACCGCGCCCAACTGGTCGTGCTGGCCTATGAGTCGGGCTTGGTGCGGCCGGGCTGGCTGGGCTGAGACGAGTGCCGGAACCTCACCAGCACGCTGACGACCCGGGCGGGGAACAGCACGGCCGCGAGCACCGCGCCCACGACGGGCAGCGCGCGCTCCAGGCCGCCGGGCAGCTCGAACAGCAGCGCCGGACCGGCCACCGCCCCGTAGACGGCCGCGGCCGCGAACGCCGCACTGCACAGCGCGTATCCGGTCTCGACGGTGATCGCGGCCCGCTCGGCCTGACCGCGCCGTCCCCCGTGCGTCGTCATCCCCACAGTCTCACAGCCGGGCGCCCGGCGGGGCAACGTCCCCCGCCGGGCGCATGTGCGCAGCCGTCCCCCTTCAGTCGCCCGCGGGCACGCGCTCCGCCTCCAGGGAGGCGGACCTGGCGATCACGACGGTCTGCTGCGGGCGCCGGGCCCGCAGCCCCGTGAGCGTGATCAGCAGCCCGGCGAGGGCCACGACCGCGACCACCAGGAAGCCGGGACGGTAGCTGTCGAGCACCGCCTGCGGCGTCGCGTGGGCGGGCGCGCCCGCGGTGACCACGGCCGTGACGATCGCCAGGAAGATCGCACCGCCCACCTGCACCGAGGTGTTGAGGAGCCCGGAGACCATGCCCTGCTCGTGGTCGTCGACGCCGTTGGTGGCCTGGATGTTGAGGGAGGGGAAGACCAGGGCGCAGGCCGCTCCGATCAGCAGCATCGACGGCAGGATCGCCGCCGCGTAGGCCGGGCTCAGGTCGACCCGGAGGAACAGGGCGTAGCCGAGGACCATGAACGCGAAGCCGGCCGCGATGAGCCGCGGGGTGCCGAAGCGGTCCACGATCGCGCCGACCTTGGTCGAGGACACCGCCACCAGCGCGCCGGCCGGCAGGAAGGCCAGCGCGGTGTGCAGCGCGGACCAGCCGAGCAGGGACTGCATGTACAGGGTGGTCAGGAACTGGAAGCCGACGTACGAGCCGAAGAAGGCGATCGCGCCGAGCTGGGCGCGGATCTGGTTGCCCGAGCGGAGCACGCCGAGGCGGATGAGCGGGCCCGGGGAGCGGCGTTCGATCCGGACGAAGACGGTCAGCAGGACGGCGACCGCGAGGAAGGACAGCAGGGTGCGGGCCGACGCCCAGCCGACCTGCGGGGCCTCCACGACGGTGAACACCAGGAGCAGCATGGAGGCGGTGCCGAGGACGGCGCCGGGGATGTCGTAGCCGTTGTGGTCGCGTTCGCGGGAGCTGCGCGGCAGCAGCCGGAGGCCGGCGAGGAGTGCGGCCAGGGCGATGGGGGCGGGCAGCAGCATGGTGAGGCGCCAGCTGGCCTCGGTGAGCAGGCCGGACAGCACCAGGCCCATGGAGAAGCCGGTGGCCGCGCAGGTGGTGTAGATGGACAGGGCCCGGTTGCGCAGCGGGCCCTCGGGGAACGTGGTGGTGATGATCGAGAGGCCGGCGGGGGCGGTGAAGGCCGCGCTCAGGCCCTTGACGAAGCGGCTGGCGATCAGCAGCGGACCCGAGTCGACCAGGCCGCCCAGGAGTGAGGCGAGCGCGAAGACGGCGAGGGCCACGAGGAACACCTGGCGCCTGCCCAGCAGATCGGCGGTGCGGCCGCCGAGCAGGAGCAGGCCGCCGTATCCCAGGATGTAGCCGCTGACGATCCATTGCAGCGTCGAGGTGGACAGGTGCAGGTCGGAGCCTATCGACGGCAGGGCGACGCCGACCATCGACACGTCCAGCGCGTCCAGGAACATGGCGGCGCAGAGCACCAGCAGGGTGCCCCAGAGCCGGGGAGTCCAGCGTCCCCCGGCGACGGGGGCGGTGAGCGGAGAGGTCATGACCCGAGAGACTACATGCACATGCATCGAATGCAAATGCATTTAATTACTGTGCAACAGTCGGGATTCTCTGCTACGTTGCCCCGATGGCGGCGAAGAAGCCCGAGCAGGCACTGGTGGAGCAATGGCGGGACATCCTGGCCCTGCACGCCCGCACCCAGTGCGAACTCGACCGCGCCCTGCACGGCCACGGCCTGTGCGCCAGCGACTTCGAGGTCCTCGACCTGCTCTCTGACGCTCCGGCGGCGAACCGCGCGTGCAGCTTCCGGGTCCAGGAGATCGCCGAACGGGTGCACCTCAGTCAGAGCGCGCTGTCCCGGCTGATCGCCCGCCTGGAGAAGGACGGCCTGGTCGAGCGGACCATGTGCCCGGAGGACCGGCGCGGCGTGCGGGTGGCGCTCACCGGCAAGGGGCGCGCGCTGCACGGCGAGGTGCTGCCGGTGCAGCGCGCGGTGCTCACCCGGATGCTGGCCGCCGAACCGAGCTGAGAGCGGCCGGTCCGGCCGCCTGCCCTGGCCGGCCGGTCAGATACCGGAGTTCGTCAGCCACAGGTCCACCACCTCGGGGTCGCCGTGCACCGTCGGCACCGGCACCCGGTTCCACAGGGCCAGGTACAACTGGTCGGCGGGGCCCGCGAGTTCGGCCGTCGCGTCGTCGTGCGCGCCGAGTCCCGTGACCGGCGGCCGCGCCGACAGCCGTACGGTCCAGGCGGCGTCCGCGTCGACCGTGCGCACCACCATCACCCGTGGGTGTTCGCTGCGGACCCGGCTGCGGGTGCGGGCGTGGAAGCCGCGCAGCAGTTCGTCGATCCCGTCGACCGCGAAGTCCGTGCCGACCGGGGTGGCCCGGCCGCCCCGCGCGGCCTCCGCGTCGTAGCGGTGGACGGTCGTCTCGTGGGCCTGCCGGCGGAGCCAGAAGGCCAGCGGTGCGGAGACCGGGGCGGGGTGGAAGGTCCAGCAGTTCATGTCCCGCGGTGCGCCGCCCAGGGTGTCGACGAGCCGGCGGTGGCCCTCCCGGTACCAGGCGGTCAGCTCGGTGCCGTCGATGGCCGGCGGGTCCGGAACGGGGCGGGGTGAGGTCTCGGCGTCGGCGACGACACCGGCGGCCCACCGGTGGATGGTGCCGGTGTGCCGCAGCAGGTCGCGCACCCGCCAGTCGGGGCAGGTGGGAACCGGGGCGTCGAGCCCCGCCGCCGCGGCGGCCGTGGCCAGCAACCGGCCCTCCCGGTCGAGGATCTCAAGAAACTCGTCAGTCTCCATGCCGTGAGTCTGCCGGATACGAGCCCGTGCCCGCGGCTGGGGCCTGTTGCGAAAGTGCCGTCTGCCGCGCGACGCCCGGCGCGCCCTCTCGGCGCACCGCCCGAAAGCCCGGGTACGCCCGGTACGAGGGCTTCCGGACGGCACTCCCCCCAGCCTTCGGCCGGGGGGATCCCCAGAGCCCGCACCGGACGCCGCGCGGCCGCCCTTCGGGCGGCGACGCCACTTTCGCAGCAGGCCCTAGCGCAGCAGGAACCCCACCGTGTACCCCAGCGCGTTGACCGCCCAGTGCAGGGCCATCGGCGCCAGCAGGGAGCCGCTGCGATCGCGCAGCCAGCACAGCAGACAGCCCGCCACGGCCGTGAACAGCACCGCGCCGATGTCCACCAGCACGGCCCCGGCGACCGAGTGCCCGAAGAGCGAACCCAGCGTCGGCTTGTCCTTGTCGAGGTTCAGCGAGGGCAGGATGTGCCACAGGCCGAAGAGCACGGAGGAGACGACGGCCGCCGTGGTGGCCGTGCGCAGGCGGCGCAGGAGTGCGAACAGCACCCCGCGGAAGGCCGTCTCCTCCAGCAGTACCGTCCCCACGGGCACCACGACCAGCGCCTTGAAGGCGATCTCCGGCCCGTTCAGCGCGTCCGTCCGCTGGTCCGCGAACAGTCCACGGGTGACCGGCAGCAAGGCCCCGCCCAGATAGACCGCCGCGACGATCCCGATCAAAGTGACCGCCCAACGTGCCCCGTCGCCGAGGGTGTCGCGGCCGAGCCCCAGTTCCAACCAGTTGCCCCCGGCCCAGAACAGCAGCCCCACCAGGACGGCCGAGACGACGACCGCGGTGAGCAGGATCCAGGACCCGGCCCAGCGGTTGTCCAGCAGGTTCGCCGATACCAGCACGGCCACCGCAGCCGCCAGGGCGGGGCGGGTGGGGAGCCGGGGGAACCGGGCGAGCGGCATGCCGAGGGGGTGTCAGAACCCGGTCGGGGCGCCCGGCGTGCGGCAGGGCGTGCGGTGCCCGCCGCCGCGACCCCCGCCCGGTGCGGCGCCGACGACGGGGACGACCCGGATCCCCGCCTTCGGCGACAGGGCGCGGGCGGCCCGGGTGACGGCCTGCCGAGCGGCGCGCTCGCTCGTGCCCCGCCGGAGAACACCGGCACCGGCCACCGAGCCGCCTGCCGCCGCGGTCGGCGCGGTCGGCGTCAGTCCGGCCGCAGGCGGGGTGGAGCGTGCGTTCGCGGTCGTCCGGGCCTGGGCCATGCCCACCACGATGGGACACCTCGTGCCGGCTTGCACCTTTTCCCGCGAGGAAGGGTGAACCTGGGGGACTTTCCGGATGCGGCGGCGGATGCGGTGGCCGATCGTGGTCCCGAGGTGGCCAAGTGAGTGGTGCGGGCAGGGCTCTGAATCGTATGAAGGACGGGACCCGGCGGACGGCGGAGCGGGTGCGCCGGCATGCGGGCCCCGACCGGGTGGTCCGTCGGCGGCCGTGCTGGGGCGGCGTCGGCGTGGCGGTGCTGTGCTACTGCCTGTCCCTCACCCCCTCCCTGCTCCCGCGTGCCTGGTGGCTCCAGGGACTCGTGGCCGGCGTCTCGGCGGCCGTCGGCTACGCCGTCGGCGCCGTGCTGGAGACCCTCGCCCGGCTGCTGCTGAGCTGGGCCGGCGGCCGCGTCCGCCCACGGACCCGCCGTACCCTCTGGGCCGCCCTGGGCGTGCTCGGCGCCGCCGCGGTGGTCACCGTCACCGCCTGGAGCGTCCGCTGGGAGGGACAGGTCCGCCGGGCGGTGACCCTGCCCCCGCACATTGTCTGGTGGCAGTGGGCGCTCGTCCCGTTCGTGGCCGCGCTGGTCGTGGCGCTGCTGCTCCTGGCCGCCCGCGTGGTACGGCTCTCCACCCGCGTGGTCGTTCACGCGTTCGGCGCGCTCGTCCCGCGCCCCGTCGCCTGCGCCACCGGGGTCGTCCTGGCCGCCTTCGTGATCGTCGGAATCGTCCAGGGCTTCCTGCTGCGCGCCGCGCTGGACGCGATCGAGAGCGGCGCCTCGCTCGCCGACCAGGGCACCACCGAGGGCGTCCACCAGTCCACCCTGCCCACCCTCTCCGGCAGCCCCGGCTCCGCCGCCCGCTGGGACACGCTGGGCGCCAAGGGCCGCGACTTCGTCGGCACGGCCACGCCCCGCGCCGACATCGCCGCCTTCACCGGCCGCCCGGCGAAGGATCCGGTACGGGTCTATGTCGGCCTGCGCTCCGCCGACACCCTCGGTGAACGCGCCGCCCTCGCCGTACGCGAACTCGAACGCACCGGCGGCTTCTCCCGCACGGTCCTCGCCGTCATGGGCACCACCGGCACCGGCTGGATCAACGACCAGGGCAGCAAACCCCTGGAGTACATGTGGCACGGCGACACCGCCGAGGTCGCCATGCAGTACTCGTATCTCCCCAGCTGGGTATCCGCGCTCACCGAGGACGAGGCCGCCGCCACCGGACGTGCCCTCTTCGACGCCGTCTACACCAAGTGGCGGACGCTCCCCGCCGGCTCCCGTCCCCGGCTCGTCCTCTACGGCGAGAGCCTCGGATCCTTCTCCATGGAGTCCGCCCTGAACGGTTCCCCTGCCGCGCTCGTCGCCGAGACCGGCGGCGCGCTGTTCGTCGGCCCGACCTACGACAACCCGCTGTGGAAGACGGTCACCGCACGGCGGCAGCCGGGCAGCCCCGAGTGGCGGCCGGTGGTCGCCGACGGGGCGCATGTGCGCTTCGCGCAGGTGCCGGCGGACTACGGCATCCCGGACGCGCCCTGGGGCGAGCCCCGCGCGGTCTACCTCCAGAACGGCTCCGACCCCGTCGTCTGGTGGTCGCCCGGCCTCGCCCTCCGCAGGCCGGACTGGCTGGACCGGCCGCGGGCCCGCGACGTCTCACCGGCGATGCGGTGGTACCCGCTGCTGACGTCCTGGCAGGTGGCGTGCGACCTGGCAGGCGCCGACAGCGTGCCGGACGGATTCGGACACCGGTACGGAACCCTGCCGACGAGCGCGTGGGCGGAGATCACGAGCCCGCCCGGTTGGACAGGCGCCGACACCGCGCGGCTGGCCGGGGTACTGGAGCCGCTACCGGAACCGGGACTGCTGGACTGAGGCGATGCCCTGGCCGCACGCCCGCACGCCCGCACGCCCGCACGCCCGCACGCTCGTCCGCACGGGCGTGCGGACGGCGGACGGGCGGGAACCTCCGGTCAGTGCCCTGCCGTGCGCCGGGTCAGCAGTGCGATGGCCGCGGCGGTGGCGGCGAGGACGGCGACGGTGGTGAGGGCGGCGGGGAGGGAGAGCCAGTCCGCCATGAAACCGATGGCGGGTGGTCCCAGGAGCATGCCGCCGTAGCCGAACGTGGAGGCGATGGCGACCCCCTCGGGGCCGGCCAGCCTGCCCGCGCGTTCGACGGCGACGGGGAAGAGGTTGGCGAGGCCCAGTCCGGTGATGGCGAATCCGAGGAGGGCCGCCCACAGGGCCGGGGCGAGTGCGCCGAGCAGCATGCCGGTCGCGGCGGTGGTGCCGCCGAAGACCAGGGTGCGGGTCTGGCCCAGGACCTCGAGCAGTCTGGTGCCGCTGAGCCGGCCGACGGTCATGGCGAGGGCGAAGCAGGAGTAGCCGACGGCGGCCGTGCCGGGTGCGGCGCCGAGGTCCTGCTCCAGGTGCAGGGCGCTCCAGTCGGCCATGGCGCCCTCGCCGTAGGCCGTGCACAGGGCGATCAGGCCGAACGTGACGACGAGCAGCCGGGTGCCGGGGGCCAGGCGGTGCGGTACGGATGTCGTCTGCGCTGGGTCGTCCTCGGGCGTGGCCGGCGCGGGAGTGCGCAGGAGCGTGCGGCCCGCGAACAGGGTGACCACGAGGCCGACGGCGGTGAGGGCGAGCAGGTGTTGCGTGGGCGTCAGCACTCCGGCGATCAGGGCGCCCAGGCCGGCGCCGATCATGCCGCCCAGGCTGAAGGCGGCGTGGAAGCTGGGCATGACCGGGCGGCGGAGGGCGCGTACCAGGTCGACCGCGGCGCTGTTGAAGGCCACGTTGATGCCGCCGTAGGCACTGCCGAAGACCAGCAGTACGGCGCCGAGGGCCAGGACCGAGTGGGTGAGCGGGGGCAGGGCGACACTGAGGGAGAGCAGGACGGCGCAGACGACGGTCACGAGGTGGGAGCCGTAGCGGCGGCACAGCCGGCCGGTGAACATCATCGTGATCACGGCTCCGGCCGAGACGCCGAGCAGGGCGAGACCCAGGGCGCCGGCCGAGGCGCCGGTCTGTTCCTTGACGGCCGGGATGCGGACGACCCAACCGGCGAAGACGAAGCCGTCCATGGCGAAGAAGACGGTCAGGGCCACGCGGAGTCGGACGAGGGCGTTTCCGGGCACGGCGTTGTGCGTCCGGATTTTGTTTATTAGCGGCACAAATGCAGGCTAGGTGAGGGCGGCGGACGGGACAAGGGTGGTGGGCGGCCACCGGGACCGGACCGCCGCCCCGGTCGACGCGGATCGTTCAGGCGGATCGTTCCGCGGGCCGGGGCGTCGTCCGCGGGTGGCCGGGCTGGCCCGCGCGGCGGGCGCGCTCGGCGGTGTGCCGGGCGCGCCGCCGACCGGACCTCTGCGCGCGGCACCGGCCCCCGGCCGCCTCCCGCTCGCCGTCAGCGGGTGTGCGGTGCTTCTCCTCCCACTGGTGGCGGTGGCGGTGGCGGCGGCGGCATGGGGCATCGGCCGCCGACGGGTGTGCTCGCGCCGATCGCTCTCGGCCGGGGCCTTGGGGGCGGTGAGGAACTGCGCCGGGGCGGCGGACCGGAACCGCGGACGCCGTACGGGCAGGCGTACGAAGGCACGGCGCCCGCCGTGCGGCCGGTGGCGCTCAGCCGTCCCGCGGCCCGCGCCTCCCCGCGAGGTCCGTGAGGTAGCCGCGCAGCATGACCTTCGCCTCGTCGAGGAGAGCCGTGTCGCCCTCGGGGTCGCGGCGGAAGGCCTCCTGGGCGAGCGCGTCGGCGGCCAGGACGGCGGCATGGCACGCGGGGCCGAGCCCCGGCGCGTCGTCGGCGATGCCCAGCGCGAGCAGTACCCGGCGCACCCCGTCGGCCATCCGGCGCTTGTGCTCGCGGTCCGCCGCTCGGGTCCGGTCAGTCAGACCGCTGCCGAACCACAGGGCCCTGAAGCCCTGTTCGGTGCGGTAGAGCCCGGCGTACGTGTCGATCAGCACGCCGACCGGGTCGGGCCAGCGCTCCGTCGCCGCGCTGCGCACGAACTCCTCCATCAGCGCTTCGAGCCGGGAGAAGTACGTGGCCGCCAGCGCGTCGATGATCGCGTCCCGGTCGGGCAGGTACTGGTACAGCGAGCCGACCGACACCCCGGCCTCCGCCGCGACCCGGGTCGTGGTCAGGGCCGGTACGCCCTCGGCGATCAGCACGCGCTCCGCCGCCTGCAGCACCCGTGCCAACCGGGCTTTGCTGCGGGCCTGTTGGGGAGTCCGACGCAGCACGGTCCCGGCCTCCTCGGCGCTCGGCTCGCTCACCTGCGGCTCCTGAATCTGAACGTGACTTTGTTTCAGGTTTAGGTTACCGTCGCGGCCATGACGGACTCAAGCTCCGCGCTGGTTCAGGAGCGGGCCGCGGTGGCGGACGTCTGCCGTCGTCTCGGAGCGGCGGGCCTGCTCATCGGCACGGCGGGCAACGTCAGCGTGCGGGTGGGGGACCGGGTCGCGGTCACCGCGACCGGCGCGGTGCTCGCCCAGCTCACCGCGGGCCAGGTGACGGTGGTCGACCTGGACGGCAAGGTCGTCGCCGGGACCCTGCAACCGACTTCCGAACTCGACCTGCACCTCGGGGTCTACCGGCGTCACGGCGCCGCCGCGGTCGTCCACACGCACGCCCCGATGGCCACCGCCCTCTCCTGTGTGCTCGACGAACTGCCCTGCGTCCACTACCAGTTGCTCGCCCTCGGCGGCACCGTCCGGGTGGCGCCGTACGCCACCTTCGGCACCCCGGAACTGGCCGAGTCGGTGCTCACCGCGCTCGACGGCCGCAGCGCCGCCCTGATGGCGAACCACGGCTCGGTCACCGTCGGCCCGACCCTCGACAAGGCGGTCGAGAACGCCCTGTTGCTCGAATGGGCCTGCGGTGTCTACCAGCACGCGGCGGCCCTCGGCACGCCCCGCGTCCTGGACGAACGGCAGCAACTTGCGGTGATCGAAGCCGCGATCGCCCGGAACTACGGCACCACCCAATCCCTGCAGGAGGGCAAGCCATGAGAGTCGTCACGATGGGCGTGCACGTGCTGGACGTGCTGGTCCGGCCGGTGGACGCGATACCCGAGGGCCAGGGCGCCACCCTGGTCGAGGACATCAGGATGACCGCGGCCGGGACCGCCGGCGGGACCGCGCTCAGCCTCGCCAAACTCGGTGCCACCGTGCAGAGCGCCGGGGCCGTCGGCGCCGACGCGACCGGCGACATGCTGGTGCAACTGCTCGGCAGGGCCGGGATCGACACCGGCTTCCTCGTCCGCCGTACCGACACCGCCACCTCGGCGAGCGTGCTGCCCATCCGCCCGAGCGGCGACCGGCCCTCGCTGCACCTGCTGGGCGCCAACATCACCTACGGCGTCGACGACGTGCCCTGGGACGCCCTCGCCGAAGCCGGCCATCTCCACCTCGGGGGACCGGAGTTGATCGGCGTCGACGCCGCCGCGCGCATCCTGCACTTCGCCAAGGAGCACGGCGTGACGACCTCCGTGGACCTGCTCGCGCCCGGCGCCCTCGGCAGCTTCGAGCAGATCGCGGCGGCGCTGCCCTACGTCGACCATCTCCTGCCCAACGACGACCAGGTGCTGGGCTTCTCCGGCGAGGACGATCTGGTGGCGGGTGCGAAGAAGCTGCTCGGCGCCGGCGCCGGGCTGGTCGCGGTCACCCGAGGCGGCGACGGCGCGCTGCTGGTCACCGCAGAGGGCGCCGAGCCGGTGCCCGCCTTCGAGACCGACGTAGTGGACACCACCGGCTGCGGCGACGCCTTCTCGGCCGGATTCGTCTACGGGATGGGGCTGGGCCGCACCGCGTACGACTCCGCGGTCCTCGGCAACGCCGTGGCGGCACTGGTCGCCCAGGGCCTCGGCAGTGATCACGGGGACTTCGACCTCGCCGCCGCCGACGCGTTCGCGGCGACGACTGCCAGGCGTGCGTAGGGCAGATGCCGGACCCGCGCGCCACGTGACGCCGGCCACGGCGCTCCCGGACGTCCGGGAGATACCCTCCGTCCCTCGAACTGCTGACATTCCGCGGACATTCGCTCGTCCCCGGTGTCTGTGTTCGGACGTAGTCCGGCAACAGCTCGGTTAATAACTGCTCGCTGGTTGGTTACCGGAGAGTGAGCGGGCCATGATGGCCCCATGACGTTGGCCGCGCGTGCTCTGGCGCAACTGGCGACCTGGCCCGACCTGACCCAGGCCGTACCGAGCTGCGGGCTGGGGCAGGCGGTGAGTTCGTCGCAGGGCGAGATCGCGCACTTCCACTCCGAACGCGATGTGGACCTGCGTCTCACCGCCCACGCCATCCGGCACTTCGCCAAGAACCTCAGGCGCACGGGGGCGATCCGGATCGTGCCGGGTTCGCAGTGGGTGACCTTCCGGCTCGACGCGGCGAGCGACGTCGACCTGCTGCTGACCCTGGTGAGCGTCGCCCTCCAGGCCCAGCAGAGCTGGCCGGATCCGGCCGACCGGCCCGTGTTCGGCTGCAACGACCAGCGGGGCGCGGGATTCGTCAGCGCGGACACCAGCGGGATGTGACCGAGAGCCGAGCCGCAGCGGCGCGTCGCGTCACGCGGTCAGGACCCGGATCCCCGCCTCCTCGAACCGGCGCACCGCATCCGGCGTTGCCGCCGTGTCCGTGACCAGCGTGTCCACCAGTTCCGCCGGGCAGATCCGGGCGAACGCCCGCGCGCCCAGCTTGCTGGAGTCGGCGGCGACGACCACGCGGGCCGCACGCTCGCACAGCAGCCGGTTGACCGCGGCCTCCGCCTCGTCGTGGGCCGCCGCCCCGTGCGTGACGTCGAAGCCGACCACCCCGAGCACCGCCACATCAAGGGTGATCTGACCCAGCACCCCGTTCGCGAGCGGCCCTACCAGCTCGTAGGACTGGGGGCGCGCCACCCCGCCCGTCACCACGATCTTGAACTGGGGCCGCACCGCGAGCTCGTTGGCGATGTTGAGCGCGTTCGTGACGACCGTCAGCGCCGGGGTGCCGGTGGTGAGGTCCGCGCGTACGGCCAGGGCACGGGCCACCTCCGTGGTGGTGGTACCGCCGGTCAGCCCCACCGCCTCGCCCGGCGTGACCAGATCCGCCACCGCCTTGGCGATCCGCTGCTTCTGGGAGGCCTGCCGGGCCGTCTTGTAGCGCAACGGCAGCTCGTACGACACCCCGTGCACCACCGCCCCGCCCCGGGTGCGCACCAGCATCTGCTGCTCGGCGAGCTGGTCGAGGTCCCGGCGGATGGTGGCCGCCGAGACCGCCAGCTCGGCCGCCGCCTGCTCGACCTCAAGGCGGCCGCGCTCGGCCAGCAGCTCGAGCAGCGCCTTCCAGCGGGCATCGCGCGACATCCGCCCCTCCGTTCCTCGATCTCCCGGCGACCCTAGCGCACCCGATCTGAGGCGGAATGCTCGATTGTGATTGAAAGCTCGCTCTATCTTGCAAGAACAATCATCGCAGGGGAGGGCTGGTGATAGTCCCATATCATCCACGAGCTGAACGGCCAGCCCGAGTGCTGGACACGAGCCGCCGCCCAGGCGGCCCGTGAAGCCCACGCGCTCCCGGCCCCGGGCGAGCGGGTCGCGATCGTCGGGTGCGGCACCTCCTGTTTCATGGCCCAGGCCGCGGCCGTACTGCGCGAGAGGGCGGGGCACGGCGAGACGGACGCCTTCGCCGCCTCGGAGTTCCCGCACGGGCGGTCCTACGACCGGGTGCCGGCCCTGACCCGGTCCGGCACCACCACCGAAGTGCTGGAACTGCTCGGCGAGTTGAAGGGACGGGTGCGCACCGCGGCGATCACCGCCGACCCCGGCACCCCCGTCACGGAGGCCGCCGACGACCTCGTCGTCCTCGACTACGCCGACGAACGCTCCGTGTGCCGGCCGGCCGGACTACCCTCGCTTGACGGCCTTGAGCACCACGAACTTCGGGTCGCTCGCCACCAGTTCGCTGTTGCCGAACAGGCGGCGCAGCGTCACGTGGTAGCCCAGATGCCGGTTGCCGATCACCCACAGCTCGCCGCCCGGCCGCAGCGCCCGTTTCGCCCCGCTGAACATCCGCCACGCCGTCGCTTCGGTGGTCGCCTGGTGGGAGTGGAACGGCGGGTTGTTGAGCACCACGTCCACGCTCCCGGCGGCCACCCCCGCCAGCCCGTCCCCGACCCGGAACTCGGCGTGCCCGGGCACCCCGTTGGCCTTGTAGGTGGCCTCCGCCGAGGCGATCGCCTGGAACGACTCGTCCACGAACAGCACCTCGGCCGTCGGATCGGCCAGCGCCACCGCCGTCCCCACGACCCCGTTCCCGCACCCCAGGTCCACGATCCGCCGTCCTCCGGCCGGCAGATGGGCCAGGAAGAACCGGGTCCCGATGTCGAGCCGGTCGGCGCAGAAGACCCCCGCGTGGTTGACGACCGTACGCCCGGAGACCGCGCCGACGCCCTCGGGCAGCGCGTAGCTGTACGGCCACGGATTCTCCGGGCGCTCCAGCGACGGGTCCGGCGTGCAGTGGATCAGCCGGGCCTTCTGCTCGGCCAGTGAGGTCCGGGTCGGCCCGAGGATCCGCTCGAACAACCGGAGCGTCGACGTGTGGATCTCCTTGACCATGCCGGTGCCGACCACGACCGTGCCCGCGTGCACGGCGGGCGCCAGCCGCAGCAGCTGGTCCTCAAGGAGCGCAAGGCTCTTGGGAACCCTCACCAGCAGCACGTCCACCCGCTCCGGCGGCGGATCCTGGGTGGTCAGCAGCCGCACCGCGCCCGGCTCGACACCCGCGCGCCCCAGGTTCACCCGGGTCGCCTCCTGGCTCAGGTACGAGTCGGTGATCTGCGCCGGCCGGTGCTCCGCCAGCGCCGTGACCAGCGCCCCCCAGCGGTCGCCGAGCACCACCACCGTGCCGGACAGTCCGATCCGCTCCCGGTCGAGATACCGCAGCAGGTACGCGTCGGAGGCGTCCCAGGCACGCAGCCGGTCGCGCGGATCCTCCGGAAAACGGGACAGCTCGAACTCGCCCCAGGCAGTCGTCATACGGTCGCTCATCGTGCGTCCAGGCTAGCCGAATCGCAGCTCAGGCCCGGTCGGGCAGGATGGGGGCATGGAGGACGAGCTGTTCCCGAGGGCGCGCGCCCGCATCGCGCCGGGCGCCGTGCACGTCCCTGACTGGCTGCACGCGGACCGGCAGCGCGCGCTGCTCACCGCCTGCCGCGACTGGGCCCGGCCCCCGGCGGGCCTGCGCACGGTCCGCACGCCCCAGGGCGGCACGATGACCGCCCGCCAGGTCTGCCTGGGCTGGCACTGGTACCCGTACTCCTACGCCCGCACGGCCGTCGACGGCGACGGCAGCCCCGTGAAGCCGTTCCCGGCCTGGCTCGACGAACTGGGCCGCCGCGCGGCGGCCGACGCCCTCGGCCCGGAAGCGGTCGGCGGATTGTCGTACGACATCGCTTTGATCAACTTCTACGGCGCCGACGCCCGCATGGGCATGCACCGTGACGCCGACGAGCGCTCGGACGCGCCGGTGGTGTCGCTGAGCCTGGGGGACACGTGCGTCTTCCGTTTCGGCAACACGGAGAGCCGAGGGAAGCCGTACACGGACGTGGAGCTGCGGTCGGGGGACCTGTTCGTGTTCGGGGGCGAGTCGCGGCTCGCCTACCACGGGGTGCCGAGGGTGTACCCGGGCACGGCGCCCCCGGAGCTGGGCCTGACCGGCCGCCTCAACGTCACGCTGAGAGTGAGCGGCTTTTGACGAACCCCGGCTGGAGCGCGCCCCCAAAGGGGCGCGGGGCGGTGTCGACATGCGGCTACCACCGCGTGGACGCGACCAGCCCCGACGGCGCCGCACCTTCGATACGGCCCCTCCTGCGGATCATGGCAGACTCCCTCTCATGAGCGGAAAGGCGGCCCCCGGCCCGACGGGGAACGGAACCTCGAAACCCCGGTTGGACCGAGGGCGCGGCGCACTCGGCCCCGCGCTGGAACTCGTGCACACCGGCCGCGCCCCCACCCGCGCGGTGCTCACCGCGGAACTCGGCGTCACCCGGGCCACGGCCGGTGCCGTCGCCGCCGAACTGGAGGCGCTCGGCCTGATCAGGGTCGACGCTCACCCCGGCGCCGCCGCGGGTTCGCAGGGCCGCCCCTCCCACCGCCTTGAGGTCGCCGAGAACGGCCCGGTCGCCCTCGCCGCGCAGGTTCACGCCGACGGTTTCCGCGCGGCGCTGGTCGGCCTGGGCGGCAGCATCGTCGCCACCGCGCCCGGCTGCGAGGCGGTCGACGCCGATCCGGCCAAGGTGCTCGGCTCGGTGGTGGAGGCGGGCGCCGACCTGCTGCGCACCACCGGCCGCCGCTGCGTCGGCGCCGGTCTCGCCGTGCCGTCCGCCGTCGCGGAGCCGGAGGGCCTGGCCCTCAACCCCCTCCACCTGGCCTGGCCGGTCGGGGCACCGGTGCGCCGGATCTTCGCGGAGTGTGTGCGGGCGGCCGGGATCACCGGTCCGGCGTTCGCGGGCAACGACGTGAACCTGGCCGCGCTCGCCGAGCACCGGCACGGCGCGGGCCGGGGCGCCCGGGATCTGCTGTGCGTGGCCACCGGGCACCGGGGCGTCGGCGGCGCGCTGGTCCTGGACGGCCGCCTGCACACGGGGAGTTCGGGCCTCGCGCTGGAGGTCGGTCACCTCGCCGTGAACCCCGAGGGCCGCCCCTGCCACTGCGGCAGCCGGGGCTGTCTGGACGTGGAGGCCGATCCGCTGGCGCTGCTGATCGAGGCGGGCCGCGCTCCCGGTCCCGAGGTGTCGCTGCTCCGGCAGGCCGAGGACCTGATCCGCGACCAGTACGCCGACCCGACCGTCCGCAGGGCCACCGAGGCCCTGATCGACCGGCTCGGCCTCGGCCTGGCAGGGCTGGTCAACATCCTCAACCCCGACCGCGTCATCCTCGGCGGCCTGCACCGCACCCTGCTGGACGCCGACCCGGAGCGGCTGCGCGCCGTCGTCGCCGACCGCAGCCTGTGGGGCCAGAGCGGCAGCGTGCCGATCCTGCCGTGCACGCTGAGCCACAACAGCCTCGTGGGAGCAGCCGAGTTGGCCTGGCAGCCGGTGCTGGACGACCCGCTGGGGGCACTTCGGTAACCGGCCCGCCGCCCGCCTACCAGTGCGCCGTCAGGCTCCACAACGCCGCCACCAGCGGCCGCCTGAGGTCGGACCGGCGTACGCACAGACCGATGGGGAACGGCTCCGGCGCGGGGTCGGCCGGCAGCACCGCGATCCGGTCCCGCACCGCGCTGTGTTCCAGGACCAGCCGGGGGACCACCCCCGTGCCGCAGCCCAGGGCCACCAGGGCCAGCAGGGCCTCGTGGCCGTCCGGTTCACAGGCGACGGCCCCGGGCCGCCCCCGGGCCCGGAGCCAGCGGTCGGCCGCCTCGCGCACCAGACCGCGCTGGGGGAGGACGAACGGGCCGTCCAGACCGGGGTCCGGGCGGTCGCGCGCGGTCACCAGGACCAGGTCGGTCACCGTGAGCGTCCGGCCGACCAGCGGTCCCGGGAGCCGTGCCGGGATCCCGGCCACGGCCACATCGGCCTCGCCCTCGTCGAGCCGGGCCAGCGCGGCCGCCGCGTCCCCGGTGCGCAGATCGAGCCGCACCTGGGGATGCGCCGTACGGAACGGCGCCAGGAGATCGGGCAGCAGGGTCTGGCAGGCGGTCACGGTGGCGAACACCGTGAGCCTGCCGGTGAGATCGGCCGGATCGGGGCGTTCGTCGCGGTAGGCCTGCCACAACTCCAGCGCCTGTACCGCGTATTCGCGAAACCGCCGGCCCTCCGCGGTCAGGGACACCCCGCGCGGGCCCCGGTCGAACAGCCGGTGCCCCAGCTCCGTCTCCAGCCGCTGCACGGTCCGGGTCAGCGTCGCCGGGCTGACATGGCAGTCCAGACTGGTCCGCCCGAAGTTCAGCGACTGCGCGAGGTGGAGGAAGAGCCGCAGCCCCCGTTGATCGTCCAGCACCCTGTGACCAGGCCCTTTCATAATCCGCAACAGCCCGCTGCGAAAGTTGCGCTTGTCGCAACGTTCGCCCGGAGCCTACAACTCGACCATGACCTCGACGACCAGCTACACCTCCGGCGTCTTCGCACTCGAGACCATGGACGTGCCCGGCGGCACGGAGACCATCCTGCGTGGCGGACGGCACCTCTTCCCCCTGCTGCCCCAGGCGTTCGCCGGGGTGAGCAGGATCGGCGTCCTGGGCTGGGGCCCGCAGGGCCGCGCCCAGGCCCGCAACCTGCGTGACTCCCTCGCCGGCACCGGCATCACGGTCACCGTCGGCCTGCGCCCCGGCTCCGCCTCGGCCGCCGACGCCCGCGAGCACGGCTTCACCGAGGAGAACGGCACTCTCGGTGACTGGCTCGCCGTCGCCGCCGACAGCGACCTGCTCCTCCTGCTGATCGCCGACGCCGCCCTCGCCGCCCACCACCAGGAGATCTTCGAGGTCCTCAGGCCCGGCGCGGTCATCGGCCTTTCGCACGGATTCCTGCTCGGCCATCTCCGCGAGAGCGGCGGTGACTTCCCGGCCGGCCACGGTGTGATCGCCGTCTGTCCCAAGGGGATGGGCGACTCCGTGCGCCGCCTGTACGAACAGGGCGTGCAGACCAACGGCGCCGGGATCAACAGCAGTTTCGCCGTGCACGCGGACCCCGACGGCCGGGCCACCGACCTCGCGCTCGGCTGGTCGGTCGCGCTCGGGGCGCCGTACACCTTCCGCACCACCCTGGAGAGCGAGTACCGCTCCGACATCGTCGGCGAGCGCGCCATTCTGCTCGGCGCCGTGCACGGCATCGTGGAGAGCCTGTACAGCCGTTACCGGCTTGCCGGGGACGACGAGGTGACGGCGTACGAGCGGTCCTGCGCGAACGTGACCGGGCCCATCGCCCGGACCATCTCCCGGGCGGGCATCAGGGCGGTCCGGGAGAACCTCGACACGGCCGTCCGGGAGGAGTTCGACCGGGCGTACACGGCGGCCTACGCACCCGCCCGCGAGATCGTCGCGGAGATCTACGACGAGGTCGCCGACGGCACCGAGCTGCGCAGCGTGGTCCTGGCCGAACGCCGGCTCGGGACGCGGGAGATGAGCCGGATCGGCGGTTCACCGATGTGGGCGGCGGGGGAGCGGGTGCGGGCCCGGCGGACCGGACGGGAGCTGCCCGTCGAGCCGTTCACCGCCGGGGTGTTCGTGGCCACGATGATGGCGCAGGTCGACGAGTTCGCCGAGCGCGGCCACCCCTGGTCCGAGATCGTCAACGAGTCCGTCATCGAGGCGGTGGACTCGCTGCTGCCCTACATGCACGCTCGCGACGTGGCGTACATGGTCGACAACTGCTCCCGCACGGCCCGCCTCGGCACCCGCCGCTGGGGCCCGCGCTTCCAGGCGGCCTACGAGCAGATCGCCTACCCGGCGGCCGGACTCCCCGCCGACCAGGAATTGTTGGCCGCCTTCGAGGCCCACCCGGCCCACGAAGCGCTGGCCGCCGCGGCGAAGCTCCGCCCGTCGGTCGACATCTCCGTTGCCTGAGGGCTGACGGCACTCGACGGCGAAGGCCCGGGCCGGGTCGTCCGCGAGGATCCGGCCGACGTGCTCCGCACCCGGCGCGGCCACCGGCCGCGGAGCCGCACCCGCGGCAGCGGATACGGCATCCCGGGCCCGCCGTCCACTGCCCGTGCCTGGCCGCGGCCCGCCGCTGGACGCCGAGACGGGGGCAGCGGTCGTAGGCGGCCGGGGATCACCCGGTCGGCGGGAACACCCGCCTCCCCGCGGTCCCGCACGGCGTCTACGCCGTCCGGGGCCGGCGAACGCCAGTCCTTTCGGGAGCCCGGCGCCCGCGGTCGTGTACTCCCCGGGAGGTACGGCGACTGCCGTCGTCCGCACGACGACCCGGACGCCGCCTCGGAGTCAGGCTCAAGGCAGCACACCGAGACCTTCCCGATGGAGGAGTTGGACCAAGATGCAGACCCTGGCGAACTGGGGCGGCGGCCCCGGCCCGTGGATCCTGTTCTTCCCGCTGATCTGGGCGGCCGTCGTGATCGGCACCGTCACGTTCCTGCGCCGCACCGCGTGGCGCGGCCGCGGCGGGCCCTGGCGTCCGATGGACGAGGGGCGGCCGTCGGGTGACTCGCCGCTCGCGGTCCTCGGCCGCCGCTTCGCCGCCGGCGAGATCGACGAGGACGAGTACTGGCGCAGGCTGTCCGTCCTGGAGGAGCAGTTCGGCCGCCTCGGCAAACCCGGCGCGGCATGA
Source organism: Streptomyces shenzhenensis (assembly GCF_021462265.1). Lineage (GTDB taxonomy): Bacteria > Actinomycetota > Actinomycetes > Streptomycetales > Streptomycetaceae > Streptomyces > Streptomyces shenzhenensis. The sequence goes on along the minus strand of NZ_JAJONF010000017.1, from coordinate 64,491 downwards.
CCACGCCCGCCGCGGCGCCGGACGCGGCTCGTGTCGCGTACGCCGCGAGGCCGTACGGCGGTGGCGACCCCACCGTACGAGCCCGGACGGCGTGGACGCGGCGGTGCCGACGGAACGCATCGGCGGGCCGGCGGCCGACGCTCTCCGCAGGCCTGCCGGGAGCGGCCCCGCGGGCGGTATGCCTTGAGGTGCCCTGGGTCGTCGACGGGGAGCGAACGACCCAGGAGTGAATGCGGGGGGAGAGATGCGGCGAGGAGACTCACCGCCCGCTCAACTGGCGACAGCCGAGCGGGCGGGAGCGTGCGCGGCGCCAGGCACGGCGGCGGTGGCGTGTGCGGGGGCCGGGGCACCGGCGGTCGCATGGGCGGGGGCGGGCGCACCGGCGGGCGCGGGTTCGGGCTCGCCGATCCGGCGGGTCGCCGATTCGGCGACCCGCCGCGGCGGGCGGGCCGGCTTCGGTGCGGCCGTCGGCGCGGGCAGGGTGAACCACACGACTTTCCCGTCGTCGTGCGGCCGCGCCCCCCAGCTCTCGCTGACCGCCGCCACCATCGCGAGCCCCCGGCCGCAGGTGGCCATCAGCGCGACCTCCGTGCCGTCCTCGATCACGGGCAGGCGTGGGTCGTGGTCACGGACCGACACCGTGAGGCGGTCGAGCTGGAGCTCGATCTCCACGGTGCAGTTCTTGTCGGGCTGCGCGTGCCGGTGGACGTTGGTCAGCAACTCGGTCACACCGAGCGCGGCCCGGTCGATCAACGGGTCGAGGCGCCAGTACCGCAACTGCGCAGATACGATTCTGCGGACCTGACCGATCCGCGGGGGCAATGCTTGGAGCTCCACCGAGCAGTGTCTGCTTGGGTGTTTGATCACGGCTGCGACTCCCCGACGTGAGGTCCGGAAGAACACGGAGAACGGATCCAGCAGGGCGCCGCCGTCCACGGGGCCGCCTGCTGTCGTGGCCGGCGGGCTGGTTCGCAGCGTTATCGCCGGTAAACCCAGAGTGACGTGAGACAAGCGTGACCCAGCGCACACGGTCCCGCAACTCGCCGCGGTTCAGCGGTCACGCCCCGCGGCCCGCCGTACCGCCTCGATGAAGCGGCGCGCCGCGGGCGGACCGGACTCGCCCGGCGCCGGATCGTGGTCACCCAGGGTGAGTGAGTAGCGCTGGCCGTTGAGGTCGGCCAGAGCCCGGTCCTGCGACGCGAACCACGGCTTCGAGGCCCGTACGGCCTGCACGGGCGCACTGTCGATCTCGCTGCCGTAGCTCGTCAGCAACTGCAGCCTGCCGTCCCTTATCCGGACCTGACCGGCCCGGGTGAGCGAACGCAGCCGCTTGTCGATCCGCACGCCCTTCGCCGTGAACTCCGGCTCCGCCATCCTGCCCCGCCCCTTTTCGAGTGCCTCGGTCGCCGTCCGGAGCTTGCGGCCCCGGCCCGGCGCGTTCCGGCCCGTGTCGTGATCCAGTGTGCGCCCCCGTTCGGGACGTTCGTCCCGTCCGGTGGCAGTCTGCCCGCCCTCGGCGCGCAGCACCAGTACGCCGGGGCCGCCGGGCGGGGGCGCTCGGAGCACTCGCCGCAGTGCGCCCCCGAAGCGTTCTCGCCACTGCTCCCCAGGGGCGCCTTTGAGCTGCCCAAAGATGCGTTTATGCAGGTGGGAAGCGGTGTGGAAGGTGCTTATGATCGAGGCGTCGGCCGCGCTCGGACGTCGTCGGCGCGAAGCCCTAAGGAGTCCTGCCGTGAGCATCACCCCGCAGATCCGGACCGGCGTCACCCTCGACGTCGACCGCAGCGACGCGGCATGTCGCGACTGGCTCAAAGAGGCCGTCCGCAAAGTCCAGGCGGATGCGAACAGGTCGGCGGACACCCACCTGCTGCGCTTCCCGCTGCCCGAGGCCTGGGGCATCGACCTGTACCTGAAGGACGAGTCCACGCACCCGACAGGAAGCCTCAAGCACCGGCTGGCCCGCTCGCTCTTCCTCTACGGCCTGTGCAATGGCTGGATCCGGCCGGACCGGCCGGTGATCGAGGCCTCCAGCGGCTCGACGGCCGTCTCCGAGGCGTACTTCGCCAAGCTCATCGGCGTGCCCTTCATCGCCGTCATGCCGCGCACCACCAGCGCCGAGAAATGCCGGCTCATCGAATTCCACGGCGGGCGGTGCCACTTCGTGGACGACTCCCGGAAGATGTACGAGGAGTCCGCGCGCCTCGCGGTGGAGACCGGCGGCCACTACATGGACCAGTTCACCTACGCCGAACGGGCCACGGACTGGCGCGGCAACAACAACATCGCCGAATCCATCTTCCGCCAGCTGGAGTTGGAACGGTTCCCGGAGCCCGCCTGGATCGTCGCCACCGCCGGGACCGGCGGTACGTCCGCGACGCTCGCGCGCTATGTCCACTACACCCAGCGCGATACGCGGATCTGTGTCGCCGACCCCGAGAACTCCTGCTTCTTCGAGGGCTGGACCACCGGCGATCCGGACGTCACGTGCGACTGCGGGTCCCGCATCGAGGGCATCGGGCGGCCGCGGATGGAGCCGAGCTTCGTGCCGGGCGCCATCGACCGGATGATGAAGGTGCCGGACGCGGCGAGCGTGGCCGCGGTGCGGGCGCTGGAGCGGGCGATCGGGCGCAAGGCCGGGGGATCGACCGGGACCGGGCTGTGGAGCGCGCTGAAGATCGTCGCCGAGATGGTCGCCGAGGGACGGCAGGGGAGTGTGGTGACACTGCTGTGCGACCCGGGTGACCGCTACCTCGACAAGTACTACTCGGACACGTGGCTCGCCGGGCAGGGCCTGGACGTCGCGCCCTACGCGGCGGCGATCGACTCGCTGCTGGCGACGGGAGTCTGGGCCGGCTGAGCCGCTACCGCGTAAGGCGCCGGTCCAGTTCGGCCACCGCGCTCCCGAAGGCCCGGCCCAGCCCTGCGCGCGCCATCCTGACCACGAGGCGGAACGGCGCCGTGCCGTCCACGGCGAAGGTCCACTGCACGCGGGTGCCGCCGCCCGACGGGACGAGCCGCCACTCCTCCGCCATGGCGTGCGCGCCGGGCGCGTTGGTCAGGTCCACCCGGTAGGCGTACACCTCCGCCTCCTTGGCCGCGATGACCGTCTCCCGGAAACGCCCGCCGCCCTTGAGCCGGATGTCACGCCCGGCACCGTCGTCGACGGACTCCGCGTGGGTCACCGCGGCGAACCACTCCGCCCAGCCGGGCACGTCGTCGTTGAGTGCGTGAAAGACCCGCTCGGGCGGCGCGGACATCTCGCGTGCGAAGACCAGACGTACGGGCGCGGTCTCGACGAAGTCGAGCCCCACGGGGCGCAGACGGCGCGTCATGGACGAGAACCCCCTTGGCCGAGAAGGCCGTTGACCGGCTCCGACACGATAACTGATGGGCCGTCAGATGTCTGCGGTGCGGACGCGATCAGCTCTCCGCCTCGCCCGCCACCACCAGCCGGCGCAGATGCTCCGAGATCTCCGCACGTGCCGGGGCCGGCAGGCCCGCGTCCGTGACCAGCGTGTCGACCTGCTCCAGCTTGGCGAACGAACTCAGGCCCACCGTGCCCCACTTGGTGTGGTCCGCGACCACCACGACCCGACGGGCCGAGTGCACCAGGCGGCGGTTGGTCTCCGCCTCCGCGAGGTTCGGCGTGGAGAGACCGGCCTCGATCGATATGCCGTGCACGCCGAGGAAGAGCAGGTCGAAGTGGAGCGCCGCGATCGCCTGGTCGGCCACCGGGCCGACCAGCGAGTCGGACGGGGTGCGCACCCCGCCGGTCAGGACCACCGTCGCCGCGCCCTGGCGCTGCCCGGAGACCCGCTGGGCCGCGTGGAAGACGTCCGCGACCCGCACCGAGTTCGTCACCACGGTCAGGTCGGGGACCTCCAGCAGGTGATGGGCGAGCGCGTACGTCGTGGTACCGCCGGACAGGGCGATCGCCGTACCCGGCACGACCAGTTCGGCGGCGGCCCGCGCGATGTCCTCCTTGGCGGTCAGCTCCAGCCCCGACTTGGCCTCGAACCCCGGCTCGTGGGTGCTCGCCTCGACCACCGGCACCGCGCCGCCGTGCACCTTCTCCAGCACACCCTGCCGGGCCAGCGCGTCCAGATCCCGGCGCACCGTCATGTCCGACACGCCGAGTTTGCGGGTCAGCTCGTTGACCCGCACGCCGCCCCGGCGCCGGACCTCGTCCAGGATCAGGGCGCGGCGCTGCTCCGCGAGGAGGTTCTGGTTCTCGCTCACGTACGCTCCGGTCCTCTCGCCTCAAAGCCGTCAGACACGCCCTGCATACCACCCCCGACCAGGACGTTCCGGCCGGCTCCGGTGCGCGGGCGCCCCATCCTTTCACGGGACCGCACAGGTTGCGCCACTCCCTGTGTCCGTACCCACATGCCAGGTGGACACCACGTGTTGCCCTGGATGTCACACACAACGGGGAGATTCGGTGACGAGTGGTGTGCGTCACACCGGAATCGGCGATCCTGAAACCCGCACGGACACAGACCATCGGCGCGTCACGGGGGAAGTGCGAGAAGAGTGGAACGCGCGCAGGAACGCACCGGGGGCGGCCCCGCCGGGCGGCCCGCCGCACCGGAGATCGACCTGGAACTCCTGGTCCACGGCGTCGGCGGCACCACACCCGGGAAGATGCTCGACGATCCGCGCACGGTGCGGATCACCGGCGACGACACCGCCGCCGTCTTCAGGCGTGCCGAGGACGTCCACGCCGAGTCCCGGCCCGGCGACTACCGCGACCGGCCGGTCCCCGAGGCATACGTCTGGTGCAACCTCACCTCCGGCAACGCCTCCCGCGCGCTGTGGCTGCTGCTTCTGCCGTTCATGGTGGTCAACCTCGCCCACTGGATGCGCCCCGCCGCCGAGGACCGGCCGCGCACCGTGCGCTTCTACGGCCTGCTGGTCCGCCTCGCCGGGCTCACCCTGACCGTCCTGCTGGTAGCCGCCGCCTGCGAGGTCGCCCTGGACCTCACCGCCTGGCAGTGCGCGGGCGTCACCGCCTGCGCCGGCCGGCACTCCTGGCTCCGCTTCCTCTCACCCGCCGGCTCGGGCGGCGGCTGGTGGAGCGCCCCCGGACGCCGGCTCGCCCTGGCCGCCCTGGTGCCCACCGCCCTGACCGGCCTGCTCTGGTACCTCTCGCACCGCACCTGGAGCGCCTACGAGTCCGCCCGGCCCCTGGCCCACGACCCCGAGCCCGGCCACACCTCCCTCGGCAGCCCCGGCTTCTGGTACGGGCGCCGGCTGGTCGCCCGGCTGCGCGCCGCCCACACCGCGGCGGCTCTGCTCACCGTCGCCGCCGCGGTCCTCGCACCGGCGGCCGCCTTCGACCGCCGGCCGGGCGGAGCCGCCGCACTGGACATGACCGGATGGCTGCTGACCGGTGCGCTGACCGCCGGGACGCTCGCCGTGGTGTGGGTGGTATGCCGCCGGGGCCGTACCGAGAACCTCCTCGACCAGGAACTCGACCGGCATCTCGTACGACGTCTGCCGCTGGGTGCGCTGACCCTGCTCGTGCTGGCGGCGGGGTACGCCGGCTGGTCCCGTCCGGGGTGGCGTTCGCCGGGGCGGCTCGCCGGCGACACCGTCTTCGGCGGCCTGGCCCTGGCCCAGGGCGGGCTGGTGATCGTCCTCGCGGTCGTCGCCCACGACCTGCACCGCCGGCTGCCCGATCCGCGCGCCGCGATGCGCGGACTCGGCGGGCCCGCGGTGGCACTGCTCGCCTGCGCGCTGGGCGGGGTGATCTCGGGCGGGGTCGCCCAGCGGGTCTCCGACTGGCTGGACGGCACCGGCACCTCCATCGCCGGACCACCGGTACTGCTGACCTGGCAGGCCTCGGTGATCCCGCCGGTGCTCGTCGTGCTGCTCGCCGCGGTCGCCTGGCTGTCCTGGCGCACCTCCCGGCTCAGCCGCGCGGAACGCGCAGCCGTCGCCCTCGGCCACCCCGGAGAGCCGGAGGACGCGGCCCGCAGCCGCCGTATCGCCCGGGTCCGGGCCATGGCCCTCCTCACCGACCGGACGCCGCTCGTCGTCACCGTGCTGTGCGCCGCCACGCTGGTGCTCGGCGCCGGGGCGCTGGCGGGGGCGCTGGTCACCGGGAAGACGCCGGACACGGCGGCCGACCGGACGTACGCCCTGGTGCACGGCGCGGCCCAGACCTCGCAGGCGCTCGGCTCCTGGCTGGTCGGGCTCGGCTTCATACTCTTCGTCACCTGGGGGCGGCGCGCCTACAAGGACGCCTCCGCGCGGCGCACCATCGGCATCCTCTGGGACGTCGGCACCTTCTGGCCGCGCGCCGCCCACCCCTTCGCCCCGCCCTGCTACGCCGAGCGCGCGGTCCCCGACCTGACCTGGCGGATCGACACCTGGACCCGCCGCACCGGCGGCCGGCTGGTCATCTCCGGCCACTCCCAGGGCAGCGTCCTCGCGGCCGCGGCGGCCTGGCAGCTGACCCCCGCCGTCCGCAAGCGGGTCGCCCTGCTCACGTACGGCTCCCCGCTGGAGCGGCTGTACGGCCGCTGGTTCCCGGCTCACTTCGGTCCCGCCGAACTCGGCTCCCTGCACCGCGAGGTCGCCTGCTGGCGCAACCTCTACCGGCTCACCGATCCCATCGGCGGCCCCGTGCGGATCCCCGGCGGCGACGGCCCCGATGTCGACCACCCGCCCCTGAAGGACCCGCTCGCCTACGGCCGCACCCCCGGTCACCCGCTCCCGGCCCCGATCCTGGGTCACTCCGACTACCAGGCGGATCCGGCCTTCGCCGAGGAACGCGAGCGGCTGCTGGCCCGGCTGCGCCCGGAGCTGCCCGGGCAGCGGCCCCGACCGGGCCGCTGATCAGGCGAGTTCGGGCAGGTCCTGCGGATACAGCAGGCTGAGGTCGTCGGTGGTCGGGTCGGCGAGCTGGGCTACCCGGCTCGCGTGCCGCTCCACCATCGCCTCGAACGTCTGCCGGGCGGTACGGCCGTTGCCGAACGCCGGGCCCTTCGGGAGCACCGTGAAATACGTCAGCAGCGCCTCGGACGCGCCCGGCGCCAGCCGGTACTCGTGCTCGTCGGCCTGCTGCTCCACGATCCGCAACAGCTCGCCCGGGCCGTAGTCGCTGAAGGTGATGGTCCGGGAGAAACGCGACGCCACACCGGGGTTGACCGAAAGGAAGCGCTCCATCTCCTCCGTGTAGCCCGCGACGATCACCACCACGGCGTCCCGGTGGTCCTCCATCAGCTTCACCAGCGTGTCGATGGCCTCCTTGCCGAAGTCCCGCCCGGCGTCCTCCGGCGACAGCGCGTACGCCTCGTCGATGAACAGCACCCCGCCGTGCGCCCGCTGGAAGGCCTCCTGGGTGCGGATCGCCGTGGAACCGATGTGCTCGCCGACCAGGTCGACCCGGGACACCTCGACCAGATGGCCCTTCTCCAGCACCCCGAGGGAGGCGAGGATCTCGCCGTAGAGCCGGGCGACCGTCGTCTTGCCGGTGCCGGGGGAGCCCGTGAACACCAGGTGCCGCTTGACGGAGGCGGCCTTGAGACCGGCCTCCTGGCGGCGCCGGCCGACCTCGATCATGTCGGTCAGCGCACGCACCTCGCGCTTGACGCTGTCCAGGCCGACCAGGGCGTCGAGTTCGCCGAGTACCGCCTTGGAGTTCCGGGCCGGCTCCTCGGGCGCGGCGGGGGCCAGGAGCGGCTCCTGCTCGGCGCTGCGCTGGCCGGGGATCGCGCCCAGCAGGCCGGGGGACCGGTGCGAGGTCTGTACGGCCGTCTCGAGCGCCGCGGGCGGCCGCAGGCTGCCGCTCTCGTCGCTGGTGCAGTCCTCCACCACCGGACCGGTGCCCGAGCCCGCGTCCGGACCGCCGTCCGCGAACTCGTAACCCCCGCGCGCACACCGCTCCGTGCGGCACTTGCGCAGCGTCGTACGGCAGCCGTCGATCACATGGAAGCCGTAGCCGCCGCTGCCGGTGACCCGGCAGTTCTCGAAGGTGCCCCGGCCGCCCGCCGACACATAGAAGCCCGCCTCGGCCGGGGCGTCGACCGTGCAGCGCTCGATGGTGGGGTCGGCGCCCTTGGTGACGATCACGCCGGTCTGGGTGCCGTCCACCGTGCAGTTGTTGAGGGTGCCGCCGCTGCCGTGGTCGCGGAACCAGGCGCCGGTGGCCGCGTCCCGGATCCGGCAGTCGTCGAGCTGTGCGGTGGCGCCGTCACTCACCGACACCGCCGTGTTGCGCACCTGGGAGAGATCGCTGTCGACCACGTCCGCGCGGGAGCCGCGGTCCAGCACGAACAGGGCGTCCGGCACGTCGTGCACCCGGCAGGAGTCCAGCACCACGGTGGCGCCGTCGCTGACCCACACCGCCGGATAGTCGCCCGTGCTGTCGAAGATCTCGCACTGGTTGGCGTCCACCCGGGTGCCCGGGTCCCACACCGACAGGCCGTTGCGACCGAACTGACGCACCGTCGTGCGGGTCAGCGTCAGCACCGACCGCGAGCGCAGATCGACCGCGTTCTCCGGGATGTCGTGGATACGGCAGTCCGCGAGGGTCAGCACCGCGTCCGTGTCCAGCGTGACCCCGTCGGCGGTGGTGCGGTGCACGTCGCAGTCGGTGAGATGCGCCGTCGCCCGCGCGGTGACCTGCACACCGGAGCCGCGCACCTCGTAGATCTCGCACCCCACCGCTTCCAGCGCGGAGCCCTCCCCGGTCGCCGTCAGGCCCGTGCCCGAGGCGTGGTGCACCCGGCAGCGCTCGAGGCGCGGGTGGCCGCCGCCGCGCACCGCCACGCCCGCCTGTCCGGCCGCCACGACCTCGCACTCCTCGAACACCCCGCCGCCGCCGTCCAGCACGGCGACACCGATGCCGGCCGGGTTGTCGACGGTGCACCGCCGCACGGTCGGCCGGGCTCCGCCGCGCACCTCGATGCCGGCGGCGGACCTGGTGACGATCCGTAGGTCCAGCAGCTCGGGCGTGCCCTCCTCGACCAGCAGCGCGGGCGCGGCCGCGTCCTGGCCCTCGACCAGCAGGTCCTGTACGACCGCCGAGGCGCGCACGGTCAGCGGGACCCCGTCCACCGGGGCGATGCGCACCGAGCCCGGCGAGCCCTCCGGGCCGCGCAGCGTCACCGCGCGCTGGACGACGAGGTTCTCCCGGTAGGTGCCGGGCGCGACCGTGAGGACATCGCCGTCGGCGGCGGCCTCCAGGGCGGCGGCGAGCGACGCGTACTCACCTGTGCGGCGCCGCCACCGCGATGTGCCGGTGTGCGTCACCTGGACCGTGCCCTGTGCCATGGCGTTGCTCTGCCCCCACCTCGTCGTACAGATCGCTCGCTTCGCCTTCGGGGCGGCACCGTGAACGGAGCCCGGCCCCTTGTGGTCCGCTCGCGCGCGGGTCGATGCCGAATACGCTTCGGCCGGTCCACCGTAGCGTGCGCCGAGGTGGTGGAATGACCAGAGACGGAAAGGCCGTCAGCTGCCCGTGCCTGCCTTGCCCCAGTCCGGGCCTGCCCGGTCCCAGGCCTGGTCCCAACGTGCGTACCTGCGACGGACCATACGCCAGACGATCATCCGTCTGCCGCCCTCGACCAGCCCCGCGGTGAGCAGGGCCGCGCCGAACCCGGCCAGCACGGCGTGCGTCGTGGCCGTCGCGGAGTCCAGCGGGCGGGCTGTCATGACGCCGTGCTGGTCGGTCCAGACGTCGAAGTGGTCGCCCTTGTGCGGGGACTTGAGGGTCGTCAGGACCGGGCCGTGCCGGCGGGTGCCGTCGGGCGCGGTCCAGTCGGCGAGGACGCGGCTGCGGTTGTCGTGGGCGCCGGCGGCGTCGGGGTCGGCCTCCACCGGGGCGCCGCCCAGCTTGCGCACCACCGTGGCCATGACGAGATGCCGGTCGTGCTGCTGCTGCCGGACCGCCCGCTGGAGGGTGCCCTGGGCGGCGGCGCCGACGAACGAGCCGAGCAGCGGCGCGGCCACCACGATCAGTACCAGCGCCACCAGGGCCACCCAGGCCTCGACCAGGTCGGTCGCGCGGCGCAGCGGATTGCGCCGCCACCGCCACAGGCCGCGGATCGCTCGCACCGACCACCACCCCCTTCCCGCTCCGTGATAACCCCCGCCCGGTCCGTTCACCCGAGCCCCTGGCCGAAGAGAGAGCGAAATCACCCCGGCCGGCACCTTCATGAACTTCTCACGACCCCAACGACCGGGCAGTGGGCCGGGGTTCCCGCCGGGAGCCGAAGATCGTTCGTCGCGTGCGACGCTCGGAGGACGACGGACGGGGTGGCACCGCTGCGGACGGTGCGGACGGCGGGACCGTCACGGGAGTGCGGGTGGCTCGGGCCGGCCCCGTTCGGCCACCGGGACCGCCGCCGTCGATGCCGCTGGACGACGACATCGTGCGGTCACCGGTGCGGTGCGGTCACCGACGTCGTGCGGTCACCGACGTCCTTCGGCCCCCGGCACCGCCCGGCTCACTGTCAGTCGAGGACCCGGACCGGGTCCCCCGCCCGGATCGTGCCGGGGGAGAGCGGTACCAGGTTCTGGCCGAAGACCAGCTGGTTGCCGAACCTGCGGTGCCGTGCCAGTGTCCGAAGCGGCTCTCGGCCGCGCTCGGCGGTGACCTGGTCGGTCGTGGTCACGACGCACCGCCCGCACATCTTCGCGACCCGGAACTCGACCTCGCCGATGGCGATCCGTCGCCAGTCGTCCTCCGCCCAGGCCGGTGTGCCGCGCACGACCACGTTCGGCCGGAACCGGTTCATGGGCAGCGGACCCTCGTCGGCGTGCTCACCCCGCGCGATCAGGGAGTTGAGGGCGTCCAGCGAGGCCTGCGCGGTGACCAGCAGGGGAAAACCGTCGGCGAAGCTCACGGTCTCGCCCGGCAGCGCGTGGCCCGGGTCGACCGGGCGGCGGATCGCGGGGGCGTCCATGTGGGCGAGCCGGACGTCGGCCTCCAGATACGCGCCGCACCACGCATGGGCCGCCTCGGCCGCGAGGACCGCCTCCACCTTCGTACCGAAGATGTCCACCGGCACCGTGCCCCCCGGCTCCGGAACCGGCACTGTCAGAGGTGTGCGCCCGGGCGCGGACAGACGTACGCCGCCGCCGGGCAGCAGCTCGGCAGCGGCGAGCGCGAGGCGCGGCTGCACCCGCTGGGTGACGACCTTTCCCCCGTCGTCGATCAGAACCCAGCGTCGGTCGCCGGCCAGCCCCCAGGGCTCCACGACGGCCTCCCGGGGCGCGAAGCCCCGGAGCGCCTTGACCGGGTGAACGTGAATCGACTGCAGTTCGGCCTTCCCCATGACGCCATCGTGCCAGGCCGCACGGACATCCGGGGGTCGCCGGTCAGTAGCCGCGGTACTGCTGCTGTTGCTGGTTGTTGTACGGGTCCTGGTACGGAGCTCCCTGCGCGGGGCGCGGGGCGGCCGGGCGCATCGCCTCGTAACCCGAGCCCCCCATCGCCGGACGGGGCGGCTGCGGCTGCTGGGCCGGGTAGCCGCGCGGTCCCGTCGCCTGCTGGGGGATGTAGGCCGTGGGCGCCTGCTGCAGCGGTGCGGGCTGCTGCATCTGCTGCGGGTAGCCGTAGCCCTGGGCCGGCTGGGAGGGGCCCGCGGGCAGGGCGGGCAGTGCCGACGGCAGCGCGGGCAGGTTGCTGAAGCTGCTGGGCGCGTCGTAGGCGGGAGGGACCCGGATCGGGGCGATCTGGGGGGTGCCCCGCTCGGCCACGAGCGAGTCGTAGATCGGGGTGTCCGGGAAGGAGGCGGAGTAGTAGCCGCCGCCATAGGTGGAGCGGGGGGAGGTCATGGCACATAAGTTAAGCCCACGATGTGCTGGTTGGGGAGACCGATAAGAGGGTTGTTTTTCGTGTCGGCAGTGACGCCGGATCCCCAATCCGAGCGAAGTCGGCAAAAAAGGACGGCAATCAGCGTTCTGATCGTGTAAAGGCCGAGTTCCGAGCCGGCTACCGGCAGTTGGCCAGCGATCTTCCTGTGCCACTCATGGGAGATCCACGGCCCCGGGAATAGGTTGTGAGAGTACGGATGACGCGGGACCGCCGGGACGTGCCCGGCATGCCGACACGCGATGGGGGCGGACATGTCAATGCCGAAAGGATCGAATACGCCGGTGCCGACGACGGCCCTGCGCGTCGAATTGGGCTGGCGCTCCGGTCCGGGCGCCCCCGACGCGGACGCCTCGGCACTGCTGCTGGTCGCCGGGAAAGTACGCTCCGACGGCGACTTCGTCTTCTACAACCAGCCGGCGCACGCCTCGGGCGCAGTCCGGCACGAGGGCAAGCGGCGCTCCGGCGACCTGGTCACCGACACCCTCTTCGTCGACCTCGCGCGCGTGGAGACGCCCATCGAGCGGATCGTCCTCGCGGCCTCGGCCGACGGCGGAACGTTCGGACAGGTCCCCGGCCTCTATGTCGAGGTGCGGAACGCGGCGGACGCAAGTGTGGTCGCCCGGTTCGACAGCATGGGCGCCACGGTCGAAACCGCTTTCGTGCTCGGTGAGTTGTACCGGCGCCAGGCCGGCTGGAAATTCCGTGCGGTCGGCCAGGGGTACAGCAGCGGGCTGGAGGGGCTCGCCACCGATTTCGGGATCACGGTGGACGAGCCGCAGCACCCGGCGCGGCCCCCCAAACCGCAGGCCGCCCCTTCGGTCCCGAATCCCGTGGCTCCCGCGGCCCCCGGTCCGGTCACCCCGCCGCAGCCCGCCGCACCGCCCTTCCCGCGGCATCCGGCGCCGGCCCCCGCCGGTCTGCCCGTTCCGCCGCCTGCGCCCACCGCACCCGTACGGCTGTCCAAGGTGACGCTCACCAAGGCGGCGCCCTCCGTCTCGCTGGCCAAACAGGGCGGCACCTCGGGCGCGCTGCGGGTCAACCTCAACTGGCAGGTCCGAAAGCAGCTCCCGGGCTGGGGCGGACCGCACGGCGGAGCGGGCGACCTCGACCTCGACCTGTGCGCCTTGTACGAACTCGCCGACGGCCGCAAGGGCGTCGTCCAGGCACTGGGCAACGCCTTCGGCTCCCTGAACCGGCCGCCGTACATCCACCTCGACGGCGACGACCGCACCGGCGCCGTGTCGAGCGGCGAGAACCTCACCGTCAACCTCGACCACAAACAGGACTTCCGGCGCATCCTGGTCTTCGTGACGATCTACCGGGGCGCCTCGTCCTTCGCCGACCTGCACGCCACGGTCACCCTCCGGCCCCAGCACGGCGCCGCGGTCGACTTCTCCCTGGACGAGTGCACGGTTCCCTCCACCGTGTGCGCGCTGGCCCTGCTCACCAACACCGGCGGCGATCTCCTGGTGCAGCGCGAGGCGCGCTATCTGGTTCCGGAGCGCGGGGTGAGCCCGCAGCGGACCGTCGACCGCGCCTACGGCTGGGGCATGAACTGGACGCCCGGCCGCAAGTGACCGCACGGGGCGGTCAGCCTTCGTCGGCGACCGTGCCGGGACGCGTGTACGTGCGGCCCTTCCAGGCCGCGCCGCGCCCCCGGTAGTGCTGCACCGCCGAGTCGACCGTCATGAGGAGATAGAGGAACGCGGTGAACGGCAGCAGCGGGGCGAGCCACAGCGGCTGCCGGTAATAGCGGAGCATCGGCAGGTACGTCGCGGTCATCACCAGCCAGGCCGCCACGCCGAGGAGCACCGCCGGCGCGTCGCCGGTGACCAGCCCGGCCGGCACCGCCGCCGGCGGCACCAGGTACACCAGCGCCAGACCGGCGGCCGTCCCGAGGAGCAGCAGCGGGTTGTGCCGCAGTTGCGCGTACGCGCTGCGGGAGACCATCCGCCACAGGTCGCGCAGGCGCGGATACGGGCGCACGCTGTCCACCCGGTCGGCGAGCCCCAGCCAGATGTGCCCGCCGCCGCCCTTCACCGCGCGGGCGAGCGCCACGTCGTCGATCACGGCGTGCCGGATGGCGTCCGGGACGCGCGCCTTCGCCGCGGTGTCGGCGCGCAGCAGGACACAGCCGCCCGCCGCTGCCGCCGTGCGCGACCCCCTCCGCCCGATCCTGCGGAACGGGTACAGCTGGGCGAAGAAGTAGACGAAGGCCGGCACCACCAGCCGTTCCCACAGACTCGCCACCCGCAGCCGGGCCATCTGCGAAACCACGTCGAAGCCACCGGTGCGGGCGGCCGCGACCAGCAGCCGCAGGCTGTCCGGCTCGTGCGCGATGTCGGCGTCCGTCAGCAGCAGGTACTCGGGGCCACGCGCGCGTGCCAGCGCGATGCCGTGCCGCAGCGCCCACAGCTTGCCCGTCCAGCCCGCCGGCGGCTCACCACCGGGCGAGCTCACGGTCAGCGGCAGCCCGCCGCCGCGCGCGGCCAGCTCCCTGGCCAGCTCCCCCGTGCCGTCCGTACTGCCGTCGTCGACGAGGAACACCTCCGCCCGCCCCGGATAGTCCTGCGCCAGCAACGACGGCAGACTCAGGGGCAGGACGTCCGCCTCGTCCCGGGCCGGGACCACCACGCACACGTCCGGCCACGCGGCGGGCTCGCGCCGCGGCGGCAGCCGGACGTCGGTGCGCCAGAAGAAGCCCTGGCAGAGCAGCAGCCACAACCAGGCGGCGAGGGATACGGCGGCGGTCCACGCGAAGGCGCTCACCCGCGCAGTCTGCCCCATGGGGCCTGCTCCCAACGGCCCATCGTCTATCGTGGCCGGGTGAAGATCGCGCTCATCGACTCCGGCATCGGCCTGCTGGCGGCCACCGCAGCGGTACGGCGGCTGCGCCCCGACGCCGATCTCGTCCTCTCCTTCGACCCCGCGGGCATGCCCTGGGGACCGCGTACCCCCGAGGGCGTCACCGAGCGCGCCATGGCCGTCGCCGAGGCCGCCGCCGCCCGCCGGCCCGACGCGCTGATCATCGGCTGCAACACGGCGACCGTGCACTCCCTGCCCGCGCTGCGCGCGCGCCTGGAACCCGGCATCCCGGTCATCGGCACGGTACCGGCGATCAAGCCGGCCGCCGCCGCCGGCGGCCCCGTCGCGATCTGGGCGACCCCCGCCACCACGGGCAGCGCCTACCAGCGGGGCCTCATCGAGCAGTTCGCCGGCGGCGTGCCGGTCGCCGAGGTGCCCTGCTGGGGGCTGGCCGAGGCCGTCGAGCACGCCGACCAGGCCGCCATCGACGCCGCCGTGGCCGCGGCGGCCCAGCTCACGCCGGACGACGTGACGACCGTCGTCCTGGGCTGCACCCATTACGAACTCCTGGCGGAACGTATCCGCGCCGCCGTCCAGCGCCCCGGCGCCGCCCCGCTCGCCCTGCACGGCTCAGCCGGCGCGGTGGCCGCCCAGGCGCTGCGCCGGATCGGCGCGCGGCCGGCCCCCGACGCACCGGCCACCGGCACGGTGACGGTACTGCTCAACAGCCGGGAGGGCGAGCTGCCCGAGGCCGCGCTCAGTTACGCCGAGGCCCGACTGCTGCGCGCGGCCAGTCCTGCCGCGTCCCAGTGACCCTGGGGGTCGGCTGTACCGCCGATGTGAGCAGTCACCCTGCGCGACGCGGTACCCGCGCAGCGAAACCTGAGTAATCTCGTAGCCATGAGGGACCAACCCCGCGACCTCTCTCCCGACAAGGACGCCTCGCACCCGGATGTCTGGACCGGGCGCGCCACGAACCGGGTCCAGTGGCTGCTGGCGCTGGTGGGCGCGGCCTGCATGGCGCTCGGTATCGAACTGGCCGTGGACTCCGCCTGGTCATCGGGGGCCGCCCCGCTGGTGATGTCGGTCGTGGGCTGCATCGCGGCCGGACTGCTGGTCCTCTTCGGCACCCTCGCCTTCGTGCACGTCGACCTGAAGCTCGACGGGGAGTGCCTCGAAATCCGCTGCGGTCATATAGGAGTACCGCGCCGTCGTATTCCGCTCTCCCATGTGGTCGGCGCCGACTTCTCCCCGCAGATCACCCCGCGCCACTGGGGCGGCTGGGGCTACCGCTGGCGCCCCGAGAAGGGCACGGCCGTCGTCGTCCGCCGTGGCGAGGGCATCGTCCTGCGTCTGTGGGACGGCCATACCTTCACGATCACCGTGGACAACGCCGAGTCCGCCGTGCGTGTCATCAGGGAGCGCCTGCGGACGATCACACCGGGTACGGCGGCGCATTGACGCAGGCCGCAGGCGGGGCTGGAGCACCCATGGCTGGCGCACATGTGGCCAGGCCGCATGTGGCCGTGCCCCTATGGGGGTGAGCCACATGTGCCAGGGCCATAGAGCCGTACGGCTCAACTGCCCGGTACCCCCGCCCCCCATGGATGTGCCGTCGCCAGGCCCGCGAGCAGGCCCGCGCCCGCCGACACCGTCGTGAAGCTGAGCGCGTCGCCGACCGCGGCGATCGCGGCCAGGGCGGTGAGTGCCGCGCCCGCCGTGAGGGTGACCGGCGTGGAGCGGGGCGACCGCCACAGGGCGTAGAGGATCCAGCAGAACGCCGTGGCCAGCAGCAGGACACCGAACAGGCCCTGTTCAGCGGCCTGCTGGAGCGGGGCGGAGTGCGGTTTGCCGTCGGGCAGCAGGGCCTCGGGCGCGCTGCCGCTCAGCTCGCCGAGGCGCCCCGGGCCGACGCCCAGGGCGGTGTTCCGGCGTGCGAGGCGCAGGGCGTCCCGCCACAGCTGGACGCGGTGCTCAGGAAGGGGCCCCCGCAGGGCGGAGGTGAGCCCGGCGGGCAGGACGTTCGCGGCTACCCCCCACACCGTGGCGGTCACCAGCGTGGCCGCCAGGAGCAGCCCGGCGAGGCCCGGCCCCCGTCGCCGCATCCGGCCGGCGGCCAGGGAACACAGCAGGACGACGGCACTGGCCGCGCAGCCGGCCGCCGAGCCCATGGCCGCCCCGGCCACCGCGATCCCGGCGGCCAGCATCCGCAGCCCGAACCGCAGCGCCGGAACCGGCGTCGCCCACGCGGCGCAGCACGCGGCGCCCGTCGCGAGGGCCAGCAGCGCCGCCACGGCACCCGTATGGCCGAGCGGGGTCGTGAACTGCGGGCCCGGAGCCACTTGGGGCATCGCCACCGCGAGTCCCAGCCCCGCCACGGCGCCGGCACACGGCGCCGCCACCGGCAAGAGCGAGCCGGACATCCGGCCCGCCGCGTAGCCCGCGGCCACCGCGAGCACCGCCAGCAGCACTCCCTCGGGCCGCGCGTCGCGTCCGATCGACGAGACCAGCGGCCACCCGGCGCAGGCCCCGAGCACCACGACGCCCAGCGCGTCAGAAACGTTTCGTCTGTCGTTGTCCGTGTCCTTCTCGGCAGCGGACGTCATCCCGGTAGACCCCACCGTCGCCCCCCGTACCCCGGTCCCCCGACCTGTGGCGGGCCCCGCCGCCCGCCACGGCACACCGTAACCGGGTGATGCCCCTTTTGTGGATGACTTGCGCGGGAACGGTGTGATTCACGCATGCCGAGACCGCGCTGTCGGCCGCAAGGTCAACCGCCGTACACTCCCGGAGTGACCGCCACCGCAACTTCCGTGGACCAGTCGGACCAGCTCACGTCGCGCCCCGCGCCCCGCGCACGCGGCCTCCGGCTGCTTCGCCGTCTGGTCCCGGCCGCCGCCTCCGCGCTCAGCGGAGTGCTGCTGTACATCAGCTTCCCGCCGCGCACCCTGTGGTGGCTGGCCCTGCCCGCCTTCGCCGGACTCGGATGGGTGCTGCGCGGCCGCTCCTGGAAGGCGGCCCTCGGGCTCGGCTACCTCTTCGGGCTCGGCTTCCTGCTGCCCCTGCTGGTGTGGACGGGCGTGGAGGTCGGCCCCGGGCCGTGGCTGGCGCTGGTGGCGATCGAAGCGATCTTCATCGCCCTGGTCGGGGTGGGCGTGGCCGCCGTCTCCAAGCTGCCGGCCTGGCCGGTGTGGGCGGCCGCCCTGTGGATCGCGGGCGAGGCGGCACGCGCGCGCGTGCCCTTCCGCGGCTTCCCCTGGGGCAAGATCGCCTTCGGGCAGGCGGACGGCGTCTTCCTGCCGCTCGCCGCGGTGGGCGGCACCCCGGTGCTCGGTTTCGCCGTCGTCCTGTGCGGGTTCGGCCTGTACGAGGCGGGGCGACTGGCCGTCGAGGGCCGGCGGACCCTGGAGATCCGGCGCGGAGCCGCGGCCGCGGCCCTGCTGAGTGTGGCCGTGCCCGTGGCGGGCGCGGTCGCCGCGCGGACGCTGGTGAGTGACAAGGCCGAGAAGGGCTCGGTCACCGTCGCGCTCATCCAGGGCAACGTGCCGCGCGCGGGCCTGGACTTCGCCTCCCAGCGGCAGGCGGTTCTCGACTACCACGTGAAGGAAACGCTCAAGCTGGCCGCCGATGTCAAGGCGGGCAAAGCCGCCAAGCCCGACTTCGTGCTGTGGCCGGAGAACTCCTCCGACGTCGATCCGTTCGCCGACGCCGGCGCGGCCGCCGTGATCGACGAGGCCGCCAAGGCGATGGGCGTGCCCATCTCGGTCGGCGGGGTCGTCGAGCGGGACGGCAAGCTGCTCAACGAGCAGATCCTGTGGGACCCGGTCAAGGGCCCGACCGCGACGTACGACAAACGGCAGATCCAGCCCTTCGGCGAGTACCTCCCGCTGCGCACTCTGGTCGGCGCCGTCAACAAGGACTGGACCAGCATGGTCCGCCAGGACTTCAGCCGGGGCACCAAGCCCGGTGTGTTCGACATCGACGGCGCCGAGGTCGGCCTCGCCACCTGCTACGAGGCCGCCTTCGACTGGGACGTGCGGGACACCGTCACGCACGGCGCCGAGATGATCTCCGTGCCGAGCAACAACGCCACCTTCGACCGCAGCGAGATGACCTACCAGCAGCTCGCCATGTCCCGGATCCGCGCGGTCGAGCACAGCCGGACCGTCACCGTGCCGGTGACCAGCGGCGTCAGCGCGGTCATCATGCCGGACGGGGAGATCACCCAGAAGACCGGCATGTTCGTGCCCGCCTACCTGGTCCAGAAGGTGCCGCTGCGCACCTCCGAGACGCCCGCGACCCGTCTCGGCATCCTGCCGGAGATCGCGTTGGTGCTGGTCGCGGCGGGCGGGGCCGGCTGGGCGATCGGCGCCGGGATGCGCGGCCGGCGCGCCGGTGACGCGTAGCCGTACACCCGCTGTACGCCCCCTGGTTCCGCCCGGGTGCGAGGAACCGGGCGGTTAGGGTCGGCCCATGGCTACTCCTGACTTCATCCGCACGGTCCGGGCCAGCGCGGGCCACCAGTTGCTCTGGCTGCCCGGGATCACCGCCATCGTCTTCGACGACGACGGCAGAGTGCTGCTGGGCCGCCGTACCGACACCCGCAAGTGGTCGGTCATCGGCGGCATTCCGGAGCCGGGGGAGCAGCCCGCGGCCTGCGCCGTGCGGGAGGTCTTCGAGGAGACGGCGGTGCGCTGTGTCGCCGAGCGGGTGGTCCTCGTCCAGGCGCTGGAGCCGGTCACCTACCCGAACGCGGACGTCTGCCAGTTCATGGACATCACCTTCCGCTGCCGGGCCGTCGGCGGCGAGGCCCGCGTGAACGACGACGAGTCGCTGGACGTGGCCTGGTTCGACGTGGACGCCCTGCCGGAGCTGCACGAGTTCGGGGTGTTCCGGATCAAGCAGGCCATGTCGGATGCACCCACATGGTTCGACGCTACGGCTTTCAGCTGAAGTATGTGTGCTGACGCCATGGGGGAGGTGATGGGTGCCCCCTAGGGTCGACCCATGAGTTCGCCCAGTACCCGCCTCGCCCCCGCCCTCGACCTGCACGGCCGCACCGCCCTCGTCACCGGTGCCGCCGGAGGCATCGGCCGCGCCTGCACCCTGCGTCTCGCGGCGGCCGGTGCCCGGGTCAGAGCCGTCGACCGGGACGAGACGGGGCTGACCGAACTCGTCGATCTGGCCGGGCGGACCGCGGGCCCGGCGGGCGGCGGCGCCGTGGAACCGTACGTCCTCGACCTCACCGACCTGGACGCGGCCGAACGCGCCGCCGCCGGCACCGACGTCCTCGTCAACAACGCGGGCCTCCAGCTGGTGCGCCCCATCGAGGAGTTCCCGCCGGACGTCTTCCACACCGTCCTGACCGTGATGCTGGAGGCACCGTTCCGGCTCATCCGGGGCGCGCTGCCGCACATGTACCGGCAGGGCTGGGGACGGATCGTGAACGTGTCCTCCGTCCACGGGCTGCGTGCCTCGGCCTACAAATCCGCCTATGTGGCCGCCAAACACGGTCTGGAGGGGCTGTCGAAGACGGCCGCTCTGGAGGGCGCGCCCCACGGGGTGACCTCGAACTGTGTGAACCCGGGCTATGTGCGCACTCCACTGGTCGAGAAGCAGCTCGCCGACCAGGCCCGCGCGCACGGCATTCCCGAGGAGCGGGTGCTGTCCGAGGTGCTCCTGACCGACAGCGCCGTCAAACGGCTCGTCGAACCGGAGGAGGTCGCCGAGGCGGTGGCCTACCTCTGCGCCCCCCAGGCGTCCTTCGTCACGGGCACCTCTTTGGTGCTCGACGGCGGCTGGACGGCCCACTGACACACCGGGCACCCGTCGGCCCGTGAGTTTTCCACAGGCCCGACGGGCCGGAGCGGCGATGCGGAATCCTGTGACCATGTCTCGCGATCACGTGCAGCCCGTCAGGCGGCCGGCCCCGGCTGCGGCGGCCGGCGACCTCGACCTGGACGCCGAAGCGCTGGGGGGCGCCGAGCCGGCGTACCTCGAACTGCTGGCCAGAGGCGCCTCGGCCGAGGCGTACGAGCAGCCGGTGCTGCTCGCCCGCGCCGAGAACCGGCCGCCGGAGCGGATCGCCGCCCTGGAGCGGGCCAAACTCCTCGCGCTGCGGGTGCGCACCGAGCTGGAGGGCAGACGCCGGCGTGAGGCCGAGCTGTCCGCCCTGTTCGAGACCGCCCATGACCTGGCAGGACTGCGGGACGTGGACGCCGTGCTCCAGGCCATCGTCCAAAGGGCCCGTTCCCTGCTCGGCACGGACGTCGCGTACCTGAGCCTGAACGACCCGGCGCGCGGCGACACCTACATGCGGGTCACCGAGGGCTCGGTCGCGGCCCGCTTCCAGCAGCTGCGGCTCGGCATGGGGGAAGGGCTCGGCGGACTTGTCGCACTGACCGCGCGGCCGTACGTCACCGACGACTACTTCAAGGACGACCGCTTCCAGCACACGCTCACCATCGACGCCGGGGTGCGCGACGAGGGCCTGGTCGCCATCCTCGGTGTCCCGCTCATGCTCGGGCCGCACGTCATCGGGGTGCTGTTCGCAGCGGACCGGCGGGCCCGTGTCTTCGAACGGGAGCAGATCGCGCTGCTCGGATCCTTCGCCGCGCTCGCCGCGGCCGCCATCGACACGGCGAACCTGCTCACCGAGACCCGTTCGGCCATGACCGGCCTGGAGCGGGCCAACGAGATCATCAAGGCCCACAGCGCCGTCATCGAACGTGCCTCGGAGATCCACGACCGGCTCGCCGAACTCGTGCTGCGCGGCGGCCAGGTCCATGACGTGGCCGCCGCCGTCTCCGAAGTCCTCGGCGGTACGGTCGAGTTCACCGACACCGCCGATCCCCGCCCGCTGGAGACGTCGCGCACGGAGGGGCACGCGGTACGGCACGGCGACGACTGGATCGCCGCGGTCGCCGCGGGTGGCGAACTCCTCGGCGCGCTGGTGCTGCGCGGCAACCCGGGCCTCGACCCCGTCGACCAGCGCACCCTGGAGCGCGCCGCGATGGTCACCTCACTGCTCCTGCTCGCCCGTCGCTCCGCCGCCGAGGCCGAACAGCGGGTGCGTGGCGAGCTGTTGGACGACCTGCTCGACGCCCGTGATCGCGAGCCACGCCAACTGAGCGACCGCGCCGCCCGGTTGCAGGCCGACCTTGACGCCACCCACGTCGTGCTCGCCGCCCGCCTGGACGGCCCGGCGGCGGACGCCGAAGAGGCGGCGGCAGCACGCCGCCGGCTGTGGTCGGCCGCGTCCCACCTGGCCACCACCCGGCACGGCCTGGCAGCGGCCCGTGACGGCGGTACCGTCCTGCTGCTGCCCCTCGGCCCCGGCGGCACCGCGACCGGCCTGGCCCGGCGCACCGCCCGGCAGCTGGGCACCGCCGTCCACCAGCCGGTGACCGTCGGCGCCTCCGCTCCCGTCGCCGACCTCGCCACCCGCCCCGACACCGTGGCCGTCGCGTACGCCGAGGCCCGCCGCTGCCTGGACGCGCTGGACCTCCTCGGCCGGGGCGGAGACGGCGCCGCCGCCGAGGACTTCGGCTTCCTCGGTCTGCTCCTCGCCGGTGAACGGGACGTCGCCGCGTTCGTCACCCGCACCATCGGCCCGGTCGTCGCGTACGACACGCGGCGCGGCACGCAGCTGCTGCGGACTCTCGACGCGTACTTCGCCTGCGGGATGAGCCCGGCCCGTACGAAGGACGAACTGCACGTCCACGTCAACACGGTGGCCCAGCGGCTGGAGCGGGTGACCCGTCTGCTCGGCGACGACTGGCAGAGCCCCGCCCGCGCCCTGGAGATCCAACTGGCGCTGCGGCTGCACCGGTTGGGGGCGCAGCCGCAGCGCCGCTGATCCCGGGGGGACCGGCGGCACGTGCTCAGTGGGCGGGCACGTCGTCGGTGCGCGGCGAGACGGTCGCGAGGCCGTCGTCGGCCAGGTCGCGCCGCCGGGTCTCCTTCGCCACGCCCACCGCGACCAGCGTGAGCAGGGACGCCGCGATCACGTAGAGGGCGATCGGGGTCGAGCTGCCGTAGTCGGACAGCAGTGCGGTGGCGATGAGCGGGGCGGGCGCACCGGCCGCGACGGAGGCGAACTGGGCGCCGATGGAAGCGCCGGAGTAGCGCATCCGGGTCGCGAACATCTCGGCGAAGAAGGCGGCCTGAGGCGCGTACATGGCGCCGTGCAGTACCAGGCCGACGGTGACCGCCAGCACCAGATACCCGAATCGACCGGTGTCGGCGAGGGCGAAGAACGGGAATATCCACAGCCCGGTCCCGGCGGCGCCCAGCAGGTAGACGGGCCGCCGCCCGATCCGGTCCGACAGCGCGCCCCACGCCGGGATCACGGCGAAGTGCACGGCGGAGCCGATGAGTACGGCGTTCAGGGCGGTCTGCTTGGAGACCCCGGCGGAGGTGGTGGCGTAGACGAGGACGAAGGCCGTGATGACGTAGTAGCCGATGTTCTCCGCCATGCGCGCGCCCATCGCGATCAGTACGTCACGCCAGTGGTTCCGCAACACCGAGACCAGTGGCGGCGGTTCGGCCGTCCCGGCGCTGCGCCGGGCCTCGGACCGTGCCAACGCCTCACGGAACACGGGCGATTCGTCGACGGAGAGCCGGATCCACAGACCGACGACGACCAGCACACCGGAGAGCAGGAACGGGATCCGCCAGCCCCAGCTCCCGAAGGCGTCGTCGGACAGGACGGCGGTGAGCAGCGACAGCACCCCGGTCGCCAGCAGCTGGCCGGCCGGGGCTCCGGTCTGCGGCCACGAGGCCCAGAAGCCGCGCCGGCGTGCGTCGCCGTGCTCGGAGACGAGCAGGACGGCTCCGCCCCACTCACCGCCCAGCGCGAACCCCTGGACGAGCCGCAGGAGAGTCAGCAGCACCGGCGCCGCGCCGCCGACCGTGGCATGCGTGGGCAGCAGCCCGATCGCGAACGTGGCCCCGCCCATCAAAAGCAGACTCAGCACGAGCAGCCGCTTGCGCCCGAGCCGGTCCCCGTAATGCCCGAACACCAGAGCCCCGAGCGGCCGGGCGGCGAACCCCACGGCGTACGTCAGGAACGCCAGCAGGGTGCCTACGAGCGGATCGGAGTCCGGGAAGAACAGCTTGTTGAAGACGAGGGCGGCCGCGGAGCCGTAGAGAAAGAAGTCGTACCACTCGATCGTGGTGCCGACGAGACTTGCGGCGACGATGCGGGGGAGGCTGTGCGGGGCTGGTGGAGCGCTTGTGGGCGACGACATCGGCACCACTTCCTGGCGTTCGACGGGGACGTTTGCGTGTCGCCACACCGTAGGAAGTCGCAGGTCAGAGGCGTATGTGGTGGGACACCATACTTATGGGCACAGGAGTGAGTGCGGCAACCATCAAGCCGCCGTGCCGCCGGGGCCGTACGGCGGTCGTGCGGACCGCTCAGGAGCCCCACGCCCTGCTGACGCCACGGCCGAAGAAGCCCGCGTCTTGCTCACGCCGCGTGTCGGGCGCACGCTGGTGACATGGGCGTCCAGGAGAGCCCCACGCTCATCATGTCCGTACAGCGTGCCTTCCGCCTGCTGGAGGCGGTGAGCGTGCATGAGAACGGCGCGCCCGCGAAGCAGCTGGCACGTGAGACCGGGCTGCCCCTGGCCACCGCCTACCACCTGCTGCGGACGATGACCCACGACGGATACCTGCGGAAGCTGGCCGACGGCGGCTTCGTCCTCGGTGACAGGGTGCACACGCTGCACATCACGGGCCAGACCCAGGCGCTGCTCAGCCGCGTCCGGCCGACGCTCGCCGCGCTGCGTGACGAGCTGACCGCCGCCACCTACCTCACGTTCTACGAGAGCGGCGAGATCAGCGTCACCGAGATCGTCGACGGACCCCGTGCGCCCCGCGTCGACCTCTGGGTGGGATTCGGGGAGGCGGGACACGCCACCGCGCTGGGCAAGACCGTCCTGCGCGAACTGGACGAGGAGTCCCGCCGTGACTACCTCTCCCGGCATGATCTTGCCGATCTGACGCCGCGGACCATCACCAGCCTGCCGGAGCTGCTCCGGAACCTCGACGCCTCTCCCATGGCACCGGCCGTCACGGACCTTGAGGAGTACGCGCTGGGCACGGTGTGCATCGCCGTGCCCGTCTACCGCGGCGACGTCCTCGGCTCGCTCGGCGTCTCGTTCCCGGTGGAACGGCTCTCCCGTCTCCCGCAGGCCCGGGGCCGGCTGCTCCTGACCGCGGAACGCGTGACCAGAGGTCTCTCGCTCACTATCTGAAAACCCTCTCCTTGCGATGTGCCGACCGAATCCCGTTTCCTGGATGAAACGGACAAGTCGGTCTTAAGGGCTTAACGGGTGAGTATTGCGAACAGGGACATGAGGCAGGCGGGTGACCATGGTGGCAAGCGCCGGCCGTTGCGGCCGCTCAGGAAGTCAGGGGCCGGTCCGGGAGTACCGGTCCCCAGCCGTGCCGTCTCGCAACTGGCCGCCGGAATGCCGGTGGCGCCGGTTCTGATCGTCTCCGGCGTCGCGCTCGTCGCCGTCTGCGCAGACCCGGGGATGTTCTGGCTGCCGCTGCTGGCGGCCGGGCCGGCCCTGGCCGCCAGTACCAACGGTCCCCGAGGCGTCCTGTACGTGGGACTCCTCGCCGTGGTGCTGGGCGCCGCCCTCGGCGTCAGGGAGGCCGGTCCGGGGCACGAACTGGTGGCCATGCTCGCGGCACTGCTGGCCGTCACCCTGGCGAGCGCGCTGTCCAGCGCGCTGCGCGGTCGCCGGGAACGGGTGCTCGCCGCCGTCCGCTCGGTCGCGGAGGCCGCCCAGCACGCCGTGCTCAAGCCGATCCCGCGGACCGTCGGTCCGTTCCGGGTGGCGGTCCGCTACAGTGCGGCGGCGGCCGAGGCCCGTATCGGCGGCGATCTCTACGCGCTGGTGTCCACCCCGCACGGGGTCAGGCTGATCGTCGGCGACGTGCGCGGCAAGGGGCTGCCGGCGGTCGAGATCGCGGCACTCGTCCTCGGCGTCTTTCGCGAGGCCGCCTACGACGAGCCCGACCTCCTCGCCGTCGTCGGCAGGATCGAGCGGAGCCTGGCACGCAACCTCGGCCCCGACGACTTCGTCACCGCGGTGGTCGTCGGGCACCCGCACGCCGGGCAGCTCGAGGTGGTCAACTGCGGACACGCCTCTCCGCTGCTGATATCCCGGTCCGGGGACGTCGTCGCGGTCGAGGCCGCCCGTCCGGCTCCGCCCCTTGGCCTGCGCGCCCTCGTCGCTGAGCCCCCCTGCCTGGAGACCCTGCCCTTCTCCGAGGGCGATCAGCTGCTGCTCTACACCGACGGCGTCATCGAGGCCCGCGACCGCGCCCGTGAGTTCTACCCGCTGGCCGAAAGAGTGGCCTGTCATGTGTCCGACGAGCCGGAACACATCCTCTCGGCGGTCCATGACGAACTGCTGGCACACGTGGGGGGCCGGCTGCACGACGACGCGGCGCTGCTCCTGCTCCGTATGCAGGCGGTGGGCGAACCGGTCCCGACCGCATCGAAGGCGCGGGAAAAGGCCGTCCCGGAAACGGCAGGCCAGGATCAGGACGGCCAGGACGGCCAGGACGGAAAGGACGGAAAGGACGGCCGCGAAGCCGTTCCCGTGGTCTCGCGCAGCTGATCCGCCGTCGTCGGCCAGGGCGGCGGAATCCGGTCGGCCGCGCGGACGGACCCCGCGTGCTCATCCGCACCCGGCCGCCGACAGGAAGAAAGCCCACGACGGTTCACGCCGCGTAGGTTCACACCACGTCGGTTCACACCGCGACGAGATCGGCCCACCGGGTGATCGCGCCCGGCCGTGCCTCCACCCCGTACC
The DNA here is from genome assembly GCF_021462265.1 of Streptomyces shenzhenensis. Classification (GTDB taxonomy): domain Bacteria; phylum Actinomycetota; class Actinomycetes; order Streptomycetales; family Streptomycetaceae; genus Streptomyces; species Streptomyces shenzhenensis. The sequence continues at coordinate 38,019 of NZ_JAJONF010000017.1, read as the reverse complement.
GAGTCGCCAGCGCGTGGACGATCTCCTCGCCCCGGCCGTGCTCGTCCGGGTCGATCCCGGCGGGCTGCTGTCCCGGCGTACGCGCGGGACCCGAGTCGGTGACTTCGATGCGCAAAGTGCCGAGTCCGCCGTCCAGCAGCCACGAAAGCCGCAGCACCGCCGGGGGCAGGGCATGGACGATCGCGTTGGTGAGCAGTTCCGATATCACCAGCAGCGCGTCCTCGACGACGTCCGGGGACACCTTCCAGACGGCCAGGACCGCACCCGCTCGTCGGCGTACGTCCGGTACGGCACCGGCGACGGGCAGCATCGGGAAGACCTGTTCGCTTGCCCCCCGCACCCGCGTGTTGAGCTGTACCGCCATCTCGTGTCTCCAGGGGTCCGTGTCACAGGCCCGGCATCTCATCCCTCGGCACGCCGCCAGGCCTTCAAGCACCGTAAGGAGCCGCGCCGGGTCGGTCAATGAACGTGGGTCGGCATTACCGAACGCCGCCCTCCCCGCCGCGTCGCGGAAGCCCCACGCCCGCACGGCAGACCGCCCGAGACGGTAATAAGCTCGCTTCATGGCCGGTCCGGTCCAGTCGATCGAACGGGCGGCCGCGATTCTGCGCCTGCTCGCCGCTGGGCCTCGCCGACTCGGACTCGGGGAGGTGGCGGCCTCCCTCGGGCTGGCCAAGGGAACCGCCCACGGCATTCTGCGCACGCTCCAGCACGTGGACTTCGTGGAGCAGGACGCGACCACCGGGAAGTACCAGCTCGGAGCCGCCCTGCTGCACCTCGGCACGAGCTACCTCGACGTCAACGAGCTGCGGTCCCGGTCCATCAACTGGGCCGACGCCCTGGCCGCCCGCAGTGGGGAAGCGGTGCGCCTGGGCACCCCCCTGGAAGGCATGGTCCTGGTCGTCCACCACGTGTTCCGGCCGGACGACACCCTCCAGACACTGGACGTGGGCGCGCTGCTGCCCCTGCACGCCTCCTCGCTGGGCAAGGTGCTGCTGGCCTACGGGACCGCGCCCTTCGACTCCGCCCTGGAATCGGGACTGGACGCGTACACCCGGCACACCCTCGTCACCCGGGAACAGCTCACCCGGGCCCTCGCCGAGGTCCGGGAACAGGGCTGGGCCGTCGAGAACCAGGAGATGAGCATGGGCGAGGCGGGGCTCGCCGTGCCGATCCGGGGGCATGGCGGCCTCGTCGTCGGCGCCATCGGTCTGTCCGGTCCGGTCGAGCGGATCTGTGACAGCCAGGGGCGTCCCAGGCCCAGCCTGATCACACTGATCCGGGAGGCCGCACGGGCGATCTCCAGAGACCTGGGCGCCGCCCGCTGGTAGACCCCAGCTTCCTCCGCGACCCATCGGAAGGCGGACCCGATCATGGTGGAGCGTTATGTGATGTCCATCGATCAGGGCACCAATTCCACGCGATGCATCCTGTTCGACCGGGGCGGCCGGCTGGTGTCCGTCGCGCAGCGCGAGCACCAGCAGCACTTCCCGAGGCCCGGCTGGGTCGAGCACGACGCCGTCGAGATATGGCACAACCTGCGGCGTGTGGTCTCCGAGGTGCTGACCGGCTCCGGCACGGCCGTCGACGGGGAACAGGTCGCCGCCATCGGCCTGGCCAACCAGCGGGAGACGACGGTGCTCTGGGACCGGCGTACGGGTACCCCGCTGGGCCGGGCACTCGTCTGGCAGGACACGCGCACGGGGCCGCTGGTCGAGGAGCTCAGGCAGCGGCCCGGCGAGGAGTTCTTCCTGGACCGGTGCGGCCTGCCGCCCTCCACCTACTTCTCGGCGCTGCGGATCCGCTGGCTGTTCGACCACGTCAAAGGACTGGAACAGCGCGCGAAGGACGGCGAGGTGCTGTTCGGCACCATGGAGAGCTGGCTGGTGTGGAACCTCACCGGCGGCGTCGACGGCGGTCTGCACATCACCGACGCGACCAACGCCAGCCGCACCATGCTGATGAACATCCACACGCTCACCTGGGACGAGGAGCTCCTGGCGTTCTTCGGCGTCCCCCGCCCGATGCTGCCCGAGATCAGATCCTCCGCGGAGACCTACGGCGAGGCCCGCGCGCTGCTTCCCGGCGTTCCCATCACGGCCGCGCTCGGCGACCAGCAGGCGGCGCTCTTCGGCCAGACCTGCTTCTCCCCGGGCGAAGCCAAGTGCACGTACGGAACGGGCAGCTTCCTGCTGCTCAACACCGGCACCGACGTCGTACGCTCCCGGCACGGACTGCTCACGACGGTCGCCTACAAGATCGGGGACCGGCCGCCGGTCTACGCCCTGGAGGGATCGATAGCCGTCACCGGCGCGCTGGTCCAGTGGTTCCGTGACCGACTCGGGCTGATCAGCAGCGCGCCGGAGATCGAGACCCTCGCGCGGACCGTCGAGGACAACGGCGGCTGCTACATCGTCCCCGCCTTCTCCGGCCTCTTCGCACCCCGCTGGCGCAGTGACGCACGCGGCGTCATCGTCGGCCTCACCTCCTACATCACCAGCGGGCACCTGGCCCGGGCCGTCCTGGAGGCCACGGGCTGGCAGACACGTGAGGTCGTCGACGCCATGAACGCCGACTCCTCGGTGGCCCTGAAGGAGCTGAAGGTGGACGGTGGGATGACGGCGGACAACCTGCTGATGCAGTTCATCGCCGACGTGCTCGACGTGCCCGTCGTTCGGCCCATGGTCTCCGAGACGGTCTCCCTGGGGGCGGGTTACGCCGCCGGGCTCGCCGCCGGTTACTGGACGGATCTCGAGGTACTGCGCCGCAACTGGCACCCGGCCTCCCGGTGGCTCCCCAGAATGGACCCCGGCCACCGGGAGTCGGAGTACGACAACTGGCGGCGGGCCGTCGAAAGGTCGCTGGGCTGGATCAGATCACCCGGGGCATCCTGAGTGGCCGGAAACGCAGAGGGTTGCGGTTGATGCGCGTGAAAAGCCGCGAAGGTATTTGTGGTCGTTCTCCTTTCCGGTATCTGTTTTCCGCCGCCGGATTCCCATGTCTCCTTTCCGTGTCCTGTTAGCTTCCCTTCGGTCTTATGTCGGCCCGGTGGAAGCCGGTCCTGCCGCCCCTTAGCGTTCTTATGCGGACGCTTTCGCCGGTGCTTTGACGCCGGTGAGGCGAGCGAAGAGCGAAGGGGGAACATGTCCGTTTTTCCGTCCAGTGAAATGGCCGCGCAGGTCTTCAGCAGTTTGTTCACCGTATTACTGGAGGACGACGACTTCGTGGTGCGGGCCCGGCAGGAGGGGCTCTCCGTCCGGCTCGTCCACACCAAGCCCGACTGCGAGATCTTCGTGTCACCGCAGGGCGGTGTCCGTATCGGCGAGGAGCAGGCGGGGCCGGCGGCGATCACCCTCCGGATGTCCTGCGACACGGCCCACGCACTGTGGATGGGACGGCTCCTGGTGCCCGTCGCCATCGCCACGGGCCGGCTCCGGATCCGCGGGAGGGTCGCCAAGGTGCTGGAACTGGTGCCCATGCTGCGGCCCGCGTTCGACCGGTACCCCGATATCGCGGCGGCCGCCGGCATCGGCGCGTGAACCGCCGCACAGTGGCCCGCCCCGAACACCGAACCAACCCACAAGGAGTGACACCGCACGTGAACACCGCTCTCTCCGAATCCGTGTCCGAGACGGCGCTGAATTTCGACGTACTGCCGAGCGGCGTCGAGCAGTTCCGGAAATCCGCGCAGGAATTCGCCCGGAACGTGGTCGAACCCCGCGTCCAGGATCTGGACCAGAAACCGGCGGCGCATTTCGACTGGGACCTCGTCGGTCACGGCCATCGCATCGGTCTCACCCGCGCGGCGATTCCGAAGGAATACGGCGGCCTGGGGGTGGGGATGCTGGGCGTCGCCACCGCGCTGGAGGAGGTGGCCGCGGTCTGCCCGGGCACGGCACTGATCTTCGGCGCCACCCTGCTCGGCCAGGCGCCGATCCTGCTGTCCGGCGATCCGCGGCTGCAGGCCCGCTTCCTGCCCCTGTTCTCGGGCGACGAACCGGTCCTCGCCTGCAACGCGGTCACCGAGGAGGACGCGGGCTGCGACCTCATCATCCCCTCCCAGGCCGAGCACGCGCGCAACGTCACGACCGCGCGCAGGGACGGCGACCACTACGTTCTGACCGGCCGCAAGCGATTCATCACCAACGCCGAGGTCGCCGCGTTCGCCTCCGTGTTCGCCACCATGGAGGGCAGCCGGGGCGCGACCGGACTCACCTCCTTCATCGTTCCCCTCGACCTGCCTGGCGTGGTCCGCGGGCCCGTGGCGGACAAGATGGGATACCGCGTATGCCTGGGCAGCGAACTTGAGTTCCACGGCGTCCGGGTGCCCGCCGAGTACATGATCGGCGCGGAGGGCGAGGGCATGGCCATCAACATGGCGCAGAGCAACATGGCGCGCGCCGCGGTGGCCGGCATCTCCACCGGGGTGGCACGCAGCGCCCTGGAACGGGCGATCGCCTGGTGCGGCGAGCGGGTCCAGGGCGGGCGCCGCCTCAAGGACCAGCAGTTCACGGCGGCCAAGCTGGCCGGCATGGCCGCCAAGGTCGACGCCGCCCGCATGCTGTACCTGCGTGCCGCCGACAAGGTCGACAACGAACTGCCGCCACCGGTCTACGAACCGGCCACGGCCAAGCTGTTCGCGGACCGGACCGCGATCGACGTGGCGGAGACGGCCCTGTCCCTGCTCGGTGCCCGCGGCTATCTGCGCTCGTACGGCGTGGAGAAGACGATGCGCGACGCGCTGGGCACCCGGATCTACGAGGGCACCCCCGAGGTCCTGGCGCTCGCCATCACCGACAGTCTCTACGCCGGTGGGGACGAGTGGTGAGCGCCGCCGCCCGAGCCGTCGGCGCCGTCTTGCGCGATACGCCGGCCCCGGAGCCCGACGGCACCCGGGACCCCCGCGCCCGGCGCTACGCCGAGGACATCATCGAACTCCACGACCGGCTCAGTTACCGGCGGCTGCCCCTGGAGTTCAGGGGCGCCCCGCTCTCCCTCGTCGAGGACCCGCACGGCGCCCTGGTCACCGTCACGGGCCGCGACAGCCAGTTCCCCTCCCGCTACCTCAAAGGGGTGCTGGGGTTCCGTCTGGCCCAGTACCTCCGGCTCGACTGGATCTCCGCCGACGCGGTCCACCGCACCGCCGCCTTCCACGAACCACTGCCGCACTCGCCCGTGGAGAACATCCACACCGTCACGCTGTGCGCGCGCTCCGGGAAGATCCGCGGCTACGTGGGACTGTCCTGCTCGGCGGACACCGAGAGCCTGCCCCTGGACTCCGCGTGCCGCATCCCGTTCCCGACGGAGGCGGCCCACCGCATCGACCTGCTCGCCCGGTACGCACGGCCCGGCCTGGGCACCCACCAGGCCTTCGAGTTCAAACGGTTCCTGCGGGACCAGACGATGCCACGGGACGAGCAGTACACCCGCGTCCCCTGGCACCTGATGCTCGGCATCGGCGAGGCGCTGCTCACCCTGGGCGACGGCGTGCGCGTCGTGCTCGGCGACGCCAAGGAACACGTCGCCCTGCGCCATCTGCGGCTGGTCGGCTTCGACCTGCACGTCGTCGAGGGCACCTCGCCCTACCTCTGCGCGTCGGATCCCATGGCGCCGATCTACCGGCAGACGGTCGTGGCCAAGCCGTTCGCCGCCCCGGTGCCCGCGGACATCTCCTGGTACCGCGACGTGGTCCGCTCCTACCTCGACGGGACCAGCGACCTGGCCTCGTGGCAGGCCGTGATCACCACCCTGGCCGCACACCGGGGGCGTACGGGACACCGTCCCGATCCCGCACGAGGAGGGACTCGCAGGTGACGAAAGGCGACAGGGAGAGGGAAGCGAAGACCGAGACGTCCGCGGGGGCCATGGCGAAAGCCGGGTTCTACGCCGAACTGACCGCCCGCAACGCCGGCGTGGTGCCCGGGGCCGATCAGTGGGCGCTGCGCACGGCCACCGTCCTGGTGGCCGGCTGCGGGTCGATCGGCGGCGCGGTCGTCGAACCGCTGACCCGGCTCGGCCTGCAGAAGTTCGTCCTCGCCGACCCGGGGACGTACGAACTGAACAATCTCAACCGGCAGTCGGCGACCGTCGCCGACCTCGACCGGAACAAGGCCTTGCTGGCCGGGGCCCGCGTGCGGGCGATCAACCCCCATGCCTCGGTCGACGTGTTCACCGAGGGAGTCACCCCGCAGACCGTCGAGAAGCTGACGGCCTCCTGCCAGGTGATCATCGACGGGGTGGACGTCACGACCCCCGAGGGGTGGCGGGCCAAACTCCTGCTGCATCACCAGGCCGTGCGGCGCCGGCTGCCGCTGATCACCGGCTGGGACATGGCAGGCACCCAGTACGTCCGCTGCTACGACTACCGGCACGTCCGCGAACCGTTCGCGGGGGCCATCGGACCGCACGACACGGACCGTTACGACATGTGGGAACTGCTGCGCCGGGCCGTGCCGTTGCGGCACGTGCCGACCGACATGCTGGCCGAGATCCGGGCCAACCACGCCCGGACCGACTACAGCTTCCCCCAGGTCGCCTACACGGCCATGGCGTTCGGGGTGATCAGTTCGCACATGGTGGTGCGGCTGCTGACCGGCCGGCGGGTGCGGCCCGAGGTCCGCTTCGACGTGCACCAGAAGGCCAGGCCGTTCGGGGAGCGGTGGCGCACCCGGGCGCGGTGGCCGGTGGAACTGGGGGCGCTGCTGCCGGAACTCCTGCGGCTGGCCCGTCGCCGCGGCGCGGCCTCGTGACGCGGGCCGGGCGAGGCCGTACCGGCGATGCCCGCGCGGCCATTTCGACCATGGAGGTGGACATGAGTGCTCGGCGACGCAGCGTGCTGTGGACGTTCTTCTGCTGTGGCCTGGGCGTGGCCATGGTGTCGCTCGACAACCTCGTCGTCATCACGGCCCTGCCGTCGATCCGCGAGGACCTCGGCGGGAGCATCCAGCAGCTCGAGTGGACCGTCAACGCCTACACCCTCACCTACTCCGTGCTCATGCTGACCGGCGCGGCCCTCGGGGACAGGTTCGGGCGGCGGCGGATGTTCGGCATCGGGCTGGGCGTCTTCGTCGTCGCGTCGGCCGGGGCGGCGCTGGCCCCCGGCATCGGCGCCCTGATCGCCGCGCGCGCCGTGCAGGGGCTGGGCGCCGCGCTGCTGATGCCGCTGAACCTGACAATCCTCACGGAAGCGGCGCCCGAGCGGCGCCGCGGTGCCCTGCTGGGGGCGATGAGCGCCGTGGAGGGCGTGGCGATCGCCATGGGGCCGCTCCTCGGCGGAGCGGTGGTGGAGCACCTGAGCTGGCAGTGGATCTTCTGGATCAACGTGCCGATCGGGGCGGTGGTGCTGCCGGTCGCCCGCTGGAAGCTCACCGAGAGCCACGGCCCCAGCCCCCGGCTGGACCTGGTGGGCACTGCCTTGGCCAGTGCCGGACTCTTCGGGATCGTCTTCGGCATCATCAACGGTCACGCCGACCACTGGAGCAGCGTGCGCGTCCTGCTGTCGCTGGCCGGTGGCGCGGCCGTCCTGGCCGCCTTCGTCCGCTGGGAGCTGCGGGTCGAACACCCCATGTTCCCGATGAAGTTGTTCCGTCACCGCACCTTCAGCGCGATGAACGGCGCCGGCCTGCTGATGTTCGCCGGCATGTTCGGGTCGGTCTTCCTGCTCACCCAGTTCCTCCAGGGGCCACGCGGCTACACGCCCCTGGAGGCGGGAGTGCGGATCCTCCCGTGGACCGCGGTGCCCATTTTCGTGGCGCCCCTGGTGGGCCTCGTCTCCGACCGCGTCGGCAGCCGGACCATCGTCGCGCTCGGCCTGGCCCTGCAGGCTCTCGGACTGGGGTGGATCGCCGCCCGGGTCTCGCCCGAGGTCCCCTACCCGTCGCTGATCCCCGCCCTGGTCCTGTGCGGCCTGGGTATGACCTTCTACTTCACGCCCACCGCGAACATGGTGATGAGCGCTGTCGACGCAGGGGAGCGCGGCATGGCCTCCGGGGCGATCAGCGCGCTGCGCGAACTCGGCGGCGTGCTCGGCATCGCGGTGCTCGCCTCGGTGTTCTCCGCGCACGGCGACCTCACCACGCCGGACCGGTTCACGGACGGCATGACTCCGGCGGTGTGGACCGGCGTCGCCCTGATCGCCTGCGGAGCGCTGGCGGTGCTGCTGGTCCCGCGGCGCCCCCGCGACGCCAGCTCCGCCGATCCGGAGGCGGCCGTGCCCGGGTGCGCGGGCGACGTGGTCTGACGGCGTGCACGCCACCGGCGTAGGAAGCGGCACATGTCCCCATGACACATGTCTGCATGACACATGTCCGCATGACAGATGTCTGGCTGGAGAGGAGGGAACAGTATGAGTCCACGGATCAGGATCCTGCTGGTGGACGACCGGTCCATCGCCCGCACCGGAATCCGGTCCGTCCTCGACGAGGACGGCGCGATCGAGGTGGTCGGCGAGGTGTCCGACCGGGCGAGCGCGGTGGCAAAGGCCGGCGAACTGCGGCCGCATCTGCTGCTCGCCGGTGCGCTGCCGGACCTCACCGACGCCGTGGAGTTGGTCGACGAACTGTCCGCGTGCTGCGGCGAAGGGGGGCCCGGCGTCCTGCTGATGGCCCATGAGGGGGGCGTGGGTGCGCGGCGCGCCCTGCGGGCCGGAGTGCACGGCGTCCTGCTCCACCAGGTCACCCCGGAACAACTGCTGTCCGCCATTCACGTGGTGGCGGCCGGCTACCGGATCTTCTTCGACGAGGAGGGCCCTCGGGCGGGCGCCGGCGGCCGGTTCCCCGAGGCCGCGGAACACCCTGATGTGCCCGCGGCGGAGACGTCGGGATTCGAGTCGCTGACCCCGCGGGAGAGAGAGGTGTTCCGGCTGCTCGCGCAGGGACTGAGCAATACGGAGATCTCCGCGGTGCTGGTACTGAGCGAAAACACCGTGAAATCCCATGTGCAGCGGCTGCTGGAAAAACTGAACCTGCGCAATCGGGTGCACGCGGTCATCCATGCCTATCGAACGGGCCTGATGGCGCTGCCCTGCCCGGAGCCCGTCCGGCGGCGGACCTGCTCCAGCGCTCCGGTGGCGCTCCAGTGAGCCTGCCGTGCCCCACGCGAGCCCTGTTGCGCGCACGGCGCTCAACAGGGCTCGTTTCTTTGGCGGTTGGGAGGATCAGTCACTCGATTCGAGGAGATATCCCCGTCCGCTGGCGGTCCTGACGCACAGTCCGAGGCAGACCACCTTGCGCCGGATTCTCATGATGTGCAGATCCAGGGCGTTCTGGCTGGCCGTTCCGCGCCGCGCGCGGAGCAGGGCGATCAGCTCGTCCCGGGCCACGAGCGTGCCGTACCGCTCGACCAGCGGCTGCAGCAGGTCCATCTGGGTCGGTGACACGGGCACCATGCGGTCGCGGTACCGGAGGAGTCCGTCCTGGTCGAGGACGGGGATCCGGTGTGTGTCGGCTCTGGCCCGGAGCGCCGCGACCCGGGCGGCGAAGTCGGCCCTGCTGACGGGCGCCCGGATCCAGTCCTCCCGTGAGTCGCTCGGCACCGGCGGGGTCGCGCCGTTCTCCACCACGAGGAGCCGGAGGATTCCCCGGCGCCGCAACCGCTCCAGTTCCTGCCCCTCGACCGGCCAACGCAGGACCCGTACGTCCTGGGTGTCTGAGAATAACTGCCCCTCACTGTATTGAGGCACGAATTTGCTTCCCCTTTCTGATGGGTGGAATAGCGCACGGGCCAGTTCGTTTCGCTCCCCCTGCGGCATTACTACCTCACTATGCAGTGCCGCCAAGCGTCGCTGCAACAGCTTCATTAGTGGGGCACTGCCGGGATATCTGCATAAGATAGGACAGGTGGCGGGCTGCTAATAGTTCTAATGGTCCTTTGTGTGGTCTCCCTGACCTTCCCGAGATTTCGTGAGAAAGAATGAGGCGCCGTACCGTTCCGGGCGAGTAGATTTCGTAGGGCGGACCTGCCGAAGAGAACGGTCGGTATGAGAAGACGCCGGGAATTGCATGGAAAAGGCCGAAGACATTCTCACCACCGGGGAATTGCTGATCGCCATCATGGCGCTGGTGGCTGCCGGGCTCCCGCGGCCGTCCGGGGAGACGCAGGGGAGCCTCCCGCCGGCGGCGCAAGGCCAGAGACAGGAACACCGCGCGGAAGGAACCCGTCATGCTGCCCGCGACCACTGACCCGACCACTGAAGCGAACCGGTCCCACGTCGGCCGGCGTCCACCTCCGAGTGCCGATGTGCTGGTGACGGGCCTGGGAGCGACCACCCCGCTCGGCGGTGACGTGCCCTCCAGCTGGACGGCACTGCTGTCCGGCCGGTCCGGTGTGTCCCGGCTGGACGCCCCCTGGGCGGAGCAACTGCCGGTCCGCATCGCGGGAGGTATGCGCGAGGACCCCGCCGACCGGCTGGACCGGATCCAGCGCCGGCGGCTGGACCGCAGTCAGGCGGCCGCGGTGGTGGCGGCCCGGGAGGCGTGGACGGACGCCGGCGTGCCGCGGGTCGAGCCCGAACGGCTCGCCGTGGTCGTGGGCACCGGCATCGGCGGCGGGCTCACCCTCCTCGAACAGGACGACCGGCTGGAGGAACGGGGCCCGCGCGCCATCTCCCCGCACACCGTGCCCATGCTGATGCCCAACGGCAGTGCCGCGGCGGTCGGCCTGCTGCTGGGCGCACGGGCCGGCACGCACGCCCCGACGAGTGCCTGTGCGTCCGGTGCGGAGGCACTGGCGGTCGGCGCGCTGCTGATCCGCTCCGGCCGTGCCGACGTGGTCGTCGCGGGCGGCACGGACGCCTGCCTGCACCCGCTGGCACTCGGCGCGTTCGCCCGGATGCGCGCCCTGTCCTTGCGCAACGACGCCCCCGACCTGGCGTCCCGGCCGTTCGACCAGGAGCGGGACGGGTTCGTCATGGCCGAGGGCGCCGGCATGGTCGTCCTGGAGCGCGCCGACTTCGCGCGGGCGCGCGGCGCGCGTGTGCACGCTGCCCTGTCGGGCGCGGGTGTCACGTCCGACGCGTACGACGTCACGCTCCCCGCCGCCGAGGGCCAGACGCGGGCCATCAGGGCGGCGTTACGGGACGCCGGCCTCACCGGCACCGACATCGACCACGTGAACGCGCATGCCACCGGTACGCCCGTGGGCGATGTCACCGAGGCCAGAGCCGTGCAGGAGGCGGTGGGCCGGCATCCGGCGGTCACCGCCTGCAAGTCGGCCACCGGCCACCTTCTGGGCGCCTCCGGCGCGGTCGAGGCCGTCTTCACCGTCCTCACGCTGATGCACGGGCTGATCCCGCCGGTCCGCAACCTGGACAAGGCGTCGGACGGCATCGACCTGGACCTGGTGTCCGGCGAACCACGGCGGGCACCCGCCAGGGCGGCCCTGTCCACGTCCTTCGGATTCGGGGGACACAACGTGGTCCTCGCCTTCACGCGGTAGTCCGCGGGGCGGCGGCCCGGTCCCGGCAGGACGTCAGCAGGTGTGCGACGGACGCCGGATGGGTGACCTGGGGACAGTGCCCCGTCCCCTCGATCACCGTCACCGGCGTGTCCACGGGCTCCGTCAGCGGATCCGCCGACCCCACGACGATCTCCACGGGCAGCCTCAACTCCCGCAGCACACGGCGTAGTTCGGTGCGTTGCCGGTGGGCGTCGCGCATCGCCGCGACCGTCCGGCGGGACGTCCCTGCCCGCCGTAGGTCCACTGTGAGGGCGTCGAGCCCGGGGCCCTCGGGCAGACCGAGTGAACGAGCCAGGCGGGAGGCGGGCGCCGTGCGCAGCAGCGGTACGGCCAGGGGTGAGCGCAGCGGCGCGGCGGACGGCCGCTGGAGGAAGGCGGGCGCGATCAGCACGAGTGCGGCGAGCCGGTCGGGACGGGCCGCCGCGTAGCGCAGGGCGGGGCCGCACGCGAGCGAGTGCGCCACGAGGACCGGCCGGGTCTCCACCGGGCGCAGCAGGTCGGCGAGCCAGTCGTCGAGTGGTCCCGCGCTCGCTCCCGACCTGCCGAAGCCGGGCAGGTCGGGAGCGAGCGCGGGCGCGTCCAAGTGGTCCGCCGCCCCCGCCCAGGCGTCGGCGCTCAGCAGGAGTCCGTGCAACAGGACGTATCCGGGACGCCGCCGCTCCCCGGTCACCCAGGTACGGGTGCCCGCCACACCGTGGAAGCCGTAGGGGCCGCGACAGGGGCCGGAGCGGCCGAAGCGGGTGGCGACCAGGTCGTCGGCCCACTGACGCAGGGCCGCCTGGACGGGCGCCATCGACAGCCCGTGCGCCTCGGACAGGGCACGGGCGGCGGCCGTGTCGTAGCGGTCGGCCGACAGGAACGACAGGGTCTCGGGATCCGCCCGGGTGATCGCGCGGGGCAGCCTGCGCAGCACACCCACCGGGACGGAGCGCTGGGGGGCGCGCACCCCCATGTGCTCCGCGAGCAGGCCGGCCATCACCGGCAGTTCGGGGGTCGAGTCGTCCAGCACCCAGTAGGTGCCGCCCGCGCTCTCGGGATCCTCCGGAAGAGTGGCCAGGAACCGGACGAAGTGGTCGAGGGGCACGACCGGAAGGAAGATGCCGGGACCGCCGGGCAGGGCCGGCAGCCTGCCCTGCCACAGAGCGGCGACCATTTCGGCCAGGCCGAGGTACTGTCCCGGCCCGATCACCGTACTGGGATTGGCGATGCTCAGCGGGACGCCCAGTTCGCGGGCGCCGGCCCGCACCGCGGCGTCGCCCTCCTGCTTCGACGCCTCGTACGCGCCCTGCCTGCGGTAGTCCGGCGGCCGTCCGTCGGCGGCGGCCATCCGGTAACCGCTGATGTGGACCACCCTGCGCAGCTTCGGCAGACCCGCCGCCCAGGCGACCACGTGTACGGCGCCCGTCACATTGACCGCCCGGGCCTCGGCCGCCGTGATCCCGAACGCGAAGCGCGCGGCGGTGTTGTAGACATCGCGGATCCCGGCCAGCCCGTCCGCGGGCAGCCCCAGACCAGGGGTGGTGATGTCGGCCCGGACCACTGTCAGAGCGGTACGGTCGACCCCCTGCCCGTCGAGCCATGCCGTCAGCCCGTCACCGGAGCCGCGCACCGCGGCCGCCACCCGGTGGCCCCGGCGCAGGAGTTCCGCCACCAGGGAGCGGCCGATGAAGCCCCCGGCGCCGAAGACGATCGAGTCCGAGAGCATGCAGTCTCCTTGCCGGGGGCGGAATGCCGTGACAGCGCTCGGGGGGACCCGGGGGCCCCGACCGCGGAGCGGTTCACACCGTACCGAAACACCGCGGGCGAAGGGGGCGAACCATGCCCGCATCCCACGATCAGGACGATGTGCGCCGGAGCCCGGCAAAACCATCTGACCGCATCGCCAGAAGCGGGTCCGAGGGGCGGCGGCGGATGCCGGCGCCGCCCGGAGGGGGCGCTGCCCCGGCCGGCCGCGCGCGGAGCGGACACCGCCGAGGCGGCGGGCCTGTCCGAACCGGACCCGACGATCCTCGTCAGCCTCGACAAGGCGGGCGGCGCCCTGCGGCGGAGCGAGCTCGCCGCGTCGCTCGGCTGGGACCGCACCCGCATCTCCCATCGGCTCACCCGCATGGGTGAGCGCGGACTCGTCGCCCGTGAGCGCGGCGACGGCGTCACGGTCACCCGCAGCGGCGCCGGGCGCCGCACCGTCGCCGCCGTGCACCCCGGCCTGGAGGCCGCGGTGCGCCGCCACTTCACGGACCGGCTCTCCGCGGCGGAGCTCGAGGCGCTGAGTTCCCTGCTCCGTCGGCTGTCGCGGGGCCGCGTCGCCCGAAGGGAGCAGCAGAAGTTGCGTCACTCGTCCGGCGGGCCTGGCGTGCGGTCGGTCCGCGCGGCGGGGAGCCTAGGATCCACACCGGACAAACGGGGCATCTGCCGCCTTGTCGGCATGGGTGGGTCCAGCTCACGACCGAAGGAGACGGGATGTCGCACCGCGCCGGGAGAACCCGTTGGAGACGCTTCGCGGTGGTCCTGGTGCCCAGCGTCGGCGCCTGTGCGACCCTCGGCATCGCCATGGCACAGGGAGTGCTCGCCGCCTCGTTCTTCATCTCCGGCCGGCATTTCCAGCTCGCCGCCGACTCCCTGACCGCCCGCGGGTTCAGTCTCTACGGCATGGTCGACGTGACCAGGGAGCACCAGCTGGTCCCCGTCGTGGTCTCCGGCTTCCGGCATGCCACGATCAACGGGCTGTGCCAGTCCGTCGTCGTCGACGTCCCGGTGCTGGGCCCGCAGACTCTGCGGCTCACCGGCGGTGACGGCCGGCCGGTCGAGACCTCGGACTTCTTCATCGACGCGACGGCCGAGTCGGTCGGTGAAGCGAATTTCAGCGGCATCGACATCGGCGTCGCCCAGGGAGCCCTCACCAAGGGCCCGGTCAGGTCCGGAGACCGGAACTCGAGGTTCTTCGACCCCGACGGCGTCGCCCAGCAGGCACTGTCGACCACCCTGAACGACGTGCAGGTGAGCGCGGTGGCGGTGTCCGCCGGCACGTTCAGCATCCCGGGCCTGCGCGTGCGACTCGAACAGGGCGACCACGCATGCTTCTGAACCCCCTGGCCAGGGGCGGACGCGTGATCGCCGGCCTCTTCGGCCGTGGACGGCAACTGCTCACCAGGGCACCGGAGTTCCGACGCGGCTTCCGCACCTGGCGTGGCGAACGTCCCTTCTGGGCCGCGCTGTTCACCTTCGCCGCCGGTCTGCCCATCCTCTACTGGCCCTACGCGCACCTGAGCCTGGGTGGGATTCCGCTCGCCCTGTCGACCACCTCCGGTGCCGGTTCGCTGCTGATCGGAACCCTGCTGCCGGCCCTGGGGGTCGGGCTCTGCTGGCGCCCCCACCTCCGCGTGTTCGCCGGGATCGCCACCCTGCTGCTCGCCCTCATCTCCTTCCCCGTCGCGAACTTCGGCGGTCTCTTTCTCGGGGTGGCATCAGGTCTGATCGGCGGTTCGCTTGCCTGTGCCTGGCTGCCACCCCGGGCGGACGAACCGACGACGACGGCGGAAGAGGGACGCAGTGGCACCTGACCCGCGCGCCGGTACGGCCCGTCTCGCGCTCGGTCGCGGGGCCCGGCCCTTCGCGGCCGCGCTGGCCGTGGCCGGCGTCGCCGCGCTCCTGCACCTCGGCCTGCCGCAGGCGGCCGGCGGCATCGCCGGTGCTTCCGCCGCGCGGCTGCGTCCGGTGCCTTCGGTTCGATCCGCGAAGGGCCCCTGCGTGCTCCGGGCCGACCGCCTGGTACTGCGCGGCGCGCGGTTTCGCGGGGTGGTCTCGGTGAGCACCGGGGGCGGGACCGTCCGGGCCCTGAAGTTCACCGTACGGTCGCTGGACGCCGTCAACCTCGATCTGACCGCGGGCCGGGGCCGGGCGGCGATGCGCCTCCGGGCGAGGCCGGCGACCACCTCCACGCTCAGGGGGCAGGGCGCCGGCGGGGTGGCGACCCTCTACGTCCGCAAACTGACGGGCAGGGTCACGAGCATCAGCGGCGGCCGGCTCCCGGCGCACCGCACCGTCACCGTCACCCCTGACGCCGTACCCCACTGGCTGTCGCACCTCGCCACCCGCTCTTCCGCGCGCACCATCACCTTCAGCGGGGCGACCGCCTCCCAGATCACCCAGTTCGGCGGCCGGCTGTCCATCAGGGGGCCACAACTGCGGTCTGCGGCACGGGGGCGGCACGGTGCGTGAGGCGGGCCCGCGGGCGCCGACGCGGACGGTTGACCGGACGCACCCGGCCGTCCCGGACCGGGTCACCGCATCTGCCGCGGCACCGTTTGACGGGCCGTCACGACGGCTCAGGGA
The DNA here is from genome assembly GCF_021462265.1 of Streptomyces shenzhenensis. Taxonomy (GTDB): domain Bacteria; phylum Actinomycetota; class Actinomycetes; order Streptomycetales; family Streptomycetaceae; genus Streptomyces; species Streptomyces shenzhenensis. Next base: position 22,233 of record NZ_JAJONF010000017.1, on the reverse strand, counting down.
CCGGGCACCTCGTGGCGGCCGTATCGACGCGCAGGCCGCTCGCGAGCGTGACCGTCACCGGTTCGGGCTCGGCACCGGAGGCGGCCGTACGCTGTGCCGCCTCGGCCGTGCAGGCGAGCTGCGCGGCCGCGAGCCCGGGATCGGTCAACTCGGCTGTGGGGAACGACAGTTCGACGGAGATCCGGTGGTCGCGCGCTGTCACCTTCACGAGGTCCGCCCAGCGGGACGCGTTCGGCAGGGCGGTGGCGCCGCCGTCCGGGACGGCCGGGGCCGCCGTCGGCACGGCCCTGGGCAGCGGCAGCCGCGTCGTCAGTCCCTTGAGCCGCTCCGCGTCGGTCGGGCCCAGGAGCAGTGACCGCAGCGCCGTCTCGGCGTCGCCCGGCGCGTCGGTCCTGCGCCGCACGGCGATCAGGGTGCCGTCCCGCACCAGGTACACCCACGTCGTCGGCACGACCCCGCTCGCGGGACCGCCCGCCTGCACCACACCGGTCGTGGGGATGCCGCAGGAGGCCAGGGCGCCCGCGGCCACGACGAGCAGGAGCGCGCGGCGGGCCCGGCCCAGGAGGGTCACCACGGTTCCTCCTGGAGCACTTCGGCGGCCGGCAGCGGGAGCCGTACGGTGAAGACCGCGCCGCCCCCGGGCCGGTTCGCGGCGCGTACCGTGCCGCCGTGCACCCGGACGTTCTCCGCGGTGATCGCGAGGCCCAGGCCGCTGCCCTCGGTGCGGGTGCGGGCGGCGTCCGACTTGTAGAACCGCTCGAAGACATGCGGCAGCACGTCGTCCGGGATCCCGGTTCCGCTGTCCAGCACCTCGATCACCGCGAGCCGTGCCCCGCCGGGCTCCGTGCCGTCGTACAGGCGCAGGGTGACGGGCCGGGCGCCGTGCCGCAGCGCGTTGCCGACCAGGTTGGCCACGACGACGTCGAGGCGGCGCGGGTCGACGCGGCCGCGCAGGGCGCCGGGCGGCGGCAGGTCGCACTCCACCAGGCCGGTCCAGGCGCGGGTGCCGAGGGTGCGCCGCAGGGACTCGGCGAGGTCGATCTCGTCCAGGTGCAGCACCGCGGCGCCCGCGTCGAAACGGGAGATCTCCATCAGGTCGTCCACCAGCCGGGCCAGCTTCACGGTCTCCTCGCTGATCAGGCGGACTGCGGTGGCGGTGTCCGGGTCCAGGCGGGCGGCCTCCTCGTCGAGGACGTCGGTGACGGCGGACATGGCGGCGAGCGGGGTACGCAGTTCGTGGGAGACGTCCGCGGCGAACCGGCGGGCCCGGGCCTCCATGCCGCGCAGCTCGGCCACCGACTTCTCCAGCGCGGCGGCCGTCTCGTTGAACGTGTGGGAGAGATCGGCGAGTTCGTCGGATCCGTCGACGGCGAGCCGGGTGTCCAGGCGTCCCTCGGCGATGCTGCGGGTGGCGTGGCGCAGCGCCCGTACCGGGCGCAGCACTCCGCGGGCGGCGAGCAGCGCCAGCAGCACGGCGAGCGTCAGCGCGGGCACGGCGGCGCGTTCGGCCGCGGTGACCAGGGCGTCCACGTAGGCGCGTTCGGTGGTCTGCGGCACCGTCAGGAAGACATGGACGCCGGAGGCGTACACGCCTTTGACGGGTACCTGGGCGAAGGTGACCGACATGCCGACGACCAGTGCGGTGCGGTCGCCGACGGCCACCCGCTGGAAGACGGTGGCCATGCTGGAGCCGACGGCCTCGCGGACGGCCGGGGTCAGTTCCGTGAAGCGGTCGCCGGGGGCGGAGGTGGCGCTCAGCCGGCCGTAGGCGGCCAGTACCCGCCAGGTGCCGGAGGGCTCGGAGCGGGCGACGTCCGCCGCGAACCGGGCCAGCGCGTCCTCGTCCGGCGGGAAGGCGAGGTCCGGGGCGGAGCGGCCGACCTGGGTGCGCAACTGCTGGATCACGGCGTCCTGGCTCTGCTGCAGCACGCCGGTACGGGCCTCGCGGAAGGTCAGGGCACCGGTGGTGCCCGCGGTGACGGCGGCGACCAGCGTGAAGGCGAGCACCAGCCGGATCCGCAGACCGCGCAGTTGCGGGAGACGAGGGCGCCTCACCGGGCCGCGAACCGGTAGCCGAAGCCGCGCACGGTCTGGATGTGACGCGGCTCGCGCGTCGGCTCACCCAGCTTGGCGCGCAACCGCCGTACGCAGGCGTCCACCAGCCGCGCGTCCCCGTGGTAGCTGTGCTCCCACACCGCCTCCAGCAACTGCTGCCGGCTGAACACCTGACCGGGCGCCGCGGACAGGGTGAGCAGCAGCCGGAGTTCGGAGGGGGCGAGCGGGACCGGCACACCGCCACGGGCGACCGCGAGCCCGGCCCGGTCGACCGACAGGTCCCCGTAGGTGTCGATCTTCGGTATGCCGCCCGTGGCGGGTGCGCCGCCCGCCCGGCGCAGCACCGCGCGGATGCGGGCCTCCAGCACCCGCGCCTGCACGGGCTTGACCACGTAGTCGTCGGCGCCCGCCTCCAGGCCCACGACGATGTCCTCGTCGTCGCCGCGCGCGGTCGCCATGACGATCGGCAGGGTCTGGTCGAGGCCGCGGATCCGGGAGCAGACGTCGAGTCCCGACATCCCGGGCAGCATGAGGTCCAGCACCACGACGTCCGGCCGGAAGGAACGCACCCGTTCCAGCCCGTCCTCCCCGGTCGCGACGGGGGCGACCTCGTGACCCTGGCGGCGCAGGGCGAGGGCCACCCCCTCCCGCACGGCACGGTCGTCTTCGATCAGCAGTACGCGTGGCATGCGCTCAGTATCCGCATCGGATCCGCACAGCCGCGCATTTGTTACGGGATGATCATATAAACCCGCAACCGCTTGCCTGTTATCTCTTCGTTATCGCACGCGCCAGATCCGATCACATTCCGATCACAGCCTGACGGTCATGACCACGCGCACAGCACGTTCCTCCCGTGGCCGTCGACGGAGCGGCCCCTCCCACGCCGGCCCCAGCGGACGGAGGCGGCGCGGGCCGGTCTGGGCGGCCGTGGCCGCGCTGGCCGTCCTGGGGGCCGCCGGTTTCGCGGCCGTCGACGGGAGTCCGGCCGGTACGGAGGCGGCCCACGGCGGGGCACCGGCCGGGCCCACCGAGCGGGCCCGGGCCGGCCGCCCCGGCGCCACCGGTCCCGCGCCCGGCTCGGCCGCCGCCTCCGGCTTCCCGCGCCCCAGCACCTCGGCCACGCCCGGGATCCCGGCCACGGGACCGGGCACGTTCGTCACCGCGGCCGGCGCGAGCACCAGGGTCGGGTCCGGCACGGTCCTGCGCTACCGGGTCGACGTCGAGAACGGCATCGACCTGTCCGCGACGGACGTCGCCCGGCAGGTGGAGCGGATCCTGGCCGACCCGCGCGGCTGGACCGCCGACGGCCGCTCGGCGTTCGAACGGGTGTCGAGCGGTCCGACCGACTTCGTCGTCCGGGTCGCGACGCCCGGGACGGTGGACAGGATCTGCGGGGAGTACGGGCTCGACACCGGGGGCGAGGTCAACTGCAACGTCGCGAAGAACGTCATGGTGAACCTCAGACGCTGGCTGCTCGCCACCCCCGTCTACGCCCATCGCGTCAAGGACTACCGGGCGCTGATCATCAACCACGAGGTCGGCCACTTCCTGGGCCACGGCCATGTCGGCTGCCCGGGAGCGGGGCAGCCCGCCCCCGTGATGATGCAGCAGATCAAGGGCATGCACGGCTGCCTGCCCAACGTCTGGCCGTACGACGGGAAGGGCCGGTACCTGACCGGACCGGCCATGTCCTGACCCGGAGGGACGACGGGTACGCCGACCTGGTCCGTCCAGGCGACCGCCGGCGTCTGCTGGATGCCCGTCGGCCCCTGGCAGGGGCCGGGCGTGCCGGCCCTCTGGGCGGTCGCCGCCCTCACGGCGGGCGGCCGGCTGCTTCGCGCGCGATGCGTGAACCGGTCGCCCGCCGCTGCGATCAGCCCTCGATCCAGCCGTGGTTCTTCGCGAACTGGGCCAGCGCGCCCCGGACCCGCACGATCTCCTCGGCGGTGAGCGTGGGCGCCGACGCCAGCAGCGTCTCGGTGACCTCGCGGGTGAACTCCTCCGCGCTGAGCAGATCGCACAGCGAGTCGTCGTCCGGTCCGAGCGTGCGGACCACATCGGCTCCGCGGACGAGCCGGACTCCGGACGCCTTCGGACCGCGCTCGCCGCTCTCGATGTCGAACTCCACCGCAACACCGGGGCGGACGTACGACTCGGGCATCTGCATGTCGTTCACATGCAGGAAGACGTCCTCGCCACCACCGTCCGGAGCGATGAACCCGTACCCGCGCGAGCTGTCGAACCGCACCACACGACCAGTAACCATGTAAAACCCCCAACCAAACCGGGCCACCTGCCCGGACACCTGGCCCCGATGGTAGTCAAGCCCGGCCCGGTCGGTCGACCGGAAGGGAACAGAAGGGGAGCAGAGCGGGGAACTCCGGACGCCGACACCGAAGTTGATATGGAAAGCTGTCGCCAGCCGTCGGTGAGCCAAAGGGAGCCGGGACGGTCGTTGAGAGGAGCGCACGTGACGCAGGACGGCACCGGGTCCGTGGAGATCGACACCAGCAAGCCGCACCCCGCGCGGATCTACGACTACCTCCTGGGCGGCAAGGACAACTACGAGGTGGACCGCAAGGCCGGTGACCAGCTCGCCTCCGTCGCGCCCGAGGTCTTTATCGGCGTCCGGGCCAACCGCGGCTTCCTGCAGCGCGCGGTCCGGCACGTCATCGACAGCGGCGTCCGCCAGATCCTCGACATCGGCACCGGGCTGCCCACCTCGCCGAACGTGCACGAGATAGCCCAGGAACTGGCATCGGACGTCCGCGTCGCCTACGTCGACAACGACCCGATCGTCAAGGCCCATGGCGACGCGCTGCTCAGCCGGGCCGGCACCACCAGTATCGTCCTCGCCGACCTGCGCGACCCGCGGTCCGTCATCGAGCACCCCGAGGTGCGCCGGATCATCGACTTCGGCGAGCCCGTCGCCCTCTTCCTCGTCGCCGTCCTCCACTTCGTCCGCGACGAGGAGGAGCCCGAGCGGATCGTGGCCACCCTGCGCGACGCGCTCCCGGCCGGCAGCTTCCTCGTGCTCTCGCACGCCACCGGCGACTTCGCCGACCGCAGCGAGGCGCGGGCCGTCTACAACAACGCGACCGCCTCCATGAACCTGCGCCCCAAGGCCCGCGTCGAGCGGTTCTTCGACGGGCTCGAGCTGATCGAACCCGGCGTGGCCCAGGTTCCGTTCTGGCGCCCGGACACCACCCCGCCGGCCGGCTCCGACGAGATCGGCTTCTACGGCGGGGTGGCCGTCAAGAAGGCCTGAGCCGTCGTCAGGGCACTCCGAGCTCGAACAGGGCGTAGCCCGCGTACGAGCCGGAGGCCAGGGCCGCGATGCCCAGCACAACACAGAGGCAGGGCAGGCTGACGCGGCGCAGCGCGACCGCCAGGGGGACGAACAGCGGGAAGGCGGGAAGCAGATAGCGCGAGACGTTCGCGAAGTACTGCTGACTGCCCAGCACCAGGGCGAGGGTGAGCACCGTGTGGACGACCAGCACCGCCGGCGGCCGCAGCCGGAACAGCAGCGGCAGCAGTGCCAGGTCCAGCAGGACCACCCCGACCCCGATGACGTCGGCGAAGGGGAGCGCGAAGAGATAGCCGAAGTGGCCCACGGGGACGGACGTCAGGACGTCCAGGGTCTGCTTGCCGTAGTCGAACTCGTGCCCCCACGCGCCCGACTGGAGGGCGAAGTAGCCGCCGTAGTCGCCCATACGGTGGCCCACCCAGCCCAGATAGCCGAGCAGACCCAGCGGTGCCACCAGCATCGCGGTGAGCGGACGGGCGACGCCGTCCTCGCGGCGGCGCAGCGCGGGCAGCGCGGCCAGGGCGAGGGCGGCGATCAGGGCCGCGGCGGTGGGCCGGTTGAGCCCGGCCGCGAAGACCAGCACCCCCGCCGTCAGCCAGCGGCGGGTCAGCACGGCGTACAGGGACCAGGCGGCCAGGGCCACGTACAGCGAGTCGGAGTAGACCGCCCATTCCACCCCGGAGCCCGGCCACACGGCCCACAGCCCGGCCGCCGCCGGCCCTGCCCGCCGGCCGCCGAACCACGCGGCCACGGCGGAGATCCCGAGCGCCGCCGCGAACGACGCCACGACCGACACCAGCAGCCCAGCCCCGAACGGACCGAGACCGGTGACCTCCATCGCCACCCGCATCAGCGCCGGGTAGAGCGGGAAGAACGCGGCTGAGTTGCCCTGGAGGGTGATCAGGCCGGTGGCGCCGGGTACCGGCACCAGCGCGGGGTGGTAGCCGTGCAGGGCGATCTGCTGGTACCACCACCCGTCCCAGGTGCCCAGCACGTCCCAGGCGTGCGCGCCGCCCCCGAACCGCGGATGCTTCCCGCGGAAGTCGCCTGCCGAGTCCAGCAGATACATGAAAGAGCCGAAGCCGATGAGCTTCAGGACGCCGTACACGGCGAGGGCCGGGCCGTAGCGGCGGACCGTGTCGCGCAGCCGCTGTCCGGGGCCCGGCGCGGCGCTTTCCAGCGCGGCGGTCAGGGGCGGTGCCGTGCTCCGCAGGGACGTGGTCATGAGGCCCGGGATCCGGTCCGGCGCCGCCCGCCGAGGGCCGGCCGCGCGAGGAGGAGGGACCCGGCGAGGAACAGGTGGGCGGCGGCGAGTACGGCGAGTTCCGCACGTAGCCCGGCGGCGGGGGCCGCGAGCCGCAGGACGGCGAGCGAACCGGCGGTGACGGTGAGCCGGGCGGCCAGGGCCGGCAGCGCCGGCAAAGTGGTCCCGGCGGGCAGCGGAAGCCGGCCGCGGACCTGCTGGGTGAGGGGCCGGCAGACCAGCAGGGACAGCGCGTTGGCCACTTGCGCGGTGGCGTCCGGCCGCAGGGCCGCGTACAGGAGCAGATGCGCGAGAGCCATGACGGCCGCGGGGACGGCGTACGGCCGTGGTGGCCGCCCCGCCGGCAGCGTGCCGCGGACCAGCGACACACCGAGCCTCGCGATGCCGCGCAGATCGGCGAGCGCCGTGGACATGAGCGCGACCCGGCTGTCCTGGTCGTCCACCCAGTCGACCGGCACCTCGTGGATCCGCAGCCCGGCCCGCTCCGCGATCACCAGCAGCTCGGTGTCGAAGAACCACGCGGAGTCCCGCACCAGCGGCAGCAGCCGCGCGGCGGCGTCCCGCCGTACGGCCTTGAACCCGCACTGCGCGTCCGAGAACCCCACCGCCAGGGTGCAGCGCAGCAGCACGTTGTAGCAGCGGGAGATGACCTCCCGCTTCGGGCCGCGCACCACCCGGGCACCGGGCGCCAGCCGGGTGCCGATGGCCAGGTCGGAGTGGCCCGAGAGCAGCGGGGCGACCAGCGGCAGCAGCGCCGCGAGCCCGGTCGACAGGTCCACGTCGAGATAGCCGACGACCGGCGCCGAGGACGCCGACCAGGCGGCCCGCAGCGCACGGCCGCGGCCCTTCTCGGCCAGCCGTATCCACTCCACCTCGGGCAGCTCGGCGGCGAGCCGGGCCGCGATGAGCGGGGTGGCGTCGGTGCTGGCGTTGTCGGCGACGGTGATCCGGAAGGGGTACGGGAACGTCTCCCGCAGGTGGGCGTGGAGCCGGCGCACGCTCGGCTCCAGGTCCGTCTCCTCGTTGAACACCGGTACGGCCAGGTCGAGGACCGGTTCGTCGTGGTGCGCCGGAGGCGGCGGCGCCGGAACCGGGAAGGTGGCCCGAGCGTGATTCATAATGTTTTTTGGCATTCGTACTCGTTTTCGGGGCGCGCCGAGGGCACACCCGGTGGTGGGGGTGGGTGACGGGTGCGGTCCGGTGCCGGGCGGTTGTCCGACCGTTGTCGGACCGCTGTCCGGCCGCTGTCCGGCCGTTATCCGGCCGAGTCGACCGTGGCCGACGAGCCGGCGGACGCGCCGCCCGACGGGCTGGAGTTCGCGGTCGCGGGTGCCGACGGCGGGGACGTGGTGGACGAGCCCTGGGCGGCGCCCTGGGTCGTGCCCGCGTCCGGGGTGGCCGTGGGCGTCGTGGTCGGTGAGGAGGAGGCGGTGTCCCCGCTCGTGGCCGGCGGGGTGACGTCGGGCGCGGTGGTGGCCGTGGGCGGGGGAGCCGAGGTCGTGACGCCGGAGGGCGGCGGGCTGGGGGACAGGCTCGGCGTCGGCGCCGTACCGCCGGTGGGGCTGGCCGCGGGCCAGGGGTGCGGTGCGCTGGGCTCGTCACGGACATCGGAGTGGGGCCACAGGAACAGGCCGAGGCAGAGCCCCGCGGCCGCGAGGACACCGCCGGCCGCCCGCCGGGCCGCCCGCACCCGCCGTCGCGCCCGCACACCGGCCCGCAGCCGGTCCCGATGCCGGGGCTCGAACGCCGCCGGTTCCCGGTCGCCGTGCATCAGCTGCGTCAACTGCCGTTCGAAGTGATCCATGGCCTCTTCCTCACCCCACCGGCTCGATGACGTCCGCCAGCAGATCCCGCAGCCGGGCCACCCCGCGCGCCGCGTGCGACCGGGCGGTGCCCACCGGGCACCCCAGCACCTCGGCGACCTGCCGGTCGGGCAGGTCCTGGTAGTAGCGCAGGACGACTGCGGCCCGCTGACGTGGTGTCAGCAGCGCCAGCGCGGCCTCCAACCGGGAACGCTCGGCGACGATCGCCGACATGTCACCGGCCACCGCGACCTCGGGCAGTTCCTCGACGGGGCGCTCGCCCCACCAGCGGCGCCGCGCCGAACGGGCCGCCGCACGCGCCATGACCTTCCGGACGTACGCCTCCGGTGCCTCGTCGGCGATCTTCGGCCAGACGAACCACAACCGGACCAAGGAGTCCTGCAACAGATCCTCGGCCCGATGCCGGTCGCCGCCGGTGAGCAGACGGGCCAGATGGAACAGCCCCGACCAGCGGGCCGCCACGAACTCGTCGTACTCACCGGCCCGAGCCTGCTCCATTCCCACGGTCCCCGCTCTCCCCGGCTGTCTACACCTGGGAAAAGGCCCTGGAAGCGGCAGAACGCTGCACCCGGTCGGGGTGATCCGCGTCACGTGCGCACCGGTGCGTAATCGGCTGGCAGACCGGGGCGAGGCCGCCGTATGCTCGCCGCGATGACCACTTACTCCGCTGTCAGATTGGGGGTCCCGTCCGCTCAAGGTGAGTGCTGATGGCCACTCACTTCACGGACGGGGACACCCGCCTCTCCCTGTGGCGGCGCGTGCGCGAGTTCGCCGTGCCGCCCGCCATGATCGAGACCGCGACCGCCCGCCGCACTGCCGGGGACTGGGCGGGGGCCGCTGCCGCCGCCGGTTTCGACATCGACCTCGACCTGCGCGCCCTGGCCCGTGCCTGGGGCCGGGACGTGAAGGAACAGGTCCGCGCCGACCTGCGCCGGCTGGCGCCCGACCTCTTGCGCTGGCATCTGCCGAGGGTCGCGCCAGGCGGGCTGCTGCGGCCGGGGCTGACCATGCCGCTCGCCCGTTACGACACCGGGGACGGCGCTGTGTGCCTCGTGGTCCGGACCCCGCCCGCCTGGGCCGACGCCGGGCAGCGGATCAGCCTCGCGCTGTGGGACGGCACGCTGACCGAGCCGGCCGCCCGGGGGCATCCGCATCCGCGCCCCAGCCGGCGGTTCCGCTTCGACCTGCACCGCCATCTGTGGGACGCGGGTGCCGCCGGTGAGCTGCGGATCCGCGCAGGCGCCGAGCGGCCCGCGTACGCCGACCGGCCCGCGTACGCCGACCGGCCCGCGTACGGCGAACGGCCCGCCCGCGGCGGATCCTTCGTGTCCGCCGACGGACTCCTGGCTCGCGAAGAAGCGTCGTGTGCCACGGAGCGGTGGGCGGACGAGGCGCTGATCGTGCTGGATGCCGAGGGACGGGACAGCGGCATCGTCGCCGTACGCCTGAGCGGCCGGCGGCGGCTCGCGCTGCGACTCGCGGCCGACGGGACCCTGTCCGTCGGCCGGGACGACGGCACCGGCGCGCTGCCCGTGCTGCCCGACGCGGCGACCTGGACGCTCCCCGACCTGGAGCTGCTGCGTGCCGGGCTGGTCGACGCCGACCGGTTGCATCCGCTGGTCGCCGCGGCGCTCGTCCCCGGACACGAGGCGGCCACCCGGGTCCCGCTCACGGACCCGGCCGGGCAGCAGCCGGGCCTCGTGGAGTGCCGGGGCGCCCGGCACCGGATCGGCATGGTCGACGGAGTGCTGTCCCCACTGGACCACTCGCCGGACGAACTGCGGCGCGAGGAACTGCTGGTGGCGCTCGGCGGCCCGCCGCTGCCCTGCCTGCGGGTCATCGACGAGGCGCACCGCCGCCCCGACTGCCTCACCGGCGTCCGCGAGCGCCTCGACCACGGGGACATCGCCGGTGCGCTCGCCGTCGTCGAAGGCCTGCTGGGGCCCGAAGCCGTGCTGCGCGACGGCCCGTTGAAGGACGAGCTGGAGTCGGCCGCGCAACGCCGGATCACATACGGCCTCTACCGCGCGGGACTCGCCGGATCCCGCACCGGGCCGGTCCGTACCCGGCGACGCCGGTCCGTCCGCGACCCACGCCTGGGCCCACGCCCCGCCACCTGGCGCTGACACCCACCCACTTGCTTTCTCACACCCCAAGGTGATCTCCCATGACCACTCATGCCCCTGACCAACTCGCCGTCGCGGACACCCTGCTGGGACTCCTCGGCGAATCCGTCACCGAACCCCGGCCCGACACCCAGCTGGAGGCGCTCACCCTCGCCGTCGCCGCCGACCTGCCCGTCCTCCTGTGGGGCGAGCCCGGCATCGGCAAGACCGCCGCCCTGAACCGGCTGGCCGAGACGCTCGACCTGCCGCTCACCACGGTGATCGCCAGCGTGCACGAGCCGTCCGACTTCTCCGGCCTGCCCGTCGTAGGCGACGACCCGGCCGTCCAGGGCGTCCCGATGGCCCCGCCGGACTGGGCGGTACGGCTGGTGCGGGCCGGCCGCGGCCTGCTGTTCCTCGACGAACTGTCCACCGCGCCCCCGGCGGTGCAGGCCGCCCTGCTCCGGCTGGTCCTTGAGCGTCGGGTCGGCGCCCTCCGGCTGCCGCCCGGCGTACGGATCGTCGCCGCCGCCAACCCGCGTTCCTCGGCCGCCGACGGCTGGGAGCTGAGCCCGCCGCTGGCCAACCGGTTCGTGCATCTGCAGTGGGCCCACGACCACGAGGTCGTCGTCCGCGGTCTCGGCGGCACCTGGCCGCGGGCGATCCTGCCCCGGCTCGACCCGGAACGGCTGCCCGCCGCGGTGGACTTCGCGCGCCGCGCGGTGTGCGGCCTGCTCGCCACCCGGCCCACGCTCGTCCACCGGCTGCCGAGCGGCGAGATGCGGCGGGGCGGCGCCTGGCCGTCGCCCCGCAGCTGGGACATGACGCTGCGCCTGGTCGCCTTCGCGCACGCCGCCGGCTCCTCCCGGGACGTGCTCTCCCTGCTGGTCAGAGGGACCGTCGGGGACGGCCCGGGGCTGGAACTGCTGGCGAGCGTCGACCGGATGGAGCTCCCGGACCCCGAGACGCTGCTCGCGGACCCGGCCGCGGCCGACCTGCCCGAGCGCGGTGATCTGCGCCAGGCCGTGCTGGACGGTGTGGTCGCGGCGGTCCGCGAACGGCCGGAGCGGTCCCGGTGGGACGCCGCCTGGGCCCTGCTGGTGCGGGCGCTGGACACCGGAGCCCCCGACCTCGTGGTCGTCCCCGCCACCACCCTGGCCTCGCTGCGCCGGGACGACTGGGACGTCCCGGCGGCGATCGAACGGCTCGCCGGAGTGGTGGCGGTGTCCCGCCGCGCCGACCGGGCCGCCGAACGCGTCACCGCGAAGGCCGGCCGATGAGCACCGAACCGGGTACCGAAGCGAGCGCCGACGTGAGCACCGAACGATGCGCCGAACGGAGCGCCGACGTGAGCACCAAACCGAGCGTTGGCCCGGACGTCGGCCTGGGCACCGGTCCGAGCACCGGCTCGGACGTCGGCCCGGGCGCCGGCCCGAGCACCGGCCTGGGCACCGAATCGAGCGCCGAACCGGAGGCCGCACCGGGCATCGACCCCAGCACCGCCCCGGACGCCGTACCGGCCGGGGCGCTGGACCTGGACAAGCTGTACGCCGCCCGGCTGCAGGCCGCCCGGGCCCGGCCCTACCTCGCGACGGCGCTGTTCGCCCTGCACGTCGTGGCGTCCCGGCAGGTGCCGACCATGGCCGTCGACAAGCACTGGCGGTGCTACGTCTCGCCCGCCTTCGTGGACCGGATGCCGGAGGAGGACCTCGCCGGCGTGTGGGTGCACGAGGTGTCGCACCTGCTGCGCGACCACCACGCGCGCAGCGACCGGGTGGCGAGGCAGCGCGGGCTGACCGGGGCCGGTGAGCGGCTGCGGATGAACATCGCGGCGGACCTGGAGATCAACGACGACGCGTACGGCGACGGCCTGGCCCAGCCGCAGGGCGCCGTCCGGCCGTACATGCTGCGGCTGCCCGAAGGCCAGTTGATGGAGGAATACCTGCGCCAGTTCCGGCTCGGGCCGCTGACGCAGGACCTCACCTGGCTGGACTGCGGCAGCGGGGCCGACGGCCGGGAACGGGAGTGGGACCTGGGCCCGGACGGCGCGCACGGCCTCAGCGAACAGGAGCGGGACGGGGTCCGGTTCCGGGTGGCGCAGGCCATCACCGGGCGGCCGGGCAGCACGCCGGACGGCTGGCGGCGCTGGGCGGAGGAGGCCTTCCATCCGCCGCAGCCCTGGCGGGAGTTGCTGGGCGCCGCGGTCCGCTCGGCGGCTGCGGCCGCCGGCGCCGGTGACGACTACAGCTACGGCCGCCCGTCGCGCCGCTCGGCCGGGCTGCCCGGCGTGGTGCTCCCGAGCCTGCGCCGCCGCCCGCCGCGGGTCTCGGTCGTCATCGACACCTCCGGTTCGGTCAGCGACGCCGAACTGGGCAGCGCCCTGCTGGAGGTGACCGCGATCGCCCGCGCCGTCGGCGGCCGACGGGACCTGGTCTCCGTGCTGTCCTGCGACGCCGCCGCCCGGACCGTGCAGCCGCTGTGCCGCGCGGAGGGCATCGCGCTGGTCGGCGGCGGCGGTACGGACCTGCGCGCGGGCTTCGCCAGGGCACTGCGGGCGCGGCCGGCCCCGGACGTCGTCGTCGCCCTCACCGACGGCCAGACACCCTGGCCGAAGACACAGCCGGCCTGCCGGACGGTGGTGGGCCTGTTCCCCCGGCGGTACGGCGGCACGTCATGGGAGACGGACGACCCCGGCTACGTACCGGACGCACCGCCCGCCTGGGCCCGGGTCGTCGACATCGGCTAGCACAGCCGGCTTCGAGTCGTGTGCGCTGCCCGTGCGGCTCCGGATGCTCTGGCGGCGGCTGACGACCGGGCCCGCGTCCCGCGCAGACGTGGACGTGCCGGCCAGGCGGTGGCGGGGGTGGCGGGGCGCGGTGGACGTGCCGACCGGGCGGTGGCGACACGGCGGGCGAGTCCGCCGGGGGCGGCGGGCGCGACGAACGCGGTGCCGACGGCTGCCGGACCGGGCCGGGGCCCAGGTGCCGGGCAGTCGGTGCATGCCACCGTCGAGCACGGGGCGGGCCCGTAGCGCGTGGTCGGACGACCCGACGGCGGCCTCGGTCTCGAAAGGGGCCGTCGGTCAGCCGGCGCGCGCCGCCGACAGGTAGGTGTAGGCAGAGGCCCGGGAGATGCCGAGGCGGGTGGCGACCTGCTGGACCGCGCCGCGCACCGCGAAGACGCCCTGCCGGTCGAGGTCCCGGAACAGTGCCAGCCGTTCCTCGCGGGTGAGGTGGGGCCACGGCTTGGGCCGGCGGAGCTGGCCGGCGTCGACGATCGAGTCCAGGACGGCGGTGACGTCGTCGCCGAACGTGGTGGCCGGCGGCGCCCCGGGCCCGCCGCCGACCCCGGCGAGGCCGCCGACCAGGGCGTGCACCTGGTGGACGGCCGTGACGTCGAGGTTCACGCACAGCGCCCCGAACGCCGTGCCGCGTGAGTCGCGCAGCACCATCGTGGACGACTTGACCAGCTTCCCGTCCCGGGTGCGGGTCAGGTAGTTCAGCTCGTCGCGTGCCTCGTCACCGGCCGCCAGCAGTTTCACGCCGATCTCGCTCATGGAACCGCCGACCCCCCGGCCGGTTACTGATCCGGCGAGGGCGACGACGGAGTGCTCCGGACGGCGGAAGTCGTGGACGACGACCTCGCAGAAGGAGCCGAAGGTCGCCGCGATCCCGTCGACGACCGGGGACAGCGCGCCGATGATCGCGTCCTGTTCGGCCCGCGCCGCCGCCTCCCCGCCCGCAACCGCCCGTTCCTGTGCCATCGGCTCGCCTCCGTGCCATCCGCCCCGATCTGGTCTGGACTTCACGTCCAGATGATAGACAATCAGTCCATGCGGTCGGCGCCGAGCGGCCGCCGGCCGGTGACGAACGGCCGCTGTCACGTCCGTCGCCGGCGCCCACCCGGCACGCGGCGGCGCCCAGAACGGAGGACGAACATGCCCGACACTCCGCCCGTGACCCTCCGGGACGTGCAGGACGCGGCGGCGCGGATCAAGGGCGTGGCCCACCGCACCCCCGTGCTGCGCTCGCGCACCCTGGACGAACTGGTCGGTGCGGAGGTCTTCCTGAAGTGCGAGAATCTCCAGCGCGTCGGGGCGTTCAAGTTCCGGGGCGCCTACAACGCCGCGTCCCGGCTGTCCGCCGCGCAGCTCGCCAAGGGCATCGCCGCCTACTCCTCCGGCAACCACGCCCAGGCCGTCGCCCTCGCTGCCCGTGAACTCGGGACCACCGCCGTCATCGTGATGCCCGAGGACAGTCCGCGCGCCAAGCTGGAGGCGACCGCCGGATACGGCGCGGAGATCGTGACGTACGACCGCTACACCGGCGACCGGGTCGCGATCGGCGAGGCCCTCGCCGCCGAACGCGGGCTCGCGCTGATCCCGCCCTACGAGCACCCGCACGTCATCGCCGGACAGGGCACGGCCGCTCTCGAACTCATCGAGGAAGCCGGCGAACTGGACGCCCTGGTGGTGCCGGTCGGGGGCGGCGGGCTGATCGCGGGCAGCGCCACCGCCGCCAAGGGGCTGCTGCCCGGGATCAGGGTGGTGGGGGTCGAGCCCGAGGCCGGCGACGACACCAAGCGGTCCCTGGCGGCGGGACACCGGGTGTCGGTCCCGGTGCCCCGTACCATCGCCGACGGCCAGGCCGCGGACATCCCCGGGGAGCTGACCTTCTCCCTCAACCAGCGCTTGGTGGACGACATCTCGCTGGTCGGCGACGACCAGATCGGGGACGCGATGCGGTTCGCCTTCGAGCGTCTGAAGACCGTCCTGGAGCCGAGCGGCGCCAGCGGTCTGGCCGCGCTGCTCGCCCACCGGGTGGCGCCGCTGCCGCGCCGGATCGGGGTCGTCCTGTCCGGCGGCAACGTGGGCGCGGAGCGGTTCGCCGAGATCGTCGCCGGCTGAGCGCGCGGCAGGGCACGCGCGGCACGCTCACCGAGGAGCGGCGGCGGCGAGGAGCGCGGCGGCTTTCGGGATGCCGGTGCGCGACTCCCACGGGGCCGTCACCGCCGCCGTGGGCGTGTTCGGCCGGTCGGGACCGGCCGGCCCGGCCGGACTCGCCCCGGCCGGTCCGGGCGGCCGCCGCCGCGGTCTCCCGGAGCCCGCGGGCCGACGGTTCGCGCCGGAGCGCCCGCGGTGCCGGGCGGCTCTCGTGGAGCCGCCCGGCGGAGAACTCAGCAGTCGCGCAACTCCGGTGACTGGTTGAGGATCTGCGCGCGCGTCGAGGTGAACCGGGTGTGCGTCTCGCCGCCGCGCGCCCCGGGCGGGAACACCGCGACCCGGTGGCAGTTCTGGAAGGCCAGGGCGACCCCGAAGTGCCGCTCCAGGCTGCCCCGGATCGCGTCGGAGGACAGTGCCCGCAGCAGCTGCCCGCGCTCCCGCTCCGAGGGCGGCGGGGTCTGGTTGTCGGCGAACTCGGCGGTTCCGGAACGCAGTTCGGCGGCCAGTCGGGCGATCAGCTCGTACGCGTAGGGCAGTGACGTACGGACGGTTTCCATGAAGTCCTCCTCCCGTACCGCACCGTTCTCGGCTTCGGCGAGCAGTTGCGGGGAGACGTCGAGCGACATGTGGTGATGTCCTGTTCTTCTCGTTGTGGTCACTGAAGGTGGTGGTGTCAGACGAAGGCGGGCAGTGCCGCCGGGCCGTGCCGGAAGTCCGGATCGACCTGGGCGGCCAGGTCCCGGCCCGTCGCCGCGTCCGCCCAGGCGGCGGCGTTGCGCAGGTGGAACTCCACGGCGTGCCGCTGGAAGGCCTCCCAGTCCTTGCTCCGCGCGTCCACCGCGGCCCGCAGCCGGTCCAGCGCCCGGGAGTTGTGCCGCTCCAGCGCGCCGCCGCCCCGCCCCTGTTCCTGGGCGCGGACGTAGGGCGACAGCCCGCAGTGGGCCAGCAGGTCGTCGCCCACCCGCTCGCGCAGGAAGGCGAGGTCGTCCGCGCCGGCCACCTTGTTGCCGACCACGGCGACCGGGATCTGGAACTCGGCCGCGTGGTCCCGGTACTGGTGGTACACGGACAGGCTCTTGCGGGTCGGCTCGACCACCAGGAAGGTCATGTCGAAACGGGTGAACAGACCGGAGGCGAAGGCGTCGGCGCCGGCCGTCATGTCGACGACCACGTACTCGCCGGGCCCGTCCACCAGATGGTTGAGATACAACTCCACCGCGCCGAGCTTGGAGTGGTAGCAGGCCACCCCGAGGTCGCTCCCGGCGAACGCCCCGGTGACCATCAGCGGCACCCCGCCGACGTCCTGGACATGGCGGGAGTGCACCTCGTCGTCGCCCAGCAGCCGCAGCAGCCGCGAGCCCCGCCCCGGCGGTGTCGTCTTGACCATGGCCTCCCGGGACGCGATCCGGGGGTTGGTGCCGCGCAGGTAGTCCTTGATCGCGCCGGTCCGCGCACTCAGTGGCGGCGCCGCGAACAGCTGGTCCTCGTCGAGGCCGAGGGCATGGGCCAGGTGCTGGTTGATGTCACCGTCGATCGCCACGACCGGTGCGCCGGAGCGGGCCAGATGACGGGCGAAGAGGGCCGACAGCGTCGTCTTGCCGCTGCCGCCCTTGCCGACGAAAGCCACACGCATCCTCTGCCGCTCCTCCTTTTGAAAATGGAATTCATGAGCAAAGATTGGAGCGGGCGGTGGACGGTGTCAAATCGGGGTGGCCCGATCGGGTTGCGGATCCGGGTGGTTGACGGGGCCACAGGCCTGCCGGGGGTGCGGTGCCGTACGGGCCCGCTGCCCCGGGGCCCGCCTGATCATTTGTTCTTGACCGTCGTCACCGGCCGACCTAGCCTCCAGCCAACACACCTGGACGGATGGGCCGACGATGGCGGACGCACGGGAACCCGGCAGACAGTTCCAGGTCGAGACGCACGGGCTCGACGTGATCGGCGACGGGGACCGCAAGGGCACCCCGCGCACCCTGTTCTGGCCCTGGTTCGGCGCGAACGTCTCCGTCCTCGGGATGAGTTACGGCGCCTTCGCGCTCGGCTTCGGCATCTCCTTCTGGCAGGCGCTGGCCGCCGGTGTCCTCGGCATCCTCGCCTCCTTCCTGCTCTGCGGCTTCGTCGCGGTCGCCGGGAAGCGGGGCTCGGCACCCACCATGGTGCTCAGCCGGGCCGCCTACGGCGTCCGGGGCAACCGGCTGCCCTCGGTCGTCTCCTGGGTGCTCACCGTCGGCTGGGAGACCGTCCTGACCGCCCTCGCCACCATGGCCACCGCGACCGTCTTCACCCGGCTCGGCCGGGGCGGCGGCACCGAGACCGAGGTGGTCGCGCTGATCGTGGTCTGCGGGCTGACCGTGGCCGGCGGAGTGACGGGCTTCGACCTGATCATGCGGCTGCAGACCGTGATCACGGTGGTCACCGGCGTCCTCACCGTCGTCTACGTCGTCCTCGTCGCCGACCACATCCACTGGGCGACGGTGAACTCGATCCCGTCCGGCAGCGCCCAGGAGTTCATCGGCGCGCTGGTGTTCATGATGACCGGCTTCGGCCTCGGCTGGGTCAACGCGGCCGCCGACTACTCGCGTTATCTGCCCCGCTCCTCCGCCAGCCGGGGCGTGATCGGCTGGACCACCTTCGGCGGCTCCGTCGCCCCGCTGCTCCTGCTGGTCTTCGGGCTGCTGCTCGCGGGCTCCTCGGCGCCCCTGGACAAGGCGATCGCCGCCGACCCCATCGGCGCGCTCACCACCCTGCTGCCCACCTGGTTCCTGGTCCCGTTCGCCGTCGTGGCCGTCCTCGGCCTGGTCGGCGGCGCGGTCCTGGACATCTACTCCTCCGGACTGGCCCTGCTCTCCGCGGGCCTGCCCGTGCCCCGCTACCTCGCCGCCCTGGCCGACGGCGTCCTGATGACCGCCGGCTCCGTCTACATCGTCTTCTTCGCCGGCGACTTCCTCGGCCAGTTCATGGGCTTCCTCACCACCCTCGGCGTGCCGATCGCCGCCTGGTGCGGGATCATGCTCGCCGACCTGGCACTGCGCCGTCGCGACTACGACGAGGCCGGCCTCTACCGCCCGGACGGCCGCTACGGCGACGTCCCCCTGCTGCCCCTGCTGCTCACTCTCGCCGCCACCGCCCTCGGCTGGGGCCTGGTCACCAACACCGCCGCGAGCTGGCTGACCTGGCAGGGGTATCTGCTGGGTCCGCTCGGCCTCGGCGGCAGGTCCGGCGCCTGGGCGTACGCCAACCTGGGCGTCCTGGCCGCCCTGGCGCTCGGCTTCCTCGGCACCCTGGCCCTGGGCCGCGGCCGGGTCAGGGCCCAGGAGTCCCTGCCCGCGAGCGTCCCGGCGACGACCGTATGACCACCCCGCCCGGCCTCCTGGCCGTCATCGACATGCAGCACGTGTTCGCGGACCCGGCCGGCCCCTGGGCCGCCCCGCGCTACGCCGAGGCGGCAGCGGGCGTACGACGCCTGCTCCCGGCGTTCGGCTCGCGCACGGTCTTCACCCGCTTCGTCGCCCCGGCCCGCCCCACCGGAGCATGGCGTGCCTACTACGACCGGTGGCCCTTCGCACTCCGGCCTCCCGACGCCGAACTCTGGCGCCTGACGGACGAGTTCGCCGGGCAGGCCGAAGTCGTCCTGGACGCCCCCACGTTCGGCAAGTGGACCCCCGAACTCGCTGCCCGCGCCGCCCCGCACGGCCGCCTGGTCCTGGCCGGCGTCAGCACCGACTGCTGCGTCCTGTCCACCGCACTGCCGGCCGCCGACGCCGGCATCGAGGTCCTGGTCGTCGCCGACGCCTGCGCGGGCGCCGACGACGACTCCCACGCGAAGGCCCTGCACCTGTTGGACCTCTACCGCCCGCTGATCCGGGTGACGACCACCGCCGAAGTGCTCGCCTAGCCAGTCCCGGCGGAACACCGCCACGCTCTCCAGGACGCCGAGGCCGTCGGGAACCGTCACCCCGCCTGGCTCCCCCCCCGCCCCGCGCCACCCCTCTCTGCGCTCCGCCACCCCGGCCGGTTCCCGGCCGTGAGCTGCCGGGACAGGGGCGGCCGGGCGCGGTGCCCGCGTGCGGCGAAAGCCCCGGCCGTGTTCCGGCCGCATGCCCTGGCCAGGACCGGGTACGCGTGCCGTGGCCGCCCGGTGCCCTGCCGGACTTCCGCGGCCCGTACCACCACCGCTACCTGGGGATCTGCCATGGTGACACCCGCACACGACGACTTCCCGACGCCGGCCCAGCGGGCGCTCGACTCGCTGGCCGTGAACGCCGAGGACCACGACGCCCTGGACACACTCGCGCACAGTGACGTGCTGGTCCCGGTGCCGGACGACGCCGCGGAGGCGGCCGACCCCGCGATGATCGCCCTGCCCGTCCTGGAACGCCCCGACGGCGACCCCGTCGTCCCCGTGTTCACCTCGGAGGGGGAGCTGACCGGCCTGCTGCCGACCGTCTCCCGCTACCGCGTGGTGCCGCTCGGCGCGCTCGCCTCGCAGTGGCCCGAGGAGAACCTGTCGCTCGCCATCGACGGCAGCTCGGCGCACGCGCTGACGCTGACCTCGGAGGGAGTGCGCACCCTGCTGGCCCGGCCCGCGGGCTGACCGAAGGGCTCCGGTCACCGTGAGACCGCCGTGCGGGCCAGAATGGCGCCATGGAATGGATCTCCGGGGTGGCCGGGGGACTGGTACTGATCCTGGTCCTGCGCAGCATCCTGCGTACGCTCGTGGTCCCCCGCGGCCTGTACTCGGTGCTGGTCTACCGGCTGTGGTGGGGCCTGCGCCGCGTGCTCTGCCTCGCCGCGCACCGGGGCGGCTACCGGGCCATCGACCGCGCGCAGACCTGGCTCGCCCCGCTCATGCTGATCGGCATGCTCACCGCCTGGCTCGGCGGGGCGTTCCTCGGCTTCGGGCTGCTGCTGTACGCGTTCTCGCCGCTGTCCTGGAGCACCGCCTTCCGGGAGGCCGGCTCCAGCCTGTTCACCCTCGGCTTCGCCAGCGGCGACCGGCTGCGGCTGTCCGCGCTCGACTTCGTCGCCGCCGCCACCGGCCCGGTCGTCATCGCGCTGCAGATCGCCTACCTGCCCACGCTGTACGCCGCCTACAACCGCCGCGAACTGGAGGTCACCCTTCTGCAGTCCCGCGCCGGGGAGCCCGCGTGGGGCCCAGAGATCCTCGCCCGGCAGTGGCTCGTGGACACCGAGACCGCGCTGCCGGAGCTGTACCGGTCCTGGGAACGGCTGGCCGCGGACATGGGGGAGAGCCACGCCACCTACCCGGTCCTGCTGGCCTTCCGCTCGCCCCGCCCCTACCGCAGCTGGCTGGTCGGCCTGATCGCCGTGATGGACGCGGCGGCCATGCAGCTGGCGCTCGCCCCGCGCAGCGCCCCGCCGGAGGCCCGGCTGGTGCTGCGCGCCGGGTTCACCGCGCTGCGTGACATCGCCGCCTCCGTGCGGGCCGCCTTCGACACCGACCCGGCCCCGGACGCCCCCGTCGAGCTGACCTATGGTGAGTTCGAGGAGGCCGTGACCATGCTGGAGAAAACCGGCTTCCGGGCCGAACGCGGCACCGAGGAGGCCTGGCCGCACTTCCACGGCTGGCGGGTCAACTACGAGGCGGTCGCCTACGAGCTGTGCCGGCGCTGTGACGCCGTGCCCGCGCTGTGGACCGGTGGCCGCGACTTCCCCTCGGAGCCGATTCCGCCGCGGCGCCCGGTGGACCGGCGGCCTTCCGGAGGACGGCCGGAAGTTCCCCCCGAACAGGGGTGACACGGCGCGTCCTGAGGGAAGATCCCCGCAGGGGCCGGGGAGAGCGAGAGGGGCGGATGGTCGTGAGGGTCGTCCTGCTGGGCACCGCCGCCGGCGGCGGATTCCCGCGGTGGAACTGCGCCTGCGGGCTGTGCGCCGCCGCCCGGGACGGCAAGCTGCCCTCCCGGAGCCAGGAGTGCGTCGCCCTGAGCGGCAACGGCCGGGACTGGTGGCTGCTCAACGCCTCCCCGGACATCCGCGCCCAGCTCACCGCCACGGCCGCGCTGTGGCCGGGGCCGGGCCCGCGGGAGACCCCGGTGCGGGGCGTACTGCTCACCGATGCCGAGGCCGAGCACGTCGCCGGCCTGGCCGTGCTGCGCGGGGCGCCGGACCTCAAGGTGTACGCGGCCCCGCCGGTGGGGGCGGTGCTGGCTCCGCTCCGGGGCGCCCTGGACCGCTACGCCCCCTGGGAGTGGGCCGACAGCCTGGCCGACGGCGGCTTCGTGCTGGCCGGCGGCCTGGTCGTCACCGCACACCCGGTCGGCGCCACGGCCCCGGCGTACGTCCCGGCCGCGCTCGCCGGGGCCGACGGCCGCTGGGTCACGGCCTACCGCGTCGAGGACCTGGCCACCGGGGGAGTGCTGCTCTACGCCCCGTGCGTCGGCGCCTGGAGCGACACCCTGGACGAACTGTGCGCGGAGGCCGACTGCGTGCTGCTGGACGGCACCTTCTTCACCGCCGCCGAGACGGACGCCACGGTGGGCTCCGGTCCCCGGCGGACGGCGATGTGCCATCTCCCGGTCTCCGGCGCGCACGGCAGCCTCTCCGCCCTGGCCGGCCATCCCCGCACCCGCCGGATCTACACCCACCTCAACGACACCAACCCCCTGCTCGACCCGGCGTCCGGGGCCCGCGCCAGGGTGGCCGCGGAGGGCGTCGAAGTCCTCCCTGACGGGATCGAGCTCGCGATCTAGCGGACCGCCGGGGGCCAGGTGGCT
>NZ_JAJONF010000169.1 GCF_021462265.1 Streptomyces shenzhenensis | reverse complement strand
TACGCTGGTCCTCCGGGCGGACGTCTCCGGCAACCCCACCTTCCGTGACCTGCTCGCGCGGATCCGTGAGTCGGATCTGTCGGCCTACGCGAACCAGGACGTGCCGTTCGAGCGGCTCGTCGACGAGCTGAACCCGGCCCGCTCCGCCGCCCGTAATCCGCTGTTCCAGGTATTGCTGGCGCTCCAGAACGTGCCGGAGGCGCAGTGGGAACTGGAGGGGCTGGCGGTCGAGCAGATCCCGCCCGTGGCTGACCCGGCGGCTCGGTTCGATCTCTCTCTTTCGCTGAGTGAGCGCCAGTCGGACGACGGTGCTGCCGATGGTCTGCGCGGTGGGATTCTCTACTCCGCCGATCTGTTCGACGAGGGGACGGTTCGTCGGCTGGCGGGGCGGCTGGTGCGGGTCCTGGAGCAGGTCGCGGCGGACCCGGATCGGCGGCTGAGCGCCGTCGAGGTCCTGGATGAGGCGGAGCGGTCCCTGGTCCTCGAACGCTGGAACGACACCGCGAGCGAGGTCAACGCCTCGACCGTGATGGAACTGTTCCAGCGGTGGACCGTTGAGACACCGGAGGCGACCGCTCTGGAGGCCGTCGGCGGCCGAACGCTGTCCTACGCGGAGGTGGCTGCGCGTTCGGATGCGATGGCACGAGGGCTGGTCGCGCGTGGGGTGAGGCGGGAGTCCCGGGTGGGTCTGTGCCTGCCGCGCGGGATCGAGGCGATCGTGGCGATCCTGGCGGTGTGGAAGGCCGGCGGGGCATACGTCCCGCTGGACCCGGAGTACCCCACTGACCGGCTGGCGTACATGGTCGCCGACAGCGGCGCCGAACTGGTCCTGGTCGCGGCCGAGACCGCCGACCGGCTGTCCGAGGATGTCGAGACGGTGCTGCTCGACGAACTGGACAGCGACTCAGGAGAACTGCCGGACATCGTCCCCGGCCAGCTGGCCTACATCATCT
>NZ_JAJONF010000168.1 GCF_021462265.1 Streptomyces shenzhenensis | reverse complement strand
GTCACGGCGGAAGCCAGGACGGTCGCCCCGGTCGTCACGGCGGGGACCACGGTCGCGATCGTCGCGCTGACCGTAACCGCCGCCACGGTTGTCGCCACGGTTATCATCCCGACGGCCGTAACCACCGCGGTCGTCACCACGCCGGTCATCCCGGCGGAATCCGCCACGGTCATCACGGTCGTCGCGGTCGTCGCGACGGAAGGCAGGACGTTCACCACGGTCATCACGCCGAACGTCGCGGCGGTCGTCACGGCGGAAGCCGGGACGCTCACCACGGTCGTCACGGCGGGGACCACTGTCTCTGTCATCGCGCCGACCGTATCCGCCTCGATCCCCGCGATCGTCACGCTGGAACCCCGGGCGGGAACCACGGTTGTCATCACGGCGGCCGGAGCCGCCACCGCGGTTGTCGTCGCGACGGTCATCACGACGGCCGGAGCCGCCGCCACGCTCATCGCCACGCCGATCGTCCCGACTGCCGTACCCCGTACCGCGGTTGTCGTCACGGCGGCCGTAGCCGCCGCCACGGTTGTCGTCACGGCGGTCATCGCGACGGCCGTAACCACCGCGGTCTCCACGGTCGTTGCGGTCTCCGCGGTGTCCGCCACGCTCACCGCGGTCACCACTGTCCCGTCGCCGCTGGTCGCGCTCCGGTCGGTCGTCGGGAGAGTTGGTGGACATGGTGACTCCTGTCTTCGGTACCGCAAGCATTGTAAAAACAAAAGGACCCCTGGTCCCAGCTGAACGCTGGGACCAGGGGTCCTCCAAAGATTGTTCGGCGGCGTCCTACTCTCCCACAGGGTCCCCCCTGCAGTACCATCGGCGCTGTAAGGCTTAGCTTCCGGGTTCGAAATGTAACCGGGCGTTTCCCTCACGCTATGACCACCGAAACCCTAATGGTTTCGAGCGAACAAGCACACTCTTCAATTGTGTGTTCAGCTCTAGCCGGCAACGGTCGTTGCC
>NZ_JAJONF010000167.1 GCF_021462265.1 Streptomyces shenzhenensis | reverse complement strand
CCCTCGGCAGCGGTGTTCAGCTCACCGTGTACCGCATCGTCCAGGAATCCCTCACCAACACCCTCAAACACACCGCCCCGGGCGCCACGGCCGACGTCGCCGTCACCGTGGACGCCGGAACCGTGCACATCATGGTCGCCGACACCGGCGTACCCGCCGCCGAGGCGCGGTCCGGCACCGCCGGGCACGGTCTCGTCGGCATCCGCCAGCGGGCCGCCATGTACGGCGGCACCGTCACCCTCGGCCCGCCTGCCACCGGCCACGGCTGGCTCGTCGACGTCGTGCTCGACGTACCCCCGGGAGATCATCAGCCATGACCACCGTCCTCATCGCCGACGACCAGCCCCTGCAACGCATGGGCGTGCGCATGCTCCTGGAGGGCACCCCCGGCCTGACCCCGGTCGGCGAGGCCGAGCACGGCGCCCAGGCCGTCCGCATGACCGCCGAACTCCGCCCCGACGTCGTCCTCATGGACATCCGCATGCCCGGTATGGACGGCATCGAGGCCACCCGCCGGATCGTCGCCGCCGGTGGCCGCACCCGCGTCCTCATCGTCACCACCTTCGACCTCGACGAGTACGCCTACGACGGCCTGCGCGCCGGCGCCGGCGGCTTCCTCCTCAAGGACGCCCGCCCCGAGGAACTCGTCGCCGGCATCCACGCGGTCGCCACCGGAGACGCCGTCGTCTCCCCCCGCCTCACCCGCCGCCTCCTGGACGCCTACACCCACCGGGTGCTGGCCCCCGGGCGCACCGCGCCCGCCGAGGACCCCCGCCTGCGGACCCTCACCGACCGCGAACGCGAAGTCCTCGTCGCCATCGGCCACGGCTGGACCAACACCGAGATCGCCGAACGCCTCGTCCTGACCGAATCCACGGTCAAGAAACACGTGGGCCGCGTCCTCGCCAAACTCGGCGCCCGCGACCGCATCCAGGCCGTCATCACGGCCTACGACACCGGGCTGGTCAGGGCCA
>NZ_JAJONF010000166.1 GCF_021462265.1 Streptomyces shenzhenensis | reverse complement strand
GCCGTTTCTGATGGCTCTTGGACGGTGTCGCGGAGCCAGATGACGATCGCGGTGACGGTCAGGGTGCCGTTGAAGACGTAGTCGCGTTTGTCGTACCGGGTGGCCACCGCGCGGAACTGCTTCCACTTGTTCACGCACCGCTCGACCGCGTTGCGGCGGCGGTACTGGGCTTTGTCGAAGGCTGGGGGCCGGCCACCGGCCTGTCCCCGGCGCTTGCGGTGGAGCCGCTGGTCATCGGGCTGAGCGATGGTGGCCTTGATCCCGCGCCGCCGCAGGTAGGCGCGGTTGTCCCGGCTGGAGTACGCCTTGTCGCCGCGTACCCGGTCCGGCCGGCTGCGCGGGCGGCCCGTGCCGCGGCGCCGGATGCGCAAGCCGTCCAGCACCGGGGCGAACATCGGGCTGTCACCCCGCTGACCGGGCGAGGTCAGCCAGTGCAGCGGACGGGCCCGGTCGTCGGAGAGCAGATGGACCTTGCTGGTCAGCCCGCCCCGTGAGCGCCCCAACGCCTCGCGCCCATCTGCCTCCTCACGCGTCCCGCCCCCTTTTGCGGGTAGTCGGCCGGAGGTTTGCGGGGCGCCCCGGCCGCGTGCTGATGGGCCCGGCAGGAAGTCGAGTCGATGTTCACGGCCCACTCCTGCCGGTCCGCCTGGCGGTCGAGTGCCCCGTCCGGATCGCCGGCATCCGCCTCGATCTGTAACTCCTCAAGGACGGCCTTCCAGGTCCCGTCGGCCGACCAGCGGCGATGACGCTCATAGACGGTCTGCCAGGGGCCGTACCGTTCCGGCAGGTCAGGCCAGGGCACCCCCGTCCGAGCCCGGAACAGCACCCCGTTGATCACCCTGCGGTGATCCGCCCACTGCCCACCCGGCCTGCCGTTGCCGGGCAGGAGAGGTTCGATCTTCCGCCACTGCGCGTCCGTGAGCTCGTGTCGCCGCACCATACGGGCGTCCTGCCCGGCCAACCACGAGATCCACCCAGCCCACCAAGA
>NZ_JAJONF010000165.1 GCF_021462265.1 Streptomyces shenzhenensis | reverse complement strand
CGGGGCCCGTATTTCAATTAGTGCTCGGCAGAGGGGTGTTGGTGGGAGTCTGAGATATGACCTCGTGTCTGTCAGGCCGCGTTGCCGCTCGTGCTCTGCGGGCCAAGTTCGATCAGATCCTGCCGCACCTCGATGAGCGCCGCCGTCGGTTGTACCTGGCCAGTGAGGCGACGGCCCTCGGCCGCGGCGGGATCGTCACGGTCGCCGCCGCCTCCGGCACCAGCACTGCAACCATCGCGCGAGGCATGGCCGAGTTGGCCGACTGCCCCTCACCGACCCTGCGAGTTCGCGCTCCAGGTGCGGGCCGCAAGCGGCTGACAGACACCGACCCTGGTCTGCTGCCCGCGCTGGAGTCGCTGATCGAGCCGCACACCCGAGGCGA
This sequence comes from Streptomyces shenzhenensis, assembly GCF_021462265.1. Lineage (GTDB taxonomy): Bacteria > Actinomycetota > Actinomycetes > Streptomycetales > Streptomycetaceae > Streptomyces > Streptomyces shenzhenensis. Next base: position 640 of record NZ_JAJONF010000165.1, on the reverse strand, counting down.
CCCCGTCTCCCCGTTGCGGTGGACCACGCTGTCGTTACGGGCCCTGGCCTCGACCCTCACCACACAGGGCCACCCGGTCAGCGCCTCAACCGTCGGACACCTGCTGCACACCCTGGGCTACAGCCTGCAGGGAACCGCGAAGACAACAGAGGGCATCAGCCATCCGGACCGCGATGCTCAGTTCACCCACCTCAATGCCACCGCCGCCGCGTTCCTCAACGATGCCCAGCCGGTGATCAGCGTCGACACCAAGGCCAAGGAATGGCTCGGCAACCGGGACCGGCCCGGTCGCACCTGGCGCCCCGGCAAGAACGCGATCAAGGTGGACTGCCACACGTTCACCACCAACGACCAGCCCATGGCGATCCCCTACGGGATCTACGACATTGCCAACAACAGCGGATGGGTCAACGTCGGCATCGACCACGACACCGCCCAGTTCGCGGTGGAGTCCATCCGACGCTGGTGGCAAAACCGCGGACGGGCGGACCACCCGAATGCCACCCGGCTCCTGATCACCGCCGACTCCGGCGGCTCCAACGACCCCCGCCGCTGGACCTGGAAGAGCAACCTCGCCACCTTCGCACGAGAGAGCGGCCTGGAGATCACGGTCTGTCACCTACCGCCGGGGACTTCGAAG
>NZ_JAJONF010000164.1 GCF_021462265.1 Streptomyces shenzhenensis | reverse complement strand
GGTCGGTGCGGCGTGCCCGCAGGGTCAGTGAGAGGGCTGCGGTCGCGGCGAGCAGGGCCACGACGGAGCCGTAGGCGATGACGGTGGCGGTCAGCGGGACGAAGTCACTGGCGATGCCGGCCAGCAGGACCGGCGCCCCGTACGCGGTGTAGGCGACGAGGTAGACCGCGGCGAAGAGGCCGCCTCGGCTGGCGTTGTCCGCGAGCGGACCCAGGATGCGCAGGGAGGAGCCGAAGGCCGCGCCCTGTCCGGAGCCGCCGAGGAGCGCGCCGGCAATGACCAGTGGCAGGTTGCCGGCCGCGACGCCGACGACTGCGAGGACGGCGCCGACGAGGACCAGGAGTGCGCCGACGCGGGTGGCCCGCTCGGCGGGCAGCCGGCCGAAGGCGATGCCGGCCACGGCCGCTGCCATGGGCTGGATGGCGACGATCGCGCCGTTCAGGGCCGCGCTGTGGATGCCGAAGACCGAGTTGTCGAAGGACGGCGCCAGGCCGAGGAAGAGGCCGGAGAACATCCAGCCGGCGGCAATCAGGGGAGCCAGGGACCAGTACCAGCCCCGGGCCGCCCGGGCGACGCTGAGCCTGGGCCGCAGCGAGGCCAGGACACCGGGGTGGCGGTCCGCGGTCTCGGGGGCGGCCAGCACGGAGGCGATGCCGTAGAGCAGGACCACCGTCAGGCCGGTGAACACGACCGCCGTCGGGTGCTCGCTGCTCTGGACGGCCAGGCCTGCCAACAGGGCCCCGAGGGCCAGTCCGCCCACCGGGGCGGCGCTGGTCAGCACGGTCATCACGGGCCGGTGCCGGGGGCCGGAGAGTTCGATGATCGCCGCGGTGAACGTGCTGGTGGCCGCTCCGGTGGCCATGCCCTGCACGGCACGCGCGGCGATGATCCAGCCGATGCTGTCGGCGGCCAGGAAGAGCACGCTCGTGACCAGCAGCAGGAGCATGGCGCCCACCAGGACCGGCCGGCGGCCGATGTGGTCCGAGACGGAACCGGCCACGAGCAGGGTGGCCAGCAGCGTCACCGCGTACACGGTGAACGCCGTGGTGAGCTGCCAGGC
>NZ_JAJONF010000163.1 GCF_021462265.1 Streptomyces shenzhenensis | reverse complement strand
GAAACCGACCCCGGCCTGCCTCTCACCGACACCGCACACACCCTCGCCACCACCCGCGCCCTCCTCCCCCACCGAGCCGTGGTGCTCGCCGACGACCGCGACCACGCCATCAACGCCCTGCACGCCCTCGCCGAGAACCGACCCACCCCACACCTCATCACCGGCCTGGCCGGACCCACCGGACGCGGACCCGTCTTCGTCTTCCCCGGACAAGGCTCCCAATGGGCCGGCATGGCACGCGACCTCTACACCCACGAACCCGCCTTCCGCACCGCCCTGAACACCTGCGCCCAAGCACTCGACCCCCTCACCCACTGGCCCCTCATCCCCACCCTCACCGGAACCGACGACACCTGGCTCCACCACGTCGACAAAGTCCAACCCGCCCTCTTCGCCGTCATGACCAGCCTCGCCCACCTCTGGACCACCAACGGCATCCACCCCGCCGCCGTCATCGGCCACTCCCAAGGCGAAATCGCCGCCGCCCACATCGCCGGCATCCTCACCCTCAACGACGCCGCACACATCATCACCACCCGCTCCACCGCCATGCGCCACCTCACCGGCCACGGCGGCATGGCCACCATCAACACCAACCCCCACCACATCCAACAACACCTCACCGACCTCGACGCCACCATCGCCGCCCACAACTCCCCCACCACCACCGTCATCACAGGCACCCCCCAAGCCCTCGACCAACTCACCACCCGATGCCACCAACACGGCCTGCACCTCCGCCGCATCAACGTCGACTACGCCTCCCACTCCCCCCAAGTCGACGCCCACCAACAGGAGATCCTCCAAGCCCTCACCCACATCCACCCCCAACCCGCCCAAATCCCCATGATCTCCACCGTCACCGGCCAACCCGTCCAAGGCCCCGAACTCAACGCCACCTACTGGTACACCAACCTCCGCCAACCCGTCCTCTTCCACCAAGCCCTCACCCACCTCATCAACACCGGACACCACACCACCATCGAAACCAGCCCCCACCCCGTCCTCACCCCCGCCATCCAAGAAACCGGCAACCTCACCACCCTCTACACACTCCGCCGAGGGCAGGGCGCGCCGTCCGACTTC
>NZ_JAJONF010000162.1 GCF_021462265.1 Streptomyces shenzhenensis | reverse complement strand
CCGATCTGCTCGCACCGGGCCACGGCCTCGGTGGCGTACCGCACCGCCTCGTCGTACCGCCCTGTCCTGCGGAGTGTTTCGGCGAGCCGGTACAGGGCGTGGGCCTCGCGCCCCCGGATGCCGGCGGACCGGCAGACCGCGAGGCACTCGGTGTAGCGGGCGATGGCGTCGCCGAACCGCTCGTGTTCGTGCAGCGCCAGAGCCAGCACGTACAACGCGTAGGCGACCCCCGGAAGGTCGCCCATGGAGCGCAAGGTCACCAGCGTCGTCTCGCAGGCCGGTATCGCCTCGGCGGCCCGGCCGCTGCGCACGCGGGCGAGCGCCGCGTTGATGGTGGTCGCCGCCTCGCCGGACCTGTGGCCGAGGACACGGGCGAGTGCGATCGCCTCGTCGAAGCACTCCACCGCCTCGTCGTACCGGTGCAGAAACATGACCGCCACACCGAGGTCGTTGAGCGCCTGCCGGAGGATGACCGTGTCCTTCGTGTTCCTCGACGCCGTGACGGCCAGGCGCGCGTGCTCCTCGGTGTCGGACGGGCGGGCGGCCTGCAGGGCGATGCTGCTGCACAGCAACTGTGCCCGGCCCAGAACCCGTTGGTCGCCCCTCAGCTCGGCCTCCCGCGCGAGCTCCAGTGCGGCGGACCGCAGCTCCTCGAGCCGGACGTCGGCGCAGAAGGGGCTGACCGCGATGAGTAGGTCGACGGCGGTCCGCAACTGGCCGTCGTAGGGCTCCGTCCGCCGGCCGACGGTGTGCAGCGCGGCCGCCGTCACCAGTCCGATCTCGCCGGTGATCCAGGAACGCGCCGTGTGGACGTCGCCGAAGTGCAGCCCCTGGGACCGCAGCGGGCCGAGGGAGTTCGCCACCGGGTCTCCGGGCACGGCCTGCGCGAAGGCGTTGCACGCGGTGGCCAGCAGGTGGTCGAGCAGTCTGCCGAAGCCCCGCCGGGTGTCGTCCTGGTGTTCCCGGTCCGCGCACTGGGCGAAGGCGCGGAGCAGGTCGTGATAGCGGTAGCGGCCCGGTTCGGGGGATTCCAGCATGGCGGCGTCCACCAGGGCTTCCAGCAGTTCCTCCGCCGTCTCCTCGTCCGTCGCGAGTGCGGCCGCGGCCACCGGCA
>NZ_JAJONF010000161.1 GCF_021462265.1 Streptomyces shenzhenensis | reverse complement strand
GCGGCGCTCCTACTGGCCGGCTTCGATCGCGGAACCCACGGAAGCCGTGGACCTGACGCCCGCTCCGGAAGAGCCCGAGGTGCCGTCCGGCGCGTCGCAGTCCGGCGATGTCCTGGACGTCGTGCTCAATGAATGCGCGCGGGTGCTCGGGCACGCGTCGGCTGCCGACGTGCCGCCGCAGGCCACGTTCAAGGACCTTGGTTTCGACTCGTTCGCGGGCGTGGAGCTGTGCAAGCGCCTGTCGGCGCTGCTGGGGCGCCGGGTGCTGGTCAACTCGACGTACGACCACCCGAGTCCGGCCGAACTCGCCGCGTACCTGACGGCGGAGGCGGCCCCGGCAATGTCCGCGGTTTCCCGCGGTGCCGCGATGGTGGACGACGATCCGATCGCCATCGTCGCGATGGCCTGCCGCTTCCCCGGGAGCGTGCGGGGGCCGGAGGATCTGTGGCGGCTGTTGGTCGAGGAGCGGGACGCCATCGGCGGCTTCCCGGCCGACCGGGGGTGGGACCTGGACGGGCTGTACGACCCCGATCCGTCCAACTCCGGTACGACATATGTCCGGCGGGGCGGGTTCCTGGACGACATCGCCGGTTTCGACGCCGGGCTCTTCGGCATCGCACCGCGCGAGGCGCTGGCGATGGATCCGCATCAGCGGCTGCTGCTGGAGACGGCCTGGGAGGCCTTCGAACGGGCCGGCATCGACCCCGGTTCCCTGCGCGGCAGCCGTACGGGCGTGTTCGTGGGCACGAACGAGCAGGACTACGCCACCTACACCACACCCGGTCCGGCTCAGGGCGGTGAGGGTTTCCTGCTGACCGGGCACGCGGCGAGCGTGGCGTCCGGGCGGCTGGCCTATGTGTTCGGTCTGGAGGGTCCGGCCCTCACCGTCGACACCGCGTGCTCGTCGTCGCTGGTCGCGCTGCATCTGGCCGTCCAGTCGCTACGCGGCGGTGAGTGCGATCTCGCGCTGGCGGGCGGTGCCAGTGTGATGTCGACGCCGGGCATGTTCCTGGAGTTCTCCCGGCAGGGCGGACTCGCGGCGGACGGCCGCTGCAAGGCGTTCGACGAGTCCGCGGACGGCACGGGCTGGTCGGAGGGCGTGGGCACGGTGCTGGTGGAGCGCCTGTCCGAG
>NZ_JAJONF010000160.1 GCF_021462265.1 Streptomyces shenzhenensis | reverse complement strand
ATCCTGGCCCGTCATCCGCTGCGGGAGCTGGTCACCGTCTCCGAGCCGCTGCCGCTGCTCGTCGAGCGCGAACGGGCCCTGTACGGCTCCTGGTACGAGTTCTTCCCCCGCTCCGAGGGCACACCCGAACGACCCCACGGCACGTTCCGGACCGCCGCCCGCCGACTGCCCCGGATCGCGGAGATGGGCTTCGACGTCGTCTACCTGCCCCCGATCCACCCCATCGGCACCACCTTCCGCAAAGGCCCCAACAACACCCTGCACGCAGGCCCCGACGACGTCGGAGTGCCCTGGGCGATCGGCTCCCCCGAAGGCGGCCACGACGCCGTCCACCCGGACCTGGGAACCCTGGAGGACTTCCAGTGGTTCGTGGCCGAGGCCGGCCGCCACGGCCTGGAGATCGCCCTGGACTTCGCGCTGCAGTGCTCCCCCGACCACCCCTGGGTCCACAAACACCCCGAGTGGTTCCACCACCGGCCCGACGGCACCATCGCCTACGCCGAGAACCCGCCCAAGAAGTACCAGGACATCTACCCCGTCGCCTTCGACGCCGACCTGCCCGGACTGATCACCGAGACCGTCCGCGTCCTGCGCCACTGGATGGACTGCGGCGTGCGGATCTTCCGCGTCGACAACCCGCACACCAAACCCGTCCTGTTCTGGGAACGGGTGATCGCGGACATCAACGCCACCGACCCGGACGTCATCTTCCTCGCCGAGGCCTTCACCCGCCCCGCGATGATGCACACCCTCGCCCAGATCGGCTTCCAGCAGTCCTACACCTACTTCACCTGGCGCAACACCAAGCAGGAACTCACCGACTACCTCACGGAACTGTCCGGCGAGCCGGCCGCCTGGATGCGGCCCAACTTCTTCGCCAACACCCCCGACATCCTGCCCGCCCACCTCCAGCACGGCCACCGCCCCGCCTTCGAGGCCCGTGCCGTGCTCGCCGCCACCCTCTCCCCCGCCTGGGGCATCTACAGCGGCTACGAACTCTGCGAGAACACTCCGCTCAAAGAAGGCGGCGAGGAATACCTCGACTCCGAGAAGTACCAGCTCAGACCACGCGACTGGGCACTCGCCGACACCGAGGGCATCGCCCCCCTCATCACCCGCCTCAACACCGTCCGGCGC
>NZ_JAJONF010000016.1 GCF_021462265.1 Streptomyces shenzhenensis | reverse complement strand
CGCAGCGTACGTCGCCAAATACGTCACAAAGGGAGCCAGCGAGACAGGCGCCGGCATTGACCGCCCCGTCACCGGCTGGGAGGACATCGAGACGGCACGCGTCAGTGGACACGTCCGCGCCCTCATGCGGACCTGTTGGCGCCTGGGAGGCCTGCCGGAGTATGCGCCGCTGAATCTGCGGACCTGGACTCACGCCCTCGGGTACCGGGGCCACATTCTCACCAAGTCCCGTGTCTACTCGACAACTTACGCAGCACTCCGCGCCGAGCGCGCCCACCACATGGGCCACGACGACACGCCCGGCTCGGTCACCGAACGGCAATGGCGCTACGTCGGCTCCGGCCACACCCCCGGCGCCGCCCTCATCGCGGCCGGAGTCGCCGAAGACCTGGCTCAGGCTCAGAGACTGAGAAGAGATGCGGCGCTGGTTATGGGCGGTGATGCCGTCTGACCACCCCCAGGACGAATCGCGGCTCCTCAGCCGACGAAGATGCTGCAATTCGAGCATGGATTGAGAGGAACCTGCGCGAATCACCCCCACTCTCCGACGGCCAACTGCGAAGGGTGGGGGAAATCCTGGGCCTTCGTCTTACTCGGAGGTCCGCCACACCGGCTTGAGAAGGTTCGGGTCGAACGGCTTCCTTCCCTTCCCGGTAGGAGTGGCTATCACTGCCGCGAGTACGTTCTTGATAGCCTCGCGTTTCTGTGCGAGAGTTTTCGTCTCCCACGACTTCGCAATATCTTCCTGCGCGGCCTCGGCCTTAGCCTTCAGGGCCTCATGTTTTGCATGTTCGGCGCGCAATTCCTTGATCCGGCGTTCGAGGACGGGGAGATTGCGGAAGAACATCTCATCGTCGATGTCCGTGTCTTCGTCGTCGTGCCATCGCCGTTCCAGCTCGTTCCGGCTCTTGACGGCACGCTCCAGCGCATCGGCCTTGTCCCAGTCCGACACTCCCAGGGCGTAGGTTGCTGCGTCTTGCTCCAGCTTCGCGACGACGAGTTTTTCGATGAGCTCATCCGTCTTGTCCCCGCGTTTGACGTTGCTGTTGCAGCCCCCAAGAACTTTTCGGCACGTGTAGACGTAGTCATATTTGAGCCTTTCCATGGCGCGCATTCCGACCATCTTGCCGTTACACGTTGTGCCGTCCTCCTGGATGTTGCCGCAACGCAGGATGCCGGTGAGGAGGTACTTGTGAACCACCTTGCCGCGGGGGATACCGGCTCCTTCGTGCTCTCGGAATTTTCCGGAGATGGCAAACCACTCCTTCGGAGTGATGATCGATTGCCAGTCGCCGACGATGGGTTGATCATCCCCGTCTCGTACCAACTCGCCCTTGATCTCGCGATAACCGCAGAGCCTCGGGTTCGTCAGAATTTGCTTGACCGTCTGATGTTGGAATTGGTTGCCGCGACTCGTGATGAATCCGGCATCGTTCCAGCGGCGGACGATCTCGGAGACCGATGCGCCGGCGATCACGTCGTGAACGGCCTTCCGGATTGCTTCTGCCTCGTCCGATCGCAAGGTGACCTTGTCGTCGTCCCATCCGAACGGTCGCCATGCGGCCACCGACTGACCGCGGATCGCCCGGCTGCGGTGGCTGTTCCGGCTGCGTCGCTGCTTCTTCCTCGTTTCGCTGAGCGACATGGCTACCCCCACAAGGCCCTTGATCTCGAACCCTTCTGCGTAGAGGTCCTGGCTGCCGTTCGAGTCGTGGTAGACGCGTTCCTCGTGTGAGGTGAACGCCTTGAGGTACCGTTCCCAGTCGCTTGGGCGCCGGTACAGGCGGTCGTCATTGACAGCCAAGACGCCGTGAATCGGGTAGCCCTCCGGCGTGGTACCCGCTGCAAGATCAGTGAGCAGCTGTTCGAAGTCGTCGCGAACGACGCTCTCCTTGCTGGCGCTCTTGTCGTTGTCCGTGTAGCGGTAGACGATCAGCCATCCGAGCTTGCGGGCGTTCTCGGTCATGTCGCGATGCTGATCCTCGATGCCGTGCGCGTCCTTCACCCGGCCGTCGAACGAGATCCGCGCGTAGCACACGACGCACCTCAGGTTGGGGTCGGCGGCCGCCATCGCGCGTACCTCTTCGACGGGCGGCAGTCCCTCGGGCACGCCTCGCAGCTTGCTGACGACTTCTTCGCGTCCGGCCATGGTGTCCCCCTCCATCTAACGGCTGGTCAGACGACTGTAGCGTATGTGTGTGTTTAAGTAATGCTCTACTCGATGAAGATCAGCCAAAGCATCACGGAGCGGTTCGGTGGTGCGGCCGCTGACGGAGCGTCCCCTGAGGAGGTCGCGGAGGGCATGCTCCAGAAGTCGAAGGAGTTCGCGGCGAGCGGGAACCGGGTGTACCTGCCGTTGGCGGACTGACCGATGCGCCGGATGGGCCGTGCTCTGCCTCCGACGACCCGTGGGGTCTCGGACACACGGTCCATCCGTAACGCCGCGCGGATACGGGGAATCGCAGGAGGCGGCGAAGGACGAAGTGCGGCGTGACGGTCAGCGTCCCGCTCGGTTCGGTCACGGTCGGAAGGGGGTACCCCGGCTCCGCCACAGGGCCGATCGTGGTGCCGATCTCCTCCATGACCTCGCGGCGCAGTGCCGCTTCGAGACCGGCGTCGTCGGGTTCGGCGCTGCCGCCCACGGTCGTCCAGTACGGGACGCCACCGGGCCTGCATCGGGGCAGCACCGGGGCAGGAGAACCAGGAGGTCACCGTCGAGCAGGACCACGCGCATTTTTTGACGGTCCTTCATTGAGGGACCCTGATGGGGGCAGCAGTGCGACTCATGGCATCAGGACGAGCTTTCCGGTGGTGCGACCGGACTCGATCGCGCGATGGGCCTCGGCGGCTTCGGACAGCGGGTAGGTGTCCTGCACGAGTACCCGCAGCCGGCCCGCCTCGATACGTTCCGTGATCCGTTCCAGCAGCTCACCGGAGGGAGCGGCAGTGACCCACGCGTAGCGCGTCCCGCGCTCGGCCGCCTGGCGTTCGTCCGTTCCCGGGTCGATCGACGCCCCGACGAGCAGACCGCCGGGGCGCAGCACGTCGAGGGAGCGCGGTCCGTAGGAGCCGCCGACCAGGTCCAGGACCGTGTCCACCGGAGCCACGGCTGACTCGAAGCTGGTGGTCGTGTAGTCGATCAGCTCGTCGGCACCCAGTCCGCGCAGCAGTTCATGGCGGCCGGTCCGTGCCGTGCCGATGACGTACGCCCCGAGTTCCTTGGCCAGTTGCACCGCGACATGGCCGACGCCACCGGCCGCCGCATGGATCAGCACCCGGTCACCGGGCCGGACCCCAGCCAGCACGACCAGCGCCTGCCAGGCGGTGACCGCGACCAAGGGTACGGCGGCCGCGACCGCGAGCTCCAGGTTCCCCGGAGCGGGGGCCAGAGCCTCGGCCGGTGCTGCGGTGAACTCGGCGTACGCACCGCGCCGGGAGACCGGCAGCATGCCGTACACCCCGTCGCCCGGGGCGAACCGTGTCACGCCCTCGCCGACCCGTTCGACGACACCGGCGACGTCGTTGCCCGGCGTCCACGGCAGCTGTACCAGCTCCGGTACCCGGCCGGAACGCAGCACCGCGTCACCGGGATTGACCCCGGCCCCGGCTACCCGCAGCAGCACCTGGCCGGGGCCCGGCTCGGGTATGCCGGTCGTGGCGTACTCCAGCGTCTCGGGGCCACCGAACACGGACTGGACGACGGCATGCATACGGGCGGACATCAGGACTCCTCGTCGGCTGGTCGCGGTGGGTCGCGACGCGTCCCATGCTCGGCTCCGGCAACGGCCCTGTGGAAGAAGGCACTTTCCTGATATCGAGGTTTCTCATGGATACCGGCTTCGACCTGAGAGAACACGGCCGGCGCGGAGGTCTTCCTGCGCGACTGCCCCACCCGTGCCGTGCTGGACGTGACCGGGTGTCCGGCCTGCGCCCCCGGGCCGGGGGCGCAGGCCGGTTATTCCGGCTGGTGTTCCGGGCCTCCGAAGTCCGGGCTGGTGTAGTCCGGGCTGGTGAAGCTCGGGCGGGAGGCGGGGGCGGCGCCGTCGTCGGTGCTGAAGCCGGGACGGTCGTAGCCGAGGCGCGGCATGCGGCCCGCCGGGCCCGACGGAGCGGTCCTGCGCAGTCCGGCCGCGCCGGTGTCGGCGGCCAGCGCTTCCCGCAGGAAGGGCAGGATGCCCCGCTCCAGCACGGCGTTCCGCCAGGCCTCCCGGGCCTTGGCCACCTCCCCGCCGGGTTCGCCGTAGGCTCCGGCCTCCAGCGAGGGGCTGTTGCGCAGTGCGGTGAGCAGCAGTCCCGCGCCGGCCATGACAATGGTGGCCGCGGTCACGGCGCCGAACACCCAGCCCGCGGTGAGCATGGTGTGGGCGAACGCCGGGGCCGGGTCCAGCATCTTCAGGACGTAGCCGACGAGCAGGAAGATCGCCGCGGCGGTGCCGGCGAGCACGGGCGCCAGGACCAGGGCGAGGGCGAAGCCTCCGGCGCCGGTGGTCTCGGCGGCCTCGCCGAGAGTGGTGGCGAGCCCCATCGCGCCGCCCGGGCCCGGCTCCGCGGAGCCGTAATCCTGGACGGTGGCCGGGGTGGACCGCGCCGGATTGCGCAGTTCCTCGCGGACCTTCACATAGTGCTGGTACTCGGTCGCCGCGGCCGCCGTGATCAGTGTGGTGGCGTTGAGCGCCATGGTGCGCAGCTGTTCGGTGTTCAGACGGCGGCCTATACCGGCCAGTTCGGGACGGTACTGGGCGGAGCGCAGCGCCTCATCGAGGATCCGCTCGTATTCCTGACGGTCCTCGCTGTGCAGGTGCTGCGGAACGCTGTTCATGTGCATCCCCCGATGCTCCGTAGGGCTGGTGGCTCGCACGCCGGCGAGCCGTCGGGCAGAAACGGAGGGGAGCCTGCTACGGATAAACCGATGGTAGAGCCGTTACGGCACGCGGTGACAGGGGGTTGCCGGAAATTGGGGGTGGCCCGCGTGTGACGTCGGGAGGACGGAACAGCCCGGCGAACGCTCAGGTCTCCAGCGGAAGTTGCCTCACCAGCAGCTTTCCGGCCATGGTCACGCCGCCGTCCATGGCGATGGCCAGCCCGTCGGCGTAGATGTGCGGCCCCTCCACAACCGGGCCGGTGCCCTCTTCGCCGTCCTCGGAGCCGACTTCGCCCAGCAGATAGGGAATCGGGCTGTGTCCGTGAACGATGCGGGTACCGCCGTACGTATCGAGAAGGGAACGGACGGCGTCTGCACCCCCCTCGTCGCGGAAGGAGAAGCGTTTGGTGAATTTACGGAACAGATCCCAGACTTCGTCCGCGTCATTACGCGTGATGGTCTCGCGGACCGTGTCGTTGACCGCCTCGATCGAGTCGCCGTAGTCGAGGTAGGCGGTGGTGTCGGAGTGGACGAGCAGGTAGCCGTCGACCGCCTCGACGGCGTCCAGGCGCGCCATCCACTGGAGGTGGTGGTCCTGGAGCCGGTCCATGTCGGTCTTCTGGCCGCCGTTGAGCAGCCAGGCCGCCTGGAAGGTGGCGGTGCCCGCGCCGGAGTTGACGGGCGTGTCGCCGAACCGTTTGGCGCCGAGCAGCAGCAGCTCGTGGTTGCCCATGAGGGCCTTGCAGTAGCCGCCGGCCGCGGCCGCCTCGGCGGACAGCCGCATCACCAGGTCGATGACGCCGATGCCGTCCGGACCCCGGTCGGTGAAGTCGCCGAGGAACCACAGCCGGGCGGTGCCCGCACACCAGTGGCCGTCCGCGTCGATCAGGCCCTGCTCGCGCAGCGCGGCGACCAGCTCGTCGAAGTAGCCGTGCACGTCACCGACGACGTACAGCGGGCCGGGGCCGTTTCCGGGCTGCGCGGCCGGGCCCGCGGCCGGCTGGACGGGCGTCTGGAGCGTGTCGCCGCGGTGGATGACGGGCAGGTCCCGCTGGGTGGGCGTGTACCCGTCCGGATACCCCTCGGGGTACACGTCGTCGAGGGGCGGGACGACGTCGCCGGGGTGGGTGCCGGGGGCGTACGGGCCGGTCTCGTTGACGTACCCGGGCACCCGGAAGTCGCGCAACGTCGCCGTCCGCTCCGCCTCGGGTCCCTGACCGGCCCCCTGAGTCATCAGACCCCTCCACCATCGCGCCGCATCTGCACCGCTTCGGACTGCCTGGTCGCAGCGGCCCGCGGTGTCGTGGGCCCATCATAGGAATGCCCGTCGCGCCGTGTGATGACCCAGGGGTGGTGAATCCGGGCAGGACTCCAGTTCAGCGTGGCTTTCGCCCCGGTTGGGCAGGGCTTCGACCACCCGCCGTTCAGCTGCCGGCTGCCGCCGGACGACGCCCGGCGGCCCGGCCGCTCCGCTCTCCGCGCGTTCGTGCTACTCCTCCTCCGGTGCCCGCGGCGGGCTGACCGTGGTGCGCTGCGGGCGTCGCTGGGAGGAGGTACGCACGATCAGTTCGGTCGGTATCACCTGCTCGACCGGATGGTCCGAATCGACGCCCTCGATCGCGTCGATGAGCAGCTGCACCACGGCCGTGCCGATGCGGCGCGGCTTCAGCGAGAGCGTGGTGATGGGCGGCTCGGTGTTGGCGTACACCGTCGACTCGCTGCAGCACACCAGGAGCAGGTCGTCGGGGACGCGCAGCCCGTAGCGGCGGGCGGCGGCCAGCAGGTCGGTGCCGTTGGGGTCGAAGAGGCCGTAGACGGCGTCGGGGCGGTCCGGGCGGGCGAGCAGCCGGTCGGCGGCGACGGCGCCGGCGCACGGGTCGTGCGCCGGGTACGCCTCGTAGACCGGGTCCTGGCCGACGCGCTCGCACCAGCGCAGGTAGGCGGTGGTCGACAGGTGTGTGTACGTGTCCGTCGTGGTGCCGGTGAGCAGTCCGATCCGGCGGGCGCCCGCGTCGGCGAGATGGTCGAGGATGCCGAGGACGGCGGCCTCGTGGTCGTTGTCCACCCAGGCGGTGACCGGGAGGGCGCCGGCCGGGCGGCCGTCGGAGACCACCGGCAACCCCTGCCGGACGAGCTCGCTGACCACCGGGTCCTGGTCGGAGGGGTCGATGACGACCGTGCCGTCCAGGGCGACGTTCGACCACACGTCGTGGCGTGAGGTCGCGGGGAGGATCACGAGGGCGTAGCCGCGGGCGAGCGCGGCCGAGGTGGCGGCCCGCGCCATCTCGGCGAAGTACGCGAACTCGGTGAAGGTGAAAGGTTCATCCCCGTACGTGGTCACGGTCAGGCCGATGAGTCCCGACTTGCCGGTACGGAGGGTCCGGGCGGCGGCCGAGGGGCGGTAGCCGAGCCGGTCGGCGACCTCGCGGACATGGCGCCGGGTGGCGTCCGGGAGCCGGCCCTTGCCGTTCAGGGCGTCGGAGACGGTCGTGATGGAGACTCCGGCGGCGGCGGCCACGTCTCTGATGCCGGCCCGGCCCGGCCGGCTGCCTCGCCGAGAGGTTTCCGCGCGGCTCACCTGGTGCTTCCCTGCTGCTGTCATGGCGAGCCGATAGTAGGGCTCATGCGGTGGGGTAGTGCGGACGCATATGCACGCGTTAACAGGCACGTTTCTGCAAGGCCAATTGGGGTCAACTACCTTAGAAAGAAAGTCAGTTGAACGATCCAATGGTGAGACGTGGCTTGTCCGCACGGATGGGCCTGCCAAGTGCCCGATGTTTCGAAGAGGTCTCAACTCACCTGCACGGGTGATGCGCGCCAGGGCGTGAGCCACCGGCGCGTAGATATATGTAGGGCGCGCCCCCGATAAATGCGCCTTCGTACGGTGATGCCCGTGATGCCTGTGGGACGGACGAGGTTCGCGGCCTCGGCTCCGCGCCCACCGGCCGGTACGCCGCTCCGGCTCAGCGCGCGCTCTTCCGCGGTACGCACCGGGGCCCAATCCTCATAAGGTGAGGAGTATTGGATGCCGGCGGCGCGGACGGTCCGCCGGTGGTCGCGAGGAGGACTGCGGTGAGCGAGACGAGCCCCAAGCTGCGCGCCGAGCTGGAGGGTATCCCGACCTACAAGCCGGGCAAGCCGGCGGCGGCCGACGGCCCGGTCGCGTACAAGCTCTCCTCCAACGAGAACCCCTATCCCCCGCTCCCCGGTGTGATGGAGTCCGTCACCGCGGCCGCCTCCTCCTTCAACCGCTACCCGGACATGGCGTGCACGGCGCTGATGAACGAGCTCTCGGACCGCTTCGGCGTCCCGCTCACCCACCTCGCCACCGGCACCGGCTCGGTCGGTGTCGCCCAGCAGCTGATCCAGGCCACCAGCGGCCCCGGCGACGAGGTGATGTACGCCTGGCGGTCCTTCGAGGCGTACCCGATCATCACGCAGATCAGCGGTGCCCGGGCGGTCCAGGTGCCGCTCACGCCCGGTGATGTGCACGACCTGGACGCGATGGCGGACGCCGTCACCGACCGCACCCGCCTGATCTTCGTCTGCAACCCCAACAACCCCACCGGTACGGTCGTGAAGCGGGCCGAGCTGGAGCGGTTCCTGGACCGGGTGCCGAGCGACGTGCTGGTGGTGCTCGACGAGGCCTACCGGGAGTTCATCCGCGACCCCGAGGTGCCGGACGGCGTCGAGATCTACCGCGAGCGGCCGAACGTCTGCGTGCTGCGGACCTTCTCCAAGGCCTACGGCCTCGCCGGACTGCGCGTCGGCTTCGCCATCGCTCATGAACCGGTGGCGGCCGCGCTGCGCAAGACGGCGGTCCCCTTCGGCGTGAGCCAGCTCGCCCAGGAGGCGGCGGTCGCCTCGCTGCGGGCCGAGGACGAGCTGCTCGGCCGGGTCGGCTCGCTGGTGTGCGAGCGGCAGCGCGTGGTCGAAACGCTGCGCGGCCAGGACTGGACGGTGCCCGAGACCCAGGCCAACTTCGTGTGGCTGCGGCTGGGGGAGCGTACGACCGCCTTCGCGCAGCTCTGCGAGGGGCACGGCGTGGTCGTCCGGCCGTTCCCGGGTGAGGGTGTGCGGGTGACGGTCGGCGAGACCGAGGCGAACGACATCTTCCTGAAGGTGGCTGAGGCCTTCCGCAAGGAGCTGTAGCGCCGGCGGGGCGAGCGGGTCCTCCCGCTGTCCCCGGGATGCGCGCGCGTACGGGGTCGCACGGCCGACATCAGGGCCGGGCGGCCCCGTACGCATGTCCCAGAAGGTGCCGAACGGCTCAAGTGCGACCCCCCTCCGAGCCTCGACAATCAGTGCGTCATAATGGCTTGTGAATGTGAATGCATTCACAAGCGTGTCCCATTGGTCCCGTGATGCACGCGACAAAAGGGGCAGAGTGCCGCTGTATTACGGCGACGTAAGGAGACTGACGACGTGTACCTGGCTCTGGCGCCGGAGACACTGGCGCGCTGGCAGTTCGGCATCACCACCGTCTACCACTTCCTGTTCGTCCCGCTGACGATCTCGCTGGCCGCCCTTACGGCCGGTCTGCAGACCGCCTGGGTGCGCACGGAGAAGGAGAAGTACCTCAGGGCGACCAAGTTCTGGGGCAAGCTCTTCCTGATCAACATCGCGATGGGTGTGGTCACCGGCATCGTGCAGGAGTTCCAGTTCGGCATGAACTGGTCCGACTACTCGCGCTTCGTCGGTGACATCTTCGGGGCCCCGCTCGCCTTCGAGGCACTGATCGCCTTCTTCTTCGAGTCCACCTTCATCGGGCTGTGGATCTTCGGCTGGGACAAACTGCCCAAGAAGATCCACCTGGCCTGCATATGGATGGTCTCCATCGGCACGATCCTGTCCGCGTACTTCATTCTCGCGGCCAACTCGTGGATGCAGCACCCCGTCGGCTACAAGATCGACAAGGCGAAGGGGCGGGCGGAACTCACCGATTTCCTGGCGGTCCTCACCCAGAACACCACGGTGGCCCAGGTCTTCCACACGCTGTCCGCGTCCTTCCTGACCGGCGGCGCGTTCATGATCGGTATCGCCGCCTTCCACCTGTTCCGCAAGAAGCACATCAGCGTGATGAAGACCTCGCTGCGGCTCGGCCTGGTCACCGTCGTCATCGCGGGCCTGCTCACCGCGATCAGTGGTGACACCCTCGGCAAGGTCATGTTCAAGCAGCAGCCGATGAAGATGGCCGCCGCCGAGGCCCTGTGGGACGGCCAGGACTCGGCGCCCTTCTCGATCTTCGCCTACGGCGACGTCAGCAAGGGCCACAACACCGTCGAACTCTCGGTCCCCGGCCTGCTGTCGTTCCTGGCCGATGGCAACTTCAACTCGCACGTCCCCGGTATCAACGACACCAACAAGGCCGAGCAGCAGAAGTACGGCGCCGGCGACTACCGGCCCATCATCCCCGTCACCTTCTGGGCCTTCCGCTGGATGATCGGCTTCGGCATGGCGTCCTTCGGCGTCGGCCTGGCCGGGCTCTGGCTGACCCGCAAGAAGTTCATGCTGCCGCAGCACCTGAGGGTCGGTGAGGACGAGGTGCCGAACCTGGTCCTCTTCAAGAACAAGGCACTCAGCCCCAAGCTCGGCAGGCTGTACTGGCTGGCGGCGATCTGGACGCTCGGCTTCCCGCTGATCGCCAACTCCTGGGGCTGGATCTTCACCGAGATGGGCCGCCAGCCCTGGGTCGTCTACGGCGTTCTGAAGACCAGCGCCGCGGTCTCCCCCGGTGTCTCCCAGACGGAGATCCTCATATCGATGATCACCTTCACCGTGCTGTACGCCGTCCTCGCCGTCGTCGAGGTCAAGCTGCTCGTGAAGTACGTGAAGGCCGGCCCGCCGGAGCTCACCGAGGACGATCTCAACCCGCCCACGAAGATCGGCGGCGAGACCCGTGACGCCGACAAGCCGATGGCCTTCTCGTACTAGGCCGAGGGAGACGCAGTCATGGAACTTCACGACGTCTGGTTCGTTCTGATCGCCGTCCTGTGGACCGGCTACTTCTTCCTGGAGGGCTTCGACTTCGGGGTCGGCATCCTCACCAAGCTGCTCGCCCGGGACCGCCTGGAGAAGCGGGTGCTGATCAACACGGTCGGCCCGGTCTGGGACGGCAACGAGGTGTGGTTGCTCACCGCGGGCGGCGCGACCTTCGCCGCCTTTCCCGAGTGGTACGCCACGCTCTTCTCCGGCTTCTACCTGCCGCTGCTGGTCATCCTGGTCTGCCTGATCGTCCGGGGCGTCGCCTTCGAGTACCGGGCGAAGCGGCCCGAGGAGAACTGGCAGCGCAACTGGGAGACCGCGATCTTCTGGACCTCGCTGGTCCCGGCGTTCCTGTGGGGAGTGGCCTTCGGGAACATCGTGCACGGTGTGAAGATCGACCGGAACTTCGAGTACGTCGGTACCTTCTGGAACCTGCTCAACCCGTACGCCCTGCTCGGCGGACTGGTGACGCTGACCTTGTTCACCTTCCACGGCACGGTGTTCACCGCGCTCAAGACGGTCGGCGACATCCGGGTACGGGCGCGGAAGCTGGCGACCAAGATCGGTGTCCTCACCGCCGTACTGGCAGTGGTCTTCCTGCTGTGGACCCAGATCGACAGCGGTGACGGCAAGAGCCTGGTGGCGCTGGTCGTGGCGGCCGCCGCACTGCTGGCCGCCCTCGGGGCCAACCTGCGGGGTCGCGAGGGATGGGCGTTCGCCCTGTCCGGCGTGACCATCGTGGCCGCCGTGGCGATGCTCTTCCTGTCGCTTTTCCCGAATGTCATGCCGTCCTCGCTCAACGGCGACTGGAGCCTCACGGTCACCAACGCCTCGTCGAGTCCGTACACCCTGAAGATCATGACGTGGCTGGCCGCGATCGCCACGCCGCTCGTCCTGCTCTACCAGGGATGGACCTACTGGGTGTTCCGCAAGCGGATCGGTACGCAGCACATAGCGGCCGAAGCCGCGCACTGAGTCCGAGGGGAGGGTGTCTCATGGTGCTGATCATGTGGGTCCGTGATGATTCACGTGAAACACCCTCTCCGGACCGAAGGGCATGTTTCACGTGAAACCAATTGATCCCCGGCTGCTGCGCTACGCCCGCGCCACCCGCCTCTTCCTGGTGGCCGTCGTCGGCCTCGGCACCGTCGGCGCCGGGCTGGTCATCGCCCAGGCCATGCTCATCGCCGAGATAGTGGTCGGCGCCTTCCAGCACGGTCATTCGGTCTCCGAACTACGCACGCCCCTGGTGCTGCTGGCGGCCGTGGCGGTCGGTCGCGCGCTGGTCTCCTGGCTCACCGAGCTGGCCGCGCACCGGGCGAGCGCGGCGGTCAAGTCCGAGCTGCGAGGACGTCTTCTCGACCGGGCGGTGGCGCTCGGTCCCGGCTGGCTGAGCGGCCAGCGGACCGGGTCGCTCGTCACCCTCGCCACGCGCGGTGTCGACGCCCTCGACGACTACTTCTCCCGCTACCTGCCGCAGTTGGGGCTGGCGGTGGTGGTGCCGGTCGCGGTGCTGGCGCGGATCGTCACCGAGGACTGGGTGTCCGCGGCGATCATCGTCGGGACCCTCCCGCTGATACCGGTCTTCATGGTGTTGATCGGCTGGGCCACCCAGTCCCGGATGGACCGTCAGTGGCGGCTGCTGTCCCGGCTCTCCGGCCACTTCCTCGACGTGGTCGCCGGGCTGCCCACGCTGAAGGTGTTCGGCCGGGCCAAGGCGCAGGCCGAGTCCATCCGCCGGATCACCGGTGAGTACCGGCAGGCGACCATGCGGACCCTGCGGATCGCCTTCCTCTCCTCCTTCGCTCTGGAACTGCTCGCCACGCTGTCGGTGGCGCTGGTCGCCGTGACCATCGGCATGCGGCTCGTGCACGGCGACATGGATCTGTACATCGGGCTGGTCATCCTGGTGCTGGCGCCCGAGGCGTATCTGCCGTTGCGGCAGGTGGGCGCCCAGTTTCATGCGGCGGCGGAGGGACTGGCGGCGGCGGAGGAGATCTTCGCGGTGCTGGAGACACCGGTCCCGGCGGCCGGGGCGGGTGCGGTGCCTTCCGGTGCTTCCCTGGCCTTTGAGGGAGTGACCGTCCGCTACCCGGGACGGTCGGCGGACGCGGTCACCGACGTCTCGTTCACCGTCGAACCAGGAGAGACGGTTGCGCTGGTCGGCCCGAGCGGCGTGGGCAAGTCGACGCTGCTGAGCGTGCTGCTGGGGTTCGTACGGCCGACGCAGGGGCGGGTGCGGGTCGGGGGAGCCGACCTCGCCGGCCTCGACCTGGCGGAGTGGCGGTCGCGGATCGCGTGGGTGCCGCAGCGGCCCCATCTGTACGCCGGGACGATTGCCGAGAACGTGCGGCTGGCGCGTCCCGACGCGGACGACGACGCCGTCCGGGAGGCGCTGCGGGACGCGGGGGCGCTGGAGTTCGTGGATGCGCTGCCGGAGGGAGCGCAGACGGTTCTCGGGGAGGACGGAGCCGGGCTTTCCGCCGGACAGCGGCAGCGACTGGCGTTGGCGCGGGCGTTCCTGGCCGACCGGCCTGTGCTGCTGCTGGATGAGCCGACGGCCGCGCTGGACGGGGTGACCGAGGCGGAGGTGGTGGCGGCGGTACGGCGGCTCTCCGAGGGGCGGACCGTGTTGCTGGTGGTGCACCGGCCGGCGTTGCTCTCGGCGGCGTCCCGGGTGGTGCGGCTCTCTGGCAGCGAGCCCCCCACGGGGTTCCGCCCCCTGGACCCCCAGAACCTCTGCCCACCCACGACCCGACCCGGTCAGTTCGAAGGCGAGGCCGCGGAGCGGCCCGGTCAACCGGAAAGCGGGGACGCGGACCGACCGGATCAGCTGGAAGGCGAGGCCGCGCAGGGGCTCGGGCTGTCTGCGGGTGGTCCCCTGGGGGCGGTGGCCGAGGGCCGGCGGAGTGTTCTTGGGCGGGTCCGTGCCGCTTCCGGGGCCCGGCGGGGGCGGTTGCTGCTCGCGCTGTTGCTCGGGGCTCTCGCGCTCGGCAGCGCCGTCGGGCTGATGGCGACCTCCGGGTGGTTGATCTCGCGGGCCTCGCAGGAGCCGCCGGTGCTGTATCTGATGGTTGCCGTGACGGCCACCCGGGCCTTCGGGATCGGGCGGGCCGTGTTCCGGTACGGCGAGCGGCTGGTGTCGCACGACGCCGTGCTGCGGATGCTGGCCGAGACGCGGGTCGCCGTGTACCGGCGGCTGGAGCGGCTCGCGCCCGCCGGGCTGCGGACGGCCAGGCGGGGTGACCTGCTCACACGGCTGGTCGCCGATGTGGACGCGCTGCAGGACTACTGGCTGCGGTGGCTGCTGCCTGCCGGTGTCGCGCTGGCCGTCTCCGCGGGGTCCGTGGGGTTCATGGCCTGGTTGCTGCCGGAGGCCGGGGCCGCGCTCGCGGTGGGGCTGCTGGCGGCCGGTGTCGGTGTTCCGCTGGTGACCTCCGCCGTGGCCCGGCGGGCCGAGCACCGGCTGGCGCCCGCCCGTGGACTGCTCGCGACGCGGGTGACCGACCTGCTCACCGGCACCGCCGAGCTGACGGTCGCCGGCGCGCTGCCCGCCCGTACCGACGAGGCCCGACGGGCCGACGGCACGCTCACCCGGATCGCCTCGCGGGGAGCCACGGCCACCGCGCTCGGTGACGGGCTGACCGCGCTGCTGACCGGCCTGACCGTCGTGGCCGCCGCGCTGCTGGGCGCCCAGGCGGTCGCCGACGGCCGGCTGAGCGGGGTGACGATGGCGGTCGTCGTCCTCACTCCGCTGGCCGCCTTCGAGGCCGTGCTGGGGCTGCCGCTGGCCGCGCGGCACCGGCAGCGGATGCGCAGGAGCGCCGAGCGCGTCTACGAGGTGCTGGACGCGCCCGAGCCGGTACGCGAGCCGGAGCGGCCGCGGCAGGCGCCCGCCGTACCCTTCCCGGTCGTGCTGAAGGGCCTGACGGCCCGGTACCCGGGGCAGTCGAGGGATGCGCTGGACGACGTGGACCTCGCCCTGCACGAGGGGCACAGGGTCGCCGTGGTCGGTGCGTCCGGTGCCGGCAAGTCGACCCTCGCGCAGGTCCTGCTGAGGTTCCTCGACCCGGCCGCGGGTTCCTACACGCTCGCCGGCGTGGACGCGTACGGCATGGACAGCGACGACGTGCGGCGGCTGGTCGGGCTGTGCGCCCAGGACGCGCACCTCTTCGACAGTTCCGTACGCGAGAACCTCCTGCTCGCCCGGAAGGACGCCACCGAGGAGGACCTGCGCGACGCGCTGGGCCGGGCCCGGCTGCTCGACTGGGTGGACGGGCTGCCCGATGGGCTGGACACCCTGGTCGGGGAGCACGGGGCGCGGCTCTCCGGCGGGCAGCGGCAGCGGCTGGCGCTCGCCCGGGCGCTGCTCGCCGACTTCCCGGTGCTCGTGCTGGACGAGCCCGCCGAGCATCTCGACCTGCCCACGGCCGACGCGCTCACCGCGGACCTGCTGGCCGCCACCGAGGGCCGTACGACGCTGCTCATCACGCACCGGCTGGCGGGCCTGGAGGCCGTGGACGAGGTGATCGTCCTCGACGCGGGCCGGGTGGTGCAGCGCGGGACCTACCCGGAACTCGCCGCCGCGGCCGGACCGCTGCGCGACCTGGTGGACCGGGAGGCGGCGGCGCAGTCGCCGGCGGGAGCGCGGTAGTCCGGCGCGGCGGGCGGTCTCAGGCGCGGGCGGCCAGCATCTTCTCGATCACGACGGCCACCCCGTCCTCGTTGTTGTCCACCGTACGGCCGGAGGCGGCGGCTACGGCGGCGGGGTGGGCGTTGCCCATGGCGTAGGACTGGCCGGCCCAGGTCAGCATCTCGACGTCGTTGGGCATGTCGCCGAAGGCCACGACCTCCTCGTGCGAGATGCCGCGCTCGGCGCACTCCAGGGCGAGTGTGCTGGCCTTCGAGACGCCCGGGCCGCTGATCTCCAGCAGGGCGCTGGGGCTGGACCGGGTGACGGTGGCGAGGTCGCCGACGGCCAGGCGGGCGAGGGCGAGGAAGGCGTCCGGGTCGAGGGCGGGGTGGTAGGCGAGGATCTTGAGCACGGGCTCGCCGCCGCTCGGACCGTCGGTCGCGAGGATCTCCTCGGCCGGCAGCAGATGGTCCGGTATCTCCAGGTGCAGCTTGGGATAGGCCGGCTCCTGGTGGAAGCCGTACGTCTGCTCGATCGCGTACACCGTGCCGGGCGCGGCCTCGCGCAGCAGACGTACCGCGTCCAGCGCGTTCCCCCTCGCCAGGTCGCGCACCTTCACGAAGCGGTGGGCGCCGGGGCCGCCGTGCAGGTCGACCACGGCCGCGCCGTTGCCGCAGATCGCCAGACCGTGGCCGTGGACATGGTCGCTGACGACATCCATCCAGCGGGCCGGGCGGCCGGTGACGAAGAAGACCTGGACACCCGCCTCCTCGGCGGCGGCCAGCGCGGCGACCGTCCTCGGAGAGACCGACTTGTCGTCGCGCAGCAGGGTGCCGTCGAGATCGGTGGCGATCAGCCGGGGCGGGGTCGCGAAGGCAGGGGTCTCGGGCTGTCGGGTCGCTGAGGTCACCGCGCCATTCTCGCGCATATGCCCGCACGACCGGGCGGGCGTGCGCACAGATGAGACACAGACGACTCCACGCCGCGCCTACCGCCGCCCTGTTCGGCTGTGCCGCCCAGCCGGGCGGCACGTCCACGCTGTTCAGCCCAGCTGGGCCAGGGCCTCCATGGCGATCAGCTCGAAGACCTTCTCCTCGGCCGCGAACACCGAGTCCGGGACGGGCCAGTGGATCACCAGCTCGGTGAAGCCCAGTTCCCGGTAACGGCCCGCGAAGTCCACGAAGGCGTCCAGGGATTCCAGCGGACGGCCACGGTCCGGGGTGAACCCCGTCAGCAGGACCTTGTCCAGCTCCGAGGCGTCCCGGCCGGCCGCCGCGCAGGTCTCGACGAGTTTGCCCAGCTGTCCGCGCAGTGCCTCGAACGACTGCTCGGGCGTGCCCGTCTCGTACAGCTTCGGGTCGCCGGTGGTCACCCACGCCTGGCCGTACCGCGCGGCCAGCTTCAGCCCGCGCGGGCCGGTGGCGGCCACCGCGAAGGGCAGCCGGGGCCGCTGCACGCAGCCCGGGATGTTGCGTGCCTCGGCGGCTGAGTAGAACCCGCCCTGGTAGGTCACGGCATCCTCGGTGAGCAGTTGGTCGAGCAGCGCCACGAACTCCGCGAACCGGTCGGCCCGCTCCCGCGGAGTCCACGGCTCCTGGCCCAGGGCGGTGGCGTCGAAGCCGGTGCCGCCGGCGCCGATGCCGAGGGTCACCCGGCCGTCGGAGACGTCGTCGAGGGAGATCAACTCCTTGGCGAGCGTCACCGGATGCCGGAAGTTCGGCGAGGTGACCAGAGTGCCCAGCCGCATCCGTTCGGTGACGGAGGCGGCGGCGGTCAGGGTCGGTATCGCACCGAACCACGGGCCGTCGCGGAACGGGACGCGCCAGGACAGGTGGTCGTACGTGTACGCGGTGTGGAAGCCCAGCTCCTCCGCGCGCGTCCAGGCGGAACGGCCGCCCTCGCTCCAGCGGCGGTACGGGAGGATCACGGTGCTCAGACGCAGACTCATGGGTCCGAGACTAAGGGGACCCGCTGTCAGCGGACGAAACGGTCACCGGCAGGGGGAGGAACGGTCACCGTGGGCGGCTGGGTCAGTGCGGCTCAGGGAAGCGCAGGTAGCGCGGCGGTACGGCCTGTGTCAGCCACACCCCGTTCGCGCTGATGTGGAAGACGTGCCCGTCCCGGTGCATCGCGCCCGCGTCGACCGACAGCACGATCGGGCGCCCGCGCCGGGCACCGACCCGCGTCGCGGTCTCCCGGTCCGCCGACAGATGCACGTCGTGCCTGTTCATCGGCCTGAGGCCCGTGCTCCGGATCGCGTCCAGGTTCCGTGCGACGGTGCCGTGGTAGAGGTACGGCGGCGGGGTCGCCGGGGGCAGTCCGAGGTCGACATCGATGGTGTGGCCCTGGCTGGCGCGGATCCGGGTGCCTTCGATCGCGAACCGCTGCTTGTCGTTGGCGGCGACGACGTGGTCCAGTTCCTCGCGGGTGATCGGGAAGCCGTGTGCCGCTGCCGCCGCGAGCAGCGTGTCGATCTCCACCCAGCCCGCTGCGTCCAGGCTGAGCCCGATGCGTTCGGGCTGGTGGCGCAGGTGTTTCGAGAGGTACTTCGACACCTTCACGGTGCGCCGCTCGCTCTGTGCTCCTTCGTTGTGTCTCGCGTTCATGCCACCAGCGTGCCGGGCGAGACGCGGATCACGCAGATATTTTTCTCCGCGGGTTTGATCCACAACCAAGTGCGGTTATCCACAAGGAAATTGGCGAAGTTGTGGACAAGTGCTGGGCGATTCAGGGTGTTTCGTCAAGATCGTTAACAGGGCGGTGATCTGCGGTGCGGGCGTCCAAATGCCTTGCCCTTGCCTCGCGTTCGGATGCGACCGCGACGGACTCCGCGACGCGTGCCAGGACAACGAAGCGTCGTACGGCCTGAGTTGTGTTGGCGGGAGAGGCACCGAACGCGTCGCGTCCGGCGTTTTCGGCGGCTCCCCCGCGCCGAGGCACCGGCGCGCCTCGTGGGTCGCGAACAGACGTATGGCACGGACAAGTTCGGCATCCATCCGGCTGCTGGGCCGGGGGCGAAGGCGGCGTACGAGCGAGGCCGTTTCGAACGGGCCGGCCTCGGGTCGGCGGGCTCAGTCGTCGAGGTGGTGGGCGAAGACGTGCTCGGTGGTGAACTCCGCCAAACGCGGGGCGATGTGCACGGCTGAACCCTCAACTCCACCAGATGCCCGGCGAACTCGGACAGGGCCCTCTGGCCGTGTACAACTGCGGTGCCACGGGCAGCTCGTGGGGGTCTGGACGAGGACGGAGCCGGGGTCGCCGTCGGCCGGTTCCAGTGCGACCAGCCCTCGGCCGACCCGCAGTTGGACCACGACCCGCTACAACTTCGGCTCCATTCTTGCGATTCGCCGCGCAACCCCCGGCGCCAGCCGTGACAGCACTCGCATCCCCCGTGCCTCCGGAGTCACCGGCACCACCGCGCGGTTGTGCGCCACCGCCTCCAGGATCGCCGAAGCCACTTTCTCCGGGGGGTAGTTGCGCAGGCCGTACAGCCGGGCGGAGCGCTTCTGCCGGCGTCGTTGTTCTTCCTCGTCGACCCCGGTGAAGCGGGCCGTCGATGTGATGTTGGTGTTGATGAAGCCTGGGCAGATCGCCGTCACCCCGACGCGCTGGGGGGCGAGTTCGGCGCGCAGGCACTCGGACAGCATCAGGACCGCCGCCTTGGAGGTGCTGTAGGCGGGCAGGGCGCGCGAGGGCTGGTACGCGGCGGCCGAGGCGACGTTCACGATGTGGCCGCCCTGGGCGCGTTCCGCCATCCGGGCGCCGAAGAGGCGGCAACCGTGGATGACACCCCAGAGGTTGACGTCCAGGACCTGGCGCCAGTCCTCCGTCGTCGTCGTGAAGAAGGATCCCGACAGGCCGATGCCGGCGTTGTTGACCAGCACGTCCAGGACGCCGTACTCGCGGTGGACCTTCTCCGCGAGCTTCTCCATGGCCTGCTCGTCGGAGACGTCGGCGGTCTCGGCCCACGCGTCCGCCGCGCCGGCCTGCCGGGACAGCTCGGCGGTACGGGCGGCCGTCTCCGCGTCCCGGTCCACCGCCACCACCCGCGCGCCCGCCTCCGCGAACGCGAGCGCCGTCGCCCGCCCGATGCCGCTGCCCGCGCCGGTGACCAGGACCAACTGGCCCCCGAACCGCTGGGCATGACGGTCGGCGGGCTTCGGCTCCGCCGCCCGGCCGTCCTCCACCGACATCACGAACTCATCGATCCAGGACGCCACCTGGTCCGGCCGGGTGCGTGGGATCCAGTGCTTGTCGGGCAGGGTGCGGCGGGTGAGCCGGGGCACCCAGCGCGCCAGGTCGTCGTAGAGCCGCTCGGAGAGGAACGCGTCGCCGAGGGGCGTGATGAGCTGCACGGGCGCGTGCGCGTACGCGTCCTCGCGCGGGCGGCGCAGCCGGGCCCGTACGTTGTCGCGGTACAGCCAGGCGCCGTGTGCCGCGTCGGAGGGCAGGGAGGCCGTCGGGTAGTTCCCTGCGGGCAGCTTCTCGGACCGTCGCAGGATCCCCGGCCAGGCCTTGCCGAGGGGGCCGCGCCAGGCCAGTTCGGGCAGGGCGGGGGTGTGCAGCAGGTACACGTACCAGGACCTGGCGCCCTGGCCGAGGAGCTGGCCCACCCGCCGGGGCGTGGGGTGTCGCACGCGCGCGTTGATCCAGTGTCCGAAGTGGTCCAGGGACGGCCCGGACATCGACGTGAACGAGGCGATCCGGCCCTGAGTGCGCCCCACCGTGACGAACTCCCAGGACTGCACCGAGCCCCAGTCGTGGCCGACGAGGTGCACCGGGCGGTCCGGGCTGACCTCGTCGATCACCGCCAGGAAGTCGTCCGTGAGCTTGGCGAGGGTGAAGCCGCCGCGCAGCGGCTTCGGGGCGGTGGAGCGGCCGTGGCCGCGGACGTCGTACAGGACGACGTGGAAGCGGGCGGCGAGCCGGGCCGCGACCTGGGACCACACTTCCTTGCTGTCCGGGTAGCCGTGCACGAGGACGACCGTCGGGGCCGCCGGGTCGCCCAGCTCCGCCACGCACAGGTCGACGCCGCCCGTACGCACCCGTCGCTCGCGCGCGCCTTCGATGTCCGTCACCTGTCCTCCGCCCAGCGCCGCGGGTGCGGCAGATCGTCGTCCGGCCCGTAGGCGCGCTGCTCGGGGTCCCGGGAGCCGGTGACCACGAGGATCTCCCCGGACTCGGCGCCCGTGCCCCTGAAGCCGAGGTGTCGTCCGACCGCCGGCAACCGGGCACCGGATCCGAAGAGGCGCGGTGGCCGGCGGCGCCGGAAACTCTGGAGCTCCGTGCCGCGTTCTTCCTTCGATGCCACTGCCGTCGTCAATCCCTCGTCCCGTCGACTGCGGTACGTGCCCGTAACTTGACACTGGCGAATGTGACAGTCGTTAGAGGTGACGTCAATAGACGTGTTGCGGCCTGTGGATAACTCTGCGTAGCTCTCAAGGAGGGGGTTCCCCTAGGGCCCCGTAATACTGGAGTCTGACGAGAAGACTGCTCCGAGGTCTGACGACCGCAGTGGCCCGGGTCACTACCGTCTAGGGCGTGACTGTGATCGCGACCGAAAGCCTGAGCAAGCGGTTCCCCCGGGTGACCGCGCTCGACCGGCTGTCCGTGGACATCGGAGCCGGTGTGACCGGACTCGTCGGAGCCAACGGCGCCGGCAAATCCACCCTGATCAAGATCCTGCTGGGTCTGTCCCCAGCGACCGAGGGCCGCGCCGAAGTGCTCGGCCTCGACGTCGCGACCAAGGGCGCCGCCATCCGCGAGCGCGTGGGCTACATGCCGGAGCACGACTGCCTGCCGCCCGACGTCTCGGCCACCGAGTTCGTCGTGCACATGGCCCGCATGTCCGGCCTGCCGCCCACCGCCGCCCGCGAGCGCACCGCAGACACCCTGCGCCACGTCGGCCTCTACGAGGAGCGGTACCGCCCCATCGGCGGCTACTCGACCGGCATGAAGCAGCGCGTGAAGCTCGCCCAGGCCCTGGTGCACGACCCGCAGCTGGTCTTCCTCGACGAGCCGACCAACGGCCTCGACCCGGTCGGCCGCGACGAGATGCTCGGCCTGATCCGCCGCATCCACACCGACTTCGGCATCTCGGTCCTGGTCACCTCGCACCTGCTCGGGGAACTGGAACGCACCTGCGACCACGTGGTCGTCGTCGACGGCGGCAAGCTGCTGCGCTCCAGCTCCACCACCGACTTCACCCAGTCCACGACCACCCTCGCCATCGAGGTCACCGACAGCGACGAACACCCGGACGGCAACCGCGCGGTGCGCGAAGCGCTCCAGGCACGCGGGGTGGACACGGACAACGAGGGCGGCGGCCTCCCCGGCGCCGGCCGCATCCTGCTGCTCACCGCGCAGGGCGAGGAGACGTACGACCTCGTCCGCGACGTCGTCGCCGACCTCGGCCTCGGCCTGGTGCGCATGGAGCAGCGCCGGCACCACATCTCCGAGGTCTTCACCAGCAGTGACGAGCAGCGGAAGGAGGCGACCGTCCATGGCGGTTGAGCATCCCCTGGCCACCCCCGCGGGTGACCAGTCCCGAATCCACGACATCGGCTACCGCGGCTACGACGGCCCGCGCCTCGGCCGCGCGTACGCCCGCCTGTCCCTCTACTCGCAGACCCTGCGCGGCTCCTACGGCCTCGGCCGCTCGGTGAAGTCCAAGGCGCTGCCGATGCTGCTCTTCGCGGTGATGTGCGTGCCGGCGGCCATCATGGTCGCCGTCGCCGTCGCCACCAAGGCGCACGACCTGCCGGTGTCCTACACGCGGTACGCGATCATCATGCAGGCCGTCATCAGCCTGTACGTCGCCTCCCAGGCGCCCCAGGCCGTCTCCCGCGACCTGCGCTTCAAGACCATCCCGCTGTACTTCTCGCGGCCCATCGAGACCGCCGACTACGTCCAGGCCAAGTTCGCGGCCCTGGCCTCCGCGATGTTCATCCTCACCGGCGCCCCGCTGGTCGTGCTGTACGTGGGGGCCCTGCTCTCCAAGATGGACTTCGCCCACCAGACCAAGGGGTTCGGCCAGGGACTGCTCTCGGTGGCCCTGCTGTCCCTCCTCTTCGCCGGCATCGGGCTGGTCATCGCGGCGGTCACCCCGCGCCGCGGCTTCGGCATCGCCGCCGTGATCGCCGTCCTGACCATCTCCTACGGCGCGGTCTCCACCCTCCAGGCCATCGCCGACGCCCAGGACAGCACCGGTGCCGTCCCGTGGATCGGCCTGTTCTCGCCGGTCACCCTGATCGGCGGCGTGAGCAGCGCCCTCCTCGGCGGCACCAGCGCCTTCCCGGGCGGCCACGGGCCCTCCCACGGCCAGGGCGCGGTGTACCTGCTTGTCATCGTCGGCCTCATCGCCGCCTGCTACGGCCTTCTGCTGCGCCGCTACAAGAAGGTGGGACTGTGACCACGCTCTCCATCGACCACGTCTCCCGCTGGTTCGGCAACGTGGTCGCCGTCAACGACATCACCATGACCATCGGCCCCGGCGTCACCGGCCTCCTCGGCCCCAACGGCGCCGGCAAGTCCACCCTCATCAACATGATGGGCGGCTTCCTGGCTCCCTCCACCGGCACGGTCACCCTCGACGGGCAGCCGACCTGGCGCAACGAGGCCATCTACAAGCACATCGGCATCGTCCCCGAGCGGGAGGCGATGTACGACTTCCTCACCGGCCGCGAGTTCGTCGTGGCCAACGCCGAGTTGCACGGCCTCGGCGCCAGGGCCGCTCAGAAGGCCCTCGCCACGGTCGAGATGGAGGACGCGCAGGACCGCAAGATCTCGACGTACTCCAAGGGCATGCGCCAGCGCGTGAAGATGGCGTCCGCCCTCGTCCACGAGCCGTCCCTGCTCCTCCTCGACGAGCCCTTCAACGGCATGGACCCGCGTCAGCGCATGCAGCTCATGGAACTGCTGCGGCGCATGGGCGACGAGGGCCGCACGGTCCTGTTCTCCTCCCACATCCTCGAAGAGGTCGAGCAACTCGCCTGGCACATCGAGGTCGTGGTCGCCGGACGGCACGCGGCCAGCGGCGACTTCCGCAAGATCCGCCGCCTGATGACCGACCGCCCGCACCGCTACCTGGTCCGCTCCAGTGACGACCGCGCCCTCGCGGCCGCCCTCATCGCGGACCCGTCCACCTCGGGCATCGAAGTGGACCTCGCCGAGGGCGCGTTGCGCATCCAGGCCGTCGACTTCGGCCGTTTCACCACGCTGCTGCCCAGGGTCGCCCGCGACCACGGCATCCGGCTGCTCACGGTCTCGCCGTCCGACGAGTCCCTCGAATCCGTGTTCTCGTATCTGGTCGCGGCGTAGGAGGCCGAAGATGTACGACCCCACAGTCGCCCGACTCACCTACCGGGCCCTGCTCGGCCGGCGCCGGGCCCTCATCCTGGGCGCACTGCCCATGCTGCTGATCGCGATCTCCGTCGTCGTCCGCGGCCTGGCCGGAGCGGACGACCAGACGGCCGCCGACCTGCTCGGCGGCCTCGCCCTCGCGACCATGGTGCCGATCATCGGCGTCATCGCCGGCACGGGTGCGATCGGCCCGGAGATCGACGACGGCTCGGTGGTGTACCTGCTGTCCAAGCCGGTCAAACGGCCGACGATCATCCTCACCAAGCTGATCGTGGCGATCGCCGTGACGATGGTCTTCTCGGCCCTGCCTACCCTGGTCGCGGGCTTCATCCTCAACGGCAACGGCCAGCAGATCGCCGTCGCCTACACGGTCGCCGCGCTGGTCGCCTCCATCGCCTACGCCGCGCTCTTCCTGCTCCTCGGGACGGTGTCCCGGCACGCCGTGGTCTTCGGACTCGTCTACGCCCTGGTCTGGGAGGCCCTGTTCGGCTCCCTGGTCCCGGGGGCACGGACGCTGAGCGTCCAGCAGTGGTCCCTGGCGGTCGCCCACAAGGTGACCGGCGGTGACCTGGTCACGTCCGACGTGTCTCTGACGACGGGCACGGTGCTGCTGGTCGTGGTGACCGTCCTGGCCACCTGGTACGCCGGCCAGAAGCTGCGCTCGCTGACGCTGGCGGGCGAGGAGTAGACGCCCGCTTTGTTGACAGGGGCTTCATCTGCGCCCGGGCACACTGGGCAAAGGGGACGTTCTGTGGAGAGGAACGGGGATGGCTGAGGGCTTCCGGGACGCCGACGCCGACGGGGACTGGGACGGCGTGGCGCTGGACGAGGAGTTCATACGGTCCGCGGGGGCGGCGGAGCCGTCCGCGCGGGCGCGGATGCTTGCCGCGAAGTGGCGGGCCGAGGCGCCGGAACCCCAGCCGTGGAGATCGGACGAGCCGCCGGCGGGGTGGTTCTTCAGCAGGGGCCGGCGCAAGTGGTGGCGCCGGTAGGCGGTGCTTCGGCTGCGGGCCGGTGGGGGCCGGCCGCGCCCCCCACGGCGGCAGCCGTATGCCGAACACGGCCCCGCGCCCTTACGGTGCGCCCCGGTCGGCGCCGGTTAATTCGATGGCGCCCGACTCAACGCCACGACACACTCGTTGCATCGCCGCAAACGGGGAGAGGAGCCGGACGATGTCCATGCACGACAGTACGTCCCGCTCCCGTCAGGGCAGCCGGCGGCGGATCGCCGGGTAGCTGCCCGGGGCGGCCGCTTCGAGCACGCGATGGTCGCTCTCGCGTGGGCCGCCCACCCGGAGGATTGGCCGAGTGGTAAGGCACTGGCTTGCTAAGCCATGGTCGGGCCTGGAAAGCCCGCGCACGTTCGATCCGTGCATCCTCCGCAGAATTCTTGAACACGCGTGAGTGGTCCCACCCAAGGGGCGCGAGGAACCGCGCGCTCAGCCCCCGCGCACCCGCAGCCGGCCGACGGCCTCAGCCGAGCAGACGCTCCACGACCACCGCGATCCCGTCCTCCTCGTGGGAGGACGTCACCTCGTCGGCCACAGCCCGCAGCTCCTCATGAGCGTTGGCCATGGCCACCCCCCGAGCCGCCCAGGCGAACATCGGGATGTCGTTCGGCATGTCACCGAAGGCGATCGTGTCGGCGGGCTTGAGGCCCAGTCGGCGTGCGGCCAGGGACAGGCCCGTCGCCTTCGAGAGGCCGAGCGGGAGCAGCTCCACGATGCCCTCGCCCGCCATGGCGACGCTGACAAAACCCCCGGCCGCCTGCCGGGCCGCTTCCGCCAGCTCGTCGTCGGACAGCTCCGGGTGCTGTATGTAGATCTTGTTCAGCGGCGCCGACCAGAGGTCGGCGGCATCCCTCAAGGGGGTCGACGGGAGATGACCCGCCACCGCGTACCGCGGCCCCACCAGCACGTCGCCGTCGAGGCCGTCGCGGCCCGCCGCGAGGTACAGCGGGCCGACCTCCGCCTCGATCTTCGCGAGCGCGACCCCGGCCAGCTGCCGGTCCAGCGTCACGGAGGTGAGGAGCCGGTGCGCTCCGGCGTCGTACACCTGCGCGCCCTGGCCGCAGACGGCGAGGCCGTCGTAGCCGAGGTCGTCGAGGATGTGCCGGGTCCAGGGGACCGCGCGGCCGGTGACGACGATGTGCGCGGCGCCCGCCGCGGTGGCCGCGGCGAGCGCGTCACGGGTGCGCTGGGAGACCGACTCGTCGGAGCGCAGCAGCGTCCCGTCGAGGTCGGTGGCGATGAGCCCGTAGGGGAAGCTCACCGGGACACCGGCTCCAGGACCTCCCGGCCGCCCAGGTACGGGCGCAGTACCTCGGGCACGTAAACCGAGCCGTCGGCCTGCTGGTGGTTCTCCAGGATCGCCACGATGGTGCGCGGTACGGCGCACAGGGTGCCGTTGAGCGTGGCCAGCGGCCTGACCTGCTTGCCGTCGCGGACCCGGATCGACAGCCGGCGGGACTGGAACTCGGTGCAGTCCGACGTCGACGTCAGCTCGCGGTACTTGCCCTGCGTCGGGATCCACGCCTCGCAGTCGAACTTGCGGGCGGCCGAGGAGCCGAGGTCACCGGTGGCGACGTCGATCACCCGGAACGGCAGCTCCAGCGACGTCAGCCACTGCTTCTCCCAGGCCAGCAGACGCTGGTGCTCCGCCTCGGAGTCCTCGGGGGCGACGTAGGAGAACATCTCCACCTTGTCGAACTGGTGGACGCGGAAGATGCCCTTGGTGTCCTTGCCGTGCGAACCGGCCTCGCGACGGAAGCAGGGCGAGAAACCGGCGTAGCGCAGCGGGAGGCGCTCCACGTCGATGATCTCGTCCATGTGGTACGCGGCGAGCGGCACCTCGGAGGTGCCGACCAGGTAGAGGTCGTCCTTGTCGAGGTGGTAGACGTCCTGGGCCGCCTGGCCGAGGAAGCCGGTGCCCGCCATGGACTGCGGGCGGACCAGCGCCGGGGTCAGCATCGGCGTGAAGCCGGCCTCGGTGGCCTGCGCGATCGCCGCGTTGACGAGGGCCAGCTCCAGCAGGGCGCCGACACCGGTCAGGAAGTAGAAGCGGGAACCGGAGACCTTGGCGCCGCGCTCGACGTCGATCGCGCCGAGGAGCTGGCCCAGCTCCAGGTGGTCCTTGGGCTCGAAGCCCTCGGCGCCGAAGTCGCGGATCGTGCCGTGCGTCTCCAGGGTGACGAAGTCCTCCTCGCCGCCGACGGGCACGTCGGGGTGGACGAGGTTGCCGAGCCTGAGCAGCAGCTCCTGGGTCTCGGCATCGGCCGTGTCGCGCTCGGCGTCGGCGGTCTTGACGTCGGCGGCGAGCTGGCCGGCCTTCTTCAGCAGCTCGGCCTTCTCGTCGCCGGCGGCCTTGGGGATGAGCTTGCCGAGCTGCTTCTGTTCGGCACGGAGCTCGTCGAAGCGGACGCCGGACGACCTGCGCCGCTCGTCGGCGGAGAGGAGAGCGTCGACGAGCGCGACGTCCTCTCCACGGGCGCGCTGGGACGCGCGCACACGGTCGGGGTCCTCACGGAGCAGGCGAAGGTCAATCACGGGGTCAAGGCTACCGGTGTGGGGTTGCCCCCCACGAATCACTATTCACACGTGTTCCGAATAGTGGCTTACGTTCAGCTATGAGGGAATTGCCGGGCGTGTCAATAAAAAGTGTCTCACTCCCTGGGACGGGGCAAGCGCGCGGCCCGCGGTTGACTGGATTTCCCTGGGGAGAACGGGACTTGGGGGCGTCGTTGTCCACAGGAATCCATGCCCTCCCGAGAGTTATCCACAGGGTGTGTGGATGAGATGTGGACTTCGGAATTGATCACTCCGCAAGCGGTGCGCGAAGGGCGGGATTCCCACCTCAAACCGGGACAACACCCTCTTTCGAGTGGAAAGGCGTCGCCCCAAGAGATGAACCAAGGGAAACGAGTGGACGAAGGGTGATGCGGGCGGGCGGAGCCGCGCCGATGGACTGGAGGGAGATTTGTCGACAGACTCAGGTGTCGGTGTCGACTTGTCCCCAGGTCGAGATGGCGGCCTGTGGATAACTCCTGTGGATAACCAGGATATGAGGGTACGACCGGTTAGAAACGGCCGTCCTGGCACCGCGCCACCCAGTCCGAGGCCGCCACGAACTCCTCGTCCGACGTCCCCGGCGGGGTGGGCGCCACAGCCTCGCCGGGCTTGATGTCCGCCCGCGGGTAGGAGCCGAGGAACCGCACCTGGCGGCAGATCCGTTTCAGCCCCATCAGCGCCTCCGCCACCCGCCGGTCGGAGATGTGCCCCTCGGCGTCGACGCAGAAGCAGTAGTTGCCGATGCCGGCACCGGTCGGCCGGGACTGCAGCAGCATGAGGTTGATGCCCCGGGTGGCGAACTCGCCGAGCAGGTCACGCAGCCCGCCGGGATGGTCGTCGTTCTGCCAGAACACGACCGAGGTCTTGTCCGCGCCGGTCGGGGCGGCCGGCCGGGCCGGGCGGCCCACCAGCACGAACCTGGTCTGCGCGTTCTCCGCGTCGTGGATCTCGGTCTCCAGTGCCTCCAGGCCGTAGCGCGCGGCCGCGAACTCGCCGGCGAACGCGGCGTCGTACCGGCCCTCCTGGACCAGGCGGGCGCCGTCCGCGTTGGAGGCGGCGGACTCCCAGACCGCCTCCGGGAGGTGGGCCCGCAGCCAGTTGCGGACCTGCGGCTGGGCGGCCGGGTGGGCGGTGACCGTCTTGATGTCGGAGAGCTTGGTACCCGGCCGGGCCAGCAGCGCGAAGGTGATCGACAGCAGCACCTCGCGGTAGATCATCAGCGGCTTGCCCGCGACAAGCTCGTCCAGGGTCGTGGTGATGCCGCCCTCGACGGAGTTCTCGATCGGCACGAACGCGGCCTCGGCCTCACCGCCCCGCACCGCGTCCAGCGCGGACTGCACGGAGACGTACGGGATCAGCTCCCGGGTGGCGGCCTCCGGAAGGGTGCGCAGGGCGACTTCGGTGAAGGTGCCTTCGGGACCGAGATACGCATAGCTCGCTGGCATGTCACTCACCCTAATGGGCGCAGGGAGCCGCGGCTCGCCTGTCTCATCGGATCCACCCGACCGGGTGGTTTGGACCCCGGAAACGCACCAATAGTGATCAGAGACCACTGTGGTAACCGGGTTCATCCCTCCAGCAGCCGCTGCCCCACATACTCCCCGGCGGCCGCGCCGCCCGGTACCGCGAACAGCCCGCTCGCCTCGTGCCGGATGTACTGCGACAGGGCGTCCCCGCGGTCCAGCTTCCGCTGCAGCGGCACGAACCCGCGCAGCGGATCCGCCTGCCAGCAGACGAAGAGCAGCCCCGCGTCCGGTGTCCCGTCCGCGTCGATGCCGTCGTGGTACGAGAACGGACGCCGCAGGATGGCCGCGCCCCCGTTCTGGTCGGGCCGGGTGATCCGGGCATGGGCGTTGACCGGGACGACGTACTCCCCGTCGGCCCTGGCCTTGTCCAGGTCCATCGGAGTCGTCTCGGTGCCCCCGGACAGCGGCGCCCCGTTCGACTTCTTCCGCCCGATCACGTTCTCCTGGGCCGCGAGCGACAGCTTCTCCCAGTCGTCGAGGAGCATGCGGATCCGGCGTACGACGGCGTAGGAGCCGTTCGCCATCCACGCCGGATCGCTCGAACCGCTCGCCGGCACGAAGATCCGCCGGCCGAAGTCAGAGTCCGTCGGCTTGGGATTGCGCGTCCCGTCCAGCTGGCCCATGAGGTTGCGCGCCGTCATGGGGTGGGTGGTGGCGCCCGGGGTGCGGTTGAAGCCGTTCATCTGCCAGCGGACCTTCGCCGCGCTGCCCGCGTCCTTCTGGATGGCGCGCAGGGCGTGGAAGGCGACCAGGGCGTCGTCGGCGCCGATCTGCACCCACAGGTCGCCGTTGCTGCGCGACGTGTCGAGGTGGTCGGAGGAGAAGTCGGGCAGCGGGTCCAGGGCGGACGGCCGTTGCTTCTCCAGGCCGGTGCGGCTGAAGAAGCTGTTGCCGAAGCCGAAGGTGACCGTCAGCGACGAGGGTCCCGCGTCCCGGGCCACGTCCGTGTCGTCCTGCGTCATCGGCTCGCCGGCCATCAGCCGCTCGGCCGTCGCCGACCAGCGGCGCAGCAGTGCGGCGGCCTCGGTGCGGCCCGCGCCCGCCGCCAGGTCGAAGGCGACGAGATGGCCGCGTGCCTGGAGGCCCTCGGTGATGCCCGGCTGATGTTTCCCGTGAAACATCGCCCGGTCGGAGCCCACCGAGCTGAGCGGGGTGGCCTGGGCGGGGGCGGCCGCGTAGCCGACGCCGGCGCCCGCCGCGCCGAGCGCGAGCCCGGTGGCCCCGGCGGTGCCGAGCAGCGCCCGCCGGCTGACACCCCCGGCCGGCGGAGCGTCAGTGGCTGCGGTACGGGCCTCGGTGACGGACTGGGATTGTTCGGGCATGGTGCGGTTCAGCCGATCTGCGCGTTCTTGGAGACGGTCACCTGGTCGATGTCGGAGGTCCGTACGGTGACGGAGACCCTCCAGTCGCCGGCCATGGGGATCTGCACGCCCCTCGCGGCCCAGTGCCCGGTGGTGACGTGGTCGGGGGCCACGGAAAGCGGCCCGAGGTTCTTGGCGGCGAGGGTGAAGGCGACCTTGACCTCGGGGATGTCGAAGGCGCGGCCGTTGGGCCGCTGGACGTAGACGTGCATCTCGTTGCTGCCCACGGTCGCGGGGTCGAGGTCGATGCGGACGACGCCCTTGCCGTCCTTGCCGCCGGTGTCGAAGGACATGTCGAGGGTCAGCGCGCCCGAGGACGAGTTCGACGCGGAGGAGGACGAGGCGGCCGAGGCGGCGGCCTTCGCGTCCTGTTCGGTACGGCCGGGTTCGGTCTGCGTGAGCACGGTCGTGACGGCGAGCAGGACGACGGCGACTCCGGCCTCGGCGAGCACCGAGCGGCGCAGGCCGAAGCGGTGGGGGTCGGCGTCGCGGGCCCGCTTCTGCCGGGCGGTGTCCATGGCGGTCTGCTGCCGGGCCAGTTGCGCGGCACGCTCGGGGTCGGCGTCGGGGGCGGGGCCATCGTTGGCGTCGTCATCGACGGACGCGACCTTGCCGGAGGCGCCGGTGGGGGCCTTGGCGGACGTGGCGGACGCCTCCTTCGTGGCGGCGGATGCCTTGACGGTCGCCTTCGCCTTCTCCGCCTCTTCCGACGCCGCTGCCCCTGCCTCGGCCTCGGTCTCCGTCACCGCGCTGTCCGCGAGCCGCCCCGTCCACCGTCGCGAGATGGACGCGATCCCGACGAGCAGCGCCACGAGCCCGATCTTGACCAGCAGCAGCTCGCCGTACGTCGTGTCGGTGAACGCCGACCAGGAGCCGAGCTGGCGCCAGGACTGGTAACTGCCCGTGGCGACC
Organism: Streptomyces shenzhenensis; assembly: GCF_021462265.1. GTDB lineage: Bacteria > Actinomycetota > Actinomycetes > Streptomycetales > Streptomycetaceae > Streptomyces > Streptomyces shenzhenensis. The sequence goes on along the minus strand of NZ_JAJONF010000016.1, from coordinate 160,643 downwards.
AGGGCGAGCACCGATCCGAAGGCGACGCGGGAGAAGCGGCGTACGGCGACGGACTCGACCGGGGTGCCGGCGGGCGCCCGGTAGAGGGCGACCAGCAACGCGGTGAGGCCGCCCAGCCAGGCGGCGACGGCGAGCAGGTGGACGACGTCGACCGGCATCGCGAGGCCCGGCTGGAGTCCGGTGGAGGCGTGCTCGGCCATGGCCCAGCTCGCCGCGAGCCCGGCGGCCACGACGGTCCCGCCGATGGCGAGCCCGAAGGTCAGGTCACGCTTGTCCTCGCCCTCCTCTCGCTTGTCGTAGGCGCCGAAGAGGACGGCGATGAAGAGTGCGGCCGCCGCGAGCAGCAGCAGCCGGGAGACCAGGGCGGCGCCGGTCTTGGTCTGCAGGACCTGGCCGAGGAGGTTCAGGTCGACGATGTCGCCGACGCTGCCGGAGGTCGTGTAGGAGCCGCGCAGGAGCAGCAGCCAGAGGGTGGCGGCGGTGAGCGTCAGCCAGCCGCCGACCACCAGGCGCTGCATGGCCCGTACCCCGGAGCCGCGCCGCCAGCAGGCGAGGACGAAGGCGGCGCCGCCGACAAGCACGATGTACCCGGCGTACGACATGTACCGCCCGAAGCCGTACAGCCAGCCGACGACTCCGCCGCCGACGTCCTGGTCCCCGACCGAGGCGACGGTCCTGGAGGGCGTTCCCACGGAGAAGGTGAAGGCGCCGGCGACGGGGTGGCTGTCCGCCGAGACGACCTGCCAGGCGACGGTGTACGTGCCCTTGGCCAGCCCGCTCTTGAGCTGCACGCCGTACGTCGTCCCGCTCAGGTTGTCCGGCTTGCCCAGGTCGACCCGCGCGCCCTTGGGATCGAGGACCCGGATCGAGTTGTCGTTCATCGACACGTTCTCGGAGAACGTGAGTGTCACCTGGTCGGGTGCCTTGGTGACCACCACCCCCTGGGAGGGGTCGCTGCCGGTCAGCGCGGCGTGCGCGGAGGCCGGCCCGGCGCCGGCCAGCAGCGCGCCGGTGACGGCGAGGAACAGCAGCACCAGGGTGCGCAGGCGGGGGGTGATGGTCCGCGTCAAGGTCGGTCCCTCCCTCAGTGTCCGGTCGACGGGTTGTACGTGGCGGACTTCACCGGCATCTCGACGGTGAGCGGACCGGATTCGGCGAATTTGAGTTTCAAGGTGATCGTGTCGCCCTGTGCCGGGCGGCGCTTCAGCTTCTCGAACATCAGATGGTTGCCACCGCTCTTGAACACGAGTTGACCGTGGGCGGGCACCTCGAACGAGCTGACCTGCTCCATCGCCCCGCCGTTGGTCTCGTGCATGGTGATCTCACCGGCGGAGTCACTGGTGACGGAGGTCAGTTCGTCCTTCGTGCCGCCTTTGTTGGTGATGGTCAGGAATCCGGCGGCCATGTCCGTGGAGACCGGCTGCGGCATGTAGGAGGCGCCGACGGACAACTCGGGGAGCGAGGAGCCCGACGAGCCCGAGACGTTCGAGCTGCCGCAGCCCGCCAGGGCAAGGGCCCCCGTGATCGCTATCCCGGTCAGGACGAGGTGTTTTGCAAGTTTCACGGGTTTCGCGGATTTTATGGATGTCACGGGTTCTCCCCCTTGATCAGCTTGGGGAGGTCCTTGGTGTAGTCGTCGACGGTGGCGTCCTCGCCGTAGAGGACGTATCCGCCGTTGGTCTTCGGCGAGAACGCGATGACCTGGGTGCCGTGCACCGAGACGACCTTGCCGGTCTTCTTGTCCCTGTGGGTCGGCTCGATGGAGATGCCGAGGGTGCGGGCGCCCGCCTGGATGGTGGCGAAGTCGCCGGTCAGTCCGACGAAGGCCGGGTCGATGCCCTTGAGCCACTTGCCCAGCTCGGACGGGGTGTCTCGGGCCGGGTCGGTGGTCACGAACACGACCCGCAGCTTCGCCTGGTCGGCCTTGGACAGCGCCTTCTTGGCGACCGCCAGGTTGTTCATGGTCAGCGGGCAGACGTCAGGGCAGTGCGTGTAGCCGAAGTAGACCAGCGTCGGCCTGCCCTTGGTCTCCGCGCGCAGGTCGTACTTCTCGCCGTGGGTGTCGGTGAGCACCAGGTCCGGCTTCTCGAAGGGCGTGTCGAGGATGGTCGCTGCCTTGTTCGAGGTGGCCCCGGAGACCACGGTGACGGCTGACTTGGCGTCGTCGCCGCTGCCGCAGGCGGAGAGGGCCAGGGAGGCGGCGGCGAGCAGCGCGGCCGCGGCGAACGTCTTCTTGCGCATACGAAAATGTCCCAGATGTGAGAGATCCGGCGCGCACCGGGGTCGTACGACGGTCGTGGGAGTACGACAGCCGCATGACCCCCTGTGCGCGCTACGGACACGGAACTCAGGCCTCGGTGCCGGTGGTGGACCGGCGGCGGCCGGCGAGGACGCCGTAGGCGACCCCGGCCGCGCCGACGACGATGCCGACGACACCGAGGACGCGGGCGGTGGTGTCGCTGCCGCCCGCGGAGCCGGAGTCGCCGGAAGCGGTGGTCTCGGTCTTGGCCGACGTCTCCTCGGCGGTGTCCTCGGCCGTGGCGGACCCGTGGTGGTCGTCGGTGGCGGCGGACAGCGCGAGGACCGGGGCCGGGTTCTCCGGCTCGTCCTGGCCCTCCTGCTGGACCTCGATCCAGCGGACGACCTCCTTGTTGGAGTACGTCTGGACCGCCTTGAAGACCAGTTCGTCGGTGTTCTCGGGCAGGGCGCCCACGGAGAGCGGGAACTTCTGGAAGTAGCCCGGCTCGATGCCCTTGTCCTCGGCGGTCCAGGTGACCTTGGTGACCGCCTGGTCGATCTTCTCGCCGTGCATCTCCAGCGGCTTGGCCAGCTTGGACTTGGTGACCTCGATCTTCCAGCCGGCCATCGGCTGCGGCATCACGGACGCGATCGGGTGGTCGGCGGGGAAGCTGACCTCGACCTTGGAGGTCGAGGCGTCGTCGCGCTCGTTGGGGACCTTGAAGTCGATCACCGCGTAACCGCCCTTGGCGGCGGTGCCCTCGGGCTGCACGCTGACATGCGCGAACGCGGGCGAGCAGACGGCCAGTACGGCCGTGCCCGTGACGGCGGCGACGGCGGCGACACGAGAGGTCTTCTTGGCGGACATGGCAGACATGGCGGACATGGCGGAAGCCTTCATGGCAGGGAGCACTCCACTCCGGGTGAGTTCTGTCGTTGAGGGGCGCGTGGCAAGCCGACAGCCGGTAACCGGCAACCGACAGCCGATCGCCAACCGCCAGTTGATGGCCGGAGGTGAAAGCGGAAGCCGGAGAGCGACAGCGGCCGTCGGAAAGCGCACGCGTGCGGGCCGCACGACGGCGGCCGACCCCTCCGGATCCGGGAAGATCCCGGGGAGTGCGCTGGTCGCGTCGTGTCAGGCGGCGAGAACGAGTACGGCGGCGGCCACCGGCGGCCCGCGCCGGATCACGGAGTGCTGGAGGGTGACGGTGCGCGGGGCGGCCGCTATGTCCCAGGCGCTACGACGGCCGCGCGCGGGTGCCTCGGGTACGGCCACGAGCCCGGCGCACAGGGCGCACGCCAGCGCGAGCGCCCTGTGCAGGGCACGGACGAGCGCCCCCTCGGCGACCCCGTGCGCCGTGTCGGCCGACAGCCGGATCAGTCGCAGCAGCGCCAGGTCGCCCCGGCGCAGCAGCCACCCGGCCACCACAGCCGCGAGGAGGTGTCCCAGCAGCATGGGCACGGAGGGCAGCAGCGAGCCGGAGGCCCCGGTGACGTCCGCGGCGTGGGCCGTACCGCTCGTGCCGGTGGCCGGAACGGAGGTGCTGAGGTGCGCGGCCGTGAGGATCTTGTACGCGTGGGCGGGTGTGATCTGTGCTGCCCCGGCCCCGCACACCAACCGTGCGGCCCGCTCCACCAGCGAGGCGTCGCTCAGGGACGCCGACGACATGGACGTCATCGATGACATCGGCGACGACATCGATGACATGGACACCGAGTCGCCGTGCTGACCGAGCCCGAACAGCGTGTGGAGCACGGTCTGCGCCACCGCGAGCAGGGTCACGATCCCCGGCAGCGAGCGGGCCCGTCCGGTCAGCGGGGCGACGAGCGCCAGGGTGCCCAGGAAGCCCGCGCCGAGCGTCCACAGCGGAACCGCCGCGCAGGAGGCCAGGGTGTGCCCCGCCGCGGCCAGCACGACGCAGAGCGCGGCGAACACCGCGGCCCGCAGGAGCCGCAGTCCGCTTCCGGTGCGCGCCGCGCGCGGGTGGGGGGCAGTCATGGCGCGCTCATCATCGCACTGGACCCGCGCCCGCCTGACGTCAGGTCCGGAAGATTCCGTTACGTGCGGAGACGCTGAAACCACGCTGAACGACGGGGAACGGACGGCGGCAACGCGTGACAGAGGGTGTTCGAGGGGAAGAACCGAAAGATCATTGTTGTGCCGAACCGCCCGCTCATACACCGAAACCTCCCCCCGCGCATCCCCCGGATGGGCGTTCTCACATGAACGGAGTGCTTACACCCGCGCACGGGTGGCAATAGGTATCGGTATGTCGAGCCGCGGCCAGGAGGCTGGAGCATGAGCATCTGGTGGTCACTCCATCTGCGGCGTGAGGCCGCGAGCGTGCCGCTCGCCCGCCGGCTGCTGATCGGCACGATGGAGACGGCGGGTGTCGACCCCGACATCTCCTACGACCTCTCCGTGGCCCTCAGCGAGGCCTGCGCGAACGCCGTCGAGCACGGCGGGGCGGGCCGTACCTCGGAGGCGTACCGGGTCACCGCCTACCTGGACGGTGAGAAGTGCCGTATCGAGGTGGCCGATTCGGGGCCGGGGCTCGGTCCTGGGTTCGCCCGCACCCAGGACATAAGACCCGCCCGGCCCGACGCCGAGCACGGAAGAGGCCTCTGTCTCATCAGAGAACTCGCGGATCACGTCCACATCGGCAACAAGCCCGGCCGGGGCGGCACCGTGGTCAGCTTCGACAAGATTCTCAAGTGGAAGAAAGATCCTTCCCTGCTTTCGGCATGACCCTCGCTCCCGCATAACACCCGCGCTAGGGTGCGCGCATGCTTCTCAGAAAGATTAAAGAAAGCCTGCTCATCCCGGGTGTGATATTGCGTCCGATTGCCGTCGGCGATGCCGGGGCGCTGTGCACCGCATACGTCGGCAACCGAAGCCATCTCGAACCCTGGGAACCGGTCAGACCCGAGTCCTTCTTCACCGTCGAGGGTCAGACCGAGCGCATCGAAGGCCTGCTGGGACAGGTCGCCGACGGTCTCATGGCCCCCTGGATCATGGAGTCGGCCGACGGCCGGATCGTCGGGGCGATCACCCTTTCCGGAATTTCTCTGGGCCCTTTCTGCAGCTCCTACGTCGGCTATTGGGTGGCCGCTGATCAGCAGGGCCGTGGTCTGGCCACCGCCGCTCTGGAACGGGTCTGCGAGATCGCCAGGGATGTCGTGGGACTTCACCGGATCGAGGCGTCCACCCTGATCGAGAACACGACCTCCCAACGCGTGCTGAAGAAATGCGGGTTCGAGACGATCGGCGATGCGCCGCAGTATCTGCACATCAATGGGGAATGGCGGGACAGCCGGCTGTTCCAGCGGATCCTGCACGACCGCGCCCCGGCTGTGTGACCAGCGGCTTCCCGACGGGTCCGGCTTCCCTGGCGTTCACAGGCTGTCCCCAGCTCCCGCCCACGTCCCTGACAAGCGGCGTCCATAGCCGGCGCACTGTTCCTGGACGGGCTCTCCGCAGCGCCCCTTCAGGGGCGCGGAGCCGTATTCGATGTGCGGCTGCCACCGCCTGGCCGCGACCAGCCACCGATCAACCGATTGCCCGCAGAACGCAACGATGGCCGGGCACCCTCGTGGTACCCGGCCATTTCACATCGTCCGTCAGCTCTTGAGCGAAGCCATCCACGCCTCGACCTCGTCCGACCGCCGAGGCAGCCCCGCGCTGAGGTTCCGGTTCCCGTCGGCCGTCACCAGGATGTCGTCCTCGATCCGGACCCCGATCCCCCGGTACTCCTCCGGCACGGTGAGGTCGTCGGCCTGGAAGTACAGCCCCGGCTCGACGGTGAGCACCATCCCCGCCTCCAGGACACCCTCCACGTACGTCTCGGTCCGCGCGGCGGCGCAGTCGTGGACGTCGAGCCCGAGCATGTGCCCCGTCCCGTGCAGCGTCCACCGGCGCTGCAGCCCGAGCTCCAGCACCCGCTCCACCGGCCCCTCCACGAGCCCCCACTCGACGAGCCGCTCGGCCAGCACCCGCTGCGCGGCATCGTGGAAGTCGCGGTACTTGGCGCCCGGCTGTACCGCCGCGATCCCGGCCTCCTGGGCGTCGTACACGGCGTCGTAGATCTTCTTCTGGATCTCGCTGTACGTGCCGTTGACCGGCAGTGTGCGCGTGACGTCGGCGGTGTACAGGCTGTGCGTCTCGACGCCGGCGTCGAGAAGGAGCAGGTCGCCGGAGCGCACCGGGCCGTCGTTGCGCACCCAGTGCAGCGTGCAGGCGTGCGGGCCGGCCGCGCAGATGGAGCCGTAGCCGATGTCGTTGCCCTCGACCCGCGCGCGCAGGAAGAACGTGCCCTCGATGTAGCGCTCGCTCGTGGCCTTGGCCTTGTCGAGGACCTTCACGACGTCCTCGAAGCCGCGGACCGTGGAGTCGACGGCCTTCTGCAGCTCGCCGATCTCCCACTCGTCCTTGACCAGCCGCGCCTCGGAGAGGAAGACGCGCAGCTCCTCGTCGCGCTCGGCGGTGACCTTGTCGGTCAGCGCGGCCTGGATGCCCGCGTCGTACCCGCGGACGACCCGCACCGGACCGGTGGCCTCGCGCAGCTTGCCGGCGAGCTCGCGGACGTCGGCGGCCGGGATGCCGTAGAGCGCCTCGGACTCGGTCAGGGAGTGCCTGCGGCCGACCCACAGCTCGCCCTGTCCGGAGAGCCAGAACTCGCCGTTCTCGCGGTCGGAGCGGGGCAGCAGGTAGACGGTGGCTTCATGGCCGTCGTCCTTCGGCTCCAGGACGAGTACGCCGTCCTCCGTCTGGTTGCCGGTGAGGTAGACGTACTCGACCGACGCCCGGAACGGGTAGTCCGTGTCGTTGGAGCGGGTCTTCAGGTTGCCGGCCGGGATCACCAGGCGCTCGCCCGGGAAGCGGGCGGACAGCTCGGCACGGCGGCGGGCGGTGTGCCCGGCCTCCTCGACGGGCTTGAGATCACGCAGCTCCGTGTCGGCCCAGCCGGACTTCATGCTCTCGGCGAGCTCGTCGGACACGCCCGGGTACAGGCCGTTCTTGCGCTGCTTGATCGGCTCTTCCGACTCGGTCTCCGGGGTCTCCGGAGTTTCCGGGGTGAGCTCGTCGGACACGGTCATCCTCCTCGACACTGCAGTGGGTGCCGTCCATCGTACGGTCGTACGGAACGGCGTCCCATGGACCGGGGCCCACAGCGGTGTGAGGTGTCTCCGCCTCGGTGTTCCGGCTCTCCTGCCGGCTCTCCTCCTGACCGAGTTCCGGTTCTCCTCCCGACCGGCCGGCGACTCCTTCTGACTGACCGGTCAGTCGAACCGGGCCGCCAGCAGGACCACGTCCTCCTCGCTGTCGGCCTCGTCCAGGCCGTCCGGCAGCATCGTGCGCAGGACGTGGTCGGCGATCGCCCCGGGGTCGTGGCGCAGGGCGCGCGGGACGCTCGCGGCGGCCGCGTGCAACCGGGTGAAGGCGCGGTCCATGGGGTCGCCGGTGCGGTGCAGCAGCCCGTCGGTGTAGAGGAGAACGGTTTCCCCGGCTTCCGCCTCGATCTCCACGCAGGGCGCCTCCCAGCAGGCGAGCATGCCGAGCGGCGCGGACACGGAGGACTCCGCGAACTCGGTGCGGTGCTCCCCGATCAGCAGCGGCGGGCTGTGGCCGGCGCCGGCGAGGGTGACCTTGCGCGGTGCGGGCTCGCAGTAGGCGAACAGGGCGGTGGCGCAGCGGGCCGGTTCGGTCAGCCGCAGCAGCAGTTCCAGGTCGGAGAGGACCGCGACCGGGTCCTCGCCCTCCATCACGGCATACGCCCGCAGGGAGGCCCGCAGCCGTCCCATCGCGGCGACCGCGCTGGGACCGGAGCCGGTGACCGAGCCGACGGCGAGGCCGAGGGCGGCGTCGGGCAGCGGCAGTGCGTCGTACCAGTCGCCGCCGCCGCGCGGGCCGGTGCGGTGCCGGGCGGCGAGCTGGACGCCGGCCACCCGGGGCAGCCGGGAGGGGAGCAGCTCCTCGGCGATGGTCGCCATGCACGCGCGCGTGCGCTCGACTTCCAGCAGCCGGGCCAGGTGTTCGGCCGCGTATTGGACGTACCGGCCGATGAGGTGGCGCTGGCGCTCGTGCGGCTGGGCGGGCTCGTCGTACAGCCAGGCGACCGCGCCGAGGCGGTCGGCCGCGTCGGTGACGAGGGGGAGTGCGTAGCTGGCGGCGTAGCCGAGGCGGGCGGCGACCTCGCGGTGGCGCGGGTCGAGGCCGTCCTCGGCGAACAGGTCGGGGTGCACGATCTCGGCGGCGGTACCGCTGTCGTACGGCAGCGCGCCGCGCGGGACGGTCTCCAGGTGGCCGAGGTCCGCGCGGCCGAGCCCGAGGCCGAGCGTGTTGTGCGGGCCGAGTCCGTCGGCGGGCTCCAGCGTCACGAGACCGCGCCGGGCGCCCACGAGGGCGGCACCGGCGCACAGCAGTTCCTGGAGGGCCGGCTCCAGCGTGCCGGTCCGGGCGAGCCGTTCGGTCAGCTCATGGAGGGTGGTCAGGTCGGAGACCCAGCCGGCCAGCCGGTCCTGGAGGAGGGTGCCGGGTGCCGGGGCGGGCGGCGTCTGCGGGACGGGCGATGCGGTCGGGGCGGGGGGAACCGGCGCGACAGTGTGGGCGGGAGTGGGGATCGTTGGATCGATTCCGGCCACTTTCGGAGGGTGCGGGGCGTTCATCGCGTCCGGCTTTCAGACCTGTGCGTATTGCTCAAAAGCATCGCAAACCCCCATGTCCTTCTGCGCCGCTAGCAGTGTCTCCACATGTACACGCACTCGTGAGGAGATGTCCAGCATTGTCCTGCCGGGATTCCTTGTGTCCGTGGGCCTCTTGGGGTCTTCGTGAGCTGTTGTCCCCGACGACTTGCGCAAAGGTGAAATTGGCTGAAAACTGACTCGGGCAACGGTTCACTGCGGTCGACTGGCCTTGCTCCACGGAGCGTCACAGCGGTCGTGATGGGTACCTACTCGGAGAAGGCCAGGGGTGGTTGGGGGAGCACCCGGAACCTGGCGGCGGACCCGGGCGTCTTAACCACCGACGACCGTGCCCCATCCTCCCGTGGCGGAGGCGGAGAGAAACACTCGGAACGGCAAAACGCCAGACTTCGCCACCCCACGCCGTGGCCGTGCTTTTGATAGACGCAGTACGAGCAGTACGACGCAGTTCTTGTGAACGCGGGCGCGGCCTCCGCTCGACCCCCAGGGGATCCCCCTGCCCAGGGCAGGGGTGTGATGCGCCAACAGGTACGCACAGTGAAGTGATCGACACATGATGTGATGTGGTCCACGGTGTTGCCAGCGGTGCAACGGAAAGGAACGAGCGCTCATGCGCGAGATCCTCGGAAGGCGACGCAGGCTCCTGTCCAAGCGGAACGACAAGGGGCCTGAGTTTCTCGGCGCGGCCCTGACCTTCGCGACGGAATGGCAGTGGCCCGTACTCCCGGGTGTGGCTCCCGACCCCCAGGGGCGGGCCCGGTGCGGGTGTCCCGACCCGGAGTGCACGGTGCCCGGTGCCCACCCCTTCGACCCCGGCCTGCTCGCCGCCACCACCGACGCGCGCATGGTCCGCTGGTGGTGGGGCAACCGGCCGGCGGCCCCGATCGTCCTCGCCACCGGAGCCGCCGGTGGAAAGGCGCCCTGCGCGGTGAGCCTGCCGGCCCTCGCCGCCTCCCGCGCCCTCGCCCTCCTGGACCGCCGCGGCATGCGCCTCGGCCCGGTGGTCGCCGCGCCCACCCGCTGGGCGCTGCTCGTCAAGCCTTACTCCATGGAGCAGTTGGGCGAGCTGCTCTACGCCAAGGACTTCGTCCCCGGCTCACTCCGCTTCCACGGCGAGGGCGGCTATCTCGCCCTGCCGCCCTCCGAGACCGGCCAGGGCGCCATCCGCTGGGAGCGGGCCCCGCTGCCCGGCTCGGCCAACCCCTGGGTGCCCGACGTGGAGGCCGTGGTGGACGCCGTGGTCGACGCCCTCACCCGTACGGGTGTGAGCGCGCCTGAGTTGTAAGGGTGTCGGGCGCGACAACCCGGTTTGCCGCGTCCGCCTCGTTACCCTCCGCACATGAACGTGCGTCTACTCGCCCTCGCGGGCGTCATGGTGTGCGCGGTCGCGCTGCCGCTGACCGTGGCGTCCGCAGGACAGGTGGGCGATGCCGTACACCACGCCCGGCAGGACGACGAGAAGCTGCCGGCGCCGGTCCGGTCCCCGCTGGTGCTCGGCCTGGGCCTGGCCACGGCCGCCCGCTGCGGTCCCGAACTCACCTCGCCCGACGGCGTCGAGGCGCAGACCTGTGTGATGGCCCAGGGCGCGGACACCTGGGCGCGCACCTACTACCGCAACGCCACCGGGGCGGCCCTGGAGGGTGTGCTCAGCCTCCTGGGCCCGCACGGCCGCACCGTGCAGACGCACTGCCCCGCGGACGCCGACGACGAGCCCGCCACCTGTGAGACGCCCCGGGAGCGCGCCCGGAGCACCCTGGACGCCTACTCGGCCGTCACGGAGTTCGCGGCACGCGACGGCGACGGACCTCTGCTGCTGCGCTCCGCGAGCAACTCGGGGGACGATTCCGGGGACGGCCCGGGGGGCGAGCCGCGGCGCGCGTCGGGGGCCGCGACCGGGAGTGCCCCCGAGGGCGCCTTCGGGGGAGCCCCCGATGACCTGTTCGCGGACAACTCCCAGCAGAAAGACGCGAGTTGACGAACCGCTTCGTCCGTACACCGGACGCGGGCATGAAAGGGCCCGGTTGCTGGCGACGGGGGATGCACCAGCAACCGGGCTACTGAGACGGTAACAAGAGATCGGCGGTTCGCAAATTCGATCTCGGCTATTCGGACACGTATTTGCTTGCCGTGTAGGGAAGTTGTGACAGGAGTCACCCGGTGCGACGGGCCTGGGGCGGCTGACCGACCGGCCGGCCGCGCCCCTGTGCCCACGCTGATCGACAAGCGATCGTCAGCTGAGGGTGACCTGTCGGTTGGTCAGCCCGCCGCGGGCCCGCCGCTCGTCCGCCGTGAGCGGTGCCTCCGAGGCCAGGGCGGTCGCGAGCCGCTCGGCGAACTCGGCGGCCGGCTTCTCGATGTCCTGCGCGCCGACCCCGCTCGGCAGGTCCCAGACCGGCACGATGAGACCGTGCGCACGGAAGGAACCGACCAGCCGGGTTCCTTCGCCGAGGCTGGACCGGCCCGCCGCGTGCAGCCGCGCGAGAGCGTCCAGAAGCTGCTCCTCGGGATACGGCATGACCCACCGCAGGTGGTTCTTCTCGGGCGTCTCGCACCAGTAGGCGGAGTCGACGCCGGTCAGCTTCACCGTCGGGATGGCCGCCGCGTTGGCCCGCTCCAGGGAGGCGGCCACGTCCGGGCTGGCGTTCGCCGCGTCCTGCACCCAGAACTCGAAGCCGTCGTGCACAACTGGCTCGAACGGGCCCTTCGGGTCGAGCAGGTCCTGCAGTCGCGGGCTGTCGGCGGGGGCACGGCGGCTCTGCACCGGAGTGCCCGGTTCGGCGGCGAGCGCGCGCTGGAGGGTGTCGGCGAGGTCGCGGCTGATGTCGCCGGACGCCGTGTCGTTCTGCAGGCCGAGCAGGACCGAGCCGTCGTCGCGGCGCAGCGCCGGCCAGGCCATCGGCAGCACTGTGGCGAGCGTGACCGAGGGGACGCCCTCGGGCAGACCGTCCTTCAGGGTCAGCTCGACCGTGGCGGCCGGGACCAGCTCGCGCAGCGCCACCCAGTCGCCCTCGCCGGCCAGCCCCTCGAACGGGCGGTGCACCAGCTCGGTCACCGCGTGCGCCGCGGCCCGGCCGTGGCACGCCTTGTAGCGGCGGCCGCTGCCGCAGGGGCAGGGCTCACGGGCACCTACGACCGGAAAGTTCCCATCAGCGCCTCCGGCGCGGGCTCCATCGCCTGGCTGCGGCCGCGTGGCCGTCGTCTGGGGTCGCTTCTTGGCCATCTGGGTGTCTCCCGGTTACGGCTCGTCTCGTACGGCGGGAGCCTAGCCGTTCCCGCCCTGAGGCACGGGAACCTGTGGACGACCGCGCCGACACGGGCGTACGGCCGTCCCCCCTGTGGACGGAGCCGACGCCGCGTACCCGATCGTTCCCGGCCGCCGGAAGTCGCCGGAAGTCTGGAAGTTGTTGCGAGTCTCGTGGGAAGCCGTCGGAGGCTGTCGCGAGTCGCCGGCAGCCGTCCGAAGCCGTTCGAAGCCGTCCGACGTCATGGAAAGGCCGGGAAATACTACGAAGGCTCAGTCCAGGTCGTCGAACGCCTCCGTCAGGTCCAGGCCCGGCAGCTCCGGGACCGAGGGTGCCATGACGCGCGTGGCCAAGGTGTCACGGTGGTCCGGGGTGCCGGGATCGCTCATGTCCCTGTGGATCACGACCCAGACGGTCACCTCGCCCCGGGCGTCGTCGCGGACCCCCCAGTCGTCGGCCAGGGCCGTGATGATGTTCAGCCCGCGGCCGCCGTGTGCCGTGACCGACGGGGTCATGGGGGCCGGGCGGGTCGGGCCGCCGCCGTCCGTCACCTCGACGACCAGCCGGCCGCGACTGTCCACCCGCCAGGCGGCCCGCACGTCGCCGTCCCCGGCCAGTGCGTCGCCCAAGGGACGGCCGTGTTTGCAGGCATTGCTCAAAAGTTCGGAAAGGATCAGTACGGCATCGTCGATGACCGATTCCGATAGACCACCGGTGCGCAACTGCTCGCGCATGCGGTGTCTCGCCTTCCCCACGCCCGCAGGGCCATGGGGTACGGCCATGCTCGACGACGTGGGCACGTCCTGTGCCACCACCAACGCCACCCCCGAGACCTCCTTCGCCCCACGCCACGGTGTGGATGCCCCATCGGCCTGAACCGGAAACCGGCCAGTGAATGTCCGGTGACGCACTCGCAACCAACGAATACGTGCCGAACGCGCCGGAGCACCCCCTGTGACGGGCCGTCGCCCTATCCCCCCGATACGGCTTCAGATAAGGCTTCGTATGGCTTGATTTCGATGGTATGGCCGAGAAGTGAGGATGCTGTGAGCGGGCTTTCGGGTCAAGAGGTACGAGGTGTCCTTACTTGACTCTTTATCTGAGCCCTGGTCAGGACAGGTCCCGATTCACCGTTCCGCACCGCCCCAGCCGGCGCAGCACCGCCGCCGGCCGGTTGGTGATGATCGCGTCGATGCCGAGTTCCACGCAGAGGTCCACGTCCTCCGGCTCGTTCACCGTCCACACGTGCACCTGGTGGCCGTTCCGCTTCAACCGCTCGACATAGGCCGGATGATTGCGCACGATCCGGATCGAGGGGCCCGCGATCCGGACGCCGGCCGGCAGCCGCCCGTCGCGCAGCCGGGGCGAGAGGAACTGCAGCAGGTAGACCGTCGGCAGTGTCGGCGAGGCCGCCCGGACCCGGGCCAGCGACCGCGCGGAGAAGCTCATGACCCGCACCGGCGACTCGGCGGGGGTGGCCGGGGTGTCCAGCCCGAACCGCTTGAGCAGGACCAGCAGCCGCTCCTCGACCTGCCCCGCCCACCGCGTGGGGTGCTTGGTCTCGATCGCCAGCTCCACCCGCCGCCCGGAGTCCGCGACCAGCTCCAGCAGCCGCTCCAGGGTCAGTACGGAGGTGTCGGCGCGGTCCTCGGGCCGGAACTCCCAGTCGGGCTCCTCGTCCCGTCCGCGCCAGGCCGGACCCTTCCGCCACGCGCCGAAGTCCAGGGCGGAGAGATCGGCGAGCTCCAGGGCCGAGACGGCACCCCGCCCGTTGGACGTACGGTTGACCCGTCGGTCGTGGACGCACACGAGGTGGCCGTCGGCGGTCAGGCGCACGTCGCACTCCAGGGCGTCGGCGCCGTCCTCGATGGCCTTCTTGTAAGCGGCCAGGGTGTGCTCGGGAGCGTCCTCGGAGGCCCCGCGGTGCGCGACGACCTGGATGCGATGCTGTGGTGCGTGGGTCACCGCGACATGGTGCCACCGAGCGGGGGTACCTGGGAGCACCGCGGATGCCGGTAAAGAGAACTTTTGTCGGACAGGCCCTATATAAAGGTTGTCCGTGTACCCACAGCCACCGCTTATGGTGCTCTGACGCCCTGTGGGAAAAGCTGACGGCATACAAAAGCACATGCACAGCCGAATCGCGCCGGACCGACAGCAAGCGTGAAAGAGCGTGACCGAGTGCGACCGAGAAGAAAAGCCGTGGACCGAGGAGAGAAGCTGTGAGCACCGAGAACGAGGGCAACCCGGTACCTCCGGCCCCATCGGCACCTCCCGTGCCGCCGGCGTCTCCCGCCACCTCGCCGCAGGCGGCCGCGTCCGACGGCGGGGAAGCGCCGACCACCCCGATCCCGCCGACGCCCCAGGCCCCCGGCGCACCAGCGGGTGACCCTTACGGCACCGCACCACAGGCCCCTGACAGCTCCTGGCCGCCCCCGCCCCCCGTGACCCCCTCCTACGCGGACCCCGGCGCGGGTGCAGGCACGGGCTGGGGCTCGTCGTACGACCAGCAGCACCAGCAGCACCCGTACCCGCAGCACCAGCCGTTCCAGCAGCCGCAGCACGCGCCGAAGAAGGGCAGCGGGCGCGGCGGTCTGATCGCCGGCGTCCTGGTGGCCGCACTGGTCGCGGGTGGCCTCGGCGGCGGCCTCGGCTACACGCTGGCGAAGAACAACGACGACAGCGGCTCCACGACCATCTCCGCGTCCTCCGACACCGGCGCCACCCAGGTCAAGCGTGCCGCCGGCACCATCGCGGCGGTCGCCGCCAAGTCGCTGCCCAGCACGGTCACCATCGAGTCCGAGGCGACCAACGGCGAGGGCGGCACCGGCACCGGCTTCGTCTTCGACAAGCAGGGCCACATCATCACCAACAACCACGTGGTCGCCGACTCCCTCGACGGCGGCAAGCTGACCGCCACGTTCCCGGACGGCAAGAAGTACGACGCCGAGGTCGTGGGCCACGCGCAGGGCTACGACGTCGCGGTCATCAAGCTCAAGAACCCGCCGTCGGACCTGCAGCCGCTCGCCCTGGGCGACTCCGACAGGGTGGCCGTCGGCGACGAGACGATCGCGATCGGCGCACCCTTCGGCCTGTCCAACACGGTCACCACGGGCATCATCAGCGCCAAGAACCGCCCGGTCGCCTCCAGCGACGGCAGCTCCACCAGCAAGGCGTCCTACATGAGCGCCCTGCAGACCGACGCCTCCATCAACCCGGGCAACTCCGGCGGGCCGCTGCTCGACGCCTCCGGCGCGGTGATCGGCATCAACTCCGCGATCCAGTCCGCGTCCAGCGGCGGCCTGGGCAGCGGCGGGCAGTCGGGTTCGATCGGCCTCGGCTTCGCCATCCCGATCAACCAGGCCAAGTACGTGGCCCAGCAGCTGATCAAGACCGGCAAGCCGGTCTACGCGAAGATCGGCGCGTCGGTGTCGCTGGAGGACGGCTCCTCCGGCGCCCAGATCACCGACTCCGGCTCGGGCGGCTCCGCCCCGGTGGAGTCGGGCGGCCCCGCGGACAAGGCGGGCCTCAAGCCCGGCGACGTCATCACCAAGCTGGACGGCACGGTGATCGACAGCGGCCCGACCCTGATCGGCGAGATCTGGACCCACAAGCCCGGCGACAAGGTCGAGATCACCTACAAGCGCGGCGGCTCGGAACACACGGTCACCGTCACCCTCGGCTCCCGCGTCGGCGACAACTGACCGGCACACGCCCGCACGAACCGGTTACTCTGTTCCCCGCGCGGATCTCCGTCCGCGCGGGGTGGGTTGCCCGAGCGGCCTAAGGGAACGGTCTTGAAAACCGTCGTGGCGCGAGTCACCGTGGGTTCAAATCCCACACCCACCGCGTGACGTGGATGGCCCCTGACCAGGTGAGATGGTCGGGGGCCGTTGGCGTGTGCGCTCCCCCATGGACACCGCTGTTCCCCCTGGTTTCCCGCTCTATCGGGCACGGAAGGGGCACGACTGGGGCACGACTTGAGGGCCTCGGATCATGGTCTGAGGGGGCTGTCGCCTACCGGTTGATGGGAATCTCGTAGACGATTTCGCAGTGGGCGGCCGGCACGATGATGTCCGCGGTCTCCACGGGGCGCCCTTGGTCGCTGTAGTAGGTCCGCCGGATGTGGGTAACGAGAGCGGCCTTCTGAACGCCGAGGAGTGAGGCTTCGTCGGCGGTTGCCTGCCGGGGCTCGGGCTGCTCCACGGCGTGGCTGACGGTGATCCCGATGGCGGCCATGCGGTTCACGACGCCCGTCCCGGCATGCGGGCCTCCCTCGGGAAGGACGACGAGGGTGCCGGCGGTGAGGTCGTAGGGCTCCCAGCTCGTGGAGAGCTGCACGGGCCTGCCGTCGGCCAGGAACTCGTACGAGGTCCGTACGCACAAGTCGCCTTCGGCGATGCCCAGTCGCGCGGCGATGTCGGCGGGGGCGGGGACCTTGGCGTCGGTCCGGCTCTCCCAGTCGCCTTGCTTGCCGAGGGCCTTCATGTCCGTGCGGAACGGCGACCCCTGGTGCTGCTCGCGCGCCGAGGACCGGACGACCCGCACGCGTTGCCGTGGCTCGGCGACGTAGGTGCCCGATCCGGCTCGCCCTTCCAGGACGCCCTGTGAGATCAGCAGTTCCTGCGCTCGGCGGACGACGTTCTCGCCCACGCCGCACTCCTGGCCGATCTGCGCGCGGGAGGGGAGGCGGTCCCCCGGCTCCCACACATGCTCCGCGATCCGCCGCCGGAGTTCGTCGGCGATGCGGAGGTAAGGCGGCTGCTCAGGCATGTGGAAAATCTAGTCCACTAGCTCTAATCTAGTTAACTAGCTTCACTGAAAGTGATCGCTGGTGACGGAGGCTGCCCTGTGCCCGCTTCGGGAGTTAGCGCGGCGGCCATCGCCGCCCGGCTGTCCGCTGTCGGGCTCCCCACGCGGGTGGAGGAACGCGCCGGCTTCACGTCGGTCGAAGCGGAGTTACCGGAATCGCTCTCCGCAGAGGTGTGGAGGGAGGTCCTGGAGGTGGTGGCCGAGGCCGATCGGTTCGGGCTCCACGCCACCAGCTTGAGCGGCCGCACCCTCTGGGCGGTCGTACGCAAAGTGGTCCCCACGGCGGGCGATGCCGGGGGACCGAGCCATCAGCGATAGGAGCTGATTCAGCGTGCTCAACCGTATCCGCCGCGCCGTCGCCCGCACCAGGGCGCGGTACGTCCCCAGGGGCAGGCACCGCCGCTGCTTAACGCCGCCTCGGCCGCCAGCGGCCTGTGCGTCCTCCGCGCCTGTTGGCGGGCCGACGGTCGTTCTGGGAGCGGTCTCTGACCGGATGGGCCACCGTGACCTGCTCAGAGGGGAGGACACCCCGCTTGTCCGCCCTTACTTGCTGGCCTGGGAGAAGCGCGTACGACAGCACTCGGTGGATGTCGTGGCCGGTGATGCTCCGATCGACACGAGGTCGGTCCTCCTGGGGGTCGGCTGATGTCTCCGCAACAGCAGCCACGCGACCTGAACGCCTCGGCCGCCCCCTACCGCTCAACTGCCTGCCGCGTCGGCACGCACCACGAGTGCGCGGACTCCTCCCCGGCTTCGGCACCGGTCGACGTCCCACTGATCTACGAGGCGTGCGACTGCTCGTGCCACTCGGCGTCTGTCCCCACGACTCCGGGGGCGTTGAAGCGGTGAGCGTCCGGGACTCAGGCGGTCGGCCGGTAGCCAACATCGATTATCGAGAGGCAGGCGCAGGGATGACGACACCCAGCGGGCTGAGGCTTCTCCCGTGGGCGGGGCCGGGGGGTAAGCCGTGCTACCTGAACACCGATGACCCAGAAGGCTTCATGTCCCGCCTCGCGGACCACATCGAGTCGATTCAACTCGGCATGGCGTCCCAACTTCTGGAGCAGGCGGCACCGGCACTCGATGACGAGACCGCGAACGGGGAGCAGTTGCGTCTTCTCGCCGCGCAGCTGGTCGGCGCATTACGGGACGTGCTCCGTGTGGCTACCAGCCGCGGGCGCTGTCATGGGGCCAGCTTGGACGCGGATGAAGACTCCGACCTATAGCACCGCAGCTCAGAAGTCCGGTCGCTGACTAGGTGGATGAGGCTGAGGGCAGGGGGCAACACGGCCAGGAGGCCGTGTTGCCCCCTGCCTAGCTTCTGATCCGTAGCTCTGTAGAGATCGGTCATTGGAGGTCATACAGGCTGCCGAGAGGGGCGGGACGGTCGATGCTGGGTGCCGACGGTTGCTGGGGTTGCTGTACTCCGTTGCTGTACCGCCTCACAGATCCGCTCGGGTCTCCGTCCCCCGGCTCCCCTGCCGCAGCACGACGTGAGCCGGCCTGAACGGCAGACCGCGAAGGGTCGGCTCCATCACCATGAAGAGCGCCTTCACATCCGCCCCGTAGGCGTACAGCACGGCTTCGCCTCCGCCGAACTCGTTCCCGTCCACTTCACCGACTCCCGCCTCTTCGACGGCTGCCGTCATGGTGCGCTCAGCGTCAAAGATCGCCTCCCGCTCGGCACGCGAGCGTACTGGTCATCGCTCAGCCGGTAGCGAGCAATCACGACTTCTTCCGGTGTCTCCGGTTCGGGCATGTCAAAGAGTGCGTCCATACCGGCACGATGCCACCAGCCTCTGACAGCGCGCCCACGCCGTGCCAGCCGTCCATACGCGAGCCGACGCACGCTTTCCAACTGTGGTGGTACAGCCTTGGGCGTCGTTCTCGGGGCGTTCACCAGGATCCGCGGGCGGTCGAGCAGACCTACCGTGAATCACCCCACCTGGTAGTGCTCTGCGGGCACAATCACCGCCATGGACACCGGGGTTGTCGCGATCATCGGTTCTGCTGCCGGTCTGCTGGGAGCGACGGTTGGCGCCAGCGGGGCGATTGTTGTAGCGATAGTGACTGGTCGCAGTCAGGATCGTTCGCAGCACGCTCACTGGCGCCGCCAGGTTCGGCGGGAGGCGTACGGCAATCTCATCAACGCGGCGTACGAGCTGTATCAGGAGCTAGAACCGCGGTCTGTGGCGATAGTTCACCACAGCACCATGTACGCCACTCACGTGCCAGATGAACTGATGGCCGCGTTAGTCAAGGCCTGTCACACGGTGCAGTTGGAAGGGCCGCCCGATGTTGCAGCTCAGGCCGAGGTAGTCCGTGATCTCTTCGCCGACTGGAATGGCGCAGTCCACCTCTGGGAGATTCAGAACGGGGACCGGCCACTCAGGATGCCCGAACTCGAAAGGTTGGCCGGCGCGGACCTCCTGCAGATGAAGACCAGTACGGACACCGGCCGGGACAGGTTCCTCACGCTGGCTCGGAATGCCCTCGATGCGACGGCTGACGGCCCAGGCCCGGCCTAGTGACCCGCGACAGCCCTCCCTCATCGCGAGCTGGTAGGGCGCGTGGAGGCTAGACAGATGCGAGTCCTCCGGGTGCAGGCATAACACGTCCAGTGTGGCAGATCATCTCCGGGACCCCAGGCCAGAGCGGGGTGGGGGTGGTCACCCCCGGGCGCCGACTGTCAGCGTTGGTCGACCTCGGACGGCCCAGAACTCGGGCGGCCCCTGACCGGTAGTGCCCAAACAGCGGCGCCACCGCCCGTCACTCCAGCTGCACGGGAGCGAGCGGGAGCTGTTCCTTGTAATGCCATGTGAAGGTGCGGTCAGGTTCGAGGTGGGCGTCCCCCCAGTGGATGGCATGGATGCCGCTTTCGGCGTCGGCCGTGAAGAACACGCAGACCAGCCTGGTGGAAGCTCCCAGCTCCTCGAACGCTTCGTGCAGGCCCAGGTACTCCTCGGTCGCCAAATCCTCGTCGACGTCGAACAGGCCTTCCGGAGGCTGCGGCCCGTGCGCCCGGAACAGCCGGTGCCGAGTGGGCGACGCATTGGCGGGCAGTCGGGCTCGGTCCAGGGGCCTCGGCCTGTCCGCGTACCGGAACGGGAAGAGTGCGTGATCGTTGATCACCGCATACTCATATCCGCGCACGTCGCGCACGGCTTCCCCCAGCCCCCGCGCCGTCTCCGCCAGGTTCTCGCGGACCACGCCCGCAAGGGCGACACCGTACGGACTGCGCTTCTTCAGCCCCGCAGCGAGGTGCGCGGCATGAGCCTTCCCATGCGCCTTGGCCAGTTGCACCGGGACCGCAGCAGCAAGCGCGCCGGCATGCCGCCCAAACCGCTCGACAGCCCAGGCCGATGGCCCTACCGGATAACCACCCAACACCGACATGCAGTGCTCCCCTCCCCCAGGTCCCGCCTCTGAACTGTGTGACACGTACACGAAGGGCACACAAGGGGGCGATCTAGCCAGGACGTGGCGGCACATGCGCTCTGGAGGGCGTTCGTGCGTGAGAACCGACTACGTCCTCCGATCCGGAGCTTAAAGCGGGGTGACCACTCAGGCTGAAGGCCCTGCGCAGGTCGCTACAGTCCCGTGTACAACTCCGACGGCATCCCACTGTCAGTGGCCCGAGATACCGTCGCATCTGTGGAGGAGGGGTACAGGTGGCGAATAACCCATACCGTCGCGTCACTAGCCTTAAGTACTGGCTGGTTTCACTGATTTCGCTAATCGTCGGAGTCTGCTTTCTTTACCTGTCAGGCTTGGGTTGGTTCGAGCGACACAAGTCAATCGGTACGCTCGCGAATCAATTCGGTGGACTGATGATCGCGTCCGTCGCTCTAGCTCTGCTATGGGAGCTGGTCGGGCGGCGATCCTTCTTTCAGGAAATGCTGGAAGTTCTCCGCCTGAAGACCGACGTGGAATCGGCAGGTCTTGATGCGATCGGCACTGACTATTCAAAGGTAGTCGATTGGGAGCATCGCCTTGATGGCGCAAAGAAGCTGGATATCTTTGCCGCTTGGGCAACGACGTGGCGTAATACGCATCAGACGCGCCTCACCCGGATCACTACTCGTCCTGACTCCAAGATTCGAGTTTGCCTTCCGAACCCAAACGACGTGGACTGCGTCAAGATCCTTGCTGCACGCTTCACCATGTCTGAGGACCGCGTGCGGAGCAAGCTTACGGAGGCGATCGATGGGTATAAAGATCTCGACGGGGGAGCTGGAACTGGGCGTGTTGAGATCTATGGGTCCACTGCGTTCAGAGCCTTCACTGCATACCGAGTTGATGACGTGTTCATCGTTACCCTCTACCACCACAAGGACAGCCGCAGCGGGGCTGTTCCTGCCCTCAGCTGCCGAGAAGGCGGTTCGCTTTACGAATTCTTCCGCGCTGATCTCGAAGGGGTCTTGGATGCCAGCGTCAAACTCTATCCGTAGCGTGACTATGGCTGATGGCGTTCAGGTCTTGACAGGTGACATCTCTTCTGAGATCTATCGCGACATTGTCTCAGCGGGCCGCCTGGCTTGGGACATCGAGACCAACGGGCTCGACCCGCAAGCGGCACAGATCGGTACTTGCCAACTCTCGGCGCCGACAGTAGGGACAATCGTTGTCACTGGCCTCGCAGGTGAGGTTCCGGCAAACCTGCGTCGCCTATTGATGGATGAAAGGGTGCTGAAGGTATTTCATCACGCCCCCTTCGATCTATCGTTTATGACGGCGGCGTGGGATGTGAAGGCCGAGCGGGTGGCTTGCACGAAAATCGCAGCAAAGCTCCTCGCTCCCAATGCGCAGAAAGGCGAGTACTCCCTCAAGTACCTGATGGCAAAAAGCTTTGGGTTGGAGCTCGACAAGTCTGTCCGATTCACGGACTGGCTGGCGGAAGATCTGACCCAGCGGCAAGTGGAATACGCCGTCATGGATGTGGTCAAACTTCTTGATCTGTACGACATTCTCCGCGAGCGGCTTGAGGGTAGGAGGCTTCTGGCCCTCTACGAACGCTGTTGCGCCTTCCTTCCCGCACACGTGGAGCTCCGACTTCACGGAGTGGCAGATCCCTTTAAGTACTGAGCCGCAACTCCGCTCGGTAGGCCCTACGAGGTCGGTGGAGCGGCTTTGGGCTGGAGCTGCTTTGGGGCGAGTGATCATGGCCCCGTAAGCTCATGGCGAGTCGGGCAGTCAGTGGACCTGCCCGTAAAGCACGACGTTGGGGCCATGATCTTAGAGGCTCGCCCCAAAGTGGCTGCCTAAAGCCGTGGAGCCGACCGCCCCAGCCACAGAGGGTGTCTCCCCCCTTCATGCCCGCAGCCGCCGAGCGCGCCGCCGGGCGCGGCCAGCCGGGGCGCAGACAGACATCCGATGCGGTTGATCAGTCAAGCGGTGTCGGGGAAGGCGGTCTGCTCGTCGTAGGGGATGCGGTGAGTGAGGCAGTGGTGCAGGCAGCCGAGTAGGCGGTTGAAGAGGTTGCGCTGGGCTGCGACGTGTCGTTCCTCGCTTGCACGGCGGCGGTCGTAGTGGGCTCGTGCTCCGGGAGATGCCGTGAGAGCGGCGAAGGCCCAGATGTAGCCGGCCGAGGCGAGACGCTGGTTCTTGATGTGCCTGGCCAGGACGGTGGTTTTGCGTCCGGAGGATCTGGTGATGGGGGCGGATCCGGCGTAGGCCTTCAGTGCGCGCGGGTTGGTGAAGCGGGTGTGGTCGTCGCCGAGTTCGGCCAGGACGCGGGCGCCGGTAAGAGCGCCGAGGCCGGGGAAGCTGGTGATGATCTCGGCGTCCTGGTGGGTGGCGAAGGCGGTGGTGGTGGCTGTTTCAAGGTCGTCGGCACTGGTGCAGGCTGCGTCGAACTGCCGCAGCAGAGCGAGGGTTTTGATGCCCATGGCGTGCTCGATGACGGGTGGCTGTTGCATCTGGGGTTCGCGGAGCAGGGTGTGGAGGCGTTCGACCTCACCGGTGATCTCCCGTTGGCGTCCGGCCTTCTTCAGGATCGCTCGCAGTTGCGGGCGGGTGAGCTGGGCGGCCTGGGTGGGTGTGGGTGCCGCGGCGAGCAGGGTGCGGGTGACGGGTGAGGCGAGGCCTTCGCGGAAGTGATTGAAGACGGTGAGGAAGCCGGGGAAGTACTCGCGCAGGTGGGAGCGCAGCCGGTTGCCGGTCTGAACGCGGTCCCAGACGGCGTCTTGCTGGGCTCGGGCCAGGACGGTGATGGCCTGGGCGAGGTGGCTGTCCGCGGGCAGGGGCCGGTGTTCTGCGGGGTCGGTGCGCAGGATGTTGGCCAGGACCTTGGCGTCGAGGTGGTCGGACTTCTTGCGGCTGAGTGCGTAGCGGTCGCGGTAGCGGGCGGCGGTCAGCGGGTTGATCACGTAAATGGGTCTGCCGGTGGCGCGTAAGCAGGCGACCAGGAGGCCGTGGGAGGTCTCGATGGCGACGGGGATCGGGTTCTCTGGGCTGTCGCCGTGCTGGGCCAGCAGTTGCAGGAGCTGGCTGAGGCCTTCTGGGGTGTCGTCGATGCGGAGCTTGTCCTGGAGGGTGCCGGCCTGGTCGAGCAGTGCGATGTCGTGGTGGTCGGTGGCCCAGTCGATGCCGCAGAACACGCTGGTCATGGTGGTGTCCTTGAGGGGTGCCGGTGGTGGAGTGGTCGCCGTGGCGGGGTTGCGCGTCTCCCTAATGGCAGGGCTCATGGGCCCGTCATCCGATTGGCCGTTCGCAATCCCAGCGGTCGCCGGGGGCCTCGGTCAGCTGCGGAACTGGGGGCGTTCGCCGAGCGGTGAGAGGTGTTCCCTGGCGGCGGCTTGGACCACGAGAGTCAACTGTGCCGCTGTTTGTGTGCGAGCGGGGGTGGCGGGGCCGGGCCGCGCGGGACGAAGGCATGAGCGCGGGCCGGCCCCGCCACCCCCGCGATGCTGCACTGGGCGGGCAGACACGGGGGGCCGACTCTGTCTTGAGAGGTCAGGCCTCAGGAGCGACTACGGATCACCACGTGCCCACCCGCCCAAGGACGCTCGGCCATGAGAACCGCCCAGCGTCTTACCGCACCATTAGGAGGCAGGCCGCGCCGCAGAGGCGGCGCGCGCCCGCGCCGTGCGCGGGCCTTGATCGAGTAGGGAAAGTTCTACCGCGCTGGGGCTGATCGTCTGCGTCGGTCGATGCCTACTCACGTGAGTAGGTGCGCCGATACGCTTGTGTGGCTACACCCAACGAACACCCAACGACGGCAGGGGCGTGCTCACCGGATGGGACCGAAGTCGGAGCGGGTCTACCGCGCGATTCGCGAGTGGATCGCTACGGGCAAGTACTCGCCGGGTTCGAGGCTTCCGTCTGAGCGGACGCTGTCGGAGGAGTTGGAGATCGGCCGCACGGCGCTGCGCCAGGTGCTGGCCAAGCTCGTTGCCGAGGGTGTTGTTGAGGTGCACGGTCGTAGCTCGTATCGGGTGCCGGATCGGTCGGTGAGCACGGAGGCGCCGGCGGATATCGAGCGCTGGCAGATCCATGGTGAGCGGACGCTGTATGACAACCGCTGGGTGAAGCTGAGTCTCGTGGACGTGGAGCCGCCCGGCATCGATCGCTTTGAGCACCACGTCGTCAAGCTTCACCACGTGGCCATCGCCGCCGTCATCGATGAGCAGGACCGGGTGCTCATGATGTGGCGCTACCGCTTCGTCCCTGACACCTTCGGGTGGGAGCTCCCCGGCGGGATTGTCGACCAGGGGGAAGAGCCTCTTCAGGCCGCCTTGCGTGAGGTGGAGGAAGAGACTGGCTGGCGGCCGAACGCCCTGGAGCACGTGGTCACTTACCAGCCCATGGTCGGCATGGTCGACTCGCCGCATGAGATCTTCGTCGGGCGTGGAGCGAAGCTCGTCGGTGAGCCCACGGATCTGGAAGAGGCTGCGCACATCGCTTGGGTGCCCTTGTCCGACGTTCCCGGGCTCATGGCTCGTGGTGAGCTGATGGGGTCGGGGACCCTGGTCGCCCTGCTGCATGTGCTCGCTTCGCGAGGTGTCGGCGCGTTGCCTACAGACGCTGCGTGAGCTGTTCGATCCGGCGCCGATGACGTACTGACCCTGTGCGGCTGGCCACCAGCCGGGCCTGTCGCAGGTGCTTTTGGGCCTCGTCGTACTCGCCGCGGGCGAGATGGGCTTGGGCAAGGTCGCAGCGCAGTCCCGCCGTTGCCCTGATGAACGTGGGATCGGTCGCCTTCAGTGCGTCGTAGAGGCTGTCCACTGCTTCGGCGTCGCCTATCAGGGCGAGCGCGTTCCCGCGCCACCTGGTGAGGTGGCCTTCGTTCAGGAAGATGCTCAGCATGTCCGGGTCGCGGGCTTCCTCTCCTGCCGGAAGGTGTCGCATCGCGAGTTCAAGGGCCCCTCGGCAGTCGTCGTGGAGTCCAGCGCGGGCGCAGATTTCCGCTTCGGCCGCGTACAGCCAGGCTCTGAGGCGCGGGGACATGCCCTGTCCTCCGAGACGCTGGGCCTCTCGCACCAGTTGGACCGCGGTCTCGGGGCGTCCGGCGTCGCACAGCACGTATGCCTGCTCGGCGGTGGCGTGCGCGAGGTACATGGGCTCCTCGGCCTCCTGGGCGGCGCGCTTTCCCAGCTCGTAGTGGCGCCAGGCTCGTTCGACGGCTCCGACGTCGAGGGCCTGCCAGGCTGCCAGCGTCGCCGCTCCGGCAAGGGCCAGAGCGACCGGGCGCCGGGTGTCCGGGAGTACCGCGAAGGTCAGGGCGTCTTCCAGCCGCGTGAGGTGGGAGGTCATCTGGTCGACCAGGCTGGCGGCGCCCATCTGTCGGTCGATGGTCCGGAGTAGTTCGGTCTGCTCCATGAACGTCTTGACGAGGGTCAGGCTGACGTTCCGTGCCTCGTCGATCCGGCCTATCAGCTCGTCGTAGCCGTCGGCGGTGACAGGTGCCGGCGGCTGGGAGCCGCTTGTCAGCTCGTCGTCGGTGATGCCCAGCAGTGCGCGGAGGATCTTGGCGTAGTGGCTGGAGATCGACCGTCGACCGTTCTCCCACTCCGAGACATACACTCGCAAACTCGCGGTCGACGCGACGGTGAGCATGTGCTGGCGCGCGTGGCGTTCGATCTCGCGCACGAGCCGCTCCTGCGACCACGCCCGTGCCGTCCTTGCTTCCTTGAGTCCACTCATCGCGTACTGCCGCTCCGCGTCGGGGTGTTGAGCCGTAACAGCAGCATGCATCACATCGGCCCAGCTCGGCAGGGGTTAACCGGACGAGTGTTAACCCCTGTTGTCTACCGGGACGTTGGGTTGCGCGGTTCTCTTGAGGTGTCGCAGTAAGGCGAGTTGAGACGCCGGGCAGATCGCAGCGCTTGACAACTGGTGCGCACCAGATGCAACCTTCTGGTGCGCACCAGTTGGAAGTGCAAACACTCACTGGCTTTGCTGCGGCATTCCATCAACGTTCAGGAGCGGCGACCCACCGCCAAGCAAGTACGCCGCTCCCGCCCCTGAAGGGACTTCCCATCATGCGTCAGATCCCCGTCGACACGTCCGCCGCGACCGTGATGGTCGCCAAGCCCGCTCAGCCCAAGGTCCGTGACCGCCGTACCGGTGAGATCGCCACGGATGCGGACGGCATGAAGCTGATGACCGTGGACGTCATGTTCGCGTCCAACGACGACGTCGAGATCCTGTCCATCACTGTCCCGGAGACCGGCATCTCCGGTGACCTGGCCATGGGCACGCCCGTCGCGCTCACCGGCCTGATCGCCCGGCCGTGGGAGAACGACTTCAACGGCCAGAGGCGGCACGGGATCGCCTTCCGAGCCGTCGCGGTCACCTCGCTCGCCGGCACGGGTGCGAAGGCGGCTTGACCATGACCTCCTGGTTCATGGTCGCCGGGATGGTGGTCGCTGCTGCCGCAGGTCTTCTGCGGTGGCGGCGCCCCGCCTGGTACTGGCTGTCCTTCGGCGTCACCTTCGCCACCGTGCGGGTCCTGGTCCGCTACACCTCGGTCATGGACGCCTGTGGGCTGACCGTCCCGCCCGCCCGCTGGCGCCTCGCCCTGGCCCGGATGACTCGCCGAGAGGTGCCGGAGCCGCGTCCGCCGCGCATCCTGCGGCTGCGTCCGACTCGTACCGGCCTGGTGCTTCGGCTCAAGCTGAAGCCGGGACAGGACGCGTTCGACGTCGCCGCCGCCACTGACCGGCTCCGCCACTCCTTCGGCCTGTACGGAGTCACCTCCCGTGAGATCCGCTCGGGTGTGGTGGAAGTGCGGATGACCGGCTACGACGTACTCAAGCGGGTGCAGATGCCCACGCGGCTCGACACCCGTCCGATGCGCATTCCGGTCGCCCTGCGGGAGGACGGCTCGGTGCACTACCGCGATTACCGGGCTGTCCCACATGGCCTGACCCTGGGCGCCACGGAGTCAGGCAAGTCCGTCTACCAGCGCAATCTCGTTGCCGGGCTCGCTCCGCACGATGTCGCCCTGGTCGGCATCGACTGCAAGCAGGGGGTGGAGCTGTTCCCGCTGGCCCGCCGGTTCTCGGCGCTCGCCGACAACCCCGACACCGCGTTAGAGCTGCTGGAGGCGCTGGTGGCGCACATGGAGGAGGTGTACCAGCTCATCCGGGCCGAGCAGAGGATCAGCGTCGCCGTGCCTGATGCGGAGATCGCCGCCGACATCTGGGACCTGCCCGAGGATCTGCGACCGGTGCCGGTCGTGGTCCTGGTCGACGAGGTTGCCGAACTTGCCCTGTACGCCACCAAGGACGAGGAGAAGCGCCGGGACCGGATCGTCACCGCCCTGGTCCGCCTGGCCCAGCTCGGCCGCGCAGCCGGCATCTACCTGGAGATCTGCGGGCAGCGCTTCGGCTCCGAACTCGGCAAGGGCATCACCATGCTCCGCGCCCAGCTCACCGGCCGTACCGCCCATCGCGTCAACGACGAGACATCCGCCAACATGGCCTTCGGCGACATCGCCCCCGACGCCGTCCTGGCCGCGATCCAGATCCCTGCCGAGACCCGCGGCCTGGCCATCGCGGGAGATTCGACCGGCGGCTGGCACCGCATCCGTGCCCCGCACACCTCGCTGCGCGAGGCCGTGAACATCTGCAACAAGCACGCGGACCGCACACCCGATCTGCCCGCTCTGGCGGCCTTCCGCCCCGCCACCGCCGCAGTGCCCCCGGCCCGGGTCCAGCTGACCAAGACAGCCCCCGTCACCACCTGATCCTCACCCCTTCCTCGGTCGGCGCGGCCGCCTTCGCGCCAGGTCCCTACCCCTCCCATGCCTGACGACAGGAAGGAACCCGTGATGGCCCGCCTGCGTGTCGACGCCGTCCTGGTCCAAGCCGTCATCGCCGGGGCACTGTCCTTCGCCCACCTGCACGACCTTGCCTCCGCCGCCGGACAGGACGGCTGGAAAGCCTGGGCCTACCCGATCAGCGTCGACCTGCTCCTGGTCGCCGCCTGGCGACGACTGCACACCGACGGGCCCAGTCAGCTGGCCTGGTCCTGGTTCGCCATCGCCCTGACCGCCTCCCTCGGCGCCAACATCGCCACCGCCGGACTCCTCGACATGAACGCCGTCCCGGCCTGGCTGCGCATCCTCGTCGCCGCCTGGCCGGCCCTCGCCTTCATGGGCGGCACCCTCCTCGCCCACACCACGACTCACCCGGAGTCGGAAGCGCCGCCGGCACAGCCTGATCCGGCACCCCAGCACCCGGCCGCTGAGCGTGACCAGGAACCCGAACACGTGCTCCCGCCGGTCGCGGACGTCGAGGACCCCGCCGCCCTGCCGCCCGCTCCCGAACCTCAACCCGCACCCGCCCCGTCCGCTGCTCCCACCGTCCCGGTCCCGTCCGCCCTGGTCGACCACGCCCGGAAGGTCGCCGACGACCACCGCACCCGCACCGGAACTCCGATCGACACCGACACCCTCCGCGCCCGCCTCGGCGTCCCGCCCCAGCTCGCCGAAGCCATCGCCGCCCAACTCGCCTGATCAGGAAGGAGAACTACCGCCATGCCCGCCCGTGACCACTTCCACTCCGTGATGCGGATCGGCCCGGTACAGATCGGCACCCACCGCGACCGGAACGGCCACACCAAGCACGCCGCCGTGTGCACCAACGACCGCTGCGGCTGGTCCGCCGACTACTCCAGCCAGTCAGCTGCCCAGCTCGCCGCCCGCACCCACCGCTGCCGCATCAACTGACCGGAGGTTCCCCGTGCACGTCCCGCTCTGGCTCGCCCTGATCATCGTCGGCTGGCTCGGCATCAAGCTCATCCGGCCGCCCTGGTGGCTCATCGCCGTGCTTCTGCTCGGCGGCTTCCTCCTCGCCGACAGCGTGCTGGCCCCCCTCATCGACTCCGCCATCAAGTAAGCCCAGGAAGGAGAACCGTTCATGCTCCGGCCCAAGCTCCCGGCCATGCCCCAGCCCACCGGCCTGGTCACCCCGCAGACGCCGTCCGTCATCGAGCCGACCACCATCACCCCGGGCACCCCGGCCTCGCCGTCGGCGGCACCGGTCGCCCCGGCTTCCGCCCGGCCGGTCGTGCAGCTCACGCCCGGGACAGCACTTGCCCTCGTCGGCGGTGGTACCGCCGCGGTCCTGGTCGTCGGTGCCGTGCTCGTCTCG
The DNA here is from genome assembly GCF_021462265.1 of Streptomyces shenzhenensis. GTDB lineage: Bacteria > Actinomycetota > Actinomycetes > Streptomycetales > Streptomycetaceae > Streptomyces > Streptomyces shenzhenensis. Next base: position 131,050 of record NZ_JAJONF010000016.1, on the reverse strand, counting down.
ATGCTCCTGGCCGTCGCCATCACTGGGGCCTCGGTCGCCGTCTGCGCCGTCGTCCTGCGTTCCCTGCTCGCCTCCGAGGTCAAGCGCCGTTGACCGGCACCCGGGCGGCTCCGATACCGCCAAGCATCCGCCGCCCGGGCGCCGACTCTCTCCGATCCACAGGAACCGGAAGGAACCCCCATCATGCCCGGCACGACCCCGGCCACCCTCGCAACTGCCCGGATCTGCCCGAACTGCGACGGCTTCGCCACCGCCGTCGTCACCGCGGGTGCCCGCGACTCCCGCGGCCATCTGCCCACCTTCCTCGTGGACTGCCCGGCCTGCCACGGCACCGGCGCCGTCTTCCCGCGCCCCCGTCTGGCTGCGGCGGACCTGGAGGTGACCGCATGAGGAGCATCACCACCTCCGCCCACATCGAGCCGGAAACGACCGCGCGCGTTCAGGTCTTCGACGGCACCGACCACGGCGACTGCTTCATCAGCCTCCGCCTTGGCGGTGACCTCGTCGATATCGCGCTCATCGCCCGCCCTGAAAGCTCCGAAGCCCTGCGCCTCCTGGCTCGCGCCGCCGAGGAAGCCGCCTACGAACTCGACCGGATGGCCGCTGACGACGTGGAGGGTGCCGCATGACCCGTCCCGCGACCTTCGCGGGCCTGGACCCGATCACCCTTGGCGACGCGCTGCGGGTGGCCGGGTCTCCGGGCTTCGACCGCTGGCAGGACCAGATCCGCCGCACCGGGGGCTGCGCCGACCCCGTCCACCTCACCGGCTGGGTGATCCACAAGGACAAGACGACCGGCGAAACCCTGCACCACTACTCCACCGGGACCGAGCCGGGCGGACGGCTCCGCATCGCCTGCGGCAACCGCCGCGCCTCTCGCTGCCCGGCCTGCGCTTGGACGTACGCGGGCGACACCTACCACCTCATCCGCGCCGGCCTCGCCGGGGACGACCGCCGAGACATCCCCGCCACCGTTCGTGACCATCCGCGCGTCTTCGCCACCCTCACCGCCCCGTCCTTCGGCCCGGTCCACAACCGCCCCGACCGTGGCACCTGCCGTTGCGGCACCCGCCACCCCGCCGATGACCCCGCCCTCGGCACGGCCCTCGACCCGGGCACGTACGACTACGCGGGCGCCGTGCTGTTCAACAACCACGCCGGACAGCTCTGGCAGCGCTTCACCAACCGGCTTCGCCGCGAGATCGCCGCCCGCGCCGGAATCACCCAGCGGGAGCTGAAGGAGCGTGCCCGCATCTCGTACGGCAAGGTCGCGGAGTTCCAGAAGCGCGGTGCCATCCACTTCCACGCCGTCATACGCATCGACGGCCCCGACGGACCCGATACCGCCCCGCCGTCCTGGGCGACCGTGCATCTCCTCGGCGACGCAATCCGTGCCGCCACCGCGCACTCGTACACGTCCGTGTCTGCCCCGGCCGTCGAGGACCAGCCCGCCCGCACTTTCCGCTGGGGCACCCAACTCGACGTACAGCCCGTGAAGGCGTTCGGCGACGGATCGGCCATCACCGAACAGGCCGTCGCCGCCTACGTCGCCAAGTACGCCACCAAGGCCGCCGAGACCACCGGCACCCTGGACCGCCGCATCGGCGAACTATCCGAACTCGACCGCCATCACGTGCCCGACCACACCCGCCGCCTCATCGAAGCCTGCAAGCAACTCGACCCGCTCTACCCCGACCGCCGCATCTGGGCTTGGGCGCACATGCTCGGCTTCCGCGGCCACTTCTCCTCCAAGTCCCGCCGCTACTCGACCACCCTCGGCGCCCTGCGCCAGGCCCGCGCCGACTACCGCGCGACCCAAGAGGCCGCCACCCTCGGCCTGGACGCGGTCGAGCCGGACACCGTTCTCGTCCTGGCCGACTGGCAGTACGCGGGCCACGGCCACACCCCGGGGGAATCCGCCCTCGCCACCACCATCCACCGCGACCTGCAACTCAACCGCGAGACAGCTCGCGAGGCGCTGGCGACCGAGGGGAATTGGTGACCATGGACCGACTTCTCACCGTGTACGAGGTCGCCGAACGGCTCGGTACGGGCGTGCGTTTCCCCCGTCGGCTCATCGAGGAGCGCCGGATCACCTTCGTAAAGGTCGGCCGTCATGTCCGCATCCCGGAGGGCGCCGTGGAGGCGTTCGTGGACGCCAACACCGTGCAGCCGATCACCCTGCGGCCTACAGGCCTCAGGAGGGCCGCCTGATGGCCGGTAAGCGCAAGTCCCGCCGGAATTTCGGCCGGATCCGCAAACTTCCCTCGGGTCGCTTCCAGGCTCGGTATCCGGGGCCTGATGGTGTCCTGCGGCCGGCGGATCGGACCTTCGCCACGTCGACGGACGCTGATCGCTGGCTGGTGCGGAAGCGCGTGGAGATCGAAGAGGGCCGCTGGCTCGATCCGGCCGAGGGGCAGACGACCGTACGCGACTGGTCCGCCCGTTGGCTGGCTGCCGTCTCGCCGCAGCTCAAGCACAAGACGCAAGCGACGTACCGCTCCCTGATTAACTCGTTGATCGTCCCGGCGCTCGGTGATCGAGAGTTGTCCAGCCTGCGGCCGATCACGATCGCCGAGTGGGTCGGCGGGATGAAGAAGAAGGGGCTCAGCGCGTCGCGGATCAGGCAGGCGTACCGGGTCCTGTCGCAGATCATGCGGTCCGCCGTCGACAACGACATGATCCCGCAGACACCTTGCCGAGGCGTGAAGTTACCGAGGATGCCGCAGACCGAGCCGCACATCCTGACCCCGCTCGAAGCCTCCCGGATCGTTCGGAGCGCGGCGAAGCCGCATGACCTGCTGATCGCGCTGCTCGCCTACGCAGGTCTGCGGGTCGGTGAGGCGTTCGCGCTCCGGCGGGCGGACATAGACGTATCCGGCGGGGTCGTCCTGGTCGACGAGAACCTGGCTGAAGCCAATGGCACGCTGGTCTTTGACACCCCCAAGTCGCATCAAAAGCGGCTGCTCCGTATCGGCCCGTCCCTTGCCAAGCGGCTCGGTCGGTACCTGGAGACGCTTCCGGGTGGTGATGACGCACTCCTCTTCACTACCCCCGCCGGCAAGCCTCTGCGCTACAACCAGTGGCGCAAGGCCTACTTCGACCCCGCCGTTGCGGAGGCTGGACTGACTGACGTCACCCCGCACGATCTCCGGGCCTCGCACGGCACATGGGTTGCCGACCGGTACGGCGTCATGACCGCCGCGCATCGGCTCGGCCACTCGAACGCGAGTGTCACCACCCGGCACTACGCTCGTCCCGTCGCCGGTCGTGACGACCAGGTCGCCGAGGCCGCCGACTCCTGGCTCAGCGGGCACGACCCCGCCCCTGGGGCACGTAGCGGGCACGACGACGATGAGGACGGCTCCGCTGGAGCGCTCGTATCCGTCTGACCTGCGGCGGAGCGATCAGCCGATATGATCGCCGAGAGATCTTGAAAACCGTCGTGGCGCGAGTCACCGTGGGTTCAAATCCCACACCCACCGCAGCAGGTCAGAGCGTTGCAGGTCAGAAGGGGTGCCACTCTCCGGAGCAGCACCCCTTCCGCGTGACCTTGTCCCACCCTGGCTCGCCGGTATCCCACCTCTGACCAGCGCGCCCGGCCAACCTGCGGCCAGGATTTACGCCTCCTTCGTCGAACCGAATGCACTGCTGGGAAGGTCGTCATCGTGGGTGTCGGCTATGAGTTCGGCGAGGGTGAAGTGGGCCTCGTGGTTCGACCACCGACTTTCGACGCGCACGACGTAGCTGCGCTCGGACACGCGGAAGACCCGTCTTCTCTCTCGGCGGCGCCCTGCTTCGGTCAAGGCCTGTGCACAGGTGTCGATGAGCCGCAGCATCACGGCAAGGGCTTGCGCCTCGGTCCCTTCCACTTCCTTGTGGATGTTGTACCGGAAGGCTTCCGCCTCGCCGTCAGCCTTCACGATGGCCCATCGAGGCATGGTGTTCTCCAGTCCGTGAGACGACGCGAGCTGCGTAGTCACATGGCCGCGTCGCACAGTCGGTCCGCACGCGACTTCGGGCGTTGAGATTATCGAAAGACCGCGCGCCGAGTCGGCTGCTCCCTTGCGCACCCGGGTGGCGGCGGTGACCGGGGCGGTCGGCGGGGTGGAGATGATGGCGAGGAGCGCGTTGAGGCCCTTGACCTGGTGTGTCCGTAGCCGGCGCCTTGCTTCCGGTGGCCGTGGACGGGCTTGATCGATGTCAGGGCCGGTGGCCGGTCATGCGAGCCGCCGATGCGATGGTCGCGCGGGCCTCGGGTTCCGTCAGGCCGGTGTGGACCGCCGCGTCGATCAGGGGGGCTCGCAGGGCCCGGCCGATGCCGTTCTCGTAGGCGCGGCAGGCTGCCCAGAAGAGGCGGGTGTTGCGCTGGCCCTCGTGGGCGGAGAGGACGAACTGGACCAGGCCCTGGCCGCGGTTGCCGACCGAGGGGTGGGTCGCGGGGTGGGGCGCGCGCGGGGGCGGGAGCAGGAGGCGTAGGAGGGCCTGGGGGCAGGGCGCGGGGACCAGGTGTTCGGTGCCGGGGGCGGTGGCGTAGACGCCGTGTTCGGTGCGGGAGCCGGGGCCGACCAGGTAGCCGCCGGCGCCCCGGATGTCGATGCCGGGGGCGAGCCGGCCGGCCGAGTTGGGGACGACGGCGTCCGGCGGCCCGGTCAGCCAGAGGTGGCGGCCGCCGCTCGGGGTGAGGACGACGACCGTCGGCGGGATGGTGAACAGGTGCCGCAGGGCCAGTTCGCGCAGGGCGGCCGTGGCGTCGGTACCGGACTTGACGTCGAGGTCGACGCCGATGAGGCGGTACGGGGGCAGCCCGCAGGCGATGCCGTAGCCGGTCGCCCAGGGCGCCGCGGCGAAAAGTTCCCGGATGCGGGCCGGGTCGGTGGTGGCGTCGTACACCCCGTGGCCTGGGCGGCCGCACTCGCCGTGGCAGGGCGGCAGCGCGGGCTCGGGGTCGTGGCGGTGCGGGGAGCGCAGGGCCGGGAGTTTGGTCCGGGACAGAGGGATGACGGCCAGGCCGCGCTCGGCGGCTGACAGGGCGTGTGCGAGGGCCAGCGTCGTGGCCTGCCGATCGGTGGTGGCCATGCCCTCCATGTTCGTACGTGCGTTCGAAAAAAGGAAGAGGGGGTCGGTGTGACACGCCGAGGGCGCGCAGGGTCGGTGGCTTCGTCGCGGTGCGGGGCCGGAACGTTTTTCCCCTTGGGGGCTCTGGTGGGGGGAATGCCCTGAGTGGTGATGACCGGTGATGAAATCCATCAAAGATGGCGAAAGGGGTTTATCGACTTGTCGTCACGCTTGAGGGCGAATAGCGGCTTCCGGTCTGGTTCGCCGGGGATTCGGTGGGCAACTCTGGTCTCGCGACGTCGATGACAACCGCCAGGGCGGTCGGCCAACTGCCCTGGAAAAAGCCTTACTTGATGTATTTCCGGCACAGCCGGGCTCTGAGAGGAAACGACATGGCAAGCATCCGTACCGCCCGCGTTCTCGCCGCCGTCTCGGCGCTTCCGCTCGCCGCCGCGCTCTTCGCCGGTGTCGCGACCGCGGACAACGGTGCGATCGCGGACCACGGATCGAGCGCCAACGCCGGCACGGCGGGCGTCATCGGCAGCGGCGTCGGCCACAACAACAGCGGCAACTCCGCCACCACCCAGCAGAACGCGGTGGGCAACGGCGCCTCGAACCAGAGCAGTACCGCTCAGGTCAAGGGCTCCGCGTGGACGGCGATCCAGCAGGGCAACGACAACGCCGCCGTCCGCTTCACCCGGCTGTGGTGAGCTCCGCCTGAGCCCTGGTGAGGTGAGTCTGTGGGGAGGGGGGCAGTGCGTCCGCGCGGCGGTGCTTCGGCATCGCCGCGCAGGTGTTCTCCGGCCCTCGCCACCCCCTCCGAGGGCTTCTCACCGCCGCCCTTTCGCCCCCGGCCGAGGGTGCTCGCCGCCCCTTGGTCCCCTCCGCGGGCCCTCGCTGCCGGCCTCCTCCGCCGACCCGGACGACCTTGACACCGAGCCTTATCTGACGGACAGTCAGAAACCATGCATCTGGCTCCCACCGAACGCCAGCAACGGCTGCGCGCCGAACTCCGTGCCTACTTCCGGAGTTTGATCCCGACGCCCGCCCCCGAGGACCCCGCCGAACGCCGTGCCCTGCTGCGTCGCATCGGCGCGGACGGCCTGCTCGGCCTCGGCTGGCCCGTCGAGTACGGCGGTCAGGGCCGGGGCGCCGACGAGCAGTTCGTGTTCTTCGACGAGGCGTACCGGGCCGGCGCCCCCGTCTCGATGGTCACCCTGAACACGGTCGGGCCGACGCTGATGAAGTACGGCAGCCCGGAGCAGAAGGCCCGCTTCCTGCCCGGCATCCTCCGTGGCGACCTCGTCTTCGCCATCGGCTACAGCGAACCCTCCGCCGGCACCGACCTGGCCTCGCTGCGCACCCGGGCGGTACGGGACGGCGACGGCTGGCGGATCGACGGACAGAAGATCTTCACCTCGGGAGCCCAGCACGCCGACTGGATCTGGCTGGCCTGCCGCACCGATCCCGAGGCGCCCCGGCACCGCGGGATCTCGATCCTCCTCGTCCCGACGGACGCGCCAGGGTTCTCCTGGACGCCGATCGAGACGGTGGGCGGCCAGGTCACCACGGCGACGTACTACGACGGCGTCCGCGTCCCCGCCGGCAACCTGGTCGGCACCGAGCACGACGGCTGGTCGCTCATCACGAACCAGCTCAACCACGAGCGGGTCGCCCTCGCCGCGACCGGCATGCAGGCCGAGGACTTCTACGCGGACGCGCTCACCGCCGCCCGCACCCCCGATCCGGTGACGGGGCGGCGCCGTGTTGACGAGCCCTGGGTGCGTTTTCGGCTGGCCGAGGCGCATGCCCGGCTGGCCGCGAATCGCCTGCTCAGCTGGCGTCTGGTGGGGGATGCCGGGGCGGGCAGGGTGGCCCCCGCGGAGGCCAGCGGGGTGAAGTTCGCGGGAACGGAATCGGCAGTCGCGACGTATCGCATGTGTCAGGAGATCGTCGGCGAGGCGGCATTGGTCCGGTCCGGCTCGCCGGGGGCGTTCGGGGACGGCGAGCTGGAGCGGCTCAACCGGGCGGCGCAGATCAACACGTTCGGGGGCGGGGTGAGCGAGGTGCAGCGGGAGATCGTCGCGACGATGCGGCTCGGGATGCGCAGGACGGGAAGGGGTGGCGACCGTGGCAGCGGCAGGGGGGAGTGAGGAGCCGGGGGCGCGGCCCGGGACGGACGACCTCGCAGCGCGGCTCAAGGTGTACGAGGGGCAGCCGGCGGCCCGCGCCGGCATGGGCAAGGACCCGGTCAACCTGCCCATGATCCGGCACTGGTGCGAGGCGATGGGCGACACCAACCCGGCGTACCAGGGGCCGGACGCCGTCGCCCCGCCCACCATGCTCCAGGCCTGGACGATGGGCGGTCTCTCCGGGCACACCGCCCGCACGGGCGCGTACGACGAGATGCTGACCCTCCTCGACGAGGCGGGCTGCACCTCGATCGTCGCCACCGACTGCGAGCAGGAGTACCTCAGGCCCCTGCGGCCGGGCGACGAGGTCGCCTTCGACACGGTGATCGAGTCGGTGTCCGCGCGCAAGACCACCAAGCTGGGCACGGGGTACTTCGTCACCACCCGCACGGACGTCCGCGTCGGTCCCGAACTCGTCGGCACCCACCGCTTCCGCGTCCTCAAGTACGCGCCGAGCGGCCCCGAACGCAAGCCGCCGCCGCGCCCCCGCCCGGTGGTCAACCGGGACAACGCCGCCTTCTGGGAGGCCGTGGCCGAGGAGCGCCTCCTCATCCAGCGGTGCGCGGACTGCGGCGTCCTGCGCCACCCCTGGCTGCCGGGCTGCAACGCCTGCGGCTGTCTCGACTGGGACACGGTCGAGTCGTCCGGCGAGGGCACGGTCTGCTCGTACGTCGTGATGCACCACCCACCCTTCCCGGCCTTCGCCCCTCCGTACGCGGTCGGCCTGATCGAACTCGCCGAGGGCGTGCGGATGGTGAGCAACGTGGTGGGGGTGCCGTACGACAAGGTGCGGATCGGGCTGCCGGTACGGGTGGAGTTCTGCCGGTACGACGATGACGGCGGGGCGTTGACCCTGCCCGTCTTCCGGGTCCTGGACGGGGAGGCATGACATGGACTTCACGCCCACCGAGGCCCAGGCCGAGGCTCGTGACCTGGCCGCCCGGGTCTTCGGCGACCTCGCCACCCACGAGCGGCTGCGGGCCGCAGGCACCGGCAGCGACCCGGAGCTGTGGAAGGCCCTCACCGCGGCCGGGCTGGTGGCCGCGGTTTCGGAGCTGGGGCTGCTGGGGCTGGTGCTGCTTCTCGAGGAACAGGGGCGCACCACGGCCCAGGTGCCCTATGCGGCGAGCTGTGTGTACGGGCAGCTGGCGATCGCCGCGCACGGCACGGGCGAACAGCGGGAGCGGCTGCTGCCGGGGATCGGGGACGGCTCGGTGGTGGTGACCGGCGCGTTTCCGGCACAGCCATCGGTACGGCCTTCCGCGTACGGCGGGTCGGTGGAACCTTCCGCGTACGGCGGGTCGGTAGGACCTTCCGCGTACGGCGGTTTGAACGGCACCGTGCCCGTCGTCCCATGGCTGCGCGACGCCACGCACGTCCTGGTCGCCGACGCCGAACGAAGGCTGTGGCTGGTGCCGATCGGCGAGGGCACCAGCGTCGAGGAGGTCGAGCTGACCGCGCCCTGGTCGGCGGGGCGGCTCACCCTCCAGGACGCCCCCGCCGAGCCCCTCGGCCCCGACCCCGGCCCCGACACCGGCTCTGGCTCTGGCTCTGGCCCAGGTTCCGGCACCGGCGCCTACGCCGACGTCCTGGCCACCGCCCGCACCGCGTTCGCCGGACTCCAGGCGGGCGTCTGCGCGGGCTCCCTGGCCCGGGCCGTGGCCCACACCAACGCCCGCGAGCAGTTCGGGCGCCCCCTCGCCACCCGGCAGGGCGTCCAGCTCCGTGCCGCCGACGCCCACATGGACACGGAGGCGATACGGGTGACGGCGTACGAGGCGGCCTGGCGGCGGGACACCGGGCTGCCGTACGCCACGCACGCGCTGACCGCGGCCTGGTGGGCGTCCGAGGCCGGGCAGCGGGTCGTGCACACGGGTCAGCATCTGCACGGCGGCACGGGCGCCGACGTCGACCACCCGGTGCACCGGCACTTCCTGTGGGGCCGGCAACTGGACGCGTATCTGGGCAGCGGAGGCGAAGTGCTGCAGGAACTGGGGGAGTTGATCGCAAGTGGGAGCTGAGACGACACGGCCGGGCGTGGGCACCGAACTGCCGGCTCTGGAGATTCCGATCACGCGGACGCTGATCGTGGCGGGAGCGATCGCGTCCCGGGACTACCAGGACGTGCACCACGACGCCGAACTGGCCCGCGACAAGGGCTCGCCGGACATCTTCATGAACATCCTGACGACGAACGGCCTGGTCGGCCGGTACATCACCGACTGCTTCGGCCCGACGGCACAGCTCCGTAAAGCCGCCATCCGCCTGGGCGCGCCCAACTATCCCGGAGACACGATGGTGTTGACCGGGCGGATCGAGGAGATGGACGACGAGACCCGCACGGCGACCGTCCGCGTGGTGGGCGCCAACAGCATCGGGAACCACGTGACCGGCACGGTGACCGTCGTCCTCACCGAAAGCACCGAGGACAGGGGCACCGTCACCGTCACCGTCGCCGACGAGGTGGACTCATGAGCGTGCGGGCCCGGGACTCGCTCGGCGGGCGGGCGGCGATCGTCGGGATCGGGGCGACCGAGTTCTCCAAGGACTCGGGGCGCAGCGAGCTGCGGCTGGCGGCGGAGGCGGTGCGCGCCGCGCTGGACGACGCCGGGCTGGCTCCGGCGGACGTGGACGGGATGGTGACGTTCACGATGGACACCAGCCCGGAGATCACCGTGGCGCAGGCCTGCGGGATCGGCGAGCTGTCCTTCTTCTCCCGCGTCCACTACGGCGGCGGCGCGGCCTGCGCGACCGTCCAGCAGGCGGCCCTCGCCGTGGCGGCCGGGATCGCCGAGGTGGTGGTCTGCTACCGCGCCTTCAACGAGAGATCGGGCCGCCGCTTCGGCTCGGGCGTGCAGCACCGGGAGCCGTCGGCGGAGGGCGTGGCGCTCGGCTGGGTCCTGCCGTTCGGGCTGCTCACTCCGGCGTCGTGGGTGGCGATGGCGGCGCAGCGCTACCTGCACACGTACGGGCTGACCCCCGAGGCGTTCGGGCACGTGGCGGTGACGGACCGCGGGTACGCGGCGACGAACCCGGCCGCCTACTTCCACGGCCGTCCCATCACCCTCGCGGACCACGCGGCCTCCCGTTGGATCGTCGAGCCGCTCCGTCTCCTGGACTGCTGCCAGGAGACGGACGGCGGCCAGGCCCTCGTCGTCACGTCGGTGGAGCGGGCACGCGATCTGCCGCATCCGCCGGCCGTGATCGCGGCGGCCGCGCAGGGCGCCGGCCGGGCCCAGGAGCAGATGACCAGCTTCTACCGGGACGACCTGACCGGGCTGCCGGAGATGGGCGTGGTGGCCCGTCAGCTGTGGCGCACCAGTGGTCTCGCCCCGGCCGACATCGACGTGGGGATCCTGTACGACCACTTCACCCCGTTCGTGCTGATGCAGCTGGAGGAGTTCGGGTTCTGCGGGCGCGGCGAGGCGGCGGACTTCGTGGCCGAGGCGCGGCTGCCGCTGAACACACACGGGGGGCAGCTCGGGGAGGCGTACCTGCACGGGATGAACGGGGTGGCGGAGGCGGTGCGCCAACTGCGCGGCACGGCCGTGAACCCGATACCCGGGGCGGACCGGGTCCTGGTCACGGCCGGCACGGGCGTACCGACGTCCGGACTGGTCCTGACCGCGGACGGATGAGCTCTCCCGGCTTCGGACGGGTGAGGTCTCCTGACCGCGGGCAGGAGAGGTCGCGCCCCCGTTCCTGCTCCCCCCAGGGGTAAACCCGCAGCGGTCTCGCACCCGTACTCCACCTTCAGGAGGTGTAGGCAGCCCCATTCCTACAACCTGAGGGGGACCCTGCTTCGGGACCTGCGGCCGATCCGCCGTGACATCGCTCGCTCATAGCGTGGAGCCATGACCACACCCGTCTGCACCAGCGCTTCGGACGCCGCTGTCTCGGCGAGGCAGACCCGCGCACACACCCGCCCGTACCCGTCGTTCGCGTCGTACGTCAGGGCCCGCCAGCCGGTCCTGCTGCGCACCGCCCGCTCGCTGACCGCGAACCCGAGCGACGCCGAGGATCTTCTGCAGACCGCGCTCGCCAAGACGTACGTGGCCTGGGAGCGGATCGAGGACCACCGGGCGCTCGACGGCTATGTGCGCAGGGCCCTGCTGAACACGCGGACCTCGCAGTGGCGCAAGCGCCGGGTCGACGAGTTCGTCTGCGACGAGATGCCCGAGCCCGAGCCGACGGGGGGCGAGGGCGACCCGGCCGAGCGGCAGGCGCTGCACGACGCGATGTGGCAGGCGATCATGAAACTGCCCGCGCGGCAGCGGGCGATGGTCGTGCTGCGGTACTACGAGGACCTGAGCGAAATGCAGACGGCCGAGGTGCTCGGGGTGTCGGTGGGCACGGTGAAGTCGGCCGTGTCGCGTGCGCTCGGCAAGCTGCGCGAGGACCCCGAGCTGGACCTCGCGCGATAGCGGCCGGGGCGGTGGCCGGAGCGACCGGACGGGCTTTGTTGGCTTTCTCCTAGTGACATACCGAGTGGTATGTGCGCAGAATCAGCGCAGCCCTTTTACCGCCGAGTAGGCAATGTCGCCCCCGGGAGGACGCCGTGCTGAGCACCATGCAGGACGTACCGCTGCTGATCTCAAGGATCCTGACCCACGGGTCGAGGGTTCACGGCGCGTCACAGGTCACCACCTGGACCGGCGAGGGCGAGCCGCACCGCCGCAGCTTCGCCGAGATCGGCGACCGGGCCGCCCGGCTGGCACACGCCTTGCGGGACGACCTCGGGGTCCGGGGAGACGACCGGGTGGCCACCCTGATGTGGAACAACGCGGAACACGTCGAGGCGTACTTCGCGGTTCCCGCCATGGGCGCGGTCCTGCACACCCTCAACCTGCGCCTGCCCGCCGAGCAGCTGGTCTGGATCGTCAACCACGCGGCGGACAAGGTCGTCGTCGTCAACGGCTCGCTGATCCCGATGATCGCGCCGCTGCTGGCCAAGCTGCCGACCGTCGAGCACATCGTGGTCTGCGGCCCGGGCGACCGTTCCCCCCTCGTCGGCGCGACCGCGGCCGTACACGAGTACGAGGAGCTCATCGCCGACAAGCCGGCCGACTACGACTGGCCCGAGCTCGACGAACGCCAGGCCGCCGCCATGTGCTACACCTCCGGCACCACCGGCGACCCGAAGGGCGTGGTGTACAGCCACCGTTCGATCTACCTGCACTCCATGCAGGTCAACATGGCCCAGTCGATGGGTCTGACCGACCAGGACACCTCCCTGGTCGTCGTACCGCAGTTCCACGTCAACGCCTGGGGCCTGCCGCACGCCACCTTCATGACCGGCGTCAACCTGCTGATGCCGGACCGTTTCCTCCAGCCCGCCCCGCTCGCCGAGATGATCGAGCGCGAGCGCCCCACGCACGCGGCCGCGGTCCCCACCATCTGGCAGGGCCTGCTCGGCGAACTCACCGCCCGGCCCCGGGACGTCTCCTCCCTCACCCAGGTCACCATCGGCGGCGCCGCCTGCCCGCCCTCCCTCATGACGGCCTTCGACAAGCTGGGCATGCGGGTCTGCCACGCCTGGGGCATGACGGAGACCTCCCCGCTCGGCACCATCGCCCGCCCGCCGGCCCATGCGGTCGGTACGGACGAGGAGTTCGCGTACCGCCTCACCCAGGGCCGGTTCCCGGCGAGTGTCGAGGCCCGGCTCAGCGGCCCGGCCGGCGAACGCCTCCCCTGGGACGGCGAGTCGGCGGGCGAACTGGAGGTGCGCGGCCCCTGGATAGCGGGCGCCTACTACAACGGTCCCGACGCCGAGCCGCTGCGCCCCGCCGACAAGTTCAGCGCGGACGGCTGGCTGAAGACCGGTGACGTCGGCACCATCTCCGCCGACGGCTTCCTCACCCTCACCGACCGTGCGAAGGACGTCATCAAGTCCGGCGGCGAGTGGATCTCCTCGGTCGAACTGGAGAACGCGCTGATGTCCCACCCGGACGTCGCCGAGGCCGCGGTCGTGGCCGTACCGGACGAGAAGTGGGGCGAGCGCCCGCTGGCCACGGTCGTCCTGCGCGAGGGCTCCACGGCCACCTTCGAGGCCCTGCGCATCTTCCTCGCCGAGGAAGGCAAGATCGCCAAGTGGCAGCTCCCCGAACGCTGGACGGTCATCGAGTCGGTGCCGAAGACCAGCGTCGGCAAGTTCGACAAGAAGGTGCTCAGGAAGCAGTACGCCGCCGGGGAACTGGACGTCACCAGCCTGTAGGCGCCGTCATGTGAACGCCTCTGCAAGGGGCGCGGGGAACTGCCGGAGGTCGGCCACGGGTTGTTCGTGGCCGACCTCCGGCAGTTCCCCAACGGCGCTTCGCCGCCTCAGTTCGTCCCGATCCTGGCCAGCAGGTCGACGATCCGGCTCTGCACCTCGGGACTCGTCGACCGCTCAGCCAGGAACAGCACCGTCTCCCCCGACGCCAGCCTCGGCAGATCCGCCTGGTCCACCGCCGCCGTGTAAACGACCAGCGGCGTCCGGTTCAGCTGCCCGTTCGCCCGCAGCCAGTCGATGATCCCGGCCTGCCGGCGGTGCACCTGCATCAGGTCCATCACCACCAGGTTCGGCCGCAACTGCCCCGCCAGCGTCACCGCGTCCGCGTCGCTCGCCGCCCGCGCCACCTGCATCCCGCGCCGCTCCAGCGTCGAGGTCAGCGCGAGCGCGATCTCCGCGTGCTCCTCGATCAGCAGCACCCGCGGCGGATGCTGCTCGCTGTCCCGCGGCGCGAGCGCCTTCAGCAGTACGGCGGGATCGGCGCCGTACGCCGCCTCACGCGTCGCCTGTCCGAGCCCCGCCGTCACCATCACCGGCACCTCCGCGGCCACCGCCGCCTGCCGCAGCGACTGCAGCGCGGTCCGGGTGATCGGCCCGGTCAGCGGGTCCACGAACAGCGCCGCCGGGAACGCGGCGATCTGCGCGTCGACCTCCGCACGGGAGTTCACGATCACCGGCCGGTAGCCGCGGTCGCTCAGCTCCTGCTGGGTGGTGACGTCCGGCGCGGGCCACACCAGCAGCCGGCGCGGGTTGTCCAGCGGCTCCGGGGGCAGCTCGTCGTCCATCGGCTGCGGGCGCGGCGGATCCGCGACCTCGATCGCCCCGCCCGGACCGTCCAGCGGCTCCGGGCCCTCGGCGGCGTTCACGTCCGGTGCGCCTATCGCGTACGACCGTCCGGCGCCGTCGGTTGCTCCCACCAGCCGGGACTGTCCGGTCGGCGACGGCGACGGCGACGGCGACGGCTGCGGCAGCGGCTGGGCGGCGACCGGCTGCTCGGCCGGCGGATGCGGCCGGGCCGGCTGATCGGGCTGCGGCTGCTCGGCACGCGCGCCCGGGTCCGGGGGCGTGCCCAGCTTGCGGCGCCGCCCGTTGCCGCCCGGCTGGTGCGGGGGCGGGGTCGCCGTCGGGTGCTGCACCTGCGCGGCCTGCCGCGAGAACGGCACTCCCTGCCCCAGCGTCCGCACGCTGAACGCCCGGCCCTGCGTGGAGTCCGGGTCGATCGGTGCCGCCGGTGGTGCCGGCACCGCGGTCGCCTCGGCGGGCAACGGCTGTGCGGAAGGGGCCGGTTGGGGCGCGGCGGGGGCGTCGTCGGCGCCCGGCCACTGCTGCGGCACGGGTGCCACCGGCGCGGCCTCCGCCGGAAGCGGAAGCGGCTGGGCGGGCTGGACGGGCTGCGCGGGCTGCGCCGGAGCCGGGGCGGCTTCGGCGACCGGAACACCGCCCTGCGGCTGCGGCTGCGGCTGCGGCGGTGCCGACGCCGGCACCGGTACGGCCGCGCCTGGCAGTGCCTGCGGACCCGGAAGGGCCGAAGTCTGCCCCGGCACCTGCGCCTGTCCCTGGACCTGCCCGTGCCCCTGCCCCACCGGCCCGGGCTGCTGCCCGCCGGCCGCCTGGGCGACGGGGACACCGGCCGGCGCGGCGACCTGGGCCGCCGGACCGGCCTGCATCGGAATGCCCTGAGGCTGCACCGGCTGTCCGGGCACGGCCGCCTGCGCGGGCACCGTCGGCACGGCCGGGGCGCCCGGGGTGCCCGGGGTGCCCGGGGTGTTCTCCGCCGCGGGCTGGCCCACGGCCCGCCGCCGTCGGCCGGTCGGCGCGGTGGTGGGGTGCGGCTGCGGCGGGGTGTGGTCCTCGGCCTGGTCGTGCGCCACGGCATCGTGCCGGCCCTCGTCGCCCGCCTGCTCCACGGCCGTGACCGGCTCGGGTGCCCGGTCGGCCTCGGCGGGCGGCAGCGCGAAGACCGGACGAGGCCCCGCCTGCTGCTGCTCGGCCCGCTCGGCCGCGGCGGCCAGCGCGCGGCGCCGGCGCCCGCCGGGCTGACCGTCGTCGGCCGCCTGCTCGGACGGGACCGAGGGCAGCGCGGGCGGCAGCGACTGCCGCTCGTCGGGCTCACGCCGGGCGCGCCGCCCCGGCGCCGGCACGGGAACGCCCTGCGGCGGAACGGTGCCGCCCAGCCCCGTACCCGAGGCAGCCGCCCCGGCGCCCTGTTCGGCCGCCGTCATCACGGCGCCCTCGGCGACCCCCGGGGCACCGTCGGCGGGACGCCCGCGCCGCCGACCGGTACCGCCGGACGCCGATTCCGCGCTCTCGATCGCGGCGGGCCCGTTGTCCGGAACGTCCGCCGCCTCGGCGGCCCGTCGGCGCCGCCGCCCGGTCGGCGCGGCCGGGAGCTCGCCCTCGTCGCCCGTCTCGCCGGGCACGTCACTCTCCAGGAAGGCGTCCACGGAGGACCGCCGGGCCCGCCGCCGTCCGCCGGCACCGGTCTCGTCGGCGGCCGCGACCATGGCGACCTCGGTACCGGCCGGCGGGGTCACCGCGCCGGCGCCGCCCCCGATCGGCACCTCCAGCACGAAGGCGCTGCCGCTCATCCCCGGCACCTCGTGGGTCTGCAGCACACCGCCGTGGGCCCGGACGATCCCGCGCACGATCGGCTCGTGCACCGGGTCGCCCCCGGCGTACGGTCCGCGCACCTCGATACGGACGACCTCGCCGCGCTGCGCCGCCGCGACCACCACCGTGTTGTCCATGTAGCCGCCCGCCGAGACGGGCGCGTTGCCGGTCGCGTCCACGCCGGCCACGTCCGCGATGAGGTGCGCCAGCGCGACGGCGAGCCGCTGGGGGTCCACCTCGGCCTCGATGGGCGGCGCGTGCACGGCGAACTGCACCCGTCCAGGCCCGATCAGCTCCACCGCGCCGTCCACGCCGGCGGCGACGACGGCGTCGAGCATGACCTTCGTCCGGGTGATGTCCTCGGTCCCCGCGTCCAGCCGCTGGTACCCGAGCACGTTGTCGATGAGCTGGGTGATCCGCGAATAGCCGGCCGACAGATGGTGAAGCACCTGGTTGGCCTCGGGCCACAGCTGCCCGGCGTCGTCGGCGGCGAGCACGGCCAGCTCCCGGCGCAGCTCGTCGAGAGGGCCGCGCAGCGACTGCGCGAGCAGCGTCAGCAGCTGCTCGTGCCGCCCGGAGAGGGCCTCGTACCGGTCCTTCTCGCGCTCGCCGAGAGCCGCGTACCGGTCCTCGGCGACCGCCAGTTCCTCGGCGTGCCGCTCGAGCAGCTCCTCCACCTCGGTGACGTGCTTCTGGCGCAGCGCGGTCAGGTCGGAGGCGTGTTCCTCGGAGAGCCGCTCCAGCTCGTCGGCGTGCGCCTGCTCCAGGGCCGTCTTCTCGTCGATGACGGAGTCGTACGGCCGCCGGTCGGTGAACGTCATCACGGCGCCGACCAGCTGGTCGCCGTCGCGCACCGGCGCGGTCGTCAGGTCGACCGGCACCTTCTTGTCGCCCTTGGCCCACAGCACCTGCCCGCGCACCCGGTGCTTGCGCCCGGAGCGGAGGGTGTCGGCGAGCGGCGACTCGGCGTACGGGAAGGGGGAGCCGTCGGCGCGCGAGTGCACCACGAGGTTGTGCAGCTCCTTGCCGCCCAGCTCACCGGCCCGGTACCCCAGTATCTGAGCGGCGGCCGGATTGACGAGCACGATCCGCCCGTCGGTGTCCGTCCCCACCACACCCTCGCTCGCCGCCCGCAGGATCATCTCGGTCTGCCGCTGCGAGCGGGCCAGCTCGGCCTCGGTGTCCACGGTGCCGGTCAGGTCGCGGACGACCAGCATCAGCAGCTCGTCGCCGCTGTAGCCGTAACCGTCGTACGCCTGCTGCCCGTTCTCCAGGTTGGCGCTGGTGACCTCGACCGGGAACTCGGTCCCGTCCGTCCGCCGCGCCACCATCCGGGTGGGCTTGGTCCGCCCCCGGGGGTCCCTGTGGTCGGGCCGCCGCATCGACCCCGGGATCAGTCGTGAGTCGAACTCCGGCAGCAGATCGAGCAGCCCTCGTCCGACCAGCGCGGTACCCGGCGCCTCGAAGGCCTCCAGGGCGATCGTGTTCGCGTTGACGACGGTGCCGTTGGCGTTGACCAGCACCAACGCATCCGGCAGCGCGTCCAGTATGGCTGCGAGGCGAGCAGCGCCTCGGGATGGCCTGCTGCTCACGAGACGCTTCCTCCCTGTTACCGCACCTTGCCGACCGCTCGGGCCATCTTGCCAATCGGCCTGCGGCGTGTCACGCGAGGGAGTCTAAAGCCACCTATTGCGCTCACGGCGCCGGATGAGAGGCAGGTCGCACGACGAAGTGACGGCGAACATGTGACCGACACGCCCCACCTCCGCCATACCCTTCGCGAGACTTTTACGGAAGAGGAGCCGCCCCCCGTGAAACGCCTGTGCCGGCGTTGTGGCGTGACGGGCGTGCGGGGGGTGCGGGTGGACGTTCTGGACTTTCACGAGCCGAGGTCGGGGAGCAGGGGCACCATCCGGTCCCAGCGTCCGACCTCGCAGCCGTTGCTGCGGTCGTACGTGGCGTCGACCGGGCGGCCGGCCCAGGTCCCGGTGACATGGGCGGTGGCCGGGCCGCCGTAGAGCATGGTGCAGACGCTGCCCGGGGCGACCGGGGCGAAGGTGTCCCGGCCCCAGCGGGTGTTCCGGTCGAGCGCCTGACAGGCCCCGTCCACGTCCGGGTGACTGCCTGCGCCGGGGTGACAGGACAGCTCGTACGTCCCGTCCCGCCCGTCCCCGGCGTGGCGCACGGTGACGGTGAGGTGGTCGGCCGCGACGGCGGCGGAGGCGGGCAGGGCGGGGACGGACCCGAGGACGGCGGCGACGGCCCCGAGGGCGCCCCGCACGGCGAAGTGCGACATGCCCTGCCCAACGCGCGGCCGGGCGAGACGTTGCGCGACGCCTGATGGCCTCGCGAGAAGGGCTTTGCCCTGTGGCCCGACTGCCTAGTACCGTGGGAGCCGATTGGTGACAGCACGCTCGACTGTGTCATCATCTGCACGCACCACTCGCGCTCACGCGGGCGGCTGTGCGGGAGGCGTCGCCTAGTCCGGTCTATGGCGCCGCACTGCTAATGCGGTTTGGGCCTTAAAGCCCATCGAGGGTTCAAATCCCTCCGCCTCCGCACCTGACTCAGGGAGTCCAACCGTTTCGGTCTGGACTCCCTGAGTCGCGTTTAGGGCCCTGCCGCAGCGGCGCAGGCGCCGACGCGGTGGCGGCGCGGTGCTCGCCAGATCCGATGTTTCCGCAGCTCACAAGGGGTGCGGCTAACGGATTTCACATGGCGGCGGCAGTCATGTAATGTTCTTCCTGTCGCCGCGAGCGGGCCGAAAGGGCCGGGAAGCGAAGACGAAAAACCAGAAGAACAAGCACTCGTAGCTTAACGGATAGAGCATCTGACTACGGATCAGAAGGTTGCAGGTTCGAATCCTGCCGAGTGCACACAGGTCAAAGGCCCCGGATCACTCCGGGGCCTTTGACGTTTCGGGGGCGTACAGCAGCGAAGCACGGCAACGGTTGCTGTCAGCGGTTGATGTCAGCCGTCGGTCCGGGAGCCGCCCATCGCCTCGGACAGCTTGCGCTGTGCCACCTTCGAGTGCACCTTCAGGGCGACCAGGAGCGAGCCGTACATGTGCCGGGTGTTCCGGAGCGGGATGACCCGGAGGCGCAGGCCGGCGCGACGGACCCGTAGGGCGAACACGGTCGTGGCCTCCCGACGACGATCACGGGGCGGTGATCGCCGCGAAGGCGACCGCGGAGGCGAATGGGGCGGCGAATGCGCCGGCTGCTGCTGAGGCCACCGCGGAGGCCGGCAGCTGATCGGGAGCCTCCCGTCTGTGGATCTCCCGCCCTGCCCGCGGGCGCCCCTGCGGGTCGGCCGCACCGGGTCGTTGTCAGTGCCGCCAGCTACCCTCGCGACTGATGGCACAGGTGTGGAAATGCTCGGGACTGCGCTGGTCGGACGACGGACCCGTGCTGGTGTGGAGCGGTGGGCGGCGCAGTCCGCTCGCCCGGGGGAAGCGCGTGGCCTTCGGGGTCGCGGAAGGAGGCGCCGACGCGGGTGCGAAACGGGAGTGCGTGGGGGCGCGCGGGCATGACTGCCCGACCCGGGCCCCCGTGTCCGGCAGGACCACCGGCGCCCGGTGCGAGGAGTGTGCGCGGCTGGACCGTGCGCACTCCGTGGCCGCCGACACCGTCGCCGACGATCCCCGGCCGTACCACGTGTATCTGGCGTGGTTCGGGCCCGGGATGGTCAAAGTGGGGATCACGGCCGTCGAGCGGGGGCCGGCCCGGCTGCTGGAGCAGGGAGCCGTGTGCTTCAGCTGGCTCGGCGCCGGGCCGCTGATGGCCGCCCGGCGGGCCGAGGAACTGCTGCGGGCCGCGCTCCGGGTGCCGGACCGGATCCCGTACGGCGACAAGCGCGTCGTACGCGCCCTGCTGCCGGTGACCCGGGCCGAGCGGGCGGTCGAGATCACGGAACTGCACGCGCTGGCGGTCGCGCTCGGCGGCTGGCCCGAGTCGCTCGTCCCGGAGCCCTGCCAAGTCGTCGATCACATGGGGGTGTTCGGGCTGGACGGGGTGTCCGCCGCGGTCGGTGAGGTGGTCGAGCTGGTGCCGGGCGGCGTGGTGAGCGGTGAGCTGGTCGCGGCGGCCGGGCCGGATCTGCATCTCGCCACCCGGCGCGGGGTCGTGGTCCTCGACACGCGTTTGCTGCCGGGGTGGGAGCTGACCGCTGCCGGGGTGGGGGAAGAAGGCCAACTGCGGGTACCCATCAGGGAGTTCGAGGCTCCCCAGGAGGGGCTCTTCTGAGCGTCGCCAGCGCCGGCCGCGTCGCCCAGCGCCGGCCGCGTCGCCAGCGCCGGGGAAGTCCTCCGCGCGCGGGATCCGCGCCGGGTCGTCACGCTCTCATCAGCGGCTCATCGGCGGCTCATCGGCACTTCACCAACGGTCGGAAGCGCGGCCCGGACGGACATGATCCGCGCAGCTCGGCACGAGCGTGGTCACGGGTTCATGCACCCCTGATGGGATTCCCAGGCGTTGCCTGAGAGGCGCCTGTGTGGTTCTCAGGGAAATCACAGATTAGTGAAAGCGTGCTCTCAGAGGACCCGGACAAGGTGTCCACCATGACCACGACCTCGCCCCAGGGGCGCACCGAACTGCTGAGGCCGGACGGGAGCCCCGTCCGAGTGCTTGTGGTGGACGACGAACTGTCGATCACCGAACTCCTTTCCATGGCCCTCCGGTACGAGGGCTGGCAGATCCGGAGTGCCGGTGACGGGCAGGGCGCGATACAGACCGCACGGGATTTCCGGCCCGACGCCGTCGTCCTCGACATGATGCTGCCCGACATGGACGGCCTCACCGTGCTGGGGCGCCTGCGGCGCGAACTGCCGGACGTGCCGGTGCTGTTCCTGACCGCGAAGGACGCGGTCGAGGACCGGATCGCGGGTCTCACCGCCGGTGGCGACGACTACGTCACCAAGCCCTTCAGCCTCGAAGAGGTCGTGGCCCGGCTGCGCGGGCTGATCCGCCGCTCCGGTGCGGCCGACCGGCGCTCCGACTCCGTGCTCGTCGTCGGTGACCTCACCCTGGACGAGGACAGCCACGAGGTCTCGCGGGCCGGGGACTCGATCCATCTCACGGCCACCGAGTTCGAGTTGCTGCGCTTCCTGATGCGCAACCCGCGGCGGGTGCTCAGCAAGGCCCAGATACTCGACCGCGTGTGGTCGTACGACTTCGGCGGGCAGGCCAACGTGGTCGAGCTCTACATCTCGTATCTGCGCCGGAAGATAGACGCCGGCCGGGAGCCGATGATCCACACCCGGCGTGGCGCCGGTTATCTGATCAAGCCAGCCGCGGCATGAGCGGGCGACGACGGCCGCGTACGCAGAAGCGACGGGCGGGAAAGCCGCGCACCCTGCGGACTCGGCTCGTCGTCGTGTCCGTGACCCTGATCGCCGTGGTCTGCGCGGTGATCGGGACGGTCACCACCCTGGTGCTGCGGGATCACCTGTACGGGCAGCTGGAGGGCAAACTGGGCGAGGTCGCGGCGCGCGTGACGCCGCGCGACTTCGGCGGTCCGCTCGGAAACCGGCCCAAGAGCAACGGCACCGGGACCGGGACGGGCTCGGGCACCCTCAACACCGGCCCGAATCAGCAGCAGAACGGTGAGGGCACGACCGACCTGTCCAAATTCGTGACGGGTCCGCAGCCGGACGGCACCATCGCGGCCATGGTCCAGAACGGCAGCATCACCGACTCCGAGCGGGGCGTGAAGTCCAGCGACGACTTCTCGATGAGCGCCAAACCGCTCACGGACGCCCAGCTCAAGGTGCTCAACTCCGTCTCCCAGGACCAGAACGTCCACAGCGTGGAGATGCCCGGCCTGGGCGCGTACCTCGTCAAGTACGCGAGCGACGGCACCAGCGGCTACTACGTCGGTATCCCGACCTCCGACGTCGACAGCACCATCAACACCCTGATCATCGTCGAGATCAGCCTCACCGTCTCCGGCCTCGTCGCCGCCGCCCTGGCCGGCACCGTGATGGTCAACGTCGCCACCCGCCCCCTCCGCCGGGTCGCCGCCACCGCCACCCGCGTCTCCGAACTCCCGCTGCACACCGGCGAGGTGAACCTCAGCGAGCGGGTGCCGGAGACCGAGTGCGACCCGCACACCGAGGTCGGCCAGGTCGGCTCCGCGCTCAACCGCATGCTCAACCACGTGCACGGGGCGTTGCACGCCCGTCAGCAGAGCGAGATGCGGGTACGGCAGTTCGTCGCCGACGCGAGTCACGAACTGCGGACCCCGCTCGCCTCCATCCGCGGCTACGCCGAGCTGACCCGGCGCGGCAGGGAGCAGGTCGGGCCCGACACCCGGCACGCCCTCGGCCGTATCGAGTCCGAGGCGGGGCGGATGACCCTGCTCGTGGAGGACCTGCTGCTGCTCGCCCGGCTGGACGCGGGCCGTCCGCTGCAGTTCGAGCACACCGATCTCATCCCGCTCGTCGTCGACACGATCAGCGACACGCGAGCCGCCGGCATGGACCACAACTGGCGCCTCGACCTGCCCGACGAGCCGGCGCTGGTCGCCGCCGACGCGGCCCGGATCCAGCAGGTGCTGATCAACCTGCTCGGCAACGCCCGAAAGCACACCCCGCCGGGCACCACGGTCACCGCCCGCATCCAGCGGCGCGGACCGTGGCTGTGCGTCGACGTCGAGGACAACGGGCAGGGCATCCCGCAGGACCTGCTGCCGCACGTCTTCGAGCGGTTCGCGCGCGGTGACTCCGCGCGCTCGCGGGCCACGGGATCCACCGGTCTCGGTCTCGCCATCGTGCAGGCCGTGGCGACCGCGCACGGCGGTGCCGTCACCGTGGACAGCGTGCCCGGCCGTACGGTGTTCACCCTGTATCTGCCCGCGCTTGCCCCGGCGGCCCCCCAGCCGGACCCCGAAACCAACTGGCAATCGCACTCACAGGCACAGCACAGTGCCACCACATGGGTGGAACAGGGCGCCTGACGAGAGTCGGTGTCATGCGAACCGACTCTTCTCCCGGCACCCTGCCGGCGCGGGAGCACCTCCCGGCCGGTAACGCCGGTACGCCTGTCCTGGACGTAGTGATCCCCGTCTACAACGAGGAGAAGGACCTCGGCCCATGCGTCCGCAGACTGCATGAGCACCTCAAGCAAACCTTCCCGTACGCGTACCGCATCACCGTCGCGGACAACGCGTCCACGGACACCACCCCCCAGGTGGCGAGGCGGCTCGAGGCGGAGATCGCCGAGGTGAAGTCGTTCCGGCTGGAGCAGAAGGGCCGCGGCCGCGCGCTGCGGACCGTCTGGTCGGCCTCGGACGCGCCGATCCTCGCGTACATGGACGTCGACCTGTCGACCGACCTGAACGCGCTGCTGCCGCTGGTGGCGCCGCTCATATCCGGCCACTCCGACCTGGCGATCGGTTCCCGGCTGGCCCGCTCGTCGCGCGTGGTGCGCGGCGCCAAGCGGGAGTTCATCAGCCGCTCGTACAACCTGATCCTGCGCGGCTCGCTGCAGGCCCGCTTCTCCGACGCGCAGTGCGGCTTCAAGGCGATCCGCCGTGATGTCGCACAGGTGCTGCTGCCCCTGGTCGAGGACACCGGCTGGTTCTTCGACACCGAGATGCTGGTGCTCGCCGAGCGCGCCGGGCTCCGGATCCACGAGGTGCCCGTCGACTGGGTCGACGACCCCGACTCGACCGTGCACATCGTGAAGACGGCGACCGACGACCTGAAGGGCGTGTGGCGGGTCGGCAAGGCGCTGACCACCGGGTCGCTGCCGCTGGACCGGCTCACCCGCCCGTTCGGCGACGACCCCCGCGACCGCGACATCCAGGACGTGCCCAAGGGCCTGGCCCGCCAGCTCGTCGGGTTCTGCGTGGTCGGCGGCCTGTCGACCCTCTTCTACCTGCTCCTCTACAGCGTCTTCCGGGAGTTCTCCGGTTCGCAGCTCGCCAACGCGCTCGCGCTGCTGGTGTCGGCGGTGGCGAACACGGCCGCCAACCGGCGCCTCACCTTCGGAGTGCGCGGCCGGGGCGGGGCGGTCCGGCACCAGGCGCAGGGCCTGGTCGTCTTCGGTATCGGTCTCGCGCTCACCAGTGGTTCCCTCGCCGCCCTGAACGCGGCGAGCAGCCACCCCGCGCACTCCACCGAACTGGCGGTGCTGATTGCCGCCAACCTCGCCGCGACCGTGCTGCGCTTCCTGCTCTTCCGCGCCTGGGTCTTCCCGGACCGTGACGGCGCCGCGGGGGACGAGTCGACGGTGGTGGCGACGCACAACCCGTCGTCCCCGACCTACCCGACCGGCGGGTTCCGGCCGTACCAGCAGCCGTACCAGCCGCAGGGCCCCCTCCCGCAGCGCCCGGCGCACCAGCCGCACGCCCAGAACGGCACCACGACCACCCAGTTCCGCGCCGGTGAAGCCGCGGACGGCACCTGGAGGGACAGCACCATGCGGTTGCAGCCGGTGCGCCCCCACGACAGCGACCCGGGGGAAACCCGATGAGTACGAACACCGACCACCCCGCGCAGTGGGGCCCGCCCCCGACCGCGCCGCCTCCCACCGCGCCGCCCACGGATCCCCCGCAGCCCCAGCACGTGCCGTACGGCACGGACGGCCAGAACGGACGGATCGGCCAGGACTCCCCGCCGGTCCCCGAGCCGGGTGAACCGAAGCAGCCCTTCGTACGGAGACTGTGGCGCGGCCGCCCCGAGGACCCGCGCTGGGCGCGCCCGGCCTTCCTCGGCCTGCTGGTCGCCACCGCGGTGCTGTACTTCTCCAACCTGAGCGTCAACGGCTACTCCAACTCCTTCTACTCGGCCGCCGTCCAGGCCGGTACCAAGAGCTGGAAGGCGATGTTCTTCGGCTCGCTGGACGCGGGCAACGCGATCACCGTCGACAAGCCTTCGGCGTTCATGTGGCCGATGGAGATCGCGGCCCGGATCTTCGGCCTGAACTCCTGGACGATCCTCGGCCCCGAGGTCCTCATGGGGGTCGGCACGGTCGCGGTCGTCTACGCCTCCGTGCGCCGCCGGTTCAGCCCCGCGGCCGGACTGATCGCGGGCGCCGTGCTCGCACTCACCCCCGTCGCGGCCCTGATGTTCCGGTTCAACAACCCGGACGCCATGCTGGCCCTGCTGATGGCGCTGGCCTGCTACTTCGTGGTCCGCGCCGTCGAGGACGGGCGTACCAGGTGGCTGGTGTGGGCGGGCGTGGCGATCGGCTTCGCCTTCCTCGCCAAG
Source organism: Streptomyces shenzhenensis (assembly GCF_021462265.1). Taxonomy (GTDB): domain Bacteria; phylum Actinomycetota; class Actinomycetes; order Streptomycetales; family Streptomycetaceae; genus Streptomyces; species Streptomyces shenzhenensis. Next base: position 105,708 of record NZ_JAJONF010000016.1, on the reverse strand, counting down.
ACGCTCCAGGCGTTCCTGATCCTGCCGGCGCTGGCGTTCGTGTACGCGGCCGTCGGCCCGCACACGCTGAAGAAGCGGATCGGGCAACTGGCGCTGGCCACGGGCGCGCTGGTGGTCTCCGGCGGCTGGTGGGTGGCGATCGTCGAACTGTGGCCGGCCTCGTCCCGCCCCTACATCGGCGGCTCCCAGGACAACAGCTTCCTGTCACTGACCTTCGGCTACAACGGCCTCGGCCGCATCAGCGGCGACGAGACCGGCAGCGTGGGCGGCGGTGGCGGCGGCACCGGCTCGGGCCAGTGGGGCGAGACCGGCTGGGACCGGATGTTCAACTCCGAGATCGGCAGCCAGATCTCCTGGCTGATTCCGGCCGCGCTGATCCTCCTCGGCGCCGGTCTGGTGGCGACCCGCAGGCTGCGGCGGACCTCGGTGACCCGGGCCTCGTTCCTGGTCTGGGGCGGCTCGCTGCTGATGACCATGATCGTGTTCAGCTACATGGCGGGCATCTTCCACCAGTACTACACGGTCGCCCTGGCCCCCTACATCGCCGCCGTGGTCGGCATGGGCGCGGGTCTGCTGTGGGAGAAACGCGCCGAGCTGTGGGCGTCGATCACCCTCGCCGCCGCCGTGGTCTCGGCCGCGGTCTGGGGTTACGTCCTCCTCGACCGCACCTCCGCCTACCTGCCCTGGCTGAAGTACCTGGTCCTGATCGGCGGTCTGGCCGCCGCGCTCGGCCTGGTCTTCGCGGGCCGGATCCCGCGCCGGCTGGCCCTCGGGGCCGCCGCGGCCGGCCTGGTGGCCGCGCTGGCGGGTCCGACGGCCTACACCCTCAGCACGGTGAACTCCGCGCACACCGGCTCCATCCCGACAGCCGGTCCGGCTGGCGCCAGCACGATGGGCTTCGGCGGCGGTGGCGGTCCCGGCGGCGGCCGGGGCGGCTTCGGCGGCGGCCGGGGCGGTGGTGCGGCCGGCGGCTTCGGCCAGAACCAGCAGGGCGGCAACGGCACCCCGCAGGGGCAGGGCCAGGGGCAGGGCCAGAACGGTACCGGCGGCTTCCCCGGCGGCGGCACGGGCGGTGGTGCGGCCGGCGGCTTCGGCCAGAACCAGCAGAACGGCAACGGCACCACCCAGAACGGCACCGGCGGGTTCCCCGGCGGCGGCACGGGCGGTGGTGCGGCCGGCGGCATGCGCGGCGGCGGTGGCGTCGGCGGCCTGCTGAACGGCGCGACCGTCTCCTCCGCAGCCAAGGCCCTGCTGCAGAAGAACTCCTCCCAGTACACCTGGGTCGCCGCGGCCGTCGGCGCCCAGAACGCGGCGAGCTACCAGCTCTCCACCGGCGACGCGGTGATGGCGATCGGCGGCTTCAACGGCACCGACCCGTCCCCGACGCTCGCCCAGTTCGAGAAGTACGTGGCGGACGGCAAGATCCACTACTTCATCTCCTCCGGCACCGGCGGCGGCATGATGCGCGGCAGCAGCAGCGGCACGGCCTCGCAGATCACCTCCTGGGTCGAGAAGAACTTCAAGAAGGTGACGGTGGGTTCGTCCACCTTCTACGACCTCACACAGAAGGCGAGCGGCAGCTGACGGACTCCTGAGCGGCGCAAGGGCGGTGGCTTCGGTCACCGCCCTTCGCCGTACGCCCGCGAGAGACCGCCGGGGAGCTGGGGCCGCCGCGGCTGTCGTGGCCGGGGCGTGGCCGGGGTCGTGGCCGCGGGGCTTCTCGGGAGGGCGGAGGAGAATGCCGCCCGAGGGGGAGGGGCGCTTGTCCGTCGGCGAGGGCGGGCTGGTTGGGGCTGGTCGCGCCCACGCGATGGTATCCGCATGTCAGACACGGTCCCGCGCCCTGACGGGGCGTTGGAGCCTTAGCATCTTGAGAAGTGGTCGTGGAGGAGGGTGTCGCGATGGCGCGGGCCAGTGTGTGGCTTGAGGAGAAGCCCCGGGGCGGCGGTCGCGGCGGTCAGCCATCCGGTCTTGACCGGGCCCGGATCACCTCCGCCACGGTCGGGCTCCTCGACTCCGACGGACTCGACAAGTTCTCCATGCGGCGGCTGGCGGCCGAGCTCAAGGTGACCGCCATGTCCCTGTACTGGTACGTCGACACCAAGGACGACCTGCTCGAACTCGCCCTCGACGCGGCCTTCGGCGAGCTGCGTCTGCCCGATGCCGACGCCGGTGACTGGCGGGAGCGACTGCGGGCGCTGGCCACGGAGTACCGCGCCCTGCTGGTCCGTCACCCCTGGCTCTCCCCGCTGGCCGGCCGCTACCTCAACATCGGCCCCCACTCGCTCGCCTTCTCCCGGGTGGTCCAGCAGGTGGTCCGCCGCGCCGGTCTGCCCGCGTACGGCGTGACCGGCGCGATCTCGGCCGTCTTCCAGTTCGTCTACGGCTACGGCACGATGGAGGGCCACTTCGCCGAGCGCGTGACAGCGGCCGGCATGACCCAGGACGAGTACTTCAGCACCGCGATGAACGCGGTGACCGATGCCCCGGCAACGGCCGCCATCGTCGAGGAGTCGAAAGACCTCATGGCGGCGAGGGGCGGCGACACCGTCGCCGAAATGCTGGACAGGGACTTCGCTTTCGCCCTGGACCTGCTGATCGCCGGCATTGAGGCGAAGGTGAGCCGACCGGCTTAGGGGCGCGGCGCTGAGGCCTCAGCCCTCAGGCCTCAGGCGAAGCCAACCGCGCGGGAAAGCCCCCTGTGGCCACCGGCCCCCACTTCTCCGGCGTCACCCGGATGATCGACTTCCCCTGCCTCACCATCGCCGCCCGGTACTCGTCCCAGTCCGGGTGCTCCCCCGCGATGTTCCGGTAGTACTCCACCAGCGGTTCCACCGACTCCGGTGTGTCGAGAACCTCGGCCCGTCCGTCCACCTGCACCCACGGCCCGTTCCAGTCGTCGCTCAGGACGATCACGCTCACCCGCTCGTCCCGCTTCGCGTTCCGCGTCTTCGCCCGCTCCGGGTACGTGGAGACGACAATGCGCCCGGAGTCGTCGACCCCGCAGGTCAGCGGCGACCCCTGTGGGCTTCCGTCGGCGCGTCGGGTGAGCAGGATCGCGCGGTGGCGCGGTCGTACGAAGTCCAGCAGTTCGTCGAGGGAGACGGCGGTGTTCGTCGCGATGTTCGGTGCCATGGCGCCAGCCTAGGGCCGCGGGGGCCGCTCAGCCTGCCACTGCCGTGCGCACCTTCACGCTCGTGGCGTGGGACAAGCCGCGGACGACGGGGGCCCGGCGTGCCTCGCCGACGACGGCCGCACGGTCGAGAAGGAGTCGCTCCGTGAACTGCGCCGGGAGGCCCAGCGGCTGAGGGCCGCGGCCATGGAGGCGATGTTCCGGTCCGAGCCGCTGACGCACTCCGCGGAGTTCGACGCGCTGGGCGGCGCGCCCTCCAGTCGGCGGGGCGCCCGGCCGGTGCCTGCTCGCGTGCGGAACCGGCCCCGGCCCGGGAGGCGTCACGGACCCTGATCCACGAGTTCATCGCGGTGTCGCGCGCACATCCCGGGGGGTGTACGGCGACGGGCGGGCGGGTCGGGCCGGCCCCGGCCGTGACTAGGCCTGCGGCAGCGACTCCCCCTGCACCGCCTGGATCTCCAGCTCCACCTTCAGCGTCGTACCGATCGCGGCGATGCCCGCCTGCACGACCTGGTTGTAGTTCATGGCGAAGTCCTCGCGGTGCAGCTCCGCCGTCGCGCGGAACGCGGCACGCGTGCCGCCCCACGGGTCGGCGCCGGTGCCGAGGTAGACGAGGGCGAGGTCGACCGGTCGTACGACGCCGTGCAGGGAGAGTTCGCCGTGGACCGTCCAGCGGTCGGAGCCGGCCGCCGTCAGGGCCGTCGAGGTGTAGGTGATCTCGGGGTGGCGTTCGACGTCCAGGAAGTCGGCGGAGCGCAGGTGGGTGTCGCGCATGCCGTTGCCGGTGTCGATGGAGGCGGCACGGATGACCGCCTGGACGCGGGACTTGGTGACGTCGTCGGGGGCGATCTCGATGCCGGCGGAGAAGTCCGTGAAACGGCCGCGGACGCTGGAGATGCCCAGGTGCTGGGCCACCGCGCCCACGGTGGAGTGCGCGGGGTCCACCGTCCACGGGCCCGGCGGGGGCAGTTCGGTGCCGCCCTGCCGGGCCAGCGTCACCGTGCCGACCTCGGCGCGGCCGCTCGCGGTCACGATGGCGCTGGAGGCGGTGGGCGCGTAGCCCACGGCCGTGATGATGACGGTGTACGCGCCGGGCGCGAGCGGATTCGGGTCGCGCACCGTGCCTTCGCCGTCGGCCTCGGCGCGCAGCACCTGTGTACCGGTCATGTCGGTCACCGTGACGACCGCGTGCGACACGGCCCATCCGTCCCGGGTGCGGATCCTCGCGGTCAGTCCCATCCCGTTTCTCCCTGCGAACACTCAAACGATTACAAATCGGTCTCATGGGGCCGGCCCGTGGCGGGCGCCTCCTTGTGGGCGCGCCCGCCACGGGCCGGAGTGCGAACTACTCGCCCGGGTGGGAGAGCTCGATGTCGTGGCCGTCGGCACCGGCACCGGTGACGTGCAGGGCCGTGGCGACCGGCGGGTAGCCCGTCGCGATCACGGTGTAGTCCCCGCCGTCCAGGTCGGCGAAGGCGTACGCGCCGTCCACGCCGGTGGTGGCCGTGCCGACCACGTTGCCCGCCGCGTCCACGAGGGTCACGCGGGCGTCGGCCAGCGGTCCGTGCGGGGCCCGTACGACACCCTGGAGCCGGGCGCCGGCGTCCAGGTCGACCTCGATCCGGGTGACGCCGGTGCCGCCGATCTCGACCGGCACGGCGCGGGGCCGGTAGCCGGCCGCGTTCACCGCGACCGTGACGGCGCCCGGCACCAGCTCGCCGAAGCGGAAGTCGCCCTGCTCACCGGTGGCCGCGGTGGCCAGCAGGTCGCCGCGCACGTCGGTGACGATGACCATCGCGTCCTTGACCGGGAGCGCGCTGCCGGCGCCGCGGACCACACCGCTGAGACCGCTGGTACCGCTGAGCAGGATGTCGTACGGCACCGGCTCGTCGCCCACCACGATCGTGGAGGCCTGCGGCTGGTAGCCGTCGGCGGCGGCGATCAGGACGTAGGAGCCCGCACCGGGCGCGTCCAGCCGGTAGGAACCGTCGTAGCCCGCGACCGCGCGGCCCAGCTGGCGGCCGGACAGCGAGATGAGGGTGACCGCGGCCTGCGCGACCGGGGCGCTCTCGGCACCGCGTACGAAGCCGTGCACCGGGGTGCCGCCGGAGCCCGCCGACTGCTCGGGGGCGGCGATGGTGGCCACGGCGGCGAGCTGCCGGGTGGCTTCCGGCACGGCCGCGGCCTGCGCGGCGCTGTTCACGACCGGGGCGGCCCAGCTGGGGACCTGCTGCTCCCCGGCCGGAGCGGCGACGGCGGCAGCGGCAGCGGCAGGGACCGTCTCCGGGCTTCCCGCGTTCTCCGCCTCGGCGGCCTGGGCGAGCCCGCCCTTCGTCCTCAGCGGGACCTCCTTGATGAACAGGCTGATCAGGAACGCGAGGGCCGCGAGGCCGCCGGCGATCAGGAAGACGTCGGCGATGCCGTGGCCGTAGGCGCTCTCCATGAGGGTGCGCAGTGGGGCCGGCAGCTTGCCCAGGTCCGGGAGGCTGTCGCTGGACGAGCTGGAACCGGCCAGGGCGGCCTGGTACTTGGGGGAGAGGGCGGCGGCGCCCTCGGTCACGTAGTGCGTGATCCGGTGGGCCATCACCGCGCCCAGCGCCGAGACGCCGACCGCACCGCCCAGGGACCGGAAGAAGGTGACCGTGGAGCTCGCCGAGCCGAGGTCGGAGGGCGCGACCTGGTTCTGCGTGCACAGCACCAGGTTCTGCATCATCATGCCGATGCCGAGACCCAGCAGCGCCATGGAGATCGACATCTTCCAGTACGCCGTGTCGTAGCGGATGGTCCCGAGCAGGCCCAGGCCGGCCGTCACCAGCACGCCACCGCTGACCAGCCACGCCTTCCAGCGGCCGGTACGGGTGATGAACTGGCCCGAGACGGTGGAGGAGACGAACAGACCGCCGATCATCGGGATCGTCATCACACCGGACATCGTCGGGGACTTGTCGCGGGCCAGCTGGAAGTACTGGCTGAAGAACACCGTGCCGGTGAACATCGCGACACCGACGAACAGGGAGGCCAGCGAGGCCAGGGTGATGGTGCGGTTGCGGAACAGCCGCAGCGGGATGATCGGCTCCTTGGCCTTCGACTCGACCAGGACGAAGATCAGGCCGAGGGCGACCGAACCGCCGACCATCGCGTACGTCTGCCAGGAGATCCAGTCGTACTTGTCACCCGCGAAGGTGACCCAGACCAGCAGTAGTGAGACGGCGGCGGCGACGAAGGACGCGCCGGCCCAGTCGACCTTGACGTCCCGCTTCACGACGGGCAGGTGCAGGGTCTTCTGCAGCACGATCAGCGCGACGACGGCGAACGGGACGCCGACGTAGAAGCACCAGCGCCAGCCCAGCCACGAGGTGTCGGTGATGACACCGCCGAGCAGCGGGCCGCCGACGGTGGCGACCGCGAAGGTGGCGCCGAGGTAGCCGGAGTAACGGCCGCGCTCCCGCGGCGAGATCATCGCGGCCATGACGATCTGGGCGAGCGCCGACAGACCGCCCACGCCGATGCCCTGGACGACACGGCAGGCGATCAGCATGCCGGCGTTCTGCGACAGACCGGCGGCGGCGGAGCCCAGGACGTAGACGACCAGGGCTATCTGCACAAGGATCTTCTTGCTGTACAGGTCCGCGAGCTTGCCCCACAGCGGGGTCGTCGCGGTCATGGCCAGCAGGGAGGCGGTGACGACCCAGGTGTAGGCGGACTGGCCGCCGCCCAGGTCGGTGATGATGTGCGGCAGGGCGTTGGTGACGATCGTGGAGGACAGGATCGCCACGAACATGCCGAGCAGCAGGCCGGAGATGGCCTCCATGATCTGCCGGTGGGACATCGGGGTCTGCTCGACGGAGCTGCCTCCCCCGTGCTTGGCGTGAGCCCGCACACCGGCTGGTGTGGTCGTTGCCATGGGCTTCCTTTTCTGCGTCTTATGCGGGTGTACGGGTGCTGGTCGGTTCGAGTACGTCGCGTACGGGCGTGGGGGCGCGGGCGCCGGGGGCGACCGCGGCCATGGCCTTGGCCGGGGGCTTCGCGGTGCCCGGGGCGGGGGCGGTGCCGGCGGCCGGCCGGGGGTGCGGGGCCGCGGCCCGGCAGTCCCCGAAGCTGGCGCGGAGCCGGGTCATCAGCCTGATCAGCTGGTCGACCTCCTCGTCGCTCCAGTCGCCCAGCCGCTCGGCGAGCAGTTCGGTGCTGCGCCGGGACAGTTCCGCGAGGGTCGCCTCGCCCGCGGGGGTGAGGTGCAGGATGCGGGACCGCTTGTCCGCCGGGTCGGGGGAGCGCTCGATCCAGCCGCGTTCGGCGACGTGCGCCACGTGCCGGCTGGTCACCGACATGTCCACGGCGAGCAGCTCCGCGAGCTTGCTCATGCGCATGGAGCCGTGGCGGCCGAGCAGCGTCAGCACCGCCGCCGAGCCGGTGGGGCACTCGGGCGGCAGAATGCGCCCCAGGTCCCGCTTCACGGCTCCGACGGCGGTGAGCTGACGCGCCAGCTCCTCGAACTGGGCCTGCTCCGCCATCACCCACACCTCCTCACGACCGTATTTGTTGCTTGGGGCAACCATAGAACTGCTTGGTTGCCGCAGGCAAATAAATCGATGGAGGGCGGGCACAAAAACTTGGCAAAGGGAAGTATTGCGATCGTAAACGCGCAGGTGGGGTCGGTCGCACCTACGGGAGGCCCCCCACTTGGGCCGCACTCGCGGATTCGCTAGTGTCTCGGGCCATGGCTAACACCGAGGGCCCCCAGGGCAACTACGACCCCGCCGGCAGCACCCAGATGTTCCGCGCGTTCGTCGACGAGGCCCCGCAGACTTCCCAGCAGACCGCGACCACGTACTCCTCCTCCTCCGGCCCCCGCCTCGGCCTGATCCTCGGCATCGTCGCCGTGGTGGTCGTGGTGGCGGCGGTGGCCTGGCTCGCGCTCATGTAACGCGGCGGCCGCGCCGACGGTGCGACGAAGAGGACCCGGGGCCGCGCGCCCCGGGCTTTCGTCGTACTCAGCTCCAGTCGACGGCCGTGCTCAGCTCCAGTCGACGGCCGCGACCCGGGTCTCGATGTGCATGCCCAGGGGGACGCGCCAGTCGTCCACGCAGACGGTCCACGTCCTGCTCGTTCGGGAGTGGGGCGCGATCGGCGCCGGCAGGGGCTCGGTCGACTTGATCGTCGACCAGTCGATGCCGAGCAGGTCGATGATGTGCGTGCCGAGCGTGACCGTGCCGGAACGGACCGCCGTACCACCGGAGTTGACGAAGGTGACGGTCGCCTTCTCGCACCACCGCTGGTCCGTGGCCTCGCGGGTGGGGGTGCTCCAGGTGAGCGCGGCGGGTGCGGGGGAGGCCGAAGAGGCGCCGGGCCGCGGTGAGTTCGGCACCGCCGGGCCGGAGGCCGCCGGCTGGGTGCCGTTGCGGTGGGGCGCGGAGGACGCGGAGGGCATGGCGGGCGCGGCCGGTCGGGACGAGGCCGCCGGGCCGTAAGCGGAGTCGGCTGTGCCGCTCGGCCCGGCCGGCCCGGAAGGCGCGGTCGTCGCCGGCCGGCCTCGGGTCGGCTTCGCCCCGTCCAGCGGGACCAGCGTCACCGATCCCGTCGGCCGCGCCGCCGGCGTCCGTGCCGGGCCGCCCGCCGCCCCCACCGCCGTGAAGCCGCCGTCACCGGCCCCGCCGCATGCCGTGAGCGCCGAGGCCAGGCAGACGGCGGCCGCCGACGCTGCCATGACGGCGCCTCGGCGGCCACCCGGAGGCCTCGGTGTCTCCAACGCCCCCAGCGCCCCCAATGTCCTCGGAGTCCTCGCGGTCCTCGCAGCCCTACGGAGAAGCATCGCGCCAGTGTGGCTGACGCACCGTCAGGAAGGAAGCGGCGGGCGTGACTTCAGTCCGAGATCAGGCCCTCGCGGAGCTGGGCCAGGGTACGGGTCAGCAGGCGGGAGACGTGCATCTGGGAGATGCCGACCTCCTCGCCGATCTGGGACTGGGTCATGTTCGCGAAGAAGCGGAGCATGATGATCCGGCGCTCGCGCGGCGGGAGCTTGGCGAGGAGCGGCTTGAGCGACTCGCGGTACTCGACGCCCTCCAGGGCGGTGTCCTCGTAGCCGAGGCGGTCGGCCAGGGAACCCTCGCCGCCGTCGTCCTCGGGGGCCGGGGAGTCGAGGGAGGAAGCGGTGTACGCGTTGCCCACGGCGAGGCCGTCGACCACGTCCTCCTCGGAGACGCCCAGGACGGCCGCGAGCTCCGTCACCGTCGGCGAGCGGTCCAGCTTCTGGGAGAGGTCGTCGCTGGCCTTGGTGAGGGCCAGGCGCAGCTCCTGCAGACGGCGCGGCACGCGCACCGACCACGAGGTGTCGCGGAAGAAGCGCTTGATCTCGCCCACGACCGTCGGCATCGCGAACGTCGGGAACTCCACGCCCCGTTCGCAGTCGAAGCGGTCGATCGCCTTGATCAGGCCGATGGTGCCGACCTGGACGATGTCCTCCATCGGCTCGTTGCGGCTGCGGAAGCGGGCCGCCGCGTAGCGCACGAGGGGGAGGTTGAGCTCGATCAGGGTGTCCCGGACATAGGCGCGCTCGGGGCTGTCCTCTTCGAGTGCGGCAAGGCGCAGGAACAGGGAGCGGGACAGGGTGCGGGTGTCGATGATCTCCGGGGCCACCGGGAGTTCCGGGGTCGGAGGGGCCTCCAGCGCCGGAGCGCCGTCGATGGCGCCATCGATGCTGTCGAGCACGTCGATGGCGTCGAGCTCCTTGGGCGCTGCCTCGCTCTTCGTGGGCGTGAGCACCTTCGAGCTGCCCTGGTCTGCGGACATGCCACCCCCTTTGGGTCGCGGGACGGTCGCGGCGGCGTTCCCTGGAGGAACGATGCCTTCACCTGAATACCGGAGCCGGAGGCCCGGCAAACGCGCTTCCGGCAGAATGTCACATGTCGGCAACACGCTGTAGTGACATGTCGACATGTGAAACGTGAATCCGCCCTGGATGAAGAGGGTCTGACGCTTTTTCGCCCCTCAACTGTCGGAAAGTGCGCAGGTGAGCGATTCGCTCTTACTGGTGATGGCTCGATCCTGTTTGCGGTTACGGTCGTACCAAGTCACCCGGAGCGGGTCTCGGACCGGTAACGAGCCCGCCGGACCGGCCCTACGCCTCGATGCGGTTCGCCGAGCGCAGGCGCTGGAAGCTGCGGGCGAGGAGGCGGGAGACGTGCATCTGGGAGACGCCGAGCTCCGCGCTGATCTGGGACTGGGTGAGGTTGCTGTAGTAGCGCAGCAGGAGGATCCGCTGCTCCCGCTCGGGGAGTTGGACGAGCAGGTGGCGGACCAGGTCGCGGTGTTCCACGCCGTCCAGGGCCGGGTCCTCGTAGCCGATGCGGTCGAGGAGGCCCGGCAGCCCGTCGCCCTCCTGGGCGGCCTCCAGGGAGGTCGCGTGGTACGACCGGCCGGCCTCGATGCAGGAGAGCACCTCCTCCTCGCTGATCCGCAGCCGCTCGGCGATCTCGGCGGTGGAGGGGGAGCGGCCGAAGGCGGTCGTCAGGTCCTCGGTCGCGCTGTTGACCTGGACCCACAGCTCGTGCAGGCGGCGCGGTACGTGCACGGTGCGGACGTTGTCCCGGAAGTAGCGCTTGATCTCGCCGACGACGGTCGGCATGGCGAAGGTCGGGAACTGCACGCCCCGGTCCGGGTCGAAGCGGTCGATGGCGTTGATGAGGCCGATGGTGCCGACCTGGACGACGTCCTCCATGGGCTCGTTGCGGGAGCGGAAGCGGGCGGCCGCGTAGCGTACGAGCGGGAGGTTCGCCTCGATGAGCGCCGAACGCACGCGGTTGTGCTCCGGCGTGCCCGGCTTGAGCTCCTTGAGCTGGCCGAAGAGCACCTGGGTCAGCGCCCGGGTGTCGGCACCCCGCCGCTTCTCCGGGGCGGGGGCGGCGGCTTGGGCGGGAGTCTGGGTGGAGGCGGGCGCCTCTTCCTGGGGCGGCGCAGAACTGGCCGACACGGTCAACGCCACCTCTTCATCGGTCAATCATCCGTCAAAAGCGGTCATAGCATCACAAGACATGTGCACTGTGCGCAAGCACCTGATAACGTCGTGTTGGGTATTAATACTGGCAAGTTGGGGCATAAGACACAGCAAAACCCCCCGCCGTCGCAGGCGAGGGGCTCAGGTTGGGGAGGCGTCCGTACGGCTCAGAATTCGTAGTCCGCGATCACCCAGGTGGCGAACTCCCGCCACATCGCGGCGGCAGCCTGGTGGTCGGGGTGCTCCACGTACCGCTTGAGCGCGTCCAGGTCGTCCACCGCCGAGTTGATCGCGAAGTCGTGCGCGATGGGGCGGTCGCTGACGTTCCAGCCGCACTCCCAGAAGCGCAGCTCCCCGATCCGGTCGCCGAGGGCGAAGAAGGCCGCCGCGCCCGCGACGACCCGCGGATCGTCGCGCTCGACGCCTTCGTTGAGCTTGAAGAGGACCAGGTGGCGGATCATGGGGCACTCCCAGTGCGTCTACTTCGCCCCGTCCGCCAGCCAGGTGAAGAAGTTCCCGACGGACTTCGCGGCGTCCGATATGCCCTGGAAGACTATCTGGACCCAGTCCGCCGCCTTGGGCGGGTCCGTGATGATCACGTAGAGCGCGAAGATCACGAGCACGTAGACGGCGATCTTCTTGGCGTTCACCGCCACCTGGCCTCTCCCCTGTCCGTTCCCCCGGTTGCCGGGCGCGAGTGTAACCCTCCGATCGTTTTGTATGACCAACGGCACGTTGGATGCCGGGTTTTTTTCTCCGAATCTCCGAATCTCCGAACTTCGCACCGCCGGATCTCGTCGGATCTCCGACCCGCTGGGTCTCCGCATCGCCGGGTCTCTGGATCTCCGCATCGCCGGATCTCCGGAGCGTGAACCGCTCGCGGGGTCCGGTCCGATGAAGGGCCGAGGCAACGAACGCGAACCCGGCGCAGCCGGAGTCGAGAGGGAGAACGCGGATGCTGATGACAGCGATGGCCTTCGGCCTCGTCACCCTGCTGATCATGTTCGTCGTGGCGGCAGCGCTCGACTGTGTCCGCACACCGGCGGAGCGGGTCAGGTACGTCCCGAAGTGGCTCTGGCTGCTGTTCCTGCTGCACGCCCCGGTCTTCGGGGCCCTCGTCTGGAACTACGCGGGCAAGCGCCCCGAGCACCTGGTCTCCCGGCCCTGACCGCACGAAGGGCGGCTCCGATGCGGAGCCGCCCTTCGTGTGACAGCGGTAGCGGAGGGATTTGAACCCTCGGTGACTTGCGCCACACTCGCTTTCGAGGCGAGCTCCTTCGGCCGCTCGGACACGCTACCGAGGGAGACCTTACAGCACAGGAGGCCGCGCTCCGAAATCGGTATTCAGGGGCCGTCGAGGGCGCGTCAGCGGGTGCGGAAGAAGTCCGTGAGGAGACGGGCGGACTCGGCCGCCAGGACGCCCTCGACGACCTCGGGACGGTGGTTCAGGCGCCGGTCGCGGACGACGTCCCAGAGGGACCCGGCGGCTCCGGCCTTCTCGTCGCGGGCGCCGTAGACCACCCGGTCCACCCGGGACTGGACCAGGGCGCCGGCGCACATCGTGCAGGGCTCCAGCGTGACGACCAGCGTGCAGCCGGTGAGCCGCCACTGCCCCAGCGCGGCGGCGGCCCGGCGCAGCGCGAGGACCTCGGCGTGCGCGGTGGGGTCGCCGGTGGCCTCGCGTTCGTTGTGCCCGGCCGCGAGGACCGTCGTACCGTCCGGGGACAGCACGACGGCGCCGACGGGGACGTCCCCGCCCCGGACGGCCTGGCCGGCCTCGTCCAGGGCGAGCCGCATCGCGGCCCGCCAGCGGTCGCGTACCGGGTCGGGGGACCCGGGTGCCTCGTGGAAGGTCAGCGGACGGTCTCCAGGACGTCGGAGGCGCCCAGGGCGTCGGCGATCTCGTTGAGCGCGTCCTCGTCCAGGGACAGCAGCTCCTTCGCGCTCACGCCCAGGTCGTCCAGGATCGCGGCGTCCCCGACCGGGCCGGCCGGCACGGCGGAACCGTCCGCGTCGTCGTCCTCCTCGGCATCGGGCTCACCGTCCTCGGTGCCGTCGAGGTCGAGGGCGTCCAGGTCGTCGGCGGCGGCCTTGGGCTCCCTTCCGAGCAGTTCGTCGGTGAGCAGGAGCTCACCGTACGAGCTGCGGGCGGCGGCGGCTGCGTTGGAGACGAAGACCCGGGGGTCCTCCTCTCCGTCGACGCGGACGACGCCGAACCACGCGTCTTCCTGCTCGATGAAGACGAGCACCGTGTCGTCGGCCTCCGAGGCCGATTCCCGGGCCAGGTCGGCCAGGTCCGACAGGGTCTCCACGTCGTCGAGTTCTGTGTCGCTCGCTTCCCACCCGTCTTCGGTGCGCGCGAGCAGTGCGGCGAAGTACACCGTGACTCTCCCACTGGTCATAGGCGTGCCGGTTGGGGGTCCCCCCGGCGGAGGTTCTGGGCGGGGAGAGCTGTGCTCCGAGCCCCGCCCACTCGGAATCGTGGCAGAAACAAGGCGTTCAGGGGACGTCTTCGGCTCCCTGTGTCTGGCAGTTTTGATCGCACGTATGCAAAGAGGCGTCCGCGCGTCCGTCAACGCAGTCACCAGCGCACTCGTTGCCGCCACCTGCGGATCGTACGCGGGTTTTCCCGCGGCCCACGCACGGCCTTCCCCGTGACGGACCGCAACGCGCCACCAGCAGTGGATCTTTACCGAAGGATCGGCTTCACGACTCTTGCCGAGTGTCGCCGAGTGTCGCCGCGTCCTGGCGACTCCTGGCGATTCCCGCCGATTCCTGGCGCGGGGCCGGTGGGCCTTGGCGATTCCCAACCGGTCCTGCCGGTCCTACCAGCGGAACGTCCGCATACGCATCGCGTGCCGCAGCCGGGCCGTCTTGGCGCGGCGGGGCTGGACCCGGTCACGCAGCGCCCGCGCCTCGGCGAGCTCGCGCAGGAACCGGGCCCGGCGGCGCCGCCGCTCGGACTCCGTCTCGCCCTCGGGCGCGCCGTAGGCGCGGTCGGGCCGCTCAGGCGGCCCTGGCAGTTCAGGCACGTCACACCACCCCAGTCCGACACCTCCACTTTCCCCCGGACGGGGGGTTTGATGCCAGGGTGCGCCTGCGCGGGCCTGCACGAGGCGGGCTTGGGGCGCGGTTACTGTTGTGGACATGCGTCTCCACGTCGTCGACCACCCCCTGGTCGCTCACAAGCTCACCACGCTGCGCGACCAGCGCACCGACTCCGCGACGTTCCGGCGGCTCGCCGACGAACTGGTCACCCTGCTCGCCTACGAGGCGACGCGGGACGTGCGGACCGAGGCCGTCGACATCCAGACCCCGGTGGCCGCCACGACCGGCGTCAAGCTCGCCCGGCCGCGCCCGCTGGTGGTGCCGATCCTGCGGGCCGGGCTCGGCATGCTGGACGGCATGGTCCGGCTGCTGCCGACCGCCGAGGTCGGCTTCCTGGGCATGATCCGCAACGAGGAGACGCTGCAGGCGTCGACGTACGCCTCGCGGATGCCGGAGGACCTCTCCGGGCGTCAGGTGTACGTCCTGGACCCGATGCTGGCCACGGGCGGCACGCTGGTGGCGGCGATCCGCGAGCTCATCAGGCGCGGCGCGGACGACGTGACGGCGGTCGTCCTGCTGGCCGCGCCCGAGGGCGTCGAACTGATGGAACGGGAGCTGGCGGGAACGCCGGTCACGGTCGTGACGGCGGCCGTGGACGACCACCTCAACGAGCAGGGGTACATCGTGCCGGGGCTGGGGGACGCGGGGGACCGGCTGTACGGGGCGGCCGAGTAGCCGGCCCGTTCGCTCGGGTGTCGTAGGGAGGCGGGCGCGTCGGCGGCCGCGGGCCGTCGTGGCTTGTCGCGCCCCGCGGCGGCGACCGCGGATCCAACCCCGCCGCGCGCCCGTTCAGGGCCTTCCGCGGCCACGGTGACCACGGTGACCGGCCACGGCGGTGGTGCCCTGCGGTGCCCGGGTCTCAGCAGCTCTTCTTCGTCGACGCCGTCGGCCTGGGGGCGGACAGGGCCGTGATGGCCTTCGCGGCCGTCGCCTGGGGGGTCAGGGTCTTGAAGGCGTCGCCCAGGATCAGGTCCACGGCGGTGCCCTTGCGGCCGGCCTCCGTGCGCTGGCCGGCGGCGGTCACCTGGGTGGCCAGGACCGGGAGCGAGGTCTTCAGGGCCGAGGCCGGGCCGACCAGTATCGCCGTGCCCTTGACCTTCTGGTCGAACTTCGCCGGCGCGTTGCCGACGTCGCCGATCTTGAAGCCGCGCTTCTTCAGTTCGTCCGCGGTGTCCTTGGCCAGGCCCGTGCGGGTCGTGGCGTTGTAGACGTTCACCGTGATCTGGGCCGGCTTCGGCAGCACCGTGGCCGACGTTCCGGCCGAGGCCCCGGCCGCGGGGCTCGAACTGGCGGCGGCCCGCTTGACGCAGTCGTCCGACGCGCCGGCCGCCGAGGCGGTTCCGCCACCGCCGGTGAAGACGTCGATGAGCTGCAGGGTGCCCCAGCCGACCAGGCCGAGCACGGTGACGGAGGCGACCACGGAGAGGACGAGCCGGGCACGCCGCCGGCGTGGGCGCATGCGAGGGTATTTGTCCCCTGTGATCCGGTACTGGCCGCCCATGCCGGGGGGAGTCAGCATGCTCATGAGCGCAGCGTAGTGCGCCACGGGTGCGTTGACTAATAGATGATCATCCGACGGTGCCCGCTCCAACCCGAAAGGGTCAACCGGTGCCAAATGCCGGGCGGCCGACGGGTGTCAGTCGAGTTCGAGTACGCGCGCGTGCAGCACCTGACGCTGCTGGAGGGCGGCGCGGACCGCTCGGTGCAGCCCGTCCTCCAGGTACAGGTCGCCCTGCCACTTCACGACGTGCGCGAAGAGGTCGCCGTAGAACGTCGAGTCCTCGGCGAGGAGGGTCTCCAGGTCGAGCTGCCCCTTGGTCGTCACGAGCTGATCGAGGCGGACCGGGCGCGGTGCGACGTCCGCCCACTGCCGGGTGCTTTCCCGGCCGTGGTCGGGGTACGGCCGGCCGTTTCCGATGCGCTTGAAGATCACACGGAAAGCCTACCGGTCCAGACGTTCCGGGCGCAGCCATGGCGACCGAGTGCGACGCTGGAAAAGACGCCTTAAAGGTCATCAAACGGTCTAAAAGGTATCAGGAGGTCCGATGATGAATGCCGGTGAGGCCGAGAAGGCCGGTGCCCCGGCCCCGGCGAAGGACGCTGCGGCCGCCGAGGGCCCGGTGGGTGTCGAGGGATCGGTGGGTGCCGAGGGTCCCGCGGACGCCGAGAACCCTGCGGGTGCCGAGAACCCCGCGGTCGCCGGGATCGCCGCCGGGTACGCCTTCGCCGGTCAGGCGTTGGAGCTCGGTGCCCTGCTCTGGGACGGGCGGTGCCGTCCCGACGTCCCCGTTCGCATCCCTCTCCCCATGCTCAACCGGCACGGCCTGGTCGCCGGTGCCACCGGCACGGGCAAGACCAAGACGCTCCAGCTGATCGCCGAGCAGCTCTCGGCGCACGGTGTCCCGGTGTTCCTGGCGGACGTCAAGGGCGACCTGTCCGGCGTCGCGAGGCCCGGGCAGCCGAACGACAGGGTCACCGGCCGGGCGGGCGAGGTCGGCCAGCAGTGGACCGCGACCGGCTTCCCCGCCGAGTTCCTCGCGCTGGGCGGCGTCGGCCACGGCATCCCCGTCCGCGCGACGATCACCAGTTTCGGCCCGCTGCTGCTGTCGAAGGTGCTTCAGCTCAACCAGACCCAGGAGCAGTCCCTCGGCCTGGTCTTCCACTACGCCGACACGAAGGGCCTGGAGCTGATCGACCTCAAGGACCTCCGGGCGGTGGTCGCCTTCCTCACCTCCGACGAGGGCAAGGCGGAACTGAAGAACATCGGCGGGCTGTCGACGGCCACGGCCGGGGTGATCCTGCGCTCGCTCACCGCCTTCGAGGCGCAGGGCATGGCGGACTTCTTCGGGGAGCCGGAGTTCGACACGGCCGACCTGCTGCGTACGGCACCGGACGGCCGGGGCATCGTCTCGGTCCTCGAACTGGCCGCCGTCCAGGACCGCCCCCTCCTCTTCTCGACCTTCCTGATGTGGCTGCTCGCCGACCTCTTCCACGATCTCCCCGAGATCGGCGACGCCGACCGGCCGGGGCTGGTCTTCTTCTTCGACGAGGCGCACCTGCTGTTCAACGACGCCTCGAAGGCGTTCCTGGAGTCGATCACCCAGACCGTGCGCCTCATTCGCTCGAAGGGGGTCGGCGTCTTCTTCGTCACGCAGACCCCGAAGGACGTACCGTCCGACGTCCTCGGCCAGCTCGGCAACCGTGTCCAGCACGCGCTCAGGGCCTTCACCCCCGAGGACCAGAAGGCGCTGCGGGCCACCGTGCGGACCTTCCCGAAGTCGTCGTACGACCTCGAAGAGCTGCTCACCGGGCTCGGCACCGGCGAGGCCGTGGTCACCGTGCTCAGCGAGACCGGCGCCCCGACCCCGGTCGCGGCGACCCGGCTGCGGGCCCCCGAGTCCCTGATGGGGCCGGTGCCCGCGGCGGAGGTGGACACGGCGGTGCGCGGGTCGGCGCTCCACGGACGTTATGCACAGGCTGTGGACCGGGAGTCGGCGTACGAGAGGCTGCGGCGGGCGCCGGCCGAGCCGAAGGCCGCCGCCGGGGCCGCCGCCGACCGGAAGGAAGAGCCCTCTCTCGTCGAACAGGTGGTCAGCAGCGGGATGTTCAAGTCCCTCGCCCGGTCGGTGGGCACCCAGCTCGGCCGGGAGATCACGCGGTCGCTGTTCGGTACGGCCCGCAGGCGCAGGTGAGCCGGAGCCCCGCACGGGCCGCCGCGCTCACCTGCGCACGGTCAACCGCGTTTCTGCTCCTGCGGCCGCGGCCGCGGCGGCTCCGCCGTCTTCGTCTCCTCCGGCTTCGGCGTGCTGCGAACGGCCTCCGCGCGCAGCAGGGCGCGCAGGACGGCGTACAGGTCTGAGGACATGACTGTGTTCCTTGCGTAGAGCTGACTGACCTGGGGGTGGAATGCGGGACAGCGGGTCGGTCAGCAGCGCAGGACCACGGTGCGCAGGAGGGGCGTGGCGTCCGGTGGACGCGGTGCCGGCGGGCAGGGACGGCGGTGGTCCGCCGGGCCGGCGGGCGCCGGGTCGGTCAGCGGCGCGGGACGCTGGGGTACGTCGGCGCGGTGGACGGCGCGGGCGGGGGGCCGTAGCGGGGTGTCCAGGACGTCGTGCTCGACGCTCTCCGCCGATACGGCCGGGGTGGCGGCCGCGAGCGCCTCGGCCGCGGTCGGGACGCCGGCCAGCAGCAGGACGAGCAGCAGCACGAGCGCCCGCGGCCAGGCGGGGCCTGGCCGCGGGTGGCGTCCCCTCGATCGACCGCTGCTCATGGGGGTCATGTCCCCTTGTTCGGGGCGGTGTTCATCGCGCTGGGCACGAGATCCGCTCGCTCGGCGTACTGGCGGGGCGCGAGGTTGACGAAGCGGACGGCCCCGCGTCCGCGGAGCCGGCGCCCGCGAAGCCCGCGTTCACAGGGTCTGTGGGATCTGCTTGGCGCGGCCGCGGATGCCGAAGGCCGTGACGATCTCGACGATGCCGACGACGACCAGCCAGATGCCGGCGACGAGGGTGAGTACCGCGACCGACTTGAACGGCGAGACGATCAGCACGATGCCGGCGATGAACGTGACGATCCCGAGGAAGACCTGCCAGCCCCGGGCGGGCATCCGGGAGTCGGAGACGGCGGCCATGGTCTGGGTGATCCCGCGGATCAGCCAGCCGATGCCGATCCACAGGGCGAGCAGCAGGATCGACTCCATGGGGCCGCGGAAGCAGAAGAGGCCCAGCAGGATCGACAGCGCACCGCTGATGAAGGCCAGCACGCGCAGCGAGGTCGCCCGGTGCGTGCCGAACGCGGCGACCAACTGGAAGACACCGGAGATCAGCAGGTAGATGCCGAAGAGCACACCGGCGGCGAGCAGCGAGGCGCCGGGCCAGACGAGGACCAGGACACCGAGGATCAGGGAGGCGATCCCGGTGACCAGGACGATCTGCCAGGCGGCCCGGGAGAGGGCGTGCAGCGGTCCTTCGAAGGGCGGTTCGGGCTCATGCCGAACGGTGCCGGTGGCATGCGCCTTCCGGTCGTCGTCGGCGGGGCCGCCGGTGCTTGGGGGCTCGGTCATGGTTCCAGCTGAGACCGGGGGAGGCGGACGGGCCAGCAGGGAGCGGCTGATCAGGTGACCCCGTCCTGCTTGCCGCTGCCCCCGCCCTTCGCCGCCTTCGCCGCCGCCTTCATCTCCTGCTTGTGGGCCCGCACCTTCGCCAAGGACTCGGGCCCGGTGATGTCGGCCACCGACCGGTACGCCGCCGCCTCCCCGTACGCCCCCGCGGCCTCCCGCCACCCCTTCGGCGTCACCCCCAGCTGCTTGCCCAGCAACGCCAGGAAGATCTGCGCCTTCTGCTTCCCGAACCCCGGCAGCTCCTGGAGCCGCTTGAGCAGCTCGGTCCCGCTGTCGACGTCACGCCAGACGCCCTCGGCGTCACCGTCGTAGTGCTCGACGAGGTACTGACACAGCTGCTGGATCCGCTTCGCCATGGAACCGGGGTACCGGTGCACCGCCGGCTTCTCGGAGAGCAGCGCGGCGAACGCCTCCGGATCCTGGGCGGCGATCTCATGGGCGTCCAGATCGTCCGTACCCATGCGCTGTGCGATGGTCGCCGGCCCCTTGAAGGCCCACTCCATCGGCACCTGCTGGTCGAGCAGCATGCCGGTGAGCGCGGCGAGCCTGCTGCGGCTGAGGAGTTCGTCGGCCTCGGGGTCCTGGGCGAGGCGCAGGGCGGGGGCGTTGGCGTTGGCGTCCATGGCTCGATGATCCCGCGCGCGGACCGGCTTCGCGCGACCGAGGGTGCGGGCCTCCCCCGCCCCTCCCGTCCGGCTTCCCCTCACGTACGATCCCTCCGCAAGTTGCTTAGGTAAGGCTAACCTCATACAAGGGGGTCATCGGGTGGCCATCGAGACGTACCGCGACGCCTGGGGCATCCCGCATCTGCGGGCGGGTGATGTCCGCGAACTCGCCAGAGCGCAGGGCCGGGTCACGGCCCATGACCGGGCCTGGCAACTGGAGGTGGAACGGCACCGCGCGCAGGGCACGTCGGCGTCCTTCCTCGGCACCGAGGCCGTCGCCTGGGACGTCTTCGCCCGCCGGGCCCGCCTGGCGGACACGGCGAGCCGCTGCTTCGAGGCGCTGGAGAGACGGGACCCGGAGACGGCGGACTGGGTACGGGCGTACGTGGCAGGCGTCAACGAGGGCCTGCCGGCCGGCGCCGCCCGTGCGCCCGAGTTCGCCCGCACCGGCCTGGCCCCCGGTACCTGGGAGCCGTGGCATCCTCTCGGCATCTGGCTGACCACCCGCATCCTGTTCGCCGGCTTCCCGGCCAAGCTGTGGCGCGAGGAGGCGGTACGGCACCTGGGCGAGGTGGCGATCCCCCTGTTCGCCACCGACGGCCCGGGTACCTCCGGCAGCAACGGCTGGCTCCTCGCCGGCTCCCGCACCACCACGGGCCACGCCCTCCTCGCCGGGGACCCCCACCGCTTCATCGAGGCCCCCGGGATCTACCAGCAGATCCGTCTCTCCTGCCCCGACTTCGACGTCGTCGGCCTGGCGGTCCCGGGCGTCCCCGGCATCGCCCACTTCGCCCACACGGGCACGGTCGCCTGGTCCGTCACCAACGCGATGGCCGACTACCAGGACGTCTACCGGGAGCGCCTGCGGCGTACGGAGACCGGCGTGCAGGCCCTCGCCCCGGACGGCGCCTGGACCCCGGTCGAACAACACACGGAGACCATCGAAATCTCCGGCAACCCCCCGCTGCGCATCGAAGTACTCGAAACCCCGCGGGGCCCGATCATCACCGCGGCCCCGGACAACTCGGAAACCGGCCCAGCGAAAGCCACGGAAACCACGGGACCCCCCTCCCCCACACCGGCACCCGCCAACGCCGCCGGCCCCTCATAGGGACGCCCCACGCCCGCCCCGCCTTCGCCGCCCTCGCCGAACCCCCGGCCCACCCCGAGGTCCTGCTCCCGTGGCTGGCCCTCACCCCCCGTATCGGCTTCGCCCTCGAACACCTCCTGAGGGCGGATGAGCTGTACGGCGTCGACCGCCCCGCCGCCGTCCGCGCGGCCGTGGAGGACGTCGCGGCCGACCTGCCCGCCGGCACCTGGGGGGACACCCACCGCCTCGCCCCCTGGCGGGCGCTGCCCGACCCGTCGCCGTCCGAGGGACCGGCGCTGTCCGGCGACCACGACTGCGTGCTGTGCACCTCCGCCGTCCCCGGCCTCACCGACCGCTCCGCGCGGGGCCCCGCCGCCCGCTACGTCTGGGACCTGGCCCACCGCGAGGACAGCCTCTGGGTGGTCCCGTCCGGCGCCGACGGCGTCCCCGGCGCACCGCACCACACCGACCAACTCCCCTTGTGGCTCAAGGGAGAACTGGCGCCGGTCGTCACCGACTGGACCCGCCTGGAACGCGTACACCTGACAGAACGCGCGGAGGACGCCGATGTCTGAGCAGCACGAGCACCACCCTGCCTTCGAACACCCCGCCCCCGGGTTCGGCACCGTCCGCCTGCGTCCCCTCGACCCCGAGCGCGACGCGGACGTCGTCCACACCTGGGTCAGTGCGGAACGCGCCGCCTTCTGGGGCATGACCGGCCTCACCCGCTCCCAGGTCGCCGGGATCTACGCCCACATGGCCGCCCTCGACACCCACCACGCATACCTCGCCCTTCTCACCCACCCCGGCGAGAAGGGCGGCACCCCGGTGGGGCTGCTCCAGACGTACGACCCCGTGGCCGACCGGGTGAGCGAGTGCTATGACGTCCGCCCCGGTGACATCGGCATCCACGTCCTCCTCGCCCCGGCCGGCCCCGACGGCCCCCGCCCCGGCTGGACGCAGGCCCTGCTGAGCGCCTTCACGGCGTACGTCCTGCGCGCTCCCGGCCGGCACCGCATCGTCGTGGACCCCGACGTCCGCAACGAGAAGGCGATCGCCCGCTTCCGGCGCCACGGCTTCGAGCCCGGCCCCGCCGTCGTACTCCCCGAGATCGACCTCCCCGACGTCCACCTGCCCGAAAAGCACACTCAACTGGCTTTTCTCACCCGGCCGGTAGCCTTCCAAGATGTCCTTCCCGACACCGACCCCCGATGACCTCATCGCCCTCTACGGCCTGGAGCCGATCCCCCGCGAAGGCGGCCTGTTCCGGCAGACCTGGGCCGGTCCCGCACGTGCCGACGGCCGCCCCGAGGGCACCGCCATCGTCGCCCTCCTCACCGCCGCCGACCACTCGGCCCTGCACCGCCTCCCCACCGACGAGATCTGGCACTTCTACCTGGGCGACCCCCTGAACCTCCTGCTTCTCGCCCCCGACGGCACCACCAGCACCCCGGTCCTGGGCCCCGACCTCCTCGGCGGCCAGCACATCCAGCTGACCGTCCCGGCCGGCACCTGGATGGGCGCCCGCGTGGCACCCCCGGGCGCCTGGACCCTCTTCGGCTGCACGATGGCCCCCGGATTCACCTTCGAGGGTTA
Organism: Streptomyces shenzhenensis; assembly: GCF_021462265.1. GTDB lineage: Bacteria > Actinomycetota > Actinomycetes > Streptomycetales > Streptomycetaceae > Streptomyces > Streptomyces shenzhenensis. The sequence goes on along the minus strand of NZ_JAJONF010000016.1, from coordinate 83,007 downwards.
CGAACACGGGGACCCGGCCCACCTCACGACGCGTTACCCGTCCGAAGCCGCCCGCATCACGGAACTCTGCCGCCCATGAAGACCCACCTGCCTCATCCGCCTCATCTGCTGGACGGACAGACCGCCCTGGTCACGGGCGCGAGCGGCGGCATCGGGCGGGTCATCGCCCGGCGCCTGGCCGGCCACGCCCACTACAGCACGGCGAAGGCGGCGGTGGTCATGCACGCGAGGGCGGCGGCCCTGGAATACGGCCGCTCCGGCATCCGCGTCAACACGGTCTCCCCGGGCCTGATCGACCGGGAAGGGCCGGCGGAGGCCTGGCCGGAGGGGGTGCGGCGATGGCAGGAGGCGGTGCCCGCGGGCCGCTTGGGGAGCGCGGAGGACGTGGCGAACGCGGTGGTCTTCCTGGCCTCGCCGCTCGCGTCCTGGATCACCGGCCACGACCTGGTGGCCGACGGCGGCGTGTCGGCGCGCCCGACGTGGTGAGGTGCCCCGCGCAGGGGTGCGGAGCCGCACCAGGCGGGTCGGCGGGGGATACGAGTTGGCAGGGGGCTGATCGCGTCCGCGCGGCGGCGCTGCCGCGGCCCCCCGCCGACCCGCAGATCCCGCCGATCCCGCAGAAGAATGAGCGCCACAGACCTCTCAGCCGTACGACCTGGGAACGCGTGTTTCCGAACTCGGAGCGGGTGACGTGAGCGAAGGACACGGCAAGCGGCGGGTGACGCCGACCGGCAACCACGGGAACAGGACCCTGCGCGCCCTCGCGCTCCTCGGCACTCTCCTCGCCGCCCTCCTCCTGGGCTCTGCCACCCCCGCGGCCGCGCACGCGGCCCTGCGCGGCAGCGACCCCGCCGACGGCGCCGTACTCAAGTCGTCGCCCCGGTCCATCACCCTCACCTTCACCGAGTCCGTCGGCCTCCTCGACGACTCGTTCCGGGTGTACGACCCCACCAACCACCGGGTGACCACCGGCGAGGCCGAACACGGCCCGGCCGGCTCGGACACCGCCCGGATCACCTTCCCGAAGAAACTCCGCACCGGCACGTTCACCGTGGCGTGGCGGATCGTCTCGGCGGACAGTCACCCCATCTCCGGCGCCCTCACCTTCTCCGTGGGCAAGCCGTCGGCGACCAGGGCGACCGTCGCCATCGGGGCCGACGAGAACCCGGTCACCGGCAGCCTCTACAACATCGGCCGCTACGTCGCGTACACAGCCGTGGCGCTGCTCATAGGCGCCGTCGCCTTCATGGCCGTCTGCCGCCCGCCGGACCCCGCCCCTCTGCGCCGACCGGTCCGCGCGGCCTGGTGGGCCCTGCTCGCCTCCACCCTCTTCCTCTTCGTCCTCCGTTCCCCGTACGAGGAGGGCACCTCCCCGGCGACGGCCTTCGACCTCTCCGCCCTCGCCAAGTCCGCGACCGGCCGCCCCGGCCTCGCCCTGCTGACCCGGGTGGCCCTCCTGGCCCTCACGGCAGCCCTGTACCTCGTCCTCCGCAAGCGCGTGAACGGGGCCCGCCCGTCCCGCCCCCTCCTCGCCACGGCCGCCGTCCTCTCCCTCGCCCTGGCCCTGACCTGGGCGGCGGCGGAACATGCCTCGGCCGGCATCCAGGTCCCGCTGGCGATGACGTCCTCCGTGCTGCACCTGTTGTCCATGGCGCTCTGGCTGGGCGGCCTCACGGCCCTCCTCATCACCCTCCAGCGCTCCGCCACGCCCCTGCCCGCCGCCGTGGTCGCCCGCTTCTCCCGCGTGGCCTTCGCCGCGGTGACGGTCCTCGTCGGCACCGGCGTCTACCAGTCCTGGCGCGGCCTCGGCTCCTGGCAGGCGCTCACCGACACGTCGTACGGCCGGCTCCTCCTCCTCAAACTGGCCGCGGTGACCCTGCTGCTGGCGGCGGCCTCGCGGTCCCGCCGCTGGACGGCGAAACTGGCGACGGCAACGGCTCCGGCCGTGCCCACCCCCGACCGCGTCCCCCTGCCGGTCGGCGCCCCGGCCCCGGCGAACCCACCGACTGCCGAGAACCCACCACCCGTGGCCGAACCGTCCCCCCTCGGCAAACCGTCAAGCCCGGACGAACCGCCCGCCACCTCCACCGGCCGTCACCAGGCCGCCCTGCGCCGTTCGATCCTCACCGAAGTGGCCGTCGGCGTCGCCGTCCTGGGCATCACCACGATCCTCACCGGCACCCTGCCCGGCCGGGCCGCGGCCGAGGCGGCCGAGTCGGGTACGGCGCCGGGCACGACCGGCATCCCCGCGGCCGCCGTCGCCGTCGTCCCCTTCGACGTCGGCACTCCGAACGGCCACGGCAAGGTACAGATCACCCTGGACCCGGGCCGGGTCGGCGCGAACTCGGTGCAGGCGGTCGCCTTCGGCCCCGACGGCGGCATCTCCTCCGTTCCCGAACTCCGCCTCTCCTTCACCCTCGCCGCCCAGAAGATCGGTCCCCTGCCCGCCAACGTGACGGACCGCGGCGGCTATTGGGCCGCCGACTCCGTCAACCTCCCGATCGCGGGCGAGTGGACGATGTCGGTGACGGTAAGGGTGTCCGACCTGGACCAGGTGACGGTGACGAAGAAGATCCGGATCGCCGCCTAGCCGAACCCCGACCGTGGGCGCCTGCCCGCTCAGGCGCCCACGGTCCCGTCGACGCCCTCGCGCAGGAAGTCGGCGTGCCCGTTGTGGCGGCCGTACTCCAGGAGGACGTGCAGCATCACCATGCGCAGCGACACCTCCTCCTCCCACCTCGGCTGGTATCCGGCCTGGTCCAGGGAGCCGGCCGCACGCTCGATACGGCGCGAGGTCGCCACCTCGGCCTCCCAGGCGGCGAACGCCTCCTGCCTGGTCGACCCGCTCGCGTCGTACGCCGCCTGGAAGTCGATCTCGTCGGACCACACCATGGGCGCGCCCTGGTCCTCGAACACCCGGCGGAACCAGGCGCGTTCCACTTCCGCCATGTGCCGCACCAGACCGAGCAGCGACAACGTGGACGGCGGCATCGACCGCCGCCGCAACTCCTCGTCGGTGAGCCCCTCGCACTTCATGGCGAGGGTCGCCCGGTGGTAGTCGAGAAAAGCCCGCAGTGTGTCCCGCTCAGTGCCGAAACTGGGCGGTCCCACCCGCTCGTCGCCGCTCACCGACCCCACTCCTCATCCATTCCGGTCCCCCGTTCGCCCGCCCCGACGAGAAAAACGGCCCGGACAAGTACGACGGCGGCAGTCCCTCCAGAGATGAGCGGAGACTGTACCCGGTCGCCCTTCGGAACCCGAACCGCGACCAGGGGTTCAGCTTCCGGCCCCTGCCCCACTTGACCGAGCCGAGGAAGAGCAACGGCCCCCTGTTCGGCCCCTATTCGGGCATGGGACTCATGACGCCGTGGATTCGGGAGAGGGTGAAAACGCGCTCGTCGTCCCGCAGATGGCACCACGCTTCGAGGTAGGGCGGGTCGAGCATGAGGCGGCTGAGGGTGCGCATCGTCCGGTTTCCCGAGGCGGCGACGTACTCGACGGTGATGGGTTCACCGGCGTCGATGGCATGGGCGAGCTGACGGACGTCGCTGTACGGCAGGCGTTTCGCCCACCCTGCGACGATCTCCTCCGTGTCCGTGGCGAAGGCCGGTCCGCCGTCGAACGGCGCGGGTTCGGGAGGCGTCGGCGGAGCCTGCAGCAGCTGGGCGGCCAGGATGCTCGGGTCGGCCACGGCGGATGCCTTCGCCGCGGCTGTGGCGTTGGCCCGGCCGTTGCCCCTCGCGCCGGTGCCGCGCGGAGCCGGCACAGCGGCGGCGGCCCGCTGGGACTCGGCCTTCTCGATCCGTACCGTGCCCTCGGCAGTCTCGGCGACGGGGGCGTATCCCTCGGCCCGGAGCGCGCCGAGAGTCGTGTCGAGCGGGCTGCGGCTGACCAGCACCGTCGGTGCCAGCTGTCGCAGTCCGAGCGGCGCGAGCCTGCGGTGGGCGACGAGTTCGGCCAGGAGGGCGGGTTCGTCGCTGTGGAGGACACAGGCGGCGGGGGCTATGCGCACCCGCCCATGGCCGCGGGCGGTGTCGGCGATCAGGTACGACAGGGGCTGCGGCAGGGGCCCGGCGGCGACGGCGGCCAGGTCGGCCGTGATGTCCTCGGGGCGACGGCCCGCGTCCAGGGCCCGCCGGATGCCGGCGGCGCCGAACCGCCACACCGATGCCGTGCCGCTGGTCTCGCGGTCGGCGACGGAGTCCAGGAGTGAGGCCAGCCGCGCGGACGGTGTGCCGGTGACGACGGCGGTGAGGTCCGCGCCGATCCGTGCCGTCGCGGTGGCCGAGGGCAGCAGTCGCCGGCACTCGATGCCCAGCCCCTCCGTGTCGCCGGTTGCGAGGTGGATGCCGAGGGCGGACAGGGCACCGCGGGCGAGTACGCCCAGGAGCTCGGCCTCACGGATCACGGCGGCGAAGGGTGTTCCGTCCGAGGGCGACGAGTGGGCGAGCGGGCGGTACCACGTGATCAGGGGCCCCAGATCCGAGGTGGCCGTCGCACCCTGTCCTGCCGGCAGCCGCGCGGCTGCGGCCAGCAGCCCGTGGCGAGCCTGCGCGCAGCCGTCGCAGGGCGGTGCTCCCGAAAGAGCGGGAAGCGCCTTGTTGTCCTCGTCGCGTGCCTGGGTCGGGGTGAGCGGCAGGTTCCGCCAGGCCTGGAGCAGTACGGCGAACTGCTCCGGGGGCTCCTGTTCCGCCCAGGCGTCATACGCGTCGGTGGGTGCGACGCGATCGCCGTCCCGGCCCAGGAGACCCGCGGCGTACGCGGTCTCCAGGGTGAGGCGTACGACGGCGTCGTCGGTCTGGACCGCCTTGCCGATGCGGGCCAGTTCACGCGCGCCGATCCCGCCGGACTTCAGCCGGGCGGGCGCGGTCGCCGAGCAGGCCGACAGAACCGAGGCGGCGTGCGACACGAACGCCGTGGCCGCGGCCGACGCCTCGTGGTCCACCTCGGTCGAGGTGATGGACGCCAGGCGCGTGGCAGGCGGGACGGGTTCGAACGGGGCGTGCCAGCCCGGTCCGCGCAGTGCGAGCGCGACCTCGGCCGGCATGCGCGCCGGACCGTGGCGGTGACGGTCCTGGATCAGGAGTCCCCGCTCCAGCGCCCATCGCTCGCCCGGTTCGAGACCGGGGCCGAGAGCGCCGAACACGACGAACCGGGTCTGCCCCGACACACCCTCCGCTCGGCGGTCGAGCAGCTTCCGGGCCGCCGCGGGGGCTTTCGAGACCACCGAGACAACCTGCTCCGGGTCGCTGTGGTGTCCCACCAGTGCGGCCAGTCGCTGGGGCTTGGTGCCCGGCGGCTTGAGGCCCAGTGCCGCCAGCATGCCGCGCAGTTCGTCGGAGGTCGCGCCGGCGAGCAGCTGCTCCAGCGGCGCGTCCAGCCCCAGGGGCGTGTCCCAGGCCTGCCGCAGGGGTCCGGCCATACGGAGCCGCCCGGTGCCGTCCGGCCAGACCAGAGCGTGATCGGCGAGCACTTCCAGCACGGCGTCCAGTTCGCGGGTGGATTCCTCGCCGACCACTCCCAGCAGTTCCGCCAGGGCATCGCGCGCCGCGGGCGCCGCCAGCGCCGCCAGCGCCTCGGCCACCTGGAGATGCGGCAGCGCGAGCCGCGGCAGGGCCAGTGCCACCGATCCCGGGCGCTGAAGCCGGTCCGCCAGTTCTCCCACTGAGCGCGGCTCGGGAGGGGAGACGGCATCCTTCCGCGTCCCGAGTACGCGTGCCAGCCGAGAGGCGTCGAGGCTGCCCAGCCATGCCGTCAGTGTTGATCGTGACTTCACGTGGTGTGCACCTCGTAAGACCAGGGATGTCGCGGCGGGCCGGAGTCCCGGCGCCGGTTTCCAGGATGGCGTACGCCAGTGATCAGCGGGCCCACATGAGGGGAGCATCCCCCGGAAAGCGGAAGCGCTGCCTTGGGACTTCGGCCTGAGCCCTGAGCTTGGGAAGCTCGGGTCCTCTATGGGCGATCGGTCGGCTGACCCGTGGCGCAGCGGTGTCAGCGCCTGACCTGTTGCTGTCTGCTTCCCGGGCGGAGATGGGCTGGATCGACAGCGCGGCGGCCGAAGCCCTCTGCGGCTACCGAGCAGCGGCGGCCTGGGCGGTGACCGTCTGAATAGCCTTGACGGCGAGGTCGGGGCGGTCGACGTAGATGTAGTGACCGCTGCCGGCGGCGGTGCTGAGGACGCTGCGCCTGGAGAGCGCGCGCCACTGCTGCTGGCCCTCGGCCCACGCCTGCTCCAGGGCGGGGCCGTAGTCGGGGATGTCGCCGAACGCTGCCTCGTGCTTGATGATCTGCACCGGGATGTTCCCCGCGGAGCGGACCTCGGCGTCGGGGACGACGAGCCGCTCCGGGTTCTGGCCCTCGTTGACCGCGATGGCCTGGGCACGCACCTCGGCCGCGATCCCGGTGGCGGTCTCGGGGATCACCTTCAGGATGCTCGCCTTCAGGGCCGGGAGCGTGGCGTCCATCAGAACCAGACCCTTGACCCGGTCCCGGTGGTCGGGGGCGTACCGGCCGGCGATCAGTCCGCCGAGGGAGTGGGCGGCCAGCACGACCGGGCGATCACCGGCGATCCGGTCGAGCACGCCGGTGAGGATCCTGCCGCTGTCGCGGATGGTCTGGGGGCCCTTCGGCTGGTCGCTCTGGCCCTCGCCGAGCCGGTCGTAGGAGCAGACCCTGTCCTCCTTGCTCAAGGTCTCCTGCAGGCCGGCCATCGTGTCCAGCCCGTCGCCCGCACCGGCCATGAGCATGATGACCGGCCGGTCAGCCACCGGACGGCCGGAGCACGAGACGTTCACCGAGTAGCCGTTGACGAGGATCTTCTCGGTCCCCGTGAACGAGTCCAGGTGTCCGTGCCGCACCGTCGTGGCGGCCACCACGTTCAGTGTCTGCGTCTCCGTCCGCGTCCGGGCGGTGAGTTCCCCGTGGCTGACGAAGCCCGCGCCGGCCACGGCGGAGAACGTGGCAGCCACGGCGATGGTCTTGAGTATGCGGTTCACGGGGCCTCCAGGCAGAACGAGGAAAGTCGCAGTAGGTGTGGGTTCCGGGCCTGCACCCGGACGGTGCGCGGACCCTTGTCCGGCGCCGCCGCCGGTGTGCGGCGGCGACACCACAGACGCTAGGGATTCGGCAGCCCGGAGGCGTCACCCCCCAGATGTCTCTCGCGCGTAGCTCGCACGGGTGACACCCCGGCTCCAGGCCTGTGCTGAGCACTGAGAACGTCGCCAAGCCGTACGTCTCGGAGAACGCAGGCTTCCGGGAGTTCCGCCGGCACCGCCCATCACGCGCATCGCACGATCCGGGTCGCCGTCGGTGAAGCGGTCCGGCGCGGGCACGTCGTCACCAACGCGGCCGAGATCGCCAAGGCTCCCCGCCTGGAAGAGGAGGACATCGAGCCGTACACGATCGAAGAGGTACAGAGCCTCCTCGTCGAGGCGGCCAAGCTCCGCAGCAGCGCGGGCTGGGTCGTCGCCCTGGCGCTCGGCCTTCGGCAAGGTGAGGCGCTCGGGGCACTGGGAAGACGTCGACCTCGACGCGGGGTACGCCCGCATCCGCAAGAACCGGCTCCGGCCGAAGCACGCGCACGGCTGCGGCGGCGAACCCTGCGGCCGGAAGGCGGGCTACTGCCCCAAGCGGGAGCAAACGGGGGCGGCCGGTGCCGACCGGCAGGGCAAGGGGTACGTCTTCGCCTCGCCGGTCGGCGGACCGCTGAGCCCCAACACCGACTTCCATGTCCGGAAGAGGCTTCTCCGGGACGCCGGCGTACGAGACGGCCGTCTTCATGACGCTCGCCACACCGCCGCGACCGTGCTCCTGATCCTCGGCGTCCCGGACGTCGTGATCGACTCGATCATGGGGTGGGAGCCCGGAGGAACGGCCCGGATGCGCGCTCGGTACATGCACGTGACCGGGACCACTCTCCGAAAGGTCGCGCGGCAAGTTGGCGATGCGCTCTGGGGGCTCCCGAAAACGAACTGAGACGGACAACGTCGAAGGGCCCCACCGCAAGCGGTGGGGCCCTTCGACATCGTGCCCGGTGAGGCACTGGCGGAGGATACGAGATTCGAACTCGTGAGGGGTTGCCCCCAACACGCTTTCCAAGCGTGCGCCCTAGGCCTCTAGGCGAATCCTCCGCCGGAAACATTACATGACCGAGAGGAGTGCTCGCGAACTCGTTCTCACCTGCTGACGTCGGGTACTCTGTGCGGAGCCCCTCACGCGGCGCTATCTGACTGAACTCCCCCAGGGCCGGAAGGCAGCAAGGGTAGGTTGGCTCTGGCGGGTGCGTGGGGGGCCCTTGCGTTTGCGGGCGGGGCTGGTTGTCAGTGGGCGCCTATAACCTCGTAGGTGTGTCGTCTCTCGCGCTGTACCGCCGCTATCGCCCGGAGTCGTTCGCCGAGGTCATCGGGCAGGAGCATGTCACCGGCCCGTTGCAGCAGGCGCTGCGGAACAACCGGGTCAATCACGCGTACCTGTTCAGCGGGCCGCGTGGGTGCGGGAAGACGACCAGCGCGCGGATCCTGGCCCGGTGCCTGAACTGCGAGCAGGGTCCCACCCCGACTCCGTGCGGGGAGTGCCAGTCGTGCCAGGACCTGGCGCGCAACGGGCCCGGTTCCATCGACGTCATCGAGATCGACGCGGCCTCTCACGGTGGTGTGGACGACGCCCGTGAGCTGCGCGAGAAGGCCTTCTTCGGGCCCGCCTCCAGCCGCTACAAGATCTACATCATCGACGAGGCCCACATGGTCACGTCGGCCGGCTTCAACGCGCTGCTCAAGGTCGTCGAGGAGCCGCCGGAGCATCTCAAGTTCATCTTCGCCACGACCGAGCCCGAGAAGGTCATCGGGACCATCCGGTCGCGGACCCATCACTATCCGTTCCGGCTGGTGCCGCCGGGGACTCTCCGGGACTACCTCGGCGAGGTGTGCGGCCAGGAGAAGATCCCCGTCGAGGAGGGCGTGCTGCCGCTCGTCGTGCGGGCCGGCGCCGGATCCGTGCGTGACTCCATGTCCGTCATGGACCAGCTGCTCGCCGGGGCCGGTGCAGACGGTGTGACGTATGCCATGGCCACCTCTCTGCTGGGGTACACGGACGGGTCGCTGCTCGACTCCGTCGTCGAGGCTTTCGCGACGGGCGACGGCGCCGCGGCCTTCGAGGTCGTCGACCGGATCATCGAGGGGGGCAACGACCCGCGCCGCTTCGTCGCCGACCTGCTGGAGCGGCTGCGGGACCTGGTGATCCTCGCCGCCGTCCCGGACGCCGCCGAGAAGGGGCTGTTCGACGCCCCCGCAGACGTTCTCGAACGGATGCAGGCCCAGGCCGGCATCTTCGGCGCCGCCGAGCTCAGCCGCGCCGCCGACCTCGTCAACCAGGGCCTTACGGAGATGCGCGGCGCCACGTCCCCGCGCCTCCAGCTGGAGCTGATCTGCGCCCGCGTGCTGTTGCCGGCGGCGTACGGGGACGAGCGGTCCGTGATGGCCCGCCTCGACCGGCTGGAGCGGGGCGTCAACTTCTCGGGCGGGGGCGGTGCGCCCGCCATGGGATACGTCCCTGGTCCGGAGGCGCACCTGCCGCCGCCCCCGGCTCCTGTGCAGCAGGCGGGCGGCCCGGCCGCGGCCCGCGCGGCCGTACGAGGGGGAGCGGCGCCGAGCCCGACCCAGGCGCCGAGCCCGACCCAGGCGCCGACCCCGCCCCCGGCGCCCACCCCGGCCCCCGCGGCGAGCCCGGCACCCGCACCGGCCCCAGTGCCTCCGGTCGCCGCGGAGGCGGCTGCCGCTGCCCCTGCCTCCGCCCCTACCCCTCCCCCTCCCGCGCCCGGCGCCTGGCCGACGGCAACCCCCGCAGGCGGCGGTACCCGCCGCCCCGGCGGCTGGCCGACGGCCACGGGCGCTCCGGCGGCTCAGCAGGCCCCGCCATCCCCGCCGTCCCCGGCGACGCGGGCGGCCCAGCCGGCCCCCGCCCCGGCCCCGACCGCCGCTTCGGCTCCCGCTCCCGCCGCCCCTGCGGGTGGTCTCGACCCGCGGGTGCTCTGGCCGAACATCCTGGAAGCGGTCAAGAACCGCCGCCGCTTCACCTGGATCCTGCTCAGCCAGAACGCCCAGGTCGCCGGTTTCGACGGCACCACCCTCCAGCTCGGCTTCGTCAACGCCGGCGCCCGGGACAACTTCGCGAGCAGTGGCAGCGAGGAGGTGCTGCGGCAGGCGCTGGGCGAACAGTTCGGCGTGCAGTGGCGGATCGAGGCGGTCGTCGACCCGACAGGTGGCGGCGGCGCAGCTCCGCCGCCCGGCGGAGGTTACGGCGGCGGGCCGTCCGCCAGCTACGGCGCGCCCGCGGCATCCGGCTACGGCAGTGCCGCCCCGGCGGCCCCGGCCCGTCCCGCGCCCGCCCAGCAGGCCCCGGCAACGGGCCCGGCCCAGAGCCGGCCTTCCTCCCCGTCGGCGCCGGCCCCGGCCCCCACCGCCCCGGAACCGCCCCCGGTAGCCCCCGAGGACGACATCCCCGAGGAGGACGACCCCGACCTCGACGAGTCGGCCCTCTCCGGCCACGAACTGATCGTGAAGGAACTGGGGGCGACGGTGGTGGAGGAGTTCCAGAACGAGTGACGCCGGGTTCACTCCCAGCCTGTCCGGCGTTTGAGGACGAGGCCGTTCAGGCCGAAGCGGGGGTTTGGGGGCGGCAGCCCCCAAGGACGGCCACTTCAGCGGGCGGCCACCCCGCAGCTCCGGCCCCTTGGAGGAACCTCCAGTCGGCCCACCCGGCTACGCTGGCCCCCGTGAAGGTCCTCGTCATCGGCAGCGGCGCCCGCGAACACGCCCTGTGCCGCTCTCTGTCCCTCGATCCCGACGTCACCGCGCTGCACTGCGCCCCCGGCAACGCCGGCATCGCCGAGGTGGCCGAGCTGCACCAGGTCGATGCCCTGGACGGCGCGGCCGTCACCGAGCTGGCCCGGGAGACCGGCGCCGACCTCGTGGTCGTCGGCCCGGAGGCCCCCCTGGTCGCCGGGGTCGCCGACGCCGTGCGCGAGGCGGGCATCCCGGTCTTCGGCCCCTCCGGGGCGGCCGCACGGATCGAGGGGTCCAAGGCGTTCGCCAAGGACGTGATGGCCGGGGCCGGAGTGCCCACGGCCCGCTCGTACGTCTGCACGAACGCCGAGGAGGTCGCCGAGGCGCTGGACGCCTTCGGCGCGCCGTACGTCGTGAAGGACGACGGACTCGCGGCCGGCAAGGGCGTCGTCGTCACGGACGACCTGGAGGCCGCAAAGGCGCACGCCGCCGCCTGCGACCGTGTCGTCATCGAGGAGTTCCTGGACGGCCCCGAGGTCTCCCTCTTCGCGATCACCGACGGCGAGACGGTCCTCCCGCTGCAGCCCGCCCAGGACTTCAAGCGCGCCCTGAACGGGGACGAGGGCCCGAACACGGGCGGCATGGGGGCCTACTCCCCGCTGCCCTGGGCCGACCCCAAGCTCGTCGACGAGGTCCTGGAGACCGTCCTCCAGCCGACCGTCGACGAGATGCGGCGCCGCGGCACCCCGTTCTCCGGTCTGCTCTACGCCGGCCTCGCGATCACCTCGCGCGGTGTGCGGGTCATCGAGTTCAACGCCCGCTTCGGCGACCCGGAGACCCAGGTGGTCCTCGCCCGTCTGAAGACCCCGCTGGCCGGCGTCCTGCTCGCCGCCGCGAACGGCGGCCTCGGCGACCTGCCGCCGCTGCGCTGGCGCGACGACGCGGCCGTCACCGTCGTCGTCGCCTCGCACAACTACCCGGACACCCCGCGCACCGGCGACCCCATCACCGGCCTCGACGAGATCGCCGCCGTGGACGCGCCGCACGCCTACGTCCTGCACGCGGGGACCAAGCGCGTCGGCGACGACGTGGTCAGCGCCGGCGGCCGGGTCCTCTCCGTCACGGCGACCGGCAAGGACCTCACCCAGGCCCGTGAGCGGGCGTACACGGCGGTGGCCCGGATCGGACTCGACGGCTCCCAGCACCGTACGGACATCGCCGCGAAGGCGGCGGCCGGGGAGGCCTGACCCCGGTTCCCGCAGACCCGTTCCCGACCAGGCCCCGGACCCCGAAATCCGGGGCCTGATCATTGCTGTCTGTCGATCACCTCTGACCAAAGCCATTCCATCGAGTGACCGATGCCCCATCCGGCTGACGGGGGCCGAGGCCCCAACTAGGGTGCGGCGCAAGCGTTCCGGCACTTGGCCCACCGGCATTGCGATGTCAGTGACGGGTGCCACAGTGGGGGAGTGAGCAACAGCCAGGACAGGCCGAGGACAGCAGGGAGGGGGTGAGGTCGGGACGTGACCAGTACCAGCGTCGGAATCGGCGCGGAGGCGGGAGCGCAGGCGGCGCGCAGCCGGGCGCTCGCCGTGCTGCGTATCCGCGGCCGGGCCCTGGCCATGGCCCTGTTGCCCGCCGCGGCCGCGGTGATCCTGCTGACCGGCGGTTCCACCGGCCACTTCGTCGGCCACGGCTGGGACACCGCCCGCTGGATCGTCGGCGCCCTCGCCGTACTGGTGCTGCTGGCCGCCGCCGCTGTCGCCCTGGTCGTGGCCCGCGCCCGCCCGGCCGTGAGCCCCACCGTCCCGATCCCGGAGGAGTCCGCTCCGGACCTGTACCGGATGATGCGCGACCTCGCCGACCGCCTCGACGTGCCGGCGCCCTCCGCCATAGCGCTCACCCCGGACTGTGACAGCTGGCTGGAGGACCGCACCCACCCGGCGCACGGCCCGCCCGCGCCCAAGGGCGGCGACGAGCTCGGCACCCCGGGTCCGCACCGCCGCACCCCGGCCGCCCCCGTCCTCGTCATAGGCTCCCCGTTCCTGTGGTGGATGCGCGTCGGCGAGCTGCGCGCGGTCCTCGCCCCGGTCGTCGCCGGTACGGGCCCCTCGGCGCACCCGGACATAGCGGCCGCCCGCCGCTTCGTGCGAGGCCTGGACGCGGCGGTGGGCGTCTCCGCGACGCCCGCCCGATGTCCGGCCGCCCGCCTGGTGTGCGCGGGCGTCGGCTGGGTGGCCCGGCTGCTGCTGCGCGGCTGCCGGGAGCACGCGGCACTGATGGAGCGCGGGGTCGCCGCCGCGGCCGCTGAGCGGGCCCAGGCCGTGGACTACGGACTGCGGATCGTCGCCCAGGAACAGGTCGGCCTCGCGTACGCCGGCTGGGACCGCCTGCTCACCCGGGTCGCGCTGCCCGCCTGGCGGATGGGCCGCTGGCCCTCCCGGCTGGACGCGGGCGTGGTCGCGGCCCTCACCGAGCTGTCCCGGCGCGACCGGCTGGCCGAGGGCTTCGCCTCCCGGCTCGGCGAGCGGCCCGCCTGCGACCTGCTGGAGGAGCCGGGGCTGGTGGACGAGGCCGCCTCGCTGCTCGCCGCCCGCCTCTTCCACGGCGGCCCCGCCGAGCCCGGCCCGGCCTGGTCGCCGGTGGCCTGGCAGGAGTACCCGGACGAGGTCGTCGACCGTACCTGGCGCACCGAGGCGGCCCGCCTGCACCGCGTCCTGGACGCCCTCGGGGTCCGCGCCACCCCGGATCCCGCCGCCCCCGAGCCGGACGGCCCGACCCTGGCCCGCGTCCTGGACCACCTGACCGTCCCGTCCGCCGCCGGCAGCCGCCCGTGCCCTCCGGCGTACGACGCGGACTCCCGCACCCCCGGCTGCGAGGACGAGGAAGCCGGCGAGCCCGCCGGTACCGAGCGCAGCGCCGCTCTCGCCGCCGGCCTCACCGCGGCCCTCGCCCGCGAGGAGCACGAGGGCACGCCCGGGACGACGGCCGCCGCGGTGCCACCCTCCGGCGGCCCCGCCCCCGGCGGCCAGGGCGGCCCCGGCAGCCCTCTGTGGGACGACGGCGCACTGCCCCTCTTCCCGCTCCAGCCCCCGCGCACCGCCCGCGAACTCCTCGCCGACCACGTGACGGCGATGGTGTGCTGCGCGGCCGTGGACACCGCCGGAGCCACCCCCGGCCTGGACTGGCTCGACGGCCCGTCCCTGCTGGTCGGCGGCGAGCGGGCCGCCGACCTGACGCCCAGAGTTCTCAGCCTCATCGAGGAGGGAGACCCGGCCCCGCTGCGGGCCTGGCTGGTCAAGTCCGGAATACGGCCGGAGAAACCGCTCCGACTGGTCTGACCTCGGCTTTTCGGTGCTTTAGCGGAGTGAAGTGTTCCACTTCAGGCAAATTCACGACGAACCGTGACCGTACGCGTGCGTTATGTGATGTGCTGGGATCGTTCGCGGATGTGGCAAGCGCACCCGACATAAGGCAGACGCCACAGTCGCGGCACCGCACGCATGGCACGCGTGGCACGCATGGCGGGACACGGCGCCATCGGCGAGACGGCAGCGCCCGAAACAGGTACGACGACGCAGGACGCGGGCGCAACGGCGCAGGACACAGGTACGACAGCACAGCACGTGCGCCCACATCGCACATCGGCTCGTATCGGCACACTTCGCGGGGGCACGCGGGAGGGGAGCCACCATGGCATCGGACCAGATCCGCCGCTGGGAGTCGGGAGCACTCGCGCACGCCGTCACGGATCCCTTCGGCCAGGGTCCCGTTCCCTGGCTGCGCGGCAGTGAGACCTACTTCGACGACACCGGTCATGTCGTCCCCTGGTACGTGGACCCCAGCCGGCCACAGCCCACCGGCGAGAACCCCAGGGTCCCCGCACCGCGCACCGCCATCGGCGGCCCGCGCTCGGCGGACGACGTGCACCGCCAGATCAAAGGATTCACCTCGACCGGCGCGGTCGCCCCGGGCGAGGCCGTCGACTTCCACATCACCGTCGATCCGCCACAGGAATTCAGCGTCGACATCTACCGCATCGGCCACTACGGCGGCGACGGCGCATCCAAGATCACCACCAGCCCCCGGCTGTCCGGCATCGTCCAGCCGCCGCCGCTGACCGCCGACCGCACGGTCTCCTGCCACCACTGGTGGCTGTCGTGGCGGCTGCAGGTCCCGTCGTACTGGAGCATCGGCGCGTACGTCGCCGTGCTCACCACGGCCGACGGCTACCGCTCCCACGTGCCCTTCACCATCCGCGACGACCACCCGGCCGACCTGCTGCTCCTGCTGCCGGACATCACCTGGCAGGCGTACAACCTCTACCCCGAGGACGGCCACACCGGCGCCAGCCTCTACCACGCCTGGGACGAGCGGGGCCGGCTGCTCGGCGAGGCCGACGCGGCGACCACCGTCTCCTTCGACCGGCCGTACGCGGGCGCCGGCCTGCCCCTGCACGTCGGCCACGCCTACGACTTCATCCGCTGGGCCGAGCGCTACGGCTACGACCTCGCCTACGCCGACGCCCGCGACCTGCACGCCGGCCGTGTCGACCCCACCCGCTACCGGGGCCTGGTCTTCCCGGGCCACGACGAGTACTGGTCGCCGCAGATGCGCCGCACGGTCGAACTGGCCCGCGACAGCGGCACGAGCCTCGTCTTCCTCTCCGCCAACACGATGTACTGGCAGGTGGAGTTGGGGCCTTCCCCGTCCGGGGTCGAGAACCGCCTGCTGACCTGCCGAAAGCGCAAGGGCCCGGGAAAGCCCGTGCTCTGGCGTGAGATCGACCGGCCGGAACAGCAGACGGTCGGCATCCAGTACGCGGGCCGGGTGCCCGAGCCGTACCCCCTGATCGTGCGCAACGCGGGGCACTGGCTCTGGGAGGGCACCGGAGCGCACGAGGGCGACGGACTCCCGGGTCTGGTGGCCGGCGAGGCCGACCGCTACTTCCCGCGCACCGCGCTGCCCGAGCACGAGGAGCGCATCCTGCTCGCCCACTCCCCCTACACCGACAACGGCGGCGTCCTGCGCCACCAGGAGACCTCCCTCTACCGCGCCCCCTCCGGCGCCCTGGTCTTCGCCTCCGGCACCTTCGCCTGGTCCCCGGCCCTGGACCGCCCCGGCCACGTCGACCCCCGGGTCCAGCGCGCCACCGCCAACCTCCTGGACCGCATCTGCAAACACGACTGACCCGCACAGGTGGCCGCGCGGCCCCGCTGTCCGTGCGCAACCCGGCATACGGGAGAATCGAGGGCACCTGTACAGAACCACGGGGAGGAACCGTGTCCGGATTCGTCGAAAAGCCCGAGCCCCTGGAGGTGCCGGGTCTGGTGCATCTGCACACCGGCAAGGTGCGCGAGCTGTACCAGAACGAGGCCGGTGACCTCGTGATGGTCGCCAGCGACCGCCTGTCCGCGTACGACTGGGTGCTGCCGACCGAGATCCCCGACAAGGGCCGGGTCCTGACCCAGCTCTCCCTGTGGTGGTTCGACAAGCTCGCCGACCTGGTCCCCAACCACGTCATCAGCACCGAGCTGCCCGAGGGCGCCCCCGCCGACTGGGCGGGTCGCACCCTGATCTGCAAGTCCCTGAAGATGCTCCCGGTCGAGTGCGTGGCCCGTGGCTACCTCACCGGCTCGGGTCTGGCCGAGTACCAGGAGTCCCGCACGGTCTGCGGCCTCGCCCTCCCCGAGGGCCTGGTCGACGGCTCCGAGCTGCCCGCCCCGATCTTCACCCCGGCCACCAAGGCCGAGGTCGGCGAGCACGACGAGAACGTGTCGTACGAGGAGGTCGCCCGCCAGGTCGGCGCCGAGACCGCCGCCCAGCTGCGCCAGGCCACCCTCGCGGTGTACGGCCGCGCCCGGGACATCGCCCGGGACCGCGGGATCATCCTGGCCGACACGAAGTTCGAGTTCGGCTTCGAGAACGACATCCTGGTCCTCGCCGACGAGGTCCTCACCCCGGACTCGTCCCGCTTCTGGCCGGCCGACGAGTGGCAGCCGGGCCGCGCCCAGCCGTCGTTCGACAAGCAGTACGTGCGCGACTGGCTGACCTCGGCCGAGTCCGGCTGGGACCGCGGGAGCGAGCAGCCCCCGCCGCCGCTGCCGGAGCAGGTGGTCGAGGCGACCCGCGCGAAGTACATCGAGGCGTACGAGCGGCTGACGGGCAACACCTGGTCGTGACGGAGGCGTTCCCGGGCCCTCGGCCCGGGAACGCCGAAGGCCCCCGGCGGAAACCGGGGGCCTTCTCTTCTGAGCGGACGACGAGGCTCGAACTCGCGACCTCAACCTTGGCAAGGTTGCGCTCTACCAACTGAGCTACGTCCGCATGCGCCGTGGCGCGAGAGCAACTATACCCAACCTCGCTCCCGCGTGAGACGCACTGCCGCATGACGGTTCTCGGCACCGGGCTTGGTGACGGCCGAGGAGAGATGGTTCCGCACGGTCCCCGGCGACAGCGCGGCCCGCTCGGCGCTCTCGGCGACCGGTGCGCCGTCGGCCGCCGACGGCGGCGCCTCGGCCTCCCGCGCGGTCGGCTGCGAGTCCCCGGCGGAGATCGTGCCGGCGGCCAACACCGGCTCGACGTAACGGTTTCCGGCGTGCCCGGCCCGGAGGATCCACGCGAGCCGCTGCGCGCTCACCGCTTTCAGGACGCACCCCCGCACCGCGGTCGCCAGGTCCGCTTCGGAGGGCCGGCCCACCCGCGACCGGTGCCGATCAGCAGCTGGCAGCCGGGCAGTTCGGCACGGAGCGATGTGGCGACCCTCACATCATCGGCCCATCGGCGCCGGGCATCTGGAGCTCGGGCACCGCGACATCGGGGCGACGGGCGGCGCCACGGCGGGCGCCTCCGGGCCGCGGGCGACGGGCCCGCGTCGAGGCGGGCGCCTCCGGGCCGGCGGCCGCCTCGGCGACGACGACCAGTTCGCCCTCGCCGAGCCCGGGCAGCGCGGCCAGGGCGCCCCGGGGCAGATGCTCGTCGCCCGCGGGCAGCAGCCGTACGACCGTGGACGTCTTTCCGGCGCTGCAGGTGACGGGCAGCGCGAAGATCTCGCCGCGGGCCACGGAGAAGGATGTTCCGCGGACCGCCTCGAACCCGCCCCGTGGGTACGCGTCGAATCCGCCCCGTGGAGAAGCCCGAGATCTGTGATCTCCATCATGTGTTCCATGTGTTCCCGGTCCATGGCTTCCGCGTCTCCGGGGACGCGGGCGGGACGGAGCCCGCCATGACAAATGCCGGGGGCGGTAAGGGGCCGGAGCACACAAGAAAACCCCAGTCGCATGACCGGGGTTTCCTCTATGAGCTGGAGCGGACGACGAGGCTCGAACTCGCGACCTCAACCTTGGCAAGGTTGCGCTCTACCAACTGAGCTACGTCCGCACTGCTCCCGACCGGCTCCCACCGATCGGTGCGGGCACCAGCCTACCTGATCCACAAGCATCCTCAGGACCGGTGGTGCCAGAGCGGGTGACAGGAATTGCACACTGCGCCTTCCCCCTGGAAGGGGGATGTTCTACTACTGAACTACACCCGCATGTACTCCGTGGGTTTCGGCTTTTCGGCCGCGCCCCTCGGCGTGCTCCAGACATTAGCTGATCAGCAGGGGGGTAGCGCAAGTCGGCTGCCCCCAGGGGTGGCTGACACCCCCTGAGGGCAGCCGGCCGCCCTGTCACTGGGCGGCGCTGAACGCCTCGTACACCTTCTTCGGGATGCGGCCGCGGGCCGGGACATCCATCTTGTTCGCCTGTGCCCAGGCGCGGACGGCCGCCGGGTCGGGGGCGACCTCCGTCTGCTTGAACGCCTTGCCCGACTTCGACCGCTTGCGGCCGGCCACCACGTACGGCTCCAGGGCCTTGCGCAGTTGCTTGGCGTTGGCTTGATTCAGGTCGATCTCGTACGACTTGCCGTCGAGTCCGAAGGCGATCGTTTCCGCCGCTTCCGAGCCGTCGATGTCGTCAAAGAGAGTGACCACGACCTTCTGCGCCACGAATATCGGTCCCTTCGTGTGGCACGTCTTTACAGCTCATCGGCGATGACGGCGATGGCGGTGACGTGCCGAGTATCGGCTATTGCCAATTCATTTGTACAGTGCCTGGCAATACAAAGTGAAGCCCGACTAAATCCGTCCGCGTGTCCCGGCGCAATAGATGTCGTGGGCGAACCCGGGGAACTTTCCCAGAATTTTTCGTGTGGATCCCCCGCTGTCACCCGATCGTGACGCGCCTCACGTAGTTTCCTACAACTCTACCCGCGTAGAAATTCTGTGCGGGTAGTCTGAAGGAACCAGCTCAGCACCACACACCGGGAGTGCAAGTGGCACGCGTCGTAGTCGACGTCATGCTCAAGCCGGAGATCCTCGACCCCCAGGGCCAGGCGGTCCAGCGTGCGCTGCCGCGCCTGGGTTTCGAAGGCATCTCCGACGTACGTCAGGGAAAGCGATTCGAACTGGAAGTTGACGGGCCGGTCGACGAGGCCGCGCTCGCCCGCATCCATGATCTTGCGGAATCCTTCCTCGCCAACACCGTGATCGAGGACTTCACCGTCAAGGTGGAGGAAGTCGCGGAGGCGGCGAAGTGACCGCTCGTATTGGCGTCGTCACTTTCCCGGGAAGCCTCGACGACCGTGACACCCAGCGCGCGATCCGTCTCGCGGGCGCGGAACCGGTCGCCCTCTGGCACAAGGACAAGGACCTTCACCAGGTCGACGCGGTGGTCCTTCCCGGTGGTTTCTCCTACGGCGACTATCTGCGGGCCGGCGCCATCTCCCGCTTCTCGCCGGTGATGGAGACGGTCATCGAGCAGGCGAAGGCCGGGCTGCCGGTCCTCGGTATCTGCAACGGCTTCCAGGTCCTCACCGAGGCGCACCTGCTGCCGGGCGGAATGCTGGGCAACGACCACCTCCACTTCATCTGCCGCGAGCAGAAGCTGCGGGTGGAGAACGCGGCCACGGCCTGGACGGCCGACTACCGCGAGGGGCAGGAGATCTCCATCCCCCTGAAGAACATGGACGGCCGCTACGTCGCCGACGAGTACACGCTCGACCAGTTGGAGGCCGAGGGCCGGGTCGCGTTCCGGTACGTCGTCGGCGGCGAAGCCGGTGACGGATACGGCAACCCCAACGGCTCGCTCCGCGACATCGCCGGCATCACCAATGAGGCCGGGAACGTCGTCGGCCTCATGCCGCACCCCGAGCACGCCGTCGAGCCGCTGATCGGCACGGGCCGCACCGACGGCCTTCCCTTCTTCACCTCGATCCTCAAGAAGCTGGTGGGCGCATGAGCCGGACGCCTCTGGACACGGTCGAGCACGCGGCCGCGACCCCCGACGTCGAGCTGCCCTGGGCCGAACTCGGCCTGAAGAAGGACGAGTACGAGCGGGTGGTGGAGATCCTCGGCCGCCGCCCGACCGGCGCCGAGCTGGCCATGTACTCGGTCATGTGGTCCGAGCACTGCTCGTACAAGTCCTCCAAGGTCCACCTCCGCCAGTTCGGCGAGAAGGCGCCCCAGTCGGACGCCCTGCTCGTCGGCATCGGCGAGAACGCGGGCGTCGTCGACGTCGGCCAGGGCTACGCGGTCACCTTCAAGGTCGAGTCGCACAACCATCCGTCGTACGTCGAGCCCTACCAGGGCGCCGCGACCGGTGTCGGCGGCATCGTCCGCGACATCATCGCGATGGGCGCCCGGCCGGTGGCCGTGGTCGACCCCCTGCGGTTCGGCGCGGCCGACCACCCGGACACCAAGCGCGTCCTGCCGGGTGTCGTCGCCGGCATCGGCGGCTACGGCAACTGCCTGGGCCTGCCCAACATCGGCGGCGAGGTCGTCTTCGACGCCTGCTACCAGGGAAACCCGCTGGTCAACGCCGGTGCCATCGGCGTGATGCGGCATGAGGACATCCACCTCGCCAAGGCCTCCGGCGCGGGCAACCAGGTCATCCTGTACGGCGCCCGGACCGGCGGCGACGGCATCGGCGGTGCGTCGATCCTCGCGAGCGAGACCTTCGACGACGCGAAGCCCTCCAAGCGCCCCGCGGTCCAGGTCGGCGACCCCTTCCAGGAGAAGCTCCTCATCGAGTGCACCCTGGAGGCTTTCCGGGAGAAGCTCGTGGTCGGCATCCAGGACCTCGGCGCGGCCGGTCTGTCCTGTGCCACCTCCGAGCTGGCCTCGAACGGCTCCGGCGGCATGACCGTCACCCTCGACGACGTCCCGCTGCGCGACTCCACCCTCTCGCCCGAGGAAATCCTCATGAGCGAGTCGCAGGAACGCATGTGCGCGGTGGTGGAGCCGGCGAAGGTGGACCGCTTCCTGGAGATCTGCGCCAAGTGGGACGTCATCGCGACGGTCATCGGCGAGGTCACCGACGGCGACCGGCTCGAGATCTTCTGGCACGGTGAGAAGATCGTCGACGTCGACCCGCGCACGGTCGCCCACGACGGCCCGGTCTACGAGCGCCCCTACGCCCGCCCGTCCTGGCAGGACGAGCTCCAGGCGGACGACGCGAACAAGCTCGCGCGCCCGGCGACGAGCGAGGAGCTGAAGGGCCAGATCCTCCGGCTGGTGGCCTCCCCCAACCAGGCCTCCAAGAAGTGGATCACCTCCCAGTACGACCACTTCGTGCAGGGCAACACGGTCCTCGCGCAGCCCGAGGACTCCGGCATGATCCGCGTCGACGAGGCGACCGGCCTCGGCGTCGCCATCGCCACGGACGGCAACGGCCGTTACGCCAAGCTCGACCCCTACACGGGCGCCCAGCTCGCCCTGGCGGAGGCCTACCGCAACGTGGCGACGACCGGCGCCAAGCCGCTCGCCGTCTCCGACTGCCTGAACTTCGGCTCGCCCGAGGACCCGGCGGTGATGTGGCAGTTCGCCGAGGCGGTGCGCGGCCTCGCCGACGGCTGCCTCCAGCTGGGCACCCCGGTGACCGGCGGCAACGTCTCGCTCTACAACCAGACCGGCGAGGCGGCCATCCATCCGACCCCGGTGGTCGCGGTTCTCGGCGTGATCGACGACGTCGCCCGCCGCACGCCGGTCGCCTTCCAGGAGGAGGGCCAGCTGCTCTACCTCCTCGGCGACACGCGGGAGGAGTTCGGCGGCTCGGCCTGGTCCCAGGTCGTCCACGACCACCTGGGCGGCCTGCCCCCCAAGGTGGACCTGGAGCGTGAGCGCCTGCTCGCCGAGATCCTGATCTCCGCCTCCCGCGACGGCATGATCGACTCGGCACACGACCTGTCCGACGGCGGTCTGATCCAGGCCGTGGTCGAGTCCGCGCTGCTCGGCGGCAAGGGCGCGCGGCTGGTCGTACCGGACGGCCTCGACGCCTTCACCTTCCTCCTCTCCGAGTCGGCCGGCCGCGCCGTCGTCGCGGTCCCGCGCTCGGAGGAGGTCCGCTTCAACGACATGTGCGGTGCGCGGGGCCTGCCGGCGACCCGCATCGGTGTCGTGGACGGCGACTCCGTCGAGGTCCAGGGCGAGTTCGAACTCACCCTGGCCGAGCTGCGCGAGGCGCACGAGGGCACGATCGAGGCGCTGCTGGCGTAGTCCGGCCGTACGACGACGAAGACCCCGCCCGGGTTCAGGTTCCGGGCGGGGTCTTCGCGGTTCACCGCACGTAGTTCTTGAGGATCTCCGTGTCCAACTCGATGCTCATCGGCTCGGGGACGCACACCTTCTCGCCGAACTTCGAGGTGTGGACATCGCGATAGCCGCCGACCTGCCGGTCCGGATTGCTGTGCACCGTGACCGTGCAGGAGTCCCGGTCGATCAGGAGATACAGCGGGATTCCGACCTGACCGTACGCGGTCGGCTTCTCGTGCCGGTCCCGCTTGTCGGTGTCCGAGTCGTACGAGGTGACCTCGACGACCATGAGTGCGCCGTCCGGGTCGGCCCACTCGCCGTGCCCTGCGAAGTGCGCCTCGGGCGCGAGCACGGCATCGGGCTTCGCCCTGCCTTCTCGGTAGGCCTCGACCCGGAGTCCTCGGCCCTGGTAGAGGTCCAGGTCGGGCCTGGCCTGCATGCAGCGCCGGGCCAGCCAGGTCACGACGGTGTCGTGATCTCCGTCCGCCGCCGTCCTGACTTCGATCCGTCCGCCTGCGAACTCCAACGTGACGGTCTCGGGAGCGGCGGAGGCGATCGTCTCGAACCCCGCGAAGCCATGCCTGGGCTCGCCGTGGCGTACGTGTACGCACCGCAGCCGCACCCACCGGCCGTCGCGATCATCACGGTCACTCACGACGACACGGAGGACCACCCGTGGGATTGATCAAGGGGCCGGAACCTTTCGGGTTCGAGCCGGACACCGCATCCTTTTGACATGCACTTGCGTGACGTCACCCCGGACGATGTGGCCGCCTATGTCCGCATGCGCTGCGACCCCGTGATGATGAGGGACCTCGGCGGGCCGTTGCCGAGGGACGGGATGGAGGACAAGGTGCGCCGGGATGCCGAGGAGGCGGCGGCCGGTACCTCCTGGATCAAGATGATCGTCCCTGATCCGGGCGCTCCCGAGGTCGTCGCGGGGGGTGTGTGCGTCTGGGCGCACGACGAGGGCGGGGAGCCGGTCTCGGAGATCGGGTGGATGGTGCTGCCCGAGTTCCAGGGGCGCGGGCTCGGCAAGCTCGCCACCCGCGCGCTTCTCGAACAGGCCCGGGACGAGGACCGCTGGGGCGACATCCATGCCTTCCCGGCGACGGTCAACGGCCCCTCCAACGGCATCTGCCGCTCCCTCGGCTTCCGCCTTCTCGGCGAGGTCGACGTCGACTTCGCCGACCGGGTCATCCACAGCAACCACTGGGTGATCACCCCGGCTTCCGACCTCGCCCCTGACCGACGCTGAGGGCCCGACGCCTCAGCGCTCCGTCTGCCGGATGCGGGCGCGGACGGCCGTGCGGTCGATGCCGAGCTCTGTCAGCAGTTCCGCCACGGGATCCGGCCGCCGGCAGTCGAGCAGGGCCAGCAGCAGGTGTTCCGGTGTGATGCGGCGACTGCCGGCCTTCCTCGTCTCGGCCAGGGCGTGGGGGAGCACGGCGCGGGCGCCCGATGTGAGGGGTGTGCGCTTGCGTGACGCGGGAATCGGTGCCCGCTCGATCCCTCGTACGTCGATGCCGACCACGGCCAGCGCGGACCGGTCCAGGGCGTCGAGGGCGGCTCGTGCGGTCTCCAGGTCGGTACCGAGGGCCCGGACCGCGCCCGGATCGTGCAGCACTCCCAGCAGGAGGTGCTCGGTACCGATGCGGCGGTCGCCGCGCAGCTTGGTCTCTTCGAGCGCCGACGCGACGGTCGCCCGGGCCTCTGCCGCAAATTGTTCGAACATGGTCGTCTCACTTCCCGTACTTGGCGTGGACGGACTGCCGGGAGACGCCGAGGGCGTCCCCGATCTGCTCCCAGGACCAGCCCTGTTCGCGGGCGCGCACGACCGCTGCCGCCTCGACCTGCTCGGCCAGTCGGTGCAGGGCACCCACGGCCCGCAGTCCCACCGCGGGGTCGTGCGACCTGAGGCGCTCCGAGAGCTCTTGTGCTTCCATGTCTGTCAGTCTGGATTGACGGATCGAGGTTGTCAACCCAGACTGACAAGGAGGCTTTCGGTGTGTCGCCCTTACTTGCGCCACCGCCGACTCGCCGAGGGCGAGAACATCGAGGACACCGAGGCCGTCGCCGCCGGTGCGCCGGAACGGGCCGGCGCCGCCTTCGGCCTGGTCGGGAAGGGCTTGCGGGGATATGCGGTGAAGGAGTGGAGTCAGCTCTTCGGGGGCAGTCGTGTCACCGCTACCCTCCGGAAAAGTGACTTGCCAACTGCCGATGTCCATGGGGTAGTTGGAGGGCGGGCGCATCCGTGAGCGAGCTGGGGGAGCAGCCGGATGGAGATCAGGTTCGAAGCGGCGGGATCCGCGCGCGAGGAAGAACTGCTGTCCCTGTACGACTGGTTGGCGGCCGACCGCGCCTTGCGAGGCCAGGTCCGGGTGACCCGGGTGGCGGAGGCCGGGGCGGGCGCGGGCCGGATGGGCCCCGGCCTGGACGCCGTTCTCGCGGTGCTGTCCACCGTGAGCAGCGTGGGCCAGCTCCACCTGTCGTATCTGGCCTGGCTGCGGAGCCACCGGCCCCGCAGCCGGGTCAGCGTCGAGATCACCGGGGATCCCGACCAGGTGGCGGAGCTGATGCGCAGGTTCGCGGAAGCCGACGACGCGGCCGACGACGCGGCCGACGACGCGGACGGGGAGCCGCGGTGACGGACAGCACGCGGACGTCCGCCGTCGAGAGTTTCGGCCGGATCGACCCGGAGCGCTCCGCCTGCGTCCTGATCGGCGTGGACGACTACAGCCGCCTGGATCCGCTGCGCAGCGTCCGTCTCAACCTCAAGGAGCTGCGCGCCGCGCTCACCGACCCGGATATCTGGGGCATCCCCGACGACGAGCGGAAGCGAATCCGGACGGTCGCCAACCCCGCCTCCCCGGCCGAGCTGGTCGGCCCGATCCGCGAGGCGGCCGCGCTCGCCGAGGACACGCTGATCGTCTACTACGCCGGTCACGGGCTCATCGACCGCCACGAACGGCAGCTGCTGCTCACTCTGCCGGACTCGGTCGAGGACCAGCCGGACACCTGTGTCCGCTCCGGCGACGTCCGCCGCGCCATCCGCGACACGGGTTCCGCCCTGCGCCGGGTCCTGATTCTCGACTGCTGCTTCAGCGGCCACGTGCTGACAGAGATGACGGACGGCCACGGCCAGGACGTCCAGGTGGCCGTGTCGACGCTGCGGGACGTCGAGGGGGCGTACGTCATGACCTCCGCCCCGCGTGACCGCCCCTCCCACGCCCCCGACCCCAAGCGCTGCACCCTGTTCACCGGCGCCCTCGTCGACGTCATGCGCCAGGGACTGCCGGACGGCCCGGAGATGCTCGGCCTGCGCGACCTCTTCCTGGAGGCCAGGAGACGTATCCACGCTCTCAAGCCCGAGGTCCCGCAGGAACCGCAGGACGAGGACCACAACGGTGTCGGCGGCCTCGACTTCGTCCACAACGCCGCCAAAGAGCCCCGGTGGCCCCCACAGGTCCCTCCGCCCCCTCCCACGCGCTGGCAGCGCCTGCGCACCCCCGTTCTCTCCGTGACCGCGGGCGCCCTCGGCGTCGCCCTCGGTCTGGGTATCCCGCCCCTCGTCCACTGGTGGCACGACACCCATCCGGCCGCCGCCGCCGGCCCCTGCGCGGCTCCCTCAGCGGACGACCCCGCGGCACCCCGCGCCGTGCTGCTCGATCACTCCGACGCGTTGAACAAGCAGAACGTCAAGTACGAGGACATCTACGGCCTGTCCGCCCTGGCCCTCGTGTCCCAGGGCAAGGAGGTCGAGGCGCTCGCGCTCGCCGACAACGCCCCGGGCCGGGTCTGGCCCGTCACCCTCGGGTCGCCGTTCAAGCTCGCTCTCCGCGCAGGCACGGCCGTGCCGCTGCGCCGTGCGGACGGGACGAAGTTCCCGATCGACGGCGACTGGTACGACGGTGAGGGCATGGTCATCGAGAAGGGCGGCAAGACCATGCTGATCTCTTCGGAGACCGGCCCGGCCATCCGCCGCTTCGACATCGCCACCGGCCACCAGGTGGGCAAGGACTTCCCCATCCCGAAGAAGCTGCGCTACGCCCCCGAGGGTTCCGCGCAGACCGGCCGCAGCATCGAGTCCCTCGCCGTCACCCCGGACGGCCGTCACCTCTACGCCGGCTGGGAGGGGCCCCTGGCCGACGACGGCGACACCCGGGGCCGGGGCATCATCCGCATCCAGCGCTACACGGGAACACCCGGCGGCGCCTACACCCCGGACGGGCAGTACGCGTTCCTCGCCGAAGACGGCATGTACCTGTCCGAGCTGACGGCCATCGACGACAACGGCGGCCTTCTGGCCCTCGAACGCCAGTACACCGCCGGTCTCGGCTCGGAGATCCGGATCGCACAGCTCTCCCTCACCCACGCCCAGGACGTCACCAAGCTGAACTCCCTGTGGCATCAGTCCGCCAAGATCTTCGCCACCGACGAACTGGTCGTCGACATGGCGACCTGCCCCGCGGGCGGCCCCGGCGCGGTCGCCGTCCCGGCCTCGACCCCCCAGCACCCGCTCCTCGACAACGTGGAGGGCATGGCAATCGGCGCCCCCTGGAAATCCGGCACGTACAAGGGCTGGCACCCGCTCTACCTGGTGTCCGACGACAACGACAGCGAAACCCAGATCACCCGCTTCTACTCGCTCGCAGTGAAACTGCGCTCATGAACGACGATGAATAGGCTCACCGCCATGCCCCAGGCCAAGAAGCGCGCCCGCAGTTACGACCCGGCCAGAACCCGCGCAGCGGTCCTCGCCCAGTTCTCGAACGTGCGGGACGCCGTCCCCGCCCTCACCCCCGAGCAGCTCGCGCTCCCCACCCGGCTGTCGGGGTGGACCGTGCGGGAGCTCGTCGCCCACATCGGCATGGCGCTCACCGCCGTCCACCGGGCCCTGGAGCTGCCCGAGCCGGCCAAGGCCGACGCGGTC
This sequence comes from Streptomyces shenzhenensis, assembly GCF_021462265.1. Classification (GTDB taxonomy): domain Bacteria; phylum Actinomycetota; class Actinomycetes; order Streptomycetales; family Streptomycetaceae; genus Streptomyces; species Streptomyces shenzhenensis. The sequence continues at coordinate 55,727 of NZ_JAJONF010000016.1, read as the reverse complement.
CTCCTCGACTGGCCGTTCGGGACCTCCGGCAACGCCACCGCCATCGCCGACTTCACCCAGCGCCTCGCCGCCGGCCACGCCGACCTCGGCGCCTACCTCGCCGACGCCGACACAGGCCTCCGCGCGCTGCTCGCCGCGCACCCCGGCACCCGGCTGCTCGCCACCAACGCCGGCGCGCTCTCCCTCGACGACTACCTCGTCACCCGGGCCGTGGAGCTGGTCGTGCACACCGACGACCTCAACGCGGCGGTCCCGGGACTCGGCATCCCCTACGACCGGCAGGCACTCGCCGCCTGCACCCGGCTGCTCGCCGACGCGCTCGCGGTCAAGGCGCCCGGCGGCTCCACCGAGGTGCGGGTGCCGCCGTACGCGGTGGTGCAGTGCGTCGAAGGGCCCCGGCACACCCGGGGGACCCCGCCGAACGTCGTCGAGGCCGACCCGCTGACCTGGATCCGGCTGGCCACCGGGCGGCTGGCGTGGCAGGAGGCCGTGGCGGACGCCAGGGTCAGCGCGAGTGGGGAGCGGGCGGACCTCGGGGCGTACCTGCCCGTCATGCGATGAGGGAACCGATCACCCCGTGCGGTCCGTCGAACCGGTATGTACGGGTGGAAACGGCGCATGCGCCGTATGACCCTGACGGCGGCGGCCGCGGCCCTGCTCGTTCCGCTCGCGACGGCCTGTGGCAGTGAGAGAGGTGGATCCGTGGAGAGCCGACCGCCGGTGACCGGGATCGACTGGACCGTCGACAGCGTGACCGTCGACGGCACCACCCAGCGCGCCCCGGCGCACGCCCATGTGAAGATCGAGGACGGGCGGGCGGCCGGCAGCCTCGGGTGCAACCAGTTCAGCGCCACGGTCCAGATCACGGACGACCGGATCCGGCTGAGTCACACCCGCACCACCCGGATGGCCTGCGACAGCGCCAGGATGGCCTTCGAGCGCGCCCTCGCCCGCACACTCACCGCCGGACCGCTGACCATGAAGGGCGAGGACCGGAAACTCACCCTCACCACGGCCGGCGGCGACCGCGTCCAGCTGTCCAGGACATGACCGTGACGTCCGTGCGGCCCGCCCGGCGGTCCCCGAATGATGTGCGACACCTCACTCAGAGATACGGTGTCAGGGGGTTGCGCGGGCCCCGGTCCGCGCGAACCGGCGCCGCCTGGAGGAACCTCTCACCGGGCTGACCTGCGGAGACGGAGAAAGCCACCAGCGGGTCCGCCGTCGTAGATCCATTACGGCCGGGTATCCCCAATTCGGACCAGTGGTCGACCTCGCCTACACTCGGTACCGTGCCACGTGGTGACGGTCTCCTCAATCACGATCTGCTCCCCGGCGAGAAGGGCCCCCAGGACGCTTGCGGCGTCTTCGGTGTCTGGGCTCCCGGTGAAGAGGTCGCCAAGCTCACGTACTTCGGGCTGTACGCCCTCCAGCATCGGGGCCAGGAGTCCGCGGGTATCGCGGTCAGCAACGGCTCCCAGATCCTCGTCTTCAAGGACATGGGACTTGTCTCCCAGGTCTTCGACGAGACCTCTCTCGGCTCGCTCCAGGGTCACATCGCGGTCGGTCACGCCCGCTACTCGACCACCGGGGCCTCCGTGTGGGAGAACGCCCAGCCGACGTTCCGCGCCACCGCGCACGGCTCGATCGCGCTCGGCCACAACGGCAACCTGGTCAACACGGCGCAGCTCGCCGAGATGGTCGCCGAACTCCCGAAGGACAACAACGGCCGGTCCACCCGGGTCGCGGCCACCAACGACACCGACCTGCTCACCGCCCTCCTCGCGGCCCAGGTCGACGCGGACGGCAAGCCGCTGACCATCGAGGAGGCCGCGCACGCGGTCCTCCCGAAGGTGCGCGGCGCCTTCTCCCTCGTCTTCATGGACGAGCACACCCTCTACGCCGCCCGCGACCCGCAGGGCATCCGCCCGCTGGTCCTCGGCCGGCTGGAGCGCGGCTGGGTCGTCGCCTCCGAGTCCGCCGCGCTCGACATCTGCGGCGCCAGCTACGTCCGCGAGATCGAGCCTGGCGAGTTCGTCGCCATCGACGAGAACGGTCTGCGCTCCTCACGATTCGCTGCCGCGAAGCCCAAGGGCTGCGTCTTCGAGTACGTGTACCTGGCCCGCCCGGACACCGACATCGCCGGGCGGAACGTCTACCTCTCCCGCGTGGAGATGGGCCGGATGCTCGCCAAGGAAGCCCCGGCCGACGCCGACATGGTGATAGCGACCCCGGAGTCCGGCACCCCCGCCGCCATCGGCTACGCGGAAGCCTCCGGCATCCCCTTCGGCAACGGCCTGGTCAAGAACGCCTACGTCGGCCGGACCTTCATCCAGCCCTCGCAGACCATCCGGCAGCTCGGCATCCGTCTGAAGCTGAACCCGCTGAAGGAAGTCATCAAGGGCAAGCGCCTGGTCGTCGTCGACGACTCGATCGTGCGCGGCAACACCCAGCGGGCCCTCGTGCGGATGCTCCGGGAAGCGGGCGCGGCCGAGGTCCACATCCGGATCTCCTCGCCGCCCGTGAAGTGGCCGTGCTTCTTCGGCATCGATTTCGCCACCCGCGCCGAGCTCATCGCCAACGGCATGACCATCGAGGAGATCGGCACCTCGCTCGGCGCCGACTCCCTGGCGTACATCTCCATCGACGGCATGATCGAGGCGACCACCATCGCCAAGCCGAACCTCTGCCGCGCCTGCTTCGACGGCGAGTACCCGATGGAGCTCCCGGACCCCGAGCTGCTCGGCAAGCAGCTCCTGGAGACCGAGCTGGCGGCCGGTCCGGCAGCCACGGCCGCGGCCGACGCGATCCGTCGCCCGTAAGCCCCGTCATCAACCGAAAGATCCCAGGCAATGTCTGCTGTGTCCGATCAGTCGACTCCGTCGACGGGTAGTTCCTCCGGTGCCTCCTACGCGGCCGCCGGTGTCGACATCGAGGCGGGCGACCGCGCCGTCGAGCTGATGAAGGAGTGGGTGAAGAAGACGCAGCGCCCCGAGGTCCTCGGCGGCCTCGGCGGCTTCGCCGGTCTCTTCGACGCCTCCGCGCTCAAGAACTACGAGCGCCCGCTGCTGGCGTCCGCGACGGACGGCGTGGGCACGAAGGTCGACATCGCCCGGCAGCTGGGTGTGTACGACACCATCGGCCACGACCTGGTCGCCATGGTCATGGACGACATCGTGGTGTGCGGCGCCGAGCCGCTGTTCATGACCGACTACATCTGCGTCGGCAAGGTGCACCCCGAGCGGGTCGCCGCCATCGTCAAGGGCATCGCCGAGGGCTGTGTACTGGCCGGCTGCGCCCTGGTGGGCGGTGAGACGGCCGAGCACCCGGGTCTGCTCGGCGTGGACGACTTCGACGTGGCCGGCGCCGGTACGGGTGTGGTGGAGGCCGACCGGCTGCTCGGCGCGGATCGTATCCGTACGGGTGACGCGGTGATCGCCATGGCGTCCTCCGGGCTTCACTCGAACGGGTACTCCCTGGTCCGGCACGTGCTGCTGAACCAGGCGGGCCTCGCGCTCGACGCCCGGATCGAGGACTTGGGCCGCACCCTCGGCGAGGAACTTCTGGAGCCGACCAGGATCTACTCGCTGGACTGCCTGGCCCTGACGCGTACCGCGGAGGTCCACGCGTTCAGCCACATCACCGGCGGCGGACTCGCCGCGAACCTGGCCCGGGTGATCCCGGACCACCTGCACGCGACCGTCGACCGTGCCACCTGGACGCCCGGCCCGATCTTCGACCTGGTCGGCCGCACCGGCGACGTCGAGCGGCTCGAACTGGAGAAGACGCTCAACATGGGCGTCGGCATGATCGCGATCGTCCCGCAGGAATCGGTGGACGTGGCGCTGACCACACTGGCCGACCGCGGGGTCGAGGCATGGGTCGCCGGCGAGATCACCGAGCGCGGCGGCCACACCACCGGCGCGGAACTGGTGGGCGACCACGCATAGACCCAGCCCCTGAGAGCACCTGGGACTCCGCCTCCGGGGGAGTCCCAGGAAGGGGGTCCGGGGCGGAACCCAGGAGGCCAGCACAAAACCCGGTCCGGCATGAGAATCCCGGACCGGGCAAGTGAAGCGGCTCAGCAGCCGCTGAAGTCAAGCACCGCGACGATGCTGGGAGTGCGGACCGGACTGGTCGTCCTCGTCCTCGTCCTCATCGTCGTCGTTGTAGAGATCCGCGTACTGGGCGTACGGGTCGTCATCCTCGTCGTCGTCCTCGAACGGCTCGCCATTCGGCGGCTGACTCGAAGTCGATGCGCCCAGCTCGCTGGCCAGACGTGACAGGTCAGTCCCACCGCTGTTGTACTTCAGCTGGCGGGCGACCTTCGTCTGCTTGGCCTTGGCCCGGCCGCGCCCCATGGCTCGACCCCCTCGGTGATGGGGCTCGACGGCCCCAGAGTCTGACACGCGTTCATGATCCGGAACGGGCTCTCCTCGGAGAGACCGGTCCGTAGGGCTTCCACGGTACCTGAGCCCGCGCCCATACGGTACGTCGCCCGCACCACGCGCCTGACTCCATGACCCTCAAGGTGCCCCGTCCTCGCTGGTCAACCACGATTTTAACCACTTCCTGGCGGGCGACCCGCCGACGAACGTGAGAGTTCTCTCCAACTGTCCGCCGGCAGGTACCGGAAATCCGCCCGGAAACCCGGTCCTCGATCAGCGGCCGGCCGCCGTTGCCGCTTCGTGCATCCGCTGTTCGGCGATCCGGTCGGCCGCCGCGGCCGGGGGGATCCCGTCATCCTTCGCACGTGCGAATATGGCCAGCGTGGTGTCGAAGATCTTCGCCGCCTTCGCCTTGCACCGGTCGAAGTCGAACCCGTGCAGCTCGTCGGCGACCTGGATGACCCCGCCGGCGTTCACCACGTAGTCCGGCGCGTAGAGGATCCCGCGGTCCGCCAGGTCCTTCTCGACACCCGGGTGGGCGAGCTGGTTGTTGGCCGCGCCGCACACCACCTTGGCGGTCAGCACCGGCACGGATTCGTCGCTGAGGGCGCCGCCGAGCGCGCAGGGGGCGTAGATGTCGAGGCCCTCGACACGGATCAGGGCGTCGGTGTCGGCGGCCACCCGGACCTCGGGGTGGCGGTCGGAGATCCGGCCGACGGCCTCCCCGCGCACGTCCGTGACGACCACCCGGGCGCCCTCGTTCAGGAGGTGCTCGACCAGGTGGTGGCCGACCTTGCCGACGCCCGCGACGCCGACGCTGCGACCGCGTAGCGAGGGGTCGCCCCACAGGTGCTGGGCGCTGGCCCGCATGCCCTGGTAGACGCCGTACGCGGTGAGCACGGAGGAGTCGCCGGCGCCGCCGTTCTCGGGGGAGCGGCCGGTGGTCCAGCGGCACTCCCGGGCGACCACGTCCATGTCGGCGACGTACGTGCCGACGTCGCAGGCGGTGACGTACCGGCCGCCGAGCGAGGCCACGAACCGCCCGTAGGCGAGCAGCAGCTCCTCGGTCTTGTCCCGGTCCGGGTCTCCGATGATCACGGCCTTGCCGCCGCCGTGGTCGAGCCCGGCCATGGCGTTCTTGTACGACATCCCGCGCGCGAGGTTGAGGGCGTCGGCGACGGCCTCGGCCTCGTTGGCGTACGGGTAGAAGCGGGTGCCGCCGAGGGCGGGGCCCAGCGCGGTGGAGTGGATGGCGATGACGGCCTTGAGGCCGCTCGCGCGGTCCTGACAGAGCACGACCTGCTCGTGGCCGCCCTGGTCGGAGTGGAACAGGGTGTGCAGGACGCCGGTGGAAACGTCGGTCACTGTGGTGACTCCCGGTTGTGTCGCGTGTGTCGCGTGTGTGCGGCGGTGGAAGCGGGGGCTCCCGTAAGGGTGGCGGGGCCGTGGCATGAGCGTAGAGCCATTGCCCGCACACCGTCCGCGCAGTGTTCAGGATCACTCTCCCGTGCCGTGAGCGCACGTATGCGCGTGGGACGATTTGCTGTGGTTTCCGCGGCCGGGCCCGGCCGGCCCCGGCGTGGGCCGCGCTGGTTTCGAGCCCGGTCCGATGGGGAGGGAGCAGGCGTGCCCAAGGTGTCCTCGGTGGTCGTCCCCTACGCGACGTACCTGCGTGTGTACGAGCCGCTGGCCGCCTTCCCGGAACGGGAGCGCGACCACTGGGCGCGCTACGCCCGCCGTCCGGAGCGTCCCTCCTATCAGGACGAACTCCGCCGCTCCCTGGCCGACTTGGTGCCCACCCCGCCGATCCCGGTGCCGGTGCAGGAGAGTGCCGACGCCTTCGTCCTGGAGGTCGACGGCGTCGTCTGCGTCTGCCCGTGGCGGACCCGGCTGCGCGGCTGGCAGGCCCTGCAGGAGCTTCCCGAGGAGCTGCCGAAGCCGGTCGTGGACGCGATGCTGCCGCCGGTCGTGCGCCGGCAGGCCGCGATGGACTACGAGCGCTGGCTGGCCCGCAATCCCGACTGCCGGCCCTGGATCCGCACCGCGACCTGGCAGGTGCCGCTGAACTGGTTCGTGCTGGTCTCCGACGAGGAGCGCCGGTTCGAGAAGGGCTCCGGGGAGATCCCGCCGATGCTGCGCTACCGCACCCCGATGGTGCAGGCCCGGCGCCGGGTGGCGCGGGCGCTGCGCACGCTCAAGGACACCATGGAGGAAGGGCCCCTGATCGACGGCCTGCTGGACGTCGGGCGCTGGCTGGAGGAGTTCCACCCGCGCTCGCTGGTGGAGCTGGACTACGGCGGTCTCGTGCACACCGTGCCGGCCGGGGCCCTGGAGGACGACCATTCGGCGGCCGACGTGGCGGCCGGCATCGAGGCGCTGCGCCAGGGCGACGGGGCCGCGGCCGGGGAGGCGTACGGGCGGCTGGTGGAGCGGTGGCGGGCGGTACGGGACCTCCGTTCGGCGAACTGAGTGCCGGTCTGAGCGCGGATGCTTCCCGCTCCGTACTGGGTGACGGGGTGTTCGATGCTGTTTACAGCCGGATGACACCCGCGTGACGTGTGTGGTGTGAGTGATGTAGGTCACGGCCCAGAAGCCATGAAACAACGTACCTTGACGGCACTTCAGTGAACGCACAGGACGTTGGATCCCGATCCGGGCTTTTGCGGCAAGGGTGACGGACAGCACTTACACGGCTCTTGCGCCTCTTGCCACTCCTCGTGCCAAAATAGGACAAGGAGTCCGGGGAAGGCTCCATCCGTCCAAGTGTGGTGCACTGTGGGCGGATTCTCAGCATTACGTGCTTTGGGGGGTCTGGTGACTCCTGATCGTCCTGTGACTGATCGTCACAGAGGCGTGACTGTCCGCTATGGCATGGTCCATCGGCTTCCGCGGCTGATGCCTACCTGGGAGGGCAATTCCATCGGTTTGGCCGACGCGGCTGGACGGATGGTGTAGTTGTAGTGCCGAGGACAAGCCGTTCGTCCTATAACCGACTCGACTCGCGTCCGCCATTTCGGGCAACGCGGGTCAAGGTGCAGAATTTAGAGGAAAGAACCGAGAAGGTTCGGTTCTCCCGAGGAGGCCGCTCATGACCGCTCGCACCCCTGATGCCGAGCCGCTGCTGACCCCGGCTGAGGTCGCCACGATGTTCCGCGTCGACCCCAAGACGGTCACGCGGTGGGCGAAGGCCGGCAAGCTCACATCGATCCGCACGCTCGGCGGGCACCGCCGCTACCGCGAGGCTGAGGTGCGCGCCTTGCTGGCGGGCATCCCTCAGCAGCGCAGCGAAGCCTGACCAACTGAATAGCGGGCAAACCGACCGGTCCCCCACTGGTCGAGGCGCCCGAAACCCTAGCTCCAAGCGACGCGGGACCTGCCCCAACAGGACCCACGCCCAGGCCGACAAGAACTTTTCAGGCAAGCGACACAGGGTGCGTCGTAGATCGCGCTGGACTCCGCCGGGTCCAGCGCGATCTTTTTTGTGTGTCCATGGGGTCTTGGGCGCCCCTGACCGGCGCCGCTGTGAGCAGCCTTGTCGGAGTCTGGGGACCGCTGTCGGATCCGCTGTGCGGGCACCGGAGCCCAGTCCGGGGCGAGGTCCACAGGGTGGTGCAATTGCACATATTAAATTGACCAGTTGTAGGAAGGGGGTAAGTGCTGCCCTTTCGGAAACTCATGCGGTGACACCCGTCACATACCGCATGGGTTGTTTGTACTCCGCAGGGTGCGCTAGAGGAGTCCCGCGAGGAACCGGCCCCACAGCAAAGGCCGTTGACCCGGCTGCCCTTGCCGGCGTCGGTCACACCCCCACGGAGCCTTCGTCCTCCACGGCGTCCTCGGGGGTCTCCGGGGGGCACGGGGCGGAGTCCATGGCCAGCCGCAGCAGGCGGTGGCAGACCGGACAGTGCCGGGTCAGATGCCGGTACGACGAGGCGGCCGCCAGGTGGGCCCTCAGCAATGCCCGCGTTTCGTGCCGTACCGAAGCCGCCATACGCCACCTCCCGCAGGAAGCCGAGAAAACCGAGCCCTCCCTTCTGGGTAACCACTGAATGTGACCCCGTCAAGAGCCCCGACCCGCCGACCGCGTGAACCGGCCCCTGTCGGCTCGCTCTGTCCGGCTCGGCCTGTCGGTTCACCCGCCTGGCTCGCCCTGCCGCCCTCGCGTGCGGCCTGTACGCCTGTTCGGCCCGCCTGTTGGGCTGTGAGTCCGGCCCGCCCGGCCGCCCGCTGGTCCGGCGGCCCGCTGATCCGGCGGCCTACGGCTGCTTCTTCCTCCGCCGCGCACGCTTCGCGCCGCGCACGCTTCGCGCCGCGGCGGCTCACTGCGCCCGGCATCGTTCGCGTCTCGGCTGCCGCTTGGCTCTTCGTTCGCCGCCTTGCTCCGCCGCGACGGTGCCCAACCCCCTGGCTGCGGCCGGTTCGGGCGCCGCCGGTCTCCGCCGTCGTGGCGGGGAAGAACGCGCTGCCGGGACTCACTGCCTCCGGCCCCGCTCCTGCCTCGGCAGCCTGCCGGGCGGGGGCATGCGAAAGGCCCGCTTCCCCTGCTGGGGATACGGGCCTCGGCTTTGTGCGGTCCTGACGGGATTTGAACCCGCGGCCTCCACCTTGACAGGGTGGCGAGCACTCCAAACTGCTCCACAGGACCAGGTTTCGCGGCACTTCCTCTGCGCTGTGCCGCGAGAAGGACTGTACAGGAGGGGGAGGGGGCTGGTCGAACTCACCCAGCGTGCCCGGTCGGTTACTGGACCGCCGCGTCGATTGCCTTCACGATCCGCTTGTCGGAGATCGGGTAGGCCGTGCCCAGCGCGTGCGCGAAGTAGCTGACCCTGAGCTCCTCCAGCATCCAGCGGATGTCCAGGACCTGCTGCGGCACCGGCCGGCCCTTCGGGAGCTGCTCCAGGAGCCAGGCGTACTCGTCCTGCATCTCGTGGACCTTCTCCATGCGGGTGGTGTCCCGCTGGACGTTCGTCGGCATCTGCTGGAGGCGACGGTCCGCCGCCACCAGGTAGCGCATCAGGTCGGGGAGCCGGCGTATACCGGCCCACGTCACGAAGCCCGGCTTCACGAGGGCGTCCAGCTGCTTGCGGACGTCCGTCAGGTTGGCCAGCAGCGCGGGGCTCCGGACGCCCTTCAGACGGCGCTCACAGGCCTGCCAGGCCGCGAGGACCTGCTGCACCTGGGCGACCGTACGGACCGTCGTGTCGACGATCTCGGAGCGGACCTTGTCGAACAGCTTCCGGTACGACTCCTCGTCCCACGCCGGCCCGCCGAAGTCCGCGATCAGCTTGTCGGCCGCGGCCATCGCGCAGTCGTCGAACAGGGCCTGGATCGTGCCGTGGGGGTTCGCCGACAGCGCGAGCTTCTGGGCGTTCGTCAGCTTCTCCGACGCGAACTTGGCCGGGTTCACCGGGATGTTGCGGAGGATGAGCCGGCGCGTGCCCTTCCACATGGCCGCGGTCTGCTCCTCCTCGGTGTCGAAGAGACGGACCGAGACCGTGTCGCCGTCGTCGACCAGGGCCGGGTACGCCTTGACCGGCTGGCCCGCCCGGCGCGTCTCGAAGACGCGGGTGAGGGTTCCGATCGTCCAGTCGGTCAGCCCCGCGCGCTCCAGGGACTCGCCGCCCTGGCGCTCCGCGGTGGCCGCGGCGGCCTGGGAGAGGGCCTGGCGCGCCTTCGGCTTCAGCCGCAGCTTCAGCGCCTCCAGATCCTTGTCCTCGGCCAGCTTGCGGCGCCGTTCGTCGACGATCCGGAAGGTGATCTTCAGGTGGTCCGGGACCTTCGCCCAGTCGAAGTCCTCGGCCTCGAAGGGCACCCCGACCATCCGCTTGAGCTCACGCGCCATGGTGGTGGTGAGCGGCTCCTGCAGGGGGACCGCGGAGTCCAGGAAGCGCTTCGCGAAGTTCGGCGCCGGCACGTAGTTGCGGCGGATCGGCTTCGGGAGGGTGCGGATCAACTCCGTGACCACCTCTTCCCGCAGGCCCGGGATCTGCCAGTCGAAGCCCTCGTCCTTGACCTGGTTGAGGACCTGCAGCGGGATGTGGACGGTCACACCGTCGGCGTCCGCCCCCGGTTCGAACTGGTAGGTCACCTGGAACTTCAGCTGTCCCTGCCGCCAGGAATCCGGGTAGTCGGTCTTGGTGACCGCCTCCGCCGACTCCCGGATCAGCATCTCCCGTTCGAAGTCCAGGAACTCCGGCTGCTCGTGCCGCTTCCGCTTCCACCAGGAGTCGAAGTGCGCGCCGGACACGACGTGCTCGGGCACCCGCTGGTCGTAGAAGTCGAAGAGCGTGTCGTCGTCGACGACGATGTCCCGGCGCCGGGCGCGGTGTTCGAGTTCCTCGACCTCGCTCAGCAGCTTGCGGTTGTCGGCGAAGAACTTGTGGTGGGTGCGCCAGTCGCCCTCCACCAGTGCGTTGCGAATGAAAAGCTCGCGGCTGGTCTCCGGGTCGATCCGGCCGTAGTTCACCTTCCGGTCGGCGACGATCGGCAGGCCGTACAGCGTGACCTTCTCGAACGCCATCACCGCCGCCTGGTCCTTCTCCCAGTGCGGTTCGCTGTACGTCCGCTTGAGGAGGTGCCCGGCGAGCGGCTCGACCCACTCCGGCTCGATCTTCGCGTTGACCCGGGCCCAGAGCCGTGAGGTCTCCACCAGCTCCGCCGACATCACGAACCGGGGAGGCTTCCTGAACAGCGCGGAACCCGGGAAGAGCGCGAACTTGGCGTTCCGCGCCCCCAGGTACTCGTTCTTCGCCGTGGTCTTCCCGTTCTCCCCTGCGGCGTTCTTCACGTCCTTCATGCCGATGTGGGACAGGAGGCCGGCGAGCAGGGAGACGTGCACGCGGTCGCCGGGGGCGTCCTCCTCGTTGAGGTGGATGTCCATCTGCTTGGCGACCGTACGCAGCTGCAGGTAGATGTCCTGCCACTCACGGATGCGCAGGAAGTTCAGGAACTCCTGCTTGCACATGCGCCGGAAGGACGACGAGCCGCGCTCGCGCTGCTGCTCCCTGACGTACTTCCACAGGTTGAGGAAGGCGAGGAAGTCGCTGGTCTCGTCGCGGAAACGGGCGTGCTGCTGGTCGGCCTGGGTCTGCTTCTCGGCCGGGCGTTCGCGGGGGTCCTGGATGGAGAGCGCGGCGGCGATGACCATGACCTCGCGGACACAGCCGTTCTTGTCGGCCTCCAGCACCATGCGGGCGAGCCGCGGGTCGACGGGCAGCTGGGCCAGCTTGCGGCCGGTCTCGGTGAGCCGCCTGCGCGGGTCCTTCTCGGCCGGGTCGATCGCGCCCAGCTCCTGGAGCAGCTGCACACCGTCCCGGATGTTGCGGTGGTCCGGCGGGTCGATGAACGGGAACTTCTCGATGTCCCCGAGGCCGGCCGCGGTCATCTGCAGGATGACACTCGCCAGGTTGGTACGGAGGATCTCCGCGTCCGTGAACTCGGGCCGGGAGACGAAGTCGTCCTCGCTGTACAGCCGGATGCAGATGCCGTCGGACGTACGGCCGCAGCGGCCCTTGCGCTGGTTCGCGCTGGCCTGGCTGATCGCCTCGATGGGCAGCCGCTGCACCTTGGTGCGGTGGCTGTAGCGGGAGATACGGGCGAAGCCGGGGTCGATGACGTACTTGATGCCCGGGACGGTGAGGGAGGTCTCGGCGACGTTGGTCGCCAGCACGATCCGGCGACCGGTGTGCGGCTGGAAGACCCGGTGCTGCTCGGCGTGCGAGAGCCGGGCGTAGAGGGGGAGGACCTCGGTGAACCGGTAGTTCTTCTTGGTGAGCGCGTCGGCGGTGTCCCGGATCTCCCGCTCTCCCGAGAGGAAGACGAGGATGTCGCCCCGCCCTTCGCCCTGGAGCTCCTCCACCGCGTCGCAGATGGCGGTGATCTGGTCCCGGTCGGCGTCCTCGGTGTCCTCTTCGAGGAGCGGCCGGTAACGCACCTCGACCGGGTAGGTCCGGCCGCTCACCTCGATGACCGGGGCGTCGCCGAAGTGCCGGGAGAACCGCTCGGGGTCGATGGTCGCGGAGGTGATGACGACCTTGAGGTCGGGCCGGCGCGGCAGCAGCTGCGCCAGATAGCCGAGCAGGAAGTCGATGTTGAGGGACCGTTCGTGGGCCTCGTCGATGATGATCGTGTCGTAGGCGCGCAGCTCGCGGTCGGTCTGGATCTCGGCGAGCAGGATGCCGTCCGTCATCAGCTTGATGAAGGTGGCGTCGGGGTTCACCTGGTCGGTGAAGCGGACCTTCCAGCCGACGGACTCCCCGAGCGGCGTCCGCAGTTCCTCCGCCACCCGCTCGGCGACGGTCCGGGCGGCGATCCGGCGCGGCTGGGTGTGCCCGATCATGCCGCGCACCCCCCGCCCGAGCTCCAGGCAGATCTTCGGGATCTGGGTGGTCTTCCCGGAGCCGGTCTCACCGGCGACGATCACGACCTGGTGGTCGCGTATCGCCTCCGCGATCTGGTCCTTCTTCTGGCTGACCGGCAGCTGCTCGGGGTACGACACGGCGGGTACGACGGCGCGGCGGCCGGCCATCCGTTCCTCGGCCCTGGCCACCTCGGCCTCGATCTCGGCGAGGACGGCGGCCCGGGCTTCCGGCTTACGGATCTTGCGCGCGCCTTCCAGCCTGCGCCCGAGCCGGTGCGCGTCGCGCAGTGAGAGCTCGGTCAGGCGAGGGGCGAGGGGGCCGAGGGCGGGGGCGGGGTGCGTAGACATACGCGGTCCAGGATCTCACCTCGGGGAAATTCATGGCGAACGCTTTTGCCTCCGGCGGTTCGGCCAGGGGGCTATGGGGGTGCGGGCGGTGGTGGAGCGCCCCGTCAGGGGCGCTGGGGGTACCCCCGGCCGAAGGCTGGGGGAGGAACTGCGCGACCAGCCACGATGGCGCCGCACCCGGCCGACGCAGTGGTTCGGGTGCGGGCGGAGTCGGGGGGAAGGGGTGCCGGTCGTGCCCACGCGGCGGCGGCCGCACGTCGAATACGGTCCCGCGCCCATGAAGAGACGCTTCCCAGCCTTGCCCCCGGAGGAGTCCTGGAGGTGCCGAAAGGCGGGCGCGGGCCGGCGCGGGCGGCGCCCTCCCGGCAGGGCCGCCCCGGAGGTGCCCAGAGGCGGCCGCGGGCCGGCGCCGGCGGCGTCCCCTGGCAGCGCCGGTGAGCCGAAAGCCTCTACGGGGTTCGCTGGGCGGGAGCGGCGGGGGTTTGGGCGGGTGGGGTGGCGGAGGAGGCCGCGGCCATGGACTTCGCCGTGTTGGACACGGCCTTGATCCCCAGGTAGGCCGTGGTCATGCTGCTGACCGCCGTGAAGGCGGCGGTCAGGACGCCGATGATCACGGACTCGTTGCCGTTGAGCCGCCAGACACCGAAGACCGCGACCGCGGCGATCGCGAGGTTGCTGACGACGACGGCGAGAAGGCCGTATCGCGCACGTTCCTTCTCCAGCTGCATGTCCTGATCCCGGCTCATCTTCCCCACCCTGATGACGTGTTGACCCGCCAGAACCTAGCGGCGGCGGGTCACGCCGCCAAGGAGATTCAGGACGCGGCGGGGAAGACGTCGTAGTCGCCCACCAGGTCGGCGTACACGTTCACCGGGACGGTGGCGGCGTTGTAGAGGTCGACCTCGCCGTCGGTGCCGACCCTGACCAGCGCGCGGCCGGCCGCGGTGTGCCCCTTGGTGAAGCTCAGCGAGTAGACGCCGGGGCGGGCGGTGCCGTCGGCGTAGGCGACGAGGTAGCCGCTGCCGGACGGGGAGGGCACGGTCAGGTTCAGGTCGGCGGCGGTGACCCCGGTCGCGGGGACGCCGTGGGCGCCGGTGACCTTGAGCTTGAGGGTGGCGCGGGCGGCGATCCTGACGGTCTTGCGGGCCGGGGTGGCGGGCAGGAACTCCGAGCCGTTCGCGGTGGTGCCGTACCAGCCGACGAGGTCCGCGACGAGGTTCGCCGACGCCTTGCTCTCGTTGCGCAGGACGACCTTGCCGTCGTACACGGGGATCACGACCTGGGTGGTGGCGGTCTGGCCGGTGAGCCAGTGGGGGCCGCTCACGATCGAGTCGTTGGTGCTGTGCGTGGCGACGGTGAGGTCGCCGGCCGCCTTGGTGGTGGTGGCCGTGACGTCGAGGACCACGGCGTCCGCGGCCGCCGGGACGCCGTGGGTGCCGCCGACGGACAGGGTGACCGAGTGACCGCCGGCGACCGGGCTGTGCACGCCGCCGGTGCCGGTGCGGGTGTCGAGCAGGCGGGCCGGAGCGGCCGGGTGGTACGTGTCGGCGTACTGGGCGTGGGACTGGAGGCCGACCGTGGCGACGTTGACCGTCACCGCGCCGGAGCTGCCGTTGTAGAGGTCGACCGAACCGGTCGGGGTGACCTGCACCGTCGTCTCGGCGGTGACCGTCCGGCCCGGCTCGAAGGCGGTGTCGGCGGTGCCTGGGCGGGTGGTGCCGTGGGGATAGAGGGTGAGCGCGCCGCTCGCCTTCGCGTTGCTGGTGACGAGCTGGAGCTGCACCGCGTCGACGCCGTTCGAATCGGCCCGCAGCGTGGCCGCCGAGAGCCTCAGGACGCCGTGCGCGGCGACCGTCTTCTCGGTGTCGTACTGCGGGGTCATGGCGACGAAGGCGTCGGCGGCGTGGAAGACGGCGGTGGCGGTGGTGGTCCGGCCGAGCAGGTCGGTCTGGGTCAGGGTGGCGGTGTAGGTGCCGGGGGCCGGGTACTGGTGGGTGGGCTGCTGGGCGCCGGCGGCCAGGTTGTCCTGTGTGCCGTCGCCGTAGGTCAGGGTTCGGTACCCGACCTCCCACGAGTCGGCCGGTGCCGGCACGGTGAACCGCGCGAGCCCGGGGTCGACCTGCCCGCTCGCGGTGTCCGGGGCGACGGACAGGGCGGTGCCGGGCGGGGTGGCCGTACCTGCCGCCACCCCGGCGTACGACTTCTCGGCGCTCGTTCCGTCCGGTTCGGTGAAGGTGAGGCGCGTCGTGTACAGCCCCGGCGTGGTGTAGGTGTGTGCGGCCGGGGTGCCGGGGGTGCCGGTGGCCGGGTCGCTGCCGTCGCCGAAGTCGATCGAGTAGGTGAGCGGCGCGCCCCAGGAGCTGGTGGCGTCCGTCTTCATGGAGATGCCGAGCGGCGCGAGCCCCTTCGGGGGCGTCGGAACGTCCCCGGCGGCGATGGTGAGGGTGTCCTGCCGTTCCAGGGCGCCGCGGTCGGGGTGGCCGGTGCCGTCGCCGGTGTTGTCGACCAGCAGGTCGTCGACGCGTGGTCGCCCCTGGGCGTCGGTGGCGAGTTCGCCGGGCGCGGTGGCGTCGGCCGAGTCGATCAGGGGGGAGTGCTCGGACGGCGTCGTCGGGTACCCGTTGATCCCGTCGATGTCGTGCGTGCCCTGGCCGGTCGCGTCCCGGAACGCCCCGCTGGTGGCGTAGGAGGTGCCGGCCCAGGAGTACTCGGTGCGGGCGGGGGCGGAAGTGGACGCCGAGTGCGCCGCCACGTTGTAGTCGGCGGTGACCTGGCCCGTGGAGTCGGCCGACACCGCGTAGAGCGGAGCGGTCGGCGCCGCGCAGGCGCTGGTCTGCATCGAGCCGTTGGTGATGGCCACGTTGTTCTCCACCACCCCGGAGCTCCCGCCGTCGAGCGAGACTCCGGCGGCACAGGGCGCGAAGACCGTGTTGCTGGTCACGTCGGTGTCGGCCGCCCCCGACACGGCGATGCCGGCCTGCTGCTGGCTGAGGATCATGTTGGTCGTCACGGTGACCCTGGCCGCTCCCGGCGCCACCCGCACGCCGTACGCGGTGCTGGGGTTGATCGTGTTCCGTGACACGGTCACGTCGGAGGAAGTGCCGTCCACGCCGATCGCCGTCCCGGTGACGGGGACCGTCGGGGCGGCGTTGTCGACCGTCAGCTGGTCAAGGGTCACGTGGTCGGACCCGGTCACCGCCACCACGTCCGAGTGGTGCTCGTCGGTGAAGGTCAGCGCCTCGACCCGCACGTCGTGCACGCCCTTCAGCGTCAGCGCCGGTGCGGAGGCGGGAGTGGCGAGCACCGTCTTCAGACGGCTCGAGGGGAGGGGCGCTCCGCTGAACGTGATCGGCTTGTCGCTGGTCCCCGACCGGGTGAGGGCCACCGCTTCCGGGTGCGGAGACAGGGAGTAGTCCCCCAGGATCCGGACCGTGTCCCCCGGCTCGACCACGTCCGCGGCGGCCTGCACGGTGCAGAAGGGCCGGCTCTCCGTCCCCGTACCGCTGTCATTGCATACCGGGCTGTAGGCCTCCACGTACAGCGTCCTGTCCGGCCCGGGATCGGCCGCGGCCCGTCCGGTCCCCCAGCCGCTCATCACCCCCGCCATGACGATCACGGCGAGGGACAGGCCGACGGCGGGACGGGATCTGTGCATGAGGTCTCCACGGAGCGTTCGCGGGTGTGGTCACAGGAACGCCGGAGGAGATGATTCAGCTCAGCGTTGTCATGCAGTCGTCATGGTCGCAGCCCGACTTCAAAGGAACGCCATACTCCGCCCTCATCTTGATCAAAACGGAGTCCGTCGGCGGACCGCTGCCAGACTGCACGGATGGGCGAGACGGTCTTTCGGTACACGCGCAGGCAGCGCTTGGTGATGTGGGCGTTCGCGTTGGGGATGGCGGGGTGGGCCGGGGCGGTGTGTGTGCGTGCGGCCAGATACCTGGCCGACGGTCAGACCGGCTCCGCCGTGGGCCTCTGGCTCATGTTCGGGCTGATACCGACCGTGCTGTTCGTGCCACTGGCGGGGATGCCGACGGGCTGGACACGCATCGACGCGGAGGGCCTGCGCACTCGCGGGATGACCGGACGCCGGCGCGTGGGCTGGCGGGACATCGAGAGCATCCACGCGCTCGCGGGCCGTGGGCGCAACGGGTCCATCACTCAGATCGGAGTCACCCGGACCGATGGCAGGTCGTTCCTGCTGCCCATCCCCTTCACATCGGGGACGATCGCCGAGGACCCCGACTTCTACGAAAAGCTGGAGCTGATGCAACGGGAGTGGAAGAAGTGCGGGGGGCCGGGCGCGGAATGAGAACAGCCCCTCCGGAATCCCGGAGGGGCTGTCTGTGGTGGCTGGGGCCGGGGTCGAACCGGCGACCTATCGCTTTTCAGGCGATCGCTCGTACCAACTGAGCTACCCAGCCACGAGGTTTCACGTGAAACCTCAGCGGTCCTGACGGGATTTGAACCCGCGGCCTCCACCTTGACAGGGTGGCGAGCACTCCAAACTGCTCCACAGGACCAAGCTGTGTGTGCAACAGTGTTGCACACGATCTTGCGTGCCCCCAACGGGATTCGAACCCGTGCTACCGCCTTGAAAGGGCGGCGTCCTGGGCCGCTAGACGATGAGGGCGTACTACCAGGTGCTGCTCTGCTTCGTCTTCGCGTCCAGGGGACGTGAGAAGCATGTGACTCCGCTTCCCCTGAGAGGTTCCGCTTCTCCTTCACCGCTTGTCGAGGTTCGGGACGGTCAAGCCCTGACCGGCGCCCTTGGGCACGACGTGACTGTACTACGACGTCGGGATCTGGGCCAAACCGAATAGCTGCGGGGGCTCAGGGCTGCTCTTTTGCCGGAAGGTGGCGGCTGACCTCGGCCGTCGTCTCGCCGAGACCGCCCAGTTTGATCTCGTCCCAGGCCTGGAGCCGGTGGCTGTCCCGGTCGAAGTAGAGGATCGAGGCCTCGATCGGGTCCGGGTACTTGCCCTCGACGGCCCTGAGTCCGCTGCCGCCCGTGGAGCCCTCCACGCGGAGCCGGGTGCCGTGCGGGAGGAGCTCCGTCTGCTCGTGGTGGAGGTGGCCCGCCAGGGTCAGGGGCACCTCGCCGTCCGTCATCCGGGCCGCCGACGGCTCGTGGACGATCGCGACGTCCACCGGGGTGCCGGCGGCCCGCTGCTCCCGCAGGGCCGTGGCGAGGCGGTCCCCGGCCAGTTCCTCGGCCTCGTCGCCGCCGGGGACCGTCGAGCGGTCGGGTGTGAACTGGGGGTCGCCGATCCCGGCGAAGCGCAGCCCGCCGATCGTCTCGGCGCGGCCGTCGTCCAGGACGTGCACGTTCTTCATGCGGGAGAGGTAGCGCTGAGTGGTGCGGGAGTCATGGTTGCCCCGCACCCAGACGTAGGGCGCGCCCAGGTCGGCGACGGGGTCCAGGAAGCCGTTCTCGGCCGCCGTGCCGTGGTCCATGGTGTCGCCGGAGTCGACGATCACGTTCACCTTGTACTGCTCCACCAGCGAGGCGATGATCTTCCAGCTCGCCGGGTTCAGATGGATGTCGGACACGTGCAGGACACGGAGGGTCGCCGGGTCCGGGGAGTAGGCGGGGAGCGTGGAGGTGACGTCGTACAGCTTCGTCACGTTCGTCACCAGGCGGGCCAGTTCCTTCTGGTAGACGTCGAACTCGGTGACGATGCCGCGGGCGTTGCCGACCAGGGCCGGGGCGGAGGAGAGCAGCCCGGAGAACCTCGGTTCCAGGACCGACTCGGGGTTCCAGGTGGCGTACGCGGTCGCGCCGCAGGAGGCGAGCAGGGTCAGGGCGAGGCCGCCGGCGGCCAGGGCGCGGCGGGGGCGGCGGTAGACCGCGAGGCCCAGGGTGGTGGCGCCGGCGACGACGGCCACGCAGGAGCGTACGGCCAGGTCGAGGGTGTCGTGCTCGACGTCGTGGGTGACCTCGGTCTGGAGTCCGGAGAGGCGCTCGGGGTGGTCGACCAGGGCCTGGGAGCGGACCGGGTCGAGCTGGTCCACGTTGACGTCGAGGCGGACGGGACCGGTGTGGGTGTCCAGGTAGAGGGCGCCCAGGGGGGAGACGTTGATCTTCGTGCCGCCGGTGAGGGACGGGCGCAGCGTCATCGTCGTGTCCATCGGGCCGACCTGGGTACGGACGTTCCCGACGATCAGCAGGCCGAGCCAGGCACCGGTGAGGACGACGGCGGCCAGGCCGAGGACGCGGCTCCAGGCGGGCGGCCGGTGTGCGTCGGGGACGAGTTCCAGGACTGGCAGGCGGCTGCGGGGCCGGGTTTGGCTGCGGGTTCGGGTTCGGGTTTGGTTGTGGGCTTGGGCTTGGGCTTGGGGTTGGCTTCGGGCTCGGGTGCGGACGCGGGCCATTGGTGCCGTATGCCCAGGATTGCGGGCTCGCATGCGGTGGTTGGCGGCGCG
This sequence comes from Streptomyces shenzhenensis, assembly GCF_021462265.1. GTDB lineage: Bacteria > Actinomycetota > Actinomycetes > Streptomycetales > Streptomycetaceae > Streptomyces > Streptomyces shenzhenensis. The sequence goes on along the minus strand of NZ_JAJONF010000016.1, from coordinate 36,206 downwards.
CGACGAGCCGGGGCGGGCAGGGGTCAGCCCCAGCCCAGTTCGTGGAGCCGGGCGTCCCCGATGCCGAAGTGGTGGGCGACCTCGTGGACGACGGTCACAGCGACCTCGTGGACCACGTCGTCCGGCGTCTCGCAGTAACGCAGGATCGGCCCCATGTAGACGGTGATGCGGTCGGGAAGGACCCCGGCGTACCACTCCCCGCGCTCGGTGAGCGGTGTCCCCTCGTACAGCCCGAGCAGCTCCGGGTCGTCGGCCGACGGCTCGTCCTCCACGAACACGGCCACGTTGTCCATGACCCGCGTCAGCTCCGGCGGGATCCGGTCCAGGGCCTCACTCACCAGCTCTTCGAACCTGTCGCGTGTCATCTCCAGCACAGGGCCATTGTCGGGGACGAACGCGGCCGTGTGCCCTATTGCACACCTGTGACAGCGCACGCACAGCCCCGTCACCCCTCGAAGGAAGACTTCAGTCATCGCGAGAGGGCGGCACGGGCCGAAAGGACCGGGCCGGGGCGGCTCCGGGGACGGCAGTCGACTCCCGCGATGACCACTGACCACTGAGCACCGACCACTCGGGTCAGTGCGGTTCAGTACCGACCACTTCTCTTGTCGCGTATTTCATCCTGGGGGGAACCCGATGTCCGCACGTTACCGTCGTCGTACCGCAGCAGCCGCAGTCACCGGTGTCGCCGCGCTGCTGGCCGTGGCCGGCGTGTCCGTCACCGCGACGGCCGCTCCCGCCACCGCGGCGGTGAGCGTGCCCCGGGGGCTGACCATCAGCGACGGCACCCGTCACGTTCTCGTCGGCGGCAAGTCGATCGACTTCGGTACCGTCGTCCGCGACCTGGCCTGGAACCCGAGCGGCAGCAAGGCCGCCTTCGTGGACGGTCACGGCAACCTCGTCGTCTCGAACCCCGACGGCAGCCACCGCGTCACCGTCGCCGCCAACCCGGGCAACCAGACCTGGTCCCACCCGACCTGGCAGGTCGCCGCGGCCGACCGGGCGAACGGCATCCCCGCGAAGAACAACATCATCTTCGCCGCCAAGATCCACGGCAGCACCGTGCTGGAGCGCGTCAAGGCCACCAGCGACCACGGCAAGCCGGCCAAGATCAGCCTGTACAGCGACGACCCGGAGTCGGGCGCGCTCCCGCAGACGAACAACGCCTGGCCGAACGCCGGCGGGGCCTACGGCACGGCCGTCTACGAGAACACCCACACCGGCGAGGTCTACATCCGGGACGACTACCTGCGTCAGCAGGGCGGTGCGCTGGCCAAGGGATCGGAGCCCGCGCTCGCCCCGGACGAGGAGGAGGTCGTCTTCGTCCGCTCGGTCGGCGGCCACGACCACCTCTTCGTCGACGACCTGACCGCCGGCACCAACGCCGTCAAGGACATCACCCCGCACGCCACCACCGACTACACCGAGCCCACCTGGTCGCCCAACGGCAAGACCATCGCCTTCCGGACCCCGAACGGCACCTACACGGTCACCAGGACCGCCCATGGGTTCGGCAGCCCGGTGAAGGTCTCCGCGCACAAGGGGCTGCCCGCCTACCGCGGGTGACGGCCTACCCTCGCTGCCCGCCGCCCGGCCGGCCGTCGGAGCGGGCGAGTTCGGCCCGCAGCTCCGCCAGGTGCTCGTCGGCCGTGTCGTGCGGCAGGAACTCGACCACGTCCAGAAAACGGAACAGGACCTGGGAGCTGGTGACGGCGAACTCGTAGTCGGCGAATCCCACCACTGCACCCAGCTTTCCCCGCACAGCACCCCGGACGACATGCGCGGTCATGTCGTCCGGGGTTTCCGCGCTTGTGCCCCGCCTGGCGTTGGGGCGGGCCAGATACGGGCAGACCATCGAGGCGTAGAGCATGCAGGCGCGGTGCCCGGGAGCCTCCAGGGTCGGTGCCAGGTTCCGGTACGGCCGCCCGGCGCTCAGCGCGTCACGGATCGCGGAACTCTCCGCGGCGCCTACCACCCGCCACACCGGGCCCTTGGGCATCAGGGTGTTGCAGACGGAACAGAGCCTGTTCCGGGCGCACGCCGCGCTGCGTTCGTAGTCGGTGAGCGCGAACTGGGGGGTGTCGTCCTCCCACGGGGTGATCGCGGGGACCGGGTAGCCGCGGCCGTCACGAGGCCTGGCCCCGACGCTCGCCGGCATGGGAACGGAGTCGAATCGCACACCCCATGGTGAGCCATACACCCGTGCCCCCGCGACAGCTGGGGGCGTGTCCTCTTGTGGGCGGCGGGAGTTGGGCAGGTTGACTTCTTTCTCCGCCCCCGGAGGTGGCCGCCGTGCGCCCCTTGAACGTACCCGTCCGTCTGGCCGTCACGGTGATGGCGGTCGCGGCCGCCGCCGGCTGTGTGAACGTGGGTGACGACGCGGGGAAGGCCAAGCCGTCGCACTCGGCGGGGCACCGGGACGGTGATGGGGCCGGCGGCGGCTCCGGGGTGTCCGGCGGGGGCGCGGGGTACGGCGGCGCGGTGGCGGACGGGAAGCGCGGGCACGGGGGGAAGGCGAAGCCGGGCGAGTCGGCGTCGGCGTCCGCGGAACCGACGAAGGGGGCGAGCGCGGCCCCGGGCGGGCCGGCGAAGCCGGGCAAGAGCGCGGCGCCGGGGGCGCCGGCCGGGCCGACCGGGGCCCCGACGAGCCCCGCGCCGCCGCCGGACTCGCCCACCCCGCCGCCGTCTTCGCCCACCCCGCCGCCCCCGGCGACCGACCCGCCGTCGGCCGAGCCGTCCTCGTCGGCCCACGAGGGCACGGGCACCCAGCTGGTCCAACGGGAACCGGCCCCGCAGGCGGGGCCGGCGTAGGGAGCGCGCGGCCGTCCGGGCACCGCCGGGAGACACCGCGGGGGCTGAGCGCCGCGACGACGGGAAGGCTTCTCGGACCACGAGCGAGCCCCAGGCGGCGCGCGAAGCCCGGGTGACGGGCGAACCTCGGGCGGCGGAGCCACCCGGTGGCGGCGGGCGCCGGCGGGTGCCGCTGGGCGACGCGTGGCGGTGGGTCGGGTTCCGGGTGGGGCGAGTTTCGGGTGGGCGGACCGAGGCCGGGTGGCGGTGCCGCCGGGGCGGCGGCGGGTGTGCGCGGGGCGTGGGTGAGTCCCGGGTGGGGGAGAAGGTGTTTTCGGGGGTGGAAGAAGATGGCGGGCTCGGGTGTTGGGGGGACTGTAGGGCTGCGCGTCCGGTCTGTGCGAGCTGTGTGGCGGCGGATTGGCGTGAGTGTCGTTGGGGCTGGGGCAAACCTGCTGTGAGCTGCGTCGCTGGCTCTCGGTTTGCCTTCCGGGGTGTTGGGTGCGTATGGTGGTAGATCGTTTGATCCCATTTGCCCGGCGCCACCGCAGAGCGCGCCGTGTGGCGCGTACTCTCCCTTGCCGTGGCGGACCGCATTGAGGCGGTCGTGAGCGAATCACGGAGTTGACGGGCGCGTGCCGAAGAGACTCCGGAAGGTTTCGCATTCGCATGTCCGTGTCCAGTAATGATCAGATCGTCGTGCCCGAGAACATCCAGGACGACGAACTGGTGACCCAGGTCTCCGAAGAGACCGCTGACACCACCGACACCACCCCCCAGACCACCTTCGCCGACCTCGGCCTCCCCGAGGGCGTCGTGCGCAAGCTCGCGCAGAACGGCGTGACGACCCCCTTCCCGATCCAGGTCGCGACCATCCCGGACGCCCTGCTCGGCAAGGACATCCTCGGCCGGGGCCGCACCGGCTCCGGCAAGACCCTCTCCTTCGGTCTGCCCACCCTGGCCACCCTGGCCGGCGGTCACACCGAGAAGAAGCGGCCGCGTGCCGTCATCCTCACCCCCACCCGCGAGCTGGCGATGCAGGTCGCCGACGCGCTCCAGCCCTACGGCGACGTCCTCGGCCTGAAGATGAAGGTCGTCTGCGGCGGTACGTCCATGGGCAACCAGATCTACGCCCTGGAGCGCGGCGTCGACATCCTCGTCGCCACCCCGGGCCGCCTGCGCGACGTCATCAACCGCGGCGCCTGCTCCCTCGAGGACGTGCAGATCGCCGTTCTCGACGAGGCCGACCAGATGTCCGACCTGGGCTTCCTGCCCGAGGTCACCGAGCTGCTCGACCAGGTCCCGGCCGGCGGCCAGCGCATGCTCTTCTCCGCCACGATGGAGAACGAGGTCCAGACCCTCGTCGAGCGCTACCTGAACAACCCCGTCTCCCACGAGGTGGACGCGGCCCAGGGCGCGGTCACGACCATGTCGCACCACATCCTCATCGTGAAGCCCAAGGACAAGGCGCCGGTCACCGCCGCGATCGCCTCCCGCAAGGGCCGCACGATCATCTTCGTCCGCACCCAGCTGGGCGCCGACCGCGTCGCCGAGCAGCTGCGCGACGCCGGGGTGAAGGCCGACGCGCTGCACGGCGGCATGACCCAGGGCGCCCGCACCCGGACCCTGGCCGACTTCAAGGACGGGTACGTCAACGTCCTGGTCGCCACCGACGTCGCCGCCCGCGGCATCCACGTCGACGGCATCGACCTGGTGCTGAACGTCGACCCGGCCGGCGACCACAAGGACTACCTGCACCGGGCCGGCCGTACCGCTCGCGCGGGCCGCACCGGCACGGTCGTCTCCCTCTCCCTGCCGCACCAGCGGCGCCAGATCTTCCGGCTGATGGAGGACGCGGGCGTCGACGCCGGCCGTCACATCATCAACTCCGGAACGGCCTTCGACCCCGAGGTCGCGGACATCACCGGCGCCCGTTCCATGACCGAGGTGCAGGCCGAGTCCGCGGGCAACGCGGCGCAGCAGGCCGAGCGTGACGTCGCCCAGCTCACCAAGCAGCTGGAGCGGGCGCAGCGCCGGGCCGCCGAACTGCGCGAGGAGGCCGACCGCCTGGTCGCCCGGGTCGCCCGCGAGCGCGGCGAGGACCCGGAGACGGCGGTGGCCGAGGCGCAGGCCCAGGCCCAGGTGGACGCGGCGGTCGCGGTGGTCGAGGAGACCGCCGTGGCGGCGGAGCCGGCGGCTCCGGTGGCGCGGGAGACCGAGCGCCGGGACAGCAGGGAGCGCGGCTTCGAGAAGCGCTCCTTCGACCGGGACCGGGACCGCGGCGATCGCCCGTTCAACCGCGACCGTGATCGCGACCGTGGCTTCGAGCGTCGTGACGACCGTGGCGGCCGTCCCTTCGAGCGCCGGGAAAACCGCGAGCGCGGTTTCGAGCGCCGTGACGACCGTCGCCCCTTCGACCGTGACCGTGACGACCGCGGCGGCCGTTCCTTCGACCGTGACCGCGACCGCACCGACCGTCCGTTCAACCGCGACCGTCGCGACGACCGCCGTGACGACCGCCGTGACGACCGCGGTGGCTTCCGCCGTGACGAGCGCCGGGACGACCGTGGCGGACGTCCCTTCGAGCGCCGCGACGAGCGCCGTCCGTTCGACCGTGACCGTGACGACCGCGGCGGCCGTTCCTTCGAGCGCCGTGACGACCGTGGTGGCTTCCGCCGCGACGACCGTCCGTCCGGCCACCGTGGCAGCGACCGCCCCTTCAACCGCGACCGCCGCGACGACCGCCCGGGCTTCCGCAGCGGCGGCCACAGCGGCCACGAGCGTCCGTACGGCCGTCGTGACGACCACCGCGGTTCCTCGTCCTCCGGTTCCTCGTCCTCCGGCTCCTTCGGCCGCCGTGACGACAAGCCGCGCTGGAAGCGCAACGGCTGACACCGAGTGAGCTGACGAAGGGCCCGTACGACTTGTTCGTACGGGCCCTTTCGCGTCCCCGTTCCCGGCCGGACCGGACCCCGCCAACCGCCCTGTGTTCACAGTCAATTCACTATTGATGTCTGTGTGCCGGTTGTTAGCATCCTTTGACTTTTTGACTTCCTGGGGGGTTCCTTGAGCCGGCATGCCCGGATCGCACTCACTCTCGTCGGCCTGGCCGCCCTCGGCGCCGGTTCGCTGACCACCGCGGGCACCGCCGCCGCGGACACCACCCCGACGCCGATCACGACGAACGGCGTCTACGGCATCGACTACGCGGGCGGCTTCCTGGCCACCGTGGAGAACGCGCCGAACTATGACCAGTGGGTGATCGGCCGGCAGATCTCGGCCGACGGTTCCACGGTGCTGGAGAAGACGACCCGGGGATTCGCCGGCACGGACGCGGTCGGCAGCCATCTCCAACGGGTGCCGTGCGACGAGGGCGCACGGGGCTGTGTGCCGATGCGTACCTTCGGCAACACCTACGTCGGCGACTTCATGGACGACGGCACCGGCAAGCAGACGGCCCAGATCTACCTGACCGAGGATTCGATGGACGGCGGGCCCGATCCGGTCGTCACCGGCGGCCGTTTCGTCGACGCCACCGGCCGCTTCTACGTCTACCAGGCGTCCTCCACCGGCAAGCAGTACGTCGACGCGGTGCCCGCGTACCAGACCCAGAACGTCCGGCTGACCCGGTCCATCACCGCCGCCTCCGTGTGGGGTTCGACCTTGTGGACGCCGGGCACCGGCAGCGGCGTCGTCACCGGATACGACCTGAAGACGAAGAAGACGGTCGCGACCGTCTCCACCGGCGCGCCCTGCACGGTCAAGGAGCTCCAGGTCATCGGCCGCTGGATCTACTGGAACTGCGGTCCGACGGGGGCCGCGGGCGTGTACGACCGCACGGCGAAGAAGAACACCAAGGTGCCCTCCGGCCCGGCGCTCGTCGGCGACGGCTACCTCGTCCAGCACGACCGGACCGCGGGCAAGCTCATGCTGACGGACTTCCACGCCGGGACCGCGGCCGCGGCGCGCGCGATCGCCGACCTGCCCGCCGGACAAACCGCGGACCAGCGGCGGCTGACCTGGTCCGTGGACAAGTTCGGCGGCGACATCGCGTACGTCGGCCCGGACGACGTGATCCGGATCGTGCCGAGCGGGGTGCCGACGCAGCCCCTGGCGGGGATCGAGTCGGAGGTGGCCGACTGGGACGAGGACGCCAGGGAAGGCGCCACCGGCAACACCGTCTGGGGCAGCGTCTGGCAGCTCAGCAAGCCGGCGAACTGGACCTTCACCGTGAAGGACACGCACGGGCACGCCGACGCCACCATCAAGGGCAGCGGCACGGCGGTCAACATCGGCTGGGACGGGACGAACGACAAGGGCGGCTACCCGCTCAACGGTCCGAAGACCTGGACGCTGACCGCCACCGCCGTCGAGGGCTCGGGCACGTACACGACGAGCGGGAAGTTCGGCTACACCGGCGGCACGCAGGGCTTCCACGACCAGGGCGGGTACAGCTACGGCGACCTGGCCACCCTCAGCTCCTCCGGCGGGCTCACGCTGCACTACACCACCGGTGACGGCAGGCTCAGCGGCAAGTGGGCGGCCTCCGGCTGGCCGGCGGGCACGGCCGCCGTGCCCTTCGGGGACATGACAGGCGACCGGTGCGCCGAGATGCTGGTGCGGATGCCGAACGGGGAGCTGCGCCGGTACACCGGCAAGTGCGGGGGCTCGTACAAGCCGTCCGACAAGCACGTCTCCCTCGGCACCGGCTGGAACGCGTACAACGTCCTCACCGCCCCTGGCGACCTCACCGGCGACGGCCGTACCGACCTGCTGGCCCGCAAGGCCTCCACCGGGGACGTCTACCTGTTCGCCGACAACGGCGCCGGCAAGCTCAAGGCCGGGGTCAAGATCCGTACCTGGTCGGCGTACACGAAGATCGTCGGTGCCGGTGACCTGAACGGCGACGGCTTCGGGGACGTGCTGGCGGTCGACAAGGCCGGCACGTTGTGGCGCTACGACGGCACCGGCGCGGGCCAGGTCAAGGAGCGCGTGAAGGTCGCCGCGCACTGGAACGCCTCGTACAACGCGGTCGTGGGCGTCGGCGACATCACCGGGGACGGCAAGAACGACCTGGTGATGCGGGACACCGCGGGCAACCTGTACCGGCAGACGGGCACCGGGAAGGGGGCGTTCGCGGCGCGCGTGAAGATCGCGACGGGCTGGCAGGGCTACAAGGCGCTCTTCTGAGGCCTGTTCAGGCTCGTGTTCGGGCTTCTGCCGCCTGTTTCATGGCCGTTCCAGACTATTTTCGGCCATGCTGTGACGCATGTCACGCCCCCGGGGAGGGAATCGCTGGGGGCATGACAGATGACGCGACAGCCAAGTCGCCCTCGGGCGCCCTCTCCGACGAGGAACGGCTGGCACAGCTCGGCTACACCCAGGTCCTGGCCCGCCGTATGTCGGCCTTCTCGAACTACGCGGTCTCCTTCACGATCATCTCGGTCCTCTCCGGCTGCCTCACCCTCTACCTCTTCGGCATGATCACCGGCGGCCCGGCCGTGATCACCTGGGGCTGGGTGGCCGTAGGCCTGATGACCCTCTTCGTCGGTCTCTCCATGGCCGAGATCTGTTCCGCCTATCCCACCTCTGCCGGCCTCTACTTCTGGGCCCACCGGCTGGCCCCGCCGCGCAGCGCGGCCGCCTGGGCGTGGTTCACGGGCTGGTTCAACGTGCTCGGCCAGGTGGCGGTGACGGCGGGCATCGACTTCGGGGCCGCGTCCTTCCTGGGCGCCTACCTGAACCTCCAGTTCGGCTTCACCGTCACCCCCGGCCGTACGATCCTGCTCTTCGCGGGGATTCTCGTGCTGCACGGCCTCCTCAACACCTTCGGCGTCCGCATCGTCGCCATCCTGAACAGCGTCAGCGTGTGGTGGCACGTGATCGGCGTCCTGGTGATCGTCGGCGCGCTGACCTTCGTCCCCGACCACCACCAGTCGGCGTCCTTCGTCTTCACCAGGTTCGTCAACGAGACGGGCTGGAGCAGCGGCCCGTATGTCGTCCTCCTCGGCCTCCTGATGGCCCAGTACACCTTCACCGGGTACGACGCCTCGGCGCACATGACCGAGGAGACCCACGACGCGTCGACCGCGGGCCCGAAGGGCATCGTCCGCTCGATCTGGACGTCCTGGATAGCCGGCTTCGTCCTCCTCCTGGGTTTCACCTTCGCCATCCAGTCGTACGGCAAGGAGCTGGCGTCCCCGACCGGCGCGCCCCCCGCTCAGATCCTCCTGGACGCGCTCGGCGCCACCACCGGCAAGCTCCTCCTGCTCGTCGTGATCGGTGCCCAGCTCTTCTGCGGGATGGCGTCGGTGACCGCCAACAGCCGCATGATCTACGCCTTCTCCCGCGACGGCGCGCTGCCTTTCTCCCGCGTCTGGCACACGGTCAGCCCCCGCACCCGCACCCCCGTGGCGGCGGTGTGGCTGGCGGCCCTCGCCGCCCTCGCCCTCGGCCTCCCGTACCTGATCAATTACACGGCCTACGCCGCCGTGACGTCGATCGCGGTGATCGGCCTGTACGTGGCGTACGTGATCCCGACGCTGCTGCGGGTGCGCAAGGGCGACGCGTTCGAGCGGGGCCCCTGGCACCTGGGCCGCTGGTCGCTGGTCGTCGGCGTGGTCTCGGTGACGTGGGTCGTGATCATCACGGTCCTCTTCATGCTCCCGCAGGTCTCCCCGGTCACCTGGGAGTCCTTCAACTACGCCCCGGTCGCCGTCCTCGCGGTCCTCGGCTTCGCCGCGATCTGGTGGCAGGCCTCGGCCCGCCACTGGTTCCTCAACCCGGACCGGACGGCACGCTCCGAGGACACCGCCAAACTCGTCGACCTCTGACCGACCGCGCCCTCCCGCGCCCTTCCCGCGCCCTCCCGCCCCTTTCTCGTCCCACTTCTGCCACACGACGCGGCCACGACCCCGATACCCGATCGGCGAGACGCCTCCGTCCGGCTATGCTCGGGGAGGCAACATCGCCTGGGCCGTTAGCTCAATTGGCAGAGCAGTGGACTTTTAATCCATTGGTTGTGGGTTCGAGTCCCACACGGCCTACCGAAGAGCCCCGGTCCGGACCTCGTCCGGACCGGGGCTCGCGGTGTTTCGCGGGTTCGGAGACCGGGACCGGCCCCTCGCAGGACCCCGGTCAGCACGCCGCCGCCCCCCTCGTGCGGGGCGGCGGCGAACTCCTGTACCGGCCACCGGTCGTTCCCCGAGGCTCCCCCGGCGGTGTGTCCGTCGGTGCCGGCCCACCGTGCCCTGCGGTGCTCAGCCCGCGTTGAGCTCCGTCAACTCGGACAGCGGCAGCGTGTGCTGGGTGTGCAGGACCTTCGCGCGCAGGTAACGGACGTTGTGAGCGGTGCTGAAGACACCGGTCGGGACGCGGTCGCGGACGGTGACGCCGAGGCCGCGCAACTGTTCGGCCTTGTCGGGGTTGTTGGAGAGCAGGTCGAGCTCGGTGATGCCGAGGGCGGCGAGCATCTGCGCGGCGGCGGTGTAGTCGCGGGCGTCCTCGGGCAGGCCGAGGGCGGCGTTCGCCTCGTAGGTGTCGAGGCCCTGGTCCTGGAGGGCGTAGGCGTCGAGCTTGTTGTAGAGGCCGATGCCCCGGCCCTCCTGGCGCAGGTAGAGCAGGACGCCGCCGCGGCCGGCGATGCGCTCGACCGCCTCGCGCAGCTGGGGCCCGCAGTCGCAGCGGGCCGAGCCGAAGACGTCGCCGGTCAGGCACTCGGAGTGCAGCCGCACCAGCGGGAGGGCGCCGGGGGCGGGCTCGCCCAGGACGACGGCGACGTGCTCCTGGCCGTCGGTCAGGCCATGGAAGGTGACCAGCTCGGCGTCGACGCTGTAGCCGTCGTGGAAGCGCAGCGGGACCCGGACACGGGCGCGCTGGGTGGCGGCGGGGAAGTCGGTCATCGGGTTCTCCAGTGTCCGGGTGCAGGACGGCGGTCCCGGTACGGGACGTCGCGGCGTCTGCTTCAGATTTGAAGCAGATCCACGCGGGGAACCCTACTCATGTTTTAAATTTGAATCAACAGTTTCCGTGCTGCGGCGGCTCACGGACCGGAACAGGGGGACGACCGGCGCCGCCAGGGCACCTCGTCCGACGTGGGCCTGGGGGTCTCGCCGCCCTCCAGCGCCCGCGCGATCGCGGAACCGATCGTCTCCAACTGCTCCACCTGCTCGTCGGAGAGCTGGTCGAAGACCGCCGCCCGTACGGTCTCCACGTGCCCCGGCGCCGTGCGCTCCAGTACGGCCATGCCCTCGTCGGTGAGGATGGCGAAGCTGCTCCGCTTGTCCCACGCGCAGTCCTCGCGCCGGATCAGCCCGTCCTTCTCCAGCCGTGTCACGGCGTACGTCAGCCGGCTCCGGGTGATCTTCGACTTCTCGGCGAGATCGGTCATGCGCAGCTTGTGCCCCGGCTCCTCGGAGAGGTTGGCGAGGATGCCGTAGTACAGATGGGGCATGCCGGCGTCCTGCTGGAGCTGCCGGTCGATCGCGTCCTCCAGGAGGATCTTCGCGGCCATGAACGCGCGCCACGCGCGCTGCTCCTTCGGAGTGAGCCAGCGAGTCGTCATGCATCCAGTGTAGGTTTGTTTCAAACTTTAACCAAGGCTGCCCGTCCCCCGGGAGTGAACGCGTCCGATGCCGTATCCCCACGTCCTGCTCTCCGCCGCCGTCTCCCTCGACGGCTACCTCGACGACACCGGCCCCGACCGGCTGCTGCTCTCCTCGCCGGCCGACTTCGACCGCGTCGACGAGGTGCGGGCGTCCGTCGACGCGATCCTGATCGGCGCCGGCACCATCCGCGCGGACAACCCGCGGCTCCTGGTCAACGATCCGGAGCGGCGCGCGGCCCGGGCCGCGGCGGGCAAGCCGGAGTACCCCCTCAAGGTCACGGTCACCGCGACCGGCGAGCTCGACCCGCAGGCCAGGTTCTGGCACACCGGCGGCGCGAAGGCCGTCTACACCACGGACGAGGGCGCGGGGCGGGCGCAGGTGGCGGCGGACGTCGTGTCGCTGGGCCCGGAGCTCGACTGGCGGCTCCTCCTGGAGCACCTGCACGACGTGCGGGGAGTGCGGCGCCTGATGGTCGAGGGCGGCGGCACGGTCCACACCCAGCTCCTCCAGCAGGGCCTGGCCGACGAGCTCCAGCTGGTCCTGGCCCCCCTCTTCGTCGGCGACCCGAAGGCGCCGCGGCTGTTCGGGCCGGGCGGATACCAGGCCGGGCGGCTGCGGCTCCTGGAGAGCCGCCGTATCGAGGACGTCGTCCTGATGCGGTACGAGCCCACGGCGCCCGGCGCGGGTGCGGCGCCCTCCGCCGCCGACCGCCACTGGCTGCGGCTCGCCTGCGCACTGGCGGCCGACTGCCCGCCCTCCCGGACCGCGTTCAGCGTCGGCGCGGTGGTGGTCGCGGCCGACGGCACGGAACTGGCCCGCGGCCACTCCAGGGAGGCCGGCGACGCAGTGGTCCACGCGGAGGAGGCGGCCCTGGCCAAGATCCTCCCGACCGACCCCCGCCTGCCCGCCGCCACGGTCTACACCAGCCTCGAACCCTGTACCCACCGCGCCTCCCGCCCGCACCCCTGCGCCGAGCTGATCCTGCGGGCCGGGGTGCGGCGGGTGGTGACCGCGTGGCGTGAGCCGGACACGTTCGTGACGGCGGCCGACGGGACGGGGGCGCTCCGGGAGGCCGGGGTGGAAGTGCTGCTCCTGGGTGAGTTCGAGGCACAGGCGAAGGCACCGAACGGGCATCTTCTCGGCTGAGCAGGTGGGCTGGACGGGACGACCGGAGAGAGGGCTGGAGTTCTTTCGCGGTTGCGGTTGCGGGTGCGCAGTGATTGCTCGCGCGGGTCCCCGCGCGCCTTCGGGATCGCGCTGCCGCAGCGCCCCTTCAGGGGCGCGGGGAACTGCGCGAGCGGCCCCCACCTGCCCGCGGCCGCAGAACCCGCAGAACCCGCCGGACCCCACGCGACTCAACCCGTGTGACTCCCACCCTTCGGATGGCGTATGCTGGTGTCAACGACGCGGGGTGGAGCAGCTCGGTAGCTCGCTGGGCTCATAACCCAGAGGTCGCAGGTTCAAATCCTGTCCCCGCTACTGAAACCCAGGGCCGGAATCCTTGTCAGAGGATTCCGGCCCTGAGTCATGCCCCCCGCGAATCCGCAGAACGCCGTCACTTTCGGTGTCCGGGCGGCCGCCCTCCGCATCACAACTGAGTCACCATCAAAACCTGTGTGACTCCTGAGGTGAGCGGCTCGCATCGTCGACTCGACCGCTTTTGACCGTTCGTGGCCGGTAAGTCCGGGCCCTGAAAGCTTAATGATCAAGCCGAACGGCTTGGAATCTCATGGCCGGGTCTATTAACGTTCGATAACGCAGCGCGGTCGTCCCAGCCGTCACCCGAGACGGCTCCGTGCGCACGCGCCGAATCCCGCAAGGGAACCGGGGAACCACCACCTTGGGGTGAATCGCGAGGCTACCGCCGGGTACGAAACGGCCGGTATACACGCGTAGGAGACCTTCCCGCTCCGAACCCGTCAGCTAACCCGGTAGGCGGCGGAAGGAAAGGAGTGCGCCCGCGTGGCGTCCAACCCGCCTGCTCCCACAGCCCCGTTCGTGCCCAGCCAGCGTCAGCCCGACACCTTCGGCTACGGCGGCTACCGCCCCGACGAGGGCCCCTTCGAGGAGTGGAACCCCACCGAGGAGTCCCTCTCCGCGGCTCGCGGCCGGCACCGGGTCGCCAGGCAGAAGGGCGGCGGGCTCGCCCGCAGCTCCACGGTTCTCGGCGTCGGCGTCATCGCCGCCGTCGGCGCGGGCGGCATGGCCAGCGCCAACACCGGCAAGCCGCCGGTCTCCATCTCCCTGCCCGACCTGCCCTCCTCCGTCAGCTCCCTGCTCGGCGAGGGCGGCGGCCACCAGGCCACCCAGACGGCGCTCAGCAGCGTCACCACGACCGCCGCCACCGACGCGGACTCCTCCTCGAACGCCGGTGAGGCGCTGCGCAGCCGGATCATCGCCCAGGCGGCGCAGCAGCAGAACCAGCTCGACACCAAGGCCGGCGCCAAGGCCGTCGCCGCCGCCGACAGGGCGATCGCCGCCGCCGAGGCCAAGGCCGAGCAGGCGGCCGCCGCGAAGGCCGCCGACGCCAAGGAGAAGGCGGAGGCCTCCGCGAAGCAGAAGGCCGAGCAGGCCCACCTCGCCGAGCTGGCCAAGCAGTACACGCTGCCCGTCGTCTCGTACACGATCACCGGCACCTTCGGCCAGGCCGGCTCCATGTGGTCCTCCGGCTACCACACCGGTCTCGACTTCGCCGCGCCCACCGGCACGCTGATCAAGGCCGTGCACAGCGGCACGGTCACCGAGGCGGGCTGGGCCGGGTCCTACGGCTACCGCACGATCATCACCCTCGACGACGGCACCGAGCTGTGGTTCTGCCACCAGTCCTCGATCGGCGTGAAGGTCGGCCAGAAGGTCGCCACCGGCGACGTCATCGGCCGCGTCGGCGCCACCGGCAACGTCACCGGCCCGCACCTCCACCTGGAAGTGCACCCGAACGGCCAGGCCACCGCCATCGACCCGATGACCTGGCTGCGCGGCAAGGGCCTCAACCCCTGACCTGCCCAGGACAGGCGGGGCGCCTTTACGAGAACTTCGTGTCGCGTCGGCATGGGGCGCCCGGGGCCGCGTGTTGAAGTGAAGCATGACTGCTTCTTCCGCTTCCCCTTCCCTCCGCAAGCTCGGCGCCTCCGACCTGGAGGTCTTCCCGCTCGCCCTCGGCGGTAACGTCTTCGGCTGGACCGCCGACGAGGCCACCTCCTTCGCCGTCCTCGACGCCTATGCCGCCGCCGGCGGCAACTTCGTCGACACCGCCGACTCGTACACGGCGTGGATCGAGGGCAACAAGGGCGGCGAGTCCGAGACGATCATCGGCAAGTGGGTCAGGGCGCGCGGCAACCGGGACGACGTCGTCATCGCGACGAAGGTCAGCCAGCACCCGGAGTACCCGGGCCTGTCCGCCGCCAACATCAAGGCCGCCGCCGACGCGTCCCTGCGCCGTCTGGGCACCGACCATATCGACCTGTACTACACGCACTTCGACCAGCCCGAGGTCCCGGTCGAGGAGATCATCGGCGCGCTGGACGAGCTGGTGCGGGCGGGCAAGGTCCGGCACATCGCCGCGTCCAACATCACGCCGGAGCGGCTGCAGGAGTCCCTGGACTTCTCCGACCGCGAGGGCCTCGCCCGGTACGTCGCCCTCCAGCCTCACTACAACCTGGTCTCCCGCGACACCTACGAGGGCCCGCTCCAGGACCTGGCCTCCCGCACCGGCCTCGCGGCCGTCCCCTACTTCGCCCTGGCCGCCGGCTTCCTCACCGGCAAGTACCGCCCCGGTACGACGGTCGACAGCGCCCGAGCGGGCCGAGCCGCCCAGTACGCCGAGTCCGACCGCGGTCAGAAGGTCCTGGCGGCCCTGGACGAGATCGCCGCGGCCCACGAGGCCCCGGTCCCCACGGTCGCCCTGGCCTGGCTGGCGGCCCAGCCCACCATCGCGGCCCCGATCGCCTCGGCGCGCACCCTCGAACAGCTCCCGCCCCTGCTGGGCGTGGCCGACCTGACCCTGACGGACCAGGAACTGAGCAGGCTGACGACGGCTTCCGCCTGACGCCCCGCGCAGGCCTGCCGGCTCACCACCGGCGGGCCGCTCACCGTTTCTCGTCACCGCTCCTCGCCGCCGCGACGGTGCTCAGCCCGAGCCCGCACGGCGCGTCCCGGCGGTGCCGGACCCTCCGCGACCCCGAAGCACTAGCTCCGGTACGGGTTGTAGGACGGGTACGGCACCGCCGCCCCCTGCCACCCCGGGCCCGGTGCCCCGTAAGCCGTCGGCGCGTAACCCGCGTAACCCGCGTACCCGGGCCACCCGCTCGGCGCGGCCGTCCGGGCCGCGTACTCCAGGGCCGGCCGCACCAGCTCCCGCCGGCTCCACAGTTCCGTGAGGAGTTCGCGCTCCCGCACCACGAAGTCGGCCCCGGCCCGCCCCCGCTGCCCCCGGCGCCGCAGCAGTGCCAGCGTCGTCGCGTACCCCTCGTACTCGGCGACCGCCCGCCCCGCCGCCCTGCCGAAGTGGTACGCGGCGTACTCCCGGGCCATCTGCCGCGCCCGCATCGACCCGAGCAGGAACGGCTCGGCCGCCCCCAGCCACCCCGCGTAGACGTACGCCGGCAACTCCTCCCGCACGGTCCGCAGCTCCCGCTGCCGCGTCCACACGGCCAGCCAGGTCAGCAGCCCGAACGCCGGCACCATGAACATGCCGTACACGGCGAAGAACCCGTACTGCCCGAATGTCGAAGACCCGTTCCAGAACGCGTGCATGCTCATCGCGAGCAGCAGCCCGGCGAGCGGCGCCAGCACACGCCGCGCCCGCTGCCGCTCCCCGGAGAGCGCGGCGATACCGAAGCCGATGCCGGTGAGGACGGTGAAGAGCGGGTGCGCGAACGGCGACATCACGATGCGCACGAAGAAGGTCGCGGCCGTGACGGAGGCGATCCCGCTGCCGCCGGTCAGCCGGTCGGTCCCGAAGGCCGTGCCGAGGTAGAGGATGTTCTCGGTGAACGCGAACCCGGTGGCGGTGACCCCGGCTATCACCACGCCGTCCACGATCCCGGTGAAGTCCCGTCTGCGGAAGAGGAAGACGAGGAGCACCGCCGCCGCCTTCGCCGACTCCTCGACGACCGGCGCTATCACGGTCGCCCCGAGCGTGTCCGCGCTGCTGGGATCCGCGGTCGCCGTCGCTATCCATCTCGTCGCGAAACTGTTGGCGACGATGGCTATCAGGGCGGCCGCGCAGGCACCCCAGGCGAGGGCGAACAGCAGGTTCCGCCAGGGGCCGGGCTGCACCCGGTCGAGCCACCGGAACGCGCCCACGAGCAGCGGCACGGGCAGCACGGCGAGCCCGAGGCCGACGAGAAGGCCCTCCGTCCCCGTCTGCTCCCGCACCAGCGCGAGGATCACCAGGCCGGAGAGGGCCAGCAGCGTGACCAGCGCCCCGTACCGCACCCAGCGCCGCCGCCACCAGCGGGGCGGACGGCTCTGCGGGTAAGGCGGGTAAGGCGGGTGCTGCGGGTACGGCGGCGTAAAGGCGGCCACGGCATCGACCCTAACGAGGTGACTCCTGACGGTGCTGCTCGCTCTGCGGCACCCGGTGCTGTACGCGACGGAAGAGCAGATCGTTCACCACATGTCCCTTGTCCAGTCCCTGGCCCTCGAAACGGGTCAGCGGCCGGTGCGCCGGGCGTGGCGCGAAACCGCCGTCGGCCTGCGTGTTCTCGAACTCCGGGTGGGCGTCGAGCACTTCCAGCATCTGCTCGGCGTACGGCTCCCAGTCCGTCGCGCAGTGCACGATCGCCCCGGGGCGCAGCCGGGTCGCGGCGAGATCGAGGAACTCGGCCTGGATGAGCCGCCGCTTGTGGTGCCGCTTCTTGGGCCACGGGTCCGGGAAGTACACGCGCAGCCCGTCCAGCGAGTCCGGCGTCAGCATCTCCCGGAGCAGGATGATCGCGTCGCCGTTGCCGACCCGGACGTTGGACAGGCCGTTCTGGTCGGCGAGGTTGAGCAGGTTCCCCTGCCCCGGTGTGTGCACGTCGACGGCGAGGATGTTGACGGCCGGCTCCTCGGCGGCCATCAGCGCGGTCGCCTCGCCCATCCCGAAGCCGATCTCCAGTACCACCGGGTTGCCGTTGCCGAACAGCCCGCCGAGGCCGATGACCCGCTGCCCGTCGATGTCCAGGCCCCACTTGGGCCACAGCCGCTGCAGCGCGTCGGCCTGCCCGGCGGTGACCCGGCTGCGGCGCGGCTGGAAGCTGCGGATCCGCCGCTCGAAGTGCGACCCGGCGGGATCGGCCCTGGGCCCGTCGGGGAACCGGGGCTCGCCCTTGGCCCGGGTGTGCCGGCCGGGGGCGTGGTGGGGCCGCTCACCGGGCGGGGCGGTTTCGGAGGCATTGAGTTCGGAGGCATTGAGGGAGTCAGACACAGTGGGTCGATTTTACGGCCCCGGCGGCAGGGCCGAGGGGGTCACACCGCGTCCAGCATCGCCAGCGCCCGCTGTGCCACCTCCCGCCCGATCGGCAGCGAGGCCGTCGCCGCGGGCGAGGGCGCGTTCAGCACATGGACCGTCCGCGGGGCCTCCTTGATCAGGAAGTCGTCGACGAGCGTCCCGTCCCGGAGCACGGCCTGCGCCCGCACCCCCGCGGCCGCCCGCACCAGGTCGCCCTCCTCCGCGGCGGGCAGCAGACGCCGTACGGCCGCCGTGAACGCCTTCTTCGACACCGACCTGCGCAGCTCGCCGCCCCCGTACCGCCAGTGCCGCCGCGCCAGCGCCCAGGCCCCCGGCCAGGCCAGCGTCCCGGCGACCTCCCACGGCCGTACGACGCCCCAGCCGTACCCTTCCCGGGCCAGCGCCGGCACCGCGTTGGGCCCGATGTGCACGCCGCCGTCGATCCCGCGCGTGAGGTGCACCCCGAGGAACGGGAAGGCGGGATCCGGCACCGGATACACCAGCCCCCGCACCAGCTCCGGCCGCGCCAGCTCGTAGTACTCGCCCCGGAACGGCACGATCCGCATCCCCGGCTCGTCCCCGGCCAGCCGCGCCACCTCGTCGCAGTACAGCCCCGCGCAGTTGACCAGCACGCGTGCGCGTACGACGTCACCGCGCGCGGTGAGCACGGCCACGCCCCGCTCCGGCCGCCGGTCCACGCGGACCACCTGCGCGCCGTACCGGATCTCCGCACCCGAGGCCCGACCGAGCTGCCGGGCGACTCCCACGAAGTCGCACACCCCGGTCGTCCCGACGTGTATGGCGGCGAGGCCCCGCACCTCGGGCTCGTACTCCCCGATCTGCGCGGCCCCGAGCTCCCGCACCGGAATCCCGTTCTCCCGGCCGCGCTGCACGAGCGCGTGCAGCCGGGGCAGCTCCGCCCGCTCCGTGGCGACGATCAGCTTGCCGGTGACGGCGTGCGCGATGCCGTACTCCGCGCAGAACTTGACCATCTCGGCGGCGCCCTTGACGGCGAACCGCGCCTTCAGCGACCCCGGCCGGTAGTAGATCCCGCTGTGGATGACCCCGCTGTTCCGGCCCGTCTGGTGCCTCGCCGGCCCGGCCTCCTTCTCCAGCAGGGTGACCCGGGTCCCCGGTGCGGCACGGGTGATCGCGTACGCGGTGGACAGCCCGACGATCCCACCCCCGATGACGAGCACATCGCAGTCGTAAGCAACCCCGGCAGACACCTGCACCACCTCCCACGCTCGATAGTGCACTGCGCCACTGACATCACTTTCAAACGCCGGTGCGTGCAGCGCGCCCCGAAGGGGCGCGGGGCTGTGTCCGATGTGCGGCTGCCGCCGCGCGGGCGCGAGCAACCACGAGGCACCCGCACCCGCCCCGCGTGCTCAGGCCCGCGGACGCCCAGACGCCCAGACGCCCCTCACGCCGGAGCCATCAGCAACGGCCGCGCCCGCTCCCGCAGCTCCACCACCCTCGGCTCGTCCCCGTACGGCTCCAGCCGGTGCAGCAGATCCTTCACGTACTCCGTGGTGCGCGCCGAAGATATCCGCCCGGCCACCTCCACGGCCCGCACCCCCTGCTCGCAGGCCGCGTCGAGGTTGCCCGACTCCAGTTCGGCGACGGCGGAGACGACCAGCCGCAGCCCGTGCGAGCGCACGAACTCCTCCGTCGGCTTGGAAAGAGCCTGCTCCGTGAAGCGCCGCACCTGCCGCGGAGCCTTCAGGTCCCGGTAGCACTCGGCCGCGTCCGCCGCGAACCGGTCATAGCCGTAGAAGCCGAGCCAGGAGGGATCGTTGTCCCCCTCCCGCGCCCGCTCCAGCCATCCTTCCGCGGCCTTCAGCGCGGCCCCCGCGGCCTGGGCGTCACCGGCACGCGCGTGGGCCCGCGCCTCGACCAGCCGGAAGAAACTCATGGTGCGGGCGGTCGCCAGCCCCCGGTTCCGCTCCACGGCGGCCTGCGCGAGATCGACGCCCTCGTCGCCGAAGCCCCGGTAGGTCGCCTGCAAGGACATCGATGCCAGGACGTACCCGCCGAGCGGCACGTCCGCCGCCGCGCGGGCGAGCCGCAGCGCCTGGATGTAGTACCGCTGCGCGGCCTCCTGCTGCCCGGTGTCGAAGGCCATCCACCCGGCCAGCCGGGTCAGTTCGGCACTCGCCCCGAACAGCGCCCGCCCGACTTCGTCGGAGTACGCGCCGAGCAGCAGCGGTGCCGCCTCCACGCGTAAACACTCCGGCACCATCGACGACCGCCAGTCGCCGCCGCCGTACTTGGAGTCCCAGCGCCTGGCGTCCTCGGCGGCCTCCCGCAGCTTCTGCACATCGCTGTGGCCGACTTTGAGCGGTGCGCCCGAACCGTCCACGGTGTGCGCTTCGCGTGCCACCGAACTGTCGGCGGGTGTAATCAGCCAACGCGAGGCGGGCGTCGCGTACGCGCTTACTGCGAAGGATCCGGCCAGCGACTGCCAGATGCCGCCGGAACCGGCCCGGCGGCCGGCCAGGTCGAGGCGGTACAGCTCCGTCGCCGACCGCACCGCCTGGCCGACGTCCCTGGGGAAGGCGAGGCCCACTTCGGGGGCGGGATCCGCGTCCGCCAGGCCGATCTCGTGGAGCGGCACCGGGCGGCCGAGCTTCTGGCCGATCGCGGCAGCGATGAGGTGCGGGGCGGCGCCCTGCGGCACCATGCCCTTCGACACCCAGCGCGCCACCGACGTCTTGTCGTAGCGAAGAGTCAACCCGCGTTGAGCGCCAAGATCGTTGACGCGACGCGCGAGTCCTGCGTTGCTGATTCCCGCGAGGGCGAGAACGGCGCCGAGTTTTTCGTTCGGCCCGCGTTGCTCCCTGGACATGCGCCACCCCTCGACACAGACGGCTGCCGCGCTGGCATAACCACGCGGCATTCGTAAACCCAGCGTAGTTCGCCGCATCCCAAGCGTTAAGGGGCATTCTTCCGGATGGCGGGATTGTGGTCCGTACGCGAGTGCGGCCCAGACACGCACCGTGCACGACCTGTCGCGACGTGCCCCCGCCGTGTGGCCGTGCGCCCGCCCGTGCGCTCTTCTCCGGCCACCAGGGGAGCGGTTCCATGGCTGGTGCGTGGGTCGGCCCGCTGTACTGGATCCAGTGGGCTGGGGGACACCGCCACCTTCATCCCCGCGGGTGGCGGACCGGTCCGGGAGGCGATGCCCGCCTCCCGGACTGTGCGTTGTCAAGTGCGCGCGGGTGCGATGCGCCAAGCGTGTACGGAGCGTGCGCAAGTCCGCGCGCCCATCTCGGATTTGGCCGAAAATCGCCCCCACCCTCCGCGAGCGATCAACGCTCCTACCATGGCAATTGAGGGCGCGAAGGGCGTTTTGGGGGAGCGTACAGGGGGCGCATTCGCGTCGCACTCACCCGGTGCCGTACGGCCGTCGGCGCTCGCCGTGGCTCTTCCGCGGCACGCGCGCGTAGCCGGTCCTGCGGCAACTCCGGGGAATCTTCCAGGGATCAAAGGCGGCCCCACCGCCACCTCGGACCGCGTCCTTCATGGCAGCATGGGGACCCGGTTCGTACCGTGCATGGTTGTCCACAGCCTGTGGAGGCGTCGATGCGGTGGTTGGTGGGATGGAGCAGCACCGCCTCCGGTGCCGCCACGATCGGCTCCGCCGGCGCCATGGGTTACGACGGCGAGACCGTTCACCCCATCGGCTCCCAGCTCCTGTGGGGCGACCCCGATCCGCTGTGGGCGGTCGGCGACTGGCGGCCCGACGAGGTGCGCGTCATCAGGGCCGACGCGCAGAACCGCATCGCCGTCCTCGGCACCTGCGGCGCCACCGACGAGGAGCTGCGCCTCGGCCTCTTCACGGCGCGCGGGGGCGCACTGCGGCATCTGACCGCCTGGTCCGGCAGCTACACGGCCGTCGTCCAGGTCGGCCGCCGGGTCACCGTCTGCGGCGACCTCGCGGGCGCCCGGCCGGTCTTCCACAGCCCCTGGGCAGGCGGTACGGCCTACGCCACGGCCGCCCTCCCCCTCGCCGACCTCATCGAGGCCAACCTCGACTACGGCCACCTCGCGGCCCTCCTCGCCGTCCCCGAGGTACCGGCCGCGCTGCACGACTCGACCCCGTACGAGGGCGTGCGGCGCGTTCCGCCAGGGCACGCGCTGATCCTGCGCGCCGGGGCGCGCGAGATCGCCGGCTACGAGCAGGTCGCCTCGCTCGCGGTCGCGGCACCCTCCGCCGACCCCGACAGTGCGGTGGACGCCGTACGGGACGCGCTCGTAGAAGCGGTACGCGCGCGGTTGTCGGCGCCCCGGCACGTCCCGGACATCGACCCGGGTCCGGTCCCCGGCATGGGCCCCGCCGAGCGTCGCGCGGCGCGCGGGATGCCGGTCCCGGGCATCGGCGCCGACCTCTCCGGCGGCCCCGCGTCGGGGACGCTCGCGCTGCTCGCCGCGGGGCTGCCCGGGATGCCCGGCACGGTCCTCGGCCACGGCGCCGGCGAGCGCCTGCTCGCCGTCACCTTCAACGACCTGGCCGTGGGCGGCCGCGAGGCCGAACTCCAGCGCGCCGGCACCCTCGCCGCCAACCCGCGCCTGCACCACGTGGTGGTCACCGGCGGCGAGGAGACGCTGCCGTACGCCGACCTCGACGGCCCCCTGACCGACGAACCGGGGCCGTCCCTGGTCTCCGCGGCCCGGCACCGCGCCCGGCTCGCCGCCGGCAGCGCCGACCACTTCACCGGCTACGGCGCCCGCCAGGTTCTCGACGCCCACCCCGCGCGCCTCGCCGACCTGCTGATGGACCGCAAGCGGCGCCACCTCGTCCGCCCGGTCGCCGCGCTGGCCAAGGCCGACGGCTCGGTGATGGTCCCCGCGCGCGTGTACAGCGCGGCGCGGCGCCTGGCCCGTACGCCGTACCGCACGGGCGTCGAGACCCTCGCCGAACGCCTGCTGCGGCGCCGGTTCGACGACCCCGGAGGCGCGGTGGGTGCCTCCCTCGCGGCGCTCACCTGGGCGAGACCGGGTCCGGCGGCGCGCTGGCTGACCGGCGAGGCGCTCGCTGAAGTATCGGTTCTGCTCCAGGGCGCGGCGAACCGCTCCGGCGTCGGCCCCGGCCAGCGCCCCGGAGACTACCGCGCGCGTGCGGTGCTGGCCCGTCACGCGGCCGACATCCGCGTCCTGGAACAGGCGGCCGAAATCCGCTCCCAGCGCCTCCACGCGCCGTTCCTGGACAACCAGGTGGTCCGCGCCTGCCGCGACCTCCCCGAGGCGCTGCGGGTCCAGCCGGGCGCCCGCGCGGCCATCCTCCGCACGGTCCTGGAGGGCGCCGGTGTCACCGACCTCCCGCCGGGCTGGGGCGCCCCCTCCCACGCCTCCTCGGCAGCCGCCACCCGCACGGGGCTGCGCGTGGCGGCCGACGAGCTGATCTCCCTCTTCTCGACGCCGCTGCTGGCGCAGGCGGGCCTGGTGGAGGCGAGGGTGGTCCGCAAGGCGCTGCGCGCGGCGGCCGCCGGGGAGCCGTTGCCGCTGGACGGCCTGGCCGACCTGGTCTCGCTGGAGCTGTGGCTGCGCCGCCT
This sequence comes from Streptomyces shenzhenensis, assembly GCF_021462265.1. Classification (GTDB taxonomy): domain Bacteria; phylum Actinomycetota; class Actinomycetes; order Streptomycetales; family Streptomycetaceae; genus Streptomyces; species Streptomyces shenzhenensis. The sequence goes on along the minus strand of NZ_JAJONF010000016.1, from coordinate 12,819 downwards.
CCTCTCCCGCCGGGGCACGTGCTGGACGGGGACGCCGGCGCGGGCCCGTGCGGTGCCGGCGGGGGTGACGCCGATGAGGGGTGCGTTGGCGTCTGGGGCGTGACGCGGTGACGGGGGTCGCCGTGTCTGGGGCGTGACGTGGTGACGGGGATCGCCGTGTCGGGGGCGTGACGTGGTGACGGGGGCCGCCGTGTCTGGGGGCTGCCGCCCCCAGGCCCCCGCATCGGGGGTGGTGCCGGTTCGTCGCCGGGCGCGGGCCGGTGGGGGGCTGATCGCGCAGTTCCCCGCGCCCCGTGCGGGGCGCCGCAGTCGCCGCGTGCTACCTAGCCCTACATAGCTCTACATAGCCGCGGGCAGTCGTGCCGCTGGGGCGGCACGGGTGGGCGCGGCGGCACCCTGCCAGCGCCGGTAAGTGACACCCCCCGGCACCGGCCCCCACCCCGGGCAACCCGCAACCCCCGGCGCTGAAACTCCGTGCCCCCGCCCCCGCCCCCGGCGACAATGACCCGGTGCGGTACCGAATCCTGGGCGTGACCCAGGCCAGCGACGACCAGGGCGCCCCCATACCCGTCGGCGGCCCCCGCCTCCGCGCCCTGCTCACCGTCCTCGCCCTCCACCCCGCCCGCACCCTCACCCCCGACACCCTCATCGAGGAGATCTGGGCGACGGACGACGACCCGCCCCACGACGCCCCGGCCGCGCTCCAGGCCCTCGTCGGCCGCCTCCGCCGCGCCCTCGGCAAGGACAGCGTCACCTCCACCCCGGGCGGCTATCGCCTGGAGGCGGCCGAGGACGACATCGACCTGCACGTCTTCGAGCGACGGGTACGCGACGGCATCCAGGCCCTGACCACCGGCGACCCGGCGGCAGCCCACCGTCTCCTCACCGACGCCCTCGCCCTCTGGCACGGCCCCGCCCTCGCCGACCTCCCCGACCGCGGCGCGGCCGCCGCCCGCCCCGACGCGCTCCGGCTGGAAGCCACCCGCGCCCGCGCCGACGCCGCGCTCCGCCTCGGCCGCGCCGCCGACGCCGTACCGGAACTGACCGAGCTGACCACCGCCCACCCGTACGACGAGCCCCTGCACGCCCTGCTCATCCGCGCCCTGCGCGACACCGGCCGCCCGGCGGACGCCCTCGCCGCGTACGAGACCGCCCGCCGCACCCTCGCCGAAGGCCTCGGGACCGACCCGGGCCCGGAACTCAAGTCACTGCACGCCTCGTTGCTCACCCAGAGACCCGGCCCCAGCCTCCTCGGCGCGCCCCCGCCCCGCACCGGCAACCTCCGTCCGCGTCTTACCTCTTTCGTGGGCCGGGAACCCGAACTCCAAGCCGTTCGTTCCGAATTGCACAGGGCCCGTCTCGTCACCCTCACCGGACCGGGCGGCTCCGGAAAGACCCGTCTCGCCGAGGAGGCCGCCGCCGGGCTCCCGCAGGCATGGCTCGTCGAGCTCGCCCCGCTCGACCGGCCGGAGGCGGTGCCAGGCGCGGTGGTCAGCGCGCTCGGTCTGCGCGAGACCGTGCTCATGACCAACGAACTGGCGGCGGTGCAGAGCGACCCCACGGCCCTGCTCGTCGAGTACTGCGCCCCGCGCAGCCAGCTCCTGATCCTTGACAACTGCGAACATGTCATCGAAGCGGCGGCCGCCCTCGCCGAGACCCTGCTCACCCACTGCCCGGGACTCACGGTCCTCGCCACCAGCCGTGAACCCCTGGGCGTCCCCGGCGAGTCGGTGCGCCCGGTCGAGCCCCTCGCCCCCGAGCAGGCACACCGCCTCTTCGAGGAGCGCGCCGCCGCCGTCCGCCCCGCAACCGGCGCCGCCGCGCCGGGCGACGCGGCGGCCGTCGACGAGATCTGCCGCCGCCTGGACGGCCTGCCCCTGGCCATCGAGCTGGCGGCGGCGAGGCTGCGGCTGCTGACGCCCCGGCAGATCGCCGACCGGCTCGACGACCGCTTCCGCCTGCTCACCGCCGGCAGCCGCACGGCCCTGCCCCGCCAGCAGACCCTGCGGGCGGTCGTCGACTGGTCCTGGGACCTGCTCGACGAGCGGGAGCGGACGATGCTGCGCGAGGTGTCCGTCTTCGCCGGCGGCTGGGACCTCACGGCGGCGGAGGCCGTGTGCACCGGACCGGCCGCCGACCTCACCGGCGCGCTCGTCGACAAGTCCCTGATCATCGCCACCCCGGACGGCGCGGACGGCACCGGCGGCATGCGCTACCGCATGCTGGAGACCATCCACGAGTACGCCGTCGAGCGCGCCGCGGAGGCCCCCGGACCGCGCGCGGCGGCCGAGCGGCGGCACGGCGCGTGGGTGCGGGCGCTCGTGGAAGAGGCGGAGCCCAGACTGCGCTCCGGGGAGCAACTGTCCTGGATCCGCCGCCTGGAGACCGAGCACGACAACATCCGCGCCGCCCTCGACCGGGCGCTCCGCGCGGGCGACGAGGTGCAGGCGGGCCGGATCGTCCTCGCCGTCGGCTGGTTCTGGTGGCTGCGCAACTACCGCCAGGAGGCGACGGCCTCGGTGCGCGCGGTACTGCGTCTGGGAGTCGCCCGGGACGCCCTGCCCGCGGACGCCCACCCGGACGAACTGCGCGCGTCCGCCGACGCGGCGGACCCCGTGGGCGCGCTCCTGGCCGCCCCGGACGCCGGGGCCGGGCACCCGCTGTACGAGCTGCGCATGGACCTCAGGCTGCTCGACCTGTTCCTGGCGTCCGAGTCCGGCCGGCCGGACCTGGTGAGGGACGACCGGACCCCGCGGTACGTCGCGCGCGTCCGGGCCGCCTTCGAGGCGGGCGGTCCCCGGGCCGCCCGGATGCCGGGCCTCATCTGGCCGCTCACCGCGTGGACCCTGGGCGGCTCCGCCGTGGACATCACCCCGGACATGTCCGCGGTGGTCGCCAACTGCCGGGTGCACGGCGGTGACTGGGAGATCGGCGTCACCCTGATGTACCGCACCCACATCCTGGTCGACTCACCCGGCAACCTGCGGGGCGTCGACGAGGACCTGGCCGAGCTGCGGGTCCTCAGCCGGCGGGTCGGGGACCGCTGGATGGGAGCACAGGTGTGCAGCGCGGCCGGGGAGGCGGACATGGCGCGCGGCCGGTTCGCGGCGGCGGAGGGCGAGTACCGGGAGGCGCTGCGGCTCGCCCACGAGGTCGGCGCGCACGCGGAGACGCCCTTCCTGCTCGCGCGGCTCGCCGAGATCGCCTTCCGCTCCGGCGACCGGGCGGGCGCCCAGGCCGCCCTCGACCGGGCGGGCGAGGCCGCCGACCGGTACGCGGTGGCGGAGTCGAAGGCGTACGTGGCGCTGCTCAGGGCGTACCTGGCCCTCTGCGACGGGGAACTGCCGCGGGCGCGCGAGTGCTACGAGACCGCCCGTGCCACGACGGCGGCCGGCTCCGCGCCGCCGCAGTTCATGGCCGCGATCCGCGTGGTCGAGGCCCTGCTCACGGCGGTGGAGCACGGCCCCGCGCGGGCGCTGCCGATCGTGACCGAGGGGCTGCGCGAGGCGGTGGAGTACCGCTGCGCCGAGGTGATCACGGCGGCGCTGGTGGACATCGGCGGCGACCTGCTGGCCCGGCTCGGCGATCTGGCGGGGGCGGTACGGCTGTACGCCGCCGCCGACCACTGGCGCGCCGGGAGTGTCCGCCCCGAGCCGGAGCGCACGCGCGCCGAGGAGGTCGACGCGGCCGCCCGTGCCGCGCTGACCTCGCAGCGTTACGCGGCCGAGCGCTCGCGGGGCGCCTCCCTCACCGAGGAGGACGCCCTGCGCGAACTGAGCGGAACGCCGGCCGCCGCTACCGGCACGTGAACCTCGACTCGGCCCAGTCGGCGAGCGCCACCGTGTCGAAGGCGGTCTGCGGTTCCACCACCAGGCGCACGGTCTTGTGCCCGGTCAGGTCCACATGGACGGGCACGGTGGCCTGTCCGCCCTCGACCAGCCCGGACCGCCACAGCCGCACCCCGTCCGCGTAGACGGCGAACACGACCTTGCCGAGGCCGAGGGTCATGTCGTCGACGCCGGCCATCGCGTCGTAGGCGGTGCACTGCCGGTTGAGGTCGACGGTGACGGAGGACCTGCCGTGCACGGTGACCCCGTGGGCGTACTTCTCGCCGGCGACCGTCACGCCGTGCCGCTGCCACACCCAGCTGCTCTCGCCGAGCCGCATCTCGGGCCGGGTGCCGTCGCCGGTGACGTCGAAGCGCAGCTCGCTCCACTGGTAGACGACCGGGGCGGGCGGCGGAGTGGGTGTGGGGGTGGGGGTCGGTGTGCGTGTGGGGGTCGGTCTCGGAGTCAGGGGCGGCGCGGGTATCGCAGTGGGGGCGGGCTTCGGGCTGGGGGTGGGCCGGGGGCTCGGTGTCGGTGTCGGTGTGAGGGCGGGGGTCGGTCGGGCGGCGACGGCGACCGGCTCGGGTTCCGGTCTCTTCTTCGACGGAGTGGGGGTCGGTGCCCCGGGCCGGACGACCGGCGTGGACGGGGTGGGTCCGGCGGCCTCCCCGGCCGGGTGGCCGTCGTTCGCCAGGGCGAGGGCCACCACGGCGACCGCCGTCGCCATCAGCCCGGCGGCGATAGCGGCCTTCACCGGTCCCGCCGGCCCCTCCGCGGCCGCGGCACCCCCGGCACCGCCACCCGCCCCGCCGGACGAACCGCTCGCCGCGGCGGCCGCGCCCGCGGCCCCCGCTCCGGCGCCCCCGGCGATGATCCCGAGCGCCTTGGCGTACCCGGCGGCCCCGAACCAGCCGATGACCGCGACGGGTACGACGGCCGGGATACCGCTCGCGACCTCTTCGAGCTGGGCGGCGGCCAGCCGGCACCTGGCGCACTCCTCCAGGTGCTTGCGCAGCCCCCGTTCGGCGCGGACCCGCAGCTTGCGGCGGGCGTAGCCGCCGAGCCGGCCGGCGTAGCGGGCGCACTCCTCGTCGTCGACGAGGGCGGCGCTGACATGGGCCTGGAGGTAGGCCTGCCTGAGGCCCTCGCGGGCCCGGCCGGCAAGGACCCGGGTGCCGTTGGCGTCCAGCCCGAAGAGGGGGGCCACCTCGCCCGGCGACTCGTCCTCGACCTCGGTGTGCCACAGCACGGCCTGCCAGCGCTCCGGCAGCGAACGGAAGGCCTGCATCGCCATCGACTGCTCGGCCTCGTGCATCGCCCGCACATCCGCGCCCACGTCCAGGGCGTCGTTGCCGGACCACTCGGAGCCGCGCGCGGACTGCGCCGCGAACAGCGCGAAGTCGTCGACCAGTCGCTCACGCCGGGCCGACCTGAGCCACTGCGCGGCGACCCGGCGTACGGAGGTGAGCAGGTAGGCGCGCACGGCGTACTCGGGCCCGGACCCGCCGCGTACCGCCTGCAGCATGCGGGCGAACACCTCGGCGGTCAGGTCGTCGGCGGTGTGCCCGTCCCGGCAGCAGGTCCGTGCGTAGCGCCGTACCGCGTCCGTGTGCCGGCGGTACAGCTCCTCGTACGCCGAGTCGTCGCCGGCCCGCGTCCGCTCGATCAACTGGCTGTCGGGGTGCGGCGGTTTCCGCGACGGCGGCGGCACACCGCCGTCGCGCTGCGCCGGAACGTCGGCCCGGCCGCCCCGGCTGGGCACCTGCGGCGAGGTCATCTCCTCACCGACGGACTCGCCCCACCCGTCAACGCTCATCGCGGAACGCCCCCGCCGCCTGCCCGCCCGCCCGAATCACCGGCTCAGACTCCCACACCGCCTTTTGCCCGGGTCCTCGAGTGCCGAACGGTCACCCGGAAGAGGACGCGCCCCGAAGGGGCGCGGGGCCGGGTCGGACATGCGGCTCCGCCGCGTGGGCGCGACCAGCCACAGTCAACCCGCACCCGCCCACGGTCGTCGCCCGGCACACGCCCGTGCGAAGGTCACCCGCGCGGCCGAGCAAGGACACCGTCAGGCCCGGGACCGCAACCCCTCCAGCAGGATGTCCAGCAGCCGGGTCGAAGCCGCCGCCTGCTGGGCGGCGTCCGGCAGGGACGGCGCGGCCGTGGCGATCACCAGCAGCACGTCGGAGACCGAGACGTCCGGCCGCAACTCACCCGCCGCCCGTGCCCGCTCCACCAGCCGCCCGACGACCTCGAGCAGTTCGGCCGCCCCCGCGTCGTCGCCGTCGGCGCCGGTCACCGGTTCCCGTTCCTCCGCCACCAGCCGCAACTCCCCGGCCCCCGGTTGCGTCCGCTGCTGAGGCAGCCGGGCCTCCTCGGTCCCGGAGCCGGTGTCGGCACCGCCGCCGAGCCCCTCCGGCACCCCGACCCGGAGCACCTGCGGCGGCAGCAACCGCCCCGCCCCCGACGCCACCGACGTCCGCAGGAAGCGCGACAGCGCCGACCACGGCTCGTCCTCCTGCCCGAGCGCGGCCCGCGCCTGGTCGGTCAGCCGGGAGGTTTCCTCCTCGGCTATCCGCCGTACCAGCACGTCCTTGCTCGGAAAGCGCCGGTACACGGTGCCGACCCCGACCCGCGCCCGCCGCGCCACGTCCTCCATCGGCGCGCCGTACCCCAGCTCGCCGAAGACCTCGCGTGCCGCACGCAGCACGTGCTCCAGATTGCGCTGTGCGTCCACCCGCAACGGCGTCGTACGCGGCCCGTCACCGCGTCCGTTGCCCGTCGCCGAGTTCACCGTTCCGCCGCCGGCCGCCAGAGCGGATGCCGATGACCAATGCGTGTCCTGAATATGCATCTGTGTTCCCCCGGTTAACGACGTCTCCCCCCGGAGACTCCCCGTCACTGATAGCCGGAGCGAGCGGAACTGCGGCCGACCCATGACCGATCATGGACCGTGGGCCTGCGGACCGCCTGTCGCGGATCGCTCGACCACATCCTCTGCACCCCGTCGACACACGAACATAGTTGAGAGGCTGTCAATTCAGAAGGGGAACGTTCCGCACGGTGCGCCCCCCGATCGGAGCACGGGTCGTTTACCTCCCGATTCGACGCCTTCGCGCCCCCTTGCCCGCCCCCGCTGACCTGGCCCCTTTCGTCCCGCCCGGGGCGCGCGCCCGGCGCCCGGCCCAGGCGCCCGTCGGTCACACAAATTGCCGGGGCTGTGGACAAACAAGAGTCACGGGTGCGTCATGGGATGGTGAAGGAACGTGCGCGCATTCTCGTTGTCGGCGGCGGCTACGTCGGGATGTACACGGCCCTGAGGCTGCAGCGGAAGCTGAAGCGGGAACTCAGGCGGGGCGAGGTCGACATCACTGTCGTCACTCCCGATCCCTATATGACCTACCAGCCGTTCCTTCCCGAAGCGGCCGCGGGTTCGATTTCCCCTCGTCATGTGGTCGTACCGTTGCGGCGCGTTCTGGACCAGTGCCATGTCGTCATCGGCGAGGTGACGGCCGTCGAACACGCCAAGCGCACCGCCGAGGTGGCCACCCTCGCCACCGCCGAGGAGCGAAAAGGCGCCACTTTCCTGGAGTACGACGAACTGGTCCTCGCCCCCGGCTCGATCGCGCGCACGCTGCCCATCCCCGGTCTCGCCGAGCACGGCGTCGGCTTCAAGACCGTGGAGGAGGCCATCGGCCTGCGCAACCACGTCATCGAGCAGATGGACATCGCCTCCTCCACCCGCGACCCAGCGATCCGCGACGCGGCCCTCACGTTCGTCTTCGTGGGCGGCGGCTACGCGGGCGTGGAAGCCCTCGGCGAACTGGAGGACATGGCCCGCTACACCGCGCGGTACTACCACAACGTCCAGCCCGAGGACATGAAATGGATCCTCGTCGAGGCCACTGACCGGATCCTCCCCGAGGTCGGGCCCGAGTTGGGCCGCTACACCGTCACCGAACTGCGCCGCCGCAACATCCAGGTGCTGCTCGACACCCGCCTGGAGTCCTGTGCCGACCGCGTCGCCGTCCTCAGTGACGGCCAGCGCTTCCCGACCCGCACCCTCGTATGGACGGCAGGCGTCAGGCCGCACCCGCTGATCGCCGCCACCGACCTGCCGCGCACTCCGCGCGGACGGCTGAAGTGCACCGCCGAGCTGACGATCGACGGCGTCGACCACGCATGGGCCGCCGGCGACGCCGCCGCCGTCCCGGACGCCACCGCCGCCGAACCCGGCACCGAGACCGCCCCCAACGCCCAGCACGCGGTCCGCCAGGCCAGGACCCTCGGCGACAACATCGTCCACGCGCTGCGCGGCGAACCCCTCGACACCTACGCCCACACCTACGTCGGCGCGGTCGCCTCCCTCGGTTTCCACCAGGGCGTCGCCCAGGTCTACGGGCGCAGGCTGAAGGGCTACCCTGCCTGGTTCATGCACCGCCTCTACCACCTGAGCAGGGTTCCCACCGTCAACCGCAAGGCCCGCGTCCTCGCCGAATGGGTCCTCGCCGGGCTCTTCAAACGGGAGATCGTCTCGCTCGGATCACTCGAACATCCCCGAGCGGAGTTCGAACTCGCGGCCGGTGGAAAGCATCCACACAGTCCCTCGGACGACTCGAACGGGTCGTTCTGACGGAACTCAGGAACTCCACGGGCCGCCCCGGCGTCTGACGGATGTCGTCGCCGACGGCCACCCTGCCAGACTGCCCCCGACCGAGCACAAGGCTTCTCCTCAGCTCCTCCCCAGAACTGCACCGGGGGACCTCCCCCGGCCCCCGGCCGCTCCCCGAGCCGGCCGGAGACGACGACACGAGGCAAGGTTTCGTGAACTTCACGCGCTGGAGCGCCCGGCTCCCCGGAACGCAGCGCCGCGCCGCAGCGCGGACCGAGCACGCGGTCACCCCGGACCGACGGGGGGAAGGCTCCGTGCCCGCGGCCCGCGCCGAACAGCTGACAGACAACTCGCCCTGTGTGCCCGCGGTCGACGAACTGCCCGCCCGCGGCGTCCTCGACCACGTCCCGGCCCTGGTCGCCCTCGTCCACGGCCCCGACCACCACGTCGCCTACGTCAACGACGCCTATACGACGGCCTTCGGCGTACGTCCCCCGGGCGCCCCCGCCCGCGAGGCCCTGCCCGAACTCGCCGAACTGGGCCTCCTCCCCCTCCTCGACCAGGTCCTGCGCAGCGGCAGGCCCCGCACCCTCAAGTCCCGCAAGGCGCTCGACGGCCGCACCTACACGTTCACCTGCACCCCGGTCGCCGAGAACGGCGGCCGCGACGGCGGCGTCCTCCTCTTCGCCACCGACGTCACCGACCACGCCGAGGCGGCAGAGCGGCTGCGCGCGAGCGAACGCCGCCAGCGCGAGACCGCGGTGACCCTGCAGCGCAGCCTGCTCCCGCAGGAGCTCGAACAACCCGACGACCTGCGCATCGCCGCCACCTACCAGCCCGGCGGCACCGAGGCCGCGGTCGGCGGTGACTGGTACGACGTCATCACCCTCGGCGGCGGCCGTACCGCCCTCGTCATCGGCGACGTGATGGGCCGCGGCGTCCGCGCGGCGGCCGTCATGGGCCAGCTCCGTACGGCGGTCCGCGCCTACGCCCGCCTGGACCTCCCCCCGCACGAGGTCCTCCAGCTCCTCGACGGCCTCGCCACCGAGATCGACCCCAACCAGATCGCCACCTGCGTCTACGCCGTCCACGACCCCAACGAGGGACGGCTGGTGTACGCCTCCGCCGGCCACCTCCCGATCCTGGTCCGCGACGAGAACGGCAGCGTGCTGCGCACCGAGGAACCGACCGGGCCGCCGCTCGGCACCGGCGGCTGGGTGCACGCGTCCGCCTCGGTACCGCTGAGCCCCGGCTCCACAGCCGTCCTCTACACGGACGGCCTGGTCGAACGCCGTGACGAGGACCTGGACGAGGGCATCGCGGCGCTGGAGCGCGCGCTTGCGGGTGCCACCGGCACACCCCAGGTCATCTGCGACCGCCTGGTCCGCTCGGCCGGCGTCACGGCCGGCCACGACGACGACGTCGCCGTCCTGGTTCTTCAGCATCCGGCCCGTACGGGCCCGGACAGCGACCTGTTCCGCAACGCCGCACTGGAACTCCTCGGCGGCATCGAGGCGGCGCCCCGCGCCCGTGCGTTCGCCTCCGGCGTGCTGACCAGCTGGCGGTTCCCGGCCGATCTGCACGACCTGGGTGTCCTCGCCGCGAGCGAGCTGGTCGCCAACTCCCTCCAGCACGGCACCCCGCCCATGCGGCTGCGGCTCCGCCGCACCGACCGCCGACTGATCATCGAGGTGACGGACGGCGACGACCACCTGCCGCGGCGGAGGCGCGCGGAGCCGGCGGACGAGTCGGGGAGAGGCATCGCGATCGTGGCGACGATCGCTTCGGGGTGGGGGTCGAGGAGGACGCCGGGGGGTGGGAAGGCGGTGTGGTGCGAGTTCGTACTGCCGAAGGGGTAGCGCCGTAGGAGGGCGGGCCCTTGGGTTTCGGCTGCGGGCGGGTGTGGGCTGGGCGCGCCCACGCGGCGGAACCGCATACTGACGCGGCCCCGCGCCCCTGACGGGGCGCTTCGCCCGCCGCCGGTTCCCAGCCGCGGGCGCTCGTGACAGTTCTCAGCTGCGGGCAGTCGCGCCTCCCCGCGCGCGAGCGAAGCCGAGCGTGGGGGGAGGGTGGGTGCTGGGGGGGCACCCCCTCTGGGGGAGGGACCCTTTCAGCGCCGGTAAGCGGCCCACTCCCGCCCCCAACTACGCGGACACGGACTCCGCAGCCGCGCCACCCCGGGCCACGACCCTGCTCCTCGCGGCCAGCCAAGGCCGGTCCTGCACATCCGTCAGCCGCTTCCCGAGCCGCACCGCCAGGACACTGATCCCCAGCGAGAACAGCAGGAACGTCACGACGTACGGCGCGTGCAGCGAGGCCCCCATCGGCCCGCCCACCGCCGGCCCCACGGCCAGCGCCAGCTGCTTGACCAGCGCGAACGCCGAGTTGTACTGCCCGGCCATCCCCTCCGGCGCCAGGTCGGCGACCAGCGGAGCCACCGTCGGCGACAGCATCGCCTCACCCAGCCCGAACAGCGCGTACGTCGACACGAACGCGGCCGTCGCCATCTCCTGACTGCCATGACCGAGTCCCGCGTACCCGGCCACGACCCAGGCCACGGCCCAGACCAGCCCGACCCCGGCGATCACCCGCGACCGCCGCCGACGCTCCACGAACCTGAGCACGGCGAACTGCGCGACGACGATCATCAGCGTGTTCGCGGCGAGCGCGGTCCCCAGCGCGGACGTGGATATCCCCGCCGCCTCGACGCCGTAGGCGCTCAGCCCGGACTCGAACTGCCCGTAGCACGCGAAGAACAGCACGAAGCCCAGCACGGACAGCTGCACCATCGCCCGGTTCCCGAGCAGCTGCTTCCAGCTGCCTTTCGCGGACGACGAGGCCGGCGTGTCGGCGAAACGCGGCGAGTGCGGGATCCGCACCGTCGCCATGACGGCTGCCAGCAGCAGGAACATCGTCGCCTCGATCGCGAAGAGCACGGTGAAGGAGGACACCTTGGTCGTGTCGACCAGATGGCCGCCGATGAGGCCACCGACCCCCAGCCCCAGGTTCTGCAGGAAGAACTGGGTCGCGAAGGCCCGGGACCGGGTGTCCGCCGTCGAGCAGTCCACGATCAACGTCGCCAGCGCCGGCTGCATCACGGCCTGCCCGGCCCCGAGCAGCGCGGCCGCGGCCAGCACCGACGGACCGCTCCCCGCCAGCCCCAGGCTCAGCGCACCGATCGCGGCCGTCACCAGGGCGGTGAGAAGGACCGGCAGTGGGCCGCGCCGCACGATCGCCCGCCCGGCGAACGGCAGCACTATCAGCGCGGCCACGGCGAAGACGGCGAGCACGAACCCCGCCGTCATGGCACCGAGCCCCCGCACCTGCGCCACATAGACGTACAGGTAGGGGACGGTGAAGCCGAGCCCGAACGCGCTGAGTGCGTTGCCCACGTGGATCCGGCGCATCGCTGCGCCCATCGCCCTGGTCACGTTCACCTCTCTCAGGTCGTTAAGTCAGCGGACTACTGAAGCCTCAAGACTTAGAAGATAAAGTTCGAAGCTAAAGACTACATCGTGAAGGACTTCAACGCCAAGCGGGTCCGTGCGATACTGCGGCCATGGCCGACACCACCGGCGCCGGCGAGCCGACCCTCGACGAACAGATCGCCGCCTACCAGCGCGAGTTCCAGGACCTCGACCCCCAGGTGGAGAAGATCGTCTCGGCGCTGTCCCGGCTCAACCGCCGCATGAACGTCGCCTACGGCCGCCAGACCGGCGCCCTCGGCATCAGCAACGCGGAGTGGGAGGTCCTCAAGGCCCTCGTCCTCTCCGGGGTCCCCTACCGCATGGGCCCCAGCGAACTGGCCAAGCGCCTCGGCCTCACGCCCGCCGCGATGACCCATCGCATCGACCGGATGGTCGCCGGGGGGCTCGTCACCCGGGCGAGGGACGAGTCCAACCGCGTCCGGGTGATTGTCGAGCTGACCCCCGAAGGACGCGAGAAGTGGCTTGAGGCCATGCGCCTGGCCTCCGTCTTCGAGGAGGATCTGCTCCAGGACCTTTCCCTGGCGGAACGTTCGGTGCTCGGCGAGGTCCTCACCAGGCTGCTGCGCCGTGTCGAGCACGCCCAGCCTGACGCCGGCGGCCGGCTCACTGACCTGGACTGACGTCGGGGCGCGGGGGCCGCGGAAAAAATCTTGACAGGGGCCGCTTGACTCCGTGCTGCCCGCCCCGTAATGTTCTTCGGGTTGCCGCGGAGCCGTAACGGTTCTGCGACAGCACCTCCGCCGCAGGAGCGGCACTCCAAACACCAGCATGATCTCCCGACGGGGTTGATTTCGGCGCGCCCGAATTCAATTCGATTTCGGGACTCTGTGGTGCTCGGTCGGACCGCAAGGCCCGATTGGGAATCGCAGAGCGGATCCGCTAAGGTTTGGGA
>NZ_JAJONF010000159.1 GCF_021462265.1 Streptomyces shenzhenensis | reverse complement strand
CTGCTCGGAGGCGGTCTGGCGCGGCATCGCGGTCTGCTGGAACCCTGCCCGGGTGATCGTTTCACTGGTGTATCGGGTGGTACGCAAGCTGCTCCCGGTCCCGGCGGTGCTGCTGCGCCGGGACATGGCCAAGGACGCGGAATTGCTGGTGTTGCGCCACGAGAATGCGGTGCTGCGCAGACAGCTGCCGGCACCGGTGCGGTACGAGCCGGCGGATCGGCTGTGGTTCGCGGCACTGTCCTCGCTGATCCCGCGGCGCCGGTGGGCGCAGGTGTTCCCGGTGACGCCCGCGACGCTGTTGGCGTGGCACCGCAGGCTGATCGCCCGGAAGTGGGACTTCAGCAAGCGCCGGACCAGGTCTGGCAGACCGTCGACGGCGAGAGCGGTGAAGGCGCTGGTGGTGCGGCTGGCCAAGGAGAATCCGCGGTGGGGCTGCCGTCGGATCCAGGGCGAACTGGCTCGGCTCGGGCATTTGATCGGCTCGACGACGGTCTGGGAGATCCTGACGGCGGCCGGCATCGATCCGGCCCCGAGACGCAGCGGGCCGACGTGGCGTGAGTTCTTGACCGCGCAGGCTGAAGGGATCATCGCCTGCGACTTCCTGCACATCGATTTGGTCGACCTGCGCCGGGTGTACGCGCTCGTGTTCCTCGAGCACGGCACACGCCGGCTGCACATTGCCGGCGTGACCGCCCATCCCACGGGGGGCGTGGACGGTGCAGCAGGCGAGAAATCGTGCCGTCGAGTTGGGTGTGCGGGTCGAGTCGCTGCGTTTCCTGCTCTGCGACCGGGACGGAAAGTACACCGAGTCCTTCGATGCGGTCTTCGCAGCCGACAGCATCGAGGTCGTGCGGACCGCGCCTCGGGCTCCCCGGATGAACGCGCACTGTGAACGGATTATCGGCACCCTGCGCCGCGAGGCCCTTGACCACTTGCTGATATGGAATGAGACGCACGCTCGGCAGGTCCTCGATGCCTATGCCCGGCACTGCAACGGTCATCGCCCACACCAGGCCAGGGGACAGCTCCCTCCGCTCGCCCGAGAACACCCAGCGCCCCTGACCGCTCCGACCGCTCGCAGGCTCCTACGCACCCGAGTGCTCGGCGGCGTGATCAACGAGTACAGATACGCGGCTT
>NZ_JAJONF010000158.1 GCF_021462265.1 Streptomyces shenzhenensis | reverse complement strand
GCAGTCGCCCCAGCCGCCGGAGGTGACGCCCTGCGCCTGGTCGCCGCTGATGAAGGAGCCGCCCGAGTCACCGGGCTCGGCGCAGACGTTCGTCTTCGTCATCTCATGGACGGCGCCCTGGCTGTAGTTGACCGTCTCGTTCTTGGCGAGGACGGTGCCGCAGTGCCAGTGCGAGGTGGAGCCGGAGCGGCAGATGGACGCGCCGACGGGCGCCTCGGCGGAGCCGCGCACAAGCTGGTCGGACACCGTGCCCCAGCCGAGCACGACCGGCACGGTCCACCAGCCGCTGCCGACGTTCACCCAGGAGTAGTCGTTGTCCGGGAACGACGAGCCCTGGAAGCTGCCGATGTACGAGTTGTCCCAGCCGTACACCGCGCCGGTGTGCTGGTCGCAGTGCCCGGCGGAGACGAAGCCGCCGTACACCGAGAAGCCGATGGAACAGCGGACGTTGCCGGTGTAGTACGGGTCGCCGCCGACGGTACCGGCCGCGAGGGTCCGCGGTGTCTTCGTGGTCTGCTGCACGGTGACCGGGCCGGCCTTGCGCGCCCGCGCCAGGAAGGTCCGGACATCGTTGTCATTCCGGTGCGCGGTGACGAGGTCCACGACGACCTTGTTCGCCTTGGTGTCGACGTACCAGTTGCTGACGCCGGTGGGCGCGGACAGAGCGTCGATGCGGGCCTTCGCCGCGTCGAGCTGCCGCGCGCTGTGCTTCACGAGGCGTACGGTCGCACCGGTCGCGCGTACGGCGTCGGTGTCCGCGCCGCGGGTGACGGCCACGGTCAGCTTGCCGCTGTCGGCGTCGAACCAGGAGCCGCCGTAGGAGGACCCGGCGGCGCGCTTCGCCTTCCGTTCGACGGCCGTCGCCGTCTTCTCTGCGGCCAGACGGGCCTCGGCCTGGCTCTTGGTGAGGCCGAAGTCATGCTGCATCGCGGAGAGGAGCGAGGCGGAGGCGGGTACCTCGGTGGAGGGTGCGGGGGAGCCGGCGGCGGTGGCCGGCTGGGTGCTCGCGCTCGCCCAGGTGCCCAGCAGGAGGAATGCGGGCAGGGCTGTGCGCAGGGCTGTTGTGCGTCTCAAGGGAGTGGCCCCTTCGTTGTTCCAACAGGGTGGGGGTGGAACAGCAGATAGTGAGAGCGCTCTCAGGC
>NZ_JAJONF010000157.1 GCF_021462265.1 Streptomyces shenzhenensis | reverse complement strand
GGCCGGGACGGCGGCGAGCCGGCGCAGTGGCGGCCGCTGTCCGCCGACGAGCCCGGCACCGGCGATCCGGCCCGCGCCGGGCAGGCCGGCGAGGTGCAGGGCGGCCCGGCGCAGCCGTTGCTGCCGGGGCGTTTCGGGCACGAACCAGCGGGCGATCCGGCGGGCGGCGCGCTGTCTGCGGGCCACGACCGGCCGCCACAGCCGTTCGTATCCGGCCAGCGCGTCCTCGATACGGCGGGTACCGGCGAGCTGGTCGGCCAGGACGTAGGCCCCGGCGACCGCCAGGGACGCGCCCTGTGCGGCGACCAGGGACACGGCCTGGCAGGCGTCGCCCACCAGGACGACGCGGCCGCGGCTCCAGGAGCGCAGCACAGCCTGGGCGGCCTGGTCGTAGTAGATCCGCGCGGGTGGTGGGCAGTTGGCCAGCGCACGGGGCACGAGCCAGCCCAGGGAGCCGTACTCATGGTGCAGTGCGGCCCGGGGGTCGTCGGGCAGACGGGGGTCGGTGGCGCGGTGCACGGCGAACGCGGCGACCCTGCCGTCGCGCAGGGCGTACAGGCCCATCTGCCGGCCGAGGGTGTCGGTGAGGCAGAACCGGTCGCCGAGTTCCGCGTGCGTCTGCGGGTCGTCGAAGGTGAACGCGGCCGTGTGGTAGCCGAGGTGACGCACGTACCGTCCTTCGTCGCCGAAGACCAGGGCACGGACGGTGGAGTGGATGCCGTCGGCACCGACGAGCAGATCGGCGTCGAGTGTGCTGCCGTCGGTGAGGGTGACACGGACACCGTAGGGGCTCTGGTCGATCCGGGCCGGGCCGACGCCGAAGCGCAGGCCCACGGCGAAGGACAGCCTCTCCCGCAGCACGAGTTCGAGGTCCGGCCGCATGATGCTCAGCAGGCGTCCGCCCAGGGGGCGGGCGAACGCGTCGTACCGCAGCCGGGCACGGGGCTCTCCGTGGTCGTCGAGGAAGGCCGCCTCGGAGACGGGGTAGCGGAGTTCCTCCAGCCAGGGAAGCATGCCCATGGCCTCGGCGGCGTCGTAGCCCGGTCCGAAGAAGTCGACCAGGTGTCCCTCGGGCCGGGGGCCGGAAGCCTTCTCCAGGACGACGACCTCCCAGCCGAGCATGTTGTGCAGCCGCCCGGCCAGCGCCAGCCCGGCGATCCCGGCCCCGCAGATCACTGCCCTCATCGGCGCATCGCCTCCTCCACTC
>NZ_JAJONF010000156.1 GCF_021462265.1 Streptomyces shenzhenensis | reverse complement strand
GTCTGCTGCGCGCGATGGTCAAGACGTCCGCCGACGCACTCATGTCCGCCGAGGCCGACGCCCTCTGCAACGCCGAATACGGCCAGGTCAGCAACGAACGCGTCAACCATCGCAACGGCTATCGCACGCGCGAGTGGGACACGAGGGCCGGCACCGTCGAACTCGCCATCCCCAAGCTCAGGTCCGGGAGCTACTTCCCGCACTGGCTGCTGGAACGCCGCCGGCGAGCCGAGCAGGCCCTGATCTCGGTGGTCGCCACCGCCTACCTGCTGGGCGTCAGCACCCGCAGGGTCGAGAAGCTCGCCGAGTCCCTCGGGGTGACCCAGCTGTCGAAGTCCCAGGTCAGCGCGATGGCCAAGCACCTGGACGAACAGGTCGCCGCGTTCCGCAACCGGCCTCTGGACGCCGGCCCCTACGCGTTCGTCTGGGTCGACGCGCTCACCCAGAAGGTCCGCGAGGGCGGCCGCATCATCAACGTCCACGCGCTGATCGCGGTCGGCGTCAACGCCGACGGCCACCGCGAGATCCTCGGCCTGGACGTCGCCACCGCCGAGGACGGCGCCGGCTGGCTCGCCTTCCTGCGCTCCCTGATCGCCCGCGGCCTGTCCGGAGTCCAACTGGTCATCTCCGACGCCCACATGGGCCTGGTCAACGCGATCGGCGCCACCCTGCCCGGCGCGAGCTGGCAGCGATGCCGCACCCACTACGCCCGCGCGCTGCTCAGCCAGGTACCCAAGTCGGCACAACCCTGGGTGGCAACGCTGCTGCGGACCATCTTCGAACAACCCGACACCGACGCCGTGAAGGCTCAGATGCGCCACGTCCTGGACGCCCTGGAGGCGAAGTTCCCCAAGGCCGCCGAACATCTCGACGCCGCGCAGGCCGACGTGCTGGCCTTCACCGCCTTTCCGCGCGAGATCTGGCGGCAGATCTGGTCCAACAATCCGCAGGAACGGCTGAACAAGGAGATCAGGCGTCGCACCGACGTGGTCGGCATCTTCCCCGACCGCACCGCGCTGATCCGCCTGGTCGGCGCGGTCCTGGCCGAGCAGAACGACGAGTGGACCGAGGCCCGCCGTTACATGGGACTCGACCTGCTGGCCAAGGCCCGCCTCCACCCGATCGAGTCAGAAACCGACGACACCGTCATGCCCACCGAACTCACCGCATAGCCTCAAACAAGAGATCACCGAGTGGCCGTCGATACACCACTCCAGC
>NZ_JAJONF010000155.1 GCF_021462265.1 Streptomyces shenzhenensis | reverse complement strand
TGGCGGTCACGCGGTTCCCGGAGACACCGGTACCAGAGACCACCGAGGCGCCGGCCGAGCCGGTGCCGTGAACCTTGGCGGCGGGCGCACCGGACGGCTTGCCGTGAGCCGTGGCGGTGGGCTGGGGGGTGCCGGTCGCAGCGCTGGCCACTCCCCCCGCCGTCGCGATGGCTGTGGCGGTGGCCGCGATGAGCATGATCGGGCGGATACGCATGAATCAGTGTCCTTTCCTGCGGGCGTCCGGTTGATGCCCGCACCCCTGTACGCCCCTCGGTGCCCGTGCGG
This sequence comes from Streptomyces shenzhenensis, assembly GCF_021462265.1. GTDB lineage: Bacteria > Actinomycetota > Actinomycetes > Streptomycetales > Streptomycetaceae > Streptomyces > Streptomyces shenzhenensis. The sequence goes on along the minus strand of NZ_JAJONF010000155.1, from coordinate 947 downwards.
TCGCACCCCGGACACGTGGTCCATGTCACAGGACGTGGGCGCGACCTGGGGCCGGCGCTCGTGCGTACAGGCTTGAGCGGCGCGAGGCTCCGCCCGGGAGGCACGGCTCCACCGCCGTGGCCGAGGAGTGCTTCCCGGCGAACCGCCTGTGATGCGAGCCGATCGACAGCACCAGGAGAGAAGCCGTTGATGACGCCACAGGAGTTCGACGCGTTCTACGCAGCGTCCTTCTCCCGCCTGACCGGGCAGCTCTACGCGATGACCAGCGACTGGTCCGAAGCACAGGACGTGGTCCAGGAGGCCTTCACCCGCGCGTGGGACCGAAGGCGCACGTTCGACCCCGACGATGCCCCGGAAGCCTGGATCCGGACCACCGCCCGGCGGCTGGCCATCTCACGTTGGCGACGTCTGGCCCGGGGTCTGCATCTGGCCGGACGCCACCACCATGAACCCCGCACTGTCGAGCCGCCCACTGAGGAGTACTTGATGCTGGTCATCGCGCTCCGCGACCTGCCCGAGGCGCAGCGCAGCGCCATCGTCCTGCACCACATGTGCGACCTTTCCATCGAGCAGGTCGCGGCCGAGACCGGCGCCAGCGTCAGTGCCGTCAAGAGCCGCCTCGCCCGCGGGCGGACCGCGCTGGCGGCCCGGCTCGGCGACCAGCCCCCGACCAGCGAGGAAGGACGACTCCATGTCTGACCCCCTCCACGACACCCTGGGCGACCGGCTGCGGCTGCTCGGCACGCAGATGCCGGCACCGACCCTGCCCGCCGCGGAGATCCGCCGACGCGCCGACCGGCGCCGCCGCCGCCGGCACGCCCTGGGCGCGACCGCGGCCTGCACCGCGGCAGCCCTGTGCCTGGCTCTTCCGTCCGTGCTGCACTCACCCGGCCCACGGCACGGAGCAGCCCCCACGGACACCTCCTCCGTGTCAGCTTCCCCACGCC
>NZ_JAJONF010000154.1 GCF_021462265.1 Streptomyces shenzhenensis | reverse complement strand
GACTAAGTGTCGTTCTGGTTGGTGGAGTTGGGGTCGGGCAGGCTTCGCTTGATGCTTCCGTTCGGCCGGGCAGGGGTGCCGTGTCCTCGCAGAAGAAGTATCCGGTTGTCTTGAGTGCCGAAGACCGTCGGGCGTTGGAGCGTGTGACGACGACGGGGGTCCGCAGCGCGTCGATGATCAGGCGGGCGCGGGTGCTGCTCGCGTTGGACACCTCGGCCGGCGAGGTCGCTCCGCGGGCGGTGATCGCGGAGCGGGTCGGGGTCTCGTGCGATTCGGTCCGGCTGATCTCGAAGCGGTACGCGGAGACCGGCGGCGATGTGTGGGCCACGGTCGGCCGGAAGGAACGCGCACTGCCGCCGGTGCCCTCCTCGGTGACCGGCGAGGTCGAGGCAAGGCTGATTGCGCTGGCCTGCTCGAAGCCGCCCAAAGGACACGCCCGCTGGTCGCTGCGCCTGCTGGAGAAGCACGTCGCACTGGCCGAGGACATCCCGGATCTGGACCACTCCACGATCGGGCGGGTCTTAAAAAAACGGAACTGCGCCCTCACGTGAAGAAGTGCTGGACCATCCCGCCGGCCGCGAACGCGGCCTTCGCCGCGGCGAAGGAGGACGTCCTGGCGGTCTGCCACCGGCCCTTCGGCCCGGCGCGCCCGGTGGTGTGCATGGACGAGAAGCCGTACCAGCTGCTCGGCCACGTCCGCGGTCCGCTTCCCGGGCGGCCGGGCCGTGACCGGCGCGAGGACAACGAGTACGTCCGCTCGGGGACCTGCTCGATCTTCTGCTGGGTCGAGCCGCTGCGCGGATGGCGGCGCGTGGACGTGCAGTCCCGCCGGACCAGGGTCGACTGGGCGCACCAGGTCGAGCGCCTGCTGACCGTGGACTGTCCCGACGCCGCCACGGTCGTGCAGGTGATGGACAACCTCAACACCCACACCACCGCCTCGCTCTACGAGGCGTTCGACCCGGCAAAGGCCTTCGCGCTGGCCCAGCGTCTGGAGATCCACCACACCCCCAAACACGGGTCCTGGCTCAACATCGCCGAGACCGAGCTCTCCGCGCTCACCCGCCAGTGCCTGGACCGCTGCCTCGACGACCTCACCGTGCTCAACACCGAACTCGCCGCCTGGCAGCAGCACACCAACAGCAACCAGCGCCAAGTCGACTGGCACTTCACCACCGACGACGCACGCGTGAAACTACGCCACCTCCACCCAACCACACAGCGAAATTAAGCCGCGACAATCTACTAGGC
>NZ_JAJONF010000153.1 GCF_021462265.1 Streptomyces shenzhenensis | reverse complement strand
GCCAGTAGTGCTGGTGTTGGAAGGGGTAGGTGGGGAGGGGGGTGTGGGGGGTGGTGGGGAGGTGCCAGTGGGGGGTGTGGTGGGTGGTGGTGTGGAGGCGGGCGAGGGAGTGGTGGAAGGTGAGGGGTTCGGGTTGGTTGCGGCGGAGGGTGGGGATGGCGGTGGTGTTGTCGGTGTCTTCGATGGCGGGGGTGAGGACGGGGTGGGTGCTGATTTCGATGTAGGTGTGGTGGCCGGTGTCGGTGAGGGTGGTGATGCCGTGGTGGAAGTGGACTTGTTGGCGGAGGTTGCGGTACCAGTACTCGGCGTTGAGGGACGGGTCGGTGATCCAGTCGCGGTCGGTGGTGGAGTACATGGGGGTGGTGGGGGTGCGGGCGGTGATGGGTGCGAGGAGTTGCCTCAGTTCTTCTTCGATGGTTTCGACGTGGGGGGTGTGGGAGGCGTAGTCGACGGGGATGAGGCGGGTTCGTATGCCGGTGTGGGTGAGTTTGTGGTGGAGGGTGTTGATGGCGGTGGGGTCGCCTGCGGCGACGGTGGAGTGGGGGCCGTTGTGGGTGGCGATGTGGAGGCCGTCGGTGAGGTGGGGGGTGATGTGGTGGGCGGGGAGGGGGATGGAGAGCATGGCGCCGTGGCCGGCGAGGTGGCGGGCGATGGCTTGGCTGCGGAGGGTGACGATGCGGGCGGCGTCTTGGAGGGTGAGGGCGCCGGCGATGTGGGCTGCGGCGATTTCGCCTTGGGAGTGGCCGATGACGGCGTCGGGGGTGATGCCGTGGTGTTGCCAGAGGCGGGCGAGGGCGACCATGAGGGCGAAGGTGGTGGGTTGGACGACGTCGACGCGGTCGAGGGTGGGTGCGTGGGGGGTTTGGCGGATGACGTCGGTCAGGGACCAGTCGACGTATGTGCTCAGGGCTTGTTCGCAGGCTTGGATGGCTTGGGTGAAGACGGGTGAGGTGTCGAGGAGGCCTGCGCCCATGCCGGCCCATTGGGTGCCCTGGCCGGGGAAGACGAAGACGAGTTTGCCGGTGGTGGGTTGACCGTCTCCGGTGATGACGGACCGGTCGGGGGTGTGGTCGGCGAGGGCGGTGAGGCCGCGGGTGAGTTCTTCTCGGTCGGTGCCGATGACGACGGCGCGGTGTTCGAGGCGGGCCCGGTGCAGGAGGGAGTTGCCGATCTGGGTGGGGGTGAGCTCGGGGTGGGTCTCGGTGTGGTCGGCGAGCCGGCGGGCCATGTCGGCCAGTGCGGCGGGTGTCTTCGCGGACAGCACCCACGGGACGACCGCGGG
>NZ_JAJONF010000152.1 GCF_021462265.1 Streptomyces shenzhenensis | reverse complement strand
CCGTTGACGCTTCTATGTCAAGCGGCGAGCTGGTGTTGGGTGACGTGGTGCTGCCAGGAGGCTCGGTCTTGGGTCATGGCGCGGTGGATGACGTCAATCAGGTGGCGTTTGAGGATGCGCCGGGCTCCGCGGGCTCCCTTGGTCGGCTCGTGGCGGGCCAGGAGTGCTCGTGCCCCTGGGTGGAATCGCTGCTGGACGATGGACGTCGTGTAGAGCACGCTGTTGAGCCGCCGGTTGCCGCCTCGGTGCAGTCGGTAGCGTTCCTTGTCGGAGGAGTAGACCGGGATCGGTGCGGCTCCGGTGTAGCGGGCGAGCTTCGCTGAACTGGTGAAGCGGGTGATGTCGCCGATCTCCGCGAGGAGGACCGCCGCGGAGACGTGACTGATCCCGGTGATCTCCAGGAGCGCGGGTGCCAGTGGGGTGACCAGTTCCCGGATCGTGTTTTCGAGTCCGCGGACACGCTTGTTCAGCTCGTCTATCTCCGTGATCATCTCGGTCAAGACCCGGCGAACGTGGACGCTCATGTCCGTGGTGTCCACCAGCGCGGTCAGCGAAGTCATGCCGGGCCGGCGGGTGAGGTCGCCCGGTGTGTGATCGAGCCAGAGGTGGGTGTATGCCTTGATCTGGTTGATCACCATGGTGCGGCGTCGGACGAGGTCGGCCCGTGAGTCGACGAGGACGCGCAGCTCGCGCACGCGGTCATCGATGCGGTGACGGTCCAGGCCGGGGGTGGCGATCGCGGCGTGGGCGACCGCGGCAGCGTCGACGGGGTCGGACTTCGAGCCGGTGGCGGCGTGGAGCTTGCGGTGGGCGGACATCAGCCTGGTGGGGACCCAGACCACATCGTGGCCCGTCCGCAGCAGGCCGTCGGCCAGGCGGCGGGCGAAGCCACGGCCGTCCTCGATGGCCCAGGTGACAGGGGAGCCGTCGGCGACCGTGCGGATCCACTTGAGCAGGACGCCGATCAGGTTCGCGTCGTTCTTGACGGTCAACGGCCTGGTCAGCCGCCTGCCGTCAGCGTTGACGGCCACTGCGACGTGGACGTGCTTGTGCGGGTCGATCCCCACTGTCACCATCGAGTTGTCCTCTTGTCTGCTGTCGCGGATGACGGGACAGACGCGAGGGCCCTGGCCAAGGGACAGACCTATTGCGAGTTGACGGCTCAGCAGGCTTCTATCAAGTCACTCCCGGCCAGGGCTCTCGCCCTGTGGACCGCCGTGGACATCTCAACGGAAAGCCTTTCGGCACGTGTTCTCCGAGTCACCCGACGATCCCGCCGAGCCTCTCCCGTCGAAGAAGCCCGGCCCACCAAGGCTGCACCAATAGGTGTT
>NZ_JAJONF010000151.1 GCF_021462265.1 Streptomyces shenzhenensis | reverse complement strand
GAGCGCACAGTGACCACGCAGCCCGCTGCGCATTCCACGGCTCCGTCGCCGCGCGAAATGGCCCGCGCCTTCACCCCGGCCCTGACCGAGCTGGTGGAGGATCCCCTGTACAGCCAGGTGTGGGCGGATCCCGCGCTCAGTCCCCGGGACCGCAGCATCGCCACCGTCGCCGCGGTCGTGGCGCTCTACCGCCCCGAGGAACTGCCCGCGCAACTGCGGCGGGCCGTGGACAACGGAGTGACACAGGCCGAACTCGCGGCGATCATCACCCACATCGCGTTCTACGCCGGCTTCCCGGCAGCCATCAGCGCCTCGGCCATCGCGGCCCGCACGCTCCTGGACTGAGAACGCACACCCCGAGTCCGCGGGCCACCGTCCGCTCCCGCCCTTCCACGTACATCGAGGACCGCATCGGCGCGTGCCGCGCAACAGCGGTCCCGATGACGACAGACGAGGGTCGGACGGTTGGCCTGTGGTCTCGGCCGCAACTATCTCAGCGTCGGCCGTCGGGGCACCGGCGCTTCCGGACCGAGCGCGGCAGGCGGCACGGTACGGGGCCGTCGGCTCTCCTCCGCCCCATTAATTCGACGATCGCGTTCACGTGTTCTGCAGAGCAGGAGTCCTGATGACGACGGTGGAGGGTCGGGCGGTTCCGCCGCCCCGGCGGTTGGGTCCCTGGCCGGCGTTCAGCCTTCAGGCCTCGGTGGTGGTCTTCTTCCTCGCGGGGGCCAGCGCGCCCACCCCGCTCTACGCCGCGTACCAGCAGGAGTGGCACTTCTCACCGATCACCACCACAGTGATCTTCGGCGTGTACGCGGTGGCCATCCTGCTGGCGCTCCTCGTCGTCGGCTCGTTGTCGGACCATGTCGGCCGCAGGCCCGTGATCTTCGGTTCGATCGTCGTCCAGACGGTGGCAGTCGTGGTCTTTGCGGCTGCTGACGGCGTTCCCGCTCTGCTGTGCGCCAGGATCCTCCAAGGGCTCGCGACGGGCACGGTCGTGGGAGCCGTCGGCGCGGGCATGATCGACATCCGGCGTTCCGCGGGAACCCTCGCCAACGCGGTGACGCCGGCAGCCGGGACCGCCGTTGGCGCCCTTGGTTCGGGGCTGCTGGTGACCTACGCTCCGCAGCCAACTCATCTCGTTTACCACATCCTTTTCGGCATCTACGTCCTGCAGGCCGTCGGGGTGGTCCTCATGGCGGAGACGGCGGCCCGCACACCGGGCGCGCTGCGCTCCCTGCGCGTGGCCTGGTCGGTGCCGGCGCAGGCGCGCGGCCCGCTGCTGCGGGTCGCTCCGGTCGTCCTGGCCGTCTGGGCCCTGGCGGGGTTCTACGGCTCGCTG
>NZ_JAJONF010000150.1 GCF_021462265.1 Streptomyces shenzhenensis | reverse complement strand
GAGGCGGTCCACATCTTCCGCGAGGTGGCCGGCGAGTTCGAACGCCCGGTGATCCTCTTCTCCGGCGGCAAGGACTCCATCGTCATGCTGCACCTCGCACTGAAGGCGTTCGCCCCCGCCCCGATCCCCTTCTCCCTCCTCCACGTGGACACCGGACACAACTTCCCCGAGGTCCTCGAATACCGCGACCGAGTGGCCACCGCACACGGACTGCGCCTCCACGTGGCCTCCGTACAGGACTACATCGACCGCGGCACCCTCAAGGAACGCCCCGACGGCACCCGCAACCCCCTCCAGACCGTGCCCCTCACCGAAAAGATCCAGAGCGAGAAGTTCGACGCCGTCTTCGGCGGCGGCCGCCGCGACGAGGAGAAAGCCCGCGCCAAAGAACGCGTCTTCTCCCTCCGCGACGAGTTCTCCCAGTGGGACCCCCGCCGCCAGCGCCCCGAACTGTGGAACCTCTACAACGGCCGGCACGCCCCCGGCGAACACGTCCGCGTCTTCCCCCTGTCCAACTGGACCGAACTCGACGTCTGGCAGTACATCGCCCGCGAGAACATCGACCTGCCCCAGATCTACTTCGCCCACGAACGCGAGGTGTTCCAACGCGCCGGAATGTGGCTGACCCCCGGCGACTGGGGCGGCCCCAAAACCCACGAGAGGGTCGAGAAACGACAGGTCCGCTACCGCACCGTCGGTGACATGTCCTGCACCGGCGCGGTCGACTCCGACGCCGACACCATCGAGAAAGTGATCACCGAGATCACCGCCTCCCGGCTCACCGAACGCGGCGCGACACGCGCCGACGACAAACTCTCCGAGGCCGCGATGGAAGACCGCAAGCGCGAGGGGTACTTCTAGCCATGACCACCAGCACCACGGAACTCGGCCTCGCCGAGACGACCCTGCTGCGGTTCGCGACCGCCGGCTCCGTCGACGACGGCAAATCCACCCTGGTCGGACGGCTGCTGCACGACTCCAAGTCGGTCCTCGCCGACCAGCTGGAGGCCGTCGAACGCGTCTCCGCGAGCCGCGGACAGGACACCCCCGACCTCGCGCTGCTCACCGACGGCCTGCGCGCCGAACGCGAACAGGGCATCACCATCGACGTGGCCTACCGCTACTTCGCCACCCCCAAACGCCGCTTCATCCTCGCCGACACCCCCGGCCACGTGCAGTACACCCGCAACATGGTCACCGGCGCCTCCACCGCCGAACTGACGATCATCCTGGTCGACGCCCGCAACGGGGTCGTCGAACAGACCCGCCGCCATGCCGCCATCGCAGCCCTGCTCCGCGTCCCCCACGTCGTCCTCGCCGTCAACAAGATGGACCTGGTCGACTAC
>NZ_JAJONF010000015.1 GCF_021462265.1 Streptomyces shenzhenensis | reverse complement strand
GACGTCGGCACGGGACGACGGCGGACGCCGTGCGCGGGTGCCTGTCATGGGACACGCACCGGGCCGCCTTCGCACCGCTTCGGAGTGGGGACTCCTTCAGCCGGGGAGGCTCACGGTCTCCGTGGCGGCCCACAGCGAATCCAGCCCGGACCTTGGCCACAACCCTCGTGTCGGCCGGGCTGCTTGCGGCTTTCATACGGTCTGGCTGCCGTCGGCGTCAAAGTGCCGTCAAACAGAGCTGAGAAGCCATCAGGGACCCGTCAAGGAGAACGGCGGATGGCCGGATCCGGTCGCAGACTGACCGGCAACGGGGGGACGGGCAGACCGTCCGTGGCGCGACGTTGGAGGGACCGTGACTCTCACGGCCGGTTCGGCGCAGGGTCCTCGGACCGAGGAAAGCGCACCGCCACGAAGAACGGCGGTCGCCCCGTCCGGGGGCAGCCCCGGTCCACGGCAGCGAGGGGTTTCGCGTACGGCCGGACCGGGTCCGGGACGGCAGGCCGAGGCCGCGCGGGCCGCTCTGCGCCACCGCTACTGGGCGTCCGTGCCCGCGCGGCTGCGCCTCCTGCGCGCGGCCACGGTCCTGCTCGCCGCCGCCCTCGCGGTACTCCTGCTGGTGGCGGGCCTCGGCGCGCTCGGCACCTGGCACGGGGTGGCCGGACGCGACGCGCCCCGCACCACCAGCGCCGCCGACCTCGATCTGGCCCTGAACGACATGGATGCCCAGGCCGCCAACATCCTGCTGTCCAGCGGGGACGCGGGGAAGGAGCGTCTGGAGACGCCGTACACGAAGGCCGTCGGCTTCTACGGCGACGCCCGCAACGAGATCGGGCATGATCTGCGCACTCTCGCCGTCGCCGCACAGGGCAGCGCGGCCGACGAGAAGACCGTGGAGTCGCTGACCGACGGCTTCGCGGAGTACCAGGAGCTGATCGGCCGGGCCCTGGAGAACGACGGCCACCGCGGCGGCAGACCGGCCGCCCTCACCGACTACCGCCGCGCGACCGACCTGCTGCGCACCCAACTCCTCCCGGCCGCTGGCACCTTGGTCTCCTCCAACGACGCGGCCTTCGACGCCGAGTACGCCTCGGCCCGCTCCGGCCTCTCCGCGCAGCTCGTCGCTGTACTGGCCCTCGGCGTGCTGCTGCTGGCCCTGCTCGGCTTCCTGCAGTGGTACCTGGCCCGCGGTTTCCGGCGCATCCTCAACCCCGGCGTGCTGGCCGCCACCGTCTGCACGCTGCTCGCGGTGTTCTCCGGCAGCGAGATGCTCACCGCCTCCGCCTCTCACCTGAAGGTGGCACGGCACGACGCCTTCGACTCCGTCGTCGCCCTCTCCCGCGCCCGCGCGATCGCCTACGACGCCAACGCCGACGAGAGCCGCTACCTGCTGGATCCGCAGCGCCGTCACCAGTACGCGGACGCGTTCCTCGCGAAGTCGCAGCAGCTGTACGGTCTGAAGGGCGCGACCCTGTCGACGTACGACTCCGAACTCGCCACCACCTGGCAGGCCTACGAGTCCGACCACCACGACCTGCGCTTCACCGGTGAGTTCCGGCGCGAGCTGGCCAACATCACCTTCCCCGGTGAGCGGGCGGCGGCGGAGAGGACGGTGCGGACGTACGCCGTCTACCAGCGCGACGACCGCACGATCCGTGCGCTGCTGGCGGCCGGCAAGGAGCAGCAGGCGGTCGAGTTCTGCATGGGCTGGGAGCCGGGCACGTCCAACGCGCACTTCGGGGCCTGGATGACCGCCCTGGACAAGGTGACGGCCATCAACCGCGCCCACTTCACGTCGTCCGTCGGCGCGGGACGGTCGGCGGTGACCGGTTTGCTTCCCTGGGCATGCGGCGCACTGTTCGCCGTGGTAGTTCTCGTCGCCTTGGGCCTGCGCCCGAGGCTGGCGGAGTTCCGCTGATACACGCCGGGCCCTGCAACACCTTTCAGGGGCCGCGGGGCCGCATCGATGTGCGGCTCCGCCGCGTGGGCGTGACCAGCCCCCGCTCACCCGCACCCGAAGAACCGACCGCCGTCGCGGAGCGCTACGCGTCCGACAGCCGCGCCTCCTCCAGGTCCAGCCACCGTTGCAGCCTGCGGCGGGTGGTGTCGCTGATGGTGTGGGCGTCGTAGAGGCGCTGGAGTTCGGTGGTCTCGACGGTGATGAGGTCGCGGCGGAGCTGGCGGTAGACCAGGTCGGCGGACTCGGTCGCGACCGCGGTGCCGTTCTGGTCCGTGAGGCGGTCGCGGGCGTCGTCGAGGCGGGCGGTCAGGCCGCGGCGGAGGCGGTCGAGGACGACGTCCGGTACGACCTCCAGTTCGGCGAGTTCCTCCAGGCGGGCCAGGCCGGCGTGGGCGAGGTGCGAGCGGGCCGCGGCCTCCTCGCGCGCGGTGTGGGCGGGCTCCAGGGCGATGCCGGAGGCGCGGACGACCGGGGCGAGGGTGAAGCCCTGGACGACGAGGGTGACGACCACGACCGAGGTGGTCAGGACCAGGACCAGTGGCCGGTCGGCGAGCGGGGTGCCGTCCTTCATCATCTCGGGGATGGACAGGGCGGCGGCCAGTGGCATTACCCCGCGGGTGCCCGCCCAGGTCAGCACCATCGGCACCCGCCAGTTGACCCGGCCGATACCGCCCTTGCGCTGGACGACCGCGGACAGGGGCGCGAGCCAGAGCAGCCGTACGGCGATGAGAGTGGCGGCGACCGCGAGGGCGTACAGAGGCCAGGCCCGGTCGCCGTCGGCCAGCGCCCGCACCTGTGCGGGGAGGGCCAGGCCGATCAGGCTGAAGACGACGCTCTCCAGGAGGAAGACGACCGTGCCGTACACGGCGTGCAGCTGGAGGCGGATGCGGGCGTTGGTGAGCCGGTCGCCCCGGCCGCCGAGGACCACTCCGGCCACCACGCACGAGGTCACGCCGGAGGTGTGCGCGGCCTCCGCGAGCAGGTAGGCGGCGTACGGGGTGACCAGAGCGATCACCGTCTCCAGGACCGGGTCCTCGGTGCGGCGGCGGATCAGGGTGATCACACCGGCCACCGCGGCGCCGATCAGCGTGCCGCCGCCCGCGAGCACCAGGAACTCGCCGCCCGCAGCCCCCCAGTTCGCGGCGGCGGAGGCCACGGCGATGCCGGCCGCCACCCGGACCAGTACCAGCGAGGTCGCGTCGTTGAACAGGCTCTCGGCCTGGACCAGGACCTGGACCCGGGGCGGCAGCGCGAGCCGGCGGCCGAGCGCGGTGACCGCGACCGGATCGGTGCTGGCCAGGATCGCGCCCAGCACGAACGCCATCTGCCAGGACAGGGGAGTCACCAGCGCCGCCACCACGCCGACGGCCGCCGCCGAGGCGAGCACCAGCCCGATGGCGAGGATGCCGACCGGCTTCCACACCGCGTGCAGCTCACGCCAGGGCATCTCCTCGGCGGAGGCGTACAGCAGCGGCGGGAGGACGACGAGGCCGATGACGCTCGGGCTGATCTCGATCTGCGGGGTGCCGGGCAGCAGCGCCACCGCGAGACCGGCGACCACGAGCAGGGAGGGGGCGGGGATGCGCCAGCGGCGCGCGAAGGTGGCGACCACTGTGGCGAGGACCACGAGGGCCAGAACCGTACCGACGCTGCGCATGCCGTCCCCTTGGAGCCTGTACGGGAATCACCATGACTCCCGGCCGACCAGACTTCCCGGCACACCAGGCATCACCCTATCGGGCGAGGTCACGTCAAGACAGTGTCAAGGTCCCCGGGGCCGGCGCCAAGGAAGCGCTAACAACCGCGCCGACCGGTCCGCGAAGCGGCTTTCTTGAGAGGAGGGACCCCTGTCCGTGGGGGAGTTGAGCCAGTGAGCGGAGTGCGTCGGCGGCGATGAGTGACGTACGGCCCGGACGACTGAAGGTGTACCTCGGGGCGGCTCCGGGGGTCGGCAAGACCTACCGGATGCTCGACGAGGGGCGGCGCCGCGCCTCGCGCGGGGCGGATGTGGTGGTGGGGTTCGCGGAGTGCCACGGGCGCCCGGGCACCGAGGCGATGCTCGACGGCCTGGAGAGCGTCTCCCGGACCTCCTGCTCCTACCGCGGTGGCCACTTCCAGGAGATGGACCTGGCCGCGCTGCTCGCCCGGCGGCCGCAGGTCGCGATCGTGGACGAGTTCGCCCACACCAATGTCCCCGGCGAGGGCCGCAACCCCAAGCGCTGGCAGGACATCGAGGCGCTGCTGGACGCCGGCACCGACGTGATCACCGCGCTGAACATCCAGCACCTGGAGTCCCTCAACGACGTGGTCGAGAAGATCACCGGGGTGCCCCAGCACGAGACCGTCCCGGACGAGGTCGTACGGCGCGCCTGGCAGATCGAGCTGGTGGACATCCCGCCCGAGGGGCTGCGCCGCCGGATGGCCCACGGCAACATCTACACGCCCGAGAAGGTCGACGCGGCCCTCGCCAACTACTTCCGGCCAGGCAACCTGACCGCGCTACGGCAGCTGGCGCTGCTGTGGACGGCCGACCGGGTCGACGAGGCGCTCCAGGAGTACCGCTCGCAGCACGGCATCGGCGGGGTGTGGGAGACCCGCGAGCGCGTCGTCGTCGCCCTGACCGGCGGGCCGGAGGGCGACACACTGATCCGGCGGGCCGCCCGCATCGCCGACCTCCCCCACTCTCGGCTTCGCTCGAGCGGGGGGACCCCCATGGCAGGAGGGGACCTGCTCGCCGTGCACGTGGCGCGCAGCGACGGCCTGGCCGCCGGGGTCTCGCACGCCTCGCTGGCCCGGCAGCGCAGACTCGTCGAGGATCTCGGCGGTAGCTACCACTCGGTGGTCGGCGACGACGTGGCCGCCGCCCTCGTCGAGTTCGCGCGGGCCGAGAACGCCACCCAGCTCGTGCTGGGCACCAGCCGACGCGGCCGGTTCGCCCGGTTCCTGACCGGGCCCGGCACCGGGGAGACGGTCACCGAACTGTCCGGCGACATCGACGTGCATCGGGTCACCCACGAACGGGCCGGCCGCGGCACCCTGCTGCCGTCGAGGCGCCGCACGCTGTCGACGGCCCGGCTGATCGCCGGTCCGGTGGCCGGGCTGGTGCTTCCGGTGCTGCTGACGGTCGTCCTCGCACAGCTGCGGGGCACCCTGAACCTGACCAGCGAGGCCCTGCTGTTCCTGCTCGCCGTGGTGGGCGTGGCCTGCATAGGCGGGGTCGTCTCGGCGGTGATCGCCTCGGTCACGGCGTCCCTGCTGCTCAACTACTGGTTCGTCCCGCCCATCGGTGCCTTCACCCTCGATGATCCGAACGCCCTGCTGGCCCTCGCCGTGTTCGCGGTCGTGGCCGCCACCGTGGCGGCCGTGGTGGACCGGTCGCTGCGCCTGTCACGCCGCTCGGCCAGGGCGACCGCCGAGGCGGAGACCATGTCGTCCCTGGCCGGCAGCATCGTGCGCGGAGAAGCGACCATCCCCGCCCTGCTGGAGCGGACCCGCGAGACCTTCGGGATGGAGTCGGCCGACCTGCTGGGCGAGCCGCCGACCGCGCCAGGTGCGACAGCTGTCCCTGCGGGCCCCGGCGCCTGGCTCGCGCTGCGGGGGCGCACCCTGTCGTCGTCCGAACGGCGGGTCCTGGCCGCGTTCGCCGCGCATGTGGGCTCGGCGGTCGAACGGGCCCGGCTCGCGGAGGCCGCCGCCGAGGTGGAGCCGGTGAAGGCCGCCGACCGGCTGCGCACGGCACTGCTGCGGGCCGTCGGCCACGACCTGCGCACTCCGCTCGCCGCGGGCTGGGCCGCCGTCACGTCCCTGCGCAGCCGGGACGTGGACTTCTCCGCCGAGGACCGCGACGAACTCCTTGCCACCGCTGACGAGTCCATGGCCAAGCTCAACCGGCTGGTGGAGAACCTCCTCGACCTCAGCCGGCTCGAGGCCGGCGCGCTCACCCTGAACCTGCGGCCCACCTCCCTGGAGGAGGTGCTGCCCATGGCACTGGCGGACGTCCCGGGCGTGGACGTGGCGGACGTCGAGGACATCCCGGCGGTGCCGGCCGATCCGCCGCTGCTGGAAAGGGTCATCGCCAACCTGGTCGGCAACGCCGCCCGGCACACACCACCCGGTAAGAAGGTGCTGGTCACCGCCAGTGCCCTGGCGGGCCGGGTGGAGCTGCGGGTCGTGGACCGCGGGCCCGGTCTGCCGGCCGAGGGCCGCGACCGGCTCTTCGAGCCCTTCCAGCGGCTCGGCGACACCGACAACACCACCGGCCTCGGTCTTGGACTCGCCCTCGCCCGAGGACTGACGGAAGCCATGAACGGCACCCTCACCCCCGAGGAAACCCCGGGCGGCGGCCTCACGATGGTCGTGTCGCTGCCGTTCGCCGCGCAGGCCCTGAGTGCCGTACCGACCGAACAGAGTGCAGGAGGCGCGTGATGAGCACAGTGACCGGCAGCTGGAAGCCGCACCCTGGGGGCGCGGCCCGTGTCACGGCCCGCCCCTGGCCGCTGCGGCACCGGCTCGTCCTCGTGGCGGGTCTCGCCGCCCCCTTCCTGGTGGCGCTTGCTCTCGCCCCGTTCCGTACGAGCCTGTCGCACACGAACACCGCACTCGTCCTCGTCGTCGTGGTCGTCGCGGTGGCCGCGCTCGGCAGCCGTACGGCGGGGGTGGTCGCGGCCCTGTCGGCGGCGGCCTGGTTCGACTTCTTCCTCACCCGGCCCTACGAGACGTTCGACATCACCGCCTCCGCCGACATCGAGACGGCGGTACTGCTCCTGGCGGTCGGTCTGATCGTGTCCCAACTGGCCGCCAGGGCCCGGCGTCTGGAGGTCATCACGGTGACGGACGCGGGATACCTCGCGCGGATCCACACCACGGCCGACCTCGCGCGGTCCGCCCGCTCCGCGGACACCGTCGTCGACCACGTCCGGCGTGAACTCACCGACGTCCTCGGCCTGCGTGCCTGCCGCTTCGAGTACGGCACGCTGCTGGGGCAGCCGCCACGCCTGCACGACGACGGCAGCGTGACGGTGGGCAAGCGATCCTGGGACGTGGACGCCGCCGGCTGGCCCGGGGGCGAGATCGAGCTGCGCACCTACGGCAACGGCCACTACCTCGGCCGCTTCATGCTCACCCCCGGCCCGGGCCCGGTGCCCCCGCTCCAGGCCCGGCTCGTGGCGGTGACGCTCGCCGACCAGACCGGGTCGGCACTGGACACCGCCGGGCCGGTCAGGAACGGCTGAGGCTCAATCCAGGCCGGAGGCTCTGAACACGGCGTGGGCGGTCTCCTCGTCCACGCGCAGGGCGATGCGCCGCAGGGCGGTCGTGCCGCACAGCAGCGAGCCGTCGGCGGCGGCCTCCCGCGCGCCCGCGTCAAGGCGCGCCCACAGCCGCGGATTGCGCACCAGGACCTCGGGGTCGATCTCGACGCGGCCACCCAGGGCGTCCCGCAGCAGAAGCCGTTGGGAGACGCCGTCCAGGCAGCGGACCGACACCAGCCGGTCCGTGCGCACCCGGCGCTCGCGCACCAGTCCCCGCGACGCCAGCCAGTTCCCGCCTGCGGACACCCGGGCTGGATACAGGAGAACGAAGAGCAGCCCGGCGAGAAAGAGCCACAGCGCGGAACGCCACGCGGTGATCCGGCCGGAGCCCCAGTCGAGCAGCAGCAGGAGGGCCAGCAGTACGGCGGCACAGCGGGCGGCGGCCCACAACTCCCGTCTCCACTCGACGTCGTTCGCCGCCTCGTCGGGTCCGTCCGCAGGTGCGCCGAGCGGCCCTCCGTACTCGTCCTCATGGGTTCCCACGGTGCCGACGATAGTGACCGTAAGAATCAGATCGGCACCCCTTGATGCGTTGCTGACGCCTCTCCGACGGTTCCTTGCGCTTGGCCGCGGGGCGCGTCACCTGTGCGGCGGCACGGCCCAGGCGCGCTCCAGGGCGGACAGCGCGGCGCGGTCCTCGGGGCCCGGGTGGCACACGAGCCGGCCACCCAGGTGACGGTACTGATCCCGGAGGCCGAGCCGGAGCGGCTGTGGCAGCGGTTGCTGCGGAACCAGCGGGGGGCCGTGGTCGCACATGCCGTACGGCGTGAGTCGGGCGCGGTCATCTGCCGGCTGCGCTTCCGGTTGTGAGGCAGATCGCTGTCGGTCGCCATGGCGCTGCCAACCGGTACGGGTCGGGTCCGTAAGGGTTGCGTCAAGGGCTTGCGGACCGCCGTAAGAGAGCCGTCAACGGGTGGCCGAAACCGGCCGGAGAGGCGCTTTCCTCTAAGCGTCCGTTCCTATCGAACCTCACTCCAGGAGTTCGCGATGGCCGATCTGGCCTTCGTCATCGCCACGGTTGCGGCCTTTGTGCTGGTGGCCCTCGTCGCCAAGGGGGTGACGAAGCTGTGACCGCCGAGAACATCGTCGGCCTGGTCGTGGCCGTCGCCCTGCTGGGCTATCTCGTCCTCGCCCTGATCTTCCCGGAGAGGTTCTGAGAGCAGACATGGGTCCCGTACTCGCAGGCATCCTCCAGCTCGTCGCGCTCATAGGCGCGCTGGCGCTCGCCTACATCCCGCTCGGCACCTACATGGCCAGGGTCTACTCCTCCGACAAGCACTGGCGGGTCGAGAAGTGGATCTACAAGGGCATCGGCGCCGACCCCGACACAGAGATGACCTGGCCCGCCTACCTGCGCGCGGTCCTGGCCTTCTCCCTGATCGGCGTTCTCTTCCTGTACCTGCTGCAGCGGCTCCAGGGCATCCTGCCCGGTTCGCTCGGCTTCTCCTCGGTCAACCCGGCGCAGTCGTTCAACACCGCCGCGTCCTTCGTGACCAACACGAACTGGCAGTCGTACTACGGCGAGCAGACCATGGGGCACGTCGTGCAGACCGCCGGTCTGGCCGTGCAGAACTTCGTGTCGGCGGCTGTCGGAATCGCGGTGGCCGTGGCCCTCGTCCGGGGGTTCGCGCGCTCGCGCACCGGTGAACTCGGCAATTTCTGGGCCGACCTGGTGCGCGGCACGCTGCGGATCCTGGTGCCGGGCGCGGCGATCGCCGCGATCGTGCTGGTCGCCTGCGGTGCCATCCAGAACTTCTCCGGCATCCACGAGGTCGGCCAGTTCTTCAACGGGCACAGCATGGGCGGCTCGCAGCAGTGGAACGGCGGTGCGGTCGCCTCCCAGGAGGCCATCAAGGAGTTCGGCACCAACGGCGGCGGTTACTTCAACGCCAACTCCGCCCACCCCTTCGAGAACCCGACCCCGTTCACCAACCTCTTCGAGATCTTCCTGCTGCTGGTCATCCCGTTCTCCCTGACCCGGACCTTCGGTGTGATGGTCGGTTCCGTCAAGCAGGGCTACGCGATCCTCGCGACCATGGCGAGCATCTGGCTGGGCTTCGTGGCCCTGATGATGTGGACCGAGTTCGCCCACCACGGCCCGGCGCTGCAGCTCGCGGGTGGGGCGATGGAGGGCAAGGAGGTCCGCTTCGGGGTCGGCTCCTCGTCGATCTTCGCGGTGTCCACGACCCTGACGTCGACCGGGGCGGTGGACTCCTTCCACTCGTCCTTCACCGGTCTCGGCGGCGGCATCACCATGCTCGGCATGATGCTGGGCGAGATCGCCCCCGGCGGCACCGGATCCGGCCTCTACGGCATCCTGATCATGGCGGTCATCGCGGTGTTCATCGCTGGTCTGATGGTCGGCCGTACGCCCGAGTACCTGGGCAAGAAGATCGGCGCGCGCGAGATCAAGCTGGCGGCCTGCTACATCCTGATCACCCCGGCGCTCGTGCTGATCTTCACCGCGATCTCCATGGCGCTGCCGACACCTCCGCACTCGATGCTCAACTCCGGGGCGCACGGTTTCTCGGAAGTCCTGTACGCGTTCACGTCGGCGTCGAACAACAACGGCTCCGCCTTCGCCGGGCTGAACGCGAACACCGACTGGTTCAACACCATGACCGGACTCGCGATGCTGCTGGGGCGTTTCCTGCCGATGGTGTTCGTGCTGGCGCTGGCCGGCTCGCTCGCCGAGCAGAAGCCCGTCCCGGCCACGGCCGGCACCCTGCGCACCGAGAAGCCGCTCTTCACCGGTCTGCTGGTCGGCGCGATCCTGATCATCACCGGCCTGACCTACTTCCCGGCCCTGGCGCTGGGTCCGCTCGCCGAGGGGCTGGCGTCATGACCACCCGCACAGAGAAGTCAGAGGACTCCATGTCCACAGCCACCCCGACCCGGGCGCCGCACAGCGACGTCCCCACCGGGCACAAGGCCCCCGAGGGCCGTGTCGGCGCCGGCCTCTTCGATCCCAAGCAGTTGCTCAAGTCGCTGCCGGAAGCGTGCCGCAAGCTGGACCCGCGGGTGATGGTCAAGTCGCCCGTGATGTTCGTGGTGTGGGTCGGCTCCGTCCTGACCACGGTCTTCTCCTTCAAGGACCCCGGCGACTGGTTCGGCTGGACCATCAGCGCCTGGCTCTGGCTGACCGTGATCTTCGCCAACCTCGCGGAAGCGGTCGCCGAGGGCCGCGGCAAGGCCCAGGCGGACACCCTGCGCAAGGCCAAGACCGACACGGTCGCCCGGCGGCTGGCCGGGGACACCGAGGAGCAGGTGCCCGGCACCGAGCTGAGGATCGGTGACCTGGTCGTCTGCGAGGCCGGCGACGTCATCCCCGGTGACGGCGACGTCATCGAGGGCGTCGCGTCGGTCGACGAGTCGGCGATCACCGGTGAGTCGGCTCCGGTCATCCGCGAGTCCGGCGGTGACCGCAGCGCCGTGACCGGCGGTACGAAGGTGCTGTCCGACCGGATCGTCATCAGGATCACGACGAGGCCGGGCGAGACCTTCATCGACCGGATGATCAGCCTCGTCGAGGGCGCGGCCCGGCAGAAGACGCCGAACGAGATCGCGCTGAACATCCTGCTCGCCTCGCTGACCGTCGTCTTCCTGCTGGCCGTCGCCACCCTGCCGCCCTTCGCGAACTACGCGGGCACCCACCTGACGATGGTCGTGCTGGTCGCCCTGCTGGTGTGTCTCATCCCGACGACGATCGGTGCGCTGCTGTCGGCCATCGGTATCGCCGGCATGGACCGGCTGGTGCAGCGCAACGTGCTCGCCATGTCCGGGCGCGCGGTCGAGGCCGCCGGTGACGTCTCCACGCTGCTGCTCGACAAGACCGGCACCATCACCCTCGGCAACCGGCAGGCGTCCGAGTTCGTGCCGGTGCGTGGCACCACCGAAGCGGAGGTGGCCGACGCGGCCCAGCTCTCCTCGCTGGCCGACGAGACCCCCGAGGGCCGCTCCGTCGTCGTACTGGCCAAGGAGACGTACGGGCTGCGGGAACGGCACCAGGGCGAGCTGGCGCACGCCGAGTGGATCGCCTTCACCGCCCAGACCCGGATGTCGGGTGTGGACGTCGACGGCCGGAAGATCCGCAAGGGCGCGACCGGTTCGGTCATCGCCTGGGTCCAGGAACAGGGCGGCACCGTCGCGGACGACGCGGGCACCCTCTCCAGTGCCATCTCGCAGGCCGGCGGCACCCCGCTGCTCGTAGCCGTCAAGGATGACCAGGGTGCCCGTGTGCTGGGTGTCATCCATCTCAAGGACGTCGTCAAGGACGGCATGCGGGAGCGGTTCGGGGAACTGCGGCGGATGGGCATCAAGACGGTCATGATCACGGGTGACAATCCGCTGACCGCCAAGGCGATCGCCGAGGAGGCGGGTGTCGACGACTTCCTGGCCGAGGCCACTCCCGAGGACAAGATGGCCCTCATCAAGCGGGAGCAGGCGGGCGGCAAGCTGGTCGCGATGACCGGTGACGGCACCAACGACGCGCCCGCGCTGGCCCAGGCGGACGTGGGCGTGGCGATGAACACGGGTACGTCGGCCGCCAAGGAGGCCGGCAACATGGTCGACCTCGACTCCAACCCGACCAAGCTCATCGAGATCGTCGAGATCGGCAAGCAGCTGCTGATCACCCGCGGTGCGCTGACCACGTTCTCCATCGCCAACGACGTCGCGAAGTACTTCGCGATCATCCCCGCGCTGTTCGCGGCCGTCTATCCCGGCCTCGACAAGCTCAACATCATGCACCTGTCCTCGCCCGACTCCGCGATCCTGTCGGCCGTCGTCTTCAACGCGCTGATCATCATCGCGCTGGTGCCGCTGTCCCTGAAGGGCGTGCAGTACCGGCCGGTGAGCGCGGACAAGATGCTGCGGCGCAACCTGACGATCTACGGCATCGGCGGACTGATCGCCCCGTTCCTCGGCATCAAGATCATCGACCTGCTCATCTCCTTCATCCCCGGAATCGGCTGATCCCCATGCATAACTCCCTTACGAACACAGCCCGGTTGCTCGGGGCGGGGCTGCGGGCGCTGCTCGTGCTGACCCTGGTCACCGGCGTGATCTACCCGCTGGTGGTCACGGGTGTGGCTCAGGCGCTGTTCCCCGACAAGGCGAACGGCTCCGAGATCAAGGCGGACGGCAAGGTCGTCGGCTCGTCCCTGATCGGGCAGTCGTACAACCTCCCGCTGAAGAAGGGGCAGGAGACCCCGGACGCTGCTCTGCAGTGGTTCCAGGGCCGTCCGGCGGGCGGGCTCGGCAGCAACAGCGTCAACACCCGGTACAAGCTGATCCTTTCGGGTGCGACCAACCTCGCCGCGGACAACAAGGTGCTCGTCCAGCAGGTCAAGGCCGCCAAGGCCGCCGTCGTCAAGGACAACTCGGTCCCCGGGTACACGGTCAAGGCGAACGAGGTACCGGCCGACGCGGTGACGTCCTCCGGCTCCGGCCTGGACCCGGACATCTCGCCGCAGTACGCGGACATCCAGGTCCACCGGGTCGCCGAGAAGAACAACCTGTCCGTGGCCCAGGTGGAGAAGCTGGTCAAGGACCACACCGACGGCCGCACCCTCGGCTTCATCGGTGAGCCGCGGGTGAACGTCCTCGAACTCAACATCGCGCTCAAGGACCTCGTGGCGAAGCACTGATGGGGTTACGCGAAGAAAGCGGGAGTTGGCGGCCGGGAGGCGTCCCGATGCCGTCAACTCCCGTAGCCATGGCGTCGGTCGCCTCACGTCCGGCGCCACCCGGCCCGACGTACGACAGGAAAGGCACACACCCATGACCCGGGTGCTCGTGGTGGAGGACGACCCGCAGCTCGTACGGGCCCTCGTCATCAACCTGCAGGCACGTCAATACGGCGTGGACGCCGCCCCGGACGGTGCCACGGCACTGCGGCTCGCGGCCGCACGCCAGCCGGACGTCGTGATGCTCGACCTCGGACTGCCCGACATGGACGGCGTCGACGTGATCAAGGCCCTGCGGGGCTGGACCAGGGTGCCGATCCTGGTCCTGTCCGCCCGGCAGGCGTCCGACGAGAAGGTGGCCGCCCTCGACGCCGGTGCCGACGACTACATCACCAAGCCGTTCAGCATGAACGAACTGCTGGCCCGGCTGCGGGCCGCGGTCCGCCGTACCGAGGACGTGCCGCTGGTGCCGGAGTCCACCCAGGTCGAGACGGACGGCTTCAGCATCGACCTGCTCGCGAAGAAGGTCGTCCGGGACGGGCGGGACGTGCGACTGACGCCGACCGAATGGCACCTGCTGGAGATCCTGGTGACCAACCCGGGCCGGCTGATCACTCAGAAGCACCTCCTCCAGGAGGTCTGGGGCGTTTCGCAGAGCAACAAGACCAACTACCTGCGCGTCTACATGGCCCAGCTGCGTCGCAAACTGGAGACGGACCCCTCGCACCCCCGCTATCTGATCACCGAGCCCGGCATGGGCTACCGCTTCGAAGGATGACATGGCACGCGGCAAGCTCCGGATCTACCTCGGCGCGGCACCCGGCGTCGGCAAGACGTACGCGATGCTGTCGGAGGCGCACCGCCGTACCGAGCGGGGCACCGACTGCGTGGTCGCCTTCGTGGAGCACCACCACCGGCCGCGCACCGAGGTGATGCTGCACGGCCTGGAACAGGTACCACGCAAGGAACTGGAGTACCGGGGCGCGACCTTCACCGAGATGGACGTCGACGCCGTACTGCGCCGGGCCCCCGCCGTCGCCCTGGTGGACGAACTCGCCCACACCAACGTCCCCGGCTCGCGGAACACCAAGCGCTGGCAGGACGTGGAGGAACTGCTCGCGGCGGGCATCGACGTCGTCTCCACCGTCAACATCCAGCACCTGGAGTCGCTGGGTGACGTGGTCGAGTCGATCACCGGGGTGCGGCAGCGCGAGACGGTCCCCGACGAAGTGGTGCGGCGCGCCGACCAGATCGAGCTGGTCGACATGTCCCCGGAGGCGCTGCGCCGCCGGATGGCGCACGGCAACATCTACAAGTCGGACAAGGTCGACGCGGCCCTCTCCAACTACTTCCGGCCGGGCAACCTCACCGCCCTGCGCGAACTGGCGCTGCTGTGGGTGGCCGACCGGGTCGACGCGTATCTCACCGAGTACCGCAGTGCGCACCAGGTCTCGACCATCTGGGGTTCACGGGAGCGGATCGTGGTCGGGCTGACCGGCGGGCCGGAGGGGCGCACTCTCATCCGCCGGGCGGCCCGCCTGGCCGAGAAGGGCGCCGGCGGTGAGGTGCTGGCCGTCTACATATCGCGCAGCGACGGGCTGACGTCGGCCTCCCCGAAGGAGCTGGCCGTCCAGCGCACCCTGGTGGAGGACCTCGGCGGCACCTTCCACCAGGTCGTCGGCGACGACATCCCGGCCGCCCTGCTCGACTTCTCCCGGGGTGTGAACGCCACCCAGATCGTCCTCGGCGTCTCCCGGCGCAGAAGCTGGCAGTACGTCTTCGGACCGGGAGTCGGAGCCACGGTCGCCCGCGAGTCCGGACCCGACCTCGACGTCCACCTCATCACCCATGACGAGGCCGGCAAGGGCCGCGGCCTGCCGGTGGCCCGTGGAGCGCGCCTGGGACGCGCCCGGGTCGTCTGGGGCTGGCTCGTCGGAGTGCTCGGCCCCCTCCTCCTCACCTGGTTGCTCACCAGCGCCGTTCCGGAGGTCGGTCTCGCCAACGACATGCTGCTGTTCCTCAGTCTGACGGTGGCGGCGGCCCTCGTGGGCGGCCTCTTCCCCGCGCTGGCCTCCGCGGTGGTGGGCTCGCTGCTGCTCAACTGGTTCTTCACCCCGCCCGTCCACACCTTCACCATCGCCGACCCGAAGAACATCGTCGCCATCGTGATCTTCGTCGGGGTCGCCCTGTCCGTGGCCTCGGTGGTGGACCTGGCGGCCCGGCGCACCCATCAGGCGGCCCGGCTGCGTGCCGAGTCGGAGATCCTCTCCTTCCTCGCCGGTAACATCCTGCGTGGCGAGACCAGCCTGGAGGAACTCCTCGAACGGGTCCGCGAGACCTTCGGCATGGACTCGGCGGCCCTGCTGGAGCGGACCGACGAGACGACCCCCTGGACCTGCGCCGGCAGCGTGGGACCCCGGCCCGCCGAGATCCCCGAGGACGCGGACGTGGACGTACCGGTCGGCGACCACATGGCCCTGTCCCTGCGCGGCCGGGTGCTGCCGGCCTCCGACCGCCGGGTGCTGGCCGCGTTCGCCGCGCAGGCCGCCGTCGTCCTGGACCGCCAGCGTCTGCAACGCGAGGCCGACCGCGCCAAGGAACTGGCCGAGGGCAACCGCATCCGCACCGCCCTGCTCGCCGCCGTCAGCCACGACCTGCGCACACCACTCGCCGGCATCAAGGCAGCGGTGTCCTCGCTGCGTTCCGACGACGTCGAGTGGTCCGAACAAGACCAGGCCGAACTCCTGGAGGCCATAGAGGAGGGCGCCGACCGCCTCGACCACCTCGTCGGCAACCTCCTCGACATGTCCCGCCTGCAGACCGGCACCGTCACCCCCATCATCCGGGAGACCGACCTCGACGAGGTCGTGCCCATGGCGCTCGGCGGGGTGCCCGAGGACAGCGTGGAGCTGGACATCCCCGAGACCCTGCCCATGGTGTACGTCGACCGGGGCCTGCTGGAGCGGGCCGTCGCCAACGTCGTCGAGAACGCCGTCAAGTACAGCCCGCCGGAAGAGAAGGTCCTGGTCTCCGCGAGTGCCCTCGCCGACCGGGTCGAGGTACGGGTCGTCGACCGCGGACCCGGTGTCCCGGACGAGGCCAAGGACCGCATCTTCGAACCCTTCCAGCGGTACGGCGACTCGCCCCGCGGCGTCGGTGTCGGCCTCGGACTGGCCGTGGCCCGGGGCTTCGCCGAGTCCGTCGGCGGCACCCTCGACGCCGAGGACACCCCGGGCGGCGGTCTCACGATGGTCCTCGCGGTGCCGACGGCACCGGGGCGCGAGCGGTCGGAGGAACCGGATCTGCCGACGGCGGCGGGTTCCTGAAGGGGCCGAGGGGCGGCGTACGTCTGACGTGGTGTCGGAGTACGCCGCCCCGGTGCGGGGCGAGTCGCCGGCCGCGGCCCGCTGGTCTCCACTTCGGCTCGCGGTCGAAAAGCGACGTGGACCAGAAGCAGCCGAGCGCGGCCGGCCCCACGCACCAGGCCACGGCCAGCCACCCGTTGGGGCCGATCCCGGTGCCGAGGAGCAGCCCGCGCAGGGTCTCGATGGCGGGGTGAGCGGCTGGTACCCGGCGATCGGCCGGAGCCGGCCCGGCATCGCGTCGACCGGCACGAAGGCGCTGGGCAGGAGCGGCAGGACCATCAGCGGCAGGGCGTTGTTGCCGGCCGCCGCGGGGTTCGGGCCGGCCAGGCCCGTTCCGGCCGCGAACCCGGTGGGTGCCAGGGAGACGATCGTAGGAGTTGGCGGAGCCGGCGCTCAGAGCCGGGAGCGGCCGACGTCGATGTTGCCCCAGTTGGTCCTCGCCCGAACCGTGACGCTCTCCTCGGTCTGTTCCGGCGCGTCGGACTCGGTGAGCGTGTTGCGTACCTGGCCACGCTGTGAGCTGACGTCGAGCCAGGCGGCGGTGCCTTCGCGGATGCCGATCTCGATGGAGCCGTTGGAGGTCTCCAACTGGGTCTCGCCGCGAGTGACCTCGGCGATCCGGAGGGAGCCGTTGGTCGCGGTGCCGGTGACTGACGCCCCGGCGCGCGTGATGTCGATGGCGCCGTTGGTCCCGCTCACCCGCAACTCACCGGTCACGGTGCCGACGGTCGTGGTGCCGTTGGAGTTCTTCAGGACGGCGGGGCCGTCGACGAGGCCGACGCGCACGTTGCCGGAGCTGGTGGTGATCTCGGCCGCCCCCTCGACCCGGTCCACGACGATCGAACCGTGCGACAGGGCCAGGTTCAGCGGGCCGGTCGTGTCGAGCCGGACGTCGCCGACCGAGGTCTTGACCCGGACCTCGCCGAGCCGGCCCTCGCCGAGCACCTGGGCCCAGGGGCCGGTCATGTCGATGCGCGAACCTGTGGGCAGTTCGACCGTCACGTCGACGACTCCGCCGGGCCCGAGCATGCGCCGCTCCTTCGTCCGGACGGTCAGCACACCGCTCGCGTAGGAGACCTCGGTCTGCTCGGCGGCCCGCACGTCCTTGTCCCGCTTCGGGTCGCGGGGTCGCGCCTGAACAACGGTGTCGGGACGGTCGCCCGCGCTGAAGCTGATGGAGCCGGCGCCCACGTGGGCGGTGACCGTAATCGGTTCGGGTGTGTCGAAAGAAGGCATGGCTGTCCCGTCCTCCTGAGCCCTTGAGCCGTCCCCGCAGAGGGGACGTGGTATGGGTGAAGTCGCGCAGTGCGATGTGCTGTTGGGTGGCGGGCGCTGCTAGCGCACCCAGCCCGTGAAGCTCTGTCCGACCGTGCGGGTTCGCTGCGGCGTGCGCGGCTGCGCGCCGCCGTCGACCGCGGCCGACACGGCCCGCACCAGCCACGCGTTGACCGACAGCCCCTCGCGGCTCGCGGCCTCCTCGGCCCGCGCCTTGAGAGGAGCCGGCAGGCGCAGGTTGACCCGAGCGGTGCCGCCCTCGTCGCCCTCGGCGGGCGCCGTCGCCCTGATCGGTTCGACGGGCGCGGCGCACGCTTCCGCGTAGCCGCCACCGGCCGGCGGCAGCGTCACCACGAAGTCGGGGTCGAGCCCGCGCAGCCGTACGTCGACCGACCCGGGGGCTAGTTCGCGGGTGATCTCGTCCATCGCGGCGGAGAGCACATTGAGCATGGTCAGCCGGGTCGCCGACTCCAGTGGAGCCGTCAGCCGCTCGGCCAGCTCACGGGCGTCGTCCCCGCCGGCTTCGGCGGCCACCGCGAGTTCACGGCGAAGGGTCTCGACGTAGGGGGTGAGGTCCATGGCGCCATGGTGGCACCACTATGGCGCTATCCGCAAGCCTGAATGGTGCCACGGGTGTGGCAGTCCCCCGCTTCCTTCCCTGAACTGCGGAAACCACGGGACGTGGCCCTTCGCGGCGGTGGCGACGGGCAGGGCCACGATGAAGGCCGGGTGCGGTGAGCCTTCCGAGTTGCCGGTGGCGTTCTCGGTGACGAGGTGGTGCCAGGAGCCGCCGATCCGGGCGGGCGGTAGCGCGGAGTGGCCCAGGCTGGAGACGGGGAAGAGCTCGGTCACGCCTTGCGGGGCGCCGGTGACGACGGCCTGGAGACAGGGCAATTCGGTCGCGGAGTTCCCTCGGAGCCACTGCTTCTATACGGGTGTAGAAGGTCTACGCGAAAGTAGACGATGGCGGGAGGGGGCTGCAACCTGTTCGTGCGGGGCGTGCCCGAAAGGGCGTGCGGGGTTCTCCCGGGATGGGGTCAGGAGACGCCGACGGTCGCGAGCAGCAGGTGGAGGTCGTGGGCGGCCTCGGCTGCGCCCAGGGCGGCCGCGGCGAGGACGGCCGCGGTGGCGGCGGTGAGGACCGGGTGGCGTCGCAGGGGCGGGGCGAGGAGTGCGGCGACGCGGCGCGGGACCGGGCCGGCGGAGGCGAGCCGGTCGCGGTGGCCGCGGATTCCGAAGATGCCGAGGGCGGCACCGGCCATGCGGGAGAGGGCAGGGGCGTGGTGGGCGGCGAGGGCGGCCTTGCCGACGGTGCGGGCGACCCGCCTGCGGTCGCCGGTCGAGGCGGCCGCGTTCTCGTCGGCCCAGCGCTCGATGGTGTAGGTGACGGCGACGGCGAGGGGGCGCAGCAGCGGGTTGGCGGCGGCGCCGAGCTGGGCGAGCGCGACGAAGGCGTAGTGGTGGGCGGTCAGGTGGGCGCGCTCGTGGGCGAGCAGGATGTCGTGCTCGGACTCGTCCAGGGCGTGCAGCATCCCGGTGGAGACGACGATCCGGCCGGGCAGCCCGGGGAGGGCGAAGGCGTCGGGAGCGTCGTTCTCCGTGACGACCAGGCCGTCGCGCGCGGGCATGCAGGCGGCCTCCCACGCGGCGGCGGCCAGGGAGCGGGCGCGCCGCCACAGCATCCTGGCGGCCATGACCGCAGCACCGGCGAGCAGCAGGCCGGCGAGAAGCGAGACGGACAGCTGGGTGGGGTCGTCGTGCTGTGCGGTGTGAGCCGACCAGTGGCCCAGGGCGGCGAGTTGCGGGACGCGGATCAGGCCGGCCACGGCCAGGAGGCCCAGGGAGACGGTGGTCGCCGCGCCCAGGATCAGGGACGAGGCGGTGAGCAGCCAGGTGGCGAGCCGGGGTTCGCAGCGCTCGGCCAGTGGGCGCGCGCCGAGCGGGGCGACGACCGAGAGCAGCAACGGCAGGTAGACGGCGACGTGCATGGCGAGCGGCCCCTTCCTGTTCCCGCCGGACCTACTGGTCGGGGCCGAGCAGCTGACGCAGCAGCTCGGCGTCCGTGTCGGACAGCTCGTCGGCGAAACGGGCGAGGACGGTCTCCCGGTCCGGCCGGTCCTCCAGCACGGTGTGCATGCGGCGGGCGGCGAAGCCGGCGTCGTCGGTCACGGGCGCGTACGCGAAGGCGCGGCCACGGGCGACGCGGCCGAGCAGGCCCTTGGTGTGCATGCGGGTGAGGATCGTCACCACGCTGCTGTACGACAGCTCGCCGCCGAGCCGCTCGACGACCTCACCCGGGGTCAGCGCACCGTCGGTCCGCTGCAGCAGGGCGAGGATCTCGGCCTCGCGTACGCCGTTGGCCCGCTTGGGACCGCGCCCCTCCGCCTGACCGCCCATGGGTTTGCCGTTCTCCCGCTCGTCTTCTACAGTCGCGTAAAACTTCTACGGCCGTGTAAATGCTGCCGTCGTCCGAGTGTGCCATGCGTCCGCGTCCGGGAAAAGCGAGGACGGCGGAGGCCGGAGAGGATCCCAGGTGCCGCAAGCCCCAGAGGTACTGCGCGCCCGCCGCCGTGTGCTCGACATGACAGAGCCGCTCCGGGCGGGCGTGGTATGAAGATCACTTTCCTGATCCACGACATCTACGGCATCGGTGGCACCAACCGCACCACCCTCAACCTCGCCGCGGCGTTCGCCGACCGCCATGAGGTGACGATCGTGTCCGTCCGGCGGCACCGCACCCGCCCCCGGTTCGCCGTCGACCCGCGGCTGACGGTCGTACCCCTCGTCGACGTTCGCAAGGACGCCACGGAGTCCGACCTGGCCGACCCGCTGCTGCACGAGCCGTCCCGGGCCTTCCCCACCGCCGAGAAGCGCTACCATCAGTACAGCCGCCTCACCGACGTCCGGGTCGAGGAGTACCTGCGGGCCTGTGACGCGGACGTACTGATCGGCACCAGACCCGGCATCAACGTCTACCTGGCCCGCTTCGCCCCGCCCGGCGCCCTGCGCATCGCCCAGGAACACCTGACCCACGACAGCCACAGCCCGAAGCTGCGCGCCCGGCTCGCGCGTCACTACCGCGGTGTGGACGCGGTGGTCACGACCACCGAGGCGGACGCCACCGTCTACCGGGCGAAGATGCGCCTCCCGGGAGTCAGGATCCTGGCGATCCCGAACGCCGTGCCCGAGCCGGGGCTGCCGCCCGCCGACGGGACCGCGAAGGTCGTCGCCGCGGCCGGACGCCTGGCCCGCGGCAAGCGGTTCGACCTGCTCATCGAGGCGTTCGCCGACATCGCCGCCAGGCACCCCGACTGGACCCTGCGCATCTACGGCACCGGCCCCGAAAAGGACCGCCTCCAGCAACTGATCGACGACCGTGAGCTGGGCGGCCGGGCGGCGCTGATGGGCGTGGCCTCGCCGATCGAGGCCGAGTTCGCCAAGGCGTCGATCGTCGCCTCCGCCTCCGACGCCGAGTCCTTCGGCATGACCCTGGTCGAGGCCATGCGCTGCGGCGTCCCGGTGGTCTCCACCGACTGCCCGCTCGGTCCGGCCGAGATCATCCACGACCGCGTCGACGGCCGCCTCGTCCCCATGGGTGACCGCAAGGCGCTGGCCGCCGCGCTGCTCGACCTGATCGCCGACGAACCGGGCCGCCGCCGGATGGGCCGCGCCGCTCGTCAGGCCGCCCACCGCTTCGACCCCGCTCGGGTCGCGCAGGTCTACGAGGACCTCTTCGCCGAACTCGCCGCCACCCGCGCCTCCCGCAACCGGGAGCGCGCCACATCCCGTTGGCGCGTCCGGGCGCGCCGGGCCGTGCGCAGCCTGCGCGGACCGCGCCGCTGAATCCCCGCCGTCGCCTACGCGACAGCCCCGCCGCTCAGCCCACCGCCTTCGTCTCACCCACTCACCGCAGAAAAGGACCCCGATGAGCGCCATCAGCCTCGGTCAGGCCGTCGTACTCGGCATTGTGGAGGGGGTGACCGAATTCCTCCCGGTCTCCTCCACCGGCCACCTGAAGATCACCGAGGGGCTGATGAACATACCGGTCGAGGACACCTCCGTGGTCGGCTTCACCGCCGTCATCCAGGTCGGCGCGATCGCCGCCGTACTCGTCTACTTCTTCAAGGACATCCGGCGGATCGTTGCGGCCTGGGGGCGCGGGCTGGCCGACAAGAACGAGCGGTACCACCACGACTACAAGTTCGCCTGGTGGGTCATATACGCCACGATCCCGATCGTCGTGGTCGGCCTGGCCGCCAAGAAGCTCGTCGAGGGGCCGCTCGGATCGCTGTGGGTGGTGGCCGCCTCGTTGATCGTCGGGTCGGGCGTGATGTGGGCCGCCGACCAGATGGGCCGGCACAAGCGCGGCGAGGACGACACCACGTTCAAGGACGCGATGCTGGTGGGCAGCGCCCAGATCCTCGCCCTGCTCTTCCCCGGCTTCTCCCGCTCCGGCGCCACGATGTCCACGGCGCTCGTCCTGGACCTGGACCGGGTGGCGGCGACCCGGCTTTCGTTCTTCCTCGGCATCCCCGCCCTGACCGGCGCCGGCCTGTACGAGCTGAAGGACGCCGTCGGCGCCGGGGTGGGAGCCGCACCTCTCGCCGTCGGGACCGCTGTCTCCTTCGTCGTCGCCTACGGTTCGATCGCCTGGCTGCTGAAGTTCGTCGCCCGGCACTCCTTCAACGCGTTCGTCATCTACCGCGTCGTCATCGGCGTGGCCCTGCTCGGTCTGCTGGCCACCGGGACGCTGACCGCCTGACCCTGTCGACCGCCACGCGCGCTCACTCACTCACACGGTCATGAATGTAACGCCTGCTACATTCGTAGCTGTGGCGAATGCGGAACCGATGGGCCGCTGGCTCGTCCTCGTGACCAGACTGCCCGCCCAGCCGTCGCGGCATCGGGTGGGGGTCTGGCGGGAGCTGCGCAGGATCGGTGCGCTCTCGCTGGGGCAGGGCGTCTGGGCCGTGCCGGACGTCCCCGTCTTCGCGGACGGCATCGCCCGCGCGCTGGAGCTGACGGAGGCGGGGGAGGGGCAGGCGGTGACCCTCAGCGCGTCCGGGCGGGGGCCCGAGGACGCGGCCCGCTTCCAGGCTCTGTTCACGGCCGCGCGGTCGGAGGACTGGACGGAGTTCCTCGCCGACTGCGGGAAGTTCGAGGAGGAGCTGGCGAAGGAGATCCGGATCGCCAAGTTCACCCTCGCCGAGCTGGAGGAAGAGGAGCAGTCGTTGGAGCGGCTGCGGCGCTGGCACCGCGATCTCACCGCGCGCGACGTGTTCGGCGCACCGGAGGCCGCCGAGGCCGGCAAGCGGCTCAAGGAGTGCGCCGCCGCCTGCGAGGACTACGCGGAACGCGTCTTCGCGGCCCTGCACGGCACATCGTTGGCCGACGACCGATGAGCCGGACGGCCAAGACCCGGTCGGCGCCGGCCCGGCAGATGTGGCCGCTGTACGCGGCCGGGTTCACCACTGCCTTCGGCGCGCACGGCATCGCCGCCAGTCTGGGCGGCGATGCCGAGGGCGCGGTCACCTCGCTGCTGGTCCTGGGCGGACTCCTTGCCCTGTACGACGGCGCCGAGGTGCTCCTGAAGCCGGTGTTCGGCACCCTCGCGGACCGGGTCGGGGCGCGTCCTGTCCTGCTCGGCGGCCTTGCCGCCTTCGCCGTCGCCTCCGCGTTGTACGCCATGGCGGACAGCCCGGGTTGGCTGTGGGCCGCCCGCCTGGGCCAGGGCGCGGCGGCCTCCGCGTTCTCCCCGTCGGCCTCCGCGCTGGTCGCCCGGCTCAACCCGGCCGCCAAGCACGGCCGGGCGTTCGGCAGTTACGGCTTCTACAAGTCGATCGGCTACACGCTGGGCCCTCTGCTGGGGGGCGTGCTGGTGTGGGCCGGCGGGCTCCGGCTGCTGTTCGCGGTACTGGCCGTGCTCGGCGCGGCGGTCGCCGTCTGGGCCGCGGTCGCCGTGCCCGTCGTACCGCCGCTGCCCAAGATCCGGCAGACGGTCCTCGACCTCGCCCGCCGCCTGTCCGACCCCGCCTTCCTGGTCCCGACGTCCGCGCTGGCCGGGGCGACCGCCGCCCTCTCGGTCGGCGTGGGCTTCCTGCCGGTCTCGGGCCGGGCCGCCGGCCTGGGGACGGTGGCCACCGGTGCCGCCGTGTCGGTGCTGGCCGCCTGTACGGCGGTGGTGCAGCCGCGGGCCGGGCGGGCTCTGGACGCGGGGCGCCTGACGACCCGGTCCGGCATCACCGCGGGACTGCTGCTCACCGCCGCCGGGCTGGGCTGCGCGATGCTGCCGGGGCTGACCGGGGTCCTCCTGGGAGCAGCGCTGACCGGCGTGGGAGCCGGCCTGATCACCCCGCTCGGCTTCGCCGCGCTGGCCTCCTCGACCCCTCAGGAACGCCTGGGCCAGACCATGGGCGCCGCCGAGCTCGGCCGCGAACTCGGCGACGCCGGAGGGCCGTTGCTGGTCGCCGTCATCGCCTCGTTCACCACCCTCACCCACGGCTACGCCGCCCTCGCCGTCCTGCTGGCCCTCGGCCCCCTGCTCACCGCCGTGCGTCGCCGCGCCACCGGGAGCCGAGTACCGGGTCCGTCCACCCGGTAGCCTCGATTCAGAGGTGATCCGCCATGCCCGCACCTCCACTGCCCGGAGTCTTCGCCGACCTGGCCCCGCTGCTCGACCACTGGGGGTACGCGGCGGTCGGCGGTCTGCTCTTCCTGGAGGACTTCGGCGTGCCGGTCCCCGGGGAGACGGTGCTGATCGCCGCAGCCGTGTACGCGGGAGCGGGGCAGCTGAACGTGGTCGCGGTGGCCGTGACGGCGTTCGTCGCCGCGGGCGGGAAGCCGGGTCCGTCGTCGTCCATGCGTACGCGCACGCTGCCGTCGTGGACGGCGGTCGTGACGCGGACGTCTCCCCTGCCGTGCCGAAGCGCGTTGTCGACGACGTTGCCGATGGCCGCCACCGGCCAGCGGGCGTCGACGTCGACGGCCGCGTCGTCCGCGTCGGTACGCAGGCCGGGTCCGGCCCGTTCGGCGGCGTGCCGATACGGGGACACGGCGGAGTCGACCAGCTCGGCGAGTCGTACGGGCGCCCGGGTGATGTGGCCGGTGCTGCCCAGTTCCCCCAGGTCGAGGACAAGCAGCCGGCCCTGTTCGTCCTGGACCCGACCCTGCGCCCGGAGAAGCAGATCAAGCCCGGGGCGAAGGGCCCGTACTCCTACGCCTCCCGCCACGGCGCCCGTCCAGCAGCGGCCGTCACCTTCCTCAGCGCGCTCTCCCAGGTCGCTGCACCTGCTGGGGCCGGGCTCGACCGCGGTCGTGATCGGGGCCGGCGGCCTGGGCCAGATGACCGTCCAGATCCTGCGCGCGCTGAGCGCGGCGACCACCGTCGTCGCCGTGGACACCGACGCCGGCAGGCTGGAGACCGCCAAGCGAATGGGCGCCGACGAGGCTGCTCTCGGGCGACGAGGCGATCGCGCCATCAAGGACATGACGGCGCAGCACGGCGCTCAGTTTGTGCTGGACATGGTCGGCGTGGACCCGACGCTGCGGATGGCTGCTCAGGTGGCCAGGATGCTCGGCCACCTGACCATTGTCGGTCTCGGCGGCGGAGCCCTGCCCGTCGATTTCTCCAGCCCGCCGCACGAGTGCTCGGTCGCCTCGCCCTACTGGGGCTCCCTCACCGAACTGATGGAAGTGATCACGCTCGCCCAGCAGGAGAAGATCAAGGTGCTGGTCGAGCACCTCCCCCTGCAACGCGCGAACGAGGCTTACCAGCTCCTGAACGACGGCAGGATCCAAGGACGTGCCCTCATCACCCCCCCACGCGTGAATGCCGCCGCGACCCCCAGCCCTTCCCACCGAGCAACATGACGCTGATCGGGTGACGATCGACAGGTACGGACGTGACCGTGCTGCTGCCACTAGGAGGCAGGTGCCATGACATTTCCTTCCGATTCCTCCGGGCCCGTTCCGCCGCGCGTCACCGAACCCCAAGAGGCTCGCCTGACCGAAGGCATGTCCGCCGTGGCGAACATGGGCTGGCAGATCCTGCTCACCATGGGCCTCGCCACCATCGCCCTGGGTGTCATCGCCCTGGTCTGGCCGGGCGAGACGCTCCGCGTCGTCGGCATCCTCTTCGGTGTCTACCTGCTGGCCACCGGCGTCTTCCAACTCGCCGCCGCCTTCGGCACCCACGTCGCCCGGCACCTTCGCGTACTGCACTTCGTCACCGGCGCGGCCTCCGTCCTGCTGGGACTGATCTGCTTCCGGGGCTCGCTGGAGTCAATTTTCCTGCTCGCCCTGTGGATCGGCTTCAGCTGGCTGATGCGAGGCACCCTGGAGACGGTCGCCGCGGCCTCCGATCAGGCCATGCCCGCACGCGGCTGGCATGTGGCCTTCGGCATCATCGGCACCATGGCCGGCATCGTGATGATCGTCATGCCGTTCGCCTCCATCGCGACACTCACCCTGGTGGTGGGCGTCATGGCCATAGTTCTCGGCCTGACGGAGGTGGTACGGGCCATCATGACACGCGTCGAGATCGGCCACCTGGCTGTCGGCACGCCCGCCCGGCGGCGCCGCCTGTTCCACGCACGTCCGCACCCCCAGCACTGACCGGAGGGCGGATCGCCCGGCGCGGCGAGCGGCGGCCTCCACTCATCGCAGTAGCGCGCGGCTGTGATGACGATCGATCCGGGCGTCGCCCGTCGCCCGTCGCCAGTCGCGCCCGATTGGCCGGGGCAATCTCGGGCATCGGCCCGTCAGGGCCGCACTCACGTTCCGCCCAAGCCGGCGAAGTCCCGATCAGGGCCCGCCCGCCACCAGGGAATGGGACAACCGGCGCATGCCTCGGCCGTCCCCCAGGGAACGATCTCGAGGCAGCCGTGTCCGGCTGCGGCGGTCCTGGTGCCGGGTGCGGCTCTCCAGGCCGGGCTGCAAGCTGATGCCGTAGGTCGGAACTGTCGAGGGAAGTGTCATGGTGGCGGTGGCCGCAGGCGCAAGCGCCGGATCGTCGGTCTGGCAGAGGGCGGCGCTGTCGGCCACGGGCGCGATCGCGGCAGTCCTGTTGCCACCAGTGATGTGCGCCGGGCTGGCACACGCGGCTTTAGGGTACGCGCCGTGACCGAGAACGCGTCGCGACTGACGACCGGCGCACGGCGGCCCTATCTGATCGTGAATCCGCGTTCGGGGGGAGGGAAGGCAAGCCGGTTCCGCATCGCGGAACGAGCACGTGTGATCGGTGCTCAGGTTTTCCTGATCGATCATTCCCTGCCCCAGGACCTGGCGACTGTTGCCCGACGTGCGGTGGATGACGGTGCGGACCTGCTGGGGGTGGCCGGCGGAGACGGTACGCAGGCGCTTGTCGCCGAGGTGGCCGCGGAGAGCGGCCTGCCCTTCGTGGTCATTCCGGCGGGTACCCGCAACCACTTCGCGATGGACCTCGGTCTGGACCGTGAGGACCCTTCGGCCGCGCTGGAGGCCCTCACGGATGGCGTCGAGCTGCGCGTGGATCTGGGATACGCAGGCGAGCGGGTTTTCGTCAACAACGTGTCGTTCGGTGCCTATGCCGCCCTGGTGCGGGATCCCGCCTATCGGGACGACAAACTTGGTACGGCAGTGCGGATCCTTCCGGAATTCCTGGCCCGCCACGAGGGCCCGGAGCTGGTGGTTCGCGCAGGGACGCTCACCGTGCACGGGCCGGATGCCGTGCTGGTGAGCAACAACCCTTACCCACTGGATGACCCGGTCGTGCTCGGCAGGCGTGCGCACCTCGACTCCGGCCTCCTGGGAGTACTGGCCGCCAGGGCGGAGACGCCGGCCGAGACGGTCACGAGGCTGCGCAGCGGGCGACCTGACGGCCTCACCCGTCTCGCCACGTCCGACGACGTTGTCGTGTACGCCGACGTCCCCGCCCTTCCCGCCGGGCTGGACGGCGAAGCTGTCAGCCTGCCGACGCCCGTGCGGTGCCGCATCAGTCCTCGGGCGCTCCGGGTATGGGTTCCCCGGCATCGTCCCGGCGCCGGGACCTCCGGGCGACTACCGGGCCGGGGCGCCTGAACCGGCTGGACACCACAACGGCGACTTGTGCGCGCCTTCGGGCACTGACCAACTGGCGTCCCGGCGGCAGGAGAGTGGAGCCGGCGCGACACGCCAGCGGTTACGTGCGGAGTGACCCGTGCCGAGCCGCCGTACGTAGACGACAGCGGCCAACTGCGTGCCCGCCGACAGCTGGATCTTGCCCATGCGGTTGCCGAACGGGTGGGGGCTCCCCGGACATCATGCGGACCGCGCGGGATCTCGCGGACGTCCTTGTGCCCACCTTCGGTGATCTCGCAGCAGTCGACCTTGCGGACGCCGTCTTCGGCGGTGACGAACCCGCCGAGCGGCCGGGCGGAGGGGATCTGCGTCTGCGCGACGCGGCCCCGACGCCGGTCACCGCGGCCTGGCCCGCCCGGCATCCAGCGCGGCAACCTCGTCCCACCCCTGTCCGAGCATCCCCTCCTGCTCTGCTTCCAGCACGGCGAGACGGGTCGTCTACGGCCGGGACGACTTCGTCGCGCTCCTCGGCGCCGGCCAGCACCACATCGACGCGCGCCGCCGGCGACGTTCCCGAGCGGACGGCAGACCGCCCAGGCATCGTCGTCCTTGTGCGACCTGATCGGCTAAGTGTGCGCTGCGGCCGTGGTGGCCCGGATGGGCAGACCACCGTCGCGCAGACGCCGCCCGCAGCGGCCGTTGTCCACCGCGACGAGTTCGGCGAGGATCGACAGGGCGCTCTCGGCGAGCGACGCTCCGCCGAGATCGAGGCCCGCGGGGCCGGTCAGCCGGTCAAGTCCGGGCGCGTCGGCCAGGCGCCGCAGGCGTTGCGCGTGGGTGGCCCGGCTGCCGAGCGCGGCGACGTACCCGGCGGGGCCGGCCAAAGCGGCGCGAAGAGCGCGGTCGTCGATGCGCGGGTCATGGCTGAGTGCGACGACCGCGTCGTGTACGCCGAGCGGATGGCGGGCGATCCACTCGTCGGGCCAGGCACGGACGACGTCGGCGGTGCCGGGGAAGGCCCCGGAGGCGACATGGCCGGACCGTGGGTCCAGGACGACGACCGGGCGGTGCAAGGTCCCGGCCAGGGTGGCCAGGACTGCGGAGAGATCTGTTGCGCCGACCAGCAGCAGCCGTGGCCGACCCACCAGTTCCTCGGTGAACGCGGTTCCCACGTCGGTCAGTTGGCTGACAGCGGATGCTGTCGACCAGCGGTGAGGCGGCCTCAGCCCGACCCGCACCGCGAGCGGGCGGTCGTCGGCCAGCGCCGTGGTGATGGCGGAGTGCACAGGTTCGGGCGGCGCGGGCGTGACGAGGACGCGCAGTGCGCCGGCGCAGGCGGGAGCGTCCTCCCAGGGCAGCAGGTCGTCCCCGGGTGACACCGCGGTCACATGGGGCGGGGCCCCTGCCAGGACGGCGCGGGCAGCGTCCAGGACGATGCCCTCGACGCAGCCGCCCGACAGTGAGCCGCGCCACGTACCGTCCGCGGCGACGGCCATGGTGGCGCCCAGCGGTCTTGATCCGGGACCGTCACGGCCCACAAGCCGGGCCAGCGAGACGGGCCGGCCTGCCCGACGGTGGGCGTCGACGAAGGGCCACACTTCGGGGCAGCGACGGCAGCGGTCTCAGCGCCCCTTCTCGTGGACGGTTCACAACGTCGGTTGTTCCTCGAGCACGCGGTCCGGACGGATGGGCAGGGTCCGCTGGCGGCGGCCGGTGGCGTGCCAGACGGCGTTCGCGATCGCGGCCGCCGTGCCGACGGTGCCGATTTCGCCGACGCCCTTGAGTCCTGACGGGTCGCCGGGTTCGTAGTCGGGTACGAAGTCGGCTTCGATGCCAGGTATGTCGGCGGGTGCGGCGATGTGGTAGCCGGCGAAGTCGGTGGTGATGTGCCGTCCCGTCGCCGGATCGCGGGCGCCTTCTTCGTGCAGGGCTGTCGACAGCCCCATGACCATGCCCCCGACCAGTTGACTGCGCGCGAGGAGCGGGTTGATGACGCGGCCCACGGCGAACATGCCCAGAAGCCGCCGCACGCGTACCTCGCCGGTGGCCGGGTCGACGGTCACTTGGCAGAACACGGCGCTGTAGGAGTGCCGTTCCATGGGTGGCAGCGCACCGAGCGACTCGCCGGTACGAGGGCCTGGCCTCGCGGACCGGTGAACGCCGGCCAGGGGAGGCTGCTCACCACGACGGCCGCCGCGCCAGGGCCCCGGTCGGCGAGGACGCGGGGCAGTTCCCAGGCGGACTCGCGGAGTCCAGTCCGGATTCAGGGAAGGACACCCGAAGGAGTACGCACGGCCTGACGCAGTCGGACCGCGTCCTTGCTGGGGGGCGCCCCGAACTGGCGGCGGTATTCGCGGCTGAACTGTGACGGGTTGTCATAGCCGACGCGGTGGCCGACGCCGGTGACGTCGCCCGGACGGGTGGCGAGCAGCAGTCGCGCCTCCTGCAGCCTGATCTGTTTCTGGAACTGAATGGGGCTCATCGCGGTCACCGCCTGGAAGTTGCGGTAGAAGGCGGAGACGCTCATCCCGGACATCCGCGCCACGTCCTCGACCCGGAAGGGCTCCGCGTAGTGCTCGCGGATCCAGCCCACGGCCCGGGAGACGTGGCTGAGGCTGCTGTCGGCCAGGCCGAGTTGGCGGACTGTCGCGCCCTGGTCGCCGGTGATCAGGCGCCACAGGATCTCGCGTGTGACCAATGGGGCGAGTACGGCCCGGTCGCGGGGCTCGTCGAGCAGACGCAGTAGCCGGACCACCGCATCGAGCAGCGCGGCCGGAGCGTCGCTGACGATGATCCCCGACGGCGCACCTCCGCCGGTGCGGGGGGTGTCTCCGGGCCCGGCCTGCAACAGCAACTCGGCGACAGCCGGCGGTTCCAGCACGAGTCCGAACCCCAGCGCCGGCTGCTCGGCGTCGGCCCGGGTGAACTGCCCGCTGACGGGCAGGTCGACGGATGCGACCAAATACTGCCCGGCGCCGTACTCGTACACGCGGTCACCCAGCGCGAGACGCTTGGAGCCCTGGGCGATGACCGCCAGCACCGTGCCGGACATCGAGGGCTCCGGCGGATCCGATCGGTCGACCTTCGAGATCAGGACGCCGTCGATGGCAGTGGTCCAGTCGGGCCGGGCATGCCGGGTCAGCAGGCTGCGGAGCTCTTCGAGGGGCATGCGTCCATTGCAGCACCATTCCGCGCGCGGCTCCCATGACTACGAGGATCGTGCAAGTACGAGCGAGCATCGTTCTAGTGTTTTCGCAGGTCACCTCGGTTGAATGGCATCACCTCACTCCACTACCGAGAAGAAGGCAATGATCGCCAACTACGGTTTCAACGCCACCTTGACCGCCAAGCCAGGCATGGGCGACCGACTGGTCGACCTGCTGTTGACCGGTCTGGACGAGGGCAGTCCCGGCGCGAGCGAACTCTGTGTCGTCTACCTCGTCTCCCGTTCCGCGTCCGACCCCGACGTCGTCCACGTCACCGAGGGCTGGACCAGCGAGGAGGACCACCACCGGATCTTCGCCGGCGAGGCCGCCCAAGCCATCGTGGCGCAGATCGACGGACTGCTGGCCAAGGAATCCGAATACACCGACTACGTGCCGGTCCGGGGCAAGGCCGCCTTCTGACCTGCCGATCGCCCTACACCCAGGCCCCGGCCTTCCCCGACCGCCCCGATCGTCGTCGCGGCGCCGACGCGGGCGGCGGCCTCGCTGCCGGCGTCACCCGCTGGCCCGCGGCCTCGGCACCCCGGCGATCGCCGCGCAGGTGCTGATCGGCCCCATGCTCGACCACCGCAACACCGGCGCCTCCAGCCGCCGGTACTCGGACGGGCCCGGCGTCTGGCCTGTGAGATGAACGCGTTCGGGTGGCGCTGCGTCGTCGGCGACCTCACGATGACCAGGTACCCGCCTATGTGTCACCCGCGCCGGCCGACGACCTCTCGGGCCTGCCGGCCACCTACGTCGACACCGCCTCCGCCGAAGTCCTCCGCGACGAGGACGCCGACCACGCCATCCGTATCCGGGCGGCCGGCGGTCAGGCCGAACTCCATGTCCGGGCAGGCGGCTTCCACGGATTCGACGCCCTGTACCCGCAGGCCCACATCTCGGCCACGGCCCGCCGGGCACGCACAGTCCGGCTCGCCCGAGTCCTGCCCCCGAAGTCCGCCGCGTAGCGCGGCCCGCGCAGTCACACACAACCCACGCACGACCGCACCCCAGGAGGAACACCATGAAGGTCGCCATCGTCACGGGCGCCAGCTCCGGCATCGGACGAAGCGCAGCGATCCAGATCGCCAAACGCGGAACCGGAGTCATCCTGACCTACGGCAACAACCCGCAAGGAGGGCAGGAGACGGCCGCCGCCATCGAGAAGGAGGGCGGCACGGCCGTCGCACTGCCGCTGGACGTCGGCGAGACCGCCACCTTGGCGGCATTCCGCGACACGGTGGCCGACGTGCTGCGCGACACCTGGCAGCGCGACACCTTCGACTACCTGGTCAACAACGCCGGTTTCGCGCAGACGTCGTTGATCGAGGACACGACCGAGGAGGCGTTCGACAGCCTCATGCGGGTCCTGCTCAAGGGACCGTACTTCCTGACGCAGAGGCTGCTGCCCCTGATGGCGGACGGCGGGGCCATCGTCAACACGAGCAGCAACGCGGCGGCGACGGCCGGCCTGGAGCCCGGCTATGCGGCATACGCGTCGATGAAGGGCGGCCTGGTCGTGCTGACGCGGTACATGGCCAAGGAATTCAGCACGCGGGGCATCCGTGTCAACGCGGTCTCGCCGGGATCGACCCGCACCCGAATCGCCGACGATGCCTTCACCCGGTTCCCCGAGGTTGTTCCGGCCCTCGCCGCGAGGACCGCACTCGGCCGGGTCGGTGAACCCGACGACATCGGCGTCATGATCGCCTCACTGGTCTCCGACGAGAGCCGCTGGGTCACCGCTCAGAACATCGAGGTGTCAGGCGGTTACAACCTCTAGCCGAAAGAAGATCACTCACAAACGTGCTGCAGGGCCTACGGCTTCACTCGATCCCGCCCGCGGAAGCCGACCTGACCGTCGACGGCACCGGCCTGTCCGGCGGCGTCTGCCGGAGTCACTGGACGACTTGCGCGGCCCGGCCCAGGGCGTCGTAGAGCTACCGTTGCGCAGTCTCTTCTGCCCTGAGCAGCAGGGACGGGCTGTCGGCGTGACGCTCGTCTGCCGCTCTGGACGCCCGCACGCAGGGCAATGAGGCGTGAAAGGGGCTTTGACCTGGTCTTTTCTCGGACTCGCTCAGACCGACCTTTTCGATGACGCATCACGTGGAGTGCGTGGCGATTCTGGAGCCTGCCGGGCAAGGCAGCTGACCTGCTGTTTTCTGACTTCCTCTGGCTGCTCGACCTGTTTCCCGGCGTGGGAACACGTGAAGCCGGACGGCGCCGCGTGGCCTGCGCTTTCGTTTGAGGGGCGGGTTGTTCGGCGGGAACGGGACGTGTTCGTCATGCGCCATGACGCGTGAATGACGCACGGGCTGATGTTCCGTCAGGCGTCTACGGCGTCTGGATCAGGTGTAAAGGCGAGGCTGCCGGGCTCCTCGCCGGATTCCGCACCTCGACAAGCCGGACCGGCTCGCCGTCAGGGTGATGCGGGCGCTGTCAGTGTCGTGAGGCAGTCGGCGATCGTGTCGGTCATCGCGGACCGGGCCGGCGTCAGATAGCGGCGCGGGTCGACCAGTTCCGGCGCTTCGGCCAGTGCCCGACGGACCGCCCGAGTGAAGGCGACGTTGAGCAGCGTCCCGATGTTGATCTTCGTCATGCCGTGTTCGACGGCGGACCTCAGCGTCGGGTGCGGCACGCCGGAGGAGCCGTGCAGGACCAGGGGCACGGGCACCTCGTCCCGCAGGCGGGAGATCAGGCCGAGGTCCAGCGCGGCGGCGCGGGTGACCATGGCGTGGCTGCTGCCCACGGCGACGGCGAGGGCGTCCACGCCGGTCTCGGCCACGAACCGGGCGGCGTCCTTCGGGTCGGTGCGCACACCGGGGAGGTGCGCCGAGCCCTTGCCCCCGATCTCACCGAGTTCGGCCTCGATGAACAGGCCGTGGTCGTGCGCCCAGCGGGCGGCGGCGCGGGTTGCGGCGGTGTTCTTCTCGTCCGGCAGCCGGGAGGCGTCGTACATGACCGAACTGGCCCCGCACTCGGCCGTGCGGTGCAGCAGTTCGACGTCCTCGACGTGATCCAGGTGCATCGCGAGCCTGGCTCCGCTGCTCGTGGCTGCCGCGGTCGTGGCGGCCGCCAACGGCATGACGTCGCCGCCGTAGTGGCGGACGGCGTTCTGGCTGATCTGCACGATCGCCGGCCGGCCGGTGCGCTGTGCGGCGTCGGCGACGGCCTGGACGTGTTCCAGGGTGATGACGTTGAAGGCGGCTATGCCGGAGCCCGACGCATGGGCTTCGGCGATCAGGTCCGCGGTGCGGCAGAGCATGACGTCCTTTCGGAGAGGGCGGGCGCGGCCGACGGCCGACGGCCGTCGAGGCGACGGGCCCGGTGTCCGGGTGACGCCGGGCCCGCCTCGTCCCGGCCGATCGGGCCGGAAGGTGCGGCGTCCGGCCCGGGCGGGTCGCCGTCCGCCGCCGGAAAGCCGGCA
The DNA here is from genome assembly GCF_021462265.1 of Streptomyces shenzhenensis. Classification (GTDB taxonomy): domain Bacteria; phylum Actinomycetota; class Actinomycetes; order Streptomycetales; family Streptomycetaceae; genus Streptomyces; species Streptomyces shenzhenensis. The sequence goes on along the minus strand of NZ_JAJONF010000015.1, from coordinate 158,011 downwards.
CCGGTGCAAGACGACGCCGGGTGCCGGGTCAGGAACCGGGCCGGTCCAGGATCACGGAGCGGCTGAGGGCGCGCGGCCGGTCGGGGTCGAGTCCCCTGCGCACGGCGCCGGCCTCGGCGAGCCGCTGCACCCGTACCAGGTCGGCCTGGGGGTCCTCGGGGTGGTCCACGAAGTACGCGCCCGTGGCGGCGACGTCCGCCCGCAGTCCGTCCTCGTCCGCGCCGAAGTGCCACACCAGACGACCGGGCGCGGCGATGGCGATCGGGCCGTGCCGGTATTCCAGGGACGGGTAGGCCTCCGTCCAGCTCTGGGTGGCCTCACGCATCTTCAGGGAGGCCTCGCGGGCGATGCCGTGCGCCCAGCTGCGGCCGAGGAAGGTGATCTGGTCGGCGGCGAGCCACTCCTCGGGCAGTGGCGCGTCGAGTGCCGTGCGCGCGGCCTGCGCCAGCGGCTCGGCCGACTCGCCCAGACCGACGCGCAGGGCGGTGAGCGCGGTGGTCGCGAAGACGGTCTGCACGACCGACCTCTCGTCCGCGAAGGACAGGTCGAGGACGTCGTCGGCGGCGTCGACGATCGGGGTGGATGTGCCGGCGGTCAGGGCGACGGCCGGGAAACGGCCGCGCCTGCGCTCCAGCAGGTCCAGGATCTCGGTGGTGGTGCCGGACCGGGAGATCGCCACCAGTCGGTCGTAGGTGCGCTCGTGGGGGAACTCGGAGGCCGCGAAGTGGTCCGTCTCGCCCAGGCCTCGCCGTTCGCGCAGCGCGGCGTACGCCTCGGCCATGAACCAGGAGGTGCCGCAGCCGACGACGGCAACCCGCTCGCCCGGGCGGGGCAGCAGATCCGCCGCCTCGGCCGCCACGCTCGCGGCCTTGAGCCAGGTCTGGGGCTGGCGGGCGATCTCCTCGCCTATGAACGACATGTGCGTGCTCCTTGCTGGGGAGGGACGGGCGCCGCGCACAGGGGCGCTGCGTGGGTCGGTGGGGTGCGGAGGAGGGCTCAGTCGCTCCGGGAGGCCGGGGCGCGGGAGCCGGGCTGGTGGCGCGCGAAGTAGTCGGCGAGGTGCGGGTCGAGGGCGGGGACCTCCACCGGAGCGCCGCCCGAACGCAGGGACGTGGTGGCCGCGATGCCGGTCGCGACGGCTTCGCGGGCGGCGACGGGCGACGTCTCGGTTGCGCCGCCGTGCGCGACGAAACGCAGGAACTCGTCGACGAGGGACTGATCCGCGCCTCCGTGCGGGCCGCCGGCCGCTTCGGTGGGATGCAGGGTCAGATCGGCCTCGGGGCGGTAGCCGGACCGCCGCCGGTTCCACACCTTGATCACCGGGGCGTCGCCCTGGACGCCGTCCCCGAGGTTCTCGATCCGGCCCTCGTCGCCGATGACCGTGTAGTTGCGCCAGTAGTCGGGGGTGAAGTGGCACTGCTGGTAGCTCGTGAGCACCCCGTTGTCGAGGCGGGTCAGCACCATGCTGATGTCCTCCACGTCGATGACGGGGTTGAGATCGCGGAGCGCGGACGGCGGCCAGACGCCCTCGTCGAACCAGTCCTGCACCCGCTCCGACCCCTGTGGCCGGGTACGGCGGTGCGGACTGGCCCCGTATACGGACAGGTCGCCCAGCGCGGTCACCGTGCGGGCGCAGCCGCCCGCCAGCCAGTGGATCGCGTCCAGGTCGTGCGCGCCCTTCTGGAGCAACAGGCCGGTGGTCCGGGCTCGTTCGGCGTGCCAGTCCTTGAAGTAGTAGTCGCCGCCGTGGCCGACGAAATGCCGGCACCACACGGCCCGCACGGTTCCGATCGCCCCCTCGTCGACGAGCCTGCGCATGGTGCGCAGGACCGGCAGATGGCGGAGGTTGTGCCCGACGTACAGCCGGGTGCCGGTGCGGGCCGCGGCGGTCAGGACCCGGTCGCAGTCGTCGAGGTCGACGGCCAGAGGCTTCTCGACGAACACAGCGACACCCGCTTCGAGGAAGTACAGGGCCGGAGCGGTGTGGAAGTCGTCCGGAGTGAGGACGAAGACGGCGTCCAGGCCGTCCGCGAGCATGTCCTCGTAGCGCTCGTGGACTTGGACGCCGGCCCCGAAGACCGTCCGGGCGTCGGCGCGGCCGCGCTCGGACGTGTCGGCGCAGGAGACCACGCGCGCCGAGCCGGGCCGCTCGGCCAGGACGGCCAGCCCGGCTCGCTGGCCTGTGCCGACGACACCGACGCGCAGTTCCGGCGCGGTCGGCTGGTTGGTCATGGAACACCCCTTCGTCTTCGTCCCGGACGGGGAGACGTGGCCGACGCCTGGGCGTCGTAGGCCGGTCGGAGGGTCGGCCGCGGTACGCGGTGGCCGACGGACTCGCCGCGTACCGGGGGGCGCTGACGGAGCCCGCACGGGAGGCGCGGCAGACATGCGCCACGACGCATCCCGGACCGGCGACGCACCCCGGGCTCGACCGTGACACGCCTGACAATAGATGCTTGAAAATGCTCTATCAAGGCTCACTTCAAGCATCTTCAAGCATTCTTTCTCCGCTCGGACACCGTCGCGATGCGCCGACCGGGGTTCGGGCATGGAGCCGGTGCCCGGGCGCCCAGGTGCTCACGACACGCCACCCGCCTCCACGCGAGCAACCGCGTCGCCTCCGTGGCCCGCGCGGCACAGTGACCGTCCGCCGGCTGCCGCACCCTCGCGCGGGGCGCCCCGACTCGCCTCGTACCAGGGGGACTTCGGCGGCGCGTTGACATCCTCACAAGGGATCGCTTTACTCCCGGGCAACGCCGGAGTCACGCTCCGCGTTCAGAGGCACGCCCAGCCGGTATGCGGGCCCCGCGCCGCGAGCCCGGCCCGAGTCGCCAGGACACCCCACGTGTCCGAGGCGGGGACGTGCCCGCTTCCTCTGGAGCTCACCGCATGAGCAGCCTGAACACCAACTCCCGTAAACTCGCCGGTGCGGCCGTCGGCGCTGTGGCCCTGACCGGCGCTCTGCTCGTCCAGGCACCCTCGACGCGGGCCGCGACCGTAGCCCTGCCGCCCACACACGCCGCCTTCGACTACCAGATCGGAGGCGCCTACACGCCGCCGACCGGCGTCAGGGTCGTCACCCGCGACCACACCGCCTCCCCGGCGGCGGGCCTGTACAACATCTGCTACGTCAACGCCTTCCAGGCGCAGCCGGGCGCCGAGAGCGACTGGGACTCGGACCTGTTGCTGCGCGACTCCGCGGGCAAGGTCGTCTACGACGAGGACTGGGGCGAGGCCCTCCTCGACGTCGGCACGGCCGCCAAGCGGCAGCGGATCGCCAACACGATCGGAGCCCAGATCGACGGCTGCCGGGACAAGGGCTTCCAGGCAGTCGAGCCCGACAACTACGACAGCTACACCCGCTCCGGGAACCGGCTGACGGCGAACAACGCACAGGCGTTCATCAAGCTGCTCTCCGCCCGCGCCCACGCGGACGGCCTGGCCATCGCCCAGAAGAACACCGCCGAACTGGCCGGCAACCGGACGGCCAACGGCCTCGACTTCGCCGTGGCCGAGGAGTGCGGCCAGTACGACGAGTGCGGCGACTACACCAGCGCCTTCGGCAACAACGTGATCGTGATCGAGTACACCGATGCCGGCAGGTCGAAGGCGTGCAAGGGGTGGGGCGGCACGCTGAGCATCGTCCAGCGCGACGTGGACGTCTCACCGGCCGGCACCAGCGGGTACGTCCGCAAGACCTGCTGATCGCTCCGCTGGACGTGCCGGGTCATGTGGTGGGTCGTCTGCGGCGCCGTCGCGGCTGGTCGCGCAGTTCCCCGCGCCCCTTGAGGGCGCGGTCGAACCGCGGTTGACATCGCCCGACCCCCTTGACGGCGCGTCTGCCTGTGACGGCTGGGGGAGCCGTCACAGGCAGACGTCGCACACGCCCCCGACCAATGCTCAATCATGCGCGCTTCATCGGTTTTCCAAGCAGATCCAAGCACTACTGCCTCTTGACAGCCGCCCGGCACCGTCGTTTAACTCCTGGCCAACGCCGCAGTCGAAGCACTCGGCGGCAGAGGTACGCCCAGCCGGTAGCTGGCCACGCGTCAGAAGTCCGGACTGAGTCGCCAGGACCCCGTCGGGGTCCGAGGCGGGGACGTGCCCACCAGGTTCTGGGCCCGGACATGATCCCTATCCGCGCGACTTCCCTGCGGCCGCCGTGACACGACCACCGTGCCTGGACGCACTTCCCGTGCGGACCGACCCGCCCGGCCTCGCGACGCCCGCACCCGACCGGCCTCGCACCACCTGGGACGCGTGGTGTCGGCGGCAGCGGCACGACCGCCGTCCGCCGCGTCACGCGCCCGACGCTGAGCACCGCCCGCCGCGACGCCACGGCCCACGGAGACCGGCCCCGCACCCAGCCCCGCCGGGACCACCGGCCTTCCCCGCGGCCGGAACGCCGTACACCGGACGCACCCCTTGTGCGGAAACGCGTGTCCCACACTCCACACCGGAGGTACCCATGTATGCGGTCAACCGCAGCGCGCAGCCCGCACGCCGCGACGTGCTGCGTGCCGGCGCGGCTCTGGCCACCGCGGCGGCCGCGGGCCTGTCGGCCGCCGGCTGCGCGGCGGGCGGCGGCGACGGCGTCAGCGCCGACGGCACCGTGACCATCGAGATGTGGCACGGCCAGACCGACACCGGCAGGAAGGCCGTGGAATCCCTGGTCGCCTCCTTCATGCGCAGCCACCCCCGCATCCGGGTCGAGTTGGGCGGCGGAGTCCTCGCCGACGCGATGCTCCAGAAGGTGACGGCCGCCCTCGCCGCCGGCTCCTACCCTGACATCGCCTACATCTTCGGCTCCGACCTGGCGAGCGTCGCCCGCAGCCCGCAGGTCGTCGACCTCACCGACACGGTGCGGCACGCCCCCGCTCCCTGGACGAGCTACTGGGAACCGTCGCGCGAGGCCGTGACCGTCAACGGCCAGGTGCGCGCCGCGCCTGCGCTGTTGGACTCGCTCGCCGTGGTCTGCAACAAGAAGCTCTTCCGGCAGGCCGGCCTGCCGCTGCCCGAAGCGGGCTGGCGGTGGCACGACTTCGTCGCCACGGCCAAGGCGCTCACCGACGCCGGCGGCGGACGCTTCGGCACCGGCTGGCCCGGCGTCGGCGACGAGGACACCGTCTGGCGCCTGTGGCCCATGATCTGGGACCTCGGCGGGGACGTCGTCGCCGGCGACGGCAAGCACATCGGATTCGGCGACACCGGGACCCGCGCCCTGGAGGTGGTGGCCGCCCTGGCCCGCGACAAGAGCGTCTACGTCGACCCGAAGCCGGGCAGCGAGCAGATGTACCAGGTCTTCGAGTCCGGCCGCATGGGCATGGTCGTCACCGGTCCGTGGCAGCTGCCCGACATCCAGCAGGCGAAGATCGACCACCAAGTCGTGCCGCTGCCCAGCTTCTCCGGTCGGCCGGTGACCATCAGCGGACCCGACACCTGGACCGTGTTCGACAACGGCGGCGCCCGCAAGCGGGCCGCCAAGACCTTCGTGAGCTGGCTCATACAGCCCGCACAGGACGTGCGCTGGGACATCGAGGCGGGCAGCCTGCCGCTCAGCCGCCGGGCCCGCGATCTGCCCGCCTGGCAGCACAAGGAGAGCGGCACCGAGGGCCTGGGGGTGTTCACCAAGGCCCTCGACACGGCCCGGGTACGCCCCGTCCACGCCGCCTATCCGCAGATCTCGCAGGCTCTCGGACAGGCCGTCGTCGCCGTGCTGCTGGGGCGGAGCAGCCCCGCCGAGGCACTGCGCGCCTGCGCTGCCGATGCCAACGCCGCACTGCTCATCCCGCGCTGAGGAGCCCCCGTCATGTCGCGACTGCCCACCCCGATCACCGTGTCCGGGCCCCCGGACAGCCGGCGAGCCCTGCGCCGCAGACGAACCGGTGAGGCCGCCATGGCCTGGACGTTCGTCTCCCCCGCCGTCCTGATCATCATCGGCCTGAGCGTGGTACCCATCATCTGGTCGCTGCTGCTGTCCTTCCAGGCCGACGACCTCGTCACCCCCAGCCGTTGGGTGGGCCCGGACAACTACCGCGCCCTCGCCCAGGACCCACACTTCAGCCAGGCTCTGCGCAACACCCTGCTGTACACCGCGCTGTACGTGCCCGCGAGCATGGCGGTGGGCCTGCTCCTCGCCCTCGCCCTCAACCGGCGCATCCGCTTCGTCGGGCTCTACCGCACCCTGTACTTCGTCCCCTTCGTGGTCTCCGCGACCGCCCAGGGGGTGCTGTTCTCCTTCATCCTGGACCCGGAGTTCGGCGCCGCCAACGCCGTACTGCACCACCTCGGCATCCCGTCCCAGGGCTTCCTCACCGACCCCTCCCAGGCGCTTCCCGTACTCGTCGCGATCAGCCTGTGGAGCGGTACTGGCTTCTGCCTGGTGATCTACCTCGCGGCACTCCAGGACGTGCCGGCCTCGCTGATCGAGGCGGCCCGGCTGGACGGCGCCGGCCGCCTCCAGCTCCTGCGCCACGTCACGCTGCCCGCCCTCAGGCCCGTCACGGTCTTCCTGCTGCTGTGGCAGACCATCGAGTCCCTCCAGACGTTCGACCTCGTGTACGTCACCACCAAGGGCGGCCCTCTCGGCTCCACCACGGTGATCGTCTACTTCATCTGGCAGCAGGCCTTCCAGAACGCCACCGCCGGATACGGGGCCGCCTCCGCCTACGTCCTGGCCGTGGCCCTGGGCCTGATCGGCCTGATCCTCCAGTTCGTCCGCCGCCGCGTCCAGGGGGCCTCCGCATGACCACCGTCTCCGCCCCGCCCGGCGCCGCGCAGGCGGCCTCCTCCGCTCCCCGGCCCGACACGCGACGACGGCACCCGCGACTGCCGTTCAGCCCCTGGCACCTGCTGCTCGCGCCGACGGCCCTGCTCTTCGCGGTACCGCTGATCTGGGTGGCGCTCAGCTCGGTCATGAGCAACGCGGAGATCAACCGCTTCCCGCCGGCGCTGTGGCCCTCCCACCTCGACCTGGGCGGCTACCGCTATGTGCTGGGCAACGCGATGTTCCCCCGCTGGTTCGCCAACTCGTTCGTCGTCAGCCTCGTCACGGTCACCGCGAACCTCGTGCTCGGTACTCTCGGCGGCTACGCGTTCGCCCGGATGCGGTTTGCCGGCTCCCGGCTGCTGCTGGGCCTGATGCTGGCCACGATGGCGATCCCGTTCCAGCTGACGATGATCCCCACGTTCCTGGTGATGAGGCAGCTCGGCCTCATCGACACCCTCGGCGCGCTGATCGTGCCGTCCCTGGTCACGCCCTTCTCGGTGTTCCTCCTGCGCCAGTTCTTCCTCTCGCTGCCCCGCGAGCTGGAGGAAGCCGCCTGGATCGACGGCTGCTCACGGCTTCACGTGCTGTGGCGGATCGTGCTGCCGCTGTCCCGGCCGGCCCTCAGCACGGTGGCCGTCCTGACGTTTCTGAGCACCTGGAACGACCTGACCTGGCCCCTGATCGCCATCAACCACGACACCCAGTACACGCTCCAGCTCGGCCTCACGACCTTCCAGGGACAACACCACACCCAGTGGGCCGCCGTGATGGCCGGAAACGTCATCACCGTGCTGCCGGTCCTGCTCGCCTTCCTCGGTGCGCAGAAGGCGTTCATCCAGTCCATCACCTCCACCGGTCTCAAGGGCTGACCCCGTTCGCCACCCGACACACCACTCAGGCAGGAACACCTCAATGCCGCACACCTTCGACCTGCTCGTCATCGGTGACGCCAACCCCGACGTCGTCGTCGGCCCGCTCGACGGCCCGCTCGCCTTCGGCCAGCGCGAACAGTTGGTGCCCACCGGCACCCTCACCGTCGGGGGATCCGGCGCGATCGTCGCCTGCGGGGCCGCACGCCTCGGTCTCAGGGTCGCCTTCGCCGGCCGGGTGGGCGACGACGACGCCGGCCGTTACATGCGCGACCGGCTCGGCGCCCACGGCGTCGACACCGAGGCGCTGCGGCTCGACCCCCGCCGGCCCACCCCCATGACGGTCGTGCTCACCCGCGGGGACGACCGGGCCATCGTCACCGCCCCCGGCACCCTGGCCGCGACCACGGCCGACGACGTGCCCGCGACACTGCTGGGGGCCGCCCGGCACGTCCACTCGGCCTCCTACTTCCTGATGCCACAGCTCGCGATCGCGCTCCCGGAACTCCTGCGCACCGCACGTCGGCACGGCGCCACCACCTCCCTGGACACCAACGACGACCCGGCGGGCCGGTGGGAGGCCTCGGGCCTGGACGCGGTCCTGGCCCACACCGACTTCCTGCTGCCGAACGCCGCGGAAGCCCGGCGCCTGGCCCGCCTCGATACCGACGATCCCGCCGAGGCCGCCGCACGGCTCGCCCGCCGTGGCCCGGTCACCGCGGTCAAGAACGGCGCAGACGGCGCGCTGTGCCACGATGGCGAACGGCTCTTCACCACCCGGGGCATCCGGGTCCGGCCGGTCGACGCGGTGGGCGCCGGGGACAGCTTCGACGCCGGATTCATCGCCGCCCTGCTCGACGGGAGACCCCTGCCGGAAGCGCTCCGCTTCGCCGCGGTCTGCGGAGCCCTGTCCACCCGTGCTCACGGCGGCACCACCGCACAGCCCACGCGGGACGAAGTCCTCGCCCGCCTTTCCGAGACCGAGGAAGCCCCGGTATGACCACCCCCAAGATCGCCTTCATCGGCGCAGGCAGCGTCGTCTTCACCCAGGGACTGCTCGCCGACCTCCTCGCGTTCGCCGAACTGAAGTCGGCGCACATCGCCTTGCACGACATCGACACCGAGCGTCTGGCCACCGCGTACGCCGCCGCCGTCCGGATCGCGGACACCCTCGGCGCCGATCCCACCGTCACCGCGGACACCGACCGCCGCAAGGCCCTGGCGGAGGCCGACTTCGTCATCAACATCGTGCAGATCGGTATGGGCGACGCCACCCGGACCGACTTCGAGGTACCGGCCCGCTACGGCGTACGCCAGACCATCGGCGACACCCTCGGCATCGGTGGCATCTTCCGTGCCCTGCGCACCTTGCCGTTCCTCGGCGAACTGGGGCGGGACATCGCCGAGGTCTGCCCGCAGGCCTGGCTGCTGAACTACACCAACCCCATGGCCATGAACGTCCAGTACCTGACGCAGGCCACCGGCCTGACCCGGGTGGTGGGACTGTGCCATTCGGTGTACTGGACGATGCGCGATCTCGCCGATCTGGTCAAGGTCCCCTACGAGGAGATCAGTTACCACGCCGCGGGCGTCAACCACCAGGCGTGGGTGCTGCGCTTCGAGCACCAGGGCCGGAGCCTCTACCCGAAGCTCGACGAACTGATCGCCTCCGACGACCAGTTGCGCCGCAGGGTGCGGGTCGACATGTACCGCCGGCTCGGCTACTACCCGACGGAGACCAGCGAGCACTCCTCCGAGTACGTGCCCTGGTACCTGCACCACAGCAGCGAGGTCGAACGGCTGCGGCTGCCGATCGGCGAGTACCTCAAGATCGTCGACGAGAACGTCGCCACCTACGAGAAGACCCGCGACGCGCTGACCGCCGGGGCACCGGTCGCCGTCGAGGGGACGATGGAGTACGCGCCCCAGATCATCCACAGCATGGTCACCGGCATCCCGCGCACGGTCTACGGCAACGTCCCCAACCGGGCCCTGATCGACAACCTGCCCGCGCACGGCGTCGTCGAGGTGCCGTGCCTGGTGGACTCGCTGGGCGTCCAGCCGACCCGAGTCGGTTCCCTCCCACCCCAGCTGGCGGCGCTCAACCGCACCTACCTGAGCGCGAACGACCTGGTGGTGCGGGCGGTGATCGAGGACGAACCGCGGCACATCAGGCACGCGGCGATGACCGACCCCGCCACGGCCGCGGCGCTGCCGGTCGAGGACATCTGGCGTCTGTGCGACGACATGGTCACCGCCCACGGCGACCTCCTCCCGCCCGGGCTGCGTGTCCGCCTGGGCTCGTGAGCGGCTGAGACCGGCGGGCCGACAGTGTGCCGGCCCGCCGGCCGGACCAGGTGCGAAGTGAACTGATACGGCCGACCCCGCGCACGCGTTGCCCGTCGAAGCGTGCGGCTCGGTCATGATGTGGGTCGGGCCGTCGGGCGCGGATGTCAGGTCATCGCGGTGTCGGAGTTCCGTTCCGTCCAGGCGGGACAGGTGTCGGGCAGCGGATCCGCTGCGGTCGGGTTGATGGCCTCTCCCAGGCCCTCGATCGCGGTGACCAATCGCTGTCCGGGTACGAGTGGGCCGGCCGCGCGGGGTGTCCTTCCCGGTGTGCCGGTCAGGACGACGTCACCGGGTTCGAGAGTGAGGAAGGTACTGCAGTAGGACAGGAGTTGCGCCGGCGTGAACACGAGGTCGGCGGTGGACCCGCGCTGCCGTTCGACGCCGTCGACGGAGAAGGTGATGGTCAGGTCACGGGCGTCGTCGACTTCCTCGGGGGTGACAAGGAGCGGACCCAGGGGGGTGGAGCGGTCGAAGACCTTGCCCTGGAGTGCTTCGGTCGTGCGGTGCTGCCAGTCGCGCATCGACAGGTCGTTGGCGACGGTGTAGCCGGCGATGGCCTCCGTCGCCTCCCGCGGGCCGGCACGGCGGAGGCGGCGTCCGACGACGACCGCCAGTTCCGCCTCCCCGTCGATGTGGTCGCTGACGCGGGGCAGGGTGATGGTGTCCCGTGGGCCGGTCAGGGTGGAGGCGAACTTGGCGAAGAACGTCGGATACTCGGGGGTGGGGAGCCGCAGTTCCCGGATGTGGCTGCGGTAGTTGAGGCCGACGCACAGGATGTGCGCCGGGGTGGGCGAGACACGGGCGTAGTGGGCGGTGCCGGCGTCTGTCTCGCCGATGTCCCGCAGCCGGTCTCGGCGCCGGTACGCGTCGACGGCGTCGGTGGCGTCGACCAGGACGGCGCGGTCGCCCTCGATGCGGGCGGCGGTGAGGGTGTCGCCGGTGCGGATCGTCGCGAAGCGCATGCCGCTCCTTCGTCGGGGAGCCGTGGCCTCACCGGTCCTGGAGCTGGACGGTGGTGCCCGGCGCGAGGCGCTGGATCGCGGTGCCGGTCAGGCCGTTCTCGCCCAGGAGGTTGGCGACGGAGTGCTGCCCGAGTTCGCTGAGCATGAGTTCGTGGATCTGGATGACCTGTCCGGGCTTGACGGCGCGGACGTAGTCAGCGGCGTCGCCGAGCTTCGTCCACGGTCCGCTGGTGGGGAGCAGCAGGGTGCGCACGGGGGCGTCGGGTGCGAAGTAGGCGTCGCCGGGGTGGTAGAGAGTGCCCTCGTCGAGGAGGTAGCCGACGTTGTCGGGGCACGGGAGGTCGGCGTGGATCAGCGCGTGGCGGTGCCCGTGCACGGCGACGGGGATGGAGCCGACGGTGAAGGTGTCGCCGGCGGCGACGGTGTGCACGCGGCCGCTCGGGCCGCCGAGGGCCGCCGTGACGGCGGCGGTGCCGTAGACACGAAGTTCGGGCCGGTCGGCGAGGGCGGCGGCGACCAGCTTCTCGTCGAAGTGGTCGAAGTGCTCGTGGGTGATCAGGACCGCTTGCGCCCGGGCGACGGCGGCCGCCGCGTCCGGGGTGAAGGTGCCGGGGTCGATCACCAGACGGGTGTCGTCCTTCTCGACGGTGACGCAGGCGTGGGCGTGCTTGGTGAGCTTCACGGGATTCCTCTCAGTCCGAGTCAGTCCGAGCAATTTCTACAACCAAACTGTACACCTTGGTTGTATATATCGCGCGAGGTGTGGCGGCTGACGAGGGGCTGGGGGAGGCTTTGCGCGAGAGGTGGCGCAACCAGGTTGTACAGACCGGTTGTGGAAACCCGGGTAGTTTGCCGCCATGGACGACGACAACCGACTCGCCGAGGAACTCCGGCTCACCGTCGGACAGCTGGTGCGCGCCGTGCGCACCGCCGACACCATGCCCGCGACCGAGTCCGCCGTCCTGGGCTGTCTCGACCGCGACGGCCCGGCGACCACCGCCGACGTCGCCCAGCAGCGGGGCGTCAGCCATCAGGCGGTCGCCAAGGCGGTCAAGGGGCTGGTGGCTCAGGACCTGGTACGTACCGAGGCGCACCCCGCGGACGGCCGCAAGCTCCTGCTGCACCTCACTCCCGCGGGAAGCGAGCGCCTCGCCGAGGAACGGCGCAGGCGCGCGGCGACGCTCGGCGGCGCCATCGGCGACTCGCTGAGCGCCGAGGAACGCGCGACACTCGCGGCGGCGCTGCCCCTGCTGGCCCGGCTGACGGCGCGCCTGCGCAACCGGTGAGCACGGCGGCCGTCCTGGCCGCCGAGGGCCGCCGCGACGGCGGCGGTGCCGTGGACCCGCGGTTCGGGCCGGTCGGCGAGGGCGGCGGCGACCGGCTGACCGACGCCTGGACGGCAAGGCGACGACATGAGGCGTGACCGGGGCCGGGCACTCCCGCTGTGCGACCGCGGCCGTCTCCTCAGGAGCCGCTCCCGTCCAACGTGGCCGTGCCGCCGGTGAGGACGAGCCGCAGCCCCTCGTCGGTGACGGTGACGTCCTTCAGCCTCAGGCCGAGCGCGCCGACGGCGCCGTCCCGGCCTTCCCGCCGGCCCGACGCGGCGAGGCTGTCCACGCGGGACTGCACGCGGTCGAGCAGCGCCGCGGGGGCCGCCGAGCCGAGGACCTCGCCGTCCACCACGGAGAGCGAGAGCCGGCTGTCGTGGACGGCGGGCCGCACCCGGACGGTGGCGAGACCGCCGCGGACGGCGAGTCCGAGGGTTCCGGAAGCGGGCTCGGCGGTGACGCCGGAGACCGCCGCGCCGCCCTGGCCGGCGGTCGAGGCCAGGCGCCGGGTGACCGCCGCGGTGGACACCTCCGCGGTGACCCGGGAGCCGGACACCTCGGCGGTGTGCCGGGACCGGTCGACGACCGCCCCGGACAGCACCGCGGTGACCGGAATGCCGGTGAAACCCGCCGCGTTCGCGCGCCCCGCCACCGTCACCGTCGGCAGGGTGCCGTCCAGCAGGGTGAGCAGCGCCGGCCGTGCCCCCAGGGACACGTCCGGGCTACCGCCCAGCCGGCCGCCCAGGGCGGCCGTCACCCGCTCGGCCACGGTGCGCCGGACCACGGCCTCGCCCGACGCGCAGAGGACCACCAGGGCGAGCGCCACGCCCAGGGCGGCACGGGCGGCCCGTCCGGCGGGCAGCAGCCGGCGCCTCACCGGGCGCCGGCCGACGCGGAGCCCTCGGCGTCGAGGTGCGGGAGGAGCCGGTCCAGCCATGACGGCAGCCACCAGTTGACCTCACGCAGCAGGTACATGGCGGCCGGGACGAGTATCAGCCGTACGACCGTGGCGTCGAGCACGATGCTGAGGGCGAGCCCGAGAGCCAGCATCTTGACGACGACGCTGTCGTTCAGCAGGAACGCGAGGAAGACGCTGGTCATGACGAGGGCGGCGCAGGAGATGACACGGGCCGTGGCGGCCAGACCCTCGGCGACGCTGGAGTGGGTGTCCGCACCGGCCAGCCAGTGCTCACGGACCCGGGAGAGCAGGAAGACCTCGTAGTCCATGGACAGGCCGAAGACGATGGCGAACATCAGCGCCGGGACGTAGGGCTCAAGGGGCACCTGTTCGTCCACGCCCAGCAGCGAGGAGCCCCAGCCCCACTGGAAGACGGCGACCAGGACACCCCAGGCGGCGCCGATGGACAGCAGGTTGAGCAGCGCGGCCTTGACCGCCAGGACGGGGGCCCGGAAGACGAGCACCAGCAGGACGAAGGCCGCCGCCGTGACCACACCGATGACCAGGGGGAGCTTGTCGGCCAGCGTGTCACGGAAGACGATCTGGCCGGCGGTGGGGCCGGTGAGGTAGCCGTGCGCGTCCTCGGGGCCGAGGGTGCGGGGCAGCACGGTGTCGGTGAGGTCGTGCACGAGGTCCGCCGTGTCCTGGTCCTGCGGCCCGGTGCGGGGCACGATCCGCGTGGTCAGCAGCGCCCCGTCCGCGGTGGCCACCGGGGTGCCCGCGGAGGCGACCCGCGGGTCCGCCGCGAGTGCGTCGTGCAGTTCCCCCGCTGTTCGGGACCGGTCGGCGTCGGTCGGGGGGTGGTCCGGGGCGAGGGTGACGACGAGGGTGAGGGGGCCGTTGCTGCCCGGCCCGAAGGCGCCGGAGATCAGGTCGTACGCCCGGCGCCCGGTGGTGTCCGGGGCGGCGGCACCGGCGTCGACGTGCGCCGTACGCATGGACAGGGCGGGTGCCGCGAGGACGCCGAGCAGCAGCAGACCGCCGGCCAGCGCCCGCACCGGGTGGCGCCGGATGCCGTCGGCCCAGCGGTGCCAGAAGTCCTGGCCGCCGTCGGGTTCGTCGACGGGCCGGCGGACCCGCCAGCGGTCGACACGGGGACCGAACCAGCCGAGCAGCGCCGGGGTGAGGGTGAGAGCGGCGGCCGCGGCGGTGACGACGGTGAGACAGGCGGCGGCACCGAGCGCGCCCAGGAAGGAGATGCCGGACGCGCTGAGCCCGGCCAGCGCGACGGCGACCGTGCCCGCGGCCACGAGCACGGCGCGTCCGCTGGAGGCCACCGCGCGGCCGGCCGCCTCGCCCACGTCGCCGGTGTCGCGCAGCAGACGCCGGTGACGGGTGGTCAGGAACAGGGCGTAGTCCAGGCCCACGCCGAGTCCGATCATGGTGGCCAGGGTCGGGGCGGTGGTGGCGAAGCCGATGTGCGAGGCGAGCACCTTCAGGGCGAGCAGCCCCATGCCGAGTCCGGCGACGGCCGCCACCAGCGGCACCCCGGCCGCGACGACCGAGCCGAAACCGAAGAGCAGTACGACGATCGCTGTGGCGAGTCCGATGAGTTCCGGCAGCCGGTCGCCTTTCCCGTGGGACACGGACTGGCCGAGCTGGCTTCCGTACTCGACCTGGACACCGTCGTGCCGCAGGCCTGCCACGGCCCCGTCGATCCGGCTGAGCCACCCGTCCTCGTAGCTCCCCGGGTTGGCGTCGAAGGACACCTGCACCAGTGCCGTCCGGCCGTCCTCGGCGAGCGAGCCGGCGGGGGCGCCGGGGCTCAGCGGGTCGCTCACCCCCAGGACGTGCGGGACCTTCCCCAGGGCCGCCACGGCGCCCGCCACTTCCTGCTCGTGGTCCTGGACGGTGCCGTGCGCGGTGTGCAGGACGATCGGGGACTGGGTGCCCCTGCCGACGCCCGACGCGTGCACCCTCAGCAGATCGGTGCCGGTCTGCACCTGGGACCCGGGCAACGTGAAGTCGTCGCTGTACGTGCCGCCGAAGGCGTGTGCCAGGCCGACGAAGGCCGCGAGCAGGAGCAGCCAGGCGGCCACGACCCGGCGCGGGCGCAGCGCGCACCAGCGCCCCGTGCGGTGGAGCAGTCCGGGGCGGCGTACGGCCCGCGGCCGTGCGTCCGGGAGAGTGGGCTGTGCGGTGGACATCGTCACCTCATGACAGGGGGAACGGACATGCGGCGGCGCCGCGGCAGCAGTCTGGGCCCGCTGTACCAAGGTTCTGTCTGGCGAATGTTCGGGGAATGTAAGGCCCCTGGTCGCGCCCGGCCCGCACCGCCCGGCGGCATTAACATCGACGGACGCGACGAGTTCGCCGGCCAGGCCCTGGACAGGACGCACCGGCCGCGGTCAGGAGAGTGAACAGCCCGTGCCCACCGCAGACCCGCCCTCGGTCCTGCCCGGCTCGGCGCCCCGCGCCGTCCGCGGACTGGTGCTGGTGGTGGAGGACGAACACCGCATCGCCGAACTGGAGCGGCTCTACCTCGCCCGGGAGGGCTTCGGGGTGCACGTCGAGGGGGACGGCGAGGCCGGTCTGGCGGCGCTGGCGCGGTTGCGGCCGGTCGCGGTCCTGCTGGACATCGGCCTGCCCGGTGCGGTCGACGGGGTCGAGTTCTGCCGCCGCCTGCGAGCCGCACACGACTGGACTCCACTGCTGCTGGTCACCGCCCGCGACGAGGAGGCCGACCGGGTGCTGTGCCTGGAACTGGGCGCCGACGACTACGTCACCAAACCGTTCTCCCCGCGCGAACTGGTCGCCCGGGTGAACGCGGTGCTGCGGCGCACCGCCGGCCCGCCCGAGCCGGGACCGCTGGTGCGGGGCCGGATCACAGTCGACCCGGCGCGCCGCACGGTGTGCGTGGACGGCGCCCCGGCGGAGCTGACCACGACCGAGTTCAACCTGCTGTACCACCTGGCGCGCAGCCCGGGCCAGGTGTTCAGCCGGGCCCAGCTGATGGCCACCGTGTGGGGGCATGCCGATTACGGGGACGGACGGGTCGTGGACGTCTATGTCTCGCAGCTCCGCGCCAAACTGGGCGATCCCACGCCGATCCGCACGGTCCGCGGCGTCGGCTACAGCTACCGGATACCCCAGTGAGGGGAACACAGCGGCTCCTGCGCGTGTGGTGCGCTGCGGGGCGCCTGCTGCCGGGCGGCTCCCGTCCGCCGTCGCTGCGCTGGGTGCTGGCGGCCGCCACGGCCTCGGTGGCGCTGCTGGCGGCGGCCCTGACCGGGGTGACCGCCTGGCAGGCGGCGGGCCGGCAGGCCGAGCACCGCGAGCGTGACCAGCTCGGGCGCCAGGCCCAGGCCCTCGCCCGGCTGCCCGCTCTCTCCACGCTTCTCGCGCCGGGCGCCGGGCCCTACGCGCAGGTCGCCGGCGTGCGTGTCGCGGTCATCGCGCCGGACGGCTCCGTCTCCGGTCCGGCCGCGGCCGTCCTCACCCACGCCGACCGGGACACGCTGCTGGCCGGGCACGAACTGTCGTCCTCGGGCAGCCTCGGGGGAGAGCAGATCCTGGTGGAGGGCCGCCCCGGCCGGAACGGAGGCGCGGCCGTGCTGACCCGCCCGGCCACCTACGTGCAGGAGGCCGTCGACGGCACCCGGCGGGCACTCGTCCTCCCCCTGCTCATTGGTCTGTGCGGAGCGGCCCTCGTCGGCGCGGTCGCGGGCGGCCGCATCGCCCGCCCCCTGGCGACGGCCGCCGCGGCAGCCGGACGGCTCGCCGCGGGCGAGCGGGGGCTGCCCGGACACCGGCCGGGCGGTACGGCCGAAGCCGACGCACTGCACCACTCGCTGGCCGTGCTGGACGCGGCCCTCGCCGACGCCGAACAGCGGCAGCGGGAATTCCTGTTGTCCGTCTCCCACGAGATCCGCACTCCTCTCACCGTCGTCACCGGATACGCCGAGGCGCTGGCGGACGGCGTCGTCGCGGCTGACGAGGCCGCCCAGGTCGGCACCACCCTGCTGTCCGAGACGCACCGGCTGGAGGCGTTCACCAGTGACCTGCTCGCCCTGGCGCGACTGGAGGCGGACGACTTCCGTCTCGATCCGGCCCCCACCGACCTGGCGGACGTCCTCGGACAGGCGGCCGCCGCCTGGCGCGTGAAGGCCGACGAGTACGGGGTCGTCCTGCGGACCGAACTGCCCGCCGGCCCCGTCGAGGCGGTCACCGACGGTTTCCGCGTCCGGCAGCTCCTCGACGGCCTGATCGGCAACGCCCTTCGGGTCGTCCCGGCCGGGGAGCCCGTCGTCCTGGCGCTGCGCGCCGGCGAGCCCGGCGGCCCGGACGGCCCGCAGCTTCAGGTCCGGGACGGCGGGCCCGGCCTCGCACCCGAGGACGAGGCCACGGCGTTCCGTCGGGGAGTGCTGCGCGACCGCTACCGGGCGACCCGCCCGGTGGGCAGCGGACTGGGACTCGCCATCGCCGACAAGCTGGCAGCCCGCCTCGGCGGCCGCATCACCGTCGTCGGCCACGGACCCGAAGGCGGCGCATGCTTCACCGTCCGGCTGCCCCCTGCGGATGCGCACTGACGCCGCTCGGGCACCTGGGAGCAAGTAACCCGCCCCCAGCTGTAAAAGGTCGAGCGCATTCCGTACGGGCTGTGCCCTGCGCCAGGGGAGGTGTGCTGGTGCGCGTGGGTCATGCCGTCACGCCAGGACGATCATCCGGCGGTCACGTACGGGAGCCGTCCGATTCGCGGTTGCCGCTGTCGCGCCGGCTGTCGCGCTGGTGGCCCCGGCGGGCGTCGCGGTCGAAGATGCCGAGGATCTCGCAGGGACCGCCCTCGGCACCGATGGCGTGCGGCAGCATCGTGGGGAACTCGGCGGCCTGGTTCGTCTCGACGCGCAAGCGCCGGTGGCCCAGCAGGAGGACCGCGGTGCCGGACAGGACCACGAGCCATTCGCGGCCCTGGTGGGCACGCATGCGCGAGGGATTGTCCGGGGGCGGCTCGGTGATCCGCTGACGCACGACGCTCATACCGGGGTCCCCCTTTATGGGCCAGCGCATCAGCCCGTGCGCACCGTCGATCATGGGGCTGGTGACGACGTCGTCGGAGGCGGTCGCCACCAGCTGGTCCAGGGAGGTGTCCAGGGCGCGGGCGAGGGTGAGCAACTGGTCCAGCGCGAGACGGCGCCGGCCGTTCTCGATACGGGAGAGCGTGGACTGACTGACCCTGGCGCGGGCGGCCAGTTCCTCCAGGGACCAGCCCTGCGCCACCCGCAGAGCACGGATGCGCTTGCGTACGAGGCTGTCCAGCTCACTCTCTTCTTGCGTCATGGGCAAGATGGTATGCCTGCATCGCAAGGCGGGCTTAGCGTCCTGTGCAGAGGACCGGAACCACCGGGGCCTGAGCACGAGCGAAACGGGGCACCGCCGACACCGTGGTGACCGGCAGCGGCGCCGCAGGCCCGAACGGCACCACCACCGCCTGACGCGCGCCCGGCACGCGAGCACCGACCTCCCACTCGATCCCGGCGGCCGGACATTGGTCCGCTGCTGCCCTCGGCATGCCCTTTTGAGAGGAATCCATGAGTACGAACCAGCCCGCACCACCCGCAGCCGACGGCGCCGCCCCTGCCGGGGATGCGCCGGATGCGCGTCAGCTGCGCACCATCCTGATCGCGGTCTGTGTCGCGTTGATGGCAGTCATCGCCTCGGTATCCGGGCTGAACGTCGCGCAGCCCGACCTGGCCGTCGAGTTCGGCGCCTCGCAGAGCACGATCCTGTGGATCATCAACATCTACACACTGACCCTGGCCGCACTGCTGCTGCCGCTCGGCGCCATAGGTGACCGGCTGGGCCGCAAGCCCATGCTGATCACCGGCCTGATCGTCTTCGGCGTCGCCGGCGCGACAGCCGGACTCGCCCCGTCGGCCGAGGTCATGCTCGGCGCGCGTCTGCTCAGCGGCATCGGCGCGGCGGCGATCATGCCCATCACCCTCGCCGTGATCACTTCCGTCTTCCCGGAGGAACAGCGCGGCAAGGCGATCGGGGTGTGGACCGGCGTCGCCGGAGGCGGCGGCATCCTGGGCATGTTCCTCTCCGCCGCCCTGGTGGACGTTGCCAGTTGGCGCTACCTGTTCATCCTGCCCGTGGCGCTGGTCGTCGTCGCACTCGCCATGGCCGTGCGCTCGGTGCCCAACTCCCGTGAGCACTCGGACCACTCCTTCGACACCGTCGGCGCACTGACCTCCGCCGTCACCGTCGTCGGCCTCATCTTCGTCCTCCAGGAAGGCCCCGAGCACGGCTGGAGCGACCCTGCCACCCTGATCAGCCTTGCCGTCGGTCTCCTCGCCGCTGTCCTCTTCGTGGTCTGGGAGCTGCGCCGCCAGGACGCCGCCCTGCTGGACGTGCGCCTGTTCCGCGAGCGCGGCCTGGCCGGCGGATCGATCACGCTGCTGACCCTCTTCGGCGTACAAGCCGGAATCTTCGTCGTCCTCTTCCCGTTCTTCCAGGCCGTCCTGGGCTGGTCGGGCCTGCTGTCCACCCTCGCGCTGATGCCCATGGCCGTGGCGATGATGACGACCTCCGGCCTGGCCCCCAGGCTGGCCGCGCGCATCGGTTCCCGCTCCACCATGGCCACGGGAATCGCAGTGGCCGGTGCCGGCCTGGCGCTGATGGCCCTCATCGTCTCCGTCGACGGCGGATACCTGTCGATCCTGCCCGGCATGCTCGCCATGGGCATCGGCATGGGCCTGTCCATGACCCCGTCCACCGAGGCCATCACCAGCTCCCTGCCGCGCGAGAGGCAGGGCGTCGCCTCCGCCCTCAACGACGTCACCCGCGAGTTCGGCACCGCCCTGGGTGTTGCCCTGCTCGGCGCACTGCTGTCCGCCGGATACCGCAGCGCCATCGACGGCAAGCTCGACGGCGTCCCCCAGGACGCCGCGGACACCGCACGCGAAGGTGTCGCGAACGCCGTCGAGGCGGCCAACGGTGCGGGCCCCCACGCGCAGGACCTCGTCCAGGCCGCGCGGCAGTCCTTCGTCGACGGCTGGCAGCAGGCCATGTGGGCAGGCGTGGTCGTCATGGGCGTCCTGTTCCTCTACATCCTCGCCCGCGGCCCGAGGAACCCTGCTCCCGCAGCCGGAGCCGGAGCCGACGCGGCAGCCGACGAGGCGCTGTCCTGTCGGTGATCTGAGGAGCTGTCCTACGCGTCGCGGCTGCGCAGCAGCAGGCTGCCGACCAGCAGCGCGGCCGCGGCCCACGTGGCGAGCACGGCCAGGCCGGTCCACGGGCAACGGGCTCACGGGGTGAGGACCAGCCGCCCCCGCAGGCCGCCCCGGGCGAGCGCCTTGTGCGCCTCGTCGGCACGGTTCAGTGGCAGGGCATCGGCCACACGGAGGGACAGTTGACCGCGTGCAGCCAGTGAGGACAGCCACGCGAGGGCGGAGCCGTCCGCGGCGACCCACTGCTCGGAGACTTTGATGCCGCGCAGCGGTACGGGAGCCGCGCCGGCGACAACCGACACGAAGGCCCCCCGGTTGCGCACGGCGCCAAGCGCCCGTACGCCGAGCACAGCGGCGTCAAGAGCCCCGTCGACGCCTCCGGGGACGAGGTCGCGGACGGCCTGGGACAGGTCGGCGGAGCGCGGGACGAACCACCGTGCACCCGCTGCCCGGACGAATGCCTCGTCCGCGGCACCGGCGGTTGCCGCCACCTGCAGCCCGCGCAGCGCGGCCAGTTCGACCGCGAACCCGCCCACCGCACCTGCGGCGCCGGTGACCAGCAACGTGGCGCCTGGTTCCAGAGCCAGCAGGTCCAGCGCCTGGAGGGCGGTGAGCCCGTTCAGGGGCAGCGTGGCCGCCTCGGTCGCCGAAACGCCCTCGGGGGCGGGCGCGACGGCCTCGGCGTCGAGGACGACGAAATCGGCGTATGTGCCCAGCGAGACGTCGAGCCGGTCCCGCAGGCCGATCACCCTGTCGCCGGGAGCGAACGTCGTCACACCTGCACCCAGCTCGTCGACGCGTCCGGCGACATCCCATCCGATGCCGATGACTTCCCGCGGCGGCATCAGCCCCGCGGAGGCGAGCGCCCCGGAACGCGTCGCCGCGTCGACGGGATTGACGGCGGCGGCCTCGACCCGGACACGCACCTGTCCCGGGCCGACCGCGGGCACCGGGACCTCACTGACCTCCAGGACTTCCGGCCCGCCGAAGGACCTCACCACAACGGCACGCATCGACGACTCCTCACCGTGATCTACGTGATCTACAGAGATGGTGTGCAGGACGACCCTATGGAGAGCTACTCTCTGTTGGGAAGCAGGCACTTCGAAGTGCGTACCGCCCCTCAAGGAGAGCCATGGCGACACGGTCCGACGCCCGCGCTGCCTACGACGCGTACTTGGCGGAGTGCCCCGCACGGCAGTTGCTGGACCGGATCAGCAACAAGTGGGTCAGCCTGATCGTCAACGCGCTCTCCGCAGGCCCACAGCGCTACAGCGATCTCTCCCGGCGGCTCGTGAGCGTCAGCCAGAAGATGCTGACGCAGACACTCCGGAACCTCGAACGGGACGGCCTCGTCGAACGCACTGTCACACCCTCGGTGCCCGTCCGCGTGGACTACGCCCTGACGCCGTTGGGGGAGGGCTTGATCCCCGTCATGCGGGCGATCAAGAGCTGGGCGGAAGAGAACATGGACGAGGTCGTCGCCGCCCGCGAACGCTACGACATCGACACCGCCGACTGATAGCGCGCCGTCTCGGGGGCCGACGAACGAGGCCGCCACCGACTTCCTTTGCCGCCCGCGCCCGGCGACTCGCGTGAGATCATCCGTCCATGAGCAGCGACCTGGAAGTAAGCGCTCTGGCGATCAATGTCGTGATACCGCAGGCGCTCCGATGGACGGACACTCGACGCGGTGAGGCGTTCACGCTGACCACGCTCAACGTTCGGCTTCTCCCGGACGGTCACCTCGCCGTGAAGGCCTATGGCAGACCAGTTGGTGGTGGTCGGGGTGCATACGTCTCGTTCCCTGTCCCCGACAAGCCCGAACTGGCGGTCCTGGTCTCCGATGCTGCCAGCCGTGCCGGGGCGTTGTGGGCCGCCCATCGTGGTCTCGGCTGATCTTGGGGCGTGTACTGGGCGTTGATCAATCCGCGGGATTCGCCCTCGCGGCGGAGTCTGCGCCGGTAGATCCTCTTGCGTGACGCGGTTCAGACGCGCGAGTCGGCCGCAAGCGCGGTGAACGCCGACCAAGCATCGCCGGACACGGCCAGCGACTGCCTGTCCGTGTCCTTCGAGTCCCGTACGAGAACGACGTCGGCGCGCACGGCGACCTCAACGCAGTTGCCGCCCCCACCGCCGCTGTAGCTGCTCTTGAACCAAGCAAGTTCGGTGGTGCTCATAACGCTCCTCGCATCTGCTCCAGCAGGCTCGCGGTGGCCTGGTGACTCAGAGCCTGCGAGCGCATCTTGCCATAGCGCTGAAGCATGGCGCTTGCGGCTTTTGTGTCGGTGACAAGCATGCTGCAGTCGTGCGCTTCGACGTAGCCCACCCATCGGTTCTCCACCGTCTCAGCGAGGTAGAGAGGGCCTTCGAAACCGGAGTGATCCTCCTGGACCCTGGGCATGACCTGAATCTCCACGTTCCGGAGACGGCCCACTTCGAGGAGGCTGGTGAGCAGCGTGTGTGTGACGCTGTCGCCGGCCAAGCGACGATCCAGCAGGGCCTGCTCGATGATGAAGCTGAACGTGCTGTTCGGCCGCTCCGTCAGGAGACGCTGACGTTCAAGCCGAGCCGTCACCTGTTGCTCGAACTGCTCCTCCGACAGAGGCGGAAGCCGCCGCTCGAAGAGCGCGCGAATGTACGGCTCAGGCTGGAGCAGGCCCGGAATTACAGCGCACTCATACGCATAGAGCGAGATCGCCTCCTCCTCGATCCCCGCCCACTGCCGGAACCACGACGCCAACCCCGCCTTCCGCGTCAGACTCTTCGCCGCCGCCCCCAGTACCCGTCCCGCGACCGCGCCCAGCACCTCCTCGGACCGCTCCAGCAGGTCCCGTGGCGGGAACCGCTTCCCCTGTTCGATCTTCGCGATGTACGCGGCCGAGTACCGCACCAGCGGAGCGAACTGCTCCTGCGTCAGGCGGGCCTCCTCCCGTAAGGCCTTGAGGACCGCGCCGAACGTCTTCAGACTGTCCGAGAGTTCCGGCTCGCAGCTTCCGTTGCCCCCGGCCTGCCCGGTACTTCCGCCGGCCCCAACGCCGTTGTCGGTCACCATCGCAGCCGCCTTCCCCTGTGCCGTCGTGCCGCCGGGCCGTATCCGCTTCCGGACCCGGGCACCACCCCGTACCGTCTGCCGGACGCGCTGCGCCACGTCCGGCACAGCCATCGTCACGTACCGCGACCGACCCGGTCCAGCGGGTGAACCAGTACAGCGTGATCTGTATCAGCGCAGGATCTGCCGACGGACCCTCGCCCTCCGGAAGGGTGGGCCGCATGCAAGCCCCCCGCACTCAAAGCCCCACGCCCGTCCGCACCTTCACGCAACGCTTCTCCGCCACCCGGCGCGGCGCCCGCCTCGCCCGGTTGCTCGCCACGCACCAGCTCACCGAGTGGGGCCACCCGCCGGGCACCGAGGCGTATGACACGGTCGCCGTCGTGGTCGCCGAACTCGCCGCCAACTCCGTCCTCCACGGCCGCGTCCCCGGACGTGACTTCGCCCTGTCCCTGTCCCACGACGAGAGCCGGGGCGTCGTCCGGATCGAGGTGACCGACACCCATCCCGCCCAGCCGGCGCGACTGGCTCCCGGCCCGGCCGAGGACGGCGGCCGCGGCCTGGTCCTCGTCGACGCGCTCGCCGCCGACTGGGGCGTACGCGACCGCCTCGGCCCCGGCAAGACCGTCTGGGCCGAGTGCGCCTTGGCCGGTCCTGGGCAGCCTGGTTTCCGGCGTTGAGCAGTGAGCCTCCGTCAATCTGAAGGCGCAGGCCAAAGGACTGGTGTGACCTGTCCTCCTCAAGTCGTCAAAGCGCGAATCTACCGGTCGACAAGACTGCCAGTAGCGGTGGCCGGGAAGGCCGAGATCCAGAACCGTATCGCGATGTGCGAGGCGGGCAATTGGTGATCACAGTGCGCTTCATCCCTCGGCGGCGATCGAGAGGGCAATTTGCGCAGCCAGCCGCGATCAACGAGGCTGACCAGCCGCCCACGTAGCGGTCGGTTCCAGCCTGGCCCGCACGGTGCCGTCGACTCCCGGCATCTCGCCGACCTGCCGGGCCATGATCGGTCCCGTGGCCTGCCGGACGGCAGCGAGGATGCGCTGGTAGGCCGGCGGGAGCATGGGCTCCTCCGCGTCCGGCGTGCGGTGCGGGATCAGCATCACCGCACGGCCGCCGACCTGCCCGGGCGCTGGCGTGGCCGAGGCGCGCTCGTCGGCGAGCTGCTCGCTCACCCTCAAGGACCCGTTCGCCGACGAGGAGTTCGTCCCGCTCGGCCCGCACCTCGCCAGCTGCGTGGCCGGCTCTTCTTCGAGTTCATCCAGTTCCGCACGGCGCGCGGTGATCCGTTCCAGTAGTTCAGGATCCAGCGTGCGTCGAATCGTAGAGGGCCCGACCGTCAACGGAGGAACCAGCGAACCGGCTGCCGCCGTTACCCAGGCGCTCACTGTACTGAGCGCTCCAGCACACCCCGTTGATCCAAAACCCACTGACAGGCCATCTGAACCTGCCTCACCACCCCTGCGTCACGGAGCCGTGCCATGGCGACGTCCCCCGCGTCGGCCTGGCGCTCGATGCCCCGCCAGCACCGATCCTGCCACCACAGGATCGTGGACACGAGACGTTGCCGGTCGGACAGCTCGTAGCTGTCAACGATCAGCCTCATGCGCCGGGCCACCTCCGCGACGTCGGTGACCGACGGGCCCAGACCGAGGTACTGCCAGCAGACGTGAGCGATGTCGTGGACCCGTGCGCCCGGCGCAGCGAGGTCCCAGTCGATGAACGCCGTCGGCCGAAGCTCGCCACCGGACAGCCGGTAGACCGTGTTCTTGGGCGAGAGGTCGTTGTGACACACGACCTCTCGCCCTCCGGCCAGCGGGGAGCCGGCCGTCAGGTCGTGGAACTCACGCACGAGCCGGGCAACCGTCACCAGACTCTCGTCGGACGACACAGAAGCAGGTTGTTGCGGCTGCCATGCCACATGGCCGTCGAGGTAACCGAGGACTTCACGGCCCTCGTCGTCCACACCGAGATATCGCGGAGCTCCACTCCAGCCACTGGCTTCCAGCAACCTCAGCAGATCACCCACAAACGTCGTACGAGTCGAGGCCGGGCGGCGCACCGTGTCCCCGACACGAACGACCGCGTTGACGAAACCTCCGGGCAAGGACGACTCATGCATCCGTCCATCCTGCCTGATCAGATCGCAACCAACTTGTCCCGACGCTTTATCCGCCCCCGAGACAGCTCCGTCAGATGATCTACTCCTCAGACTGCCGCCCACGACCAGCGCGAGCACCCCCAGAGCCGGTCACACCAGCCCTTTGGCCGGGCCTCAGAGCCGGGCGAGGGCGCGTTGTGCGGCGTTGTAGCCGCACATCCCGTGGGCACCGGCGCCGGGTGGGGTCGCGGCGGAGCAGAGGTGGACGCCGGGGATGCCGGTGGCGTACGGGTCGAGGGCCGGGCGCGGCCGGAAGACCAGCTGCCAGGGATCGTTGGCGCCGGTCACGATGTCGCCGGCGACGTAGTTCTCGTTGTGCCGGCTCAGCTCCGTGGTGGAGCGGACGTACATCGCCCGGATCCGGTCGCGGAAGCCGGGGGCGTACTGCTCGATCCGGGCGGTGATCGCCTCGGTCGCGTCGCCGGTGAAGCCGGCCGGCACGTGGGCGTAGGCGTAGAGCGGGTGCACGTCGCCGGCCGAGCGGGTCCGGTCGGCGAGGTACTGCTGCCCGACGAGCACGAACGGCCGCTCGGGCATCCGTCCGGCCGCCACCTCCTTCTCGGCGGTCGCCATCTCCGCCAGGTCGCCGCCGAGGTGCACCGTTCCGGCCGAGCGCGAACCCTCGTGCAGCCATGGCACGCCGCCCTCGACGGCGAAGTCGACCTTGAACGCGCCGGGCCCGTGGCGGTACCTCAGGTACGCGCGCCGGACGCGGGGCGGCATCCGGTCGCCCGCGATCCGGGCGGCAGCCGCCGGCGAGGTGTCCAGCATGACCACGTCGGGAGCGCCCAGCTCGTCCAGGGAGGTCACCCGGCGGCCGGTCTCGAACCGCACGCCGTGTTCGGCCGCGCGGGCCAGGATCGCGTCCCGGATCGCGGCCGTACCGCCCTCGGCGACCGGCCAGCCGAAGGCGTGCGCGGCCGTGGTCAGCGCGACCCCGATCGCCGAGGAGGCGAGCGTGTCCAGGGGCCGGAAGGCGTGCGCGGCGACGCCGGCGAAGAGCGCCTGGGCTTCCGGGGTGCGCAGGCGGCGTGCCAGCAGCGTGGCCGGCAGGCCGGCGTAGGCACCGAAGCGGGCCAGGTGGAGCGGGTGCCGCGGAACGTGCAGCACCGGCTGCAGAAACTCCTCACTGATCGCCGTGAACCGCTCCGCGAGCGGTCCGAACGTCCGCTGCCACCCCGGGCCGCCCGCGCCGAGCCCGGCGGCGGTTTCGGCCACCGACCGCAGGGCGACCGCGCCGCGCCCGCCCGCCAGCGGGTGGGCGAACTCCACCGGGGCCCAGCGCCAGGTCAGACCGGCCCCGGCGAGGTCGAACCGCTGGGCGAAGGCCGAGCCGGGCGCCAGCGGGTGAAAGCCGGCGCACTCGTCATGGACCAGGCCGGGCAGGGTCAGCTCGCCGGACCGGACGCCGCCGCCGAGCACGTCCGCCGCCTCGATGACGCGGACCCTCACCCCCGCCGCGGCGAGGGTGAGGGCGGCGGCGAGCCCGTTGGGCCCGCTGCCGACCACGACTGCCGTCGTCATGCGAGCGCTCCCTCGCCGTTCGCCGTCCGGTAGGCGGGGTGGTGCCGCGGGTGCCGCCAGGTGACGTCCAGCGGGACGGGCCCGTCGGGCAGCCAGGGCTGCTGGTCGACGAGGTCGCGCACGTCCCACCGGCCGCGCTCGACGACACCGAGGGCCGCGTCCATCACGAAGTACTCCTGGACGGGCCGGTGGATCGGCTGGGACTCCACCCAGAAGACCACCAGCTCCCCGGGGGCGAAGTGCAGCCGCCGCTGGATCGCCTCGATCAGCTGGTCGTCGTGCAGGTGGCCGTCGCCGAAGTTCCAGCCCACGACGAGGTTCGCGCCGATCTCACCCTCGCGCACGGTGTACGTGTCAAGGTCGTCACCGAGGTAGGTCTGCGCCACTGACAGCAGCCCCTTGCCCTGGGTGTGCATCGAGCGCCAGGCGACGAACATCTGCATCGCCATCTCGGCCTGCGGAGCGGAGTAGCCGAAGGCCCGCAGCTGCCGGTGGTGCGGCTCGACCGGGACCGGCAGTTCGGCCAGCCGTTCCTCGGCACCCGGCGCCAGCGCCCAGACGGCCGACGCCCAGTTCCCGGCGTACTGCCGCATCGAGGGCAGGAAGGAGACCAGGTCCGGGCGCAGGTTGCCCAGCACGGGGAAGAAGAGCAGGGCCCCCGCGATCACCGGCAGCATCCAGGGCTCGCTGAAGTCGAGGAGGCCGTAGCCCGTGCCGTTGGGATGCCCCGCGAACAGGAAGATCCCGGTGTAGGCGAACAGGATGTTCCACTCCAGCGGCACCGCCAACGGGAACGTCGAGGTGATGAAGAGGTGGAAGAGCACCATGCCCGCGACGGCGACGAGGGTCAGGTCCCGGTCGGTGCTGAACAGCAGCACGAGCGGGAGGGCCAACTCGGCGAGCGTCCCCAGCACGTGCGCCATGAAGTGGGCGATGCCGGAGGGGCGCAGGTCGTCGGGCGCGTTCTTGTAGTGCCTGAGCCGCAGAGCCCTGGGCATGAACGGTGCGTTCGACACCATCGGAGGCACCACGAAGGAAAAGTGGCGGGTGAACTTCGAGGCCGCGGCGCCCACCCACACGATGACGATGATCAGCTTCGCGGCGATGATCATGTCGGTGAAGTCGAGCGTGGCGCAGGCGGCCATCACCGGGAGGTACTGCTCGCCCCGGCCCGCCAGGAAGACGACCTTGTCCCGCAGACCGAGCAGCACGAGCAGGGCGGCCGGTACCACGAACAGCACGGGCCGCACCAGGCCACCGGTCACGTCGGGACGGGCGGCGGACAGCGCCGCGGTGCCGACGCCGGGCAGCACGATCGCCACCGCCAGGCTGACGAGGATCGCGGCGTACAGCACGGCGTCGACGACACCGCGCCGGTCCCCTCGGGTGAACGGCACCACGCGCGGCCACGGGGGCAGCCGGATCGTGCCCGGCCGCAGCCAGTAGCGCGCTCCGCCGTACATCGGCTTGAAGTGGCCGGTGAGCGGGCCCCAGGCGCCGCCGACGCCGACCACCTCCAGGAGAGCGACCCACAGCACGAGTTTCTGGTAGACGACCGGCTCGTCCCACCACCGGCCGACGTCGAACAGGCCGCCGACGTCGGAGGTCGCGGTCACGACCAGCAGGCCGCCGACCGCGGAGAAACCGACCAGCTTGGCGATGTAGATCAGGTGCAGCACCCACGGGCTGCCGAAGCCGTTCCCGGCCCAGAAGCCGGTCATCACCTTGACCCGCTCGAAGAACGGGCGGCGCAGGAACTCCTCGGGGTCGTCCACCGCGGGGAAGACGGGGGTCTTGAAGGCCATGCCTCACGCTCCGGTGGTGACGGTGCCGTGCTGCCGGCGCAGCGCGGGTGTGTCGGTCTTGCCGACGGGGTTCTTGGGCAGGGCGTCCAGGACGCGCACGCCCACGGGCACCTTGTAGCGGGCCAGGTTCGCGGCACAAGCCTCGATCAGGTCCTGGCCGGTGACGGCGGCCCCGGGACGCAGCGAGACGTAGGCGAACGGGACCTCGCCGAACCGCTCGTCCGGCCGGCCGATCACAGCGGCCTCGAAGACGCCCTCACGGGAGAGCAGGACGGCCTCGATCTCCTGCGGGTAGATGTTCTCGCCGCCCCGGATGATCATGTCCTTGATCCGGTCGACGATGCGCAGGTAGCCGTCCTCGTCGAGGACGCCGACGTCGCCGGTGTGCAGCCAGCCGCCGCGCAGGGTCTCGGCCGTGGCCTCGGGGCGGCCCAGGTACCCGCGCATCACGTGGGGCCCCTGGATGACCACCTCGCCGCGCTCGCCGCGGGGCAGGATCGACCCGGCGGCGTCCATGATCTCCACGCGCACCCCGGGGAAGGCCGGTCCGACCGTGCCGACCTTGCGCTCGTCCCACCACCGGTTGCTCGTGGTGGCGCAGGTGCACTCGGTCAGGCCGTAGCCCTCCGCCAGTACGAAACCGAAGCGTGCCTCGACGGCGTCGAGCAGGTCCTTCGAGGCCGGCGCGGCCCCGCACGCGGCGAACCGCACCGAGGAGAAGTCGGCGTCGCGCGGCTGCGCCAGCAGCATGGCGTAGATCGTGGGGACGCCCGAGAAGTACGTCGGACGGTACCGCTCGACGGCGTCGAGGAGCCCGTCGACGGTGAACCGGCCGAGCAGCGTCAGCTGGGCGCCGGTGCGCATCGGCGACAGGAAGCTGACGCAGATCGCGTTCACGTGGAACAGCGGGAGGAAGAGCAGGCAGTGGTCGTCGGCGGTGAGCCGCATGAGGTCGGCCATCATCGAGGTCATCGCCTCCAGGTTGGCGTGGTCGAGCATCACCCCCTTGGGCCGTCCCGTCGACCCGCTCGTATAGACCAGCAGGGCCAGTTCGTCCGGCGAGGTGTGCGCCGCGGGCAGCGGCGCACCCGACGGCACCCGCCGCAACTCGTCGACGGGGAGACCGGGCCGGCCGCCGTCCGGCGCGTCCGGGCCGGCGTTCACGACCAGGGCGCTGTCGGCGTCCTGGATCTGGTAGCCGGCCTCCTCGGCGGTGAACGCCGGGTTGATCGGCGTCGCGGCGGCGCCGAGCCGCCACGCGGCGGCCATCGCGACGAGCAGCTCGACGCGGTTCGGCAGCATGACCGCGACGACCGACCCGCGCCCGATGCCGCGCTCGGCGAACTGCTCGGCCGCCGCCTCCACCCACACGGCGAACTCCGCGTAGGTGAGCTGATGGCGCTCGTCGCGAACGCACGGGCGGTCGGCATGGGCCGGTTCCGCGGACCAGGGGAGATACGCCGGTGGCGTCATGGACGGCTCCTGTCCTTCGAGGGTGCGTCGAAGGTAGAGAGGGCCGTGACCGCCGACACTGTCCCGGGAGGACAAGGAACGGGGTCAGAATGGTCCCGACAGGCCGCATTCATTGGCCTCCGGGACACTGTTGGAGCACTGTTGGAGGCGCTGGGATGGCAGGGCGGTACGACGTGGAGGTGCCCGCCGACGTCAGCGTGCTCGGTGCCGCCGTCGCCGAGCACATGGCGGAGCTCACCGCGGCGCTGGCCGCCGCCATGCGGGAGCAGATCCCCGAGCTGCCGCAGGACCGGATGACCGCGGCTCTGCTGTCGCGGAGCGTGGAGAGCAACCTGCGCGCGGCCGGCGCGCTCTACCGCGGCGAGCTGGACCTCGCCGAGCTGGTGGCCCCCGCGGAGGCCCGGGAGTACGCGCGCCGGCTGGCCCAGCGGGGCGTCGCCGTGACCGCGCTGGTGCGGGCCTACCGGCTCGGACAGCACCTGCACCTGATGTGGTCCGTCGAGTCACTGGTCCGCGAATACCCCGACCCGGCACGGGCGCTGGCCGCCGTGCGCGCCCTGCTCGGGCTGAACTTCGTCTACATCGACACCCTCTCCGAGCAGGTCATCGAGGAGTACCAGGCCGAGCGCGAGCGGTGGCTCTCGCACCGCAACACGGTCCGGGCGGAGACCCTGGAGCGGATCCTGGCCGGGGACGCGGTCCAGGAGCGCACCGTGGAGGCCACCCTGGGCATCCGGCTGCGCCGGCAGCATCTGGGCGCGGTGCTGTGGACCACCGGCGGGCACGAAGCACGGGACGACCTGCCGCAGTTGGAGTCCGCGGCCGGCCGGCTCGGGCAGGCCCTGGGCGCCGTGGGCAGCCCGGTCTTCTGGCCGAAGGACCGGGCCTCGGCCTGGGTCTGGTTCCCGTTCGGCCCGGAGGCTACGGCGGACCCGGCGGCGGCCGCGGCGGTCCTGGACCGCACCGCGCCCGGCGTGTACGCGGCCCTCGGCGCCCCGGCCCCGGGGCTGGCCGGCTTCCGGCACACCCACGAGGACGCCCTGCAGGCCTTTCGCGTGGCCACGTTCGGCAGCGGCGAACCGCCCTCGGTCGTGAGCTACACCGATCCCGGCGTCCGCGCCGCCGCGCTCCTCACGGCGGACCTGCCCCGTACCCGCCGCCTGGTGGCGACCGCGCTGGGTGAACTGGCCGCCAGGACCGAGAGCGCCGCCCGGCTGCGCGAGACCCTGCTCGTGCTGATCCAGGAACGCGGCAGCCTGGTCGCCGCGGCGGACCGCCTGCACGTGCACAAGAACACGGTGAAGTACCGCGTCGCCCGTGCCGTCGCACAGCGGCGCCGCCCGCTGGAGGACGACCGCCTCGACCTGGAACTGGCGCTGGTCGCGGCGTACTGGCTGGGGGACGCGGTACTGCCGGAGGGCTGACCCGCCGCCCGGGGACCGGCCATGCGCTTGCCCGGGGACGGGCCATGCGCTCGCACGGGGTGCGCGCGGGACGCCCGCACGGCGTCGGGCTCCCTCGAAGCGGCTCATGTCCCGGGCCCTCGCCGTGACTCCTGGCGGACTCGGCCGTACCGGGCAGCCCGCATACGCCGTCGCCGCGACCACGCAGCGGCGTGCCGTCCGGCGCGTCGGCCCCCCGGCGCCGTCCACCCCTGGTGTGTCGTACGTCATGTCCGGGGCCGGGAACTCGATCTTCCGAGCGGCCGACTACTGGAGCGATACGGCTCCAACCGCTGTCTTGCGTCACGACGGCTCGACGCGACCAGGAAGGTCGAGCATGGCCCAGATCCGACAACCGTCCCACTCCGCCGGCGTGATCGCCCGCGTGCCGCTGCCGCCTCCGGCGCTGTGCGGCTTCCTGCTGCTGCTCGTCCTCGTGTTCCCGGCGTCCTACGCCGCCGGATCGGCCGCCGGGCCGGTGGCTCCCGGCATGCACGGGACCGGGACCGCCGGGAGCACCGGAGGCGGTGGCGGCGGGAGCGGCGGCGGCACGCAGGACATGCCGGGGATGACGGACGGAAGTGGTCACTGATGGCGGGCGAGGCGGTGGCCGGCCTCCTGGTCACGGACCTCACCGTCGGCGGGATGACCTGCGCGGCCTGTGTGCGGCGGGTGGAGAAGAAGCTCGCCGGGCTGGACGGCGTCACGGCGACCGTGAACCTGGCCACCGGGACGGCTCGGGTCAGTCACCCGGCGAACGTCGCGCCGGAGCGGCTCGTCGTGGCCGTCGAACAGGCGGGCTACCAGGCCGCGCTGCCCGCGCCGCCCGGCCGCCAGGACGAGCGGACGGCGGACGCCGACCCGGACGGGGCCGGGGCAACCGCCCGGCAGGAGCGCGAGCGGCTGCTCGGCACCGCGCTGCTCGCGGTCCCCGTGCTGGTGCTGTCGATGGTGCCCGGCCTTCAGTTCCGCAACTGGCAGTGGCTGTGCTTCGCGCTGGCGGCGCCGGTGGCGGTGTGGAGCGCGTGGCCCTTCCACGAGCGCGCGCTACGAGGGCTGCGGCACTCCGCCGCCACCATGGACACGCTGGTCTCGCTGGGCGTGGTGGCGTCCTTCTCCTGGTCGGCGTACGCGCTGTTCCTCGGGGGAGCGGGAGCTCCGGGCATGCGGATGCCGTTCAGTCTGCTGCCGTCGGCGTCGGACGGCACGGCGCACGTCTACCTGGAAGCGGCGGTGAGCGTGCCGCTGTTCGTGCTGACCGGGCGGTACCTGGAGGCACGGGCGCGCCGGGGGACGGGAGCGGCCCTGCGGGCGCTGGCGGGCCTTACCGTCAAGGAGGTGTCGGTCCGTGACGAGCACGGCGAGCGGTCCGTCCCCGTGGCGCGGTTGAGGGTGGGGCAGGTCTTCGTCGTGCGCCCGGGTGAGCGTGTCGCCACGGACGGGCGGGTGGTGGAGGGCGGTTCGGCCGTGGACCTGTCCCTGGTCACCGGCGAGAGCGAGCCCGTCGAGGTGGGCCCCGGCTCGGCGCTGGTCGGCGGGGCCGTCAACGCCGGCGGGCTGCTCCTCGTCCGGGCGACGGCCGTCGGCGCGGCCACCCGGCTGGCCCGGATCACCCGGCTCGTCACCGAGGCCCAGGCGGGCAAGGCGCGGGCGCAGCGGCTGGCCGACGCGGTGGCCGGTGTGTTCGTGCCGGCGGTGCTGACGATCGCGGTGACCGTCCTCGGGTTCTGGCTCGGGGCCGGCGCCGACCCGCAGGCCGCCCTCACCGCCTGCGTGGCCGTCCTCGTCGTGGCCTGCCCGTGTGCGCTCGGGCTCGCCACCCCGACCGCGCTGATGGCCGCCACCGGGCGCGGGGCGCAACTGGGAGTGCTGGTGAGCGGGCCGCGGACCCTGGAGGCGCTCCGGCACGTGGACACGGTCGTCCTGGACAAGACCGGCACCCTGACCTCCGGTCACATGACCGTCGCCCGGGTGACCACCGTGCCCGGCGGCCCGGCCCAGGACGAACTGGTCCGGCTGGCCGGAGCGGTGGAGCAGGGCTCCGAGCATCCCGTCGGGCGGGCGGTCACGGCCTACGCGCGCCGCTCGGCCGACCGGGAGCCGCTGCCGGACGTGACCGGCTTCGCCGCCAGGGCGGGCTGGGGTGTCACCGGGCGCGTGACCGGTCGTACCGTCGAAGTGTCCGTTCCCGACGGCGAGTTGCCGCCCGTGCTGGCCGAGGCGCTGGCCGCGGCGGAGGGCGAGGCGTACACGCCCGTGGTGGTCCGGGTGGACGGCCGGGCCGTGGCGCTGATCGCCGTCGGCGACCTCGTACGGTCCGGCAGCTACCGTGCCGTGCAGCGGCTGCGGCGCCTCGGTATCCGCCCGGTGCTCGCCACCGGGGACCGCGAGGCCCCCGCGCGGGCCGTGGCGGAGGCGCTCGGGATCGACGAGGTGCACGCCCGCTGCTCCCCGGAGGACAAGGCCGGCCTTGTCCGGCGGCTGAGGGCCGAGGGCTCGCGGGTCGCGGTCGTGGGCGACGGTGTGAACGACGCCGCCGCGCTGGCCGCGGCCGACCTGGGCATCGCCATGGGCAGCGGCACCGACGTGGCCATCGGGGCGGCGGACCTGACCCTGGTGCGCCGTGACATCGAGGCGCTCGTGGACGCCGTCGGGCTGGCCCGGCGCACTCTGGGCACCATGCGCGCCAACCTCCTGTGGGCCTTCGGGTACAACGTCGTGACCGTGCCGCTCGCCATGGTGGGGCTGCTCAACCCGATGCTCGCCGCCGCCGCGATGTCGGTGAGTTCGGTGCTGGTGGTGGCCAACAGCCTGCGGCTGCGCGGCTGGCAGCCGGCTCGCCGCGGGAGCGCGGGCCGCCGGCGCGGGGCGCGGGGCGGGAAGGCGGCTGTTCTGTGAGGTGGACGACCACGGACCTCGACGCCCGGCGGCTGCGGGACGGCGCGCTCGCCGCTCTGGTTCCCGTCGCCGCGTGCACGGTGGCGCTGGCGGGCCTGACGGCCTGGACCGGTACCGGCAGGGCGGGCAGCCCGCCGCGGATGAGCGTCACCGAGGGGCGCGTCCTGCTGCCGTCCGCCGGGGGCGCGGAGACGGCCGCGTTCTTCCGTATCCAGAACACGGGCGGCTCCGCCGACAGTCTGATACGCGTGACCTCGCGCGAGGCCACCGGCGGAGTCACGCTCGGCCGGCACCGCATGAACGGCGGGAACACGGCCTACCGCGCCACCGTCGACTCCGTCGGGATACCGGCGGGCGGCAGCGTCACGATGTCGCCGCGGGGGGTGGATCTGGCGGTGTCCGCTCCGGCCGGGAAATGGAACTCGGGCGATCTGGTGCCCTTCACCCTGGAGTTCCGGCACAGTGGACGGGTCGAGGTCCTCGCGGTGGCGGTGCGTCCGGGGAGTGTCCCGCTGCAATAGTCGTACCGGCCGCCCGTCGAGTTCCCGGCCACCGGGTGTGAGGTGCGTTACCGTTCGGCCGGTGAGTCGGAGGGCGGGTGCCCGTACGTATCCCCTGACGACGAGCGGACGCCGGGTGCGAGGATGGGCGGGCTATGACTGTCCGAGGGTGGTGCCGTGCGCTGCGAGCCGGTGTGTTCGCCGCCGCCTGCGTGCTGCTCGCCGCCCTCGGCCACGTGCTCATGTCCGGGACCTCCGTCCCCTGGTGGGCGATGGCGGCCGGTGCGGCCGGGACCGGCACGCTGGGCTGGCTGCTGGCCGGGCGTGAGCGCGAACGCACACTGATCGTCACGGTGGTGACGGTGGCACAGGCGGTGCTCCACGAGGTGTTCTCGCTGGCGCAGACGCTCACACCGGCGACGGCGCCCGGCCAGGGCGCAGCCGCGAGTGCCCCGGGTTCCACGACGGGCATGCGCGGCATGGACCTGGGCGGCATGAATACGGGCCGCATGGACATGGGCCTCACCTCCATGGGCTCCCCGCACATGGACCCGATGGACATGGGGTCCATGGCGCACACCATGGCCGGTGCCCAGCACACGCACGGCATGGCCGGCATGGGCGGCGCCACCACGTACGGCATGTTCGCCGCGCACCTCCTGGCCGCCATCCTGTGCGGGCTCTGGCTCGCGTACGGCGAACGTGCGTTCTTCAGCGTCCTGCGGGCCGCGGCCACCCGGCTGGTGGCCCCGCTGCGGATGCTGCTCGCAGGCCCCGCGCCGCTCCCGCGCCCGCTCGCGGGCAGGCGCCGCGCCACCGACGTCCCGGCGCCGGCGCGCCTGCTGCTGTGCTGTTCCCTCACCTCCCGGGCCCCGCCCACGGGTGCCGCTGTCGTCTGAGACAGCCGGATCCACCGGGGCCTCACGTCTCGCCTTCCGTCCTGCCGCCTTCGCGCGCAGTTCCCTCCCGCACCGGCGCTTCACACCGGCACCTCCGCGTGCCGCCGTGCGCCGACGCCTCCTGACGGGCCCCGGGCATCGCCGTACCCACCGGGTACGGCCGCACCCCAAGTCCCGGTGCGCCGCCGCTCCCGGCGGCCGGCCCCGGACGACCCGAGAAGGACATCACGTGACTGCTACCGTCCTGCCCGCTTCCCGGACGGAACGCGCCGCGACGGACGCGGCGGCGACCGCCTGGGCGCTGGCCGCCCGTAGTGGCGACCGCCATGCGGCCGAGCACTTCGTACGCGCGCTCCACCACGACGTGCTGTGCTACGTCGCCCACCTCAGCGGCGATCCCCAGACCGCCCACGACCTGACCCAGGACACCTTCGTGCGGGCCTTCGGCAGCCTGCACCGCTTCGAAGGCCGGGCCTCGGCCCGCACCTGGCTGCTGTCCATCGCCCGTCGCGCGGTGGCCGACAGCTTCCGGCACGCCGCCGCCCGGCCGCGGCTCGCCGACACCCCCGACTGGCAGACGGCCGTCGAACGCACCCAGCCGCGCGGCCTGCCGGGGTTCGAGGAGGGTGTGGCCCTGCTCGATCTGCTGGACGCGCTGCCCGACGAACGCCGCGAGGCGTTCGTCCTCACCCAGGTGGTCGGCCTCTCCTACGAGGAGACCGCCGGCTTCACCGGCTGCGCCGTCGGCACCGTCCGCTCCCGGGTGTCCCGCGCCCGGGCGGCTCTGGAGCGGCAGTTCCTGGGGGCCGAGGCCCCGGCCGCCCCGGCGGTCTGACGGGACGGGTTGGTGCTCCCCGCCGGGGGAGCACCAACTGCTCAGCCCGGCCGGCCGATTGGCGGGAACTCGCGGGAACCCGCTCACCTGCGCGTCCGACTACTAGTGCGACACCGGCTCGTCGAGCCGGTCGTGGCACCAGTGGGAGGGGCCCGTATGACACCCGGGACGGAGGCCGCCTTCGCGGCGATCAGAGGCGACTACGGCGCGGACTGCCTCCTGCGTGTGGAACGGATGCTGGAGCCCGGCGGGGGCGGCCCACGGCACCCGTTGCAGAAGGCGGCCAAGTGGATCCTGCCGGGACTGTCCGCCACCCCCTGGCACGATCCGCACGGGTATCCCGAACTGACCCCGTTGGTCGAGGCGTTGGAGAGCGCCCACCCCGCCGTCAAGGAAGAGCTGACCGCCGCCTGGGCGGGACGGCGGGAGGCGTTCTCGGGCTACGAGCACTACCTGATGCGCCAGGAGGACTGGCAGGCCCTCTACCTGTACCGGCGAGGGGCGCTGGTCGAGGAGTCGGCCGGCCCCGCGCCCACCGCGTACCGGGTGCTCAAGGAATTCGCGGTGGACACCGGAAAGATCTGTCCCCTCCTGGAATCCCACTTCTCGACACTGCTCCCCGGGGCCGTCATCGCCCCGCACAGCGACCTGTGGAACTTCAGCATCAACTTGCATCTCGCGGTCGACATTCCCGACGGCTGCAGTATCACCGTGGCGGGTGAGACCCGTTCCTGGCAGGAGGGAAAATGCCTGCTCTTCGACTATTCCTTCGAGCATGCGGCGCGCAATGCCGGCGAGCGGCCGCGGACCTGCCTGCTCGTTGACCTGTGGCATCCGGAGACGACGATTCCCGAACGGCGCGCACTGGTCGCGCTCATCACCGAGATCAGACGCCTGATGGGTGACGGCTGACCCCGCGTCACGGGTAACGCCAATTCAGCCGACGGAATTTCTCTCCGCCGGAATTCAGGCATGCCTGAAAATGCGATTCAAGTCGCGGAGAAATGTTTTCCGGTTAATCATTCTCAAGCCTTCTCCGGGGTGTTATGGTGACCGAAATCGATCGACCGGCGCGGATATCGAGTCCGAATTCATCGCCGTTTCCCGTTCAGGCGTGAGGAGGAGGCCGACCGATGCGTGCACGACTGTCGCTTCTCGTTCTCGCGCTCGCTCAGCTGGTCATCGCGCTCGACTACAACATCGTCTACGTCGCCCTTCCCGACATAGGCACCGGCCTCGGTTTCTCCGCGCACGACCTCCAGTGGGTGGTGAGCGCGTACGTCGTGACGAGCGGCGGCTTCCTGCTGCTGGGCGGCCGGACGGCGGACCTGCTGGGCCGGCGCCGGACGTTCGTCGCCGCGGCCCTGGTCTACGCGGGCTCCTCCCTGGTGGGCGGGGTGTCGCAGTCGGCGGGGACCCTCGTCGCCGTCCGCGCGGTCCAGGGCATCGGCGGTGCGCTGCTCTTCCCGGCCACCCTCTCCCTGATCAACACGGTCTACGAGGAGGGACCGGCCCGCAACCGCGCCCTGGCGGTATGGGGTGCGGCCGGGGCCGGGGGCCTCTGCCTGGGGTCACTGCTGGGTGGCGTGCTGGTCGGCGCGTTCGGCTGGCCCTCGGTGTTCTTCGTCAACGTGCCGGTGGCGGCGGCCATGGCGTGGGCGGGCCGGAGCCTCTTCCCGGCGGACGGTCCGCGCCCGGGCGGCCCACGCCCCGGTGCGCGGCGTTTCGACGTGACCGGCGCGCTCTGCGGGACCGGCGGCATCACCCTCCTGGTGTTCACCCTGGTGCACGCGCCCGAGGCGGGCTGGACCAGCCCGTCCGTCCTGCCGGCCGCCGGTCTCGCGGTCGTCCTCCTGACCCTGTTCGCCGTCGTCGAGTCCCGCGCCCGCGACCCGCTGGTCCCGGCCCGGCTGTTCGCCCACCGGGGTCTGGCCGCGGCGATGGCGGTCACCGCCCTCTACAGCGCCACGTTCAGCTCTCTGCCCTACTTCCTGACCCTGTACTTCCAGAACGTGCGCGGCTACAGCGCGTTCGCGACCGGCCTCGCCTTCCTCGTGCCGGCCGTGGTGACCGCGCTGGGCACCCAGGCCGGGGAACGGGCCGTCGCAGCCGTCGGCGTACGGCGCATGCTCGTCGGCGGTCTGGCCGCCGGCGCGGCCGGAGCCGCCGCCCTGGGAGCCGCGCTCACCGCGGACGGCCCATACGGCCTGCTGCTGCCCGGGATCGTGCTGCTCGGCCTCGGCCAGGGCGCCGCCTGGACCGGCATGTGGATCGCCGCCGCCTCCGGGACGGCCCCCGAGGACCAGGGGGTGGCGTCCGGCATGGCCTCCACCAGCCTCCAGGTCGGCGGCGCGGTGGGACTGGCCCTGCTGGTCGCTCTGGCGGGCGGCAGCGGCCAGGACCCGCCGGACGACGCGCTGCTCACCGGCATCCGGGCCGCCGTGTTCGCCGTCGCGGCCGCTCTCGGCTGCGGGGGCCTGCTGGTCCTGGCCCTGCGCTCCACCGTCACCTCCCGGTAGGCCTCCTCGACCCGCCGCTCCCCACCCACACCGTCAGGAGAACAGCCGTGCGCAGCAACGCCCCCAGCCCGTCCGCCCCAGCGGCCGTCCTGTGCGGACTGGCCGGGTGGGTTCCGCCCCGCGTGGTCACCAACGACGAACTCGCCGAGCGGCTGGACACCGACGACACCTGGATCCGCACCCGCACCGGGATCCGGCGACGGCACCTCGCCGGCCCCGGCCAGGCCACCTCCGACCTCGCCGTCGAGGCCGGGCGGCTCGCCCTGCGCTCCGCCGGGGGCGGCTCCGGGGCCGGCTCCGCCGACGCGGTGATCGTCACCACGACCACCCCGGACCGTCCCTGCCCGGCCACCGCACCCCTGGTCGCGGCCCGGCTCGGGCTCGACGGGGCCGCGGCCTTCGACGTCGGCGCGGTGTGCACCGGTTTCGTGTACGGCCTCGCCACCGCCGCGGGGCTGATCGCCTCCCGGGTCGCCGCACGGGTCCTGCTGATCGGCGCGGACACCTACTCCACGATCGTCGATCCCCTGGACCGGGCCAACGCGGTCGTCTTCGGCGACGGCGCCGGAGCGGTCGTCCTGCGCGCCGGGCACCCGGACGAGCGCGGCGCGGTCGGGCACTTCGACCTCGGCAGCGACGGCGCCCACGAGGACCTGATCATGGTCGCCGCCGGCGGCTCCCGCCGGCCGTACGCCGACGGCGGCGAACCCACCCCCGCCCAGCGGCACTTCGCGATGCGCGGCAGGGAGGTCTACCGCCACGCGGTGACCCGCATGGCCGCCTCGGCACGGACCACTCTTCACCGGGCCGGACGGAAGACCGACGACGTCGACCACTTCGTCCCCCACCAGGCCAACCT
Source organism: Streptomyces shenzhenensis (assembly GCF_021462265.1). Lineage (GTDB taxonomy): Bacteria > Actinomycetota > Actinomycetes > Streptomycetales > Streptomycetaceae > Streptomyces > Streptomyces shenzhenensis. Next base: position 117,640 of record NZ_JAJONF010000015.1, on the reverse strand, counting down.
GCGCATCCTGCACTCCGTCGCCGAGGACCTGGGCCTGCCCCGGGAACGCTGCGTGGCCAACGTCGACTCCGTCGGCAACACCGGCGCCGCCTCCATCCCGCTCGCCCTCGCCGACGCCGCCGCCCGGGGGCGGCTCCGGCCCGGCGACCGCCTTCTGCTCACCGCCTTCGGCGGCGGCCTCACCTGGGGCTCCTGCCTCCTGACCTGGCCCTCGCTCGCCACGCATCCGCAATCGGAACGGACCACACCATGACCAGTGCCTACGAAGAACTCGTCGGGATCCTCACCCGCCTCCACGACGCCCCCGCCGACCTGATCCGCTCCGAGGCCACCCTCGGCGCCCTGGACGTCGACTCCCTGACCACCGTCGAGATCAGCATCCGTATCGAACGCGACCTCGGCGTCACCGTCGGCGACGACGAACTCCAGCCCGACCTGACGCTCGGTGAGATCGCCGCACTCATCGACGCACGCCGCGCCACCACCGTCTGAACCCCGCGCACCCGACCCCGAACCCCACCTCTGTACCCCACGCCGGAACCCCCCGGAAACCCCACGCCGGAAACCCCACCCCCCGAACCCCGCGGAAGGACAAGCGACATGCGGATCACGGACCAGGCCGGAGCCGGACCAGGCGCGACCGTCGAGGACTTCGACCACACCACGGCGTCCGACGCCGACATCGCGACGCTCAAGCGCACCGTCTACACGAAGAAGATCGCCGTCCTGAAGGGCCAGGACCTCTCCCCGCGGGAGTTCCTCGCGCTCGGCGAGCGCCTCGGCCGCCCCGAGACCTACTACGAGCCGATGTACGAGCACCCCGAGGTCCCGGAGATATTCGTCTCCTCCAACGTCCCGGAGAACGGCAGGCAGACAGGAGTGCCGAAGACCGGCAAGTTCTGGCACGCCGACTACCAGTTCATGCCGGATCCCTTCGGCATCACCCTGATCTACCCCCGGGCCGTCCCGGAGAAGAACCGCGGAACGTACTTCATCGACATGGGCCGGGCCTACGAGGCGCTGCCCGCCGACCTGAAGAAGGAGATCGCCGGGACGCGGTGCCGGCACTCCGTGCGCAAGTACTTCAAGATCCGGCCGCAGGACGTGTACCGCCCCCTGGGCGAAGTCATCGAGGAGGTCGAGACCAGGACCCCGCCCGTCGTCCAGCCCACCACCTTCACCCATCCCATGACGGGCGAGACCGTCCTCTACATCAGCGAGGGCTTCACCGTCGGCATCGAGGACGCGGACGGCAACCCGCTCGACGAGGAACTGCTCAGGCGGCTCTTCGAGGCCACCGGACAGCTCGACGAGACCTTCGAGCACGGCAACATCCACCTCCAGAGCTTCGCCAAGGGCGACCTGCTGGTCTGGGACAACCGGAGCCTGATCCACCGCGCCCGGCACACCACGACACCCGAACCGACGGTCTCCCACCGCCTCACCGTCCACGACGAGCGCGGGCTGTACGACGGGACACCGGCCGCGTGACCGCGCCCGCCGCCGACCGCCCCGAGGCCCCGCCACCGGGTCCGAACGCCACGTACGCCTCGTACGCCACGTATGCCACGGATGAGGCACTGCTGGCCCGTGTCCTGACGCCCTACAAGGACAACTGCAAGTACCTGAGATCCGCCCACGTCACCGCCGGCGCCGGACTCTCCGCCGCCCGCTGCGAGTTCGCGATCCCGGAGTCCTGCTACATCGACGACACCGGCCACCTGAACTCGGTCGAGGCCAACATCGCCTACAACCAGATGATGTACTACCTGGTCGCCACGTCCGTGCGGGAAGGGCTCCTGACCGGGTTCGGGTCCTGGACGCTGGACGACTTCTGGCGCCACCAGCTCCCCGACATCCTCATCGCCCGCTTCGCCGGCAGCTTCCGCCGCCCGGTCGACCCCCGTGCCTTCTGCGGCGAGATGGAGTTCCACTCCGTCACCCGGCGCACCCCCGGCGGCGGCGCCCCCTTCCTCCACGCGCGGACGTCGTACCGCTACTGGGACGGCGACGGCGGCAGGTGCGACGGCGAGGCGACCCTCGCGTTCGTCAACGTCCCCTGACCCACCGATGACCCGCCGAACGGGAGAACGCCCATGCGGACACCTGCGCAGCCGGTGCGGAACCGGCTGCACCACCCCGAACTCACCACCCTCGTCCAGACCGCCCGCTTCCACGCCGGCCGGCAACCCGCCGCCCCCGCCGTGCTCTGCGAGGGCCGCACCCTGACCTACGCGGACCTGCACGGCGCGAGCAACCGCCTCGCCCACGCCCTGCGCGCCGCCGGGCTCACCGAGGGCGACCGGGTGGCCTACCTGGGCAAGGAGTCCGAGCACTACTACGAGGTCCTCTTCGCCTGCGCCAAGACCGGCACCGTCCTGGTCCCCGTCAACTGGCGGCTCACCGCGCCCGAGGTCAGCCACATCCTCCAGGACTCCGGCACCCGGCTGCTCTTCCTGGAGGAGGAGTTCGCGCCGATCGTCGGGGGCATGCCGACCGCCCCGCCCGAGACGGTCGTCGGCCTCGGCTCGATCGTGGCGTGGCGCGCCGGACACCCCGACACCGAGACCGGGTTCGAAGCCACGCCCGACACCCCGGTCGCCCAGCTCTACACCAGCGGCACCACCGGCCTGCCCAAGGGCGTCGTGCTCGCCCACCGCAGCTTCTTCGCGATCCGTGACGCGCTGGCGGCCGAGGGGCTGGACTGGATCGACTGGCGGCCGGGTGACATCGCGCTCGTCGGCATCCCCGGTTTCCACGTCGGCGGCCTGTGGTGGGCCACCCAGAACCTCAACGCCGGCACGACGATCGTGGCGATGCGCGCCTTCGCCGCCCGGCAGGCCGTCGACCTCGTCCGCGACCTCGGCGTCACCACCGCCTGCGTGGTCCCGGCCATGCTCCGCATGATGCTCACCGAACCCGGCGTCACCACCGGCGACTTCACCACCCTGCGCAAGACCGTGTACGGCGGCTCCCCGATCTCCGAGGCCCTCCTGGAGAAGAGCCTCGCCGTCCTGGACTGCGAGTTCGCGCAGATCTACGGCCTGACGGAGACCGGCAACACCGCCGTCTGCCTGCCCCCGGCCGCCCACGTCCCCGGCGGCCCGCTGATGCAGGCGGCCGGACGCCCCTACCCGCGCGTCCGGGTCAAGGTCATCGACGAGCAGGGCCGGGAACTGCCCCCGGGCGAGGTGGGGGAGGTCTGCCTGCACACCCCGGCCCGGATGACCGAGTACTGGGGCCTGCCCGGCAAGACCGCGGAGACCCTGGTCGACGGCTGGATCCACACCGGCGACGCCGGATACGCCGACGAGGACGGGTACGTCTTCATCCGCGACCGCGTCAAGGACGTCATCCTCGTCGCCGGCGAGAACGTCTATCCCGCCGAGATCGAGAACGCCCTGGAAAGCCATCCGCTGGTCGCCGAGGCCGTGGTCGTCGGCACCCCCGACGAGCGCTGGGGCGAACGGGTGCACGCCTTCGTCGTGCCCGCGCCCGGACAACGGCCCAGCTCCCGCGAACTGCACACCTTCCTCGTGCCGCGGCTGGCCGCCTTCAAACTGCCCTCGCGCTACGAGGTCATCGACCACGTGCCGCGCAACCCCAGCGGCAAGATCCTCCGCCGCGAACTGCGCGACCGCTTCTGGAGCGACTCCGCGCGCAAGGTCAACTGAGCCCGCCGACACGGCCCCAGGGAGCACCCGTGCACGACCCCTCTCGCACTTCTCTCACTCTCGAAGGCTTCCGCGCCGAGCTCGCGGAGTGCCTCTTCCGGTCGGCCGACGAAGTCGACCTGGAGGAAAGCCCGCTGGACGCGGGGCTGGACTCGCTGCGCATCGTCACCCTGCTGGAGCGCTGGCAGGCCGCCGGCGTGCACGTGACGTTCGTCGAACTCGCCGAGCGCACCACCTTCGCCCAGTGGTGGGAACTGCTCACCGCGCGTCAGCGGGGAGCGGGCCATGCCGACGCCTGAACGCCACCCGCTGCTGGCCGCCCAGGAGGGCATCTGGACCGGCCAGCAGCTCGACGTGGACAGCCCCGCCTACAACACCGCCGAATACGTGCGCATCCACGGCCCCGTCGACACGGCCGTCTTCGACGCGGCCCTGCACCACGTCGTCGCGGAGACCGAGGCGCTCCACGCGACCTTCGGCGCCGACGACTCCGGCCGCCCCTGGCAGCTCGACACCCCGGCCGGCGACTGGCACACCCACATCGGCGACCTCACCGCCGGCCCGGCCCCGCACGCCGCGGCCCTGGCCTGGATGGGCCAGGACCTGGCGCGTCCCGTCGACCTCACCCGGGGCCCGCTCTTCGGACACGCCCTGCTGCGCACCGCCGAGGACGAGTACCTCTGGTACCACCGCGTCCACCACATCGCCCTCGACGGCTTCGGACTCTCCCTGGTGGCCCGGCGGGTCGCGCAGGTCTACACCGCCCTCATGGCCGGTGAGCCCGCCCCCGGCAGCGGCTTCGGCACCCTGGAGTCCGTCCGCGCCGAGGACCGCGCCTACCGCGAGTCCGCCCGCCGCGCCGAGGACCGCGCCTACTGGACGGACCGCTACGCCGACCGGCCGCCCGTCGCCACCCCGGCCGGGCGGTCCGCCCTGCCCGCCCGCACCTTCCACCGCCACGTCGCGGACCTGGCACCGGAGCGGGCGGACCACCTGCGCACGGTCGCCCGCCGGCTGTCGGTGACCTGGCCGGAGGCGGTGCTCGCGGTGACCGCCGCCCATCTCCACCGGGTCACCGGCGCACCCGAGACCGTCCTGAGCCTGCCCGTGACAGGCCGCCTCGGCTCGGTCTCCCTGCGCGTCCCCGCCACGGTCCGCAACATCCTGCCCCTGCGCGTCGCCGTCACCGCCGGCGACAGCCTGCACGACCTCGCGGTCCGCGTCTCCCGCGAACTGCGCGCCGCACTGCCCCACCAGCGCTACCGCTACGAGCGACTGCGCCGCGACCTGAAGCTGGTGGGCGGCCCGCGGCGGCTGTCCGGACCCGGCGTGAACATCATGCCGTTCGCGTACGACCTGCGGTTCGCCGGACACCGCAGCACCGTCCACAACCTGTCGGCCGGGCCCGTGGACGACCTGGCGCTCAACGTCTACGACCGCGCGGACGGCACGGGACTGCGCCTCGCCCTGGACGCCAACCCGGACCTGTACACGGTGGGTGAGACGGCGAGTCTGCTGGACGGGCTGCTGAGCCTGCTGGCCGACGCGGTCGCGGCCCCGGACCGGCGGTTGACGGGCCGGGCGGGCGGCACCGCCCCCGCCGCCCCGACCGTCACGCTGCTGGACGGCGGCCCGCTGCCCGCGCCCGCCCGGCCGGTGCTGAGCCTGATCGCCGACCACGCCGCCCGCCGGGGCGGGTCCGTCGCCGTGGAGGACGCCGACCGCAGCCTCACCTACGCCCAACTCTTCGACGCCGCACAGAACATGGCCCACTGCCTGACCGCCCGGGGAGTCGGCGGCGGAGACGTGGTCGCCGTGGCCCTGCCCCGTGGCGCCGACGCCGTCACCGCCGTCCTCGGCGTGCTGCTCTCCGGCGCCGCCTACTGTCCGTTCGACCCGGAGGCCCCCGCCGACCGCACGGCACAGCTGCTGGCCGACGCCGCTCCCGCGCTGGTGGTGACGACGGCGGGCCGCGCCGCCGCCTTCCCGGACCACCCCGTCCTCCTCCTGGACCGGCAGCCGGCCGGCGACGCCTCCGGCGTACCGCCGGCGCCCGGTCCGGCCGACCTCGCCTACGTGCTGCACACCTCGGGCTCCACCGGCCGCCCCAAGGGCGTCGAGATCGGCCACGCGGCGCTGGCGCACTTCGTCGCGGGCGCCTCGCACCGCTACGGGCTGCGCTGCGACGACCGGGTCCTCCAGTTCGCCCCCCTCCACTTCGACACCAGCGTGGAGGAGGTCTTCCTGACCCTGTGCGCCGGCGCCACCCTGGTGATCCGCGCCGACGACATGACCGAGTCGGTGCCCCGGTTCCTGGCGGAGTGCGCCCGGCTGCGGGTGAGCGTGCTGGACCTGCCCACCGCGTACTGGCACGAGACGGCCTACGCGCTCTCCACCGGCGCCGCCGCCCTTCCGGAGAGTGTGCGGACCGTCGTCATCGGCGGTGAGGCGGCGCTGCCCGAGCGGGTCGGCCGCTGGCGCGAGGCGGTCGGCACCTCGGTGGCGCTGCTCAACACCTACGGCCCGACCGAAGCGACGGTGGTCGCCACCGTCGCCGACCTGCACGACCCCGATCTCCTCCCCGGCGACATCCCCATCGGCCGGCCGCTGCCCGGAACCCGTGCCGCCGTACTCGACGGCGAGCTGTATCTGCTGGGTGACGCCCTCGCACGCGGCTACCGGGGCGAGACACCGGACAGCGCTCGCTTCGGCCCGCTGACCGCGCTGCCGGGCAGCCCGCGCGCCTACCGCACCGGCGACCTGGTCCGCCTCGGTGCGGACGGCCGACTGCGCTTCCTCGGCCGGGCGGACGACGAGTTCAAGATCAGCGGTCAGCGGGTGCAGCCCGCCGAGGTCGAGAACGCGCTGCTCACGCACCCCCGGATCCGGGAGGCCGCCGTCGTGGGGCAGACGCTCGGCGACGGCACCCGGCGGCTGGTCGCCCACCTGGTCGCGGACTCTCCGGCTCCCTCCGCGTCCGAGGTCAGGGCCCACCTTCGGGCGATGCTGCCGGCCGCGATGATCCCCTCCGCCGTCGCACTCCTGGACCGGCTGCCCCGCACCGGCTCCGGCAAGACCGACCGGACGGCTCTCGCCGCGCTCGGGCCGGCCGCCGCCGCTCCCGCCGAGCCCGGGCTCCCCGCTGCCGGCAGTGCCCTGGAGCGGACCGTCACCGGCGTCTGGCAGCAGCTCCTCGGCACCGCCGCCGTCGCCGTGGACGACGACGTGTTCGACCTGGGCGCCCAGTCCCTCCAGGCCATCCAGGCCGCCAACCGGCTCTGCGCCGAACTGGGCCGGGACGTGAAGGTCGCCTGGATCTTCCAGCACCCCACGGCCGCCGCACTCGCCCGCTTCCTGGCCGGGACCGAAGGCGAGGCCGACGGGCAAGGCGCCCAGGGGCCCACCCCGCCGTCCGGGCCGCCGCCGACGCTCCTCGCCGACACCGTCCTCGACCCGGCCGTCGGACCCGGCATCGGCCGGACCCCGCACGACCCCCTTCGCCGTGTCCTGCTCACCGGCGCGACCGGCTTCGTGGGCGCGCATCTCCTGGCCGAACTCCTCGCGGCCACGACGGCCGAGATCGTCTGCACGGTCCGCGCCGGCACCGCCGCGGAGGCCGTCGCCCGCATAGGGGCGGCCCTCGCCCGGCACGGCCTCACCCTGGACGAGCGGTCCCGGTCCCGCGTCACCGCCCTCCCGTCCGACCTCGCCCGCCCGCACCTCGGCCTGACCCGTGACACGCTCGGCGACCTCGCGGCGACCTGCGACGCCATCGTCCACAACGCCGCGACGGTCAGCATCCTGCGCGACTACGCCAGCCTGCGCGCCGCCAACACCGAGTCCACCCGGCAACTGCTGCGCCTGGCCGCCGTACGCACGACCCCGCTGCACTACGTCTCCACCCTGTCCGTGGCCCCGCCCGCGAGCCGCGGCCCCGAGGTACCGGAGGAGTTCCTGCCGCTCCACGACGGGCTGCGGTACGGCTACCAGCAGTCCAAGTGGGCCTCCGAGCGGCTGCTGGAACAGGCGGCCGGGCGCGGGCTGCCGGTCACCGTGCACCGCCTGGGCCGGGTGGTGGGACCGTCCGGCACCGGGTACGTCAACGAGCACGACTTCCTGTGGAGCGTGCTGCGCGCGGGCATCCCGGCGGGGATCGTCCCCGAGCTGTTCGAGGACGAGGTGTGGACACCGGCGGACTTCGCCGCCCGGTCCGTCGTCCGTCTCTCCCTCTTTCCGGACCGGGCCGCCGGCGGCCCGGTCTTCAACCACGCGATCCTCCCCCGGGTGCGGCTCGCCGACGTCTACGACTGGGTGGAGGAGTACGGCTATCCGATACGGCGCCTGCCGCCGGCGCGCTGGCGGGAGCAGTTGCGCGGCTCGGCCGGCACCGCCGCCACCGTGCTCGCCTTCTTCGACTCCGCCGGGCAGGCCGCCCCCACCGACCTGCGCCTCGGCCACGTGCGGGCCGGCCATGTCCGTGCCGGGCTGGCGGGCAGCGGCATCGCCCGTCCGTCCGTCGGCCGTGACCTCGTCCGCCGTCACCTGGATCACTGCGTGGCCACGGGCCTGCTGCCCGCCCCGGCCGGGCCGCGCCGGGCGCGGCCCGCGACCCGCAGCACGTAAAGGGCGGTCGCCGGGAACTCGCGGCCGCCGCGCCCCGACTACTGCACCAGAACCCCTCAGACCGCCAGCACGTCCCGCACGCATAGGAGTCCGCATGTCCGTCAACCGGCCGGCCGCCACCGCCCTGGCCGCAGTCCTCTGTCTGCTCACCGCGGCATGCGGCTCCTCGTCCGACGACAGGACGAGCACCGGCCCGGCCGCGGCCGCGGCCTCGAAGTCCGGCTATCCGGTGACGCTGGAGAACTGCGGCGAGAAGGAGACGTTCACGAAGGCGCCCAGCCGGGTCGTCGTCATGAACGGTGCCTCGGTAGCCGAGGTCTCCACGCTCCTCGCGCTCGGTGTGGGGGACCGGATCGCCGCCAACGAACAGAGTTTCGGTGCCTCCGAGGTCGCGGGCCGGGCCGCCGCGATCAAGAAGCTGCCCACCGGGAACGTCAAGCTCAACGACGCCTACGACGTGCCCCGCGAGGCCATGCTCGGCCTGCGCCCCGACCTGGTGCTGTCGACGACGTCGTACGGCTTCGACGAGAAGAACGGCTTCGCCACCCGCGCGCAGCTGGCGGAGGCCGGCGCCCGCACCTACGTCTCCCCGCAGGGCTGCGACCAGGACACCTCCAGGATGACCATCGCCGACAGCTACCGGCTGCTGCGCGACATGGGCAAGGTCTTCCACGTCAGCGAGCAGGCCGAGAAGCTGGTCGCCGCCTCCCAGAAGAACATCGCGGCCGTCACGGCCCGGGTGAAGGGGAAGAAGAAGCCGAAGGTCATGGTGCTCTTCTCCAACATGTCCATGGGCGGCAACGACTTCAGTTCCGTCGTCGCCAAGGGCATCTACAACGACATCCTCGCCAGGGCCGGCGGCTCCAACGCCTTCGCGAACGCGTCCAGCACGTCCTTCGCCGACCTGAGCAAGGAGAAGGTGGCCGCCACGGACGTCGACGCCCTCGTCGTCATCGCCTACAACGACCCGAACCCGGCGGCGTACGCCAGGAAACTGCTGAAGGAGTTCCCCCAGTGGCCGGCCGCCAAGAACAACGCGTTCGTGACGCTGTCCGACTCGATGTACCTCGGCCCCAGCAACGACCTGGCGGTGGAGAAGGTCGCCAAGGTGCTGCACCCGGACGCCTTCTGAGCCGTCTCAGGGCCCCGCTGGCGTTCACGTTCCTGCCGGTCGCGCTGATCGCCACCATGGTCGTGGCGATCAGCATCGGCGCCGTCGACGTCCCGGTCGGTGACGTCTGGAAGATCGTCCTGCAGCACGTCACCGGGGTGGGGGCAGCGCCCTCCGACCCCGCGCTCGACCAGATCGTCTGGAACTTCCGCACCCCGCGGGTGATCCTGGCGGCCCTGGTCGGCGCGGGTCTCGCCGTGTCCGGCGCGGTGCTCCAGACGGTGGTGTCCAACCCGCTCGCCGACCCCGTCGTGCTGGGCTTCTCCTACGGCGCCACCCTCGGCGCCGTCCTCGTCATCACCCTGGGCGGGGGCGCCGCGCTGGCCGGGCTCGGGGTGCCGGCGGCGGCCTTCCTGGGTGCCGTCGCCGCCGGTGCGCTGGTCTTCGCGCTCGGGCGGCGGAAGGGGCGGATGGCCCCGGCCAGGCTGGTACTTGCGGGTGTCGCCGTCGGCTACGTCTTCCTCTCGGCCACCAGCTTCGTCCAGCTCCAGGCCACCCCGACCGAGCTGCGGACGGTGATGTTCTGGATGCTGGGCAGCGTCGCCGGAGCCCAGTGGGACCAGCTCCCCACGGTCGCCGTGGTGGTGCTCGTCACGACGACGCTCCTGTCGCTCTTCGGCCGCCGCCTCAACGTCCTGCTGGCCGGCGACGACTCCGCCACCGCCCTCGGCGTCGACGTCAACCGGCTACGGGCCGTCCTTCTGGCGCTCAGCGCGCTGCTGACCGGAACCGTCATCGCGGTCGCCGGCAGCATCGGTTTCGTCGGCCTGATGATCCCGCACCTGGTGCGCCTGACCACCGGTGCCGACCACCGCCGGCTGCTGCCCCTGACCGCCCTGCTCGGCGCCGTCTACCTGGTCCTCGTCGACCTGCTCTCCCGCACGCTCGACCGCCCCAACGAACTCCCGCTGGGCATCCTCACCGCCCTGCTCGGTGCCCCGTTCTTCCTGTGGCTGCTGCGCCGCAACAAGGGTCTGGACTGACCGCATGAAACTGACCGTCGACCGGCTCCACATCACCCTGGACCGCACCCCGATCCTGCGCGACGTGAGCCTCCGAGTCCGCAAGGGCGACATCGTCGGCCTGGTCGGACCCAACGGCAGCGGCAAGTCCACCCTGCTGCGTGCCGTCTACCGCTCGCTGCGCCCGGCGGACGGCGCCGTCCGGGTCGGCGAGGACGACGTCTGGGCACTGTCCCCCCGGGCCGCCGCCCGCCGTACCGCGGCCGTCCTCCAGGACGCGGGCGGCAACACCACGGGCCTGACCGTCACCGAGATCGTGGCCCTCGGCCGCGCCCCCCACCACGGCCTGCTGGGCCGCGACGGCGCCGAGGACCACCGGGCCGTGACGGACGCCGTCGACCGCTGCGGCGTACGCCCCTTCGCGGACCGCGACTACGCCTCCCTGTCCGGCGGCGAACGCCAACGCGTGCTGCTGGCCCGCGCGCTGGCCCAGAACCCCCGGCTCCTGGTGCTGGACGAACTCACCAACCACCTCGACATCCGTGCCCGCTTCGAGTTGCTGGACCTCGTCCGGGCCACCGGGATCACCACCCTCGCCGTCCTGCACGACCTCGACCTGGCCGCCCGCCTCTGCGACCGTCTGGTCGTCCTGCGGGAGGGAACCGTGGTGGCGGCGGGACCGGTCCTGGAGGTGCTCACCCCGCGGATCCTCGCCGCTGTCTTCGGCGTCCGCGCCCGCACCGAACGGCACGCCGACGGCGTCATCCGCATCACGTACGCGGCCCGGCCGCTCGCGACCGACGACACCGACGACGAGGTGGCCGACGAGAGCCTTCAAGGGCGTGCCGGAGACGACTGAGCGAGGGACGACGGGGCGGGGCGGCGGGCGGCACCGGCCGCCGCTCAGCGGGTGGTGCCGAAGTCCTGGGTCCAGTAGCTGTCGGGCTGTGCGAGACCGACGCCGATCTCCTTGAACGCGCAGTTGAGGATGTTGGCCTTGTGGCCGGGGCTGGCCATCCAGCCCGCCATCACCTGCTCGGGAGAGGCGTAACCGTAGGCCACGTTCTCGCCGTAGGTGCTCCAGGCGTACCCGGCGTCGGTGAGCCGGTCGCCGGGGGAGGAGCCGTCGGACCCGGAGTGCGACATGTTCTGGTGCAGCGCCATGTCCTCACTGTGTGCCTGCGCGACCTTGGACAGGGTCGTGTTCAGGGTCAGGGCCGAACAGCCGACCTTGCCGCGCTCGGCATTGACCAGTTCCACGACGCGAGCGACGGCTCCGGACGCCGTGGCGGTGGCCGTCGGGGTGCTCGACGGCCCGGGGGAGGGCGCGGAAGCGGTGGCGGTGGGGTTCCGGGTGCTGGGCGTCGCGGGGGTGCTGGGCCGGGGAGCGGTGGTGCTGGGCGGCGCGGTGATGCCGGGCTTGCGAGCGGTCGTGCCGGGCCACGCGGTGATGCCGGGCTCGGGAGCAGTGGTCCGTGCGGTGTGCCAGGGCGCTGTGGCCCTCAGCCGCCGTGCGGCGGCCTTCGCGGGGGCGGTGTGCGGAGTCTTCGTGGCGCTCGGCGCCGCCGATGCCGTCCGCGAGGGCTCGCCGGTCCGGTCGGCGTTCCAGGGGCGGCCCCAGCTCGCGTCGTTCCACCAGTCCTTCTTGTGCCACGAGACCTGCGCTGCGCTGGTCCCGGCGCTGCTGGAGCGCTGTCCACCGCTGTCCGGCCAGTCGGTGCAGGCCATGGCGGCGGACGGTATGCCCACGGTGCCTACGGCGACGGCAGCGATGACTATCCGCCGGCAATGCGTGTTCTTACGATGTTTACCCATGAGTAACCCGCTCCTGAGCTGCGGCGGCGTCTTGCGGGTCGTCATTCTTAAGACGCCTTCACATGCGGCGCAAAGGGCCTCGGTACTAGCTCGCTTCGTAGGCCGGGGCGGCCCTTGTCATGGGAGCGGGGCGGCGCTGGTCCGCTTTCCGGGGCCGGTGCGGAATCCTGTCGCCCCGTCAGAAGCCCTGTGTGGGCGCGGAACGGGTGAGGGCGGCTCGCGGGCGGCGGGCCGGGAATCCGGGTCGGACTCACGTCTGCCGCAAGTCAGACAAATCCCATATGTCACCAGAGCGACGTCTACTATCCGGCACGCACAGGTCCCGGATCCTTGTGACAGATGTCACGGAATACCGCATTCCGGTTCTGGCTTGGCCTGGCCTGTTCTGACCTGGGCGTGGGGCCGGGGCCTCGGCCGGCCGCACGTGGTGGAAACGGCCGGGTGCTCTGACGCCGGGGCGGCCTCGACCGCGCGGCGTCCGGCGTGCCGCGTGACGTCGGTCGTGTACAGGACACTTCGGAGCCACGCATCCGCGGTTCGACCGGCCCGGTGCGCGACGCCGGACAGGTCCGCTCCCCGGCCGGTCGGCCGGCCCGGGTGCCGGGACCATTGGCCCCGGCACGACGGCACGAGTTGGGCCGGTAGGCCGTCCCCGGGGGCCACCGGACCCAGGTACCCCGGAGGCCGCACCGCATAGCGTTCCTGACCATGGAGACGGACAAGACCGCGGGTCCCGCGCACGGACCCGCCGCCGAGGGCTGGCCGCTGGCCGCGCGACGGCTGCTGACGCGCCGTGAGGTGTCGGCCGACGGGCGTGCCGTGTTCGGCACCGCCGACCCGAAGTGGGAGGGCTTCTACCGGGACCGCTGGGCGCACGACAAGGTGGTGCGCTCCACGCACGGGGTGAACTGCACCGGCTCGTGTTCGTGGATGGTGTACGTCAAGGACGGCATCATCACCTGGGAGCACCAGGCCACCGACTACCCGTCGATCGGCGCGGACTGCCCCGAGTACGAGCCGCGCGGCTGCCCGCGAGGGGCGTCGTTCTCCTGGTACACCTACTCGCCCAGCCGGGTCCGCTACCCCTACGTGCGCGGCGAGTTGCTCAAACTGTGGCGCGAGGCGCGGAAGCGTCTGGGCGACCCGGTGGCGGCCTGGGCCGAGATCACGTCCGACCCGGCGAAGGCGCGGGCGTACAAGCGGGCCCGCGGCAAGGGCGGCCTGGTACGCGCGGACTGGGACGAGGTGAGCGAGCTGGTCGCCGCCGCCCAGGTGCACACGGTCAAGGCGTACGGCCCCGACCGCGTCGCCGGCTTCTCCCCGATCCCGGCGATGTCGATGGCGTCCTTCGCGGCCGGCGCCCGCTTCATGTCGCTCATCGGCGGCACCCTGATCTCCTTCTACGACTGGTACGCCGACCTGCCGATCGCCTCCCCGCAGGTCTTCGGCGACCAGACGGACGTACCGGAGGCCGCCGACTGGTGGAACGCCGGCTACCTGGTGATGTGGGGTTCGAACATCCCCGTCACCCGCACGCCCGACGCCCACTTCCTGACCGAGACCCGCTACAACGGCACCAAGGTCGTCGCCGTCAGCCCCGACTACGCGGACAACGTCAAGCACGCCGACGAGTGGCTGGCCCCGCACCCGGGCACGGACGGCGCGCTGGCTATGGCCATGGGGCACGTGATCCTGCGCGAGTTCCTCGTCGACCGGGAAGTGCCGTATTTCCAGAACTACTTGAGGACGTTCACGGACGCGCCGTTCCTGGTCGCCCTGCGCGAGCACGAGCACGGCCTCGTCCCCGACGGCTTCCTGACCGCGGCCGACCTCGGACACGACACGGAACACGCCGAATCCAAGACCGTGCTCCTCGACGCGGCGACCGGGCAGCCGGTCGTGCCGAACGGCTCGCTCGGCTTCCGCTGGGGGGAGGCCGGACAGGGCCGCTGGAACCTCGACCTCGGCGACGTGGTGCCCGAGCTGAGCCTGCTGGAGAGCGCCGAGGACACGGCGGCCGTGGCCCTGCCCCGCTTCGACGAGGGCGGCACGGAGGGCGGCTCGGTGATGGTGCGCGGTGTACCGGTACGGCGCGTCGGCGGGCGCCTGGTCACCACGGTCTTCGACCTGATGCTGGCCCAGTACGGGGTGGAGCGGCCCGGTCTGCCCGGCAGTTGGCCCACGTCGTACGAGGACGCGTCCGAGCCGTACACCCCGGCCTGGCAGGAGACGATCACCTCCGTGCCCGCGGAGCAGGCGGCCCGGATCGCCCGGGAGTTCGCCCGCAACGCCGAGCGCACCCGGGGCCGTTCGATGATCGCGATGGGCGCGGGCACCAACCACTGGTTCCACTCCGACACCATCTACCGCGCCTTCCTGGCCCTGACGACGATGACCGGCTGTCAGGGCGTCAACGGCGGCGGCTGGGCGCACTACGTGGGCCAGGAGAAGGTCCGCCCGGTCACCGGCCAGCAGCATCTGTCGTTCGCCTTCGACTGGCAGCGGCCCACCCGGCACATGGCGGGTACCTCGTACTGGTACCTGAATTCGGATCAGTGGCGGTACGAGGCGTTCGGGCCCGAGGAGCTGGCCTCGCCGCTCGGACAGGGGCGGTTCCGGGGGAAGGGGTTCGCCGACTGTCTGGCGCAGGCGGTGCGGCTGGGCTGGACGCCCGGCCACCCCGGCTTCAACCGCAACCCCCTCGACCTCACGGACGAGGCGGCGCGGGCCGGCCGGCCGGTCGCCGAGCACATCGTCGACGAACTGAGGTCGGGGCGGCTGCGGTTCGCCGTGGAGGACCCCGACGACCCGGCCAACTTCCCCCGGGTGCTGACGGTGTGGCGGGCGAACCTGTTCGGCTCCTCCGGCAAGGGCAACGAGTACTTCCTGCGCCACCTGCTGGGCACGGACGCCGCGGTCCGCTCCGAGGAGACCCCGCCCGAGGCCCGCCCGAAGGACGTGGTGTGGCGGGACGAGGCCCCCGAGGGCAAGCTCGACCTGCTGGTCTGCATGGACTTCCGGATGACGTCCACCGGCCTGCTCGCCGACGTCGTCCTGCCGGCCGCGACCTGGTACGAGAAGGACGACCTGTCCAGCACGGACATGCACCCCTTCGTGCACGCCTTCACCCCGGCCATCGCCCCGCCCTGGCAGGCCCGCACCGACTACGACACGTTCCTGACCATCGCCGACCGGTTCAGCGAGCTGGCCGCCGAGCACCTCGGCACCCGCACCGACGTCCTGGCCGTACCGCTGCTGCACGACACCCCGGACGAACTCGCCCAGCCGGGCGGAGCGGTACGGGACTGGAAGGCCGGCGAGTGCGAACCGGTCCCGGGACGGACCATGCCGAAGCTGGTCACCGTCGAACGGGACTACGCCGCCGTGGCCCAGAAGATGCGCGCCGTCGGCCCGCTGCTCGACACCCTGGGCACCACGACGAAGGGCATCACCGTCCACCCGGACCGGGAGCTGGACGAACTGCGCCACCGCTGCGGCACCGTGCGGGACGGAGTGGCCGCCGGCCGTCCGTCCCTGGCCACCGCCTCCGACATGTGCGAGGCCATCCTCGCCCTGTCCGGCACCACCAACGGCCGCCTCGCCACCGAGGGTTTCCGCGCACTGGAGCGGCAGACCGGCAGCGCGGGGCTGGTCGAGCTCGCCGCGGAGCGCGAGGCCGAGCGGATCACCTTCGCCGACACCCGCACCCAGCCCCGGTCGGTCATCACCTCGTACGAGTGGTCGGGCAGCGAGACGGGCGGGCGCCGCTACTCGCCGTTCGTCATCAACACCGAGCACAAGAAGCCCTGGCACACCCTCACCGGCCGCCAGCACTTCTTCGTCCAGCACGACTGGATGGCCGAACTCGGCGAGCAACTGCCCGTCTACCGGCCGCCGTTGAACGCGCTCCGGCACTACGGCGACGAGCATCTCCACGACGGCCGGGCGGAGGTCACCGTCCGCTACCTGACCCCGCACTCCAAGTGGTCCATCCACTCCAACTACCAGGACAACAAGTTCATGCTCGACCTGTCCCGCGGCGGACCCACGATCTGGATGTCCACCGCCGACGCCGAGAAGACCGGCGTCAAGGACAACGAGTGGATCGAGGCGTACAACCGCAACGGCGTCGTCGTCGCCCGCGCCGTGGTCACCCACCGCATGCCCGAGGGCACCGTGTACATGCACCACGCCCAGGACCGCACCGTGAACGTGCCGAAGACCGAGGTCAGCGGCCGGCGCGGCGGCATCCACAACTCCCTGACCAGGCTGCTGCTCAAGCCGACCCATCTCGCGGGCGGCTACGCACAGTTCACCTACGGCTTCAACTACTACGGTCCCACCGGCAACCAGCGCGACGAGGTCACCGTCATCCGCCGCCGCAGCCAGGAAGTGGAGTACTGAGATGCCCCGTGGCGAAGCCACCATCGGACGCGTCATGGCCCAAGTGGCGATGGTGATGAACCTCGACAAGTGCATCGGCTGCCACACCTGCTCCGTCACCTGCAAGCAGACGTGGACCAACCGGACCGGCGTCGAGTACGCCTGGTTCAACAACGTCGAGACCAAGCCCGGTGTCGGCTACCCGCGCCGCTACGAGGACCAGGAGCACTGGAAGGGCGGCTGGATGCTCGACAAGCGCGGACGTCTGGTCCTGCGCTCGGGAGGGCGCGTCAGGCGCCTGCTGTCGCTCTTCTCCAACCCGGACCTGCCCGCCATCGAGGACTACTACGAGCCGGTCACCTACGACTACGACAACCTCGTCAGCGCCCCGGCCGGCGAGGACCTCCCGGTGGCCCGCCCCCGCTCCGTCCTCACCGGCAGGCCCACCGCCGTCACCTGGGGTGCCAACTGGGAGGACGGCCTCGGCGGAGCACCCGAACACGCGGCCGGCGACCCCAACCTCACCGGCGCGTGGGCGGAGAAGGTCAGGTTCGAGTTCGAGCAGACCTTCCTCTTCCACCTGCCCCGCCTGTGCGAGCACTGCCTCAACCCGGCCTGTGTCTCCGCCTGTCCCTCGGGCGCCATGTACAAGCGCGTCGAGGACGGCATCGTCCTCGTCGACCAGAACCGCTGCCGCGGCTGGCGGATGTGCGTGACGGCGTGCCCGTACAAGAAGGTGTACGTCAACCACGCCACCGGCAAGGCGGAGAAGTGCACCTTCTGCTTCCCGCGCGTCGAGGCCGGACAGCCCACCGTCTGCTCCGAGACCTGCGTCGGCCGGCTGCGCTACCTCGGCCTGCTCCTCTACGACGCCGACAAGGTGGGTGAGGCCGCGGCCACCCCGGACGAGCAGGACCTCCTCGACGCCCAGCGCGGCGTCTTCCTCGACCCGCACGACCCCGAGGTCAGGGCCGCCGCACGGGAGTCCGGCATCCCCGAGGACTGGCTGGAGGCCGCCCGGCGCTCGCCGGTGTACGACCTGGTGATGCGGTACAAGGTCGCCCTTCCGCTGCACCCGGAGTACCGGACGATGCCGATGGTCTGGTACGTCCCGCCGCTGTCGCCCGTGCTGGACGCCGTCGACGCGGCCGGCGGCGACCAGGACGACCCCGACCACGTCTTCGCCGCCGTCACCCGGCTGCGCATCCCGCTGGAGTACCTCGCGGAGCTGTTCACCGCCGGGGACGCCGACGTCGTGGCAGGCGTGCTGATGAAACTCACCGCCCTCCGGTCGTACATGCGGGAGCGGACCCTGGGCGAGGCGGGCGACGAGGCCGCCCTCAAGGCCGTCGGGCTGACCGCCCGGGAGGCGGAGGACCTGCACCGGCTGCTGGCGGTGGCCAAGTACCAGGACCGGTACGTCGTCCCCGCCGCGCACAAGGAGGACGCCGCCGCGCTCACCGCGACGGAGAACCGCTGCCCGGTCGAGACGCCCGGCGAACCGGCACAGGACGGTGGCCGACGGGTGATGCTCGGCATTCCCACCCTGCGCCGCACCTCGACAGGAGACCGCGCATGAGCCCCCTGCCCGCCACCGTCCCGGCCATCGTCCGCACCCGCGTCCGCGCGGCGATCCGCCGCCGGGCCACGCTCACACCCGAGGAGACGGCGGGCCGGGCGCTGGTGCTGCGGCTCGTGTCGCTGCTCCTGCAGTACCCGGACGCCGAAATCACCGCGGCCCGGACGGAGCTGACCTCCGTGGTGGAGGCCCTGCCGGACACGCCGGCGGCCGCACACCTGGCCGGGTTCACCGACTGGTTCGCCGCACAGGATCCCGAGGCGCTGGAGCGGCACTACGTCGAGATGTTCGACCTGCGCCGCAAGAGCGGCCTGTATCTCACCTACTACCTCCACGGCGACACCCGCCGCCGCGGCATGGCCCTGCTCACCCTCAACCAGCGCTACGCCGCCACGGGTTGGGGCACCGACGCCGGCGAACTGCCCGACCACCTCCCCGTCGTCCTGGAGTTCGCCGCCCTCGCCGGTCCGGGCGCCGGGGAGGCGCCGCTGCGGCAGCACCGGCGCGGGCTGGAGTTGATCCACCGCGCCCTCACCGACGCGGACTCGCCGTACCGGCACCTCCTGGCCGCTCTGCTCACCCTGCTGCCACCGCCGACGGAGGCGGATCTCGCGGCCGTCGCCGAACTCGCCGCCCAGGGCCCGCCGAACGAGGAGGTCGGCCTGGACCCCTACGGAACCTACGGCGACGGGGAGTTCGCCCCGCCCGGCACCTTCACCCCGCCGCAGCAGGCCGCGCCGACCCTGGCCCCGACCGCACGTCAGGAAGACCGCCGATGAACGTCACGACCGCCGACCTGGTGCTGTGGGTCGCCTTCCCGTACGTCTGCCTCGCCGTGTTCGCCGTCGGGCACGTCTGGCGCTACCGGCAGGACCAGTTCGGCTGGACCACCCACACCAGCCAGCTGCTGGAGCGTCGCTGGCTGCGCTGGGGCAGCCCGCTGTTCCACCTCGGCGCCTTCGCGGTGATCGCCGGCCACGTGGTCGGTCTCGCCGTACCGGCCTCCTGGACCGAGGCGGTCGGCGTCTCGGAGCACGCCTACCACACCACGGCCGTCTGGCTGGGCTCCGTCGCGGGCGTCGCCATGCTCACCGGCCTCGGCATGCTGTGCGCGCGACGGCTGCTGACCCGCCGGATCCGGCTCACCACCGACCGCAGCGACAAGGTGATGTTCCCGCTGCTGTCCGCCACCGTCGTGCTCGGCATCTCCGCCACCGCCACGCACAACGTCTTCGGCGGCGGCTACGACTACCGCGAGACCGTCTCGGTCTGGTTCCGCGGCGTCTTCGCCCTCCAGCCCCGGCCCGAGGCGATGACCGGCGCCCCGCTGCTGTTCCAACTGCACGCCCTGACCGCCTGCCTGCTCTTCGCGGCCTGGCCGTTCACCCGGCTGGTCCACGTGTGGAGTGCCCCGATCGGCTATCTGGCCCGCCCTTACCTGGTCTACCGCAGGCGGGCCCAGCCGGCTGCCGGCCCGGGGTTCCGGGGAGAGCCGGGCGGGAGATCCCGGGCGCGTGCCCGGCGGGAGGCGGCGGACGGACCCGGCCCGGGCGCCGTCCGCCCGGCGGACCGGGACTCGTGGCCCATGCCTGCCCGGCGGGCGGGACGCGGTAGGTAGTCGCGCGGAACTGCGCCGTCGTCGAGTTCCCGGGCCGCCCGGGTGGCCATCGCCGTGCCGAGACCCGTCGGGCCCTCGTCCGCCCGGCCCGGCGGATACTCGCCCGGACCGGGGAGGCCGGCGCGCTCATCCAGGTGATCGCGGAGCCCGGGACGTCGCCCGGCGCCCCGCTGCCCGGCCTCGGCCGACCAGGGAGGGAGCGCTTCCCTACCCTGGCCCGACCGCGGCCGCTCCCGGCGCGTTCATGGACGAGCGTTCCCGTCCGCCGCGGTGTCCGGCAGGACCCTGACGGCACGCAGGGCCGCGACGAGTTCGGCCGTGTCCCCGGGGGCCTGCAGCGAACGGCCGGTCAGGCCCTCCAGCTTGCGCAGTCTGTAGCGGACCGTGTTGGGGTGGCAGTGCAGGGCCCGCGCCGTCGCGACGGCGTTCCCGGCCGCGTCGATCCAGCACTGGAAGGTGTCGAGCAGCACAGCGCTCGCGTCCTTGCCGAGCGCCAGTACCGGACCCATGACCCCGCGGGCCAGGTCGGCCGCGGCCTCCGGCGTGGCGGCCATGACCAGCGTGAGCGGATCGTCCTGGAAGCGGACCACGGCGGCCGTGCCGGCGGGCCGGCTCTTCATGGCCAGCCGGGCGTGCCGCAGGGCCTGGCCGGTGCGGTCGAGCGAGGCGAAGGCCGGGCTCATGCCCACCCGGGCGGTGGCGCCGCGCCGTAGCACCGTCATGGTCAGGTCGAGGGCGTCGGGGCGGAGCAGGGACGTGATGCCGATGTGGAGGTCGGGCCGCAGCGCCCAGGCGGAGGGGATGCCGTGGGCGGCCAGTTGTGCCTCGACCTCGCCGAGCGGTTCATGGCCGAGCATGGTCACCTCGGCGGCGACGGCGACGAAGGGGCCCTTCCGGGGCAGGCCAAGGGTCTGGGCCACCTCCCACAGCGCCCCCGGGTCGTTGATGCGGCCGCTGAGCAGGGCCTCCGTGAGAGCGGACCGTTCCCGCTCCCGGGCGCGGACGAGTTCGGCGGTCGCCTGGCGATAGGAGGAGGTCAGCGCGTCGCTGTACTCGTCCGCGAGCTGCCACGCGTCGGCCGTCGCCGCCACCATGACGGCCGGGTCCACGCGAAGACGCGCCGCCTCCTCCGCCACGACCGTCCACACCTCGGCGAAACCGATCCGGTAGGCGCGCAGCACGTCGGGCAGCGGCCCGCCCTGAACCGCCCGCAGCCGGCCCGTCCCACCGGGTTCGGTCAGGTCGGGCCCGCTGCCCCGGGCGAACTGCGCGAGCATGCTGTCGATGTTGCGCCGCAGCGACGCCCGCAGCTCACCCTCCGGGACGGTGCCGGACGGTCCGTAGACGTCGATCTCGTCGCGGATGCGGCGGGCGGCGCGCTCGACGAGTTCGGCCAGCCGTGGGCGCAGGGACTGGGCCACGGCGGCGATCTCGGGTACGGGCGGGCGGCGCTGCACCAGGCCAGGGTACGGGAGCCCTTGTTCCCCCGGACAAGATCTGGCCGAGCCACGGTGATCATCTCGCTGTCCCTTGTTCCAGGGAACAACACATGGCCGGGCCATCCTGTGCGCCGGTCCATTGGCAGCGGCCCGTCCTGACGCCAGTCTGAACCCGGCATCCGGAGGTTACCGGGCTGTTAACAGGAGGACGCATGCCGAACATCGCGGGAAATCTGTCGGAGACGGCTCGCCGTCACCCCGAGCGCCCCGCTCTCCGGTTCGGGAGCACGCTTCTCACCTACGCGGAGCTGGACATGGCCGCGTCGCGTGTCGCGGGAATGCTGCGGACTCTGGGTCTGACGGCCGGCGACCGGGTCGGTGTGATGCTGCCCAACGTTCCGGCGTTCGTGGGGCTCTACTACGGCATCCTGCGGGCCGGTGGCGTCGTGGTCCCGATGAACCCGCTGCTCAAGGCACGTGAGATCGAGCACTGTCTGGCCGACTCCGGAGCCGGCCTGCTGTTCGTGCACGAGGGTGCCGCGCAGGAGGCCGCGGCGGCAGCCGGGGTGACGGGCACCGTGGTGACCACGGTCGACCCCGGTCTGTCGCAGGCGGACGACTGCGAACCCGCCGGGACCCAGACGCCGCGAGACGACGAAGACCTCGCCGTGATCCTCTACACCTCCGGCACCACCGGCAGGCCGAAGGGCGCCGCGCTGACCCACCGCAACCTCGGCCGCAACGCCGAGGTCGTGGCCGAACGGGTGATCGAGCTGGGAGAGCGGGACGTGGTGATGGGCTGCCTCCCGATGTTCCACGCCTTCGGCCAGACGTGCGGCATGAACGCGGCGGTCCGCCAGGGCGCCTGCCTGGTCCTGGTGCCCCGCTTCGAACCGGCCGCGGTGCTGGCCCTGCTCGACGAGCTGCGGGTGACGGTCTTCGAGGGGGTGCCCACGATGTACAACGCGCTGCTGCACCAGGCCCCGTCCGCCACCGGCGCCGAGGCCGGCACCCTGCGGGTGTGCGTCTCCGGTGGAGCGGCGCTGCCGACCGAGGTGCTGCACGCCTTCGAGACCCGCTTCGGCTGCGCGGTGGCCGAGGGCTACGGTCTCTCGGAGACCTCACCGGTGGCCACCTTCAACCACTGCGACCGGCCCCGCAGGCCCGGCTCGATCGGCACCCCGATCGAGGGTGTCGAGATACGGCTGGTCGACGGCGCCGGCGGGGAAGTCCCGGCCGGCGAGGTCGGCGAGATCGCCGTGCGGGGACACAACGTCATGGCGGGCTACTGGAACCGGCCCGACGCGACGGCCGAGGCGATCCCGGACGGCTGGTTGCGCACCGGAGACCTGGCCCGCCAGGACGACGACGGATACCTCTACGTCGTCGACCGCAAGAAGGATCTGATCATCCGCGGCGGATACAACGTCTACCCGCGGGAGATCGAGGAGGTCCTCTACGAGCACCCGGAGGTCGTCGAGGCAGCCGTCGTCGGCGTCCCGCACGCCTCCCTCGGCGAGGAGGTCGCCGCGGCCGTCGCCCTCACCCCCGATGCCCGGGTCACCGCCGAGGCACTGCAGTCCTTCGTCAAGGAACGCGTCGCTCCGTACAAGTACCCCCGCAAGGTCTGGTTCCTGGCCGCCCTGCCCAAGGGCCCCACCGGGAAGATCCTCAAGCGGGAGATCCGGCCTCCCCGGTGACCTCCCGGCCGTACCCGGGGTGACCTTCCGGCCGTGCCGGAACGGAGAAGACCGCTGTCAGGCTCCGTCCTTCCCCCCGGCCACCACCACACAGCGGTCTCCCGTGCCCAGGCCCGCGCCCCGCGGCGACGCGACGCCCGGTCCCGTCGTGCGCGCGACCTGGCCCCCGCCCGCCGGCAGTGCGGGCGGACCCCGGATGTCACGCCGGCGGAGTCGGCGCGCGCCTTCGGTGCCGTACGAGACACCCGCCCTCGTGAGCAGGCCCGCGCCGCGCGCCCCGCGGCGACGCGACGCGCGGTCCCGTCGGGCGCGCGTCCCGGCCCCGCCCGACGGCAGTGCGGGCGGGACCCGGAGATCACGCGCCCGCCTCCGGTGTCGTACGCGGCACCCTTTCGTCACTTCCCGGCCGTGCGGCTCGGCGGGGCGCCGTTTCGCCGTTTCGGGGCGGGCGTGAGGCCGAGGCGCGGGAAGCCCGGCGCGTCCACGAGTGGCTTCGCCGGTCTTCGGCGCGGGATCGTGGCCCGCTCCAGTGGGGTGCCCGTCTCTTCTCCCAGCAGTCCGGGGCCGCCGAGTCGCGCTCGATGTCCGCGGCGATCAGGCCGCCCTCGTCCTCGAAGTGCGCGCAGCCGGAGCCGGCGGGCGACCCGCACCCGGCACCGAGCGCCGCGACGGGCGTGCCCTCGTACCCGTGCGACGTCGAGGGCGCGCTGTCGCGACTCCCCCAAGGTGACGTGCCTCTCTCACGTCGTTCCGCGGCCCGGTCATGGGGGTGCTGTTCCTGCCCGTACGCGGCTCTTGACCGACCTCGGAACCCGGCTTACCGTAACGACTGCTCCAATTGGAGTGAACGCTACATCAAGACCGACGGGACACAGTGAGGTGGCCTGATGAGTGAAATCCGGGCTCAGGACGGAGCCGGGGACAGTGCCTACGACGTGGCGGTGATCGGATACGGCCCCACGGGCGTGACCGCGGCGAACCTGCTCGGGGCGATGGGCCTCAGGGTCGTCGTCCTGGAGCGGGACGCGGAGGTGTACTCCCGCGCCCGGGCGATCTCCACGGACGAGGAGGTCGTGAGGATCTGGCAGCGCGCCGGGCTGGCCGAGCGGCTGAAGCGGGACATGCTCGCCGACCGCCCGCTCGATTTCGTCGACGCGAGAGGCCGCACCTTCGTCAGCGCGCGTCCCGTTCCGCGCGGGCACGGACATCCGCCGCAGATGTTCATCTACCAGCCCGCGCTGGAACAGGTCCTGCGCGACGGAGTGGACCGCTACCCGAACGTGGAGGTGTGGCTGCGCCACGAGTGCCTGCGCCTGCGACAGGACGCGGACGGCGTGGAGCTGACGGTGGCCGGTACGGCCGACGACGCCGTGCGGCGGCTGCGCGCCTCCTACGTCATCGCGGCCGACGGAGGCACCAGCCTGACCCGCGCCCAGCTGAACGTCGGCTACGAGGGGCGGACGTACACGGACCGCTGGGTGGTCATCGACACCGAGATGCTCAAGCCGTGGCCGGACCACGACCGGCTGCGCTTCCGCTGCGACCCGGCCCGCCCGGCGGTCGACTGCCCGACCCCGCTGGGGCACCACCGCTGGGAGTTCCCGGTTCTGCCGGGCGACGACGAGCAGTACCTGACCAGCGACGAGGCGATCTACGAACTGGTGGCCCGGTACGGGATCAGCGAGGACAGCGTCAAGATCCTGCGTGCCACCGTCTACAGCCACCACGTCCGCTTCGCCGCCCGCTTCCGGGTGGGCCGGGTCTTCCTCGCGGGCGACGCCGCCCACGCCATGCCGCCGTGGATCGGCCAGGGCATGGCGGCCGGGGTCCGGGACGTCGCCAACCTGTGCTGGAAGCTGGACGCGGTGCTGCGCGGGCGGCTGCCCGAGACTCTGCTGGACAGCTACGAGGCCGAGCGCAAGCCGCATGTCAAAGAGGTCACCCGGCGGGCGGTGACCGTCGGGCGGATCATCACCGAACGGCGCCGGGCGGTGACCGCGGTCCGCGACCTCGTGCTGCCCGTCCTGAACCGCGTGGCAGGCTTCAGCGACTGGATCCAGGACTCGAACTGGATACCCGTCGCCCACTACACCGACGGCTTCCAGGCCCGACCCCGCACCAAGGCGTCCGGGCACCAGATCCCCCAGCCCCGGGTGACCGGCGCCGACGGCGAACCGGTACGGCTGGACGACGTCCTCGGCGGCCACTGGCTGCTGCTGCACGGCGGACTGCCCGGCCCGCAGCCCGCATGGGACCGGCTGGGTGTTCCCTCGTTCACCGTCACGCCCGCCGGATCGCACCCTGCCGAGGGCACCCTCGTCGACAGCGACGGAGTGCTGCTGCGCTGGATGAGCGAGCACCGCGCGGCCACCCTCGTCCTGCGGCCGGACTCCTACGTCTACGCCGCCGCCCCCGCGGGCGCCCCGCTTCCCCCGCCCCCGGCCGGATTCGCCCCCGCGGCGCACCCGACCGCGACCGCCACCGCCACCTGAGGAATCCCATGACCGCGTTCACCGAACCGCCGTCGATGCGGGAATTGCTGCTCGACGTCGCGGGCAAGAAGATCTTCGTCGCCGAGACCGGGGACGGTCCGCCCGTCCTGCTGCTGCACGGCGGCGGCCCAGGCGCCTCCGGTGTCTCCAACTACGCCCGCAACATCGCCGAGCTGGCGAAGGAGTACCGGGTCATCGTCCCGGACCTGCCCGGCTACGGCCGCAGCACCAAGGGCGTCGACGGCACCGACCCGTTCGGGTACCTCGCCGACCACATCCGCGGCGTGCTCGACCGGCTCGAGCTGGACAAAGCCCACTTCGTCGGCAATTCCTACGGCGGCTCCTGCGCCCTGCGGCTGGCCCTGGACACCCCCGAGCGGGTCGACCGCATGGTCCTGATGGGCCCGGGCGGCATCGGCACCACCCGCGCCCTGCCGACCCCGGGCCTCAACAGCCTCCTCGGCTACTACTCCGGGGACGGGCCTTCGCGCCTGAAACTGGAGAAGTTCATCCGCCAGTACCTCGTCTTCAACGCCGCCGACGTGCCCGACAGCGTCATCGACGGACGCTACCGGGACAGCCTCGACCCCGAGGTCGTGGCCGCCCCGCCGCTGCGCCGCCCCTCCGGCCCGAACGCACCGCGCACGCTGTGGAGAATGGACTTCACCCGGGACCGGCGCCTGTCCCGCCTGCCGGTTCCCACGCTGGTGCTGTGGGGTACCGCGGACAAGGTCAACCGGCCGTCCGGCGGCCGTATGCTGGCCGACCGCATGCCCAACTGCGATCTCTACCTCGTCGCCAACACCGGTCACTGGGTGCAGTTCGAACGCGCGGAACTCTTCAACCGGCTGTCCGCCGACTTCCTGGCAGGCCGCCGATGAACACGAACAGCTCTCCGTCCGTCTTCGGTGCCGTCCACCTCGGCTACCTCGTCATCGAGACCGACCGCTTCGCCGACTGGCGCCGCTTCGGCACCGACGCCATCGGCATGCACCACGACGACCTGGCCGCCGACCTGATGCGATTCCGCCTGGACGAGCAGGAGTGCCGGTTCCTGCTCCGCCGCGGCCCGGCCGAGGACGTCGTGGTCACCGGCTGGCACATCGACGACCACGCCTCGTTCGAGCGGATAGAGGCGCGTGTCCGGGCCCACGGGGTCCCCGTCGTCCAGGGCTCGGCAGAGGAAGCCGCCCTGCGCGGCGTCGAACGGCTGCTGCGCTTCCCCGGCCCCAAAGGCATCACCCAGGAGATCTGCACCACGCCCGTGGTCTCGTCCGAGCCGCTGCGGATGCTCGCCTCCGGCTGGGTCACGGGCGACTCCGGCATGGGCCACGTGGCGATCACGTCCACCAGGCCGGCGCAGCTGCGCGGTTACTTCGACACCGTCTTCGACGCCCGCCTGACCGACTACATCGACGAGACGATCAACGGCATGAAGCTGAAGATCCGCTTCCTGCGGGTCAACGAACGCCATCACACCATCGCGATCGCCGCCGTCCGGGGGCTGCCCCTCGACCCGGTCCGCACCCGCGTCCAGCACCTCAATGTCCAGGCCGCCACGCTCGACGACCTCGCCCGCAGCTACCAGCGCGTGCACGAACTCGGCTTCCAGATGGCCCTGTCCGTGGGGCAGCACACCAACGACAAGGAGCTGTCCTACTACGCGCGCACCCCGTCGGGCTTCGAGTGGGAGGTGGGCTGGAACCCCGTCGTCGTCGACGAGTCGACCTGGCAGCCCAGCACCCACCAGGGCATCAGCATCTGGGGCCACACCCCGGTGGGCCAGACCATCGTCGGCAAACTCGACCAGTTCCGGCTCGGCATCCGCTCCCTCGCCCACCGGGAGACCACGGTCCCCGCCCTCAGCGGGGCGGGTGTCCCCGACGACTGACGGCACGGCTGCCCGTGCGGACGGGCAGCCGCCGGGCCGGCCTTGGCGACCGCGCCCGGCCGGCCGCCGGCAGGACGCCCGGGCCGCGGCCTGTCCGCTTGTGCGGGGCGGTCACGGCCGTTGCCGGGTACGGCGCCGCGCGGGCGGCACCGGCACCGGATCGGGGCCGGCGGCCACGGTGTTGGAGACGCTGCCGAGGCCCTCCACGGTGAGCGTGACCGTGTCTCCGGGCCGCAGCGGCGGCGGGTCCTGCCTGCCCCGGACGCCCCACAGTTCGGCGAGGCAGCCGCCGTTGCCGCAGGTGCCCGAGCCGAGGACGTCTCCGGGGCGGACCCAGGTGCCGCGGGAGGCGTAGGCGGTCATCTCCTCGAAGGTCCAGCTCATGTTGGACAGCAGGTCCTCGCCGACCACCTCGCCGTTCACCGAGGCCGTGAGGCCCAGGCGCAGGAAGCCGTCCTCGTCGCGGTACTTCTCCAGCTCGTCGGCGGTCACCAGGTACGGGCCCAGGGTGGTGGCCGTGTCCTTGCCCTTGCACGGGCCCAGCCCCACTCGCATCTCGGCGGACTGGAGGTCGCGGGCGGACCAGTCGTTGAGCACGGTGTACCCGGCGATGTGCGCACGGGCCTGCCCGGGGGTGAGGTCGCGGCCCTCCTTGCCGATCACGGCGGCGACCTCCAGCTCGAAGTCGAGCAGGGACGATCCGGGCGGTGCGGGGACGTCGTCGTAAGGGCCGTACACCGCGTAGGGGTTGGTGAAGTAGAAGGTCGGTGCCGCATACCACTGCTCCGGCACCCCGGCGGCACCGTCCACGGACCGCCGTACGCCCTCGACGTGTTCCTCGAAGGTCACGAAGTCCCGCACGGTGGGCGGCTGGAGAGGCGGCAGCAGCCGAACCCGCGAGACATGGGGGCCGGCCGGCACGGCGAGCGCCGCGGATCCGGCGTCGAGGAGTTCCGGCAGCCCGCCGCCCGCGGCGAGCAGGCCGGTCAGCGACGTGACGCCGGGCAACGGACGGAGTGTGCCGTCCTCTTCGACGACGGCCACCCGGCGTCGGTCGCGGTGTTCGTACGTGGCGAAGCGCATGAAGGGGTCCTGTCGGGAGAGCGGGACCGGGGACGCGGCGGGGAGTCAGGGGCTGCCCGTGCTGCCGCGCCCCCGGTGATCAGGGTTCCGGGCCGGTCAGACCGGCGGGGCGACGAACACCCCGCGGTCGACGTCGTTGAAGGACTCCTTGGCGACCAGTTCGTTCATCGGGTTGGCGGTGCCCCACTGGTCGGTGACCTCCGGCCGGGAGAAGTCGTAGACGTGCGGGTGCCAGGTGTCCTCGTCGAGGAGTTCCAACTCGGTGGTGTACTCGACCGTGTTGCCGTGCGGGTCGAGGAAGTAGGTGAAGGTGTTGTCGCCCGCCATGTGGCGTCCCGGCCCCCACACCTTCTTGAACCCGGCCCGCAGCACGCGCCCGGAGCCGCGCAGGTACTCGTCGATGCCGCGCAGTTCGAAGGAGACGTGGTGCAGCGAGGTGTGCGGGCCCTTGGCGATGGCCATCGAGTGGTGCTGGTTGCTGATCCGCATGAAGTGCATGACATCGCCGACGTGCGGCGAACTCAGGGTGTCGGAGTGGCGGAATCCGAGGTGGGTCTCGTACCAGGAGCGGGTCGCGTCCAGGTCGGGGGAGTTGAGCACGACGTGGGAGAGCTTGACGGGGATCGACTCCTTCTCCTCGATCCTGCGGTGCCGGCGCACCTCCACGTCCGCGGAGACCTCGACGGTGCGTCCGTCCACGTCGAAGAAGCGGAATCCGTAACCACCGCCGGGCGTGTCCAGCTTGCCGGGCTGGGAGACCAGCCGCACACCGGAGGCGAGGAGTCGCTCGGCGAGCGTGTCCACGTCGGGTGCCGAGGCGGCGCCGTACGCGACCAGGTCGAGCCGCTTCTCGTCGGCCCTGCGCAGCCGGACGACGTAGTTCTCCGGTGAGCCCTCGGCGGCCAGGAAGGAGATCCCGGAGTCCTCGGCGACCTTGGTCAGGCCCCAGACCCCGGCGTAGAAGTCGAGTTGCTTGTCGTAGTCGGGCACGGCGAGGTCGACGTGCCTGAGGTGGGTGAGCAGACGGTCGCCCATGGGGGGATTCCTCCTAGGAGAGGTGGAGCAGTGCGGCGGCGTTCGCCCCGCGCACGGACTGGAAGTCGGGGTCGGACAGGCCCGCGGCGCGCAGGGCACCGAGCGGGTCGTCGGCGCCCATGTCGAAGGGGAAGTCGGAGCCCAGCAGCACCCGGTCGGCGCCGGCGACCCGGACCAGCTCGCGCAGGACGGCCGGGTCGTGGACGAGGGAGTCGAAGTAGAGCTGCCGCAGATAACTGCTCGGCTCCCGCGTGCAGGTCCGGGCGTCGGGGCGCACCCGCCAGGCGTGGTCGGAGCGGCCGAGGTGGGTGGGGAGATAGCCGCCCCCGTGCGCGGCTATCAGCTTCAGCCCCGGGTGCCGGTCCAGGACGCCCGAGAAGATCAGATGGGAGAGCGCGACCGCGTTCTCCGTCGGCTGGCCGACGGTGTTGGAGAGGTACCAGCGGTCCAGCCGCTCGTCGAGCGTGCACCCGAAGGGGTGCAGGAGGAGGAGGGCGCCCGTCTCCTCGGCCCGCGCCCACAGCGGCTCGTACGCGGGGTCCGACAGCTCGTGGCCGGGCGCGTGCGAGGAGATCTCCACGCCGCGCAGCCCCTGCTCCAGCGCGTGGTCGAGCAGGCCGGCCGCGAGGGCGGGGTGCTGGAGGGGGACCAGACCCAGGCCGTACAGGCGCCCGGGGGCCTTGGCGCAGTGGGCGGCCGTCGACTCGTTGGCCAGCCGGCACACGCGCGCGGCCAGTTCGGGCTCCGCCCAGTAGTGGTAGTGCGACGGGGAGGGGCTGACCAGCTGGACGTCCACGCCCTGCTCGTCCATGGCCGCCAGCCGCACGGCCGCGTCCGTCAGCATCGGCACGCGTGCGCCGACCATCGGGCCGTTCACCCTCAGGGCGGCCGGTCCGTTGCGGCGGGCGTCCAGGGCGCGGGCCTCGGCGAGACCGGGCCGGCCGGCCACGGCCTCCTCGACCTCCGGGACCAGGAGGTGGGCGTGCACGTCGATCGTGGGGGCCGGCTCGGGCCCGGTCACGGGCGTTCCCGCAGCGCGGTCATGGTGCGGTGCAGGAGGCCGGGCACGTCCGCGTCCCGCACCCCGTCGAGCAGCCACTGGGCGAGCTGCACCGAGGCGTCGACGACCATGCGCACGCGCGGCAGCCGACGGGAGTGATAGGCGGTGAGCAGGCGGTCGTCCCAGTCGCCGGGGCCGGCCAGCAGTTCGGCGAGGACCAGGGCGTCCTCCAGGGACATCGCGGCGCCCTGGGCGAAGGTGGGCGGGCAGCAGTGGGCGGCGTCGCCGACCAGCACGATGCGGCCGCGGTGCCAGGGGCCCGTCACCAGGTGCCGGTCGAACCAGGCGTAGTTGACGGCCTTCGGGTCGGTGAACGCGGCCCGCAGCTGCGGCCATACACCCCCGTAGGCCTCGCTGAGCCTGCGCATCTCGTCGGCGTACGAGGCGGCGTCGAGCGAGGCCCGGTCGCGGGCCGGTTCGACGAGATACGTGTAGACCGTGTCCTCGCTGGTCGGGCAGTACCCGGCGATGAAGCACGGGCCGCCGTAGATCATCTCGGTGCGGGTGATCCCGGCCGGACGGGGCGCGGGGGCACGCCAGATGCCCATGCCGGTGGGGACGGGTTCGTCGGTGATGCCGATCATCCGGCGGGTGGCGGAGTGCAGGCCGTCGGCGCCGACCACCAGGTCGTAGCGGCGGCTCGTCCCGTCCGAGAAGGTGACGTCCACGCAGTCCCCGTGCTGGTCGAAGGCGGTGGCCGTGGTGCCGAGGCGGATGTCGGCGCCCGAGGCCCGGACCTTCTCGATGAGGAGCTGCTGCAGGCGGGGGCGCTGCATGCCGATGTGGGCGGGCAGGTCGTCGCCGCCGGTGCGCAGTTCCTCGTGGGCGGCCAGGACGGTGCCGTCGGGGGTGAGGATGGCGACTCCGTCGGCGGTGTAGCCGTCCTTCTCGATCGCGTCGAGGACGCCGACCTCGCGCAGGACGCGCAGGGCGTTGCCCTGGAGGGTGATGCCGGAGCCGAGCGAGGCTTTCCAGTCCGGGCTGGCCTCGACCAGGTCGACGGCGATCCCGGCCCGGCGCAGGAGCACGGTCAGAGCGTTTCCGGAGGTACCGCCGCCTATGACGAGGACGACGGGGTTTTCCCCGCTCGGGCGGAGTCGGGAGTGGGGGAGGGCGGGGGCGGGTGTCATCTCGCGGATACCTCACGGGATCGGGCCGCGCAGCTTCGGGCGGCGGGGATGCGGGCGGCGGGGATGCGGCTGGCGGGGATGCGGGCGGCGGGGATGCGGCTGGCGGGGATGCGGGCGGCGGGGATGCGGCTCTCGCCCGCCGGGGACGCGGGCCAGGGGCGTGCGGGCCGGACGTGCCGCCGCTGTCCGGGACGGGACGGGAACGGTGCATCCGGCGTCGGTGCGGGGCTACTTGACGGCGACGGGGTTGACGGGGGAGCCGACGGCTCCGGTGATGGGGAGGGGCGCGGCGGTGAGCCAGAACTCGTGGACGCCGTCCTCGGCACAGTCCGCGGCGAGCGTGTCGAGGTCCCACATCTCGCCGATCAGCAGGCCGATGTGCGGGATGGCGACCTGGTGCAGGGGCTGGAAGGCGTGCTCGAACTCGTTGGGGCGTACCTCGAAGCCCCAGGTGTCGGTGGCGAGCGCGGCGATCTCGGTGCGGTGCAGCCAGCCGGCGGTGGTGAAGGACAGTCCGGGCGCGGGCCCGCCGGCGTAGTCCCCCCAGCCGTCGCGCCTGGCGCGGGTGAGGTGGCCGGTGCGCACGAGGACGATGTCGCCACGGCCGACGCGCACGCCGTGGGCCTCGGCGGTCGCGGTCAGGTGCGCCTCGGTGATGGCGAAGCCGTCCGGCAACTCGCCCTTTTCACCGATGACTTGGCCGACATCCAGGAGGACTCCGCGTCCGGCGACGTACGGTGCCATGTGCTCGATGCCGGTGACGAGGTCGCCGTCGGAGGTGACCGTGGTCGCCGCGTCACGGCCGTTCCACGCCTTGCCGTGGTCGAAGATGTGCCCGAGCCCGTCCCACTGGGTGGAGCACTGGAGCGGCATCGCGATCACGTCGTCCGCGCCGCCGATGCCGTGCGGAAAGCCCTGGTTGCCGAGGGCGGCGTCGGTGCCGGTGTCCAGCATGGTGTGCACCGGGTTGGTGCGCCGCCGCCAGCCCTTCTGCGGTCCGTTCATGTCGAACCGCTGGGAGAGCGAGAAGCTCACGCCCCGCCGGACCAGCGCGGCGCCCTCGCGACGCTTGGCCGCGTCGAGGAAGTTCAGGGTGCCGAGCACGTCGTCCGAGCCCCAACGCCCCCAGTTGGAGTACGCCTTGGCGGCCTCGGCGATCGCGCCCTCGGGGTCCGTGCGGTCCAGGCTCATGCCGCTGCCTCCGCGACGCACCGGGTGCGCTGCACGCCAAGGCCGGTGATGGAGCCCTCCAGCACGTCGCCGTCGCGCAGCAGCCGCCCCCAGTGGATGCCGTTGCCTGCCGGGCTGCCGGTCAGCACCAGGTCGCCGGGCAGCAGCCGAGCGGTCTGCGAGATGTACGACACCAGCCGGGCGACGCCGAAGAGCATGTCCTTGGTCGACTCGTCCTGCATGGTGTCGCCGTTCAGCTTCAGCGTGACCCGCAGATCGCCCGGGTCGGCGACCGACCCGGCCGGCACGAGCCACGGCCCGAGAGGCGTGAAGCCCGGCGCGTTCTTGCAGCGCAGCCAGTCGGTTCCGATGGCCTTCATGTCCTGCCGGAACACTGTGGCCCGGTCGGTCAGGTCGTTGGCGATCGTGTACCCGGCGACGTACTCCAGGGCCCCCGCTTCAGGAACCCGGTACGCGGGTTTGGCGATGACGGCGGCCAACTCCAGCTCCCAGTCCGGCTGTTCGGCCCAGGAGGGGAGCACGACGTCGTCGTAGGGGCCGGCCACGGTGCTCGGCAGCCCGATGAACACGTACGGCAGGTCCTCGGCCGCCCGGCGGTCCATGACGGCGGCGATCTCCGCGCGCGCCTCCTCGGCCGTGCGCGGGTCGTCGGGGGTGCGGTGGGCGACCTCCAGATCGATCACGTGCTGCCGGTAGTTGGCGCCGGACTGGAAGATCTGCCGCGGCTCGACGGGCGCGTGCACCCGCAGGCCGTCCAGGGGGTACCGGCCGGGACCGGGGTCGTCCGCCAGCGCGCGCAGGACGGGCAGGAACTCCTCCCACCGGTCCAGCACGGCCCGGATGTCGGCAGGCGCCCCGTCCAGGGCTCTGCTCAGGTCGAGCACCCGGTCCGCGGCCACCAGGCCGGGGAAGCGGGGTCCCTCCGGAGCGGAGAACGTGCCGAGCGCGAACGGGCCGGCAGGTTGCGCGAGCGTTGCCATGAGATTTCCTCCCACTGGGTTGCGGTCTACTCTGGCCCTCGCCGTGCGATCACGGAAATAGATCCTGTGGATGCGGCGAATCCATCCGATGGATACCTCTGACCTGCCAGGTGGTGCCCGGTGAACCTGTCCCGACTCGACCTCAACCTGGTCCTCGCCCTGCGCGCGCTGCTGGAGGAACGCAACGTCACGCGGGCCGGGGAGCGGGTGGGGCTGAGCCAGCCCGCCATGAGCGCCGCGCTGGCACGGCTGCGCCGCCACTTCGACGACGAACTGCTCGCCCGCACCGGCAACGTCTACGAACTGACCCCGCTCGGAGTGGCCCTGCGCGACCGCAGTGCCACCGCGTGCGACCTGCTGGAACGGGTCTTCGCCAGCCAGGCCGAGTTCGACCCGGCCGCCGAGACCCGCGAGTTCACGCTGCTCGCCTCCGACTACGGCGCGGCCGTCTTCGGCGCGGCACTCGCCCGTGCGCTGCATGAGGAGGCGCCCGGTATCCGGCTGACCTTTCAGCATCCGGCACCCTCGGTGGTGGAGAACACGGCGACCGTGCTGAGCACCGTCGACGGACTGCTGATGCCGCACGGCGTCATCGACGGCCTGCCCGCCGTCGACCTCTTCAGCGACCGCTGGCTGTGCATGGTCGCCGACGACCACCCCGAGGCAGGAGACGAACTCAGCCTCGACCAGTTGGCCCGTCTGCCCTGGGCGGTCTACCAGCGCCCCTACGACGCCCCGGTCGCCCGCCAGCTCAGCATGATCGGCATCAGTCCCCGGGTGGAGGTCTCCGTGCAGACCTTCCAGCTCCTGCCCCACATGGTGGAAGGCACGCGGCGGGTGGCGATGATCCAGGAACGGCTGGCGCGCAGGGCGGTGCGCTCGGCGGCGGTGCGGGTCCTGCCGTGTCCCTTCGAGGCCGTACCCGTGCAGGAGGCCATGTGGTGGCATCCGGTGCATGCGCAGGACGCGGCGCACATCTGGTTGCGGCAGAAGGCGGCGGAGGTGGGGGCGTCGCTCACGGAGTAGCGACACCCCACGGTGGGCGCCGCCTGGTGCCTGGTGCCAGTTGTCAGGCGTCAGCCGCCAGCCGTCGGCCGTCAGGCGCCAGCCGTCGGCCGTCAGGCGCCAGTTGTCAGGCGTCAGCCGCCAGTGGCCAACTGCCAGCCGCCAGGCGTCAGCCGCCGTGGTGCCGTCATGGACCGGCCGGCGGCTGCGGGTGTCTGGTGGGTGGTCGCGCAGCGCCCGCGTCCGCCGGGGGCAGCGGTCATGCCACTTGTTCCGGCGACGGCCGCGGACCGACCGCCTCGCCCCGTCGCCGGGCGGCCGTCCACAACCCGCCGGCGACCAGGGCCGCAGCCAGCCCGAGCACTCCCACCGCCCTCGCCAGACTCCCCACCGCGGCCTCTCCCGCGAGCAGCACCAGCGGGCACGCGAACTCGCCGCCGAAGAAGGCCGCCGTCCACAGCCCGGTGCCGCGGCCGCGGTCCGCGAAGTCGAGGCGGGACATCGCGCTGGTCAGCAGAGCGGGCAGCAGCATCCCCGTG
Organism: Streptomyces shenzhenensis; assembly: GCF_021462265.1. Taxonomy (GTDB): domain Bacteria; phylum Actinomycetota; class Actinomycetes; order Streptomycetales; family Streptomycetaceae; genus Streptomyces; species Streptomyces shenzhenensis. The sequence goes on along the minus strand of NZ_JAJONF010000015.1, from coordinate 82,270 downwards.
CCGACGCAGTTGACGACCGCCCCGGCGACCAGCAGCGGCGCGTTGCCCGCCAGGAACATCAGCCCGAAGCCCACCGCGCACACCGCCAGGACCGCCGGCAGCAGCGGGTCCGGCGAGCGGCCCAGGCGGGCGAAGGCGACCGCGCCGCCCACCGTCGCCGCGCTGGCGATCGCCGTGGCCAGTCCGATCATCCCGGAGTTCTTCACCCCGAGGTCGTCGAGCAGGTACGACATCTCGACGGGGACGGTGTAGAAGACCATCGCTCCGAAGAAGGTCAGGGCGCAGATCCCGCCCAACTGCCGCCAGGGGAACGTGCGTCGGGCCCGGTCGCTCGGTGTCCGGACCGCCGCCGCGCGCGGTGCCGGGCTCGGCAGCGCCGTCGCCATCAGCGGGGCCAGCACCAGACTCACGGCGTACACGAAGAACGGCACCCGCCAGCCGGCCGATCCGGCGGCGCCGCCGAGCACGAAGAAGACCGTGGCCGACGCGGACGCGCACATGGTCTGCAGGGCGAGGTACCGCACCCGCCGCTGCCCCGAGTAGTAGTCACCGATCAGCGTGGTGCAGCACGTCATGATCGCGGCCTCGGCCACCCCGACCAGGGCGCGGCTGGCGATGATCGCGCCGAGCGAGTCCAGCCAGAGCGGGGCCGTGCCGAACACCGCGTACAGCAGGGTCGCCACGACCAGCAGCCGCTTGCGGCCCAGCCGGTCCACGATCACCCCGGCGAACGGGGCCAGCACGGCGAGCGCCAGGGCCGGCACGGTCAGCGCGAGCGGCACCAGCGCCTTGGCCCCCGGCACGGAGGCGAAGTGGTCCTGCATCTTCGGCAGCACGGGGGCGATCAGCACCGCCCCGAGGATCGGCAGACAGCTGCCCGCCATCAGGAGGGTGACCCGCAGGAGATGGGCCGGGCCCGAGACGGCCACGGGGGGCGAGGCGGCGTCGTCGACCTCGGTGGCGGACGGCGGCGGAACGGAACCGGGCATGACGACTCCAGAGGGCGGGGTACGGAGCGGGCATGCCTGTCACAGGCGCGAACGGGCGCACGGCATGCTGGGGACGGCCGCGCGCCGAGGGCTCGTCCGGACGTCGGCGGGCGGGTAGGGACGACTATGGGCGGTCATGTCGCGTACCGCCATCCTCGGCGCGATCCGAATCGCGTATCCGCGTCATCCACGCCGTTGATGAGCGCGTCCCCGCGCGGCCCGGGACCCCGTCGACGTCACGGGGTGAGCACGATCCTGCCTCCGACCGATCCCTGCTCGATACGGCGGTGCGCTTCCGCCGCCCGGGCCAACGGCAGGGTCTGGACGTCGATCGGCACCAGGCCCCGGCGGATTGCCTCCAGCGCGGCGCGGGCCGCGGGGCGGGCCTGCTCCGGGTGGTGGGGGAGGTGGAAGCCGACCGCGAAGCCGAGAATCGCGAGGTTGCCGCCCCACAGGGTGTTGGTGGGTGCGGTGTGCTGCCAGTCGCCACTCGCGTTGCCCACCAGCAGCATCCGCCCCATCGGGGCCATCACGCGCAGGCTGTCCGTGCGTACCTGGCCGCCGACCGGGTCCACGACGACGTCGAAGCGCCGGTCGCCGACCGTCTCGGCGAAGTCGTCACTGGCGAGAACCTCGTCGTAGGGCAGGGCGGAGGCGTGCGCACGTTCCAGCGAAGGGCGACGCACCGTCCCCGTCACACCGGCCGCGCCCAGGGTGCGGGCCACGCCCGGAAAGGCGGACGCCAGGCCACCCAGCGCACCGTGTACGAGGACGTGCTCACCCGGCTTGAGGTGTGCCACCTCGGTCAGCGCCAGGTAGGCGGTCGCCGCGTTGGGCACGGCCGCGACCGCCAGCGCCGGATCGACGCCGCTTCCCTCCAGGCCGACGGTCATCGCGGCGTCGGCGACCGCGACGGAGGCGTACCCTCCCTCCGCCCCGGTGCCCGACAAGGTCACCACCGGTTCGCCGACCCGCAGCCCCTCAACTCCTTCACCCAGCGCGCGGACGGTGCCCGCCACCTCCAGTCCGGGCACGTAGGGCGGCTGCGGCAGCCCCTTCTGGTCCTGGTACCTGCCCTGCCGGAGGTGGACGTCGATCAGCCCCACCGCGGCGTGGGTGACGTCGATGGCGACCTGCCCGGGACCGGGTGCGGGGTCGGGAAGTTCGGTCAGTTCGAAGACATCGGCCGGGCCGAAGGCGGTGACGACGGCGGCTTGCATGGGGACTCCACTCAGTCGGTGAGGGGCTGGAAACAGGCGAGATCATTACGCAATCGGCTTGCGTTATGTCGGCATCGGTGGGCCCTCCCCGCGGTGCGGGGAGGAGAACGCCAAGCCGCGAAGATCGCCTGTTGTTCCTGGGTCTCTAACGCAATGTGCTTGCGTTAAAGCAAGCTAGCACGCCTTCGAGATGTAACGCACCTCGCGTGCGTTAAGGTGTGGGAATGCACAGCCGCGCCCGCTCCCCGGAGGCCAAACTCCGCCGTACCGAGGACCTGCTCGACGCGGCGCGCGCCCTCGCGGCCGCCCGCGGCGGAGTACGGCACGTGACTCTCGCGGCCGTGACGGAGGCCGCCGACCTGCATCCGTCCGCCGTGCGACGTTACTTCGACAGCAAGGAGGAACTCCTGCTGGAACTGGCCGAACGCGGGTGGCACCAGTGGCGTGACAGCCTCACCGCCCACCTGGCGGGCGCGCAGGGTCTGGCACCGGCCGAGTCCGCCGCCGCCGTCGCCACCACCCTCGCGGCCCAGCCCCTCTTCTGCGACTTGCTCACCCATGTGCCGCTCAGCCTCGAGGGCGAGGTCGGCATCGAGCGCGCCCGCCGCTACAAGACCAGTTCCTTCGCCGCCTACGACGGCATCGTCGAGGCCCTCACCGTGTCCTCCGGCACCCTCACGACGGCACAGGCCCAGGACCTGGTCGCTGCGGCGCTCGGGCTCACCGCGCACCTGTGGCAGGTCTCCCACCCGACCCCCACGCTCGCGGAGCTCTACGCCCAGAACCCCCGGTGGGGGCACGTCGCCCTCGACTTCGAACCGCGCCTCACCCGACTGCTGCAGGCCGTCGCCGTGGGAGCGACCGTGATGGACGGTGAGTGACCACGGGCTCGCGGACGCCGACGCGTCCACCGTGTCCGGTGCCGTGCCGGTCCGGCGGGCCGCTTCGAGATGAACCGGTCATTCCGGAGAAGTCTCCGGAATCCGGGTGTGGCCGCGGCGGTCGAGGGCGTCTTCCAGCTCGGCGCGGATGCCTGGAGGAAGCTCGCCGAGGCGCCCCCAGGTCAGGATCTGCTCGGCGATGTTGCGGAGCTTGATGTTGGTGTGCTGGGAGACCTCCTTGAGGACGGCCCAGCCCTCATCGGGAGAGACCCGGCCGAGAGCGACCGTCACCCCGATCGCCTGGTCCACGACGGCGTGTGCGGTGACGGCCTCCTTCAACTGCTCGACTTCCGCTTCCAGCGCGAGGATGCGGGCGGCGTAATCCGGGTCGCTCGGTGTCGGGGCCATGGAACCGTCCAGACGATGTACGGCAGGTGGTCGAAAGGGCGTGCTGCCCCGGCCGGGTGCGCGGGGCGGTCCCGACGCGCTCGGCCGGGCGGGGGAGAGCGTTGGCCAGGCAGTGGCAGTGGCAGTGGCAGTGGCAGTGGCGGTGGCAGTGGCGGTGGCGGTGGCGGTGGCGGTGGCGGTGGCGGTGGCGGTGGGGGAGGGGTGCGGGGTGCGGGGCGGACGGTGGCGCCGAGGTCGTGTCGTCGTCCGCCCCGCCACCTGCTCGCCGTCGCCGTCTATGCGGCGGGGGTGAGTTCGGCGCGGCCGAACAGCAGCGCGTAGCCGGCGGGGAGCTGGTGAAGGACGCGGGTGATCAGGTCGGGGCCGGCACAGGCCGCGACGGCGGAGAGGACGGAGCCGGTGTCCCAGCGGGTCGTGGCCTGCGGGGCGCCGGTGCGGGTGGCGAGGTCCTTGACGAAGGCCCAGCCGGTGAGCGGCTGGGAGTCGGGGATCTGGGTGGTGAGGATGCGTGCGGCTTCGAAGGGCAGGCGGGCGGCCAGTTCGGCGCGTTCGTCGCCGGTCAGCTGGCGTCCCAGCCCTGCGAGGACCAGGCGGACGGCTTCCTCGGCCCTCTCGCGGGTGGAGTAGGCGCCTTCGTAGCGGACCTTCTCCAGCATCTGCTCGTACGCCGTCCCGTGGTGCTGCTGGAACGGTGCGCGGCGTTCGGACATCACTGCGGTGGTTGCCTTTCTGTCACCAGGGTCGTGGTGCCGGTGTGCGGTCACCGGGGGTGGGTGGTCGGTTGGGCCGGGGGTGGCCGAAGAGCAGGGGAGGGCGGCGCCGGCCGCCCGGGCCGTGGGCGGGTCCGCTCGGTGGCGTCCTCGGTCCAGGTCGTGCGGTTGCCCGTGAGAACCGCTCCGGGCCGGCGGCTCCGGCGGCTCGGAGCTCCGCGACGGGTGGTGCCTGCCGGCAGGTGCGCCGTCCGATGGGGCGCCTGCCTCGCCGACCGGGTCCGCACCCGGGGCGGCCGTCACGCGGGCCGTGCGCTCGGCTCCCTGTCGCGTGCCGGCCGCCACCCTTCCGCGGTCCTCGGGGCGCGGAGGACAGCCCCTAGGGGGGAGATCGGTTCCCGTCCTCCGCCGCTGTTCAGCCCTCGTCCGTCCGGCTCAGCCGGAGATCTCCTTGCGGTCGGAGCCGAGGCCGATGGCGATCTTGCGGGGCTTGGCGCGCTCGGCGATCGGAATGCGCAGGGTGAGCACTCCCGCGTCGTAGTCGGCCTGGATGTGCTCGGTGTCGAGCGTGTCGGCCAGCACCAGCTGGCGGGAGAAGACGCCCAGCGGCCGCTCCGACAGCTCCATCTGCACGCCTTCGGCCTTCGCCGCAGGCCTACGCTCGGCCCTGACGGTCAGCATGTTCCGCTCGACGTCGACGTCGATCGCGTCCGGGGTGACGCCGGGGATGTCGAAGGCCACCACGTACTGGTCACCCTCGCGGTAGGCGTCCATGGGCATCGGGGACGGCCGTGACCAGGTGCCGGGGACCATCAGCTGCTGCGCCAGCCGGTCGAGATCGCGGAAGGGGTCGGTGCGCATCAACATCGGAAAACACCTCCAGGGGTTCGGGCAGTTGCTGCCAATGCGCCTCACTGAAACCGTTGTAACATGTCATCCGATGGATGACAAACACGGTGTCGTCAAAAGGATGACAACCCGAGGGAGGTGCCCATGACCCCGGCCGACCAGCCGGCTTCACCCAGTGCCGACGCGAACAGCCCGGCGTCGTTCCTGGCCGCCGCGACAGCCCTGGAGGCCATCGACGACGCCCTGCGCGCCGCCCGCCACGAGGCCCCCGCCACTGCCGAGGCCCACGAGGTCGGCCCGGACCAGGCACTGGCCTCCCTCCTCCTGCTGCGGCAGGTGCGCGAGCGGCTCGCCGGATGGGAGACCGGCCTGATCGAGACGGCCCGGGACGCCGGAGCCAGCTGGGCCGACCTCGCCCACCCCCTCGGCGTCGCCAGCCGCCAGGCCGCCGAACGCCGCTACCTGCGTGGCCGTCCCGGCCCGGCCGGAACCACCGGCGAACAACGCGTCCAGGCCACCCGGGAACGCCGCGCCGCCGAACGCACCACCGCCGTGTGGGCCCGCCGCAACGCGGCCGACCTGCGTCGCATCGCCGGCCAGATCACCGCCCTCACCGACCTGCCGGACGCCGCCCGCCTCCCCCTCAGCCATCTCCACGCGGCCCTCGCCCACGACAACCCCGCCGACCTCATCCACCCCCTCCACGCCACCCGCCCCCACCTCACCGCCACCCACCCCGACCTCGCCGCCCAACTCGACACGCTCATCACTCCCTGACCCGGCCGGCCGGCCGGCGGGTGCGCGGACGACGCCGCGTCGGCCGTGGGTGACCGCGTCCGGCACCCGCCCGTCCCCTGGGGCAGCGGGACGGCTTCGGTGCCGGTGGGGCGCCGCCGGAGGCCGGTGACGCCGAGGCGGCCGGCGAACAGGCGGCTGCAGCACCTTCGACCACGCCCCGCGGGCAGATCCCCGTGGGCACGAGGGGCCCCTCGTCCTTCGGGGGAGACGGATCTCGGCTCACGGCTGACGACGCGGCGGCTTTCGATGCCTAGCGTCGCAGGCATGGACGAAGTGATCCGCTGTGCGGGGCTGACCAAAAGGTACGGGGCGGCGCTCGCGGTCGACGGGCTGGACCTGACGGTCGGAGCAGGCCAGGTCTTCGGCTTCCTCGGCCCCAACGGCTCCGGCAAGACCACCACGATGCGCATGCTGCTGGGCCTGGTGCGGCCCACTTCCGGGCGCGCCTGGATCCACGGCCGCCCGCTGCCCGACCCCGACGGCCTCGCGCGCGTCGGCGCGATGATCGAGGAGCCCGGCTTCCACCCATGGGCCACCGGGCGCCGCAACCTGGAGTACCTGGCCCTGGCCGGGCCCGCGCCCCGGCCGGACGCGGTGGAACGAGTTCTGGCGCGCGTCGAACTCACCGAGGCCGCCGACCGCAAGGTCAAGACGTACTCCCAGGGCATGCGGCAGCGCCTCGGCCTGGCCGCCGCGCTGTTGCGCGAGCCGTCGCTGCTCGTCCTCGACGAGCCCACCAACGGACTCGACCCGGCGGGCATCCAGGAGATGCGCTCCCTGCTGCGCGAGCTGGCCGCCGCCGGAACCACGGTTTTCCTCTCCAGCCATCTGCTCTCCGAGATCGAACAGGTCTGCGACCGCGTCGCGGTGCTGCACGGCGGACGGCTGATCGAGGAAGGGCCCTTTCACGACGTCGCCAGGCCCACCGTGCGGGTCACGCTCGACGCGAGCGACATGACCGAGGCGGCCGGGCTGCTCGCCGGCTACCGCTACCGGGCCGCCGGCCCGGGACGGCTCCTGGTGGAGGACGCCGACCCCCGCGAGATCAACCAGCGGCTCGGCCAGGCGGGGGTGTGGGCTCACGAAGTGCGCCGGGAGCCCGGCGCGCTGGAGAACCGCTTCCTGAGCCTGACCGCCTACGACCACGACGGGGAGGGGTCCGATGCGCCTGCTGCGCGCTGAACTGCTCAAGCTCAACCGCCCGCTGCTGTGGAGCGCCGCGCTGGGAGCGATCGTCTTCACGGTGCTCCTCGCCGTCGGCGGAGCCGGCAACGCCCGGCAGTACGCCCAGCCGGTCACCGTGCCCAGCTGCGCCGAGCTGCATCTCGCCCCGGGCCCCTCGTGCGCCGATGTCCAGCGGGTCGCGCGGGGTCGGGCCGCGCGGCAGCAGGCCGAACGCTCGGCGACCGCGGTGCACACTGCCGAGCGGCTGACCGCAGCGGGGGCGGGCGCGGAGACCGCCGGCCTGATGGCCTCGCTGCCCGGCGCGCTGGTCGTCTCGCTGCTGGCCGGCGGCCACGTGGGCGCGGAATGGTCCGGACACACCCTCAAGTCCTTGCTCACCCAGTGCGGTCGGCGGCGCCGCGTGCTGGCGGCCAAGGCGGCAAGCCTGTGGCTCGCCGCCGTCGCGGTCATGGCCACCGACTGGGCCGTGCTCGCGGGCGCCGGGCCGCTGATCGCGCGGCTCAGCCGGCTGCCGGGCGCCCAGACCCCGGCCACTCGCCTGCTGGCGCACTCCGCCGGGCAGTGCGGCCGCGCGCTGCTCGTCCTCGCCCTGTTCGCCGCGGTGGGCCTGCTGGCCTCCGTCGTCACCCGCGGCGCCGTCGGCGCCCTCGGGTCGTGCGCCGCGGTGGTCGTCGGCCTGCTCGCCGCCGCCTCGCTGCCGGGCCTCGGACGCTGGACCCCGGCGACCTGGGTCCAGGACTGGATGGGCTTCGGAGCGGGCCAGAACTCGATCACGGCCCTGCCCGACAACTTCTGGTCCCGGTTCTTCAGCGCGTCCGGCGCCCCGCCGAGCCGTCTGGAGACCGGGCTGGAGGCCACGGCCCTGGGCGCCGTCGCGGCGCTGTGCGTGTGGGGCGCGACCGTACTGTTCCAGCGCGGCGACGTCCTCGGATGAGGTACCCGGTGCCGCACCGCCGCCCGTACAGTCATGGCATGCGCTTCTCCCCGAGGCGGGTCGACGCCGCGCTGGCGGCGGTACTGCTGGTGTGGTCGCTGCCGGACGTGCCCTGGTGGTGGCGGCCGCCGGGGCACGCGGCCGCGACACCGGTGGTCCTGGGCTACCTGGCCCTGGCGCTGGCGCAGTCGGTTCCGTTCTGGTGGTGGCGGCGCGTGCCGCCGGCCGTGCTCGGCTGCGCCACCGGGGCCTTCCTGCTGCGCGGCGCGCTCGACCGCAACCAGGTCGCGGCCGGCGTGGCGATGCTGGCCGCTGCCTACGGCGTGGGCGCGTACGGCACGCGGCGGCGCACGGCCCAGCTGCTCGGCGCCCTGTCACTGGCCGTCGCGGGGGGCATCGGGCTGTTCGACTTCTCCCACCGCATGGGGGGCGTGCCCTGGGTGCTGCTCGGCGCCGCGTTCCTCGTCGGCGACGCGGCCACTGCCCGGCGTCACGAGGCGGCCACCGCGGCCGAGGCCGCGCACCTGGCCGAACGGTCCCGTATCGCCCGGGAGCTGCACGATGTGCTGGCGCATCAGCTCGCCGCGATCACCGTGCACGCCGGGACGGCCCGGCTGGCGCCCCCCGAGGACCCCGGGAAGGTCTTCGCGGCCGTGGAGCACCTGGGCCGCGAGGCGCTCACCGAACTCTCCCACCTGCTCGGCGCCCTGCGCCGCGACCAGGAGACCGCGCCGGACCGCCGGCCCGTGCCCTCGCTCGCCGAACTCGACGCGCTGGTCGACGGCATCCGCGCCACCGGAACACCCGTCCGCTACCGGACAGCGGGCGACGTCCCCGGTCAGCTCACCCCCGGACTGGAGCTGTCGCTGTTCCGGATCTGTCAGGAAGCCCTGACCAACGCCACCCGCCACGCCCCCGGAGCGCCCGTGCACCTCACCGTCGCCTACCGGCCCGACCGCGTCGAAGTCACCGCCGTCAACGGCTCCGCACCCGCGCCTCGCCCTTCGCCGGGCGGCGGCGGGCGGGGGCTGCTGGGCATCCGTGAACGCGTCGGTCTGTACGGCGGACACCTGCATGCGGGTCCGACACCGGGCGGCGGGTTCAGGCTCTTCGCGTCGGTCCCCTGCACGGACGTGCTCACCAAGGCGGCGTCGTGACGGTCCGGGTCCTGGTCGCGGACGACCAGGCCATGGTCCGCGTCGCACTGGCCGCGCTGCTCGACGCCCAGCCGGACCTCACGGTGGTCGGTGAGGCCGCGGACGGCGTGCAGGCGGTCGCGCTCGCCCGCGAAATGGCACCGGACGTCGTCCTCATGGACATCCGGATGCCCCGCCTGGACGGCATCGCCGCCACCCGCCACATCCTCGCCCAGCCCTCCCCTCCGCACGTGGTCGCCCTGACCACCTACGACCTCGACGAGTACCTCTACGACGTCCTGCGCGCCGGCGCGAGCGGATTCCTGCTCAAGCACGCCCCGCCCGAGGAACTCCTGCTGGGCGTACGCGCAGCCGCCGACGGCGGAGCGCTCCTCTCCCCGACCGTCACCAAACGCCTGCTCGGCGAGTTCACCCGGCAGCCCCCTCGGGCCCGGCCGCCCGCGGTGCTGGACCAGCTCACGCCCCGCGAACGCGAGATCTTCGACCTCATCGTCCGCGGCAGAAGCAACTCCGAGATCGCGCAGGAACTCTTCGTCGCCGAAAGCACCGTCAAGACCCACGTCACCCACGCCCTCACCAAACTCGGGCTGCGCGACCGCGTCCACGCCGTGCTCTTCGCCTACGAGCATGGCCTCGCCGGCCCGGCACCGCGAAGACCGACGTAGCCGGGCCGCCCGGCACGGGAACGGCAGCCCCTGCCACCGCTGAGGCCTCGACCCGCCGGAACAGGAGAGCGCCCTCCGCCCAGTCGAGATCACCGCCGACACCCACGGCGCCGGTGAGACCGCCTTCGGCCTCTTCCGCCTCATGGGCCACCCGTTCTTCCTGCGCCCGCCCGGCATCGGCAGCCCCCGCCCACCGCGCCGACCCGGATGCCGACCACGAGCCGCTCGACCCGGCCACCCGCGACGGGACCGACACGCCGGTTCACCGTTCCGTTCCTGCCGGGACCCCGCCCGCCGCCAGGCGTTCGTGCCGGCCGCCCGGCGGTCCGTGAAGCGCTCTGCGTAACCCGGATGCCGCAGTCACCCGGCGCATCCGGACGCGTGGACCGCACCGTAGAGAGGTAGTGGGGCGAGGGGCGCCAGGGCGCACCGACGACGACTGAGGCGGTTGGCGTGGCGGACGAGACGGCCGGGACGGCGAACGTGGACGGAACCGCTGCCACGGAGCCGCGGACCTGTCTGGTGACCGGTGCCAGCGGGTACATCGGCGGGCGGCTGGTGCCGGAGCTGCTGGACGCCGGGTACCGGGTGCGCTGCCTGGTGCGCACCCCCCGCAAGCTGCGGGACCTGCCGTGGGCCGGGCGGGTCGAGGTCGTCCAGGGCGACGTCACCGACGCGGGCTCGGTGGCGGCCGCGATGGCGGGTGTCGATGTCGCCTACTACCTGGTGCACGCGCTCGGCACCGGCCGCGACTTCGAGGACACCGACCGGCAGGCGGCCCGGGTCTTCGGCGAGCAGGCCCGCACGGCCGGCGTCGGCCGCCTGATCTACCTGGGCGGGCTGACCCCGGCCGACGTGCCCGAGCGGGAACTGTCGCCGCACCTGCGCTCCCGCGCCGAAGTGGGGCGCATCCTCCTCGGCTCGGGCGTGCCGACGGCCGTCCTGCGGGCCGCTGTCATCATCGGGTCCGGCTCGGTCAGCTTCGAGATGCTGCGCTACCTGACCGAGCGGCTGCCGGTGATGGTCACGCCGCGCTGGGTGCGCACCCGCATCCAGCCGATCGCCGTACGGGACGTGCTGCGCATCCTGGTGGGGTGCGCCGGCCTGCCGCCCGACGTCAGCCGCGCCTTCGACATCGGCGGCCCCGAGGTGCTCACCTACCTGGAGATGATGCGGCGGTACGCCGCCGTCGCCGGGCTGCCCCGGCGGCTCATCGTGCCCGTGCCGGTGCTCACGCCCGGCCTGTCCAGTCACTGGGTCGGCCTGGTGACCCCCGTGCCCGCCGCCGTCGCCCGCCCGCTGACGGAGTCGCTGCGCCACGAGGTGGTGTGCCGGGAACGGGACATCGAGCGGTACGTGCCCAGTCCGCCGGGCCACCCGATCGGTTTCGACCGTGCCGTCTCCCTCGCGCTGCAACGCGTGCGGGACGCCCAGGTCGCCACCCGCTGGTCCTCCGCCTCCGTGCCGGGTGCTCCCAGCGACCCGCTGCCCACCGACCCGGAGTGGGCCGGCGGCAGCCTCTGCACCGACGTACGCGAACACCACGCCGAGGCGGCCCCCGACGCCCTGTGGGAGGTGGTCGAGGGCATCGGCGGTGAGAACGGCTGGTACTCCCTGCCGCTGGCCTGGGCGGTGCGCGGCCGGCTCGACCGCCTCGTCGGCGGGGTGGGCCTGCGCCGGGGACGGCGTGACGCCCGGCGGCTGCGGGTCGGTGACTCGCTGGACTTCTGGCGGGTGGAGGAGATCGAACGCGGGCGGCTGCTGCGGCTGCGCGCCGAGATGCGGCTGCCCGGCCTGGCCTGGCTGGAGATGTACGTCGAGGAGGAGGGGACCGGTGCGCGTTACCGGCAGCGGGCCCTGTTCCACCCGCGCGGACTGCTCGGCCAGCTCTACTGGTGGATCGTGTCGCCCTTTCACTCGATCGTCTTCGGCGGCATGGCCCGCAACATCGTCCGCGCCGCCGAACGCACGCGGCAGCGGGACACCGCGGGCGGACCGGGCAGCCCCGGCGCGCCCGTCCCGGCCGCGGACGACAGCGCCGTCCGGGCCGACCGCCGCCGCCGTCCCCCGACGGGCAGCTGAAACCGGCCGGTGCCTGAACAGCCCGGGGGCCGGGGCGGCCGGTCACGGCCGGCCGCTGGGGCGTTCGCCGGGTTTCCCGTCGCTCCTGGTGTCCGCGGCGTCGGGGGGCGGTGTGTGGTGGCCGACCGCGGTGACCTTGGCCACCATGTCGGCGAGCTGGGCGCAGGCTCGCGCGACCTCCTTCTGGGTCGCGTCGCGCTCGCAGACGGCCGCCGCGACGAGCAGCGCGGTGAATGAGGAGGAACCGTTGAACGCCTGCAGGGTGATCATCCGGGTCAGCAGGTCGTGACCGGCGAACGGACCGGCGCCCCGGACGGCGGAGAGGATCGCGAAGATCGACACGGCCAGCGCGCAGGGCGCCGCCCCGGCCAGCTGGAACCGGAAGGCCGCCCAGATCAGCAAGGGGAAGCCGAGGAACAGGAGGGGCGTCCTGCCGTTCTCCAGGAGACCGACGCCGTAGGTGGCCGCGACGAGCAGCAGCGCCTCCGCCCAGCGGGCGGCCGGAACGTTCTTCGGCCATCGCGCCGAGCGCAGCACGAGCAGGACCGGCGTCACCACCATGACGCCCATCGCGTCGCCGGTCCACCAGACCCACCAGGTGGGCCAGAAGCCGCCGGCGGCCACCGCACCCGAGAGAGCCAGGGTCGCGCTGCCTGTCGTCGCGCTGATCAGCGTCCCGGCGAACGCGCCGAGGAAGATCAGCGCGAGCACGTCCCGCCGGCGGTCGAGTTCCGTCCGGAATCCCGCATGGCGGAGCAGCAGGTACGAGCAGACGGGTGCGACCGTGTTTCCCGTCGCGATCACGAGTACGGCCCAGCCCGACGGCCCGAGGGCGACGTTGGTCAGGAGCGCGCCGAGCGCGATCCCGGGCCAGACCCGTGGGCCGCGCAGCAGCAGGCCCGCGACCGCGACACCGGTGGGCGGCCACAGCGGGGTGACCTGGCCGCGCACCAGTGTCTGCAGCAGCCCCAGTCTGGCCGAGCCGTAGTAGAGCGCGGCGACGACACAGACGTCCAGGACAGCCGTACCACCGTGCCGGAGCCGGGCATGCCGCGCGACAGTCATCGGGCGACCTCCGCATCGACATCGCCCCTCGGTCCATCATCCGACGGATCTCCCGGATCCTCCACGGCACCGTTGAGCCGGCTGTTCGGCCTGGCCGCCGGGGTTATCAGGCGGGCGGGACGCGCAGGGCGAGCACGGCCATGTCGTCGTGACCGTCGCTCGGGTGGTGGTCGGCCAGCGCCTGGACGAACTCCTGCAGGGGCAGATCGGCGTACGCGGTGGCGAGGCCGGTGAGGTCGTCGAGGCTCGCGTCGATGGACCGGTCCGGGCGCTCGATCAGCCCGTCCGTGAAGAAGACCAGGGTGGCGCCCGGGGGCACGAACCGGGAGTGGTCGGGGCGCGGCTGTTCGCAGTCGACCCCGAGCGGCAGCCCGGGCTCGACGAACAGGTACTCCGCTTCGTGCCCAGGGGTGATGAGCAGCGGCGGGACGTGCCCCGCGCTGCTCCATCTCAGCCGCCAGCCCGGCCCGTCCGGTTCGATGCGGGCCAGCGTCGTGGTGGTGACGGGAGTGTCGGTGATGGCGTGCAGAGTGCGATCGAGCTGGGCGAGAACCGCGCCGGGCGTGCCGCCGCCTTCGAACAGCAGCGCGCGCAGCATGTTGCGGACGGAGGCCATGGCGGCCGCGGCCCTGATGTCGTGCCCCACCACATCGCCGATGACGACCGCCACGACGTTGCCGGGCAGCGGGACGGCGTCGTACCAGTCCCCGCCGAGCCGGCTGGGTTCGGCGGCGGGCCGGTAGACGGCGGCGGCCGTGAAGGGCCGCAGGTCGGGCAGCGTGGGCAGCAGCAGGCGCTGGAACTGCTCGGCTCCGGCGCGCACCCGTTCGAACAGGCGGACGTTCTCGATCGCGATGCCGGCCGCGCCGGCCAGGGCGACGAGCACGCCCTCGTCGTGGGCGTCGAAGGGCTTTCCGTCGCGCCGCTCGGTGAGGTAGAGGTCGCCGTAGACCTCGCCGCGCACGCTGATGGCGACGCCGAGCAGGGTGTGCATGCGCGGATGGCCGGGCGGGAATCCGACGGAGGCCGGATGAGTCTGGATGTGATCCACCCGCAGCGGCTCGGGGTGGTGGATCAGGTGCCCGAGGACCCCCAGCCCGCGGGGGAAGCCGGTCCCGGCGAGAGCGGCGCGCTGCTGTTCGGACAGGCCGGCGGTGATGAACTGCGCCAGGTGCTCCCCCGACTCGTCGAGCACTCCCAGCGCCCCGTAACGGGCGCCCACCAACTCCATGGCGGTGGTCACGATACGTTGCAGCACCGCCGGGAGCTCGACCTCCCGGCTGATGGCCACCACCGCTTCCAGCAGGCTCTGCAGCCGGTCCATGGCGGTCAGCAGGGCGCGCAACTGCTCGTCGATCCGGCCCAGCTCGGCCCGCAGGCGAAGGTGCAGGTCGGAGAGGTGGGGCTCCTCCGCGTGCTCTCTTCCTCCGATTCCCGTCATCACGACGGTCCGGCGGCGCGGGGCCGGGTCGCGGGCGCCTTCGGCCGACGACCGTCGCTCCGCGTCGACGCCGTCGGGTCCGCCCACACGATCGAGCGGTGCATTCCGCCTCCTGGCGCGTGCCTGCTCCACCACCGTGGCCGCAGCGAGAATGAACAAACAGGATAAAGGGCATTTATAGGATATTAAATCGGCGTACGCCTGGCGCGGCCGCGCCTCGCGGGTCAGGGAGCAGAGGGTCCCCGCCCGGCCGGGTCAGCCCTGGTCCTCCTGTGTGAGGGCGTCCCGGAGCTGGGCTCTGGCCGTGATGCCGAGCTTGGGGAAGACCTTGTGCAGGTGGTAGCCGACCGTACGGGGAGAGAGGAAGAGGCGGGCCGCGATGTCGCGGTTGGTCAGGCCCTGGGCGGCGAGTTCGGCGATCTGGCGTTCCTGCGGCGTGAGTTCGCCCGCGGGGGCGGCGGGCGCCGTCGCCGCTCCCGCCGCCCGTAGCTCCGCCGCCGCACGCTCGGTCCAGGGGCGGGCGTCCAGGCGCTCGAAGCACTCCAGGGCCGCGCTCAGGTGCGGGCGGGCCTCCGCGCTGCGGCGGCGCCGGCGCAGCCACTCGCCGAAGTCGAGGTGGGCGAGGGCCTTCTCGAAGGGCCAGCAGTCGGTGGCCGAGTCGTCGAGGGCGGCGCGGAAGTGCCGCTCGGCGTCCTCGGTGTCCGTCAGCAGGGCGGTGGCCCGGTGGAGCACGGCCGCCAGGCGGGGAGAAGGGTCGGGCCGCAGGTCCTGCTCGACGGCGTCGACCACCGTGCGCGCGTCGTCCGCCCGCCCGGCCCGGACCGCCGCGGCGGCCAGGTCGCCCAGGTAGTAGAGCGAGGCGTGGTAGTGCACGGGGGCCGGGCGGAAGTCCCGGGTGAAGGTCGCGCGCAACTGCTCGTACGCGTCCACGTGGTCGCCGGCGACGAACGCGGCCATGCCCATGGCGTGCCGGTGGCGGACCCGGAGACTCAGCGACTTGCGCGGGTCCATGCCGCGTACGGCCCGCATCGCACGCGTCCGGGCGGCCGCGGGGTCGCCCTGGAGCGCGCACAGGGTGGCCCGCAGGATGTCGGCGCCCACGGTCACGTTGTCCGCTCCCGCCTCCGTCGCCATCCAGAACGCCTCGTCCGCCGCTTCCCCGGCCGCCGTCCACGAGCCGCTCTCGAACAGGGCGAGGGCGAGCGCCTGGGTCACGGTCGCGTTCGTGCCCGCGCTGCCGGCCCGCCGCAGGAGGTCCATGGTCCGCCCGAGGACACGCACAGCCTGCTCGGTCTCGTCCAGGATCCACGTCGTGCCGCCCAGCGCCGTGAGGTTGCCGAGGGACTCGTCCTGCACCAGGGCGGCCATCCCGTCCGCCAAGTGCCGCGCCAGAAGCGGCCGTTCGTGAACGGGATCGGCGACCGTCCGCACCCAGGCACGGGCGGCGGGATCCCCGTCGCTGTCGATCAGGGCGCCGATCCGGTCGAGTTCGGCGCGGTAGTGCGGTGTGCCGGAGTTGTAGACGGACGTCGCGGCGGTGCTCAGGGCGCCGAGGGCGAGGCCGGGAGCCGAGGTGGCGGTGGCTTCGGCGACGCCCAGCAGAAGTGCCAGCGCCTCCTCGTGACGGAGCGTCACGCCAAGCGCCCAGCCGCCCAGCATCGAGGCCTCGGCGCGCAGCCGGGGATCCTCGGTCAGCCGGCCGACCCGGCCGCTCAGCTCGCTCACCCACTGCGGATGACCGGCGAACATCGCCGCCTGCGCGGCCGTCAGCAGGCGCCGGGCCCGCAGCTCCGGCGCCGGGGTCAGCGCGGCGGCGCGTTCCAGCGCGGTCGCGGCCGCCGCGTAGCCGCCCCGGCCCCGGGCCCGTTCGGCGCTCTCCGCCAGGGCGTCGGCGACCTCCGCGTCCTGGCCGGTCGCGGCGGCGGCCAGATGCCAGGCCCGGCGGTCCGGCTCCTCGGCCAGCGCGGCGGCCAGGGCGAGATGGGCCTGCCGACGCTCGTGGAAGGAGGCCGCGTGGTAGACGGCCGAGCGCACCAGCGGATGCCGCAGCAGCACCGCGCCGTCCGCCACCCGCACCAGGCCGGCGCGTTCGGCGGGGTCCAGCGCCGATACGAGGTCCAGGTCGGGGGCGGCCCGGATGAGATCGGTCAGCCGGGCCGGGCCGGCCGCGGCCACCAGGAGCAGCGCCGCCCTGGTGGGCGCCGGCAGGCCCGGCAGGTCGGCGGCGAACAGGTTCTCCAGACGTGCGGTGAGCGGCAGGGTGGCACCCCCCGCCCCGCCGGCCCCCATGTCGCCGGCCCGGCCCCGGGCCAGGGCGCGGGGCAGCTCGATCAGGGCCAGCGGATTGCCGGCCGCCTGCTGGAGGATCTCGGCCCGTGCCTTGCCGCGCGGCGGATCCGGCTGCGCGTCCAGCAGTTGCCCGGCCGCGGTACGGCTCAGCGGACCCACGGTGATCTGCGGGAAGACCCGGTCGAAGCGGGCCGGTACGCCGTCCTCGCGGGCGGCCAGCAGCAGCACCACCGGCCGGCCCTCAAGACGCCGGGCGAGGAAGGCCAGCACGTCCACCGAGCCGAGGTCCAGCCACTGGGCGTCGTCCACCAGCAGGAGCAGCGGCCGGCGTGCGGCGGCCTCGGTGATGAGCCCGAGCACGCTGACGCACAGGGACAGCTGATCGAGTTTCAGCTCGTACTGCGCCGCCTCCGGTCCGAAGGCGCGGTCCAGCGCCTCCCGTTGCCCTGCGGGCAGGCCCTCTCCGGGCAGCAGCGGATGCAGCAGCTGGTGCACACCCGACAGCCCCAGACCCGCCTCGCCCTCGCTGCCGCGCACCCGCAGGATCCCGAGCCCCCGGGCCCGGCCCTGCTCGGCCGCCCAGTCGACGAGGGTGCTCTTGCCCGTCCCCGGCTCCCCGCTCAGCACCAGCACCTGCGGGCCGCCGCCGTCCACCGCCCCGAGCAGCCGGTCCAGGCGCCCCAGCTCGGCGGCCCGTCCCAGGATGCCCGGATCAAAGGAGTGGTCGGTGGTGCCGGCGCGCATGAGCCGTCCTTCTCGTCGAGCCGCTGATACGACAATCCTGCCAGTGGTCTATGGCCGGACGGGAACCGCGGAGGGGACGAGAGGGGCCGTGGCCGGGCCGGCGGGGCACGGGCGTGGCCGGGCCGGCGGGCAGGGTCGTGGGAAGGCCGGTGGGGCAGGGCTGTGGGGGGTGCTGGTGGCGGGGCGCGGGTGTGCCGGTGGGGCAGCGCCGTGGGGGTGGCGGTGGGCAGGGTCGTGGAGGTGGCGGTGGCGGGGCGCGGGTGTGCCGGTGCCGCAGGACTGCGGGTGTGTCGGTGGGCAGCCGGTGCGGCAGGGGCGCGGGGGTGGCGGTGGCGGGGCGCGGGTGTGCCGGTGCGGCAGGACTGCGGGTGGGTCGGTGGGCAGCGTCACGGGTGTGCCGGTGCGGCAGGGGCGCGGGGGTGGCGGTGGGCTGGGAGGCGTGGTCGGGTCGGCGGGGCAGGCCGCAGGCCGGCCGTGCGGGAGTCGACGGGAGCGGTGCCGTCGGGGGACTGTCAGGAGTGGTGACGGGGGTGAGCCGACCGGGCCGGTGTGGCGGGGCCGGAGGTGAGCCGGCCGGGCCGCGGGCGCCGGTGACTGGTCATGTGACAGAAGCGGGTCTCCCCGGTCTCCGCGATGATGGCCCCGGTCAAGGGAACAGCGCACCGCCCGGGGAGTACGTGCATGACGGTCCACCCATCCCAGCAGTCCACGATCGGCGACGGCGTCGGCGTTCTGGGCCGGGACGGCGAGATCGGGCGGATTCTGCGGTGCGTGGCGCGGGAGCCCGGCGCCGCCCAGACCCTGCTGCTCCTCGGTGAGGAGGGAACCGGGCGTACCACGCTGCTCCGGCACGTCCGGGAGCGGGCCGCCGTCGACGGTGTGCTGGTACTGGCGGCGCAGGGCTGGGCCGAGGACCCACGGCACGGGCACGCCTGTCTGCGCCAGCTGCTGACGCCGCCGGTCCAGGAGGAGCTGGCCGCCCTGCCCGCCGCGCAGCAACGGGCGCTGACGGCCGCACCGCGAGCGGACGACCCGGTGGACGAGGCCGAGCTGCACGCGGGAGTGACCGCGCTGCTGGACCGGCTCGCCGCGTCCCGGCCGGTGCTGGTGTGCGTGGACGACGCCGACCTGTGCGGCCGAACCTTCCCGGAGGCGCTGTTCGCCGCGGTCCGCCAGCTGTCCGGCCGCGCCCTGACCGTGCTGCTCGCCGCACGCCACGAGGCCGACCTGCCCACCCCGCCGCCGGGCACCGAAACCCTGCGGCTGGGCCCGCTGAGCGCCACCTCGGCCGCCGCCCTCCTTGACCGTCAGCCGGCCGCGCCCACCGGCCGGCACCGGCTGGAGATCCTCGCCGAGGCCGAGGGCAACCCGCTGGCCCTCGTGGAACTGGGCCGCGGTGCGCCGGGCCCCGCCGAAGCGGTACGGCACGCGCACGTCTTCGGCGTACGCGTCGACGCGCTTCCCGCCGCCACCCGCCGGGCCCTGCTGTACGCGGCGGCCGCCGGACCCGGCGAGACCGTCGCCACCGTGATGGCCGCCCTCGGCACCGACGAACTCGCGGTGTGGGCGCCCGCGGAGGCGGCCGGGCTGATCGCGCTGGCCGAGGACCGCTTCGACTTCCGGCAGCCGCTGGCCCGCTCGGCCGCCTACCTCAGGCGCCCGGCGGGGGAGCGCCAGCAGGCGCACCGGGAGCTCGCCAGGGTCGCCGTGCTGCCCGAGGTCCGGGCCCGGCACCTGGCCGCCGCCACCGTGGGCGCCGACGCGTCCGTCGCCGCCGCCCTGGAGGCCTCCGCCTGGCGTCGCGGGGACGCGGTGGAGGCCGCACGCGCCCTGGAGCAGGCGGCCCGGCTCAGCCCACGGCCGCCGGAGCGCGCCCGCCGGCTGGCCGAGGCCATGACGGCCGCTCATGCCGCGGGCGACCCGGGCTGGGTCCGTGAGCTGTACGAACGGCTCGTCCAGGAAGGCGGCGAACCCGAGTTCGGCTGTGCCGCGGCCGGTGCCCTGGCCTCCGTCCTGTCCCACGAGTCCGCCCAGCGCCAGGCCTTCGAGCTGCTCGTCGACGCCGCTGAGCACTTTCCCTTCGTCGACCGGACCCTCGCGCTCGCCCTGGCCGGCCTGGCGGCGGGCATCGCCGTCCAGTCCGGGCTGCCCGAGCACACGGCGGCCCTGCCCACGCTGCTCGACCGGGCCCGGCACGCCGACGCGTCGGGGCGTTGGCGGCCCGCCACGGCCGGACCCCTGGCCCGGCTGGACACCCCGCACACCCGGACCCTGGCCGCACTGGTCGCCGCGGTCACCCGGCCGCGGTCCGCCCCGCCCACCGGCGCCCCGCCCGGCTCCGGCCGGCCGCCCGCCGCCCCCGACGCGGCGGCCGCCCGCGCCGTCCTCGCCGCGGTCGCCCACCAGGCGGACGAGGCGGACGTGGACCTTGGGCAGACCCGTACCGCCGACGAGCGGCTGCGCGGCGCCCGCGCCTTCGGGCTGCGCGGCTGGTCGGTGCCGCCGCTGGTGGACACGCTGCTGGCCACCGGGCGGTTCGCCGAGGCCGGGAGCGTGATCGAGGACGCCCTCACGGAGGCCACGGTGCTGCGCCTGCCACGGCTGCGCGCCGATCTGGAGGCGCAGGCCCTGACCGTACGGGCGCTGCGCGGCACCGTGCCGCCTGAGCCCTGGTTCACCCCCTCCGTATGGCGGGCCGTCTCCCTGGACGAGAACCGGGCCACCCACGCCCGGCTGCTGCGCGCCCGCGGTCTCGCCTCCCTCGGGCGCGGGGACATGGAGGACGCCTGGCGGCAGCTGCGCGACCTGTTCACCGCCGACGGCGCGCCCCTGCACCCCTGCCTGTCCGCGCGGGCCGTCGCCGAACTCGCCGTCACCGCCCAGCGCACCGGCCGGTCGGCCGAGGCGCTGCCGATCGTGGAACGGGTCCTGGCGGAGCAGGGCGACCGCCCCAGCACCCGGATGACGCTGCTGCTGCACCACGCCACCGCCCTGGTCGGCCCGGACCGCGAGGCCGAGCAGCACTTCCAGCTCGCGCTCGTCAACCACGGAGCGAACCGCTGGCCGTGGGAGTGCGCCCACGTCCGCCTCAACTACGCCATCTGGCTGCGCCGCTGCCGCCGTACCCTGGAGGCGCGCCAGCAGCTGACCACGGTCCTGGAGACCGCGGAACGCCTCGGCGCCGGCGCCCTCGCGGCCGCCGCCGGCACCGAACTGCGCGCCAGCGGTGCGGCCCCCGCCCCGGCGGACGCGGGTCTGCTGGAGCAACTGACCGCGCAGCAGCAACAGATCGTCCAGCTGGTCGCGCGCGGCCTGTCCAACCGCGAGATCGGTGAACGGCTCTTCCTCTCGCCGCGCACCGTAGGCTCGCACCTGTACAACGTGTATCCCAAGCTCGGCATCAGCAGCCGCCATCAGCTCCGCGACCTGGTGCAGGGCCGGTGAGGGTGTCCGAGGGACGGTCGGAGGGACGCAGATGACAGCCGGAGCACCGGGTCCTGCCGCCGTCGTCCTCGACCCGGTGGTGCAGCGCCTGGTCAACGCCGCCGCCGTGCCGCCCGCCCTCGACGACCTCGGCCCGGACGCGGCACGGCAGGCGCTGCGGGAGTCCCAGGCCGACCGGTTCGAGGACTTCGACGTGGACGCGGTCTTCCAGGCGGCACCGGTGGGCCCCGCGCGGCTGCTCGGCTTCTGGACCGTACGCCCGGCCGGCGCGACGGGTCCGCTCCCGGCCCTGCTGTACCTGCACGGCGGCCGGTGGGCGCTCGGCGACGCCCAGACCCACGCCCGGCTCATCAGCGAACTCGTCACCGGCGCCGGCGTGTGCGCCGTCGTCCCCGAGTACAGCCGCACCCCCGAGGCCCGCTACCCGGTGGCGCTGGAGGAGTGCTACGCCCTGCTGGACTGGGCGGTCTCCCGGGCCGACGCGCTCGGGCTGGACCCCGGCAGGCTGGCCGTCGGCGGCGACTGCGCCGGTGCCACGCTGGCGGCCGCGGTGACCATGCTGGCGAAGGCGCGGCACGGACCGCGGATCCGCGCACAGCTCCTCTACTACCCGCTCACCGACGCCCGCTGCGACAGTCCCTCGCAACGCCAGTTCGCCACCGGCTACCTGCTCACCCGCCGGGCGCTGCGCGCCTACTGGGAGCGGTACGTCGCCGACCCGGCCCGCCGCGGCGAGCCCACCGCGGCACCGTTGCAGGCGCGCCCGGCGGAACTGGCGGGACTGCCGCCGGCCCTGGTCGTCACCGCCGAGGCCGACGTGGCCCGCGACGAGGGCGAGCAGTACGCGCGACGGCTGTCCGAGGCCGGCGTCGAGGTGCTGTCCGCGCGGTTCCTCGGGACCATCCACGACTTCGTGGCGCTGCACGCCCTCGCCGACAGCGCGCCCACCCGGGCGGCGCTGCTGACGGGCTGCGCCTTCCTGCGGGCCCGACTGCGGTGACGGGCGCGGGAACAGCACCGAGGACCAGTCGGCCGACTGATGCGTGGGTACCCGTCGCCCGGTGAGACTGCGAGCATGCCAACCGCGATCGGCTCCTACGAGGAGATGAGCCGGCGTCCGGCCGGCGCGGCGAGCGAACGGACCAGGGTGCTGACCACGTGCTCGGTCCCGCCCCACGAGAGCCTGGAGTACTGGCACGACGCCGTTCTCGGCACTCTGGTGGGGATGGACATCGCCGCCGAGGGCCGTACCTACGACGCCACCCTGCGCACCGACCGCCTCGGCGAGCTGCGGATCACCACGGTGGAGGCCGACCCCGGCCGGGTCCACCGGTCGCCGCGGTTCATCGCCCGGGGCGACGGACGGGAGATCTTCGTGGCCGTCCAGAGCACCGGCCGCGCCCGGGTCGAACAGGACGGCCGCGCCACCGAGCTGCTCCCCGGCGACATCGGGTTCTTCGAGACCCGGCGCCCCTTCCACACCACCTTCCCGGACCGCTTCCGGCTGAAGATCTTCGCCATACCGCGCCCGCTGCTGGGGCTCCCGGAGGCCGACATACGGCAGCTCACCGGCCGCGCCATCCACCCGGGCGGCGGGCTCCCCGCGCTGCTCGGGCCGCTGCTGGAACGGCTGGCGGACACCTCCGCGTCGTACACCACACCGACGGCCGAGCGGCTGGCGGAGAGCGTCATCGACCTGGTGGCGGCCACGGCGGCGGACCAGCTGGGCGCGGACCCGGCCGACCTGCCGGGCGCCGACGGCGCGCTGCTGCTGAGCGTCAGGACGTACATCCGCTGGCACCTGTCCGACCCCGGACTGACCCCGTCCGTCATCGCCCGCGCGCACGGCATCTCGGTGCGCTACCTGCACCGGCTGTTCGAAGCCGAGGACACCACCGTCTGCCAGTGGATCCGCGACCTGCGCCTCGGCGAGTGCCGCCGGGAGCTCACCGCGCGGCCGGCGGGCTCGGTCAGCCTGGGCCAGGTCGCCCGGCGCTGGGGGTTCACCAGCGCGGCCGGATTCGGCAAGGCCTTCCGCAGCTCCTTCGGGCTGTCCCCGACGGACTGGCTGGACCGGGTACGGGCGGACGGCCCGCCATGCTGACCGCGGTGTCCCGCGCCACCCGGGACCTGGCACCCGGCGACCGCCTCGCCGCCTGGCAGCGCGCCCTCTCGCGGACCTTCGTGGACGTCGAGGTCACCGTGGAGCACGACCGGACCTGGACCGGCGAACTGGCCGCCGAACGGCTCGGCGCCCTCCAGATCGCCACCGAGGACTTCGGTCCCGGCACGATCCTGCGCGGCGCCCGCACGGCCGCCGCCGATCCCCGCACCCACATCCTGGTCCGCCGCCAGCTGACCGGCACCGCCCTGCTCCTCCAGGACGGCCGCACCGCCGAACTGCACCCCGGCCGGCTGGCCTTCCACGACGCCCGGCGGCCGTTCCGGATCGTGCTGCCCGAGCGGCAGCGGGCCCGGGTCTTCATGGTGCCCCGCGCCCTGCTGCGCCTGGAGGAACGGCAGCTGCACGCCCTCACCGCCACCGTGGTGGACGGCGCCGACGGAGGCGCGGCCGGCCTGCTGCTGCCCCTGCTCGACGGGCTCACCGAGGAGGTGTCCCGGCCCGAGCCGGGCCGACGCGAACAGCTCGCCCGGACCGTCGTGGACATCCTCGCCACGCTGGCCCTGGAACGGACCGGCGGGCAGCCCGAGTCGGCCCTGTGGGAACGGATCACCGCGTCCGTCCGGGCCCGGCTCGGCGAACCCGGACTCGCCCCGCGGGACATCGCCGACCAGCACGCCATCTCGCTGCGCTACCTGCACCGGCTCTTCCAGCGCCAGGGCACCACCGTGGGCGCCTGGATCCGCGCCCGCCGGCTGGAGGCGGCCCACGAGGAGCTGGCGGCGCCCGGCGCCGCCCACCGGTCGATCGCCGCGGTCGCCGCCCGCTGGGGGTTCACCAGCCCCTCCCACTTCAGCCGGGCCTTCCGCGAGACGTACGGCATGTCCCCGGCGCAGTGGCGGCGGGCGGCGGGCGAGTCCGGCCCGTGCGGCTGACCCCCGCCCCTGCCTGCCCGCACGCGTGCCCGCCCGGTTGTTCGCTGCCGGGCGGCACCCGTGGCACGCAGGGAACGATCACCCCCGCTTCCCCCGCCTACCGTCCGGATCACCGGCCCTGTGAGGCAAGAGGCGAGCGAAGAGGAGTGAGCGAAGAGGACGGGCGGGCGGCGGACGACAGGGGCGGGCGAGGCAGGGCGAGCGGAACCGGGCACGAACTCCGGCTCCGCTGTCGAGGGACTGACGGCCACCCGGCGCAGGGCCGAGGCGGCGCCCGCGTGCTGTTCCCGTTCCCGGCGGTCGGGCGGCCGGACCACGGCGGACCGCCACCGCCGCGGCCTCGGGGCCCCACCACGGCCTGCTGTCCGCACGTGGACGGCCGGCGTTTTCGTGGTCGCGCCGCGCCGCCGCGACCACGGCCTCTACCCTTTCCGCTGGGTGGCCGGATCGAACCGATGACCACAGTGATGATGGAGCGCACATGACCGATGAGGCGATGGGTGACGAGGTCTACCAGCCGGACGGTTCCGAGGTGCAGGACGACGCGGGCCTGCTGGACGCCTCGGACACCCTGGACTACCGGGCCGGTGAGGAGGCCCTGGACGAGGGCTACTCGCCGCCGGAGCGGCCCTGGGCCGTGGAGCACACCGGCGTGACCGCGGCGGAGGGACGGCGCGGGGAGACCCTGGACGAGCGCCTCGCCGAGGAGGTGCCGGACGTCGGCGTCCCCGAGGGCGACGGCCTCGGCGACGCCTGGGACACGGACGGCGAACTCCTGGACGACGAGGTCGGCGACGGCCGCGCCGGACGGCTCCTCGCCCCGGACGAGGGCGCGCACGAGGTCACCGACTCCGGCCTGTTCGCCTCCGACCGTGGCCTGGACGGCGCCGGGGCGTCGGCGGAGGAGGCCGCGATGCATGTGATCCCCGAGTCCGGCGACTTCTGACGAACCGGACCCCGACAGCTTCCGGACGGCTTCCGGCCCGGCCCGGCGACCTGCCTCGTGGCGCGCCGTCCCGTGGCGCACCGGGAGGTGCCGGGACACGCCGGGGCCGGGCGGCCGGGGCGCGGGGCCGGGCCACGGTTGGTCTCAGGTGATGTGGCGCAACAGCGCGGCGACGGCCGCCGGGGGCTCGCCCGGCGGGCGTACCACCATCACCTTCCAGGTCGGTGCGTGCCGGGCGATCCGGTAGGTCGTCAGGTCCGGGAAACGGCCGGCGACGGTCGGCGGCATGATGCAGACCCCGAGGTCGCCCCGGACCAGTTCGGACGCGGCCACGATGTCGTTGACCTCGAAGGCCGTGGCACGTTCGACGCCGGCCGCCCGGAACGAGCGGTCGGCCGCGTCCCGGATGGCCCAGCCGGGGGCGAACTCCACCTGCGGCAGTTCGGCGATGTCCGCCAGGTCGACGGTGCCCTCGGGGCCGCTCGTGGTGAGAGTCCGGCGGGGCGAGGCCACCAGGACCATCTCCTCCCGGGACAGCAGCCTGGTCACCAGCCCGCGCTGCTGCTGCCGGTCCAGCGCCACCACCGCCAGGTCCACCGTGCCCTCGCGCAGCGCCTGCCGCAGGTCGGTGACCGCCGCCTGCCGCAACCGCACGACCACGTACGGGTGTTCCGCCCGCAGCGCGGCCAGCGCGAGGTGCAGGTCGGCCCAGACCCCCTGCATCGTGCCGACCGTCACCCGGCCGCGCAGCTCCCCCTTCGCCGCGTCGACCGCCTCGCGGGCCAGCGCGGCGGCACGCAGGGCCTGCCGGGCCGCCGGGACGAACGCCTCACCGGCGGGGGTGAGCCGGACCCGGTGCGTGGTCCGGGTGAACAGCGCCGTGCCCAGCTCGCGTTCCAGGGCGCGGACCGTGCCGGAGACGGCGGACTGGACCACGTGCAGCCGCCGCGCCGCCGCCGTGAACCCGCCCGCGTCCGCCACGGCGACGACGACTTCCATCTGCCGCAGGTCCATCATCCGCTCCCGGTGACACAGCGCCCGCCTCGGCCGGGCGGCGGTCTCCGCTGCATCCTAGGCAGGCGCCGCCCGCCCTCAGGAACGGACCAGAGGAGTGTCGACGAGATGCTCCGCGAGGAACCAGGCCTGCAGCTCCCCGGTGCGGATCACCTGGGAGACCAGCAGGTCGTTGGTGCCGTCGTCGCCGAGCTCGGCGGTGCGGGCGGCCGCGTCATGGGCCTCCACCAGGATGGTCTCGTGGGCCGCGAGGAGCCGCGAGAGCATCGCCGGGACCTCCTCGACACCGTCCGGCGGGCGCGGGATCGAGGTGATCTCGGCGACGTGCCGGGGGTCGCCCACCGCGACGCCGCCCAGGGTCTGGACCCGCTCGGCGATCGTGTCGACGAGGGTCAGCTGGTCGCCGGCGTGCTTGTCCAGCAGCAGGTGCAGCTGGTAGAAGGTCGCGCCGCGCAGCAGCCAGTGGTGCTTCTTGTAGAGGCCGTACAGGATCTGCGTGTCCGCCAGGACCCGGTTCAGGCGCTGGCAGGAGTACATGCGCGCGTCGTGCGAGAGGCCCAGCGGGAACTGCTTGACGGTCCCGAACTCCTGGATGACCTCGCCCTTCTGGTGCAGCCACGGCTGGCTGTGCCCCAGGGCGTTCCCCGAGGTCTTGGCGGGCTCGGAGCTGGTGGTCATGGTGCGCCTCCTGGTGGATGTGATGTGCGGTGCGGATGACGCTAGGCGCACCGGCGGCGCGGGCGTTGTCCCCCAGCGCCCGTGGTGGTGCCCCGGAGCGCACCCGGTGCACTCCGGGACCGACCGCCGTGCGCGCACGGACAGGAGCCGCCCGCCGTACCGCCCTACCGTCGGTGGCCGGCAGCCGTACGAAGCGAGGCGCGTGTGAACGAGCAGGCGGGCGTGGTCGTCGTCGGCCCCGGGCCGGGCGGGGAGTACCGGGCGGGCGCCTCGCCGACACGGAGTTCGACGGGCGCCTCGCCGGCGCGGGGCTCGACGGGCGCCTTCCCACCGGCCTGTCCGCCGCGCGACGGAAGCCGCCCGTGCCGCCCGCGCCGCGTCACGCCGAGAGCTTCGCGCCGGTCCGGCGCTCGGTCAGCCAGTACAGCAGCCCCAGCACCGGCAGGGCGGCCCCGAAGAGGCTGACCGTGCTCCAGCCGCCGGCCCGGTAGGCGATCGAGCCGAGCTGCGAGCCGAGCGCGCCGCCGAAGAAGAAGATCGCGATGAAGGCGCTGTTGAGGCGGGCCCGGGCGAGGGGATCGAGTTGGTAGACGGTGTGCTGGCCGAGGATCAGAGTGGTCTGCACGGCCATGTCGAGGGCGACGGCCGCGAGCCCGATCAGGATGACGCTGTGCCGGCCGAAGCCGGCCGTCGCGAAGGCCAGCGCGGCGACGCCGAACGCCACACCGGTCATCCGGCGGGTCAGTCCATGGTCGGCCCAGCGCCCGGCGAACGGGGCGATGGCCGCACCGGCCGCGCCGACCAGCGCGAACACCCCGACGCCGACCGCGGAGTAGTGGAAGTGCGGTCCGGTCAGGACGTAGGAGACGGTGGTCCAGAAGGCGCTGAAGGCACCGAACATCGCCGCCTGGTAGAGGCCGCGGCGCACCAGCGCGGGGTGCGTGCGCACCAGCGCCGCCGTGGAGCGCAGCACGTGGTGGTACGGCACGGAGGTGGTCGGCGCGTGCCGCGGCAGGGCCAGCCGCAGGGCCACGCCCAGCAGGGCCATCAGGACGGCCGAGCCGAGGTAGACGACCCGCCAGCCGGCGACACTGGAGACCAGGCTGCTGAGCGTGCGGGAGAGCAGGATGCCGGTGAGCAGGCCGCTCATCACGCGGCCCACCACCCGGCCCCGGGCATGGTCGGGCGCCAGGCTCGCGGCGAACGGGACGAGTATCTGGGCCACCACCGAGGTGGCACCGCTGACCAGCGAGGCGATCAGCAGCATCGGGAAGCCGGTCGCGAGACCGGCCGCCACCAGGGCGAGCGTGGTGACCGTCAGCAGCCCGGTGACCAGGTTCCGCTTCTCCAGCCGGTCGCCGAGCGGCACCAGGAAGATCATGCCGATCACGTAGCCGACCTGGGTGAGCGTGATCAGCGCGCCCGCGGTGGCCTCGCTGACGTGGAAGACACCGCGCAGCTCGGACAGCAATGGCTGGGCGTAGTACAGGTTCGCGACCGTCATGCCGGAGGCGACGGCGAACAGTGCGATCAGCCAGCCCGGCACCCCGTGGGCTGCCTCGGCGGCTGCCTCCCCGCGCGGGGAGCGGACTTCGGACGACGACTGGGACACGGGGACCTTCCTCACAGCAGGTGTTGCTCTCACCCCTCACCAGCGCTCGTCCGCCCGTGATGCTTCCCCCTTCCCGGCGATGATCCGGGATGTCAGTCATCTCAGCGGGAGATGACTGTCCCACGCCCCACCGAAAGGAAACCGATGAGCCGCCCCGAGGCCGCCCCGGTCGTCGTGCACGACGGCGCCCACCACCGCTACGAGATCCTGGTCGACGGCGAACGCGTCGGCCTCACCGCCTACCGCGACCACGGTGACCAGCGCGTCTTCTACCACACCGAGGTCGACGACGCCTTCGCCGGACAGGGCCTGGCCGGCCGGCTGATCGAGGAGGCGCTCACCGATGTCCGCACCGGCGGGAAGCGGGTCGTACCCGTGTGCCGGTACGTGGCCGGGTTCCTGCACCGGCACCAGGAGTTCGCCGATCTGGCCGATCCGGTGAGCCCCGACGTCCTGCGGTGGCTGCGCGGCGAACTCGACCGGGCGTGACATGCGCTGACGGCAGCGATCCCATGCGCTGATGGTCAACTCCGGCCCGTCCCGGGCGGCTACCGTGACCGCCGGCGGGGCGGGCCCCCGCCGCGCCGCCGGAGCCCGAGGAGTGCCATGGCCAAGCAGACCATCGCGGAACAGTACGTCGACCTCATCGCGCGCGCGGGTGTGCGCCGCGTCTACGGCGTGGTCGGGGACAGCCTGAACCCGGTCGTCGACGCGGTCAGACGCCATGAGGCGGTGGAGTGGGTCCAGGTCCGCCACGAGGAGGTCGCCGCCTTCGCGGCCGGCGCGGAGGCCCAGCTCACCGGCCGCCTCGCCGCCTGCGCCGGCTCCTGCGGCCCCGGCAACCTGCATCTGATCAACGGTCTGTACGACGCCCACCGCTCGATGGCGCCCGTGCTGGCCCTCGCCGCCCAGATACCGAGCGGCCAGATCGGTACCGGCTACTTCCAGGAGACCCACCCCGACCGGCTGTTCGCCGAGTGCAGCCACTACTCGGAGCTGATCTCCTCCCCGCACCAGATGCCCCGTGTCGTCCAGACCGCCATCCAGCACGCTGTCGGCCGCCGCGGAGTCTCGGTCGTGGCCCTCTCCGGCGACACCGCCGGTGAGCACACCCCGGACGCGGCCCCCGAACTCACTCTGCCCCTGGACCTGCCCGCCATCCGCCCGGGCGACCGCGAACTCGCCCGCCTCACCGAGCTCGTGGACTCCGCCGAACGCGTGATGGTGTTCTGCGGCCGGGGCGTCGCCGGCGCCCACGCCGAGGTGATGGCCTTCGCCGAGAAGGTCAAGGCCCCCGTCGGGCACGCGCTGCGCGGCAAGGAGCACATCCAGTACGACAACCCGTACGACGTCGGGATGAGCGGACTGCTCGGCTACGGCGCCGCCTACGAGGCGATGCACGAGGCGGACCTGCTGCTGCTCCTCGGCACGGACTTCCCGTACACCGAGTTCCTGCCCCGCCACGTGCGCACGGTCCAGGTCGACGTCCAGCCCGAGCGGCTCGGCCGCCGCACCCAGCTGGACCTGGCCGTCTGGGGTGACGTGGGCGAGACCCTGCGGTGCCTGACCCCCGCCGTGCGGGAGAAGCAGTCGCGCCGGTTCCTCGACCGCATGCTGGAGCGGCACGTCCGCGCCCTCGAAGGCGCCGTGCACGCCTACACCCACGATGTCGAGAAGCAGACCCCGATCCACCCCGAGTTCGTGGCCTCGGTGCTCGACGAAGAGGCCGCCGCCGACGCCGTGTTCACCGTGGACACCGGCATGTGCTGTGTGTGGGCGGCGCGTTACCTCACGCCGAACGGCCGCCGCCGCATCCTCGGCTCGTTCGTGCACGGTTCGATGGCCAACGCGCTGCCCCAGGCGATCGGCGCCCAGTTCCTGGACCGCGGCCGCCAGGTCGTCTCGCTCTCCGGCGACGGCGGCTTCTCGATGCTGATGGGCGACTTCCTCACCCTCGTCCAGTACGGCCTGCCGGTGAAGGTCGTCGTCTTCAACAACTCCTCGCTCGGCATGGTCGACCTGGAGATGATGGTCGACGGCCTGCCCCCGCACGCCACCTCCTACCCGCACACCGACTACGCGGCCATCGCCACCGCGGCCGGGGCACGAGGCATCCGGGTGGAGCGGCCGGCCGACGTGCGCGGTGCGCTGCGCGAGGCGTTCGCCCATGACGGGCCCGCGCTGGTCGACGTCGTCACCGACCCCGCCGCCCTGGCCGTCCCGCCGAAGATCACCGCCGAGCAGGTCAGCGGCTTCGCGCTCTCCGCGAGCCGCACGGTGCTGAGCGGCGGGGTCGGCCGGATGGTCCACCTCGCGCGGGCCAACCTCCGCAACATCCCCCGCCCGTGAGCCCGTCCTCGGGCTCAGGGCCGTAGCGCCGGTCCCGCCGTCGTGTCGAAGGCCCGCGTCACCTCGGGCACGGTGTCCGAGGTGAGCAGCGCGCGGCCCTCCTCCTCGAACCGGCGGCAGGCGGCCGTCAGCCGCACGTGGTGCTGGGCCCGGACCGCTGCCCTCGGGGTTCCGCCGCGGCCGCCGCCGTATGCGGCGGTGGTCAGCGGCAGCGTGGCGGTTGTTCAGCCGGACGTGGTGCGGGCTTGGGTCCGGTGTCCTCGGGGTTTCGCGGCGGCCGCCGCCGTATGCGGCGGTGGTCAGCGGCAGCGTGGCGGTTGTTCAGCCGGACGTGGTGCGGGCCTGGGGCCGGTGCCCTTGGGGTTTCGCGGCGGCCGCCGCCGTATGCGGCGGTGGTCAGCGGCAGCGTGGCGGCGGCGGTCAGCGGGCGGGTGTCCAGGCCGAGCCGGTCGAGCCGGGGGCGGGGTCGCTCATGCCGGTCCCGGCCGGGTCCAGGCGGGGTCGCCGGCGGCCAGGCGGTGCGTCGCCAGGGAGGTGACGGCCAGGAGCAGCAGGGCCAGGCCCAGCGTGAGCACCAGGTGGCCGTGGAGCAGGAGTCCGGTACCGGCGAACGCGCCGAGCAGCATGGCGAGGACGGACAGGATCCGGCGCCCGGGCCGGGGGGCCGCGCCGCCCGCCGGGACGGAGTCCGCCGCAAGTCCCGTCAGGGTCAGCGTCAGTACGGTCGTGGTGAGGTCGGGGACGCCGAGGCGCCGGGCCACCGCGTTCTGCAGGCCCATGGCGAGCCCCAGGAACACGATCAGCGTGTGCTGGACGCCGGCCGTGACCCGCCCGTCGGCGACCGCGGTGACGGCGACCGCGACGGCGACCAGGACCGCCTGCAGGGCCGTCGCCCGCTTCAGCAGATTCCCGCGGTGCGCGGCGAACCGGGTGCCCAGCCGGCCGCCGCCCAGCGCGCCGGCCAGGAACGCGGCCAGCGCGATGACGGAGGCGAGCGCGGACAGGTCCGGGGCACCCGCCAGCGCGAAGCCGAGGAAGACCACGTTGCCGGTCATGTTGGCGACGAAGACATGCCCGAGGGACAGGTAACTGACCGCGTCCACCAGGCCGGTGACCACCGTCAGCGTCAGCATCAGGGGCGGCAGCGGGCCGTGCCGGTCGTCACGGGGCGGTATGAGCGTGTGGAACGCGTCAGTCAGCAGCCTGCGCACGGGGCGCCCCTTCCGCCGCGGTGGACGCGCGGTGCGGCACCGCCCGGGTGAGGCACCGTGCGGGTGCGGAACCCGCCGGCGGGACCGGCCGCGGTCGCCGCGAGGGCGATCCGCACTCGGCTGCGTCGTGGGAGGCCTGGGGTGTCAGACCGCCCACCGGCATGGCGGACACGCTTGCAGGACCCCTTCCGGGACGGAAGCGCGGTGCCGGCGTACGAGGTGGCCGGCGAAAAGGAGGTGAGCCACGACCGCGGCACCGTCACGCTAGCCCGTTCCAGGCCGCGGTGTGTCCCGTGCGCGCACTCGCACCCGCCCCACAGCGCACCCGGTCCGCGCGTGCACTGCGCGGTGGACGGGTGTGCTCTCGGAGGCAACTGCCCGGCGCCCGGGGTTCCTACGGTGAACAGCGGCGGCGCCGGAGTGACCGGTGCCGCCGTAGGCAATCCCGGGAGACTCGCATGTCCGAAGCCTTCTCGCCTGTCACGCCGGTGCTCGAACCCGCCGCCCAGGCCTTCGTCGAGGCCACCGCCGACCCGCCCTACCTCTTCGACCTCGCTCCCGCTCAGGGCCGCAAGGCCGTCGACGAGGTGCAGTCCGGCGAGATCGCCAAGCCGGCCGTGGACGAGGAGTGGATCACGGTCTCCGGCGGCCCCACCGGCACGGTGCGGGCCCGGATCGTCAGGCCCGCCGGTGCCACCGGCACCCTGCCGGTGATCGTCTACATCCACGGCGCCGGGTGGGTCTTCGGCAACGCCCACACCCACGACCGCCTGGTCCGCGAACTCGCCGTCGGCGCGAACGCCGCCGTCGTCTTCCCGGAGTACGACCTCTCGCCCGAGGCCCGCTATCCGGTCGCCGTCGAGCAGAACTGGACCGTCGCGAAGTGGGCCGTGGAGCAGGGCGCCACCAAGGACCTGGACCCCGCCCGGATCGCGGTGGCCGGTGACTCGGTCGGCGGCAACATGACCGCCGCCCTCACCCTGATGGCCAAGGAGCGCGGCGGCCTCCCGCTGCGCCGGCAGGTCCTGTTCTACCCGGTGACCGACGCGAGCTTCGACACCGGCTCCTACCACCAGTTCGCCGAGGGCTACTTCCTGCGCCGCGACGGCATGCAGTGGTTCTGGGACCAGTACACGACCGACGAGGCCGAGCGTGCCCAGATCACCGCGTCCCCGCTGCGCGCCACCACCGAGCAGCTCACGGACCTGCCCCCGGCCCTGGTCATCACCGGCGAGGCCGATGTCCTGCGCGACGAGGGCGAGGCGTACGCCAACAAGCTCCGCGAGGCCGGCGTGCCCGTCACCGCGGTCCGCTTCCAGGGCATCATCCACGACTTCGTGATGCTCGACGCCCTGCGCGGGACCCGCGCCGCTCAGGCCGCGATCTCACTGGCCGTGCACACGCTGCACGCGGCCCTCCACACCTGCTGACCCGGGAGCCGACGTGACCACCAACAAGCCGTCCGAACCGTCCTCCGAACCGTCCTCCGAACCGTCGCGGTCGTCGTACGGACCGCCGGAACCCGCGGAGCCGTCCGCCCACGACGGCCACCCGCTGCTGAGGCACCTGAAGGAACAGCTCGCCGAGCACCACCGCCAGAGCCGGGCCGAGCGCGAGGAGGCCGAGCTGGCGGAGACCGTCGGGACGGCGGCCTTCGACCTGGGCGCCGACATCGCGCACCCCGCCCCGAACCATGCGGAAGCCGCCTACGACGTCGACACCGACCTCGGCGTCGACCCGCGCCGGCCGACGCCGACAGCCCTGCCCTCCCGGACAACCGACAAGGAACTGCCATGACCGACTCCACACCCACCGTCGTCCTCGTGCACGGGGCCTTCGCCGACGCGTCCAGCTTCGCCCGGGTCGTCCCGGAGCTGCTGGCCGACGGCCTGAAGGTGCTCGTCCCGGCCGTGCCCAACCGCAGCCTCACCGGCGACGCCGCCTACATCGCCTCGGTCGTCCGCGCCGTCCCCGGCCCGGTCGTCCTGGTGGGGCACTCCTACGGCGGTGCCGTCATCACCGTCGCGGGCGCCGAGGACAACGTGCGGGCCCTGGTCTACCTGGCCGGCTACGCCCTGGAGGAGGGCGAGAGCCTGGGCGAGCTGCAGGGCCGGTTCCCCGACTCCGAACTGGCCTCGGCCCTGGTGTACACCCCGTTCCCGGTCGAGGGCTCGGACGAGCCCGGCATCGACGTGACCGTCGAGATCGACAGGTTCCCCGCGATCTTCGCCGCCGACGTGGACCCCGGCCTCGCCCGGGTGCTCGCCGTCTCCCAGCGGCCGCTGGCCGGCGCGGCCTTCGCCGAGGCGGCCCCGGTCGCGGCCTGGAAGACCAAGCCGTCCTGGGGCCTGGTGTCGTCCTCGGACCACACCATCAATCCCGACGTCGAGCGGTACGGCTACGAGCGCGCCGGCATGACCACGGTCGAGGTCGACTCGTCCCACCTCGTCATGCTCGCGCACCCGAAGAAGGTCGTGGACCTGATCCGCGAGGCCGTCCGGAGCCTCGGTACGGAGTAACCGGCGCACCCCGCAAGGGTGATGCCGAGCGGGCCGCGCACCGGTGTCGACCGGGCGCGGCCCGTCCGCGTGTAGGTACGTGCCATGCGGACGACTCCGGCGCGCGTACGAGCACGGCTGCGATCCCCCTGGACCTGGGCGGCCCTCGCCGCCGTCACCGCGGTGTGCGTGGCACTGCCCTTCCTTCTGGCCGGCGGCGGCCCCCGTCCGCTCTCGGCCGACGAGGCCCGGCGCCTGGCCCTCACCCCGCTCCGCGCGTACCAGGACAGCCCGGCCGAGGTGACGGTACGGGCGCCGCTGCCCGGCGGTACGGCCGTGGTCCGCGCGGTGGTCGACGAGCGCCGGCGCCGGGGGGTGGGCTGGTTCGACACGGGGGACGCGGCGGAGCGGGGGCTGCTGGCCTGGGACGGTGCCGGGCTGGCGGTGGCCCGCCCCAGGGCCGACGGCACCGCGGGCCCGCTGGCGAGACCGGCGTCCACGGCGGAGGCGGTACGGGATGCCGCGCGGCTGAGGCCGACGGCGTGGATCCGCCGCCGGTACGGGCCCGCTTCGCTGGACACGGCGCTGCGGCTGACGCTGTCCCTGGCCGCCGACCGCCCGGACGACGCGCGGCGGATCGCCCGGTCGGGACGGCGCCATCTGGGGACGGACCGGATCGACGGCCGGCGCTACGACGTCGTCTCGTCCGCCGGTGACGCGCCGCTGCGGTACTGGATCGACGGGGCGGGGCGGCTGCGCCGGGTCAGGGAGGACCTGGACGACGACCGGACGATCGTGGTGGACGTGACGGGGGAGAGGGTACCGACGGCGGTGCCGGAGGGGCCGTGGGCGAGGGGCGGCTCGTGAGGCGAGCCTCCCGCCGGTGGACCGCCGTACCAGGGCACGGTCCGCTCCTGGTCGCCCGGCCCCGCGGGGCGCTCCAGGGTCAGCCGGCCCGAGGGTCCCCGGCCGGCTCGCCGAACGCCTTCAGGATGCGCTCGGCGGCCAGCGTCGCCGTCAACGTGCCCTCCCTGACCTGCTGTTCGAGGCCGGGGGCGGCCGCGCGCACCGCCGGGTGGGCGGCCAGCCGGCCGAGCAGTTCGTCCCGGACCATCGACCAGGTCCATCCCACCTGCTGCTCCCGGCGTTTGCCGGCGAGCCGCCCGGCGGAGTCCAGCACCGCCCGGTGCTGCTCAAGCCGTTCCCAGACCAGCTCCAGACCGGTCGACTCCCGCGCGCTGCAACTGAGCACCGGGGGAGTCCAGAACGCGTCCTTGCCGTGCATCAGGCGCAGGGCGCCCGCCAATTCCCGTGCCGCGGACCGGGCGTCGCGTTCGTGCGGGCCGTCCGCCTTGTTGACGGCGATCACATCGGCGAGTTCCAGGACGCCCTTCTTGATGCCCTGGAGCTGGTCGCCGGTGCGGGCCAGGCTGAGCAGCAGGAAGGAGTCGACCATGTCGGCGACCGCGGTCTCGGACTGGCCGACGCCGACCGTCTCGACCAGGACCACGTCGTATCCGGCCGCCTCCATGACCACCATCGACTCGCGGGTCGCCTTGGCGACCCCGCCGAGGGTGCCCGCGCTGGGGGAGGGGCGGACGAAGGCGTCCGGGTCGACCGCCAGCCGCTCCATGCGCGTCTTGTCGCCGAGGATGGAGCCGCCGGTGCGGGTGGACGACGGGTCCACGGCCAGGACCGCCACCCGGTGCCCCAGCCCCGTCAGCAGGGTGCCGAACGCGTCGATGAACGTCGACTTGCCCACGCCCGGCACCCCGCTGACGCCGATCCGCCGCGCCCGGCCGCTGTGCGGGAGCAGCTCGGTGAGCAACTCCTGTGCCAGCGCCCGGTGTTGTGGCCGGGTGGACTCGACGAGGGTGATGGCGCGGGCGATGACCGCGCGCCTCCCGTCGAGCACACCCTTCACATAGGCGTCGACATCGATCACAGGTCGTGCCCGAGTTCCGCCGACAGCCGCTTCACCAGGTCGTAGGCCGCGTCGGGGATCACCGTCCCGGGCGGGAACACGGCCGTGGCGCCCATCTCCAGGAGGGTCGGCACGTCCTGCGGCGGGATGACCCCGCCGACCACGATCATGATGTCCGCCCGGCCCTCCTCGGCGAGCTGCTCGCGCAGCGCCGGTACGAGGGTGAGGTGGCCGGCTGCCAGCGAGGACACGCCGACCACGTGGACGTCCGCCTCCACCGCCTGGCGGGCGACCTCCTCGGGGGTCTGGAACAGCGGGCCGACGTCGACGTCGAAGCCGAGGTCGGCGAAGGCGGTGGCGATCACCTTCTGGCCGCGGTCGTGGCCGTCCTGGCCCATCTTGGCGACCAGGATGCGCGGGCGGCGCCCCTCGGCCTCGTCGAAGGCGTCGACCAGGGCCCGGGTGCGGTCCACGTTCGGGGACTCGCCTGCTTCGTTGCGGTACACACCGGAGATCGTACGGATCTGGCCGGCGTGCCGGCCGTACACCTTCTCCAGGGCGTCGGAGATCTCGCCGACGGTCGCCTTGGCGCGGGCCGCGTGCACCGCCAGCTCCAGCAGGTTGCCGTCGCCGTCCGCAGCCCGGGTCAGCGCGTCGAGCGCGTCCCGGCACGCCGTCTCGTCGCGCTCGGCCCGCAGCCGCCGCAGCTTCTCGATCTGCTGGGCACGCACCGAGGAGTTGTCGACCTTGAGGACCTCGATCGCCTCGTCGGCCTCCACTCGGTACTTGTTGACGCCGATCACCGGCTGCCGTCCGGAGTCGATCCGGGCCTGGGTGCGGGCCGCCGCCTCCTCCACGCGCAGCTTCGGGATGCCGGCGTCGATGGCCTGTGCCATGCCGCCCGCCTGCTCGACCTCCTGGATGTGCGCCCAGGCCTTGCGGGCGAGGTCGTACGTCAGGCGCTCCACGTAGGCGCTGCCGCCCCACGGGTCGATGACCCTGGTGGTGCCCGACTCCTGCTGGATGAGCAGCTGGGTGTTGCGGGCGATGCGCGCCGAGAAGTCGGTGGGCAGGGCGAGGGCCTCGTCGAGGGCGTTGGTGTGCAGCGACTGGGTGTGGCCCTGGGTCGCCGCCATCGCCTCGACGCAGGTGCGGGTGACGTTGTTGAAGACGTCCTGCGCGGTCAGCGACCAGCCCGAGGTCTGCGAATGGGTGCGCAGGGAGAGGGACTTGGTGTTCTTCGGCTCGAACTGGGAGACCAGCTTGGCCCACAGCAGCCTGGCCGCCCGCAACTTGGCGATCTCCATGAAGAAGTTCATGCCGATCGCCCAGAAGAAGGAGAGCCGGGGCGCGAACGCGTCCACGTCCAGGCCCGCCTCCCGGCCCGCCCGGAGGTACTCGACGCCGTCCGCGAGCGTGTACGCCAGCTCCAGGTCGGCGGTGGCGCCCGCCTCCTGGATGTGGTAGCCCGAGATGGAGATCGAGTTGTAGCGGGGCATCCGCTGCGAGGTGTACGCGAAGATGTCGGAGATGATCCGCATCGACGGCTTCGGCGGATAGATGTAGGTGTTGCGGACCATGAACTCCTTGAGGATGTCGTTCTGGATGGTCCCGGCCAGCTTCTCCGGCGGTACGCCCTGTTCCTCCGCCGCCACGATGTAGAGCGCGAGGACGGGGAGCACCGCGCCGTTCATCGTCATCGACACCGTCATCCGGTCCAGCGGGATGCCGTCGAACAGCTGCCGCATGTCGAGGATCGAGTCGATGGCCACGCCCGCCATGCCGACGTCACCGGTCACCCGCGGGTGGTCGCTGTCGTAACCCCGGTGCGTGGGCAGGTCGAAGGCGACCGACAGGCCCTTCTGGCCGGCCGCCAGGTTGCGCCGGTAGAACGCGTTGGACTCCTCGGCGGTGGAGAAGCCCGCGTACTGGCGGATGGTCCAGGGCTGGTTGACGTACATCGTCGGGTACGGGCCGCGCAGGTACGGCGCGATGCCCGGGTAGGTCCCGAGGAAGTCGAGGCCCTCCAGGTCCCGGCCGGTGTAGAGCGGCTTGACCCCGATGCCCTCCGGGGTCTCCCACAGCGGCAGGTCACCGCCGGCCGTCCGCCACTGATCGGCGCTGCCCTCGGCGTGCGGGGTCCCCAGCTCGATGCCGGAGAAGTCGGGGATTCCCATCAGGACACTCCCATGCGGTCGAGGGTCTCGGACAGCACGGCCACGGCGTCGCAGCCTGCGAAGACGTAGGAGTCGACGCCGGTGAACCCGCCCCGGCCCGCGAGGGCCACGTGCCGGGCACCGGCCGCCTTCAGCGACTCGGCGGCCTGCTCGGCCTGTTCGGCGTAGAGCGCGTCGCTGGAGCAGAGCACCGCCTCGGTGGCGCCGCTCTCCTCGAAACCGCCCTCGGTGACGGGTTCGATGCCGCCGGCCTGGAAGAGGTTGGCCGCGAAGGCGGCGCGGGCGGTGTGGGCGGCGGCCGGGCCGAGCCTCGCCAGGTAGATCCGGGGGCGGCTGCCCGTCGCCGCGAGGTGGGCGTCCGAGCGGGCGCGCAGCTCCTCGTACGCCTCGTCCCGGCGCACCCGGGGCAGGCCCCCCGACGGCGGCTCGGGCGCGGG
Source organism: Streptomyces shenzhenensis (assembly GCF_021462265.1). Taxonomy (GTDB): domain Bacteria; phylum Actinomycetota; class Actinomycetes; order Streptomycetales; family Streptomycetaceae; genus Streptomyces; species Streptomyces shenzhenensis. The sequence continues at coordinate 43,506 of NZ_JAJONF010000015.1, read as the reverse complement.
CTCGCGCTCCACCGGCTTCTCGGCGAGCAGCGGGAACTCGCTGACCCCGGTGATGGGTTCGTGGCGCTTGGCGAGCTTCTTGGAGCGCGCGGCCCAGGTGGTCGCGAGGTCGGTGCGCAGCCGGCCGGAGCGGAGCACGGCCGCCTGCCCGCCGTCCCGTTCGATGGTCCGGAAGAACTCCCAGCCGGCGTGGGCGAGTTCGTCGGTCAGTTGCTCCACGTACCAGGAACCGCCGGCCGGGTCGATCACCCGGGCCAGGTGCGACTCCTCGACCAGGATCGTCGAGGTGTTCCGGGCGATCCGGCGGGCGAACGCGTCCGGCAGACCGATCGCGTGGTCGAACGGCAGCACGGTGACGGAGTCCGCGCCGGCCACCCCGGCGGCCAGCGTCGCGACCGTCGTGCGGAGCATGTTCACCCACGGGTCGCGGCGGCTCATCATCACCGGCGAGGTGACGGCGTGCTGCACCTGGGCGCCCGCGCCGGCCGCCCCGCTGACCTCGGCGACCCGCGCCCACAGCCGTCGGGCGGCGCGCAGCTTGGCGATGGTCAGGAACTGGTCGGCAGTCGCCGCGTACCTGAACTCCAGCTGCCCGAGGGCCTGTTCGACACCGAGACCGGCCTCGGTGAGCTCGCGCAGGTAGGTCACCGCGGTGGCCAGCGAGGCACCCAGCTCCTGTGCGGCCGAGCCGCCGGCCTCGTGGTACGGCAGCGCGTCCACGGTCAGTGCGCGCAGCCCCGGGAACTCCTCGGCCACGCGCCGGGTGAGCGCGGCGAAGGCGGCGAAGTCCAGGGACTCGCCCGTGCGGGCCTCGTACCCGAGCGGGTCGGCGCCCAGGTTGCCGCGTACGGCCTTGGGGTCGACGCCCTTCTCGTCGTACAGCCGGAACAGTTCGGCCGCCGCCGCCTCGGTGTCCCGGCCCGCGTCCAGGACCACCGGGGCCAGGTCGAGGTAGACGCCGTCGAGGGCGCGGGCGAGGCCGGGCACCGGGATGCCGCCCCGGCCCACGAGCAGCCAGAGCGAGGTGACGCCGTTCTCCAGGTCGGTCAGGACCGCGCCGTCGGGGGCCGCCGCGTGCCGCTGCCGTACGTCCCAGCCGCCGGTGACGCCGCCCTCCGGACGGCCGCCGCGCACATACGGCGCGAAGCCGGGCAGGCCGGGGTCGGGCGCGGTGTCGCGCGCGGTGTACAGGGGACGGGTGCGCAGCCCGTCCTCCAGCGTCGTGGACAGAGCGTCCTCGGCGGCCTCGCCCGAGACTTCCTTGCCCGACTTGCGCAGCACACCTTCGACCAGGCGTTGCCACTGCTCGTGCGTCGCGTCAGGGAACTCGGCGGCCAGTGAGAGCCCGTCGTCAGGCAGGACCGTCATGCTCGGATGCTAGGGCAGACCGCTGGAACCGTGCCGTTGGCAGGGCTGTGACCTTGCCCTCTCCGTGGCTGTGACCTGCGCCTCCCGGGGATGGAGTGGCCGGATTCGTACGGTCAGGGCGTGTCGTCGGCGAGCCTGGGGACGAGCGCGCACAGCGCCTCGCGCTGCTCCGGTCCGATGACGTGGCCGACCGCCTGCGCGACGGTCCCGGCAAGGGCGGCGGAGGCGTCCTGGAGCTGTCGGCGGGCCTTGTCGGTGAGGGCGACCTCGATGCCCCGCTTGTCGCCGCAGGCGGCCCTGCGGGTGACCAGGCCGGCGTGCTGGAGGCAGGCGATCTGGTAGGTGAGGCGGGTCTTGGGGCGGCCCAGCAGCTCGGCGATCCGGGTCATGCGCACGCCTTCGCGCGGCTGTTCGGCCAGCAGGCACAGGATCAGGAACTCGTCGTGCGAGACGGCCAGCGTCTCCTTCACGACCGACCGCAGCCGCTGCTCCACCGCACCGGTCGCGGCCAGCAGCAGCATCCAGGCGCGCAGCTCGGGCGGGAGCAGCCCGCCGCCCTTCAGGGAGGGGCATTCGGGCAGCTCGGCGGGGTCTTCCTGGGCGGCGGCCATGGCATCGAGTCTACCTGTTGTCCAAATTTGGATAGTGGGCTAGCGTGCAGCCGTACCGCAGTCATCCAAATTTGGACCATCAATGGATCGGAGCACGGCCATGACCGTCACCGTGGAAACCGGCCTCTGGCAGCTCGACCCGACCGCTTCCGCCGTCGCCGTCCGGCACAAGACCTTCTGGGGCCTGGTCACCGTCAAGGGCACCTTCACGGGGGTCACCGGCCGGGGCGAGGTGTCCGCCGACGGCACCGCCACCGGCACCCTGGTGCTCGACGCGGCCTCGCTCGACACGAAGAACAAGAAGCGCGACGAGCACCTGCGTTCGGCCCACTTCTTCGACGTCGCCAACCACCCGGAGATCACCTTCGCGGTGCGCGGTGCCGAGCGGGGCGCGGGCGACGCCGTGCGGGTCGACGGTCAGCTGACCGTCCGGGGCGTCAGCAGGCCCCAGCAGGTCACCGCGAAGCTTGTCCCGGCGGACGCCGACGGGCTGACGCTGGAGGCGGAGTTCACGGTGGTGCGCGAGGAGTTCGGCCTCACGCTCAACCAGATGGGCATGATGGGCGGCCCGACCACCGTCACCGCCACCCTGCGCTTCATCCGCGCGGCGGCCTGACGGCCCGGCCGCCCTGACGGCCCGGCCGCCCTGACGGCCCGGCCGCCCTGACGGCCCGGCCGCCTGACGGCCCGGCCTGCGGCCTAGCGGACCGTGCGCCGGAGTTTGACGTCCTGGCTGGACAACGTCTGCGGATCCGCCGTGAAGGCGCGCAGCCGGATCCGGGTGCTCGGCTTGGCGGGGATGCCGAACCGGCCGTTCGCCGGCTTGAGTTCGACACTCGCCGTGCCGTGCCCGGGAATCGTCGCCGGACCCCGCACCCGAAGCCAGTACATGCTCATGCCCTGGCCGGTGGTCAGCGTGTAGTGCGGAGTGAGCGGCACGCTCCCCGTGTTGACCACCTTCAGCGTCATCTCCCGGACCACCGAGGGATGGTGCCTGGCGCGCCGCAGGGCGGTGATCTCCATCCGCAGCGGTGGCTTGCCGGACACCGCGAGCCCCGCGCTCACCAGCGCCGGGGTGAGCAGCAGGACAACCGTCGCGATCAGGGCGGGACGGCGGCGGGGGCCGGTCAGCGGGGCCGGACGCGGCTGCCAGGCCCGCTGGAACTCCGACAGCGGAACGGTGACGGCCGCCGCCAGCCACAGCGGGGTCATCAGCAGGTAGTAGCCGTCCTGGGAGCGGGTCGCCAGGAAGAAGGCGAGCCACGGCAGCACGGTCGCCGCCGGTCCGAGCCGCCGTACGAACAGCACGAACAGGGCCAGCAGGGCCGCCGCGAGGAGCATGCTCGCGTGCGAGTACCAGTCGATCCGGTCGCTGCCGTTCGTGTAGTAGAGGGTGATGCCCACCAGGCCCTGACCGTGCACCACGGCGTCCTGGATCAGCGGCAGCGCGATCCCGCGGAGCCAGCGGCCTCCCTCGGACACGATGAAGTACGTGTTGATCAGCAGCCAGACCGTGACGGCCACGCCGGCCACCCGCAGGACCACCAGAGCGGCGGCCCGGCCGCCGAGCTCCCCGCGCCGCACCGCGTAGATCCCGGCCAGCAGGAACGGCGTGACGAACCACGGCAGCTGCTGCGCGGCGCAGGCGGCCCCCAGGCACGCCGCCCGCGCGATCCCGGCCGTGCCCAGCCGGCCGCCCTGCCCGATCCGCGGCCAGCGCACCGCCACCGGGATCAGCAGCGCCAGGGCGATGACCGCCGGGTAGCCGACCCGGGCGTACGCGGGCAGGAAGCCGAAGGCCAGGCAGGCCAGCGTCGCCGCCGACCGCCACGGCACCGGGAGCATCCGCCACAGCGCGACCGTGCCGGCGATCAGCGCGCCGGTGCACGCCGCCGTCGCCGGGGCGCCGTGGTGGCCGAGCCACAGCAGCGGGGCGGTCAGCAGCGGGGCCAGCGGGGGGTAGCCGTAGGTGTAGTCGTACCCGCCGCCTATGGTCGGCGTGAGGGCGACGCCCTTGCTGTGGAACAGCCAGGGCCAGGCCTGGCCGTAGACGGGGTGGCCGGCGACCAGTTCCTTGGCGGCCTGGGTGGTGAGGGCCGCCTCGTCGCCGCCGCTGTGGTTCAGGGCCCAGGCGCACAGCGCGAGCGTCACCGCCGTGACCAGGACCACCAGGTCGAGGCGGGCCAGTGAGCGGGTGCCGCGGACCGTCAGCGCCAGTACGCCGGTCACCAGGATCGACACGTAGCAGACGGAGATCAGGGCCGCCAGGACCAGGTGGTGCGTCGCCGCCTGGGTCCACACCGACCGGGTCCCGATGAACAGACCGATGTCGGCGAGGAGGGTCAGGACGCGGTGCCAGGGAAGGGGGGCTCCGGCATCGCCCGGAGCGGCGGACACCGCCGACTGTGTCCGCCGGTCGGGTGTCACCTGTTGTTTTTCTGCCAAGTGCACGGATCGGACGGTATTCGCGGGCGGTGAGCGAGGCGTCACAGAAGGAGAAGAGTCCGGTGTGAGGGCGGTAAGAAGCCCCTAATGCGCGTCAATCGCCTGAATATCGGCAAGATCACTTCTTTCGTGCGCGGGCGACCGGAAACGTTCGCGCACCGTGTCGCTGTTGGGCCGAACGGGTGACTTGGCGTAAGAATTGGCTGGTGCAGGCAACGAGTGCGAGTCAGGTCGGGGGGAGCCGGTGAGCCGTTACGACGTCACCGATGAACAGTGGGAGGGGCTCGCCCAGGTCGTACCGCTGCGGGGCCGCGACGCGTGGCCGTCGGCGGTGGGCCACCGTGCGCTGCCGGACGCGGAGACCGAGACGCGCCGCCGTTTCGTCGTCCTGCGGGTCAATGTCTTCGCCGACGCCCGTGACGTCGCCGAGACGCTGATGGCCGGCATACCGGTCCTGCTCGACCTGACCGGTGCCGAGACGGAGGTCGCCAAGCGTGTCCTCGACTTCAGTACGGGCGTGGTCTTCGGCCTGGCCAGCGGAATGCACCGCGTCGACCGCAACGTCTTCCTGCTCACCCCGCCGGGCACGGAGGTCAGCGGGCTGATGGAGGGGGCGGGGGTGTCGGGGGGCTGAGGGGCCCGCTCGGCCGGGGACCGGACCACCGGGCGTCCCTCGATCGTAGGAAGATCCCGACGGCGGAACGGTTCGCCGCGCGACCGGAGGCCTACGGTCCGGCCATGCCCGTGCCCTCCGCCTCGTCCGCGTCCCGCCCTGCTGCTCCTTCCGCTCGTTCCGCCCCGGGCGACACCCCGGCCCCGCCGCCGTCGCCCGAAGACGCGATGCCGTCGGCGCCGCCGAGCGCGCCGACGGGAACCGACGGCCCGCCGCCCGAGGGCTCCCGCCGGTCGGGCTCGGGTGCGTCGGGTCGGTTGCCGGAGGTGGTTTCGTCTGCTCGCTCGGGTGGTCGGGAAGGGGCGTCGGCCGGTGCGCCGGCATCCGCTCCCGCGCACCGTCGGGACCCGCGTCCCCGCGTCACCGAGCTGCGGCTCTCCGCGTTCGCCCGGCATCGTGGCGCGAGCTTTCCCGTCGGGCGGGTCACGCTGTTCGCCGGGCCCAGCGGGAGCGGGAAGAGCGCGGTGCTCGCGGCCTACGAGGCGCTCGCGCGGCTCGGGGGCGGGGCCGCGCTCGCGGAGGTGTTCCCGGACCCGGGCGCGCTGGTGCCGGAGCGGGCCCGGCCCGACGCGCAGCGGCGGCGGGGCTTCCGTATCGGATGTACGGCGGACGGCGCCGAGGGCCCCGTGCGGCTCGACGTCGCCGTACAGGCCGAACCCGAACTGCGCGTCGTCGGCGAGCGGTTGACCGCCGGTGGGCTGGTGCTCCTGGAGACCGCGCTGCGTGACCCGGGCCGGCCGGCCGTACAGGCCGCCTGGCACACCGCCGGCTCCGCGCCGGTGACCCGGGCCCCGCTTCCCGACGACCGCCTCGGCACCGCCCTGCTGCCGCTGCGCGTCGCCGGGAAGACGGACGGCCAGCGACAGGTCCTCGCCGCCGCCGAGCAGATGGTCGTCGCCCTGCGGTCGGTCTTCCCGTGCGACCCCCGGCCCGAGGGGATGCGCACCCCCGTTCTCACCGGCTCCGGACGGCTGCTGCGCGGCTGCGACAACCTCGCCGACGTCGTGTGGCGCACCCGCTCAGAGTGCGGCCGCCGGCACGCCCAGCTCGTCGACGCGGTGCGCACCGGCTGCGCCGGCCCCGTGGCCGACCTGCTCGCCGAACCGCTCGGCGACGGCACGGTACGGGCACTGCTGGACCGCGGCGACGGCCACCGCACCGAGCTGGAGCGGCTCGGCGACGGCGAACTGCGCTACCTCGCCCTCGCCCTGGTCCTCTTCACCGGCCCCGGCGTCCTCGCGGTCGACGCCCCCGGCGAGGTTCCCGACGCCATGCGCGGTCTCACCGTGCTCGCCGACGGCTTCGACCGCTGCCTCGACCCCCACCAGCGCACCCAACTCCTGCGCACCGCCGTCCGGATGGGCGAACGCGGCCACATCCGCCTCGTCGGCGCGGTGAGCGACGCCTCGTGGGCCGGCGGAGCGGAGGCGGTCACGGTGGTACACCTGGACGCGTGACCGACGAACCCCTCGACGTGGCGAAACTCCAGCGCCGGCTGGCCGAGTTCGCCGCTGCCCGCGACTGGCGGCAGTACCACACCCCCAAGAACCTGGTGGCCGCCCTGAGCGTGGAGGCCTCCGAACTGCTGGAGATCTTCCAGTGGTTGACCCCGGAGGAGTCGTCCCGGGTGATGGCCGACCCCGGCACCGCGCACCGGGTCACGGACGAGGTCGCCGACGTCCTCGCCTATCTCCTCCAGCTCTGCGAGGTCCTGGGCATCGATCCGCTGGCCGCGCTGAACGCCAAGATCGACCGCAACGAGAAGCGCTTTCCGCCGCCTGGCGGCCCGGGGACGGACCAGGGCGGAGAATGCGACCCTCCGAATTAACACTGGGTAGTTGAAATCCCGCCCGAATCCGAATCGTTGTCCACAGATTTCCGTCTTACTCTGGCTCGACGTCTCGGGAACACTCACTCTGGGTAGTGAACTACTGAGCGCGGCAAGGCAGTTCGAACGGACGAAGACGGGGCGACGGATGGACGCGATGCGGCTCATAGGGGTGAGCAGGCGGGCGCTGGCGCGTGGCGCGGGCGTCGCGGAGATGATGACCGAGGTGTGGCAGGCCCAGGCCCTGGCCCAGGCGATCGGCAGCAGGCTGGCCGTCTCCGGCCCGCCCGAGCTGCGCGGCGAGGCCCTCGGCCTGACCGAGCTGGCGGGCCGGGGCTGCGGCGTGCTCGGCACCCCCGACCTGGACCCCGGCACCCTGCGCGCCGCCCAGCTCACCGAACTGGACGACGCCCGCCAGACCCTGCTGGGCCTCGGCGGTCTCCTGGGTGAGGTCGGCATCGCGCTGGTCGGCATGGCCAGCGCCGCGGCCGACGAAGGGGTGTACTGGCAGTGCATGGAGGCCATCGACGCGGCCGACGAGTCCCGGGACAGGGTGCTGGAGATGCTCCGCAAGCTGGCGGCCCGGGAGGAGGTCCGCGACGGCTAGTGCTGTGACCGGAAAGGTTTGCCGGAAAGCTCGCGGCGTCCGGTGCGGTGCATCGCAAGGCGGAGTATCGCCCTCGTACTGGATGTACTCGGGTGATGCGACAACGCGGCGAGGTGCCGTGCCGGGCGTCGCGAGCCGGTGAACCTTTCCGGTCGCAGCACTAGGTGGTGTCTCCTGGGCGAGGCCGGCCTCTTCCCTCGGGGCCGTCGCGGATCACCCGACGATCACCGCGGCCGCCGGTGACCGCCCCGTGGACCCACGGCTGACGGCATTCACCCGAGGGCGGATGTCCGTGCCGGGCGATGCCGATGCGGCCGACGGGGCGGGGGCCGTGCAGGATGGGGGTATGGACCTTCGTATCTTCACCGAACCCCAGCAGGGCGCGAGCTACGACACCCTCCTCGCCGTCGCCAAGGCCACCGAGGACCTCGGTTTCGACGCCTTCTTCCGGTCCGACCACTACCTGAAGATGGGTGACGTGGACGGCCTGCCCGGCCCCACCGACGCCTGGATCACCCTCGCCGGACTCGCCCGCGAGACCAAGCGGATCCGCCTCGGCACCCTCATGACCGCGGCGACCTTCCGGCTGCCCGGCGTGCTCGCCATCCAGGTCGCCCAGGTCGACCAGATGTCCGGCGGACGGGTCGAACTCGGCCTCGGCGCGGGCTGGTTCGAGGAGGAGCACAAGGCGTACGGCATCCCCTTCCCGAAGGAGAAGTTCGGCCGTCTGGAGGAGCAGCTGGCGATCGTCACCGGACTCTGGGGAACCAAGCCCGGCGACACCTTCGACTTCCACGGCACCTACTACGACCTCACCGGCTCGCCCGCGCTGCCCAAGCCCGCCCAGGCGCGCATCCCGGTGCTGATCGGCGGCCAGGGCGCCACCCGCACCCCCAAGCTGACCGCCCGCTACGCCGACGAGTTCAACATGCCGTTCGCCTCGGTCGAGGACAGCGAGCGGCAGTTCGGCCGGGTGCGCGCCGCCGCCGAGGCGGCCGGCCGGGGCCCGGACGAGCTGACGTACTCCAACGCCCTCGTGGTCTGCGTCGGCAAGGACGACCAGGAGGTCGCCCGCCGCGCCGCCGTGATCGGCCGGGAGGTCGACGAGCTGAAGGCCAACGGCCTGGCCGGCACCCCCGACGAGGTCGTCGAGAAGATCGGCCGCTACGCCGGGATCGGCTCCCGCCGCCTCTACCTCCAGATCCTTGATCTCTCCGACCTGGACCACCTGGAGCTGATCTCCGACCGGGTCAAGTCGCAGCTGCCGTAACCGGGCGGGGTCGCGCATCCGGTCGGCTGTGACAGGGCTGTGACCGGAACTATGGCCTCCGTCACGGCCGTTGGGGGATCGCCCTGATGAGGTGACCGGATGCGCAGACCACACCCCCGTCTCCTCGCCCCTGCCGTCGTCCTTCTGCTGGCCACGGCCTGCGGCACGGAGCGCGCGGACCCGAGCGGTGGTGTGGGCGCGGCCGGGCCGGCGCCCCGCGCCGCGGTCACCGACCCCCCGGTGGACGGCGTCCGGATCACCTCGGTCACCATTCCGACCGCCTCCCCGACCCCGTCCGCCCAACTGGGCCTGGTCCACGCGGACCCGCTGCCCGGCGACTCCGGCGTCTTCGCCGCCTACCAGGTCACCAACGACGGCGACGAAGCCATGACCTACACCGTGCATTTCGACTTCACGACGGACACCGGCGCGGTCATGGCCGACAAGAAGGTGACCGTGGCCGCGGTCCAGCCCGGCCGCAGCACCAGCGGAACCGTCCACCTCGGAGTGCTCGCCCCGGGCGCTTCCCCGGTGACCCGGGTGAAGGTCGCCGAGGTCACCAAGGTCCCCGCCGACGAGGCCCCGGCCGAGACGGGCGCCTGTCCCTCCTCGGGGGTGCGGCTGTGGGCCGACGACGGCGACGCCGCGATGGGCCTGCGCGTCGTCGGACTCCATCTGGAGAACTGCGGAAAGCGCGACTACGCGCTCGACGGCTACCCGGAGCTGAGCCTCCTGGACGACGACCGCGAGCCCGTCGAGGGCATCCGCATCCTGCGCGGCGGCGCCGCCATCGCTTCGGGAACCGGGTTCGACGACCCGCCGGGCCCCCTCGTCCTGAAGCCCGGTGAGTCCGCGCTCTCCGGTCTGGTCTGGCGCAACACGACGCAGGCGGGCACGGCGGTGAACGTGCCCTACGTCCGCGTTCTGGCGAAGCCGGGCGCGGCGCCCGTGACGGTCACGCCGGGCCTGGATCTCGGGACCACGGGGAAGCTCGGCGTCGGCGCCTGGAAGCGGGCCGACCGATGACGCGGGAAGAACTCCCCGGCCCCGCACACCCCCCGACGACCCGTGCCGCGACGACAGGGGCGGCTGGTCAGCTGGTGGCCCTGCCCGTCGGCGGGAGGCAGGCGAGTACGCCGGACAGGAGGTCGACGTACTCCTCGGGGTCCCAGTCGGGGTAGATCTGCGAGCCGACGGCCGAGCCGTCGGCGAAGGCGACGACGAGGGTGGCGACGTCGTCGGCCTGGTCCGCCGGCGTGCTCTGCTCGACGCGGCGCGCCCAGGCGGAGATCATCCGCTTGACCTGGAGGCGGCAGTCGAGGAAGGCGCGGCGGGTCTTGGCGTAGGTGTCGTTCTTCTCCAGGAGGACCTGCATCCCGACGCGCATGAAGTCGGGGACCATGCCGAGGGTCTGGTAGGAGACGCCCAGGACGTTGCGGACGCCCTCCCCGAGCGTCGCTCCTTCCTCGGCCTCCCACCGGGGCACGGTCACCAGCCAGTCGGCGAAGCTGTGCCGGACCACCTCGGCGAAGAGTCCGTCCTTGTCCTCGAAGTGCCAGTAGACCGAGCTGACCGGCAGGCCCGAGCGCCGGCACACGGCCGCGATCGTCGTGCCGGCCACTCCGTGGGTCCTGGCCAGCTCACCGGCCGCCCTGAGGATGCGGTCGGCCGACCGGGCGGTCGTCTCCTCCTCGGGCACCGACGTGGGTTCCGGCCGCGCGTTCATGCCGCTGCTCCTGTCCGGGAGAGGTACTCGGCGAGGCCCAGGGCGACGAGGCTGACGACACGCTTGACGTCGCGGCCGCCGGTCGAGCGGACGTGCATGAAGAGGCCGTCCATGAGCATCATGTGGAACCGGGCGAGGCGCCGCGGCAGCCGCGGGTCCTCCGTCACCGCCTCGGGCCGCAGGACCCGGACCCACCAGTCGGTGATCTCGGTCTCGGTGTTCTGCCGGACCTCGGCGTAGAGGCGGCGCGCGGCCGGTTCCTTGATCCGCTGCTGGAGGGTGAGCAGGAGCCCCAGGGACCAGAACTCCGGCGAGGACGTGAGCGAGACGGCGGCCCGCTGGAACCGTGCCTCGACCTCCTCGGCGACCGAACCGTTCTCGACGGGGCCGGACCAGGTCGGAACGAGTGCCCGCCACTCGCGGTAAGAGAATTCGAGGGTCGCGGCGAGCAGGGCGTCCTTGCTCCGGAAGTGCCAGTAGATCGAGCTCGCGGGCAGCCCCGTCGCCTCGGTCACGGCGGCTACCGTCGTGCCGTCGTAGCCGTTGCGTGCCGCGATCTCGAGCGTCGCCTCGAGGATCGCGCGCCGTGACTCGTCCCCCTGGCGGTGGCGGCGATCGGTCTTGCGTGGCACTGCTTCGCTCTCCCCCTGCTGCCGGGCTCGGGCCGGAAGCGTCCGGCTCCTGTCACTGTAACAGGAGTTCCGGAAGCTGTTGTTCTCTCGCTGCTGCGGACCGCGCTCAATTCCTGTGCTGGTGCACGCGAAACCTTGCGCCACCCGGCCGCAGACCCTACCTTTCGCTGTAGTGGGCACTACAGAGTCGTGGACAGTGAGGTGACGCCGTGATCGATTCCCAGCAGGCGGGCGAGCCAGGAGCCGTCGACCCCGCGCACTACCGGGAGGTCATGGGGCACTATCCCACCGGTGTGGCCGTGGTGACCGGGACGGCGGAGTCGGGAGAACCGGTCGGAATGGTCGTCGGCACCTTCACGTCGGTCTCCCTCGACCCGCCGCTCGTCTCCTTCATGCCGAAGACGACGTCGGGGACCTTCGCCCTCATGCGCGACGCGGGAACCTTCTGCGTCAACGTCCTCGCGCACGACCAGCTCGACGTGTGCCGGGCGCTGGCGGTGCCGCGGCCGGGGAAGTTCGACGACGTCGCGTGGTCCGCGTCGGCATACGGCGCGCCCGCCCTCGACGGTGCCGTCGCGCACATCCACTGCACCCTCGACCGGGTCGTCCCCGCCGGCGACCACCTCATCGTCCTGTGCCGCGTCCAGGACATGTCGGTCACCCGGCCCGCGACACCGTTGCTCTTCTTCCAGGGCGGCTACGGCGGCTTCTCGCCGGGCGGTCTCGCGGCGCGCGGCGACGCCGAGCTCATCGAGGCGGTCCGGCTCGCCGATGTCGGGCGGGCGGCGACCGAGCGGCTCGCGCGCGAGCACGGGTGCGAGGCGGCCCTCCTCGTCGCCGTGAACGACCACGAACTCACCACCGCGGTATGCGCGTTCGGTGGCAGCGCCCGGCCGCAGGAGCAGCTCGGGCGGCGGGTGCCGCTCATGCCCCCGCTCGGCGAGGCGTACATCGCGTGGGCGCCCGAGGCGACCGTCGAGGCGTGGCTGCGGCGCGCGTCCTCGCAGGAGCCCGCCGTCGTCGAGGAGTACCGTCGCCGCCTCAAGACGGTCCACGAGGTCGGATACGCGATGTCCCGGATCCAGCCCGAGGGCGGCCCGCAGTACGGCGACCTCACCGAGGCGATGCGGGAGTACGCCGCGGGGGAGCTGACGCCGGCCCGCGAGCGCGCCGTCCGGGCGGTGATCTCCGGCGCGTCCCCGTTCTACGAGACGTGCGAGGTCGTCGACGGCGAGACCTACGACCTGGGCGCGATCGTCGGCCCCGTCCTCGGCCCGGACGGCTCGGTCGCGCTGTGCCTCCGGCTCGGCCAGCTGCCCCGAGGGGCCGACGCACATCAGGTGCGCCGGTGGACCGCCGCCCTGGCGGAGGCCGCGGCCAGGATCTCGCGCAGCCTCGAGACGCGGGCGGGCGACCAGTACGCCGCGTGGCAGGCGACGACCGGCGACTACCTCATGTGAGCGAAGGGGCGGTGAGGGGTGCCGGTCCCGGGTCGGGGCGGCTCCTCCGGGCAAATAAGTTGTGCACGACTTATTTGCGCACAACTTAATTTGTCGCTATGTTTCTCGGTGTCGCCACCCGCTCAGGGGCGGCACCCCGAGGAACAGAGGACTCCACCATGCGCATCGCCCGCCGCTCGACCCGTTCCGCCGGCAGGTTCGGCCTGCTCGCCGCCACCGCGGCCGCCGGGCTGTCCGTCATGGCGGTGGCCGTCCCCGGTGTGGCCGGCGCGGCGCCCCGCCACCAGGCCCGGCCGACGATCGTGCTGGAGCACGGGGCGTTCGCCGACGCCTCGAGCTGGGACGGGGTCGTCAGCCGACTCCAGCGCGACGGCTATCCGGTGGTGGCCGCCGCCAACCCGCTGCGCGGCCCGGCCACCGACGCCGCCTACCTGCGCAGTGTCGTCGAGCACATCGACGGACCCGTGGTCCTGGTCGGTCACTCCTACGGCGGCACCGTCATCAGCCAGGCCGCCGCCGGGCTCGAGAAGAAGGTCAAGGCGCTGGTCTACATCGCGGCGTTCCTGCCCGACACCGGCGAGAGCTCGCTCGGCCTGACGGACAAGTTCCCCGGCAGCACCCTCGGCCAGGCGATCGAGTCGGTGAACTACACCCTGCCGGACGGCGGCCAGGGCGCCGACGTCTACATCAAGCCGGACAAGTTCCACCAGCAGTTCGCCGCCGACGTACCGGCGGACAAGGCACGGCTCATGGCCGCCGGACAGCGCCCGATCGCCGCCGCCGCTCTGGAGGAGAAGTCCACCGCGGCCGCCTGGAAGACGATCCCCTCCTGGTCGCTCGTGACCACCCAGGACCGCAACATCCCCGTGGCCGCCCAGCGCTTCATGTCCGCCCGGGCACACGCCCGCACCACCGAGATCGACGCCTCGCACGCGGTCTCCGTCTCGCACCCCGGCGCCGTCACCCGCGTCGTCGAACAGGCGGCCCGCAACCTTCGCTGACCGGCGTCCGCCCCCGCACCCCTTCCGCAGCACCGAACCCACACCGAAAGGCAGCGACAACCACCATGGGCTTCATCACCGTCGGCCAGGAGAACTCCACCCCCGTCGACCTCTACTACGAGGACCACGGCACCGGACAGCCGGTCGTGCTGATCCACGGCTACCCGCTCGACGGCCACTCCTGGGAGAAGCAGGCGGCCGCCCTGCTGGCCGCCGGCTACCGGGTCATCACGTACGACCGGCGCGGCTTCGGCCGCTCCAGCCAGCCCACCACCGGCTACGACTACGACACCTTCGCCGCCGACCTCAACACCGTCCTGGAGACCCTCGACCTGACCGACGTCGTCCTCGTCGGCTTCTCCATGGGCACCGGCGAAGTCGGCCGGTACCTGGGCACCTACGGCTCGGCCCGGATCGCCAAGGCGGCCTTCCTCGCCTCCCTCGAGCCGTTCCTGCTCAAGACCGACGACAACGCCGACGGCGTGGACGGCGCCGTGTTCGAGGGCATCAAGCAGGCCGTCACCGCCGACCGCTACGCCTACTTCACCGCGTTCTACCAGGACTTCTACAACCTGGACGACAACCTGGGCACCCGGATCAGCGAGGAGGCGGTCCGCAACAGCTGGAACGTCGCCGCCGGCGCGTCCTGGTACGCCTCCCTGGCCTGCGTGTCGACCTGGACCACCGACTTCCGGGCCGACGTCGCCAAGATCGACGTACCGGCTCTGATCCTGCACGGCACCGCCGACCGCATCCTGCCGATCGAGGCGACCGCGGAGCCGTTCCACCGGGCGCTCCCGCAGGCCGAGTACGTCGTTGTCGAGGGCGCCCCGCACGGCCTGCTGTGGACCCACGCGCAGGAGGTCACCGACGCCCTGCTCGCCTTCCTGGCCAGGTGACGGGCCGCTCCCCGCTCGGAACACCATGAACCACGCGCACCCCGCCGCCGTCGCCACGGTGGCGGGGTGTCGTCGCGAACCGGCCTCTCACCGGGGGAGGCCGCCGCCGGTGCCGGCGGCGAGGTCGTTGCCGACGATCCAGCCCATGCCCATCGCGGCGAGCAGCCCGTTGCCCGAGCTGTAGCCGGCGGAGTCGGGGCCCGCGAGCCCGACGGCCGTTCCGCCGCCCGCGCGCAGACCGGCGACGGCCGAACCGTCCTTGCGGAGCACCCGGCCGTGGGTGTCGATCGCGGCTCCTCCCTGGGTCGTGAGGACGCCGTGGGTCAGCCAGGCGTAGTGGAACGGCGCGACGAGGCGACGGCGGCCGTCGATCGGCTCGAGGGCGCGCTCCAGGAGCAGCGGGTCCATGCGGACGTCCCGGGCCAGGGACACGAGGTCCGCGGCGCTGCCGAGGGCACCGGCCTTCGCCGATTCGCGCATCATCTCCGAGTGCGCGGCGACGAGGTCGGCCTCGTCGTCCCAGATCATCAGGGCGCGCTCGTTCGGCTGGGCGGCGACGTGCGGGGCGAGCCCCGAGTAACCGTGCGCCTGTTCGTCGACGAACCGCTCGCCGCGGGTGTTCACGAGGACGGCGCCGAGCCAGGGCAGGTTCGGGTTGACCCGGGTGCCGTGCATCGTGACCTGGCCGTGGCGCAGGCAGGCGCCCATGTTGCGGAACTCGGCGCCGAGGCCGCGCAGCCAGGCGACGGCGTCTCCGGTCGCGGTGCTCACACCCCCGTGGAACGGGTCGCCGAGTCCGGCGCAGAACTCGCGCATCAGCGCCCGGTTGCCGGCGAAGCCGTCCGTGGCGAGGACCGTCGTCCGCGCGGCGACGGTCAGGGCCGTGCCGTTCTGGCGGGCCGTGACCCCGACGACACGGGCCTGCGGTCCCGAGCCGTCCACCCGCAAGCCGGTCACCGGTGTCTCGTCGAGGAGGGCGACGTTGGGACGGGCGGCGAGGATGCCGCGGAGGTGGCTGACGAGCGGGCCGCCGCCACGGCGCTGCGGGTCGGTGTGCAGGCGGGGCACGGAGATGCCGTGCCTGGTCATGTCGGTGCCGACCTCGAGCGGGTAGCCGAGGTCGGCGGCGATCCAGTGGACGTAGTGGGGCGCGGCCGCGGTCAGCGCCTCGACCAGCGGGCGGTGCCGGTCGTCGCCGTTCTCGGCGAGGATGTCCGCGGCGTGCCGCGCGGGTGAGTCGTCGATCCCCGCGGCGGCCTGGAAACGGGTACCCCCGGCGGCGAGGCTGCCGCTCGACACCTGCGCGTTGCAGCCGTCCCGCGTGCTCTTCTCCAGGACGGCGACGACGAGGTCGGGGTTCTCTGACGCGCGGAGGCCGGCGACGAGCCCGCAGGCCCCCGCGCCGGCCACGACGACGTCGACCACGACGTCCTCGGCGTTCTTGGCGTTCTTGGCGTTCTTGGCGTTCTCGGCCACGGTCACCGCCCGTCGGCCGGGAGGCCGCTCGTGCCGTAGAAGTCCCGGGCCGCGCCCACGAGTTCGCGCGGTGGCTGTTCATGGTGGAAGCCGGAGCGGGAGGCGACCAGCCCGGCGTCGCGGTACTGCCGGGCCCGCATCTGGGCGACCTGGAGGCAGGTGCCGAGGGAGTCGAGGACGGGAACGCCGTCGACACGGCTCACACCGTGGTCGGCGAGGAAGACGTTGAGCGGGCCCTCCCCGGGGACGATGACGCGAGCGCCGGCCGCGACCGCCTCGCGGGCCGCCGCCGTGAACGCCGCGACCAGAGCGTCCGGCGCGGCGTACGCGGCCATGACGTCGGTGAACTCCGCGGCGACCTGGCGGATCGGCCCGACGATCCGGTCCAGGCCGTAGACCAGCATGTTCCGGCGCAGTTGCGGTTCGAGGGCCCCGATGAAATTGACGATCCCGACGGTGGAGCCGAGGGTCGCGGCCAGGAGGACCGAGGTCTGCCCGAGCGTGATGACGGGGATGTCGACGAGGCTGCGGCACTCCTCGTACGCCGTGTCCGGGATCGTCGCGATGAGGAACGCGTCGTAGCCCTCGTCCTGGGCGCGCAGGGCCGCGTGCACGAACTGCTCCTTGTGCAGCCCGGACAGATAGGCGTAGCGGATGTGCGTGCCCGGGTAGTCGCTCGGGTAGGTACCGGGCGCCATTCCGTGCAGGACGACCTCCGTGCCCGGCGCGGCCACCGAGCCGAGGTGGCGCGCCAGCGCGTCCCGGTAGTGCGGGACGTCGTCGAGAACCGTGAAGGACTGGTGCCAGATCCGCATGTCAGACCGCCTTCGCCGCGGCGTGCGCGCCCGCGATCTTCCCGAACGTCGCGCCGCGCAGGACCGAGGTGGAGCCGGTGTAGTTCGAGTAGTACAGGCCGGTCAGCTCGCCGGCGGCGTACAGGCCCGGGATGACGCGGCCGTCCCTGTCCACCACGCGTGAGGAGGCGTCGACCTTGAGGCCGCCGAAGGTGAAGACGTTCGCGGCCATCACGGGGTAGGCGACGAAGGGGCCCCGGGCGACGGGCCGGGCCCAGTTCGACTTCGGGGGTGTGACGCCCGTCGTGGCGAGTCCGTCGGGCCGGGTGGGGTCCCACTCGCCGTCCGGGCACGCGGCGTTGTACGCGTCGATCGTCTCGGTGAGGGTGTCCGGGTCGACGCCGATCGCCTGGGCGAGCGCCGCGATCGTGTCGCCGCGCACCGGCTTCTCCTCGGTGCGGATGGCGGTCCTGAGGTTCGGGACGGCCTGGGCGTCGGCGTCGAGGATCATCCAGGCCATGCCCCTCGGCTGGGCGTGGATGTCGCGGGTCGTCCGTTCGTACCACGCGTCGACCGGGCCGCGCGCCTCGTCGACGAACCGGCGTCCCTCGACGTTGACGAGGACGCCGTAGGTGAAGGCCATGATCGCCGCCTCCGGGTCGCCGGAGCGCGGGTCGACGGGCTCGGCGTGGAAGAGGCTGAAGTTGCCGGCGGTCGCGGCGCCCGCGGCGATCGCCATCTCGATGCCCTCGCCCTTGTTGTAGTTGCCGCCGCGGGCGACGGGCCGGCAGGTCATCCCCTTGTCGCCGTGGTAGCGGGCCATCATCTCGGCGTTGCCCTGGTAGCCGCCGCAGGCGAGGACGACCCGGCCCGAGAAGACGGTCCTGGCTCCGGTGGCGTCGGTCGTGACGAGGCCGGTCACCGCACCGTCGCCGGCGACGACGAGGTCGCGGGCGGTCGTCTCGTAGAACCGGTCGACGCCGAGCCCGACGGCCTCGCGGCCGAGGGTCTCGACGAGCGCGAGGCCGCCGCCGACCGGTGCGAGGCGGGTCGTGGAGACGGTGAGGAACAGCGTCGGCAGCTCACCGAAGGAGATGCCGTGGCCCTCCAGCCAGCGCAGCGTCGGCCCCGCGTGGTCGGCGAACGCGGCGACGTAGTCGAGGTCGACGACCTGGTGGGCGCGCAGCAGCGGGTTGCGTCGCGCGAAGTCGAGTGCGGAGTCGGCGACGACGCCCGGGTCCGGGTGGCCCATGAAGTCGTCGACGATCGCCTCGGCGAGGCCGTCGGCGACCTCGTCGAGCGACTTCATCCGCAGGTACGCCTCGGTGTACCGGGTGTTGCCGCCGCTCTCCCGCTCGGTCGCACGGTCCAGGAGCGCGACGCGGGCCCCGGCCTCCGCCGCGCTGATCGCGGCGCTGAGGCCCGCGATGCCACTGCCGGCGACGACGACGTCGTAGGTCTTCTCGCTCGTGCTCATGTCCAGCTCCCGATGACGTCGTCGGCCGAGGAGACCGTGCCGAAGAGGGGAAGGGTCGCGGTGACGGCGTGCTCGTGCAGGGCGGGTGCCGGGGCCGCGCACATGTCCTCGACGACCGTGACCCGCAGGCCGGAGTCGGAGGCGTGCCGGGCGGCGGACTCGACGACGAGGTGCGTGGCGATGCCGCCGAGGACGACGTGGCCGACGCTGTCGGCGGCGAGCACGTCGCGCAGCGGCGTCCCGATGAACGGGTTGACGCAGCCCTTGTCGACGACGGGCTCACCGTCGGCCGGGGCGAGTTCGGCGACGATCCGCGCCTCCGGCGAGTCGCCCAGCATCGTGCGGTTCGCGGGATAGCCGTCGAAGCGTGCCAGGCGGTTGGTGCGCAGGCCATAGGTGGGGTCGAAGGCGAGCCGGACGTGGAAGACGGGGATCCGCGCGGACCGGGCGGCGTCCAGGACCCGGCGGGCCGTCCTGAGGACGCCGCGCTCGCGGACGGCGGCGGCGAGCGGCGGGGCCAGGCAGCGGTCTCCCTCCTCGGCCAGGCCGGTCTGGTAGTCGAGCAGGAGCAGGGCGGTGCGGGTCATCGAGCGGTCCTCAAGTCGGTCGGGGAGGGGCGGTCGGGGCTCTCGGGAGCGGTGGTCACCATGCGGACCAGCCGCCGTCGGCGTACAGGACCTGGCCGGTCACGTAGGCCGAGGCGGCGGACGCGAGGAAGACCACCGGTCCGGCGAGGTCGGCGGCGGGGTCGCCGAGACGGCCGAGCATCGTCCGCTGCTCGAACCAGGTGAGCCGGTCGGGGGTCTCGGCCAGCGGGGCGGTCATCGCGGTCGGGTAGAAGACGGCCGGGGCGAGGGCGTTGACGTTCACGCCGGAGTGCCCGAGTTCGGCGGCGAGGGAGCGCGTGACGTTGACGATTCCCGCCTTGCTCGCGTAGTAGGCGCTCTCGGGGACGGGGCCGACGCGTTCGGCGTAGACGGTCGTGAGGTTGACGATCCGGCCGCCGCCGGCCGCCGCGAGCCGGGGACCGAACTCGCGGCCGACGAGCCAGGTACCGGTCAGGTTGACCCGGACCACGTGCTCGAACTCCGCCAGACTGGTGTGCTCGACCTCCTTGCGCAGCATGACGCCGGCCGCGTTGACGACGACGTCGATCCCGCCGTGGGCGGCGGCGACGGAGTCCGCGAGCGCGCGGACGGACGCCTCGGAGGTGACGTCGACGGTGTGGCGCAAGGCGCCGCCGCAGGCCCGGGCGGTCTCGGCGAGAAGGCCCTGCTGGGTTTCGAGGTCGGCGAGGGCGACGGTCGCCCCGTGGTCGAAGAGGCCGCGGGCGGCCGCGGCGCCGAGTCCCCCGGCCGCGGCTCCGATGACGAGGGCGACCTTGCCCGTCAGGTCGAACAGGGCGCTCACCACGTCAGCTCGCTCTCCTCGGCCGCCGCACAGGTGCCCGCGACCCGGCCGAAGACCGCGGACTTGCCGATCGAGGTGCCGGTCATGTACCCGGCGCCGTGGAAGCCGCCGACGAGTTCGCCGGCCGCGTACAGCCGCGGGATCGGCTCGCCGAAGGCGTCGAGGACCCGCATCGCCGGGTCGACGGTGACCCCGCAGTACGTCGCGAGGACGACCGTCCCCGACAGCTGGGCGTAGAACGGCGGCTTGTCCACGGGGCGGCGCTCACCGACGCCGCCGACCAGGTGGACCCGGCCGAAGGCGTCCGGTTCGCCCCGCGCGATCGCGTCGTTGTACTGCGCGACGGTCGCCTCCAGGACGCCGGGCTCGGTGCCGAGCCCGGCGGCCAGTTCCCCGATCGTGCCGGCGGTCTGGAGCATCCCGGCCCGCAGCCGGTCGCCGAAGTCGTAGATGGGGACCTCGTCGTTGGTCTCGGCCATCGTCGTGGCGTCGAAGACCTGCCAGGTGCGGGCCGTCGGCCGGGCGAGGCTGGCGTCGCCGAGCGCCTTGTAGGGGATCGACTCGTCGACGAAGCGGTGTCCGGCGCGGTCGACGGCGATCGCGCCCTTGTAGACGGCCAGGATCCCGGTGCCGTCCTCGCCGGGGTGCGGCTCGTGGTAGATGCCGTAGGTGCCCTTGACGTAGGGCAGGTCGCGCATGCCCGCACCGAGCTGCCAGGCCATGAGCAGGCCGTCGCCGCGGTTCTCGGCGCCGCCGGCGAGGAGCGCGTCCTTCATCTGCGGGGCGAAGCGGGCCAGCATGTCCCGGCTGCGGGAGAAGCCGCCGGTCGCGAGGACGACGGCGTCGGCGCGGACCTCCTGGCGGCGGCCGTCGCGCTCCACCTCGGCGCCGACCACGCGGCCGTCCTCCCGCAGCAGCCGTCGCGCGCCGGTGCCGGGCACCAGGCGGGCACCGAGCCGGCCGGCGGCCGTGAAGACCGCGCGCAGCATGGCGGTCGTGTCGCTCGGGTGCGACCTCGGCACGCTCTGCCCGGAGGCGGCGTGGATGTGGCCGTAGTGGACGCCGAGTCCCTTCAGCCAGCGGTAGGTGTCGAGTTGGCGCCGGCAGTACAGGTCGACAAGCGCGGGGTCGTTGACGTGCCCGCCGGTGGTGAGGATGTCCTCGCGCAGCAGCTCGACCGAGTCGGTGATGCCCTGCTCGGCCTGCTCGTCGGTGCCCGCGAACGCCGACAGCCCGGCCGACCGCACGGTCGACCCGCCGAAGGTGTCCGCCTTCTCCAGGAGGACGGCGTACGCCCCCGCCTGCGCTGCCGCGAGCAGGGCGGCCGCGCCCGCGAGACCGCCGCCGAGGACGAGGACGCCGACCCGGCCGGGCAGCCCCGTCTCGACCGGCAGGCCCTCGGGCGGGATGCCGGGTTCCTCGCTCATGACGGCACCCCGGCGGCGTCGAAGTGGGCCTCGGCGGCGCTGAACTCGGGCAGGTGGAACAGGCTCTGGCGTTCCTGCCAGGTCGCCATCCGGTCGGCGTAGGCGGCGCTTCCCCCGCTGCCGCGGAGGTGGGCGAGCGCGTCGGCGCCGGCCCGGATCACGGCGCGCAGCAGGAAGTTCGCGTACAGCACGACACGGAAGCCGAGGGCGGCGTACTCGTCGAGGGTGAGCTGGGGCGTCTTGCCGCCCTCGACGACGTTGACGACGAGGGGGACGCCGGCGAGTTCGCGGCCGATCCGCTCCAGTTCCCCGACGGTGCGCGGCGCCTCGACGAAGAGGACGTCGGCGCCGGCGTCGGCGTAGCGGGAGGCGCGCCGCAGGGCCTCGTCGATGCCGAAGGCACTGCGCGCGTCGGTGCGCGCGACGAGCACGGTCGCCGGGTCCTCCAGCGCCTGCCGGGCGGCGACGAGTTTGGCCGCCATGTGCTCGGCGGGGATGAGGGCGTGGCGGTCGAAGTGCCCGCACCGCTTGGGCATTTCCTGGTCCTCCAGCTGGATCGCGGCCGCGCCGACCCGTTCGAGCATCCGTACCGCGCGCATCGCCGTGACCGGGCCGCCGAAGCCGGTGTCGGCGTCGACGACGAGCGGCAGCGTGGTGGCGGACGCGACCCGGTCGACGTGGGCGGCGACCTCGCCGAGGGAGATCAGGCCGAGGTCCGGCACGCCGAACTGGGCGTTGGCGAGGCCGGCGCCCGTGGCGTACGCGGCCGGGAATCCGGCGGACTCCACGAGCCGGGCGCCGAGGGCGTCGGTGACCCCGGGCAGCAGGAGCGGGCCGGTGGCGGGGCCGGTGAGCAGGGCCCGGAGGCGGGCGCGCCGCGCCGCCGGGGTGGGCGCGGGGCCGACCCCGGTCAGTGCGTCCGCGTCCGGGAAGGGCGCGGGGGCGCTGGTCACGGCTGGACCGGCCCGTCCGCGGCGGCCGGTCCGGCGGGCGGCTCGGGCAGCGGGTGCATGATGCCCGGCGGGCGGCCCTGGCCGTCCGGGTGCTGCTGGTGCCCCCAGACCGCGGTGCGGTCGTAGACCTTCGGCACCCAGTTCTCCTCGTCGACCTCCAGGCCGCCGAAGCCGTACTCGACGTGGACCGAGCTCGGCGTGCAGTGGTAGAAGCTGAACTGCTGGTCGTTGGTGTGCCGGCCGAGGGTGAGCGTGATCGGGACGCCCGTCTCCCGGGCGATCTCGTAGCCGGTGCCGACGTCGTCGAGCGAGCCGACCTGGATCATGAGGTGGTTGAGGCCGGCGACGCCCGGGGGGCACTGCCCGAGGGCGAGCGTGTGGTGGCGCGCGTTGCAGTGGTAGAAGCGGGCGTTGAGCCGGCCGGGGACGATGATCTTGTCGGAGAGGCGGAAGCCGAGCCGGGTGAAGAAGCGGTGGCCCTCCTCGATGTCCGGCATGAGCAGCAGGACGTGGCCGAGGCCCTGCTGGCCGGTCACGAAACCGGAGATCGCGCGGCCGGGGCGGAACGTCGACCGCTGGGCGGTGCGGCCCCAGGTGACCTCGTGGCGGAAGCCCCAGGGGTCGGTGAAGAAGAGGATCCGGTTGACGTCGCGGGCCGCGGCGAGCTCCGCGTCGCCGCGCCGGGCGGTGATGCCGGCGTCGGCGAGGGCCTTCTCGACCGTGTCCAGGTCCTCCTCCCGGTCGACGCCCCAGCCGATGTAGCGGGTCTCGTCCTGCTCGGCGGGGTGGATCTGGATGCGCCAGGGCGCGTCGTCGAACTTGATGCGGACGGCCCCGTCGGGGCCGGGGTCGGTGACCATGGCGCCCCACAGGCCGGTGGCCATCGGGGGCCACTCGTCCTTGTTCGGGGAGCCGACGCCGAGGTAGGCGAGGGAGGTGATCATTTCGGGGTCTCCTGGTGGTGTCGTGGCGGCCGGGTCAGGCGAACGGCGGGGGCGAGGGGAGTTCCGCGCCGAGGTCGTCGGCGGCCCAGGCGACGCTCACCACCTCGGTGAGGTTGCAGATGTGGCTCAGGCCCGACTGCAGGTCACGCCAGTACCGTTCGTTGGGCAGGCGCAGGTGGATGCCCTGGGCGCCGGAGAGCTTGTAGAGGCGGTCGACGGCGTCGGTCGCGCGGCGCACGGCACGGACCCCGTCGCGGCGGGCGGTCAGCCGCTGGGTCCAGCTCATCTCGCCGCCCCTGTCGACGAAGTCGAACAGCTCACGCATGTCGCTCAGGAGGTGGGCCCTGGACGCGGCGACGTCGGCGGCGGCCTCGGCGTAGGTGTTCAGCTGGATGGGGTCCTTGCTGGCGACGCGGCCGTCGGCGGAGACCCGCTGGACCATGTAGTCCCGGTAGACGTCGAGGGCGCCCTGGGCGATGCCGATCGTCGCGCTGTTGATCGCGGCGGAGAAGACCACCGGGAACTTCAGCCGGTAGAGCGTCGTGCCGGGCCGGCGGTCCTCGTAGGCCCCGTCGTGCATGGCCATGCCCTCGACCACGCGGTAGTCGGGGACGAAGACGTCGTGCATCTCGACGTCCTTGGAGCCGGTGCCCTTCAGGCCCAGGGTGTTCCAGGTGCCGTCGAGGATCGTGTAGTCCGCGCGCGGGATGACGAAGTGGCGGATGTCCGGCGGCGTGGCGGGGTTGCCGGATCCGTCGACGACCATCCCGCCGAGGATGACCCAGGCCGAGTGGTCGGTGCCGGTCGAGTACGGCCAGCGGCCGGAGAAGAGGAAGCCGCCGTCGACCGGTGTGGCCCTGCCGAAGGGCGCGTACGGCGACGCGGTCCAGGTGTCGGGGTCCTCGCCCCAGATCTCCTCCTGGAGACGGTGGTCCATCATCGCGATCTCCCACGGGTGGACCCCCACCACGCCGCTGACCCAGCCCGCGGAGGGCGAGGCCGCGGCGACGGCCATCACCGCCCGCATGAACTCGACCGGGTGGGCCTCCTGACCGCCGAACTCGACCGGCTGGTACATCCGGATGACGCCGGTGTCGCGGAGGGCCGCGGCCATCTTGTCGGTCAGCCGGCCGAGGTCGTCGCTCGGGACGGACTCCTCCTTCAGGACCGGGATCGCGGCGTCGACCTTGGGCGTGACATCGCTCATGTGCGTATGACCTTCCTGGGGCGCGCGCCGGCCGGCCGGCGCGCGGGGTGGCACTGTCAGTTGTGGGCGACGAAGGCGGTCACGAGCCGGTTGAACTCGTCGGCGTGCTCGACCTGCGCCCAGTGGCCGCACCGGTTGAGCAGGACCAGCCGGGCGTTCCGGATCCGCGAGAGGAGGGTCAGGGAGTTCTCGAAGTGGACGACCCGGTCGTCACGGCCGTGGATGAGCAGCGCCGGGATGTCCGTCGACTCCAGGGCGTCGAGGGAGAACCACCGCCTGATCGCGCCGCCGCGGGCGAAGCCGTCGAGGTAGTTCGCGAGGTGCTCGGGGTGCCTGGCGGCGCCGGCGGCGCGTTCGGCCGCGAGTTCGGCGGTCGCGAAGCGGGCGGTGTCGTAGGTCATGACCTCGGTCAGCCGCTTCATCGACTCCGCGGACGGGTCGCGGTAGGCGGCGACGAGGACCTTCATGCCCTCGGACAGGCCGCCGCCGGGTGTGAGGAGCTTGGGCTGGGGGCCGGAGCCGGGCCCCATCGTGATGACGTGGCTGACCCGCTCGGGGTACTCGGTGGCGAGGCGGAGGGTGGTGATGCCGCCCATGGAGTTGCCGACGAACGCGGCCTTCTCGATCCCGAGCGTGTCCAGGAGCTGGACGGCGGCCTTGGCGTGGTCGCGCTCCTCCGCGGTCACCGGGTCGGACTCGCCCCAGCCGGGCATGTCGGGCGCGAGCACGCGGAAGTGCGCGGACAGCGGCTCGATGTTCGTCTTGAAGTTGCTCCAGCCCGTCGCGCCCGGCCCGGAGCCGTGCAGGAGGACGACGGCGGGGGCGTCCGCGGGGCCCGCCTCCTGGCAGTGGATGGTCCAGTCCGCGGTCTGCACGGACCGGCTGGTGTCGTCGTACGTCAGCGCCATTGCTCAAGTACTCCTGGGATCTGAGGTGGTGACGGTCGTTCAGTACTGCGCGGTGGGCGGGACGGCGCCGCCGAAGCGGTCCAGGCCCCAGGCGAGGTAGCAGGGTTCGCGGCTGTTGCACACGTGGGTCGCCGCGACCTGGAGGTCCCGCCAGTAGCGCTCCAGCGGCGACGCCTTCTGGATCGACGAGGAACCCATCAGCCGGTAGAGCTCGTTGACCGAGCCGATCGCGCGGTCGGTCGCCCGTACCTGGTCGCGCCGGAAGCGGAGCCGGTCCTTGACCGTGATGTCGCCGCCGGAGGCGACCGTGTCGTAGAACCCGGCGATGATCACGCGGACGTGCGCGATCCCCGCCTCCACGTCGGCGTGCGCCTTCGCGAGCGCGTCGAGGACGAAGGGGTCCGTCCTCGAGACGCTGCCCTGGGAGGAGACCCGGTCCTCGATGTGCTGCTCGGCGGCCGCGACGGCGCCCCGGGCGATGGCGAAGGTGCCCGCGCTGATCGCGAAGGGGAACATGACCCCGAACCGCATCGCGTACAGCGGCGCGCCCGGCCGCCACCGGTCGCTGTAGGTGTTGTCCCGGACCTCGACGCCGTCGAGGACGCGGTGGTCGGGGACGAACACGTCGGTCATCCGGACGTCCTTGGAGCCGGTGCCGGACAGGCCCATGACGTGCCACGAGTCCGGGACGATCTCGTAGTCGGAGCGCGGCAGGACGAAGTGGCGCATCGTCGGCGGCGTCGTGGGCCGGCCGGACTCGTCGGCGAGCAGGCCGCCGAGGATGACCCACTCGCAGTGGTCCGTGCCGGTGCTGAAGGGCCAGCTCCCGCTGAACCGGTAGCCGCCCTCGACCGGCACCGCCCGTCCGAAGGGGGCGTACGGCGAAGCGACCCAGATGTCGCGGTCGTCCCCGTAGACCTCCTTCTGGAGCCGCGGGGACGCGATAGAGATCTCCCACGGATGGATGCCGACGACGCCGGCGATCCAGCCGGCCGACGGGTGCCGCTCGCCGACGGCGAGGACCCAGTCGAGGAAGTCGTTCGGGTGGGCCTCGAAGCCGCCCAGGTCCTTGGCCTGCAGGAGGCGGATCCCGCCCGATCCCCGGAGGATCTCCATGGTGCGGTCGGTGATCCGTCCGAGCTCGTCACTGGGTTCGGCCTCGGCGCGCAGGGCGTCCGCGTGTTCGAGGATGTACGCCGTTGCCGGGTGCATGGTCGGTGGTCCTTTC
The DNA here is from genome assembly GCF_021462265.1 of Streptomyces shenzhenensis. GTDB lineage: Bacteria > Actinomycetota > Actinomycetes > Streptomycetales > Streptomycetaceae > Streptomyces > Streptomyces shenzhenensis. The sequence continues at coordinate 17,162 of NZ_JAJONF010000015.1, read as the reverse complement.
GGCGTGGGGGGTTATTCGGTGGTCCGGTCGCGGACGACCTTGGCGAGGGTGACCGCGACGACCAGGCCGGCGCCGTAGAAGACGTTCTGGATCCAGCCGGAGAAACCGAGCAGCTGGAGGCCGAAGATGCCGGTCGTGAGGAAGTAGATGGCGATCATCGTGCCGACCGGGTTGAACATGCCCGGCTGGACGACGGCCGTGCCCAGGAAGACGGCGGCGAGCGCCGGCAGCAGGTAGGTCGCCGACGAGGAGGAATCGAAGCCGCCGACGGTCGCGACGAGCATGACCCCCGCGAGACCGGCGACGAGCGCGCCGGCGAGGTAGGCGCCGATCCGGATCCGGCGTACGGGAATGCCCGCCAGCCGGGCGACCTCGGGGCTCGCCCCGACGAAGACCATGCCGCGGCCGAGCGGCGTCCAGCCGAGGAGGTACGCCAGGAGGGCCGCCAGGAGGATGCCGTAGTAGAACGAGACCGGCATGCCCAGCACCTCGTGCAGCGCGAAGCCGCTCAGCGAGGGGCTCGCGACCGAGACGATCGTCGATCCGGAGACGGCCTGGGCGGCTCCCATCAGCAGCGTGCCCATGCCGAGGGTGACGACGAAGCTGGGCACCCCGATGATCACCACGAAGAACGCGTTGACCGCGCCGGCGGCCAGGCAGACGAGCAGCGCGAACAGGCAGGCGGCCCAGACGTTCCAGCCGTGACTCGTCACGAGGACCGGGATGAGGGTCGCGGCGATGCCCATGACCGAGGCGATCGAGAGGTCGAACTCCCCGACGACAAGGGTGATCATCGCCGACATCGCGAGGAAGACGAGGACCTGCTGGGAGCCGAAGATCGAGGAGATCGTCGCCGTGGAGCCGAACCGGTGCGGCATGAGGATGTAGTAGACGAGCGCCATCAGCGCCCACACGACGACGAGGGCGTACCTGCTCGCCGCCGCCGGCCAGGGCATCCGGCCGCGGTCCGGCGTCGTGGTGCCGGGGTCCGTCGTGGCGTTGGGGTCCGGCGTGGTGCCGGTGGTCGTCGTCGTGGCGTCGGGGTCCGTCGTGGTGTCGGGGTCCGGCGTGGCGTCCGGGACCGGCGTGGTCCGCCGGCCGTCGGCCGGATCGTGGCCGGGGGCCGGTTCCTGGCCGGGGGCCGGATCGTGGCCCGCGGCCGGTTCCTGGTCGGCTCCGGCTGCGAGGACGGAGTCGGAACGGCGCGTGAGGTCCGACATGGTCACCTCCCCTCGGTCCCAGCGGACCGGTCGTCTCGTGTGTCGGTGGTGGGTCCGGCCGGTGCCGGCCCGGTGGGCGCGGGCTCCTCGTACACGGCCTCGAACACGTCGTCCGGCTCGTGGGTGCGCAGGGTCCGCACCCGCCCGTCCAGGCCGACGACGAGGATCCGGTCGCAGGCGTCCACGAGGTCGGTCGGCTCGATGCTCACGAGGAGGACACCGAGACCCCGGGACGCGGCCTCGCGGATCGAGCGGAGGATGTCCGCCCGGGCGCCGACGTCGACGGCCTGGGTCGGTTCGTGCAGGACGACGGCCTCCGGTGCGACCGCGAGCCACTTCGCGAGGAGGACCTTCTGCTGGTTGCCCCCGGACAGCTCGCGGATCAGGGACCGCGCGGAGCGGGCGCGGATGCCGAGCCGGGTGATCGCCTCGGCCGCCGTGGAGCTCTGCCAGCGGCGTCCCACGAACCAGGGCCTGCCCCGGCGGTTGACGTCGGGGATGGCGATGTTGTCGCGGATGCTCAGCTCCAGGGCGAGCCCCTCGACGACGCGCTTCTCCGGGACGAGGGCGACGCCGGCCTTGAGGCAGTCGCGCACGTCGGCCCGGCTCAGGTCGACCGTCCGCCGGCCGGTCGTGAGCAGGCCGGCCTTCGCCCGTTCGATGCCGGCGACCAGGCGGGGAACCCACTCGAACCCACTGCCGGGCAGCCCGGTCAGCCCGACGACCTCCCCGCGCCGGATCTCCAGCGCGAAGTCGGTCAGGCCCCGGGCGGTCAGCCCGGTGACCGTCGCGACGGCTGGCGCGTCGGTGAAGTCGCGCTCCTCGCGGGCGACGGCGTCGACGGTGCGGCCGAGCATGTGCCGGGCGAGGTCGTGCTCGGTGAGGCCCTTCGTGGGGAGCGCCGCCGCCGCGACCCTGCCGTCCCGCAGGACGGTGACCCGGTCGGCGAACCTGAGCACCTCCTCCAGGTTGTGACTGACCATCAGGATCGACGTTCCCTCGGCGACGATCCGCTTCAGCAGACCGTGGAACCGGTCGAGCTCCTCGCGGGGCAGGGCCCGGGTCGCCTCGTCCAGGACGATCAGGCCGCGCCCCGGTTCGAGGTCGCGCAGCGCCCGTGCGATCGCGACCTCGGCACGGCGCGTCGGGGACAGGGACGCGACCGGCGCGGTGGGGTCGACCGGCACCCGCAGACGGTCCAGGACCCGGCGCGCGACCTCGTTCTGCGCGCGCCAGTCGATCTTCCGTGTCGTCTTGGCGTGCCGGTAGCCGCCGACGCCGATGTTCTCCGCGACGGTGAGCTGGTCGAGGAGTCCGAGGTCCTGGTGGACCACGGACACCCCCGCCGCGGACGCCTCGCTCCACCGCACGGGCAGGCTCAGCCCGGTCCCGTCGACGAGGACCGAACCGCCCGGGTCCGGGGCGTGGTAGCCGGTCAGGATCTTGACGAGGGTGGACTTGCCGCACCCGTTCTGGCCCACGAGGGCGTGGATCTCACCGGGCGCGACGGCGAGGTCGGCGTCCTGGAGGGCGCGGGAGCCGCCGTACGTCTTCGACAGCCGCCGCGCCTCGAGCCGGAGTTCGGTCCCCATGGGTTACTTCAGTCCCCAGGCGGTGAGGAACCTGGCGCGGTAGCCGCTGCCGCCGAACCAGTCGTCGGAGAGGTACTTCTGCGGCGTCAGGGTCAGCGAGCCGACGTTGTCCCCGGTGAAGTCACGGGTGACGAGCTGGTCGCCCTTGGAGACGTCGTCACCGGCGAGGAGCTGCATCATCGCGTGGGCGAAGCGCCATCCCTCGTACAGGACCGGGGTACCGAGGTCGGATGCCTGGCGGCCGTCCTTGACCCGCTGCAGTCCGGCCAGGTCGGAGCTGGAGGAGAAGACCTTGATCCTGCCCGCCTTGCCCGCGCTCTGGATGCCCTGGAGGACCGAGGGGACCATCGTGTCGACCGGGACGATGACCGCGTTCGTGTCCGGGTTCTTCAGGAGCGCGGCGCTGATCGCCAGGCCGAGCTTGTCGAGGTTGACCGTGGTGAACTCGACGCTGTCGATCTGGCAGCCCGGGCAGAGCTCCCTGAACTTGGCGATGCCCTTCGCGCTCGCGGTCCGGGTCGTCGTGGAGTCCATGAGTTTGGCCCACACCACCTTCGCCGAGTCGCCGAGCTGGGCGACGGCGCTCTCCGCCATGGCCTCGTGGAGGGCGAAGACGCGCGGAGTGTTGTCGTAGAACGCGAGGGTCGCGTCGTTCGTTCTGCCGCCCGACGGGGCGACGCCGCCGACGACGACCTTGACGCCCTTGTGCGCGAGCTGGTCGAAGGCGGGCCCGGCCATCTGGTAGTCGATGAACGAGGTGATGACGCCGTCGGCCTTCTCGTCGCCCGCGGTCTTCAGACAGGAGGCGATCGAGGTCGGGTTGAACTTGCCGTCGCAGGTGTCCACCGTCGCGCCCGCGGCGGAGAGCGCCTGCTGGACACCGACTCCGACGCCGTGGATGACGGGCACCTGGTCGCCGAGGGCGACGTAGGTGAACCGCTTGCCCTTCAGGTCGACCTTCCTGCTCAGCTTCGGGACGTCCGGCCACTGCGGGGCGGCGGCCCAGGCGGCGACGTCCTTCTTCGCCTGTGCGGTGCCGGCGCGGTCGGCCGCGGTGCTGGTGCCGCCGGAGGTCTTCGTGTCCGTCGAGTCCTGCTCGCCCGCGCCGCAGGCGGTGAGGAGGAGGGCGGTGGCGGTGACGGTGGCCGCGGCCAGGGTGGTGAACCGCCGGGTGGCGAGGGGGTGGGTCATGGGTTCGGCTCCTTTGCCGGTGCGGGCCTGGTCCGGCGGACTCAGGTGGCGCGGGGTTCAGCGGAAGACGTGTCGCATCCGCCCGATGCCGTCGATCCAGGTCTCCAGAACCTGGCCGGAGGCGAGGTAGCGGGGCGGGTTCAGCCCCATCCCGACGCCGTCCGGCGTCCCCGTGAACACGAGGTCGCCGGGCTGGAGGGTGATGACCTTCGACAGCTCGGAGAGCGAGCGCGGGATGGAGAAGAGGAGCTTGGCGGTGGTGCCGTCCTGGACGGTCTCGCCGTCGACCGAGCAGCCGAGCCGCAGGTCGTCCGGGTCGTCGAACTCGTCGAGGGTGACGACCCACGGCCCGATCGGCGAGAAGCCGGGGTAGGACTTCGCGAGACCGAACTGCGGTGCGGGCCCGGAGAGCTGGCGGGTCCGCTCGGAGATGTCCTGCCCGATGGTCAGGCCCGCGAGGTGGTCGAACACGTCCTCGGGCGCGACGTCGTGCAGGGGGGCTCCGACGACCGCGACGGCCTCGACCTCCCAGTCGGTCGTGCCGCCCGGGGGCAGGGCGATCTCGCCGTACGCCCCGGTGATCGACGAGGGGAACTTCGCGAAGACCGGCGGCAGTTCGGTCGGCGCCTCGAAACCGGCCTCGGCCGCGTGCTCGGCGTAGTTCAGGCCGATCGCGACGATCGTGCCCGGTTTCGGCACCGGTGCGTCGAGCTCCTGAGGTCGTACGGTCTCGGCCGCGGCCCCCGCCCCGGCGTGGGCGGCGAGCCACTGCCGGATCTCGGCGACGCGGCCGTACATGGCCATCGGGTCGGCCGGGAACCGGCCGCCGCTCGCGGACTCCAGATCCCAGCCGGACGACTCGTCCCGCAGGACGAACGCGCGCCCGTTGCGGCTGGCGAGCCTCATCGGGCCGGCTCCTCGATCTTGTTCAGGATGCCGGGCGGGTTGGTGCGTCCCCACTCGGTCAGCTCGTGGCCCCACAGGGAGGGGCGGTCGTTCGTCGAGGCGGCCCAGGTGCGGTCGTCGAGCACGAGACCTCCGCAGCCGTACTCGATCTGGAACGAGGACGGCGTCGACATGTAGAAGCTCGTCATGAGGTCGTTGGTGTGGCGGCCGAGCGCCCGGACGATCGGATGGCCCTTCGCCCGGGCGAGGTCGTACCCGGTGCCGACGTCGTCGAGATCGCGCACCTCCAGCATGAGGTGGTTGAACCCGGCTGTGCCCGGCACCTCGGCGATCCCGAGGGAGTGGTGCCGGCCGTTGCAGTGGTAGAAGCGGACCTTCATGAACTCCTCGTCCACCCGGTCCGAGAGGGTGAAGCCGAGCAGGGCGCCGTAGAACGCGTCGGCCTCGGCCAGGCTCGGCGTGATGAGGACGATGTGGCCGAGGCCGAAGTCGTCGCTCACGAAGCCGCCGATCCGCCGGCCCGGCCAGAACACGCCGGGGTGGCGCCGCTGGCCCCAGACGAACTCGTGACGGTTCCCCCACGGGTCGGCCACCCACCACATGCCGGCGACGGCGCGGTCCGCGCACTCCTCCGCGGTGCCCTCGGTGACCTCCAGCCCGGTGTCCCTGAGGCGCCAGACGTACGCCGCGAGTTCGGACTCGTTGACGAAGCCCCAGCCGGCGCTCTCGAAGGCGTCCTCGGGTCCGGGCGAGACCGTGATCCGGTGTGCCGCGTCGTCGACGCGCAGGCGGACCGAGCCGTCGGCACCGCGGGGGGCGAGCTGGCAGCCGAGGACCTCGGTGGCGTACGCGACCCAGTCCTCGTGGCGTGGGGAGGCGACTCGGAGGTACGCGAGTTCCCTGATCATCGAATCTCCCTTGATTCGGGACCACGACGGACGCGACATCGGCGCGTCCCTGTAGTGGTTGCACCAGAGGATGCAGGACCCATGACGCGAACGCAAGAGGCGGACAACCAGGAACTTTGGTGGTTCAACGGGTCTTGTGGCGGTGTGGAAGCGGCCATAAATTGTAGTGCTTGATTCAGACGGATTCGCAGCTCTCGCGAGCGTGGAGGAGCCACCCATGACCACCGTGACCAGCAACGACGTCGCCGTCGGAGGCGTCACCTACCGGCTTCACCGGACCGGGGTCGAGGCCGACGAGGCCCTCCTCTTCCTGCACGGCTCGGGACCGGGGGCGACGGGGACGTCCAACTGGAAGGCCGTCATCGAGGAGCTCGGCGAGCGCTACTACTGCCTGGCGCCGGACATGATCGGCTTCGGCGACTCGACCCATCCGGAGGAACCGCCGACCGGCATGGGCCCGCTCAACCTCGTCCAGGCCGAAACCCTGTGGGACCTGCTCGACGAGCTCGGCGTGCGCAAGGCGCACCTCGTCGGCAACTCGATGGGCGGGATGATCGCACTCCGCATGGCCCTGAGCCGGCCGGAGCGCGTCGGCACGATGCTCCTCATGGGATCCGGCGGCGCTCCGGACCTGCCGGTCACTCCCGGTCTTGAGCACCTGCGCACCTTCTACGCCGACCCGACGCCCGGGCAGCTGCGCAAGCTCCTGGCGTCCTTCGTCTTCGACATGAGCACGCTCTCCGGAGTCGTCGACCGCGTCGTCGCCGAGCGCATGCCCTACATCGAGCGGGCCGACGTCAAGCGCTCGCACGCCGCGATGTTCGCCCCCGGCACGAAGCCGCCGGCCTTCACGGCCGAGGAGCTCACCTCACTGCCGCACAAGACCCTGTGCGTCCACGGCCGCGACGACATCATCGTCCCCGTCGAGTCGAGCACCTATCTCGCGAGGACACTGCCGGACGCGACGCTCCACATCATCCCCAAGTCAGGTCACTGGACGCAGATCGAGGCACACGACGTGTTCGTCCACCTCCTCGAGGACCTGCTGCACGACCGGATCTGAAGCGGCCTCCCGGGAAAACCGGTGGTCGCGGCGGGGGCGGGCCGGGAAGAATCGGACGGGTGTTCCTGACGATCTCCACGAGCGGCACCGCCGCCTCCCCGGCCACCGACCTCGGGTTCCTGCTGCACAAGCACCCCGGCAACGCGCAGTCGTTCACGACGTCCTACGGCGTCGCGCACGTCTTCTACCCCGAGGCGGACGCCGAGCGCTGCACCGCGGCGCTGCTCCTGGAGGTGGACGCGGTCGCGCTGGTCCGGCGCGGCAAGGGCAAGGGACGCGGCGGCGCACCCGACGCGGCGCTCGCGCAGTACGTCAACGACCGCCCCTACGCGGCCTCCTCACTGCTCGCCGTGGCGATCGGCAACGTCTTCTCCAGCGCGATGCGCGGCGTCTGCAAGGCCCGCCCCGAAGCCCCGGCACAGCCGAGGCCGTTGCGCGTCGAGGTGCCCGCGCTGCCCGCCCGCGGCGGCCCCGTCCTCGTACGGCAGCTCTTCGAGCCGCTCGGCTGGACGGTGACCGCCGAACCGGTCGCGCTGGACACCGGGTTCCCGGAGTGGGGCGACTCGCGCTACGTCGGCCTGGTCCTGGAGTCCGAGGCCCTGACCCTCTCCGAGGCGCTGCGCCACCTCTACGTCCTGCTCCCCGTCCTCGACGACGCCAAGCACTACTGGGTCTCCTCCGAGGAGGTCGACAAGCTGCTGCGGGCCGGCGAGGGCTGGCTGCCCGGCCACCCCGAGCAGAAGCTCATCACCAGCCGCTACCTCTCCCGCCGCTGGTCGCTGACCCGGCAGGCGATGGAACGGCTGGAGCTGGTACGCCTCGCCGAGGCCGACGACAGCGAGGTCGAGGAGATCGACAACGCGGTCGAGGAGGAGGCGGAGGCGGAGGAGAAGCCGACCCCGCTCGCCGTGCGGCGACGGGAGGCGATCATCGAGGCGCTGCGCCGGTCCGGCGCGTCCCGCGTCCTCGATCTCGGCTGCGGCCAGGGCCAGTTGGTGCAGGCGCTGCTGAAGGACCCGGCCTTCACCGAGATCGTCGGCGTCGACGTGTCGATGCGAGCCCTCGCCATCGCCTCCCGGCGGCTCAAGCTGGACCGCATGGGGGAGCGGCAGGCCGCCCGCGTCAAACTCCTCCAGGGCTCGCTGGCCTACACCGACCGGCGGCTCAGGGGGTACGACGCGGCCGTGCTCAGCGAGGTGATCGAACACCTCGACCCGCCGAGGCTGCCCGCCCTGGAGTACGCCGTGTTCGGCGCCGCCCGCCCGCGCACGGTTCTCGTCACCACCCCGAACGTCGAGTACAACGTCCGCTGGGAGACCCTCCCGGCCGGCCACACCCGGCACGGCGACCACCGCTTCGAGTGGACCCGCGCACAGTTCCGCGCCTGGGCCCACCGGGTCGCCGAACTCCACGGCTACGAGGTCGGGTTCACCGCCGTCGGACCGGACGACCCCGAGGTCGGCCCACCCACCCAGATGGCCGTTTTCCACACCGGCACGGCCACCGTCGTCGCGAAGGAGGCGAAGGCAGCATGACCGAGACACAGCACCACGGACGGGTCCTCCCCGTCACCGACCTCTCCCTGGTCGTCCTCGTCGGCGCCTCCGGCTCCGGCAAGTCCACCTTCGCCCGGCGCCACTTCAAGCCGACCGAGATCATCTCCTCCGACTTCTGCCGGGGCCTGGTCTGCGACGACGAGAACGACCAGAGCGCCACGAAGGACGCCTTCGACGTCCTGCACTACATCGCCGGCAAGCGGCTCGCCGCCGGCCGCCGCACGGTCGTCGACGCGACCAGCGTGCAGCAGGAGTCCCGGCGCGGGCTGATCGAACTGGCCAGGCAGCACGACGTGCTGCCCATCGCCGTCGTCCTCGACGTGCCCGAGGAGGTGTGCGCCGAACGCAACGCGGCCCGCACCGACCGGGCCGACATGCCGCGCCGGGTCATCCAGCGCCACATCCGCGAACTGCGGCGCTCGCTGCGCCACCTGGAGCGCGAGGGCTTCCGCAAGGTGCACGTCCTGCGCGGGGTCGAGGAGGCCGAGTCGGCGACCGTCGTCACCGAGAAGCGGTTCAACGACCTGACCCACCTCACCGGCCCCTTCGACATCGTCGGCGACATCCATGGCTGCGCGAGCGAACTGGAGGCCCTGCTCGCCAAGCTGGGCTACACCGACGGCGTGCACCCCGAGGGCCGTACCGCCGTCTTCGTCGGCGACCTCGTCGACCGCGGCCCGGACAGCCCGGGCGTGCTGCGCCGGGTGATGTCGATGGTCCGGTCGGGCAACGCCCTGTGCGTGCCCGGCAACCACGAGAACAAGTACGGCCGCCACCTCAAGGGCCGCAAGGTCCAGCACACCCACGGACTCGCCGAGACCGTCGAGCAGATGGACCGCGAGAGCGAGGAGTTCCGGGCGCAGGTACGGGAGTTCATCGACGGACTGGTCAGCCACTACGTCCTCGACGGCGGGAAGCTGGTCGTCTGCCACGCCGGGCTGCCCGAGAAGTACCACGGCCGCACCTCCGGCCGGGTCCGCTCGCACGCGCTGTACGGCGAGACCACCGGCGAGACCGACGAGTTCGGCCTGCCGGTGCGCTACCCGTGGGCCGAGGACTACCGGGGCCGCGCGGCCGTCGTCTACGGCCACACCCCGGTCCCGGAGGCCACCTGGCTGAACAACACCATCTGCCTGGACACCGGTGCCGTCTTCGGCGGCAAGCTGACCGCGCTGCGCTGGCCGGAGCGGGAGCTGGTCGACGTACCGGCCGAGCGGGTCTGGTACGAGCCGGCCCGGCCGCTGCGCACCGAGGCGCCCGGCGGTCAGGACGGACGCCCGCTGGACCTGGCGGACGTGCAGGGCCGGCGGGTCGTGGAGACGCGCCACCAGGGCCGGATCGCGGTCCGCGAGGAGAACGCGGCCGCCGCCCTCGAGGTGATGAGCCGCTTCGCGATCGACCCGCGGCTGCTGCCGTACCTGCCGCCGACCATGGCCCCGACGGCCACCTCACACGTCGAAGGCCATCTCGAACACCCGGCCGAGGCCTTCGCCCAGTACGCCGCGGACGGGGTCGCCCGGGTGGTGTGCGAGGAGAAGCACATGGGCTCGCGGGCGGTGGCGCTGGTGTGCCGGGACGCGGAGGTCGCGCACAAGCGCTTCGGCGTCGCGCCCGGCCCCACCGGCTCCCTCTACACCCGCACCGGACGCCCGTTCTTCACCGACGACTCGGTGACCGAGGAGATCCTCGGCCGGATCCGCGCCGCGGCCGACGCGGCCGGCCTCTGGGACGAACTCGGCACCGACTGGCTGCTCCTCGACGCCGAGCTGCTGCCCTGGTCGCTCAAGGCCTCCGGGCTGCTGCGCACCCAGTACGCGGCCGTGGGCGCCGCCTCCGGCGCGGTCTTCCCGGGCGCGCTGGCCGCGCTGGAGGGCGCGGCGGCACGCGGCGTCGACGTCACCGGACTGCTGACCCGGCAGCGTGAACGCGCCGCCGACGCGGCCGCGTTCACCGACGCCTACCGCCGCTACTGCTGGACCACCGAGGGCCTGGACGGGGTGCGCCTCGCCCCCTTCCAGATCCTCGCGGTCCAGGGCCGCAGCCTTGCCGCGCTCCCGCACGACGAGCAACTCGCCCTCCTGGACCGGCTGGTGGAGCACGACCCCACCGGCCTGCTGCAGACCACCCGCCGCCTGTACGTCGACACCGGCGACCCGGAGTCGGTGCGGGCCGGCGTCGACTGGTGGCTGGAGATGACCGGCCGGGGCGGCGAGGGCATGGTCGTCAAGCCGGCCGGCGCGGTGGTCCGCGACGCGCAGGGCCGGCTCGTCCAGCCCGGCATCAAGTGCCGCGGCCGGGAGTACCTGCGGATCATCTACGGCCCCGAGTACACCCGCCCCGACCACCTCACCCGCCTGCGGGGCCGCTTCCTCAACCACAAGCGGTCCCTGGCGATCCGCGAGTACGCCCTCGGCCTGGAGGCCCTGGACCGCCTCGCGGACGGCGAGCCGCTGTGGCGGGTGCACGAGGCGGTCTTCGCGGTCCTGGCCCTGGAGTCGGAGCCGGTCGACCCGCGGCTGTGAGCCGCGGCGTCAGCCGACCAGCCTGAGCCGCTGCGCGCACGTCCCCACCCGGACCGTCTGCCCCCAGGTCAGCTCCAGGGCGTCGGCCTCGATGCCGTCGCCGAAGGCGATCAGGCGGTCCGACTCGACCGTGAGGGTCAGCGCCGCCGAGGCCGTCAGCTCGCCGGCGACCAGGGCGGTCCCGGTCGCCGGCGAGGGCCAGGCCTCCCGGACGAACCAGAGGAGGCGGTCCTCCGTGGGGGCGGGCAGCGGCAGCCGGCCGCCGCGCTCCTGCCACACCGAACGCAGCCAGCCGGTGGCCCCGGTGCCGGTGCCCACCAGCACCCCGGAGGAGGCCTGGACCTCGACGACACCCCCGTCGTCCTCGAGGCCCAGGCGGTATCGGGTGGTCTGATGGCCGGCGGACCCCAGGTAGATCTCGTTGAGCGCCACGAGCCGCTGCGTGTCGTCGGCGACCGCCTCGACCATCGTCAGCTCGTCGGCCCCAGTGGCCGTGGCCGTGGCGGTGACCGAGGCCAGCAGTACGGCCGCCCGCTGCGGCCGGTGCCGTACCAGCACCCCCGGGTTGCGGCCGGGGTCGGTGTCGATGCCGATCACCGGCTGGCCGTCCAGGTACTTCGCCACGTTCGCCACCAGACCGTCCTGGCCGACCACCACGACCACGTCCTCCGGCGCGAACAGGAAGCGGTCCAGGTCGGCCCGCTCGACCCGGGCCTGGCGCCAGGCCGGCGGCACCGCCGAGGCCACCTCGGCGAGCGCCCGCCGGGTGCGCCGGTGCCGTTCGGCGACCTCGGCCATGTCCCGGCCGCGGGAGGCGAGGAAGAAGGCGGCCTGGCCGTGCGTGCCGTGCCGGGCCACCAACTCCTCGTACTCCGTGGTCCGGTGGACCAGCACGGCACGCGGCGCGAGGCTCACTCCCGCTCCCCGCCCAGCCTGGCCAGCAGCCCGGTCAGCACGTCCGGCGACACGGTCACGCTGTCGATGCGCGGCAGGTTCTCGGCGAGCCGCGCGCCGGTGAGGGCGTGCAGCGTGGCCACGTCCGCCTCGCCGTGCACCCGCAGCCAGGCCGCCTGCGCCGCGGCCCGTGCCTCGCCGACCTCCCGCGCCCCCACGGCCTCGGCCCGCGCGAGCGTGACCGCCCGCGCCGCCTCCGCCTCGCCCAGCTTGACGGACCGGGCCGCCTCCGCCTCCGCCAGGCGCAGGGTGCGCGCCGCTTCGGCGTCCGCCAGCTTCACGGACTTGGCCGCCTCCGCCTCCGCCAGTTTCACCGTCCGGGCCGCCTCCGCCGCGGCCCGGACGGAGTCCGCCGCCGCGTGCTCCTCGGCCTCACGCCGCGCGTTGGCGCCCCGCTGCTCGACCAGCCGCTCCTCGCGGCGGGCCAGTTCGATCTGGCTCGCCAGCTCGTTCTCGGCGATCGCCCGCTCCCGCTCGACGGCCACCGCGCGCCGCTCGTACGTCGCCCGGTCGGCCTCCTGCTGGATCTGCTCGCGGGCCGGGGTGCGCAGCGCCCGCTCCACCTCGGGCTCCGGCCGCAGCGCCATCACCCGGACGGCCACCACCTCGATGCCGGTGGCGGGCAGCCGCGGTTCCGCCGCCAGGCCGGCCGCGATCCGCTCCCGGACCACCGCCACCCCGTCCACCAGCGCCTGCGCCAGCGGAGTGCGGGTCAGCGCGTCCAGCGCGTGCTGCTGGGCCGTCTCGGTCAGCAGCGTGCCGAGCTGTTCGAGGGGCGTGCCGCGCCAGACACCGGTGTCCGGGTCGATGGAGAAGTCGAGGCGGGCGGCCGCGACGGCCGGGTCGCCGACGCGGTAGGTGACGGTCGCCTGGACCGCCACGTCCTGGAAGTCGGCCGTGCGGGCGTGGAACGTCATCGCCAGCTCGCGGTCGTCCACCGGCACCTCGGAGATGGCCGCGGTCAGCGCGCGGAACCAGAAACTGAGCCCCGGACCCTTGTGCAGCAGCTTCTCGCCCCGGTGGTGTCTGACGTGCGCCGTCGGCGCGCCGCGCAGATGCCGCCAGCCCAGGCGCCGGGTGATGTCGGCCATGAATCCCCCTCGTGATTTAGAGTCAGTATGACAATAATCGCGCCCACCTCGCTTGTCGTCAAGGGGACGAGAAGCGGAAACGGCCGGGCGGTCGGGACAAGAAACGGCGGAGCAGGGGGTGAACACGGTCCGCGATGGTCAGGATGGAGGCATGGGATTCCATGTCGACTCCGAGGCCGGGCGGCTGCGCCGCGTCATCCTGCACCGGCCGGATCTGGAGCTCAAAAGGCTCACCCCGAGCAACAAGGACGCCCTCCTCTTCGACGACCTCCTCTGGGTGCGCCGGGCCCGGGCCGAGCACGACGGGTTCGCCGACGTGCTGCGTGACCGCGGCGTCGCCGTCCATCTCTTCGGCGACCTGCTCGAAGAGGCGCTGGCGATCCCGGCCGCCCGCACCCTCGTCCTGGACCGGGTCTTCGACGAGAAGGAGTACGGCCCGCTCGCCACCGACCACCTGCGCGCCGCCTTCGAGGAACTGCCGGCGCGCGAGCTGGCCGAGGCGCTGGTCGGCGGCATGACCAAGCGGGAGTTCCTGGCCGCCCACGAGGAGCCCACCTCGGTCCGCTTCCACGTCATGGACCTCGACGACTTCCTCCTCCAGCCGCTCCCCAACCACCTCTTCACCCGCGACACCTCCGCCTGGGTCTACGACGGCGTCTCCATCAACGCCATGCGCTGGCCCGCCCGGCAGCGCGAGACCGTGCACTTCGAGGCGATCTACCGGCACCACCCGCTCTTCCATGGCGAAACGTTCCATGTCTGGTCGGAGGGGCAGGCCGCCTACCCCTCCACCATCGAGGGCGGCGACGTCCTGGTGATCGGCAACGGCGCGGTCCTGATCGGCATGAGCGAGCGCACCACCCCGCAGGCCGTCGAGATGCTCGCGCACGAACTGTTCGCGGCCGGCTCGGCGCGGACCATCGTCGCCCTGGACATGCCGAAGCGGCGCGCCTTCATGCACCTCGACACCGTGATGACGATGGTCGACGGCGACACCTTCACCCAGTACGCCGGGCTCGGCATGCTCCGGTCGTACACCATCGAACCGGGTACCGACGATAAGGAGCTCAAGGTCACCGACCATCCGCCGGAGCACATGCACCGGGCGATCGCCGCCGCCCTCGGCCTCAGCGAGATCCGGGTCCTGACCGCCACCCAGGACGTGCACGCGGCCGAACGCGAACAGTGGGACGACGGCTGCAACGTCCTCGCCGTCGAACCCGGTGTGGTCGTCGCCTACGAACGCAACTCCACCACCAACACCCATCTGCGCAAGCAGGGCATCGAGGTGATCGAGATCCCGGGGAGCGAGCTGGGGCGGGGGAGGGGCGGACCGCGGTGCATGAGCTGTCCGGTGCAGCGGGACGCCGTGTGACGCGTGACGGGACGCCGTGTGACGGGAGCGCGTGACGGGGCCGTGTGACGCGTGACGTGTGACATTCCGCGGGACCCCGCCCCAAGCCCCTGTATAGAAATGTGGAACATCGTATAGACTTCCAAAGCCCCTGAAGCTGATGACCCCTACCGCTGGAGCGCCCCATGGCGACTGTCCCGACCGCCCTCGCCGGCCGCCACTTCCTCAAGGAGCTGGACTTCACCCAGGAGGAGTTCCGCGGGCTGGTCGAGCTGGCCGCCGAGCTGAAGGCGGCCAAGAAGGCCGGGACCGAGACGCAGTACCTGCGCGGGAAGAACATCGCCCTGGTCTTCGAGAAGACCTCCACGCGCACCCGCTGCGCCTTCGAGGTCGCCGCCGCCGACCAGGGCGCTTCCACCACCTACCTCGACCCGGCCGGCTCCCAGCTCGGGCACAAGGAGTCGGTGAAGGACACCGCCCGGGTCCTCGGCCGGATGTTCGACGCGATCGAGTACCGCGGGCACGGCCAGGTCGTCGTCGAGGAGCTGGCCGCGTTCGCGGGGGTGCCCGTCTACAACGGTCTCACCGACGAGTGGCACCCCACCCAGATGCTCGCCGACGTCCTCACCATGACCGAGCACTGCGACAAGCCGCTCGCGGAGATCGCCTTCGCCTACCTCGGTGACGCCCGTTACAACATGGGCAACTCCTACCTCGTCACCGGCGCCCTGCTCGGCATGGACGTCCGGATCGTCGCGCCCCGGCCGCTGTGGCCGGACGAGACCGTCGTCGAGCTGGCCCAGCGACTCGCCGGCGCGTCCGGCGCCCGGATCACCCTCACCGAGGACGTGAAGGACGGCGTGCGCGACACCGACTTCGTCGCCACCGACGTCTGGGTGTCGATGGGGGAGCCCAAGGAGGTCTGGGACGAGCGCATCGCGCTGCTCGGTCCGTACGCCGTCACCATGGACGTGCTGCGTGCCACCGGCAACGCCGACGTCAAGTTCCTGCACTGCCTGCCGGCCTTCCACGACCTCGGCACCGTCGTCGGCCGCGAGATCCACGAACGGCACGGGCTGACCGAGCTGGAGGTCACCGACGAGGTGTTCGAGTCCGAGCACTCGGTCGTCTTCGACGAGGCCGAGAACCGCATGCACACCATCAAGGCGGTCCTGGTGGCCACGCTCGCCTGACCAGCCCCGTTCATCGGCCCCCGTGCTGGGCGTCGGCCTCTGCCCGGGCCACGAGACCGGGTGGGCGACCTGGATCCGGTTCGCCGTCTTCCCGGCCGTGGGCCCGCTGGTCTACGTCGGTTGCGGGCGCCGGAACTCCACGCCGGTGGTGGCCGGGAACGACACGGTCACGCCGGACGCCACTGACGCGGCACCACAGGAAGCCTGAACCACACCGCCTTGCCGGAGTCCGTGGGGCGGTGCCCGCACGACGAGCTCAGGGCGCGGATCAGCAGCAGGCCGCGCCCGCCCTCCTGCATGGGGTCGGGCTCCTCGATCACCGGACGGGTGAGATGGCCGGGCGGCGCCGGGTCCGGGTCGTGCACCTCGACCTTGCAGCCCCCCGGCATCAGCTCGACGACCAGCTCTATCGGCCCCCGGCCGGCGGTGTGCTCCACGGCGTTGGCGACCAGCTCCGCGGTGAGCAGCTCGGCGGTGTCGGCGTCGGCCGCGTGGTCGGTCTCCTCCATCGCCGAACGCACCAGGGCACGGGCGACCGGCACGGCCGCGACGGTGTGCGGCAGCGCGATACGCCAGGAGGCGGCTGCGGAAGGTGGTTCGTACACGGCGATTCCGTTCATGGCGCAGGCGATCACTGCTTGTCCTGCTTTCGGCTGTAGGAATGGTACGGGTCCCGTTCTGGAGGCCTTCGGCGCCCCCCTGACGAGACCTTCGTCCCGGTAACGGGTGGCTTACCCCGTCCCTGGGCCCCGCTCGCACATCCGGCTCCGCTGTTACCGCGCTATCGACACGCTGTGACCTTGTGACACGGCACATACGAAAGAGCCCCCGGTTTCCGGGGGCTCTTTCGCGGCGGAGGGGGTCAGCCGAACTCGACCATCCCCGCCGTCAGCGTCGCGCCGTCCGCCGGGTCGATCAGGATGAAGGCGCCGGTACGGCGGGAGACCGCGTAGGCGTCCAGCGGCAGCGGCTCGGCGCTGCGCAGGGTGATCCGGCCCAGGTCGTTGGCGATCAGCGCGGTGGCGCCCGCCAGGTCCCGGACGATCGCCTTGACGGTCCGGGTGGCGTGCTTGAGCAGCACCCGGTCGCCCACCCTGAGCGGCCGGTCGGCCAGATGGCACACGGCCGCCGTCACGTCCTTGGTGAGTACGGGCGCCCCGGGACCCGCCGTGATCATGTCGCCGCGCGAGACGTCCCGCTGGTCGGCCAGGCGCACCCCGATGGACCGCGGGGCGTGGGCCGCCTCGACCCCGGTGCCGAGCACGTCGATCGCGGCGATCGTGGAGGTCTCCCCGGACGGGTGGACGGTGACCCGGTCGCCGACCCGCAGCGAGCCGGAGACCAGCTGGCCCGCGTAGTGCCGGATGTCGCCGTGCCGGATGACGTACTGGACCGGGAAGCGGGCCGGGGCGTCGGCCGCGTCCGCGGCCACCGGGACGTTCTCCAGGAACTCCAGGAGCGCCGGGCCGTCGTACCAGTCCATGGGCACGGAACGGTCGACGACGTTGTCACCGGCGAGCGCCGAGACCGGGATCGCGGTGACCTCGGGGAGCCCCAGCTCGGCGGTCTGGGCGGTGAAGTCGGCGACGATCCGCTCGAATGCGGCCCGCTC
>NZ_JAJONF010000149.1 GCF_021462265.1 Streptomyces shenzhenensis | reverse complement strand
ACGATCCCGGCACGAGGCCGGGGGACACGGAAAGCCGACCGCCGGGCAGGGTCTCTTCGAACGTCTCCGCCTGCACTCGGGCCCACTCGACCGGACAGGTGCCCTACTGGTGAAAGCGGCCGCCGGCGGTGTCGGTGCGCTGGTCAGCCGGCCCGCGTACACCGTTACGGGGATGACCGTGACCGGTACGGCTTCCCGGCCCGGGACGGGCCGGCTTCGCCCGCGGTTCTGTGTTCGGAACACGGGACGGCACGACTGTCGCGAAGACCACCCCGGCCGGGTTCTGGCCGGCTGCCGGCCGGTTTTCGGCGGGCAGCCGGCCCAGGCTGCGGCGGCTTCCGGGAATTCCGACAGGACTGACATCGCTTTGACTCATGCAAGACGACCGGTCATATTAATGGGGCCGACGCCAGTGAACGGCGCAGGCGACCTCAAGGGGCCAGGAAGTACAAAGGCGACCGCGCCCCCGCCGAACATTCCCGCACTCGACCCACAGGAGCAGACCATGTCCGAGCAGACCTCCCCCCGCCCGACCGTCGCCGTCGCCTACCACTCCGGCTACGGGCACACGGCCGTGCTCGCCGAGGCTGTGCGGCGCGGGGCCTCGGACGCCGGAGCCGACGTGACCTTCGTGGACGTGACCACCGTCACCGACGAGCAGTGGCACCGGCTGGACGCCGCGGACGCGATCATCTTCGGGTCGCCCACCTACATGGGCGGCGCCTCGGCCGGCTTCCACACCTTCGCCGAGGCCACCAGCGGCCGCTGGGCCGAGGGACGCTGGGCGGACAAGCTTGCGGCAGGATTCACCAACTCGGCCTCCAAGAGCGGCGACAAGAACAACACCCTGGCATTCTTCGCCGCCTTCGCCGCCCAGCACCGGATGCTGTGGGTCAGCCTGGGCCTGGCTCCGGGCTGGAACTCCAGCTCCGCCTCCGAGCACGACCTGAACCGCCTCGGCTACTGGGGCGGAGCCGGCGCGCAGACCCCGTTGGACGGCGGAGTCGACACCGTCCACAAGGCGGACATCGCCACGGCCGAGCACCTGGGCGCGCGCGTCACCCGGCAGGCCGCCCTGATCAGCGCCGGACGCCACGCCCTCGCCGGCACGGTCTGAGCGTCGACGCGACCTTCCGGGGCGGTGCGCCGCCCCCCGACCCGCCCGGACGACCGGCACGAGGAGACGCCGTGAAGCTCTCTGCAGTCACGTCCCAACAGACAACTCCCCCACCCCAACGCCGGGCACTGCGCCGGCCGTCCGGCTCCGGGCGGCCCCTCGCCACCTTCGGCGTGGTGACCGCCTCGATCGCCGTCGCCTTCGGAGCCGGCGCCGGAAGCCCGCTCTTCGTGCTGTACCAGCACGAATGGGGCTTCCCT
>NZ_JAJONF010000148.1 GCF_021462265.1 Streptomyces shenzhenensis | reverse complement strand
GGTGAGGGCCGCCTTCTCCGCCTTGGCCACGGTGAGCCGGGGCTTCAGGGAGGCCACCTTGATGGTCGCCCTGGTCGCCTTGGTGACGCCCTCGGTCTTGCCGGCCTTCGAGGTGTGCACGACGAGGTCGCCGCCGAGGACGGGCAGGCCCGCGTAGGTGCGCTCGTAGCGCGTGTGGACCGTGCCGTCGACGTCCTTCACGACGTCCTTGACGACCAGCTTCTCCTTGGCGCCGAGGCCTATCTGCCGGCCCGTCTCGGCGACGTTCGCCTCCGCCTTCTGGACGAGTGCGGTGCGGGCGGAGTTGGAGAGCAGGGTGGGGGCGGCGGCCAGCGGCTGCTTGTCGGCGGCCGTGGCGTTCGCGGTCATACCGGTGGTGAGGAGGGCGCCGGCGGCGACAGCGGTGGCGATGGCGAGCGTGGTGCGCTTGTGACGCGCGTAGAGGGGGCTCACTCAAGCTCCTTCAGGATGTGGGGAGTCCGGGCGGAGTTGGGGGCTTCCGGCCCGACTGTGGGGTGGTGAAGTTGCTGTGCTGTGCGACGGTGATGGAAGAGTGACATCAAGGTCGCGTACATGTCAGGACCCTGAAGTGATGTTGGCCGAAAAGCAGGTGTCGGGTGAACATTGCGGCCATGTAAAAAGGGCGCCGCCCGAGGGGATGATCCCCTGGACGGCGCCCGGCGCGCGCGTGTGCAACCTGCGGTTACGGGAAGGTCAGCGTCCACCCGTTGATCGTGCCGACGTCCTGCGCGGCCTGGTCCTGGACCTTCAACTTCCAGGTGCCATTGGCCGATTCGGACGAGGCGTTCACCGTGTAGGTGTCCGTCACGTCGTCCGCCGAGTCGGACGAGCTGAAGTTCTTCAGGCGGTACGACGTCCCGGACGGGCCGACGAGATCGATCACCAGGTCGCCGCGCCAGGTGTGGCTGATATTCGGCGTTACCTGCAAGTTGCTCGGCGCGTTCCCGGTCCGGCCGGAGACCGTGATGGACGAGGTGACCGCGGGCCCGTTGTCCGGAATCGACACGGGCGTGCTGCTCTCGTACGAGGTGCCCGTGCCGCCGCCACCGCCGGAGCGCGAGCCGACCGCGATGGCCGCCCAGGCGTCCTGCACCGCCTTGTACTCGGCGCTGGTGGTGCCGTACAGCTCGCCCGCCGCCGCGAGGGTGCCGGTGCGGGCGCTCGCGTAGTTGGTGGTCGAGGTGAACTTGGTGGTGAGCGCGCGGTACCAGATCTGCAGCGCCTTGTCCCGGCCGATGCCGGTGACCGGGAGGCCGTCCGCCGTCGGCGAGTTGTAGCTGACGCCGTTGATGACCTTGGCGCCGCTGCCCTCGCTCAGCAGGTAGAAGAAGTGGTTCGCGGGACCGGACGAGTAGTGCACGTCGAGGCCGCCGAGCCCCGAGTACCAGCTGTCCTTGGACGCGCCGTCCTTGCTGGGCTGGTCCATGTAGCGCAGCGGG
>NZ_JAJONF010000147.1 GCF_021462265.1 Streptomyces shenzhenensis | reverse complement strand
CGGAAGATTTCAAGTCCAGTGAGACGGTCGTGATGCTATGAGGTTTGTGGTGCGGGTTCCCTGCGTTTGGCCGGGTCGTTGATCCATGCCTGCTGGGGTATCCGGGGTGGTCGGGGGCGGCGGCCGAAGCGTTCGGGATGGCGGGCGTATGCCTCGGTGAGGGTGACGGCACGTTGGTCGCGGACCTCCTCGGCGGTGCCGAAGTGCACGCTGGCGGGTGTGTGCCAGCCGATGCCCGAATGCCGGTGCTCGTGGTTGTAGTACGCGATGAACGCGTCGAACCACTCGCGGGCATGGGCCAGCGAGTCGAAGCGTTCGGGGTAGTCGGACATGTACTTCGTGGTCTTGAAATGGGCCTCGATGTAGGGGTTGTCGTTGGAGGTCTTCGGCCGCGAGTGCGACCGTGTGACGCCGAGGTCGATCAGCAGCTGGGAGACCTTCTTGGAGGTCATCGAGGTGCCGCGGTCGGCGTGCACGGTCTCGGGCACGATGCCGTTGCGGGTGATGGTCTCGCGGATCAACTCCTCCGCCCGTACCGCTGATTCGGCCCGTTCGACGGTGTGGCCGACGATGTAGCGGCTGAAGATGTCGATGATGACGTAGGCGTGGTACCAGATGCCCTTGGCCGGTCCGGCGGCCTTGGTGATGTCCCAGGTGAACACCTGTGAGGGCGCGGTGGCGACCAGCTCGGGCACCGTCTTGGCGGGGTGGGTTGCCTGTCTTCGGCGCTCGCCGTTCTGCCCCTTTTCGCGCAGGATCCGGTACATCGTGGAGACGGAGCAGTGGTAGCGCCCGGCATCCAGCTCGCGGGCCCAGATCTGTGCGGGCGGGAGCTCGGCGTACTCGTCGCTGTTCATCAGCTCCAGTACCGCATCCCGCTCTTCGGGCGTGAGGGCCGAGGGCTGAACCTGCCGCTTGCGGGGCCTTGGCGGTGGCGCCGGCCGCAGCCGGCGGTAGTGGGTCGCCCGGGAGCGGCCGGTCAGCCGGCACGCGGCCGTGATGCCCAGCCCGCCCTCGACGCCGGTGAACGCGTCGTCCACCACCGGGTCGGCGGCAGCCTTCAGTCCGCGCCCTCGGAGATCATTTCCAAGAGCGCGGAAGCTTTTCCCATGACTTCCAACGCGGCCTTGTTCCGGGCCAGTTCCTTCTCCAGCCGTTCCACCTGGCGGCGCAGTTTCTCGTTCTCCGCCTCGGCGGCGGACTTCTTCGGCCTCGCCGGGCTGGTGCGCTTGTCGACCAGTTTCTCCAGTGCCCCGGCATCCCGCGCGGCCCGCCATTCCTTGACGTGCGAGTGGTACAGGCGCTCGCGGCGCAGGACCGCACCCTTCTCGTTCTTCGGTGCGGCGTCGTACTCGGCCACGATCCGCAGCTTGTACTCCGGGCTGAAAGTACGGCGCTTCGGCCGGGGAGCCGGATCGGATCCGGCGGGCTTGGTGCTGGTCATGAGGGGGGTGGTTCTCCTGTCGTGCCCTCTCAGGCTAACCCGACGAAGCGGGATGTCTCACCCAAGGCTGACAGAGAGGG
>NZ_JAJONF010000146.1 GCF_021462265.1 Streptomyces shenzhenensis | reverse complement strand
GCAACGCCAGTGCGTTAAGGATGTGTGCGCCCTGTCAAGAGGGCGGGACCTCTGGTAGTTCGCATGGTGTCGAAGCCATTGCGAGTGCCCCGGAGGTCCCGTTGCCGCAGAATTCTGTCAGCGTCAGGTCCGGCGCGACAGCCCTGGACGTGTACGCGCCCGGCCATCTGGGAGAGTTGACCGAGATCATCGACCCCGAGTTGGTCGACGCGGTCCTGGAGGACACCGGTGTCCGACAGCAGCGGCTACGGCTGCTCCCGGCGCGTGTCGTGGTGTACTTCGTGCTGGCCCTCGCCTTCTTCGAACGATCCTCCTACCAGGCGGTATGGGCCAAGCTCACGGCGGGACTGGGCAGCGTGCCCGTGGCTCACCCGTGCGCCTCGTCGCTGGCCCGTGCCCGGCGCCGGCTGGGAAGCGGACCGCTGCGCCGTCTGTTCTCGATCCTGGCCGGGCCCGTGGCCGACCACCGCCAGTCCTGCGCGTTCTACCAGGGCCTGCGCCTGGTCGCCGTGGACGGCACCACCCTGTCCGCTCCCGATGAGAAAGCGGTGACCTGGCGCCATCCCAAACACATCGGCAGGGTCCGTGCGTTCGGCTACCCGCTGGTGCGCATGGTGGCTCTCGTGGAGTGCGGCACACGCGCTCTGGTGGATGCGGTCTTCGGACCCGACGACGTCGGCGAACCCGCCTACGCACGCCGGCTGCTGGGACATCTGGATACATCGATGCTCTTACTGGCCGACGCCTACTACGACGCGTTCGATTTCCTTCAGGCCGTGCAGGACACCGGGGCCCGTTTCGTGCTGCGCTCCACCCGCAAGCGGCGCCCGACCGTGCGCCGCCCGCTGCCCGACGGCTCCTACCTCACCGCGGTCCTGCCGCGCCGCTACCGTGCCAGGGCGAACGGGCAGCGGGTTCAGGTGCGGGTGGTCGAGGCGTGGCTCACCGTCGTCCTCGCCGACGGTACGCGGCGCACGGAGCTGTGGCGGCTGCTGACCAATCTGCTGGATGCCGACAGCCACCCCGCGAACGACCTGCTGCGGCTCTACCACCAGCGCTGGCAGGCGGAGACCTGCTATTTCTCGCTGAAGTCCACCATCTTGGACGGGCGAGTGCTGCGTTCACGCAGTGTCCCCGGTCTTGAGCAGGAGATCTTCGCGCTGCTGACGGTCTACCAGGCGCTGGTCCGCATGGCCGGCGATGTCACGACGGCCACGCCGGGACTGTCCGTCCAGCGGGTGAGCTTTACCGTTCTCTTCCAGGCCGCCGCGGACCAGATCCTCGTCGCTCCGGGACCTGCCCGGGGCAGTATGGCGTCGCTGATCGGGGCCATCGGCCGGGCTGTGCTGGCCAACCTCCTCCCCGAACAGCGCCGCCAGCGCCTGAAGGCCCGCTACCGCAAGACATCCAGCAAGTACCAGTTCCAGCGGGACCAGCATCCGCGCACCGTGCAGACGTACACACTGGACTTCAAGATGGTCAAGGACGGAGACATTGACGCCGGGCCTGACGGCTGATGCAACGGCGTTGCACTCGGCGGGACGC
>NZ_JAJONF010000145.1 GCF_021462265.1 Streptomyces shenzhenensis | reverse complement strand
CGATAAGCGGACGAGATGCTCACGCCGTTTCGCGGGACACCTCCGCGGGCGCGGAGCGGACACCCCGGACGGTGAGCCGGCGCTTGAGCTGTACGGGACACCTACGCGAGCGCGGAGCGGACGTGGAGATCTGGGTTGATGGCGGCCCGGACTGCGGGACACCTCCGCAGGCGCGGAGCGGACCGGTGCTCGGCGGAGTCGGCGATCCGGCCGGAGCTCCAGGAGCGGAGGCGTACGGGGTGAGGGGGCCGTGGTCGGGCTGCGCGCTCATCTGGTCCTCCCAGCTGGTCGTACCGTCACGGTACGCGCGCTGAGACGTGGTGAATGCGGACATGGGCAGAGCTCTCCCGCTTGGTGCGCCGCTTGCAGCGGAGAAAAATGAGCTGGCGATTCGGACCGGTCGAAGCAGTCTGGTTGTCACCGACAAGGCATTCGACTTGTCACATGCGCTCATGTGAACGGAGTGCGCAAGGACGGATCTAGGACGGCAGCTCTTAGCCTCGGACTTGCACAACGGCCCCGCAATGAGCCGTCATGCGCTAAAGCGCGTCACGGGGGCTCGCACGCCTCTCGGCGGCGCTGCTTGCATGGGAGACGACTCACCAGCACACATCGTCAGGGGGACTACATGAAACTCGCCCGAAAGCCGGCGCTTAGGCGCCGAATCGGAATGCTCACAGCCTCCACGTTCATGCTCGCCGCCGCAGCCACCGGCACCGTCGGCACCGCCACGGCGGCTCACGCCTCGACCTGCGGCACCTGGAGCAACATCGGCAGCCCCGGCAACCTGACCGTGAACGGCAATTACGCTGGTCAGGTGGAGGAGATGTTCTACGGATACTGCTCAGGCGGTGGCGCCGTAGAAGCCCACTTCCAGTGGTCCGGCGCGTTCCAGGGCAGCAACTCCAAGGTGACCGTGCTCCTGATCGACAGCCACGGGAACTGGCTTGGAGAACACGACGACTTGGACGCCTCCTCCAAGGACCGGTACAGCTACGTCATCGACGTGCATGCCTCGACCCCGGACGAGTACCAAGCAGCGGTGTTCTCCGACGACAACTGCCCGAACAACCAGGAGCGCACCGCGCTCGGGAGTCTGCACTGGTACTACAACGGCGGCGACTACGGCGGCGCCCAAGAGGGCTGGTGCTGGTAATCACCCGGCGAACCAGCCCATGGCCTTGACGACGTCCTGGTGAGGCTTCGGCTCAATCGGTGGCAGCCTCGTACCGAGGCTGCCACCGATTTCACAGATCGAAGTCGATGTAGTCGATATCGGTGAATTCGACTTCCAGGTCTCCGGCGCGCCGTCCGCCGTCCCGGGTCTCTCAAACGAACGGGTCTGTTGCGTAGTCGGTGGTGACGGTGAGTGCTCCACTGTGATCATTGAGCGTGCATGATGCGAACACGCTTGTGGGAACGGTGTTTTCGGGGTTGTCGGCGTTGGTCATCGAGGATGTGGCGGACGGTGGCGAGATAGTCCGGGTTTCGGCTCGTGTCAGCGGTCAAACAATTCCCCACGATCTCCATGATCGGCATCACGTAATTC
>NZ_JAJONF010000144.1 GCF_021462265.1 Streptomyces shenzhenensis | reverse complement strand
ACCGCCCCCACGCAGTTCGCCGAGGCCGACGGCGTCCGCTACGCCTACCGCCGGCTCGGTCCCGAGGGCGGGGTGCCGCTGGTGATGCTGCAGCACTTCACCGGCAACCTCGACAACTGGGACCCCGCGCTCGTCGACGCGCTGGCCGCCGAACGCGAGGTCGTCCTCGTCGACTACGCCGGTGTCGCCTCCTCCACCGGTACGCCGGCGACCACCGTCGCGCAGATGGCCCAGCAGATGATCAGCTTCGCCGTGGCGCTGGGCCTGGAGCGGATCGACCTCCTCGGCTTCTCCATCGGCGGTTTCGTCGCCCAGGACATGGCCCTGGTCCGGCCGCGGCTGGTCCGCCGCCTGATCCTGGCCGGCACCGGTCCCAAGGGCGCCCCGGGCATGCACGGCTGGCGCAAGGACATCGAGACGCACGCCCGTGCCGCCGTGCCCACCGGCGAGGACCTGCTCTACATCTTCTTCGCCCACACCGAGACCAGCCAGGCCAAGGGCGTGGAGTTCCTGGGCCGCTTCCTGGCCCGCACCGAGGACCGGGACGTGCCCAGCAGCCTGGCCTCCCGCGACGCCCAGTACGACGCCGTGCTGGAGTGGGGCATCCCCGACCACGGCGCGCTGCAGCGGCTGACCGGCATCCAGTGCCCCACCCTGATCATCCAGGGGGACGACGACCTGATGATCCCGACACGGGCCAGCCACCTGATGGCGGGCCTCATCCCGGACGCGCGGATCCGCATCTACCCCGATGCCGCGCACGCGTCGCTGTTCCAGTACCCGACCGAAGCAGCCAAGGACGTCAACGAGTTCCTCGGCTGACACCCACCCTCGCGCCACCAGGAGAGCACCGTGTCCGACCTTCTCGACACCATCTTCGACGCCTACGGCGGCCGCACCCGCTGGGTAGAGG
Source organism: Streptomyces shenzhenensis (assembly GCF_021462265.1). Taxonomy (GTDB): domain Bacteria; phylum Actinomycetota; class Actinomycetes; order Streptomycetales; family Streptomycetaceae; genus Streptomyces; species Streptomyces shenzhenensis. The sequence continues at coordinate 655 of NZ_JAJONF010000144.1, read as the reverse complement.
CCGACCAGATCAGCGCCCGCCAGTTCTTCGGCGGCGCCCTGTGGGGCATGAAGGGGCATCCCGGGGCCCTCGACGACGTCGACGTGACCGTCGGCCTGCACCGGCAGTACGTACGGCAGGCCCCCTTCTTCGAGAACGGCCACCACGTGACCTTCACGGGGGACCGGGTCGCGGTGGAGGACACCGAGGGCAGCCTCGTGGAAGAACTCCTCGACCCGCGCGCCTCCTTCGCCGGCCACGATCTGATGACCCCCTGGAGCAGGCTGCAGCTGGCCTACTTCTCGGGCAGCGCCATGTGGACCTACCTGGCCGAACCGCTCTCGCTGACCTACCCCGGGGTGCGCACCGAGGAGATCGGGACGTGGACCGAGGACGGCGAGAAGTTCCGCCGCCTGCACGTGGTCTTCCCCGACAGCATCGCCACCCTCAGCACCGAGCAGACCCTGTACGTGGACGACTCCGGCCTGATCCGCCGGCGCGACTACAGCGTCGAGATCGCCGGCAACACCCCCGCCGCCCACTACATCTCCGGACACCAGGAGGTGTCCGGCCTGGTCATCCCCACCACCCGGATGATCTACAGCCGCGACGAGAACGGCCACAAGGTGCCCGAGCCGCTGGTCGTCTCGGTGCGCCTGGAGAACGTCACCGTCTC
>NZ_JAJONF010000143.1 GCF_021462265.1 Streptomyces shenzhenensis | reverse complement strand
CTTAGAGGGCTTCTCGAAACCGAGTGCGGAGCTTGGGGTTCCGTACGGGTGTGCTGTTCAGGTGATTGTGGCCGCGCGGGGGCATGAAGGCAGGGCCTCTCGGTAGCACAGAGGGTGTCTACGCCACTGCTCACCGGGAGGCCCTGTTGCCGCAGTTGTATCGGCCGGCTGTGAAACAGTCCATTCCGGACACGCGGACGTGTGACTGCTTCGCCCACACGTACGGCAACGCCGCGGACCATCCGTCCGGCGGGCACTGCTATCCGACCGACATGAGGGACGCGGAGTGGGCGGCGGTCCGCGACATGATCCCGAAGCCCGCGTGGGCCGAGGGCCGGGGTGGCCGGCCGGAGGAGTACTGCCAGCGGGACATACTCGACGCGATCCGGTATGTGGTGGACAACGGTGTGAAGTGGCCTGCGCTGCCTGCCGATTACCCGCCGTGGAAGGCGGTGCACCGGTTCTTCACCCGCTGGCGCAAGCAGGGGCTGACCGGCGAGTTCCACGACCGGCTCCGTGCCGCGACCCGCGAAGCGGCGGGCCGGGATGCGGAGCCGACGGCGGGGGCGATCGACTCGCAGTCCGCGAAAGGCACGTCGACGGTCGCGGCCACGACCAGCGGCTATGACGGCGGGAAGAAGATCAAAGGGCGCAAGCGGCACATCGTGGTGGACACGCTCGGCCTGCTCCTGGCGGTCATGGTCACCCCCGCCTCGACGGGGGACCGGGACGCCGCCCAGGACCTCCTGGCCCAGGCCACCAGGCGGCATCACCGGCTCAGGCGCGTATGGGCGGACAGCGGATACACCGGCATGCTGGTGGGCTGGTGCGCGACCGCCTTGAACCTGACGCTGACCGTCATCCGCCGCAGCGACGGCCACAAAGGCTTCGTCGTGCTGCCCAAACGGTGGATCGCCGAGCGGACCTTCGCCTGGCTCACCCGCTCCCGGCGCCTGGCCCGCGACTACGAGCGGCTGCCCGCGTCCTCGGAAGCGATGATCCTGTGGTCGATGACCATGGTCATGACCCGCCGCCTCGGCCGTTGCCGCAGGCGAACCGGCCCGGTGCCGGCTCGTGCGCCCATCCCCGCGCAACGAGCCGCTTGAGCTTGCACCGCACACCCTCGATCTTCGCCGGAACCACCTCCAGCCCCAACAAGGCAGTGATCTCACGGCAGTTCAGCGGCTGACCGCCAGTGGCGCGGCGTTCGGCCAGCAGCCCCATGACCTGCTGATATCCCGGCGCCAGCACCTCGGCCGACAACCCCTCCCGCCAGACCGGAACCAGTGACCCGGGTTTCACCGCCGACGGCGTCCTGGCCTCGTTCCCTTCCGGCGGCTTCCCCGCCACAGCCTCCTGGCCTACGGTCTCACCCGCGTCCCACACCTCGCCGACCCGCCTGCGGGCGATCAGCCACTCGTCCCACTCCGACTGCGCCGCCTCCAACTCGGCCTGCAACTCCTCCACCCGCTTCCGGGCCGCCCGCTCCCGCTCCTCCAGAAGCCCCAGCACCGACGCCATCACACACCTCCAGCACGCCACCTCCACGAACGCACCGGACCTACCGCACCCGCCCCCGCATCACTCCTCACCAGCACAAACCCAGCCACCACACTCGGTTTCGAGAAGCCCTCTTA
>NZ_JAJONF010000142.1 GCF_021462265.1 Streptomyces shenzhenensis | reverse complement strand
TGTCGAACCTGCGTAGGAACGCCTGCCAGCGGACGTCGACGTCCTCGCCGCTCAGACCGATGGCCGACGACCACAGCCAGAGCGGGAGCGGGTCTCCGCCGCTGGGCAGACGGTCGACCTGGAGGCGGATCAGCGTGCCCGCGATGATGGGGAGCTCGCCGGTGTGATCGATCCAGGCGGAGCGGGTGGTCAGGCGGGGGTGGATGCGGTCCCAGGCCATCGCGCGCGCGGCGCCGTACCGGTCGGTGACCTGGACCGTCGCCGCATCCGGCTCGCCCCAGGTCTCCGGCTTGGCGAAGCGGAACTCCTTGCCGTGCTTCGGCGGTCGCCCGCCCTGGGGATAGGCCAGGGCGTACTCCTTGAGCGAGGGCGTCGGCCGTCGCATGACGCGGTCGGAGCGCATCCGTCCCAGCACTTCGACCGGGAGGCCGTCGAGGAGGTGGGCCATGCGCGGGGCGTCGTAGCCGGCGTCGAAGACGATGAGGATGTCGCGGTCGCCGACGTGCCAGCGGCCCGTCTCGATCAGGTCAGTGACCACACGGCGGAGTTGGGCGGCGGTGACCTCGGCGACGTCGTCCTCGGGTCCGAGACGGACGGCGTCCAGGAGCTGGCACCAGGACGTCCGGCCCGATTCCAGGGCGGCGACGAAGGAATATGGCCAGCCGGGAATGAACTGGTCCGAGGACCGTCCGCTGCGGCCGTAGACGTGACAGAACAGCCGCTCCGCGCTGGTCGGCGCGTCCGGGCGGAGCCAGTTGCTCACGTCGACCGCGAGGACCAGGCGCCCGTCGGCGGCCTGCGGCATCGGCAGACCGGCCAGCACCTGCCGCAACCGGGGCACATCCACGCTCCCGCAGTTCAGCGCGTCGTACATCGCGCCGTGCCCGCGCCGGTGCTCGGCAACCAGCGTCAGGTCCACCGGCGTCCTCACCGGCCCGTCCGCACACAGCAACGCGTCGGTGAGGTCGAACAGTTCGTCACCGCGCGCGGTCAGGCAGTCGAATAAGTCCTCCCGGAAGCGTGACGCTTTCGCGAATGCTTCCCCCGGAGCATGATCAGGCAGCAAACTCACCTTCACGGCCTTCGTCGTGGTCACGTGTGTCCTTGGTCGGAGCACATGATCAGACGAAGGCCGCCTCAGCGTCCGGCGAACACCCAGGTGAGCGACCCAGTTCGAGTCATTTTCGACGCTGGACCCTAAAGGGCAAGGTCAGGCTCCCTCGGGAGTGATCAGGCAGAAGGGATGGCCGACGGGGTCCTCGTAGACGCGGTAACCGATCGGCTTGTCCGAACCATCCAGCAGCGTCGCACCGAGGGCGAGCACCTGAGCCTCAGCCGTATCGAGGTCCGCGACCATCACGTCGATGTGCATTTGCTGAGGACGTGCGGAATCCGTCCACTGCGGCGCGCGAAAGTCGTCTACCCGCTGGAAGGCGACCACCGGGGCCCCCGCCGCGTTCTGGAGCACGACAAAGTCGCCGGTGTCCGCCTGCCTCGAGAGCGACAGCAGCTTTTCGTAGAAACCGGCGAGCTCATCCGGGTCGGGACAGTCGATGACAACGGTGTACAGGCGTCCGATCATCCGGCTCACTCTGCCACTGGCCCGCGAGCGGGCCAAACGGCAGGGACCCGGCCCAAGGTTAAAAGACAAGCT
>NZ_JAJONF010000141.1 GCF_021462265.1 Streptomyces shenzhenensis | reverse complement strand
GTCGACGTCCCGCTCGCCCTCGTCTTCGACAACCCCACCATCCACACCATGGCCACCGCCCTGGAGAACCTGTTGCTGGACGCGGTCGGCGATCCGGCCGGGTCCGCCACCGCCGAGAGGACCCGCTCATGACCAGGAGCCGGACTCCCCAGGCGGAATCGCAGGAAGCGCGGCGCGCGCTGGTCACGACGCTGATCCAGGGCGCCCGCGCCGCCCAGCGCGCCGACGCGACGGCGGCGGCGATCCCGGTGGCCGACCGGCGCGCACCCGTGGCGTCGTACTCGCAGGAGCGGATGTGGCTCCTGGAACAGATGATGCCGGGCTACAACACGTCCACCGTGATCAGGGTCCGGGGTGCTCTCGACGTCGACGTGCTGGCCCGGAGCCTCACGGTGGTCGTCGGCCGGCACGAGGTGCTGCGGACGGTCTTCGACGAGCGGGACGGCGCCCCCGTCCCCCGGGTGCTGCCGGCGGCCCCGGTCCCGGTCCTGGTGCACGACGTGCACGACGCGCACAACGCAAACGACGCGGACGACGCGGACGGGCACCGCGCCGGGGAACGGTACGCGGCGGGCGTCGAGTTCGCCCGTGAGCTGATGCGCGAGCCGTTCTCCCTGTCCGCCGGTCCGGTCTTCCGGGTCGCCGTGGTGCGGCTGGCCGAGGACGACGCGCTGCTGGTTCTGGTGGTCCACCACATCGCGATCGACGGGACCTCGATGCGGGTGCTGTGGTCGGAACTGTCCCGGGCGTACGAGGCGCTGGCGGCCGGCCGGGAGCCGGAGCTGGTGCCGCTGCCCGTCCAGTACGGGGACTACGCGGCATGGAGCCGGGTCCATCAGACGCCGGAGCGGCTGCGGCACCAGCTGGACCACTGGCGGGAGCGGCTGGCGGGCGCGAGTGCCGACGAACTGCCCACGGACCGGCCCCGGCCGGCCGTGCGAACCGGGAACGGCGCCCAGGTCTCCTTCACGATCGACGGCGAGCTGGGGGCGGCGGTCCATCGCTTCTCGCGGGAGCACAACGCGACCCCGTTCATGACGCTGACCGCCGCGTTCAGCGTGGTTCTCGCCCGGCACTCCGCCACCCGGGACGTCACCCTGGGCACGCCGGTCGCCGGCCGGACGCGTCCCGAACTCGACGGGCTGATCGGTTACTTCGTCAACACCCTGCTGATCCGCACCGAGTTGGCCGACGACCCGTCCTTCGAGGCCCTGCTGGCGTCCACCCGGGCGAACACGCTCGCCTCCTACGAGCACCAGGAACTCCCCTTCGAGGCGCTGCTGGAGGAGCTCCGGCCGGAGCGGGACCCGAGCCGCAATCCGCTGTTCCAGGTGCTGTTCGCCCTGGGCGACGAGGAGACGGACGAGCTGGTGCTGCCCGGTCTGACGACCGAGCGGGTGGAGGTGGTCGACGGCAAGTCGCGGTTCGATCTGAACGTGGCCCTCACCCGGGCCGGTGACGCGTTCACGGGGATCGCGTACTACGAGGCGGACCTCTTCGACTCCGCCACCGTCGACCGGCTGATGCGGCACTTCGTCACCTTCCTGCGCAACGCGCTGGCGGATCCCGCCCGGCCCGTCTCGGGTGTCGACATGGTGGACGCGGTCGAACGCGACCGGCTACTGGCGGCTGGGCTGGGCGGGGCCGTGGTGTTCCCGGAG
>NZ_JAJONF010000140.1 GCF_021462265.1 Streptomyces shenzhenensis | reverse complement strand
AGTAGCTGTTGTCGTTCCGATCTTGAGGGGTGGGCGTCGAACGGGAGTCTCGATCGGGTGATCGCAGCTCGTCGCGGGCATGAAGGCAGGGCCTCTTGGCAGCTCGGGGTTGCGAAGCCAACCGAGATCCAGGAGACCCTGTTGCCGCAGTTCTACGTGCTCACGCCGCTGGAGTTCAACTCGGCCGCACCGACGTGTGATTGTGCCGCTCACCGGTTCGGAAACGCGGCCGATCACCCGGAACGTGTTCGGCGGTATCCCTCGGACATGACGGACGCGGAGTGGGCCGTGGTCCGGCCGCTGCTGTCGGTGCCCGGCTGGCTGCGCGGCCGGGGCGGGCAGCCGGAGGCGTACTGTCACCGGCAGATACTGGACGCGATCCGCTACCTCGTCGACAACGGCATCAAGTGGCGGGCGATGCCGGCCGACTTCCCGCCATGGGACCGGGCATACGCATTCTTCCGCCGCTGGCGTGACCACGCCCTGGTCAAGGAGTTCCACGACCGGCTGCGATCAGGGATCCGCGAGAGGGAGGGGCGGGATGCGCAGCCGACGGCCGGCGTGATCGACTCGCAGTCCGTCAAGGCGGACGCCGTCGTCGGATCGGACAGCCGCGGCTTCGACGGCGGCAAACTGATCAACGGACGCAAGCGGCACGTCGTGGTCGACACCCTCGGCCTGCTGCTGGGGGTGATGGTCACCGCCGCGGACACCGGCGACCGCGCCGCCGCCCAGATCCTGCTTGAACGGGTGTCCGACGCGCACCATCGCCTTGCCCTGGTCCGGGCCGATGGCGGCTACAGCGGCCCCCTCGTCGAGTACTGCCTGGCCACGCTCGCGCTGGTCCTCGCGATCGTCAGGCGCAGTGACGACATGCGTGGCTTCGTGGTCCTGCCCAAGCGGTGGATCGTCGAGCGTCTCTTCGCCCACCTGATGCGCACCCGCCGCCTGGCCCGCGACTACGAACGCCGCACCACCAGCGCCGAGGCGATGATCTACTGGTCGATGACCCTGCTCATGACCCGACGCCTGGCCCGGCCACACCCTGCGCGAGCATGAACCGTCCCGGCGCGGGCTCGGCCAGCCAGCCCCGCGCGACCAGGCGTTTCGCCTTCGACCGCAGTGCCTCCACCTTGGCCGGCACCGCGTCCAGGCCGAACAACACGGCCAACTCCTGGCAGGTCAGCGGCGCTTGATGGAGCCGGGCCCGGTCCGCGAGCGCGGTGAGGATGCGCTGGTAGTCCACCGACAGCACCGCCCAGGCCAGCCCCTCACGCCACACCGGCACCTGCGACTTCGTCCTCGCCGCTTCCGGCGTTGACGATGCCTTCCCGGCCTTCCCGTCGGTGGTCGGTGCTGTCCGGTCGGCCTGGTCGTGGCCATGTCCCATCCCGTCTGCCGGGGCAAGTACCTCACCCACCCGCGAGCGAGCGATGGCCCATTCCTTCCAGTCCCGCTCAGCCACGGCCAGTTCAGCCTGGATACGGTCGGCCTCCTCCCGCAACTCGTCCACGCGACGGCGAGCCACGAGCTCACGCTGTTCCAGCAGCCCCACAACCGACGGCATCCATGACCTCCACAGCAGCGGCGACACGACAGACCACCACTCCCACAGGATCACCGACCCTATGCCTGACCAGCGAAAACGCCGTGCTCAAGCCCGGAAAGACAACAACTTCT
>NZ_JAJONF010000014.1 GCF_021462265.1 Streptomyces shenzhenensis | reverse complement strand
GCACCGGCGTAGGCCGTGCGGACGGCCGGTGAGGCGGACGGGGCGACGGCCAGGAGCGTCGCCGGGTGAGCCGCCGCCTCCGGCGCTGCGGGCATGGTCATGACGTGACCGTGCGAGGTGCCGTGCGAGGCCGAAGCGGCCTGCGCGGTTTGGGCGGCGAAGAGCGCCGGCACCATCGTGAGGGCGGCGCACAGTCCGAGAAGCGAGCGCTTCGTACGCATGGTTCGGCAGTCTCCCGTCCGGCATGGCGATGTCGGCGCATGCACGTGTAGTGGTTGCCCACGGTCGGACGACCGTGTTCTGGTCACGCTTGTTCATCGTGGGTGACCGGACCACGGTGACTGTCGGCGCAGAGGGCGTCAACGGCGGCCGTGGGCCGTACCAGTGGGGTCCTGTCGATCGCTCCGTGCCACAACAGGTCTGCTGCCTGGGCGTGTTGACCGTCGGTGGGGGCGGTGTGAGCGCGCACGGGGACACCGGCCTTTCGAGGAGGTTCGAAAGGCTTCTACCGGGCCCGCGCGATCGGCGATCGTCGCCGTCAGGGCACGATCGGTGCCGCTGTCAGACGTCCCGCTGTCGTCCCGACGGAGGTCTCATCCATGCGCGCGAAGCGCTCGCTGCTCGGCAGCATCGGTGTGGTGGTCTGCACGCTGATGGCCGTCCTCACCACCGGACCGGCACAGGCGGCAATCGCCCCCGGCCCCCGTACCAGTGACCACGCACAAACCGTGGCCGCCGTCTCTCCGACGATCTCTCCGGCCACCGACGTCAGCTACCGCGCCGACGACCAGACGTTCACCTGCGGGGCGGGGAACCTCTGCCTCGAGGTGTGGGACCAGACCGTGTCGAAGTGGAAGATCTTCTACCTCTACAACTGCAACCGCTACTACCTCTCCAACTGGTACGGCGACGGCTACTACCTCAACAAGCAGACGGGGTCGGTCACTTCCTACCTCTACGACGCCAACGGGAATGTGCTGCGCGCCTTCTCCCCGCCGCAGGTGGGCACCCAGAACTGGGACCCCGTCTGGTCCGTCCGCAACTGCTGACGCACGCATGGGGGCCGGCCCCTCGTGCCGTGGCCGGCCCCGACGCGTTCCCCATCGGCCCCGTCTGAACAGGGAGTCGTAAATGTCGTCCAGATCTTCGCCCAGACCGCGAGGCCGGTTCGCGCTCATGGCGGCCTGGTCGGTCCTGCTGGCCGCCTTGTTCGCCACGGCTGCACCGGCCCGCGCCGACACCTCCCCCACCGCCACCCCGCGCACGGCCAGGGTGACCATACCGCCCGGCGTCACAGCCGGAATCGCCGTGTACGACCGCCAGACCGGCGTATTCACCGAGCAGTCGAACATCCACATGCAGTTCCGTTCCGCCTCGGTGGTGAAGCTCCTGATCGCTCTCGACCACCTGTGGGACCACGGCCCCGGCTACGGCCTGCCGTCGGACGACCGGGCCCGCCTCGACAGCATGCTGCGCTCCAGCGACGACTCCGCGGCGGACTACTACTGGTCCCAGGACGGCGGCTCGGCGATCATCGACCGGATGATCCCCCGCCTGGGCCTGACGGACACCGCCGACCCCCCGCCGGACTACCCCGGTTACTGGGGTTACACGGCCCTGTCGGCGGCCGACACCGTGCGCATCTACCGCTGGATCCTGGAGAGCGCCCCCACCGCACTGCGGGACATCATCATGGGTGACCTGCGCGCCTCCACACGATGCGGCATCGACGGTTTCGACCAGCGCTTCGGCATCCCGGCATCCTTCCAGCAGCCCTGGGCGGTCAAACAGGGCTGGTCCGGCTTCGGCGAGAGCGGCGACTGCGCCGGCACGACCGCCTCGGCCGCCGCCGGACGGACCGCGGCCGCCCCGGACGCGGGGGTCGACCTCACCCGGCCCGCACTGCACACCACGGGGACCGTGGGGGCGGGTGACCGGTCGATCGTCGCCGTCTTCACCCTGCACCCGCAGGACACCTCGTTCGGCGCCGCGTACAGCGCCCTCGACACGTTGGTACGGTCGCTGAACGTCCCCGGCTCCGTCCCACGCTCCGGCTCCTGGTACGGCACGTGGGGCTCCCACGTGCAGGTACGCGCCGACACGACCACCAGCTCGCAGGTGCTCACCCGGCTGCCCGCCGGGGTCGAGGCGCTGATCGGCTGCCAGAAGCAGGGCGAGGAGGTCACCATCGGGCAGTACACGAACGACTGGTGGGCGTATCTCCCCCTGTACGGCGGCTACATCACCAACATCTACATCAGCTATCCGGACAACAAGCTGCCCGACGTCCCCGTCTGCTGAGACGGCCTCCACCACCCCGGCCGCTGCCCGCATCCCCTTCCGGGCGTGCGCCGCCACGAACGGTCGTACATCCGGAGGGAGGCGGAGCGGCCGGGGCCGGGGACGTCCCTTGGAAAGACGGTTGCGGAACGGCCGGACAAGCGTCAGCTCAAGTGGCCCGGCGTGGCTGCGCCGCCGAGCGTCCTGATCACCGTCAGCACGTGGGCAACGGGTCCGTCTCGCTGTAGATGGACGTGCCCTTCATGCAGCCCCATTCGCCGTTGTCGGCCTCGGTGAACACCCAGCGGTCGGGGTGCGGTCCGCCGATGCAGGGGCCGTCGTCGCGGCGGCAGCGGAACCAGCTCGGGTTCGAACATGTAGCCGACGACGACATCAGCGTGCGGGTGTCCGTTGGTCTCCGAGGGCTCGTAGACGGCGGCACCCTGCACGTTGTTGCACCACCATTCGCTGCCGGAGTACCAGCAGCCGGAGGCTGCGGACGAGGACGGCGCCGCTGTCAGTGTGAGGGCGGCGGAGAGCGCGGCGGTTGCCACGGCCGCCAGGGCACGCTTGCCGGATTTCAGTCTCTCCCCGTGTGTCGCTGGGTACGGTCGGCCGTCTACCAACAGGCCGGAAGCGGGTTGGTCTCGCTGCCGATGGCGGTGTCCTTCATCCAGCCCCACTGGCCGTTGTCGGCCTCGGTCCACTCCCAGCGGTAGGGATGTGGTCCACCCACGTACTCGTCGGGCTGGCCTCCGTCGTACCGGCAGTCGAACCAACTGGGGTTGGAGTACATGTAGCCGACGACGCGGCTGGAGTCGGGGTAGAAGCGCGCGAGATCCTTGTAGCCGTAGACCGGCGCACCCGCGAGGTTGTTGCACCACCAGTGGCTGCCGCTGTACCAGCAGCCGGAGGCTGCCGAGGCGCCGGGCGCGGTGGTGGTCTGGAGGGTCAGCGCCAACGCCGCGGCGCTGACCAGGGCAGCAAGGTTCTTGCGTATACGCATGTGAGCAGACTCCAGAAGCGCTGCAGGAGTGGGCGGGGTTGGTCAACTGGCCGGGAGCGTCGGCGGTGTTCCGGCGCTGCAAGCAGCCTGCGAGGAACCCGGTCGGCGCGCCGGGCGGATCACCCGTAGCAGTTCGGGAGCGGGTCGGTCTCGCTCGAGATCGCCGTGTCCTTCATGAAGCCGAGCTGGCCATTGTCCGCGACGGTCATCTCCCAGCGGGTGGAATGCGGCCCGCCCACCCAGGCCTGGTCGTCTTCCTTGCAGTAGAACCAGCTCGGGTTGGAGTACATGTAGCCGACGACGGTATTGGGGTCGGGGTAGATGTGGTTGTCGCCGACCGTGCCGTACACCGGTGCGCCGGAGACGTTGTTGCACCACCATTGGGTGCCGCTGGCCCAGCACGGACTGGCGGCAGCCGCGGAGGGCGCGGTCGCCACCGCGACACCCACGGTGAGCGCGGTGGCCGCCAGCAATACGCCGGCCTTCCTGGTGTTCGTGCCCCCGCCTGACCGGTTTTCCTTGCGCATGTACTCCCCCTCGGTTCGCACAGGTTGACTCCGCTCACCGAGTCTGCAGCGGACGGCCCGCACCAGTCACACATTTCGACCACGGTCGAAAGGCTTGCCGTCCAGCCGCTCGGGTTCGCCCTCGCCCGCCTGCTGCGTGGGGGCTCGACCGGAGTCCACACCGTCGACGTGGTCACCGCCGGGCCCGGGGCGGCGCCGTCCTTGGCGTACCAGCGCATCTGGATCTGCGCGCCGTCGCCGGCGGTCGCGTAGTGCTCGCCGGTCTTGACGTCGGCGGGGATCGGCTGGGCGGTTCCCGCGGCGCCGTTGATCGACTCCTACAGGGCGCGCGCCGCGGCGTCGCCTACGGCCGGTGGTGCGGTGTCCGCCATCGCGGCGGCCATCGGGGCCGGCGCCGCGGCTCTTTCGGGATCCGGACCGAGTGACATGGTCCCTGTCTTCCGGGGTCAGGCGGTGGACGGGACGACGATGACCTTGCCGTGCACCGTGCCTTCGGCGGCTCGTGCGTGCAGCGCCGGCAGTTCGGCCAGCGGCACCCGCTCGCCGATGTCGACGCGCAGCTCGCCGCGGTCGGTCTGCGCGACCAGCTGCGCCAGCTGGCCGGCGTCGCTGTTGACGAACAGGTCGATGCCGCGCACGCCGCGTTCCTCGTCGCTGGGGGCGGGCATCCACACCGTGGTGTTGACGACGACACCGCCGGGTCGGACCAGGGTGAGCAGTGCGGCCAGCTCGGCCGGATCGACCGGTGCGAGGTTGAGTGCGACGTCGACCGGCTCGGTCACCGCGTCGGTCAGGCTGGTGGTGGTGTGGTCGATGACCTCGTCGGCGCCGGCGGATGTGACCGCCTCGCTGCTGCGCGGGCTGGCCGTGGCGATCACGTGGGCGCCGGCGTTCTTGGCCAGCTGCACGGCATAGCCGCCGACGGCGCCGCCCGCGCCGTTGACCAGCACGCGTTGCCCGGCGGTCAGCTTGCCGTGGTCGAACAGCGCCTGGTAGGCGGTCAGACCCACCAGCGGCAGCGCGGCGGCATCGGCCAGCGGGACGTTCTTCGGTGCTGCCGTGAGGATCCCGGCCGGGGCGAGGACGTACTCGGCGGCGGCGCCCGGCTTGTCCATCGGCAGGAAGCCAATGACCTGGTCGCCGACCGCGAGGCCGTGGATGTCTTCGCCGAGCGCGTCGACGGTGCCGGCGACGTCGATGCCGGGCGTGTGCGGCAGCACCACCGGGATGGGGCCGCGCATGAAGCCGCCGCGGATGTTGCCGTCGACGGAGTTGAACGACGTCGCGGCGACCCGGATGCGGACCTCACCGGCCCCGGGGACGGGAAGCTCCACGTCCTCGTGGCGCAGGACGCCGGGGTCACCGTACTCGTGGAAACGCACTGCCTTCATGGCGGTTCTCACCTTCACTGCGATCCGAGCTACTTCGAATTCGAAGCAACTGTGAGGAGACTACCCCTGCTTCGAATTCGAAGCAAGTGGTGGTCGGTCACTGCCGGTGTGAGCGGGCGAGGTCGGCCGCCAGCCGGTGCAGGTCCACCACCTCCGCCTGGGCGCGCGCACCGCCGGCCGCCGGCGACCGGCACACGGCCTCGGCGACCCGGTCCGCGAGCAGGCGAGTCGGACGCGGACAGCCGGCACCCGCGCTCACGACGGCCAAGGACACCGGACTCCACGCGGCGGTGCTCATCCCGGCGCCGTGGCCGGAAGTTCTTCCCTGCGGCCGGGCCCCGGTGCCGTCACCGGGGAGGGCCGAGGACGACGTTGCCCGAGAGTTCCGCGGCTTCGGCGAGCAGCTGCGCGGGGATCTCGAAACCCTCCGGGCGCGGCTCACGAAGGTCACGGCCCGCGTGGCGGAACATCTTCTCCAGTCCACCGGGGGTCGAGACGAGCAGCAGGTCCGCCTTCTCGGAGGTGATGCGGTAACCGTGCGGGATGCGCCGGGGCAGGAAGACGATGCCGCCCTCCCGCAACTCGTGCTCCTCGTCGTCGGCCCACACCAGCGCCGAACCGGACAGGAGCAGGAAGACCTCGTCCTCGTTGTTGTGCACGTGGAACGGCGGCGCCTCGCCCTTGCTGACATCGAAGCGGCCGACGGTCAGCTGCCCACCGGTCGCCTCGGCGTCGAGCAGGACGCTGAAGACACTCCCGCCGATCCACTCGAGCTGCTGCTGGTCCTCGCGTTGCGCGAGATAGGGGATGGTCATGACCGGTCCTCGGGATTCGCGGGCGGCGGCGCCGTCCTCCTGCTCGCAACCCTGCGCCGCACCACTGCCCGATCTCCGTCTTCTGCGGTGCTCAGTCGGGCCCAACGCTGCCCACACCGTGCGCTCAGGAGGTCACGGCATCGGGCCCGGGAGACGCGCGTCCGTCCGGTCCGCCCCACCACACTCTTCGAATTCGAAGCAGTAGACTCCGGTCATGCCTGATCAACCGCCGTCACTCGACCCCGTACAGCTCGGCGCCTACTTCGACCTCATCGAAGTGACCAGCCTGCTCCGGCACGCGGTCGAGCAGCAGCTGCGCGAGAGCGGCGATCTCAGTTATGTGCAGTTCCAGCTGCTGGCCCGCCTTGGAGACTCGCCGACGGGCAGTCAGCGCATGACGGACCTGGCCGACGGCGTCGTCTACAGCCGCAGTGGCCTGACGTACCAGGCAGGTCTGCTCGAAAAGGAGGGCTTGGTCGTCCGGGCTCCCTCGCTGGAGGACGAGCGAAGCATCACCGTCACCATCACCGACGCCGGGCGTGAGCTGCTTGCGAAGGTGTTGCCGGGGCACGTCGAGGTGGTCAGCGGCCTCCTGTTCGAGCCGCTTTCACGCGACGACGTCAGGGCTCTCGCCGGTCTGCTGGCGCCGGTGCGCGACCACATGCGCTCGACGCCGCCTCGCTCGGCCGGGTCCCGCCGCCGCAGAGGTGGAGCATGAGGACTCGGGACACGTCGGAGTCCGCAGACCGCGGCGGGTCAGGCGGCGGCCGGATACCGGGCCGGCCGCGGCGCTCGCCGGTGAAGCCGGGCTGAGCGGCGCGACCATGAGGAGCAGCCCGGCGGCGCAGCTGTGAACAGGCCGGCGGTGTCCAGGGCGTGGAGACGGCACAGAAGCAGAGGAGCGCGGATTGGGAGCGGCGGGACTGGCGGACCGGCTGGCCGCGGCACGGGCCGATGCGCTGGTGGGCCGGGAACCGGAGCGGGCGGTGCTCGACCGGATGCTGTCGGGCGCCCCGGACGCGCCGCCCGTGGCCTACCTCCACGGTCCCGGCGGCATCGGCAAGTCCTCGCTGCTGCGCTGGGCCGCCCGGCAGGCCGAACTCTCCGGCCGCCACGTGGTGCGGGTGGACGGACGGTTCCTCGACGCCGACCCGCGCCGGCTGGAGGAGGCCGCGGCCCCGGCGTGCGCCGAACCCGGCACCGTGCTGCTCATCGACACCTTCGAGCAGTGTCAGCCACTCGAAGCGTGGCTGCGCGAGACCTTCCTGCTGCGGCTCGCCGACCGCGCGATCGTCATGGTGGCCAGCAGGATCGCCCCTGACGCCGAATGGTCGCTGGATCCTGGATGGGCGCAGCTCTTCACGGCACTGCCCGTGCGGCCGCTGGACGCCGCCCAGTCCCGCGCCCTGCTCGCCGTTCGGGGCGTCCCCGCCGAGCAGTGCGACGCCTTCGTCGCCTTCGCGGGAGGCAGCCCGCTCGCCCTCTCGCTGGCCGCCTCCGTGCCACCGGCCGAACCCGGCGCGCCGTGGGAGCCGACCGGCGACGTCCTGACGACCCTGGTCGAGCGGCTGGTGGGGGACCTGCCCAGCGCCGTCCACCGGCGAGCCCTCGAGGTCGTCGCGCAGGCCTACGTCACCCGCGAGCCCCTGCTGCGCGCGGTGCTGGGCGACGAGGACACCGACACGGTGTTCGCCTGGCTGCGTCAGCTGCCCTACATCGAGGCCACGCCCGAAGGGCTGCACCCGCACGACGCCGTGCGGGCCACCCTCGAGGCCGACCTGCGCTGGCGGGACCCCGCACGATACGACGACGTCCGCGTCCGCGTATCACTCGCGGGCCTGCGGGCCGTGCGCGGCGCGGCCGAGGACGACGCGCTGCTGCGGGTCGCGGAGTGGATGTTCCTGTTCCGCAACCACGGCGGCCCGGACAGCCTTTACAACTACCGGACGCACCCGCACATCGAAGACACTCCGCTCCGGCCCGAAGACGTGCCCGGCGTGCTGCGCATGGCCGAGGAAGCGGAAGGCCCGGCGTCGGCGGCCGCGGTCGCGCACTGGGTGCGGCACCAGCCGGAGGCCTTCCGCGTCCACCGCCACGCGGGCTCGCCCGCACCCGTGTCGTTCATGGCCGGCCTGCGGCTGGATGCGCCACGGCCCGAGGACCTCGCGGCGGACCCGGTGATCGCAGCGGTCTGGAACCTCGTGGAGGCGGTCGCTTCCCTGCGGCCGGGCCAGCACCTGGGCATCCGCCGTTTCGCGGTGCAACCCGGCGGGCAGCAGCGGCCCTCACCCCTGATGGAGCTCATCAGCCGGCGCGCCATCGGCGAGGAGATGCGTGCCCACGGACGCGCGGTGACCTTCACCGTCTTCGAGGACGCCGACCGGTGGGGGCGCTACCTCGCCAAGGCCGGAATGCCGGAGCTCGCGGCCGTGGACGTCGGCGGGAGGCAACACCACATCTTCGGCCGGGACTGGCGACGGCAGACGGTGGAACAGTGGGTGCAGCACCGGGCTCGCGCCGCGGCCGCACCCGTGGCGACGTGGCCCGCGACTGCCACCACGAGTGCCGCAGGCGGCCGGCTGCCGCGCGCGGCGTTCGCGGACGGCGTGGTCGAAGCGCTGCGCACCTGGCGCACCCCCCGCGAATTCGCCACCAGCGTCCTGCTGAACTCCCATCTCGTCACGCCGGGTTCACCCGACCCGGCCGCGGACCTGCGCGGCGCCATCATCACCGCCCTCGACGCGATACAGACCGACCCCGCGGGCGTGAGAGCCCACGAGGCTGTCACCGCCGCCTACATCACGGCCTCCCGTACCCACAAGGCCGCCGCCCGACGGCTCGGGGTGCCCTACGGCACCTACCGGCGCCACCTCGCCCTCGCCAAGGAACGCCTCATCGAACAACTGCTGCGACAACCGGCCACGCCGTCCACACCGACCCGGCCGAACTCGCCACCGGAGGACTGAGGCGCCGCTGCCGCACCACTTGCGTTGAGCGCGGGTTCGTTTTCGGCGGACTCGATCGCGTGCCCCTTCGGCTGCCTTGCCGGCATGGAGGTGCCCGGCGTCAGTTCACGTCGGGTCCGAACCGGGGCTGGTACGCGGACGGGGTGATGCCCGTCTCGCGCCGCATCAGTGTGCGCAGGTTGGCAGCGGTGCCCAGGCCGCTGCGCCGCGCGGCCACCTCGAAGCGTGACTCGCCCCGCTCGATCAACCGGCAGGCCAGGGCGAGACGCTCGCCCGTGAGCCACACCAGCGGGTTGTTCCCAGCTGTGTCCGGAAGCGGCGGTGCAGGGTCGCCGTGCTGACCTCCGCCCGCGCCGCGAGGTCCGCGATCGTGAGTGGCGGGTCGAGCCGTTCCTGCGCCCAGGCCAGGACCGGCGCCAGGGACTCGTCGGGGAGGTCGGGCATGGGACGCTCGACGAACTGCCGCTGTCCGCCGTCGCGGTGGGCCGCGAAGACCAGTCGCCGGCTGACGGAGTCGGCGATCTCGGCGCCGTGGTCGCGGCGGACCACGTGCAGCCCGAGGTCGAGTGCGGCCGCGCTTCCGGCGGCGGTGAGGATGTCGCCGTCGTCCACGAACAGCACGTCCGGTTCGAGGTGGACGGCGGGGAAGCGGGCGCGGAAGGAGTCCGCCCACTGCCAGTGGGCTGTGGGCCCGGCGGCCGTCGAGGCCTCCGGCCTCGGCCAGGGTGAAGGCGCCGCTGCAGAACCCGGCCAGGCGCGCGCCGCGCGCGTGCGCCCGACGGATGCTGTCCAGCACCGCGGGCCGGCGGGGCACGGACGATCAAGGTGTCCCAACCACTCGGCGGGCGTGTTCACCCGGGCCCACGACACCCGACGATGCCTGGAGCCTGATCGGGCACGGTCGACCGGCCTCGGTCCGGTTTGGGGCCGCCCTTCGTGGCACGCACGCGAGAACCGTCGATCACCGCCCTCGACCCGTCCGGGCGCCGAGTGCGTGCAGCTCGGCCGGCAGGGACTTGCGCAGACGCTGCCACGCACCCGCCTCGCACCCCCTGGCACCCCTGGCACCCCTGGCACCCGGTGACGAGTGCGCCCGCAGCGGCGGTCGAGGCCGCCGGAGATGCGCTGGA
Source organism: Streptomyces shenzhenensis (assembly GCF_021462265.1). GTDB lineage: Bacteria > Actinomycetota > Actinomycetes > Streptomycetales > Streptomycetaceae > Streptomyces > Streptomyces shenzhenensis. The sequence goes on along the minus strand of NZ_JAJONF010000014.1, from coordinate 202,491 downwards.
GAGCAAGGTGTTACGCGCGTAAATTCTGTGGCCGATGCCTTGCCGACACCCCCTTCGCTCACGATACTTCAGTAGTGAAATTGTCAGGAACACGTCCGACCCACCCACCGGTGGGCTCGTGCTGCACCCAGTCTCCCCTCTGACCCGCATCCCCCCACAGGAGGAACGCATGCGGATCAAGAAGTCCAGCACTGCGAGACGCACGGGACCGATCGCCACAGCGTCCGGCCCGACAACGACAACGGCAACCGCACCCACACCCCTCACCACTCGCACCGGCCCCACGCCACACTCCACCGCCTCCCCGGGCGGGTCCTCGCCGGGCAACCGCCCGACGTCCGCCGAGCCCCGCCCCACCGCCACCAACTCCCCCGACGGCGTGACCGCCACAGGGCACTCGAGCGCAACTCCCGGCAGCCGCAACGCGTCGAGAGCACCTCACACAGGCCGCCGTCCCACCGCCGTCGCGCACGCGGCATCCACGGCGCGCACGGCACCCGCGACTCCGGCGCGACCGTCGACGGCCGCGTCCGCACCGAGCACGGCGAGGCACACCGCAGGTCACCCGACCGCGCCAGGACATTCACCTATGACGCCGGCGGCGCGCATACCTCAACTCCCGCCCCCAAGGGCGTGACCGGAACGCCGACCACGTACAGCACCGGCATGCGCTGACGGTCCCGCCGGCCGCGTCGGCCATGGCACCCACCCCGCCCCACCGGCCCCACCGGGGCATCACCACCCTCTCGCGGCAGCCCTCTCCCTGTACCCACCCCTGGTTCCACTCCTTGAGACCAGGGTGCGAACGCGGAGTGCCAAGAGGGTTGACCTGTCATGCCCACGTCACTTAAGCGCATCTTCTCGTGCACCGCCCGCTGGAATCCGACATCCCGCTTCTGGAGGTCCCGTGAGATCGACCAAGTCGCTGTCCGTGCTCGCAATCCTGGGCGCCGCAGTACTCGTCAGCCTGGGTCTGGCCGCTCCGGCCGAGGCCGCCGGCCCGGTCTACGTCGCGCTGGGCGACTCGTACTCCGCCGGCAACGGCGCAGGCAACTACGACAGCGCGAGCGGCAGTTGCCACCGCAGCTTCAGCTCCTACCCCTACCTCTGGAAGAACGCGCACGCCCCGTCGTCCTTCGCGGACACGGCCTGCTCCGGCGCGGTCACCACGGACGTGACGAACTCGCAGCTCGGCCCGCTGAACTCCGCCACCACCCTGGTCTCGGTCACCATCGGCGGCAATGACGCGGGCTTCGCCGACGTCATGACGGCCTGCGCCACGGATTCGGACTCCGACTGCGTCAACCGGGTCAACCAGGCCGAGAGTTACGCGCAGAACACCCTGCCCGCACGCCTCGACGCCACCTACGACGCGATCCGGGCCAAGGCCCCCAACGCCAAGGTCGTCGTGCTGGGTTACCCGCACCTCTACACGCTCAACGTCTTCTGCGTCGGGCTCAGCGACACCAAGCACCGCAAGATCGACGAGGCCTCTGACACCCTCGACAGCGTCATCCAGAGCAGGGCCGCCGCGCACGGCTTCGCCTTCGGTGACGTCCGCACCACCTTCAACGGGCACGAACTGTGCTCGGGCGACGGCTGGCTGCACTCCATCGTCATCTCACCGACCTGGGAGTCCTACCACCCCACCGCCACCGGCCACGCCTCCGGCTACTACCCCCTCCTCAACGCCAACAGCTGACCGGCCCGCAGCCACGCGCAGGCATCCGGGCGGCCCGGATGCCTGCGCGTGAAACACCGCACTCCAGGCCGCCACACCGTCGCGCCCGCCCGGCGGACAGCCGGTGGGCCTCGGTGGACGGGACCGGCTCCCCCCATTACCGTCTTCGCGGCCCCGCAACGGGGTTACTGGCCTTCGGACTTGACATGACCACCTCCCCTTGTCGAGCGCATGGCCCGGGGTGGTGTCACCATCTCCGAAGGCACTGCCGGACCGCTGGTCAGAGGCATGACCTCCGGCCTGTCCACAGGTCGGAGGCCTTTCGCCATGTGGATGTGGCGATCAGTGCCGTGGCAGCCGGGCGAGTGCCACCGGAGGACACAGCACGTGATCGACACCGGCGACATCGGCATCTGTCCCAGCCTGGACGTCGGCAAGAGCGAACACCACGCCCCCATGCTCACCCCGGCCGGGAAAGAAGACCTTCACCGCGGCCTGCCCAACAATGAGCCGGGGGCTCCGCGAGGTCTTCGCCAAGCCGCATGCCACGTGCGGTCTCATACGTCAGGCGGGCCGCCTCCTCGGCGCGGACCGGCGCGTTCTTCGACGCTCGGGGCCGGTCCGCGCTCAGGTGCGAGGTCTAGAACCCCTCGACGAAGTAGGGCTCGACGGTCATCCAGCCGTTGCCCGAGGCGCCGTTCAGCCGGCCCGTGGAGTTCTGGGCGAGGGTGTACCAGGACTCCACGTAGTCGGGGTCGTCGGTGAACCAGCTGTCGGGGATCGCGCTCAGGACCGCGTTCACCAACGGGATGTAGGCGCCTTGGTCGGTCACGGTGAGCAGCGCCGTGGTGATCGCCTGCGCCAGCGCACGGTAGTTGGTGCCGTCGTCGTCCTCCATCATGACGACGTCGGCCAGGTTGTACTTGTAGTTGGACCAGTTGACCAGGATCTGGTTCGGGTAGTAGACGGTGCCGTCGTAGTCCAGGTACGGCATGTCCACCGAGTCGACCCGCGCCTTGCCGTCCTGGCCGAAGCCGGTCACCAGCGAGAACATCTCGGCGGCGCCCTTGAACCAGGGCTCCTGGTCGTCGTTCACCTCGACGGCCGTGACCTTGGTCGCCCACCAGCCCGCCGCGCTCGCGGCTTGGGCGCTGTTCGCCGCCTTCGACCGGAGGGAGGTCAGGCCCTTGTCGGCGAAGGCCTTCTGCAGCACCTTCAGGCCGGCCCGGTGGGCCTTGGTGACGTCGATGTCCAGGATGTACAGCGGGCGGCCGGGGACGTGGGCGGTGCCGACGGCGTGGGCGTGGCCTCGGCTGTCGTACGCCGTGAGGTTCTTCGCGTCGTCGTCGGCCGCGGCGACGGCGATCCAGGGGGTGGCCGCCGCGTCCAGGTGCGACCGCATGGACGGCGCGGCCAGCCGGAGGCGCAGCAGGGAGCCGGTCGATGCGGGCAGGCCCTTCAGGCCCGCGATGCGACGGTCCGCGGCCGAGACGGAGGCGTACAGGTTCCTGCCCTCCGGGGAGGCGGTCCGGCCGGCCAGCGCCTGGAGGTCCACCTCTTCGGTGCCGAGCGCGGCCGCACGGACCTGCTTGCGCCACTGCGGGTCGCGCAGCGAGGCGGACAGCGCTCGTGCGATCTCCTGTTCGGCCGACCCCACCGGAGATTTCCGGAACGTCGCGGCCTGGTCCCCCGCGTCCCGCGGCGGCGCTGCGATCGCCGGCTGGACGGAGCCGCCGATGACCGCGGACAGCATCACGCCGATGAGGACGCCGCGTCTCTTGCTTGATCTGCTCACCATGCTCCTTGTGTTGTCGGTCGCCGCCGCGCCCACGGTGGACGGACGGCCGTCATAGGGGGATGGCCCGGATCCGATTCGCTCGACCTTGTCCCGGACATGACATACCGGGGTACGTAGGGTGAACGGGCATCAGCGTACGAATGATCGGGGCCATCGAGGCCGGGCCGGTCAGCCGCGCACGCCTCGCCTCGCCTCGCCGGGACCGGTGTACCCGGAGTCGCGGCCGGGGAGCGCGGCTACCGGGGGCTGCCGGCTCGCGGCCGGCCGCGCGGACCGCTCATCGAGCCGAGCATGAGCTTCTCGGTGTCGGCCAGATACGCCTCCGCCGCGCGCCGCGCCTCCGCGACGTCCCGGCCGGCCACGGCCCGTACCACCGGCGCGAGGCGGTCCGCCGCCCGCGCCGCGTCCTCGAACGGCGCCCGCAGCGCGGCCCGTACCGGGAGATAGGCGTTGAACAGCGTGTTCGTGAGGAGCAGGTAGACCCGGTTGCCCGTGGCCCGCGCCAGTTCGCGATGCACTTCCACGTCGGCGAGCTGGACGGCGTCGGCGTCCGGTCCGTCCGCGACCTGACGCAGCAGGTGCTCCAGCCGCCGAGCCTGCCGGTCCGTGCGCCGGCCGGCCGCGCGGCCGGCGATCAGGGTGCCGACGTGCCGACGTACCTCGAAGACCTCCCGCAGCCATCTGGGGTCTTGTGCCGCCAGCATCGGAAGCAGGTCGGCGCCACCGGTCCGCAGGTAGTCCAGGACACGTGTGCCGATGCCGTGCCGGGTGCTCAGCAGACCCGCCTGCTCCAACCGCATCAGCGCGTGCTTCAACGTCGTACGGGTGACCCCGTATCCGGCAGCCAGTTCCCTCTCGGGGGGCAGCAGGGATCCAGGGCCGTGCGTGCCGCTGAGGATGTCCTCACGCAGCCGTGCTTCAAGCAGGTCGACCACGGTTCGGCGCGGAATGCTCTCGACGGCCACGGAGGATCTCCCAGGCTTCGGTCAGCGGTTCAGTGGCTCACTGGTCCAGCGGCCCACTGGTTCGGCGACTTCTTGGTCTAGTGGCTCAGCCACTGCCTCAGTGAAGCAGCCCCTGAACCACCACGTCAATTACCTCTGGGGGCACAGCAGTTGGTCAGGTTCCGCGGGGCGGGCGGAGCGTGGTGGCAAACTGCCGCCTCGCAGCCGGGGATCCGGCGCGCCGGGTCCGGTCACAGGGCGGCTCCGTGGAGGGCGCGGTCCTGGGGGACGAGCGGCATCGCGGGCGCCGTGCTGCCGACGCCAACGGCCTTGCCGGCAGTGCCGGCCTCGTCGCTGGACACCATGGCGTCCAGGAAGTGGTGGACGAGGTGCCAGACGCGTGCGCCACCGCTCCTGCCGGTAAGCGGACCACACCGGAGGGTGTTCCTCGGCCCGCTGTGTACGGACCCCCAACCGCCCCACCGGTACAACAGGTTGGAGAGCTCACGGCATGATGCCCGGTGTGGACCCGATGAATGAGCCGCCGGACCGGCCGCGAACCCGCTGGGGAGTATTCACCCAACCGGATTTCCGCCTGCTCTGGACAGGCGAGACCGTGAGCGGACTGGGAAACAGCATCACCGTGGTCGCGTTGCCGCTGATCGCGGTCGACATGCTGGACGCCGGCTCCACCGCCGTCGGCCTGCTCGCCGCGGCGGTTTGGCTGCCCTGGCTGCTGGTGGGACTGCCCGTAGGCGCATGGGTGGACCGGATGCGCAAACGGCCACTGATGATCGCGTGCGATCTGGTGGCAGTCGCGGCGCTGGTGAGCATTCCCCTTGCCGCGTGGCTCGACGCGCTCACGTTTCAGCACCTGGTCGTCGTCGCCCTGATATGCGGCACCGCGGCGGTGTGCTTCAACACCGCCTACCACTCGTACATCCGGATCGTGCTCGACGGCCGCGACCTGCTGGAGGGCAACGCCAAGCTGCAGGGCAGCGAGGCCGCCACCCAGGTCGCGGGGCCGGGGGCGGCGGGGCTGCTCGCGCAGTCGTTCGGCGCGGCCACCGCGCTCGTGGCCGACGCGATGACGTTCCTGGTGTCCGCGGTCTGCCTGAAGCGGATCAGCGTGATCGAGCAGCACCGCGACCGGGACGAGGAACACGTCCCGCTCCGCCGGCAGATCAGTGACGGGCTCCGCTTCGTGGGCCGGGACCGGTACCTGCGGCCGATGGTCACCTGGGGCGCCGTGATCAATATGGCGCTGATGGGTTACCAGGCAGTCCAGGTCGTCTTCCTGGTCCGCACCGTCGGGCTGAACCCGGCCATGGTCGGTCTGCTGCTGACCAGCGGCAGCACCGGTGGCATCGTGGGCGCGGCGGTGGCCACGAGGGTCAGCCGACGGTTCGGGACCGCGCGCGGGCTTCTTCTCCTACAGGTCGCCACCGCGCCGTTCGCGCTGCTCCTGCCGATGACCACGGCAGGGCCGGGGCTGTTGCTCTTCGCAGTGGGGGCTTTCGTCGTCGGGATCGGCATTTCCGTGGCCAACGTCGTGGTCGGCAGCTTCCGGCAGGCCTACTGCCCGCCGCACATGCTCGGCCGGGTCGTGGCGACGGCCATGATGATCAACCACAGCACCATCCCGCTCGGGTCCCTGCTCGGCGGCATGCTCGGCGACGTCGTCGGATATCGCCCGGCCATGTGGATCACGACGGGTGTCGTCGCGCCCAGCTGGCTCGTCCTCGCCACCAGCCCGATGCGCCGCGAGCGCGACCTTCCGCAGACCTACGAGCCACAACCAGCGCACGCAGAGAGCTGAAGGACGACGCAAGGGTCGCCGGACGAACAAGTAGTCCGGAGAAGGTCTCCCCTGCAAACTGCGCAACCGGACCGTCGAAGAGTGTCCGGACGTCGACGACTGCCCGAAAGCCGGGTACATGGACCGCCCGCCTGCCGCGCAGCTCGCACTCCCCTATCCGCCGTCCCCGGCGTACGAGCCGGGGCATCGCGGGCGTCGCCACTGCTGCCGTCCTCGTCGTCGAGGTACCCCGGCACCCGGCCGACGCGGCCCCCGGGCCGCGCAGGGTGTTCAGACTTCGCGGGTGTCGATGCCGAGCAGGCGCAGGTACATGGCATTGAGCGTGTCCACGGTGTTCTCGAAGTGCGCCGGATCGGTGATCCGGTGCCGTGCGAACCGCGCGAACATACCGAGAACGGCATCGGCGACCGCTTCGGCGTCCGCCGCCGGATCGGCCTGCCCGGCAGCGGTGAGCCGCTCCACGTAGCGGATCATCCGCCGCCGCGGCCGCTCCTGGATCTCCGTCCAGACCGCCGCGATCGCGGGGTCCGCGAGGGCCTGGTGCTCGATGACCGTGAGCAGATCGAGGTGCTGGGAATAGGCGGTGAGGAAGGCGGCGCTGGACGCCCGGCCGAGGGCCACCGGATCGTCCTCGTCGACGCCGGGCACCTCGTGCGCGGCGAGGAACTCGTCGCGCACCGCCGACGCCACGGACGTGAAGACGTCCGCCTTGGAGGTGAAGTACAGATAGAACGAGGCACGGGAGACATGCGCCGCCTGGGTGATGTCGGCGATGGTGGCCCGCGTGTACCCGTGCGCGGCGAAGACCTCTTCCGCGCAGCTCAGGAGCCTGGTCCGGGTCTCGTGGTCCTTTCCCTCCCGTGAGGTGCGCGCCCGTGCCCAGGCCGCCTCTTCCGTCATGACGTGCCGTGCCCGAGTTCGTCGAGGATCTGCCGGCGCAGCCTGTACTTCTCGATCTTGTTGGTCGGGGTGCGGGGTAGGTCGTTCACCATGCGTACGATACGTGGCCGCATGTACTTGGGCATCGCCGCGCGCGCGTGGTCGTGCACGTCCTGGACGGTGAGCCGGGTGCCTTCGGCCGGGACGACGAAGGCGACGACGTCGTCCTCGTCGCCCTCCTCGGACGGGACCGCGAACACGGCGCAGTACCGGACCCCGGAGAGCTGGTTGATCACGTCTTCGACCTGGTACGACGAGAGGTTCTCGCCGCGGACCCGGATGCGGTCGCCGAGCCGGTCCACGAAGTAGAGCAGACCGTCCTCGCCGCGCACCGCGGCATCCCCGGTGTGCAGCCAGAGGTTGCGCCACGCGGCGGCCGTCGCCTCCGGTCTGCCCAGGTACTCGAGCATCGTCAGCCCGGGCAGCCGGGGCCGGACCGCCAGTTGTCCGGGCTCCTCGACACCGCATTCGCGGTCGTGTTCGTCGAGGACCGCGACCTCGAAGAACGGCACAGGCCGGCCCATGAATCCCTTGCGGGTGACCGTGCCGCCGGCAAGGACGGTCTGTCCGCGCTGTGCCGCCACCTCTTTGATCTCGCGGTGTGAGAGGCCGCGGTAGAGGTGGGCCGGGGTTCCGCGGCCCTCCGCCGTCTCCTCGATGAACGCGCTCACCACGGCACCGGATTCCGTCTGGCCGAATCCGGCGAAGACGAAGTCGAATCCGAATCGGCGGGCGACCTCGGCGTGGTGGAGCGGGAGGGGTTGCAGGTAGACCTTGTTGAGGGTGTTCGCGCGGTCGTCCGCGGTGGGTTCCCGCTGCATCAGCCAGGGGATCATCACGTCGAGCAGGATCGCGGTGGTGGCGCCGCGGGAGGAGATCCGTCTCCAGAAGTCATCGGGGCTGAACCGGTCCCAGAGGGCCACCTCGCATCCCGTCCACGCGGCTCGCGCCACGTTCGCGATCGCGCCGCCCACGTGGTACATGGGCAGGTCGCTGTAGATGACGTCGTCGGCGGTCAGCGGCATCCGCAGACCGAAGGTGTACTGGGCCATCCACCGGTAGGGCTGCACCACGCCCTTGGCCGGCCCGGTGGTTCCCGACGTGTACACGATGTTGGCCGGGTCGTCGAAGCCGACCCGGACGTCGGGGCGTTCGGCCTCGGCGGTCAGCGACGCCCAGGGCAGTGCGCGCAGACGTGGATGGAGTGCCGCGACGTCGGCGACATGGTCATGGGCGCTCTGGGGCGGTGCGTACACCACCAGCGGTGGCGGTGCCTGCAGTTGGTCCGCCACGTCGTTGACCGCGGGCAGCAGCCGGGCGTCGGTGACGAGCAGCGAGGGTGCGGTGTCGTTGAGCTGGTAGGCGAGAAGCCGGCCGGTGAATGCGAAGTTCACCGGGCAGTAGACGGCTCCGGCTTTCCAGATGCCGAACATCAGCAGAGCGGCGACGTACGAGTTCGTGGTCAGCACGCTGACCCGGTCGCCCTTGGCGATACCGTGCGCGGCCAGGTTGCCCGCGATGTGATCGCTGATCCGGCCGAATTCGGCGTAGGTGTGGGTGATCTGGTCCTCGCCGTAGTGCAGGAACACCCGGTCCGCGCGGGTGCGGGCCCAGTGGTCGAGGCGCTCGGTGATGATGTCGCCGTCGGCCTGCAGGAGGGCGAGCAGTGCGTCGTTGTCCACCGTGATTCCTCTCGTGGGGATCTCAGGGGCGGGTGCCGAAGGCCGGCCGGCCGAGGAGCGTGGGGATCAGCCGGTACGCGTCGCGCACCCAGTCGCACAACAGCGGCCGGCTGTCCCTGGGATCGATGACGTCCTGGACGCCGAACCTCTCCGCGGTGCGGAACGGTGATCCCACGTTGGCGAGTTCGGTGCGCAGGCGGTCGGCCTCGGCGGCGGGGTCGTCGGCTGCCTCGATGTGTGCGCGGAAGGCCGCCTCGACACCGCCCTGCACGGGCAGTGACCCCCAGTCGCCGGACGGCCAGGCCCAACTGCGCATGGCCCGGTGGCGGTTGACGATGCCGGCGCCGCCGACGCCGTAGACGCGGCGCACGATGAGTTCGGCCTGCGGTACCCGGGCCTGGTAGACGGCGCTGATGGCGCGTGCGCCGTACCGGATGGTGCCTCGTCGTTCGGCGGCCAGTCCGATGGTCATGCCCGCCTGGTCGGTGAGGCTCACGACGGGCAGGTGGAAGGTCTCGCACAGGTCGACCAGCCGCGTGACCGCGAGCGCGCCCTCGACCGACATGGTCGCGCCCTCGTAGGGGTCGGCCGCGATCACGCCGACCGGATGGCCGTCGAGGCGGGCGAGTGCGGTGACGGTGCCCCCGCCGTATTCGGCGTAGGTGAACACCGAGCCCGCGTCGAAGATCGCGTCGAGGACCGGTCCGATGGCGTACGGGCGGCGCTTGTTGTGCGGAATCGCCGACAGCAGACGGTCCTCGCGGCGATCGGCCGGGTCGGTCCCCGCCAGCACGGGAGGCCCTTCGTACACGCTCCGGGGAAGATACGACAGGAAGGCCCTGATCACCTCGAACGCGGCGTCCTCGGACTCGACCACCCGCTCGACGGCTCCGCTGGAGCGGTGCACCTGGGTTCCACCCAGTTCGTCCTTGGTGAGGATCTCGCCGGTGGCGCTGCGCACCAGCGGCGGCCCGGCCGTGAAGAGCTGACCGACGCCGTCGACCATGACCGCCAGGTGGGACATGACCAGCCGTGCCGCGCCGAGACCGACCGTCGGCCCCAGGGAGGCGGCCACGACGGGGACCACCGACAGGTTGTCGACCACCGCGTCCCACGCCGGATTGATCGGGACGTAGGTGTAGCCGGCGTCGAGGGCCATCTTGACGCTGCCGCCGCCGCTCTGGCCGTCGAGCAGCCGAACCATCGGCAGCCGCATCTGATGCGCGTATTCCTCGAGGTAGATCTGCTTGGCGTGGATCGCCGCGTCGCCCGCACCGCCGCGCACCGTGAAGTCGTCGACACCGAGCACCACCTTGCGTCCGTCGAGGTGCGCGGTGCCCGCGACGAAGTTGGTCGGGGCCACCGACAGGGCCGCGCCGCGCTCGTCACGCGCGGCGAAACCCGCCAGCGCGCCGATCTCGGCGAAGCTCCCGGGGTCGGCCAGCGCGGCGATCCGTTCCCGGGCGGTCATGCGGCCGGTGCCGTGCTGGCGGGCGATCTTCTCCGGACCGCCCAGGGCGCGGGCGAACGCCTCGCGCCGTGCGATCTCCTCGACCTCGGCCGACCAGTCCTCGTCCACGTCCTGTTCGCGGGCACGGGACTCGCCCGCAGCGGGACCTGCGGCAGGTGCCGCCCCCTCTGTCGCCTTGACCAGCACGAGGGGTGTGCCGGCCGCCACGACGTCGCCGGGAGCGGCCAGGAGCCGCAGCACGTGCAGGTCGCCGTCCGCACGGAGCACGTGCTCCATCTTCATCGCTTCGAGCACCAGCAGCGGGGCGGCGTCCGGCACGTCCGTGCCGGCCTCGGCGGAGACGGAGACGACCACGCCGGCCATCGGCGCCCGCACCGCGTCGGTTCCCTCCGGCAGGACCAATGACGCGTCGGGCGCGACCGGTCCGGCCGGTGCCGGGTCGCCGGGGGCCGCGGCGAACGGGGCGGGGGGCGAGAGGTGTGCGGCGAAGCCGGCGAGACGGGCCGGAAGGTAGGAGGTGTCCCATGTGCCGGTCAGGAAGTCGGGGTCGGTGAGGATCGCGTGCAGCAGCGCCCGGTTCGTCTCGACACCGTCGATGCCGCACTCGGTGACCGCCATGGCGGCGCGGCGCGCGGCGTCCTCGAAGTCGTTCCCGAGGGTGATGATCTTGGCGAGGAGGGGGTCGTACCGGGGGCCGACGGTCCATCCGGCATAGCCGGCGGTGTCGACGCGTACCCCCGGCCCGGAGGGCAGGGCGAAGCCGGTGATCGTGCCCGTCGCGGGGTAGGGGTCTCCGGAGTGGTCCAGCTTCTCCGCGTGGAGACGGGCCTGGAGGGCGAAACCGCGGGCGGCCGGAGGTTCGGCCAGACCGCAGTCGGCCAGACGGGCTCCCCGGGCGAGGCGGATCTGGGTACTCACCAGGTCGACTCCGGTGATCGCCTCGGTGATCGTGTGCTCGACCTGCAGGCGCGGATTGGCCTCCATGAACCAGAACTCGTCCCCGTCGAGGAGGAATTCGACCGTGCCGATGCCGTGGTAGCCCACAGCGGCCGCCAGACGTGTCGCGGCGTCGATGATCCGCCGTCGGGTGCGCGGGGCGAGCGAGGGGCTCGGGGCGACCTCGATCAGTTTCTGATGGCGGCGCTGGACGCTGCAGTCGCGCTCCCACAGGTGACTGACGCCACCGTGGGTGTCGGCGACTATCTGTACCTCGATGTGCCGGGCGGCGGGGAGCAGTTTCTCCACGTAGAGCGCGCCGTCTCCGAAGGCGGCGCGGGCCTCTGAGGCGCAGCGGTCGAACGCCTCCTCGATCTGTCCGGCGTCGTGCACCTCGCGCATGCCCCGGCCGCCGCCGCCCGACAGCGCCTTGACCATCAGCGGGCCGTGCGTCCCGAAGAAGGCCCGCGCCTCCTCGGCCGTGGTGGGGCCGGACGATCCGGGAGGCACCGGAATCCCGGCCTGTTCGGCGACGCGGCGGGCCGTCACCTTGTCGCCGAGCCGGGCGAGCACCTCGGGCGTCGGCCCGATGAACCCGATCCCGGCTTGCTCACACGCCCGCGCGAAACCGGCGTTCTCGCTGAGGAAGCCGTATCCGGGATGGACCAGGTCGGCGCCGCACGAGGCCGCCGCCGCGACCACGGCCTCGATGTCGAGGTACGCGCCGGGTCCGGTCCCGGGCAGCGGCAGGGCGAGGTCGGCGCGCAGGACGTGCAGGGCGCGGGCGTCGTCCGGCGCGTGGACGGCGACCGCCGTATCGCCCAGGAGATGGATCGCCCGGATGATCCGGACCGCTATCTCTCCCCGGTTCGCCACCAGGATCCTGGCCATGCCGCTCCTCACTGACACTGACGTCACTGTCAGCGCTCTGTATAGCACGTCGCCGCGGGGACGTCACCGCTCCTGCCCGAACAGGTACGCAGGGCTGTCGGCGTGCCGTCGGGAAGACGCGTGACGGTTCCTGGTCGAAGGCCGGGCAGAGACTCCCCGCCGTCCGGGCCGGCCTCGTTCGGCCGCCGGCCCCACCGAGAGCGTCAGCCGAGCCGGGCGGCTGCCGCACCGCGCGGAGGGGGTGCGCCGGTGGCGGGATCTGCCGCCAGGGCAGGGGGCACGACGTCTGGGCGCGGCCGGGCGGCGGCACCAACGCGGTACGCGACCGCCCGCCGTTGCCGGAGGCCGACCCGGTGTCCACGGTGCCGCTCGTTCCGACCCGGCTACCGCAGCAAGTCCGTTCCCGACCCGGCTCGTTGGCGCGCGGCCCGCACACAGCCACGGACGTGGGCGCCCCGCCCCGCACGGCGGGCGACATCGGCCGGCCGGGGGCGGCCTCGTCCCGAGGGGTGGAACGCCCGTTGCCCCGCAGGCCGACCATGCGTACCGTTCCTGCCCAAACGGGAACGAGCAGAAGACATCGCGTTCTCTGCCGTACCCAACTCCCGAGCAAGGAGCAGTGCCATGGCCTCAGGCACCAACCGTTCCCGCGCCGCCGCACCGGCCTCCGGAAACACCGTCACGGATCCCCTGGCCCCGGGCGCCGGCCGCCGTGGCGTCCTCGGACTGCTCGGGCTCGGCGCCGCCGCGGTCCCCCTCGGTGCCCTGCTCACCGCCTGCTCCTCCGCCACCCCGGCCGACGGCGACTCCAAGGCCGCCGGCTCCGCGCCGGTGGACGCGGGCGGCGACATCGAGCAGCTCACCATCGCTCTCCCCGGCTCGCTGTCCACCCTGGACGTCAGCCACGAGGCCGGCATCCTCAACTACATCGCCGTACTGCTGGCCCAGGAGTCACTGCTGTCGGTCAGCCCGGACGGTGCCCTCGGAGCCGGCCTGGCCACCTCCTGGACCCACCCGGACCCGCTCACCTACGTCTACGAACTGCGCCAGAACGTCACCTTCTGGGACGGCACACCGCTCACCGCCGCCGATGTCGTGGACTCCGTCGAGTACCACCTCGACCCCGCCAACGCCTCCCAGCTCGCCTACGCCTACTCCACCGTGAAGTCCGTGCGGGCCACCGGCCCCCACCAGGTGACCATCCGGCTCAAGAACCCGTACGCGATGTTCCAGTGGACGCCCACCCCCAGCACCCTGCTCATCGGAAGCAAGGCCTACGCCGCCCGGCACAAGGGCAAGCTGGGCACGGCGTCCGCGCTGCTGATGGGCACCGGGCCGTTCAGGGTGACCTCCTTCGCCCCCGACGACCATGTCGAGTTCGAGCGCAACGAGAAGTGGTGGGGCGGGCATGTCCGGGTGAAGAAGCTCCGGCTGACCTTCGTCGCCGACGACAACACGCGGCTGCTGGCGATGCGCTCCGGCGAGCTGGACGGCGCGGTCAACCTCCCCGCGGACCGGGCCTCGCAGTGGGAGCGGATCAAGGACACCGAGGTGCACTACGCCTCGGACCACTCGGTGGTGGCGCTGGCCTTCAACACTTCCAAGGCCCCCTGGAACGACCCGAAGGTACGGCAGGCCGTCGCCCACGCCACCGACCGCCAGGGCTATGTCCGCTCCATCCTGCGCGGCAAGGGCGAGGTCGCCTCGGCCCTGGTCACCCGGGGGCAGTGGACCGGCCTGCTGACCGACGCCGAGGTCAGGCAGGCCTACACGGCCGTCCCGCAGTACGAGTACGACATCGACCGGGCCCGCACGCTGCTCGCCTCCTCCACCGCCAAGGACGGCTTCACCGAGGAGCTGCACTACCCCGCGAGCGGATCCCAGTTGGGCCGCGCGGCCCTGGCCCTGAAGGAGGCCCTGGTACCGCTGGGGATCACCCTGAACGTCAAGGAGGTCCCCCTGGAGAAGTGGATATCCGAGCTGAGCGAGCCCGACCGCGGACTGCACTTCCTCTGGTACTACCCCACCACCGGCGACCCGGCCGAACTGGTGGAGCCGTACCTGGACTCCGCCGCCATCGGATCCACCAACATCGCGCACTACCGCAACCAGGCCGTGCACAAGGACATCACCGAGGAACGGGCCTCCGTCTCCCCCGCCGCCCGGGGCAAGGACCTGGCCGACGCCCTCCAACGGGCCGGCGCCGACCTGCCCTACCACTCGCTGTGGTGGGGCCAGAGCGCCACCGCGCTGAGCTCCGTGGTCGGTGTGAAGGACTTCGGCACGTTCTTCTTCATCGGCCCCTGGGCCACCCGCCTGTACCCGGCCGGCTCGTGAGCACCGCCTCCGCGGCCGTGGTCGCCGCCCGGCGCCGGCTGATGGACCTCACCCAGGTCATCGAGGCCCAGCCGTCGCCCGACGGCCGGACCACGGCCGTCTCCGCCGTCCTCCCCGGACCGGACGGGCCGCCCCGGGCGGACGTCCACCTCGCGTCCGGCGACGGCTGTGTGCCGTTGGCAGGCGGCGGTTCGGCCGCCCGCCGACTGCCGCGCTGGCTGCCGGACTCCCGCCGGCTGCTGGTGGTCCAGGAGGACGGTGACGAGCGCGGCAGCGCCCTCGCCCTCGCCACCGCTGCCGGCGGCAGCCCGGCGCGGATCCTGGACCGCTTCCCCGGCGAGATCGAGGACGTCCTGGTCGCCGCCGACGGGACAGCCGCCCTGCTGCGCGTCGCCGAGCCCGGCGCGGACCGCGACGGCATGAACCTCGGCCTGCCCGTCGAGGGGTCGGCCGGCCCGGCCGACCCGGCCGTGCAGCGTCCCGGCACCGGGATACGCCGGCTGTGGCGGATCTCCCTGACCTCCGGCCGGCCGGCCGAGCCGGTCGGCCCCGCCGGACTCACCGTATGGGCGGCACACTGGAACGGCGGGCGCCACGCCCTCGCCGTGGTCTCCCGGGACCCCTGGCCGGCCGGGTTCTACCGGGCCCGGGTGGTCCTGCTGGACCTCGCCGCCGGCTCGGTGCGCGAGCTGTCCCCGTCGGACCCCGGCATCCAGCCGGACCATCCGGCGCTCTCCCCCGACGGCCGTCACGCCGCCTGGGCCGAGGGCCTGTCGATCGTCTCCGGCGTGCTCCGGCTCACCGACCTGGACACCGGCGCCCCGGTGCCGGTGCCTCCGCTCGACGACATCACCTCGCTGCACTGGAGCGACCCGCGCACCCTGTGGTACGCGGGCTGGGACGGCACCGGCTCACGAGTGGGCCGGCTGCGGCTGGGCGCCGACGAGGTGCACCACGAGGAGCTGTGGCACGGCGAGGCCACCCTCAGCGGCGCCGGGTACCGGCCGCAGATCCGCACCTGCGCGGCCGGCCGGGTCGCCGCCTCCGTCCTGCACGCCCCCGGGACCCCGCCCGAGGCGGTCACCGCCGACGTCGGCACGGCCACCGAGGAGCCCCCGCGTCCCGCCGGCCCCGCCCCGGCCCCCCACCCCGTCCCGGAACCGGGCGCCACCCCGCGGCCAGAGCCCTTCTGGGCTCCGGTGACCGCGTTCAACGCCGGACAGCAGGTGCTGGACGAGGGCGTCACCACCGAACCGGTCGGCTGGCAGGCATCGGACGGCAGCCGGGTCACGGGCCTGCTGCTGCACCGCGCCGACCTCACCGGCCCGGCACCCGCCGCCGTCCTGCTGCACGGCGGCCCGGCGTGGCTGTGGTCCGCCGGTTTCGCCCCCGGCGACGTGCTCGGCCTGCCGCTGGCGCTGGCCCGGGCCGGCTACCGGGTGCTGCTGCCCAACCCCCGGGGCAGCGCGGGCCGCGGGCAGGGACACGCCCGCGCCGTGGTCGGCGACCTCGGCGGCGCCGACCTGGACGAGGTGTTCGGCGGAGCCCGCGCCCTGCTGGACCGCGGTCTGGCCGCACCCGGCCGGATCGCCGTCCTCGGGCACAGCTACGGCGGCTACCTCGCCGCCCTCGCCGCGGCGCGCGGCGGTCTCTTCGCGGCGGCCGTGGTCGTCTCCGCGCCCACCGACTGGCCCTCCTTCGCCGTCACCAGCGCCATCGGCGGCGGCTACGACGACGCCTACCGCATCACCGGCGGCGGCCGCACCGACGGGCCGGACACCACCGCCCCCACCGCGCCCTCCCCCGCCCGTGAACGCGACCCGGCCCCGACGCCGACGTTGATCCTGCACGGCTGCGCCGACCGGGTGACCCCCGTCGAGCAGGCCCGCGCCCTCTACCGGGCCCGGCTCCTCGCCGGGCACCGCGACGTGGAGCTGGTCCTCTACCCGCGCGAGGGCCACGAGTTCACCGAACCGGATCACCTGCTCGACGCCTGCGCCCGGACCGCCGACTGGCTGGACCGCCACCTCGTACCGGACCCCGACACCGCGGGCGGCACCTCATGACGACGACGTCCCCCGCCACCGGGCAGTCCCCGCAGACCTCTGCCGCACCGTCGCCGGGCCCCGCCCGCCGGGCCGGCCATCCGCTCGCCGCCTACGCCGCCCGCCGGCTCGCGGCGGCCGTCGCACTGCTGCTGGTCGTCTCCCTCGCCGTCTTCGCCCTGCTCGCCCTGGCCCCCGGCGACCTGGCCCGTACCCTGCTCGGCACCCGCTCGGCCACCCCGCAGGCGCTGGCCGCGGTCCGCTCCGCCCACCACCTCGACGATCCGTTCCTCGTCCAGTACTGGCACTGGCTCGCCGCCGCCCTCCACGGTGACCTCGGCGTGTCCGTCCGTACCGGGGCACCGGTCACCCAGGCCGTCGGCGACCGCATCGGCCTGACCCTGCAACTGGCCCTCGGCGGTTTCGTCCTGGCGCTCCTCGCCGGGATTCCCTTCGGGACGCTGGCCGCACTGCGGCGCGGCCGCGCCACCGACCGGATCGTCCAGGGCCTCGGGGTGATCGGCCTGAGCGCGCCCGCCTTCGCCTCCGGGCTGCTGCTGGTCCACCTCTTCGCGCTGCGCGCCGACTGGCTGCCCGCCTTCGGCGCCGGGGACGGCGGCACCCTCGACCGGCTGCGCCATCTCGTGCTGCCCTGCGTCGCCCTGGCCTTGTCGGTGACCGGGCTGCTGCTCAAGCTGACCCGCGCGGCGGTGCTCCGCGAGCTCGACGCCGACCACACCGCCTTCGCGCTCGCCCGGGGCGTGCCACCGCGCGAGGTACTGCTGCGGCATGTGCTGCGCGGCGCGCTGCTGCCCATCGCGACCGGCGCGGGCCTGGTGCTGGCGTACCTGGTCGCCGGAACGGTCATGGTCGAGGCGACCTTCGCGCTGCCGGGGCTGGGGCGGCTGCTGGTGGACTCGGTGACCTACAAGGACGTACCGGTGGTGCAGGCCGTCGCCCTGCTGGCCGCCTCCGCGGTCATCACCGTCAACCTCGTGGTGGATCTGCTCACCCCGCTCATCGACCCGCGCATCCGGACCGGAGGCACCCGATGACCGTCCCAGCCGAACCCGCAGCGGACCGCGGCCCGGCCGTTCCCGTCCGGCCCGCCGGCGCCGCCGGACGCCGCCGGCTGCCCCGGCCAGGACTGCTGGGCGGCGTCTGCCTGGCCGTCGTCGCCGTGCTGTTCGCCGCCGCCGCCCTGGGCGGGCTGGTCTTCCCGCACTGGGCGCGGCAGGACCTGCTGCTCGGCGTCAGCGGGCCCGGCGCCGGCCACCCCCTGGGCACCGACGACCTCGGCCGCGACATCCTGCAGACCGCGGTGGTCGGCACCCGCAGCGCCCTGGTCGGACCGACCCTGATCGCCGTCGGCTCCATGGCCCTCGGCAACCTGCTCGGCCTGTGGGCGGGCTACCGGGGCGGCTGGGCGGACGCCCTGGTGGGCCGCTGGGCCGACCTGGTGCTGTCGCTGCCCGCCCTGCTGGTCACGGTGGTCGTCGTCGGCGTGCTCGGCGGCGGCTACCCGGCCGCCGTCCTCGTACTCGCCGTGCTCTCCAGCCCCACCGACACCCGGCTGGTCCGCTCCGCCGTACTCGCCCAGCGGCACCTGCCGTACGTGGAGGCCGCCGAGGCCCTCGGCCTCAGCCGCCGCCGCATCCTGTTCGGGCACATCTGGCCCAACGTCCTGCCACAGGCCCTCGCCAACGCGCTGGTCAACTTCAGCTTCGCGCTGGTGGCCCTCAGCTCGCTCTCCTTCCTCGGCATCGGCGTGCCCCCGGGCGCCGCCGACTGGGGCCGGATGCTCTCGGAGAACCAGACACTGATGTACGACAACCCGGCGGCCACCCTGCTGCCCGCCCTGCTGGTCGTCACCGCCGCGACCGCCGTCAACCTCCTCGGTGACCGCGCCCAGGACGCCCTCGACCTGCGGGCGAGGACCCGGTGACCGCCGCAGCGCCGAAGCCGGCGCCCTCCAGGCCGCTGCTGGCGGTCCGGGCCCTGCGGCTGGAGACCGCCTCCGTGCCGCCCCGCCCGCTCGTACACGGCCTGGACCTGGACGTACAGCCCGGTGAAAGCGTCGGCATCGTCGGCGAGTCCGGGAGCGGCAAGTCGCTCACCGCCCGCGCCGTCGCCGCGCTGCTGCCCGGCACCGTACGCGCCTTCGGCAGCGTCGTCGCGGACGGCCGGGAGATCATCGACAGCCGGTCCGGCCGCCCCGGCGGCCTCTACGGCAGGGCACCCGAAGGTCACCGCGGCCGCACCGTGTCCCTGCTGATGCAGGACCCGTTCACCATGCTGCACCCGCTCCGCACCTGCGGCCGGCAGATCGCCGACGGCATCCGGGCCGGCGCCCCGGGTACCAGCCGGCGCGGCGCGGCGCTCGCCGTGACCGAACGGCTCGCCGAGGTCGGCCTGGCCCCCGGGACCGCCGACCGCTACCCGCACGAGCTGTCCGGCGGCATGCGCCAGCGCGCCGCCCTCGCCGCGGCGCTCGCCCCCGGTCCGCGCCTGCTCATCGCCGACGAGCCCACCACCGCCGTCGACGCCCACCACCAGGGCGAGGTGCTGGCCCTCATCCGCCGGCTCCAGCAGGCCCGCGGCATGGGACTGCTGCTCATCACCCACGATCTACGGGTCGCCTTCTCGGCCTGCGACCGGCTGTATGTGATGTACGCGGGCACCATGCTGGAGTCCGGCCCCGCCAGGGACATCGAAACCCACCCTGCCCACCCCTACACGGCCGCGCTGCTGGCCGCCGAGCCGTCGGTGCGCGAACGCTACGAGACGCTGCCCGCCACCCGCCCCGCCGCCGGCCCGGCGGCGCCCGCCACGGGCTGCCCCTTCGCCGCCCGCTGCGCCTGGGCCGAGGCGGACTGCCGTACCGCGGAGCCCGTCCCGCACCCCGTCGGCGACAGCACCGGACCCGGTGGGCGGCTGACCGCCTGCCGGCGGATGCCCGCGGTCGCCGCGGACGTCGCCGCCGCGACCCGTAGGACAGTGGCGGTCACCGTCTCCGAGCGGACGGCCCGTCCCCTGCTGCAGGTGCGCGGCGCCCGCAAGTCGTACGGCGGACACGAGGTCCTGCACGGCGTCGACCTGGAGGTTCCCGAGGGCGGCGCCGTGGGCCTGGTCGGCGAGTCCGGCTCCGGCAAGTCGACCCTGGCCCGGCTGGTGACCGGCCTGGAGCAGCTGGACGGCGGCCGGATCGTCATCGCTCCGGACGCTGCCCGGGAGGACACCGGCGGCCGTGACACCGAGCCGCTGCTGCTCGCCCCGGGCCGCCCGGCCCGAGGAAGCCGCCTCGCCCTCGCCTCCGCCGTGCAGATCGTCTTCCAGGACCCCTACTCCTCCCTCAACCCCGTCCACACCGTCGGCTCCGCGCTCCGCGAGGCCGCGGCCTCCCCCGCCGCCCGGCGGCGCGGAGACAGCACCACGACGCCGGTGCCGACGGCCGAAGAGCTGCTGGAGTCCGTCGGCCTGCCCGCCGCCTACGCCGCACGCCGGCCCGCCGCGCTCTCCGGCGGCGAGCGGCAGCGCGTCGCCATCGCCAGGGCCCTGGCCGTACGGCCGAGGCTGCTGGTGTGCGACGAGTCCGTCTCCGCCCTGGACGTCTCCGTCCAGGCGCAGATCCTCACCCTGCTGGCCCGGCTGCGCCAGGAACTGGGCCTGTCCCTGCTGCTGGTCACCCACGACCTGGCCGTCGCCCGGCAGGCCACCGACCAGCTGTATGTGATGCACCGCGGACGCATCGTGGAGCGCGGCCGCACCGACCGGGTGCTGGACCACCCCGAGGCCCCGTACACCCGCCAACTGCTCGCCGCGCTCCCGGGATCGCCGGCCCTGCCCGGCGACTCCGGCACGTCGCGGAGGACGGAGGGATGAGCGGACCGGATAGCCTTCCTGCCGCGGCGTCAGCCGTCGCGGCAGGGCACGATGCGGAAACACCGGGGAGCGGCAGCGTGGACAGTACGACGAACGGTCAGGAACGGGCCGTGCCGGACACCGTGGCCGCAGGGCCGCGCGGCACGCTGGCCGCCAACGTCAAGCGGCTGCGGCTGGCCAGGGGCTGGAGCGTGCGCGAGCTGTCCGCCCGGACCGGCACCAGCAAGGCCCTGATCTCCCAGATCGAACGCGCCGTCGCCAACCCGACCGTCGAGGTGCTCGCCCGGATCGCGCACGCCTTGGACTCACCCGTCGACGAGATACTGCGGGCCCGCCTGACCGAGCCGGAGATCGTCCGGGGCGCCGGCTTCGGCCCCGGCCCGGCCGACGAGACCCTGGTACAGCTGCTCTTCTCCTCCCACGAGCGGGCCAGGTTCGAGATGTACCGCTCCGCCCTGCCGCCGCACGCCCGCAGCCACCGCAGTACCCACGGAGCCGGCTCCACCGAGTACGTGGTGGTACTGCGCGGCACGGTGAACCTGGTCGTCGGCGAGCACACCCACCGTCTGGAGGAAGGCGACTGCGCCCGCTTCGCCTCCGACGAGGAGCACCACTACTCCACCGGCATCCGGGCCGCCCTCACCCAGACCCTGATCGCCTACCCGGACTGACCCGCCGAGCCGGTACGCGAACAGGCATCGGCCTGTCACCGGCTCGGGTGGGCAAGTCCCGTATGTGACCGCGCAGATCGCGAGGGCGGGCGATCCGGGCGGAACAACGGCGATACGGGTGAGAGGCCGGCTGGACGAGCTGTGTGTACGTTCGTCGCCGCCCAGCACGACCCCCTGCCGCAGTCGGCCGGCGTCGACGACCCGGAAGCTCGTCCGCGCCCGGCAGATCGACGGGATCCACCGCTTCGGGGGCTTCGAGCTGACCGCGCCGGGCGGCGAGCGGTTCCTCGCGCGGTTCTTCGCCGAACTTCTCGCCCGGCACGGGAAACCGACCCTGTGGACAGACGCCATGGGGCGCGAAGGTCGTTCCCGGCGCGGATCCAGCACCTGGTTGGGGCTCGTCCGGCGAGGGGATGCCTTCAGGTCTCGGCTCGGCGGAACCTACGGTTTGTGGGTTACCCAGAGCAGTTCCGCCGGCCAGCGGTGTGCCCAGTCGGGTGGGTCGGTTTCGTTGTAGCCGTTGGGTGTTCCGCGTCCGGGCCGCGGCTCGATCAGGTCGTCGATGACGAGACCCGCGCCGCGCAGGACCCTGACCCAGTCGCCGTAGGTGAGCTGATAGCTGGTCGCGCCGTCGCCTTCGGAGATGGTGTCCAGCCCGAAGTAGTCCTGCTGCAGCGTCGTGGTCACGCGGCCGGCGGCTTCGTCGTAACACGCTTCGAACCATGGGCTGGCGACGTTGAAGACCAGGCGCCCGCCGCGGCCCAGGACGCGTGCGGCCTGCGGGACGGCCAGGTGCGGGGGCGCCCAGCTGAGCCCACCGAAGTCGCAGAACACCAGGTCGAAACTCTCGGCGGCGAAGGGGAGTTGTTCGGCCGCGCCTTGCACCAGCGGGTAGCGGGCCGCTCCCATCGCGCGGGCCGCCGCGGCGAGTTGGGCTTCGGACAGGTCGAGTCCGACCACGGTGGCGCCCTCGGCGGCGAGCGCCCTGGACCACTGGCCGGCGCCGCAGCCGAGTTCGAGGACGCGCTTGCCGGTGACGTCGCCCAGGGCGTGCAGGTGCGCGTCGGGGATGGAGTACATGCCCCACAGCCGGGGTGTGGCGCCGATTCGCGGGTCGTGCTCGTGCTGGTAGGCGCTGCTGATCCGGTTCCAGAGCCGCCGGTTGGCGGGGATGCTGTCCACGTGCCGACTCCAGCACTGCCTGCCGGGGCCGGTCAACACGATTGGGGCACTGGCCGGCCCTCGCCTCGGTCCGGCCCTGGCTCGGACATGATCCGCCGCCCAAGGAGCGGCGGGTCTTCGGATTCCGGTATCACTGCTTCGCCGGCGGCTCCTCGGCCTCCTCGACGTCGTCCGGCCCCTGGTGTTCCGCCACCAACTGCTCTGTCTCCTGGGGGACCTCGTGCAGCGTAGTCGGAGCGCTCCAGCCAGCGGCACCGGCCCAGCGTATGTACCAGGGCGGCAGCCTTGGCGTAGGGACCGTCGTAGATGGCCCGCTCGAACAGTTCGGCCCGGCGCGGGCCACCGCCGAGACTGGGACGCCATAGTCGTCAGGAGCCGGATCGTTCACCCCGGCGGCTTCGGCGGCCTGCGGGATCCAGGGCACGTCGATGCTCAGATCCATCAGGCCGCGTGCTGCCGGCCGCCGACGGTCGGTACGCGCAGCTGTACCGCACGCGGGCGGTCGGGAACCGGCCGGCCGCTGACTTCACGAGGCCGGGGCCCGGTGTGCGTTCAGGTGAGCCTGCCCCGGATCCGCCAGAAGCACAGGGCCGCGAGCGCCGCGGCCAGGGCGGTGAACAGGGCGGTCTCGATCCACTGGAACTTCCAGTAGCGGTCCGCGGGCTGCTCGGTGACCTGGACGTGGATGTGGCCCTTGGCCAGACAGACCGGCATGTCGTCCAGCGACTGCTTCGCGCAGTTCTGGTACCACGTGGTGTGGCCGACCTCCTTGCCGCTGGAGTCGAGCAGCGCACTGGTGGACACCACCCACGGCCCACCGGGCACGGTCAGGCCCCCGATGTCGCCGTACCTGCCGATCTTCGTCATGCTGCGGACGATGTCGGCGGTGACCGGGACGTTCGCGCGGACGGGCTCGGCGTAGTTCGTCCTGATCATGTCGGGCACGACGACCTGCAGGACGGCGAAGACGACCAGGGTCAGCGCCATGGCGGGAACCGTGCGGCGGACGAACAGCCCCAGGGTCGTGCCGAGGACGAAGGCGAAAGCGGCGTATCCCACGGGCGCGATGTTGCGGGCGTCGAACACCAGCGGCGAGAACCGGTTGGCGGCGACGAGGTCGACGCGGCTCGCGGCCCAGGTCAGCAGCAGGCTGTACAGCCCTGCCACGGCCATGCTGGCCAGGCCGAGCACGCCGAGCTTCACCGCCAGCCACCGCCCGCGGGTCACGCTCTGGTTCCACACGACCCGGTGCGTGCCCGCCTCCAGCTCGCGGGTGATCAGCGGCGCTCCCCAGAAGATCCCGATGAGCCCGGGAACCGCGATCAGCAGGTAGCCGATCAGGTCGACACGGAAGCCGTAGTCGTCGGTGAGCGAGCTGAGCACGCCGGCGCAGCCGCCGCCGGCACACTGGGCGTGCAGGTCGTCGTACGAGTGCCGGATCTGCAGACCGAGGATCACCAGGTAGACGGCGAGCAACAGCAGCGCGCCGACGCCCACCAGCGCCTGGGTGCGGAACTGACGCCAAGTCATCCAGATCATCGGTGCGCCTCCTGTGCCGTTGCGGCCGGGACGGAGCCGACGGCGCTCGCCCGGGTCATGTATGCCAGAACCAGCTCGTCCAGTTCGAGGTTCTCGGCGGTCCAGGGCCCCTCGTCGAGCCGCCGGCCGTCGGTGCGGACGATCACGGTGCCCTCGTGTCCGGTCTGGTCGGCCCGGATGATGTCGAGCCCCGACGGCAGCTTGCTCAGGGCCTCCCGGGAGCCGGTCAGCCGGCGATGGTTCGCCAGCAGGTCCCGCACGTCACCGGCGAGTTGGACCCGGGACTCCGCCAGCACGATCAGGTAGTCGCAGACCCGCTCGACGTCGTCGAGCGCGTGCGAGGAGAGGATGGCGCCGGCCGCGAGGTCGGTGACGAACTCCATCAGGTTCTCCAGGAACCCGCGCCGGGCCAGCGGGTCGAGCGCCGCGGCGGGCTCGTCGAAGATCAGCAGCTCGGGCCGTTTGGCCGCGGCGAGGGTCAGGGCGAGTTGGGCGCGCCGGCCGCCGGAGAGCCGGCCCGCCTTCTGGCGGGGGTCCAGGCCGATCTGTTCGATCCTCCGCTGGGCCAGCCGCGCGTCCCAGGCCGGGTTCAGCTTGGCGCCCATCTTCAGATGGTCCGCGACGGACAGCTCCGCGTACACCGGCGTGTCCTGCGCGACGAAGCCGACCTTCGCCAGGTGTGCGGGGTTCGCCGCGGGGCGCGAGCCGAGCACCTCGATCGTGCCCGTGCTCGGGGTGATCAGGCCGCAGGCGAGGTTCAGCAGCGTCGACTTGCCGGCGCCGTTGGGGCCGACCAGGCCGATCACCCGCCCCTGCGGGATGCTCAGGTTGCAGTCAGTGAGTGCTTGACGGCCGCCGTACCTCCTGCCCAGGTTCCGGGCTTCCAGTACTGGAGTCATGACATCCCTCGTTCGAGGTTTCGTGAAGTGCGTGGAATTCGTGACGTGCGGGGGGTGCGCCCGGGCATGGAGCGGTCGCGTCAGCCGCGACTGCGCCGCTTCTTCACGAAATGGACGATGCTGTAGACGACGAGTCCGAGGACGACGAGGTTCAGGAGCCACCACGCGTACAGCAGCGGGCTGCGCTCGGTGTGCGTCGGTTCGGAGGCGGCGAACAGGGCGAGAGAAGTGACATCAGGCATGGGTTCAGCATGTGTTTTCCCAGAGGTCCGATGCACCGGCCAAAAGCACACCTCACGCCCGGGAGACCCGTACTTTCGGCTGGTTCGTCGGCCGGACGGGGGCACGTAGCCTGACCGCTGTGAACGCAGTGGATCGATCGGCCGTGCGGCACAGGATCACGGTCAACGCCGGGCTGGGCGCGCTGTTCGCGCTGGTGCTCGCCTTCACGGCCGTCCAGTACACCCGGCAGGGTCGCAGTTGGGCGTTCGACTTCGCCGTCGGGGCGACGATGGGCGCCGTCGCGCTGTTGCGGGAGCGCCGGCGCGGCTGGGCGGTGTCGGTCGGCCTGGTCGTGTCCGGCGCCGCCGCTGTGGTCGCCAGGGTGTGGGACCTGCCCGGTGAACCCGGCGCGGCGGCGATCCTCGCGCTGCTCGTGCTCGGCGGCTCCGCGATCAGGACGCTGCCGACCCGGGCCGCCGCCGTCACCGCGACCGCCGGCACCGTGATCATGGCGGTCGGTTTCCTCACCGCGGATCCGGGCGCCGGCGTCACGGGCACCCCGTTCCGGGTCGGCATCGAGGGGTGGTGCGTCGCGTGCGGAGTCGGGTTGTGGCTGCGTTTCCTCGACTACCGCCGCCATGTCGGCACCGAGGCGGTACGCCGCGACGAACGCCTCGCTCTGGCAAGGGAATTGCACGACGTGGTCGCCCACCACATCACCGGCATGGTGCTGCAGGCCCAGGGCGCGCGCATCGTGGGCCGGGGGCACTCGGAGAAGCTGGACCGCTCGCTGGCCGGCATCGAGGAGGCCGGCACCGAGGCTCTGGCCTCCATGCGTCGCGTGGTCGGCCTGCTGCGCGACGCCGACGACGGGGCCACCACCTCTCCGGGGCCCGAACAACTCGCGGAACTGGTACGCCGTTTCGACGGGCACGGCCCGGCGGTACGGCTGTGCCTGCCCGACGAGCAGATGCCGTGGCCGCCCGAGGTGACCACCACCGTGTACCGGATCGTGCAGGAGTCGCTGACGAACATCTTGCGCCACGCCGCTCACGCCCGCTCGGCGACCGTCAGCGTCACTCAGGAACCGGACGAGGTCACGGTCGAGATCACCAACGACGCGGCGCCCGGTCCCGCCCGGCACCGGCAGGACGGCGGATTCGGCCTGATCGGAATGCGCGAGCGCGTCGAGGCTCTCGGCGGTACGCTCCGTGCCGGCCCCGGGCACGGCGTCGGCTGGGCGGTGGTCGCCACCCTGCCCGTCCCCTCTGGAGAGTCGCGTTGACCACGAAGGTTCTGCTCGCCGACGATCAGGCGATGGTCCGCGGCGGCCTGCGGCTCATCCTCGAGGACCAGTCCGACATCACCGTCGTCGGGGAGGCGGCGGACGGCGCCGAGGCGATCGCCCTGGCCCGGCGGCTGCGCCCCGACGTGTGCCTGGTCGACATCAGGATGCCCCTCCTGGACGGGATCGAGGTCACCCGAGCCCTGGCCGGCCCGGACGTCGCCGACCCTCTCCGCGTGGTCATCGTCACCACCTTCGACCTCGACGAGTACGTCTACGGGGCCCTGCACGCCGGTGCGCTCGGCTTCATCCTCAAGGACGTGGGCCCCACCCTGCTGGTCGAGGCCGTCCGCGCCGCCCGCACGGGGGAGGCCCTGATCTCGCCGTCGATCACCGTGCGCCTCCTGCGGCGACTGGCACCGGCGGCGTCCCGGGCCCCCGGGCCCGCCCGCGCGCTCTCGGACAGGGAGACCCAGGTCATCCGCGCGATCGCCAGGGGCCGTACCAACCAGGAGATCGCGGCCGAGCTCTTCATCTCCGTCAGCACGGTCAAGAGCCACCTGGCGACCATCCAGAGCAAGCTGACCGTACGCAACCGTGTGGAGATCGCCGCCTGGGCCTGGGAGAGCCGGCTCATGGATTGAGGGGGGCGGGCTGCCTGGGCGGGGCAGGGGGCGCTCATACAGAGGACGCCGTTCGCCGCTGCTTCAAGCCCTACCCCGGAAGCGATCTTCGAACTCACCAGCCTGCTCGCCCCGGGCGACAGCCGCCGCAGAGCACCGGCCCTGCTACAACCGGGGCGACGGCCAAGGGGTGAGGGAGATGTCAGCTTTGGCGGCTGGGGAGCATGGCCAGGGCCTGGGAGCGCTGTGCGACAAGGTCGTCGTAGGTGCCGTCGCGCTCGGCCCAGCGGTGCATGAGGACGCCCTTCACGAGGATTTCGTGAGGGGTGGGGTTCTCCGAGAGCAGGTGCATGACCTCGGTGGCGAAGTCGTCGAGCGGCAGCGCGTGCGGGTTCATCTTTCCCCGGCCTGTTGTGGCGACGGCCGGGGGGACGAGCTCGACGACGCCGACACCGGTGCCGTCGAGCTGCGCGCGCAGTGCCTCGGAGTAGGCGTGCACCGCGGCCTTCGAGGCGGCGTAGCTGGGCATGGGCGGGAACGGCAGGAAGGCGATCCCGGAAGTGACGGTGATGAAGGTGCCGGCGCCCCGCTGGACCAGGTGAGGGGTGAAGGCGTCGATGATCCGGATGGTGCCGAGCAGGTTGGTGTCGATCGTCGTCTGCGCCGCCTCGAAGTGCGCGGGGTCGCGCAGGTCCTCCAGGAGCATGACGCCCGACATGGTCACCACGGTGTCCAGCTCGGGGTACCGGGCGAGCACGGCGTCGCGGGCACGTGCGACGGAGGCACCGTCGGTGACATCGATGCCGAAGGCGCCGATGCCGTCGTCGGAGAGTTCCGAAAGCGCCCCTGCGCTGCGACCGCCGACGGCCACGGTGCTGCCCGCTGCAGCGAACCGCCGGGCCAGTTCCCGGCCGATGCCGGAGGTTCCGCCGACGATGAAAACGGTGCGGTTGGAGAGATCCACGAGGTCTTCCCTTCATTGCGCAGCACCCGCGGCCTTCAAGCCCACGGCGCCGTCCAGCGATGATCTCTGTCCTTTTGAAACAGTGAGACCGCCAGTCTTGGCCGGCTCCGCGGAGTGTGGCAGTGCCCCCGTCTTCCCTGGCCCTGCCAGGGCCCCCGATGGGAGGCACGCGCCGCATTACGGTGGTGTGGTGAAGGATGCGGAATCGGACAACCAGCTGGGCAGCTACCTCCGCGCCCGGCGTGAGCTGGTCTCCCCGGCACAGGCGGGGCTCCCGCCCGGCGGCAACCGCCGGGTACCCGGCCTGCGCCGTGAGGAAGTCGCCCTGCTCGCCGGAATCAGCCCCGACTACTACCTGCGCCTGGAACGGGGCCGCGACAGGAACCCCTCACCTCAGGTCCTGGATTCCCTCGCGCGCGTCCTGAACCTCGACGACGTCGAGCGGACCTATCTGCTCGGCCTCGCGGCAGCACGCCCCAGGGCACCGCGCCGCAAGCGACCCGAGCACGTGCCGGCACGGGTGCACCAACTCCTCGCCCATCTGCAGATCCCCGCGTTCGTCGAAGGGCGCGCCTTCGACGTCCTGGCCTCCAATCCCATGGCCGTCGCCCTCTCCCCCCGTCTGCGACCCGGCGAGAACCGGCTTCGTTCCCTCCTCCTCGACCCGGAGGAACAAGCCTTCCACCAGGACTGGGCGAAAGCCACCGCCGACTTCGTTGCCGCTCTGCGCACCACCATCGGGGATGACACCGACAACGCCCGGTTCGTCGAACTCGTCGGCGAGCTCGCACTGTCCAGCCAGCGGTTCCGCACCCTGTGGGCCCGGCACGACGTCCGTAACCTCGACGGAGGAACCACCACCGTCCACCACCCCGTCGTCGGTGAGCTGCGGCTCCACCGCGACAAACTCCCCGTCGACGACGTCATCCTCGTCGTCTACTACCCCGACAAGGACAGCGACAGCGACCAGAAACTGCAACTCCTCACCGCGCTCTCACACACCGAACCCGCCGACACGGCGCCCAGCAGGCCGGCACACACCCCCCACCCGAAGACACCCTGACGAACGCTGGCCGTCCGGCGCCACAGCCAGGACGACCGCGAGACGATGACCACCATCGAGGACTGCCTCGGCGCCCGGTCATCCGTTCCGCGGATCTGCTCTCTCCGCGCCTTCGCCGATCGCGTCGCCGGCTGCGTCCAGGACTCCCTTGAAGTGCCGACCGCGGACCTCGGACCGTGCGGTGCCGTCGTCCCGCTCGACGCGGGTGCAGCAGCCGCGGCGCACAGCGGCCGCCGCCCGCACGGCCGATGATCCTGGGCGGCCTGTCACCGGCGCCCAGGATCATCGCTGTGAGCGTGCCGTGCGACCCCGGCGCGGTTGCCGCAGGAGCCGGTGCAAGAGAGCGGCGGTCACCCCTTGGTCGCGCCGGCGGTGAGGCCTCCCACGACGTAGCGCTGCGCGAGCAGGAAGATGACGAGCACCGGTGCGGCGGAGATGAGCGTCGCGAGCACCAGTTCCGGTGGTGACACCTCCGCGTTCGCGCCCACGACGGGATTGAAGTTCGGCGTCGAGGTCAGCATCTGGGACAGGCCGACCTGCATCGGATAGGCGTTGCTGCCCGGCAGCATCACGTAGGGCAGGAAGAAGTTGTTCCAGTTCTGTACGAAGCTGAAGAAGCCCACCAGCGCCACGACCGGCATCGCGAGCGGCAGCGCGATCCTGGTGAAGATCCCGACCTCGCTGCACCCGTCGATCTTGGCCGCTTCGAGGAGTTCACCGGGCACGGCCTCGGCGAAGTAGATGTAGGCCAGGTAGACGCCGAAGGGGAAGAACGAGAACGGCAGCACCACCGAGAGCGGGGTGTTGACCAGGTGAACGTAGTTCACCTCCAGGAAGATCGGCAGGACGAGCGCCGAGGTGGGCATCAGCATCACCACGAGGGTGGTGATCAGCAGCAGGCGCCGGCCCTTGAAGCGCAGCTTCGCCAGCGCGTAGCCGGCGGGGATGCTCACCGCCAGGGTGATGACGAGGGCGAGCAGCGCGTACAGCACCGAGTTCTTCATCCACGTCTTGACCGCGCCGCCCTGGAAGGACATCAGCGCGCCCCAGTTGTGGCGCAGGGCCTGGAGACTGCCGGGGGAGAACGGGTTGGCGCTGACCAGTTCGTGGTCGGTCTTGGCGCCGGCGAGGAGGAGCCAGACGACGGGGACCAGGAAAAAGATCCCGAAGACGATCAGGATCACCGAGGTCAGGGAGCGCCACGCCCAGCGCTGGGCGGTCACGGATGCAGGGGTGGACATGCTGGTTTCCTAGTCGGTGTCGAAGAGTCGTCCGCGCGTCACGAAGAGGCTGGTGCTGACCAGCGCGATGACCAGGAGGTCGAGTGCGATCGCTGCCGAGCCGTTGAAGTCGTTCTGGGTGAAGGCGAACTGGTAGGCGAGCTGGTTCACGCTGTAGTCGTTGGGCACGACACCGAAGCTGGCCTGGGAGATCAGCTGGGGTTCGACGAAGAGCTGGGTGCCGGCCGCGAACGCCAGGATCAGCATGTACGTGATCGACTTGCGGATCATCGGCAGCTGGATCGACAGGGCCGTGCGGATCCGGCCCGCTCCGTCCATCTTGGCGGCGACGATCACGTCGGCGGGAATGGTGTTCAGCGCGCCGTAGAGCACGAGGATCCATCCGCCCGCGCCGGTCCAGAAGGCGATGATCGCGAAGATCACCGGCAGGTGGCCCGGTGTGATGACGTCGGTGAAGTGGTCGCTGCCCATCGCCTTCAGCAGGGGGGCGACCGGGCTCACGGTGGGGTCGAGCACGAAGAGCCACAGCAGCACGCTGGAGGCTCCGGCGAGCGCGCCGGGAATGTAGTAGGCCAGGCGGATCACGGCCTTGGTCCGGCGGGATGCCAGCTGGTGCACGACGAGGGTCAGCGAGACGACCAGCACGCTGAGCATGGCCAGCCAGATGACGAGGTAGACCGCCACATGTCCGAGGGCCGGCAGGAAGCGGTAGTCGGTGGCGGTGCGGGTGAAGTTCGAGAAGCCGGCGAACCCTCCGCCGGCGTCGGTGAACGCCAGGTAGACCGAGTAGCAGACCGGGACGACGCCGAAGAGCGCGAGCAGGACGACGTAGGGCAGGACGAAGAGGTGTCCGGCCCGGACCTGCCGGAAACCGGCACGGGTCCGGTTTCCGGCAGTCGCGGTCATGGCTGGTTTCGCTCTTCCCGTGGAAAGGACGGTCACTTCGTGACCTCGTAGCCGAAGGTCCTGGCCTGATTCTCGATCTCCGTCTGCCAGGCGGGGAGCTGGGACACGACGGTCTTGCCCTGTGCCATGCCCGCCTGGACGACCTTGGCCCAGATGGCCTCCTGGCTGAACTGCGCCGAGCCCCAGCCGGACCACACCTGGCCGGCCGCCTGGCTCAACGGGGCCACGATGTCATCGGCGTAGTAGCCGCTCTTCTGCGTCTCGCTCGCCCAGGTCCGCGCGGCGGGGACGTAGGCAGGGTAGGTGGGCGCCAGAGCCGAGCCGTACTTGGCCTGGCCGGTGACCCAGGTGGCGAAGTCGGCGGCCGCCTTGAGGTTCTTGCTGTGCGAGGAGATCCACCACGCGCCACCGCCGACGTCACCGGTGACGGTCTGGTCGTCGTCGGCCCACTTGAGCGGGGAAGCGGCGGCGATCTGGCCGGCCGGGGTCTTCAGCGTGCCCTGGAAGACCGAGCCGCCGTACCAGGACGGACCGGGAAGCATGAGCACCTTGTCGGCCTCGTTCTTGACGAAGTCGGAGCCGAACAGCGACAGCGTGGACATCGTCTTGTCGGCGATGAGGCGGTCGAGCATCTTCGCGGCCCGGACGCACTTCGGGTCGGAGGTGTCGGCCTTGATCGTTTTCGCGCCGGTGACGTCGTTGGCCGGGCACTGCGCGGCCCACATGTAGATCTCGGGCGTCCAGGCGTCGCCGGCAGTGCCGACGAGGTAGCCGGGGTGCTCGGCCGCGACCTTGCCGGCGAGCTGCTGGTACTGCTCCCAGGTGGTCGGGACCTGGTAGCCGAACTTGTCCATGAGCTTCTTGTTGTACCAGAGCACGTTCTGCGCCAGGTCGTTGCGGAAGCAGTACGTCACACCTTTGACGGTGCAGACGTCGAGCGAGCCCTTGGCGAAGTTGTCCAGGGTGGTCTGCGGGACCAGACCCTTGTTGACCGCGGCCAGGTCGCCGGTGCCGCCGAAGGAGCCCCACGAGGCCGAGTTGTTGTCGGTGGTGAAGGCGACGTCGGGCCAGCCCGAACCCGCACGGTCGAAGAGCTGTGTCTTCGTCTTGAACGTGTTGGAGCCGTTGGCGTTGCCGTCATAGGTCACGATCTTGACCTGGGCGTGCGGATGGGCCTTGTTGTAGGCCTTGGCGATCGGCTCGCGGGTCGAGTCGACCCACACCGTGACCTGGGCCTTGCTGTCCTGCGACGCGGCTTTGAACCCGTACTTGCTGCCGCTGTCGGCGACGCTCGAGTTGCCGCCGACGCTCTGCCCCCCGCTGCAGGCGGCCAGGGTCAGGGCGCCGATGACAGCGGTGGCGGTGAGCGCCGCGCCCCGCACCCGGCCGGCTCGGCGCGGACGCCGTCCGTGAGCATTCGAGTGAACCATCTCCATTGTTGCTTCCCTCGGTCGATCGTCTTGTTTCCGGCTATCCGCAGGCCAGAGCCTTGATGCCGGAGATAACATCATACATGTGACGTTTACACAAGGCTCTGGAGTCCCGTTTCTCGGCGGCCCGCCCCAGGCCGCCTCCGCGTACTCCCCGGCGACGCCGGCTGAGAGCCTCTCCGGGGCCCTCAGCCGGTCTGCTGGACGGAACGCGGGCGCAGGTGTGTGATGCCGCCGTCGACCTCCAGGGCGGTGCCGGTGGTCGATCCTGACCGGGGACTGGCCAGGTAGGCGACGGCGTCCGCGACCTCCTGCGGCGTGACCATGCGGCCGGTGGCCTGGCGCGCGTCGAGCGCGGCCTTCTCCTTGGCCGGGTCCGGGAATTTCGCGAGCATGCCGTCCACGAAGCCCGTGTGGACGGTTCCGGGCGAGACGCAGTTGACCCGGATCCCCTCCCCCACGTGATCCGTGGCCATGGCGTAGGTCAGCGCGAGAACCGCACCCTTGGAGGCGTTGTAGAGGACGCGTTGCGGAAGACCGTTGAGGGCACCGATCGAGCACAGGTTCACGATCGCCGGCGCCGCCGACCCGCGCAGATGCGGGAGAGCCGCCGCCGAGACCCGGGCGATACCGACCACGTTGACGTCGAGGACCCGGTGCCAGTCGGCGTCGGTGAGGTCCTCGACCGTACCGACGGCGCTGATCCCCGCGTTGTTGACCAAGACGTCCAGAGCACCGCACTCGGCGACCACCCGGGCGATCGCGGCGTCGACGGAGTCACGGTCCGTGACGTCGCAGCGCACCCCGTACAGCCCGCTGGGCAGGCGCGGGACATCGAGGTCGAGGACGGCGACCCGCGCACCGCGATCGGCGAGTTCCAGCGCGATCGCGAGCCCGATGCCGGCGCCGCCGCCGGTCACGGCCGCGACCAGTCCGTCGTACTCCGGTGGGCGCGTCATCAGGCCTGCCCGATGCTCTGGGTGGCCGAGCCCAGGCCGCCGACGGCCAGCTCGACGATGTCCCCGGCGCGCAGGTAGGGCCGGCCGGGCAGCCCCATCGCCACGCCGGCCGGGGTGCCGGTGTTGACCAGGTCTCCGGGCTCGAGCACCATGAACTGGCTGAGATACCAGACCACGTGCGCCACGGAGAAGATCATGTCCGCGGTAGTGCCGTCCTGGCGCCTGACTCCGTTGACCGAGAGCGAGAGGCGAAGGGCCTGGGGATCGGGCACCTCGTCCGCGGTGACGAACTCGCCGCCCAGCGGATTGAACGTCTCACAGCTCTTGCCCTTGTCCCACTGCCCGCCCCGCTCCAGCTGGAACTCGCGCTCGGACACGTCGTGGGAGAGCACATAGCCGGCCACATGGGCCAGGGCGTCGTCCGGGGAGGACAGATAGCGGGCCTTCGTGCCGATGACGACACCGAGTTCGACCTCCCAGTCCGTCTTCGTGGAGCCGCGCGGCACCAGTACGGTGTCGAACGGTCCGACGACCGTGGACGGGTCCTTCATGAACACGACCGGCTCGGCCGGAATGCCGGCCCCTGTCTCCGCGGCGTGGTCACGGTAGTTGAGACCGATGCAGACGATCTTTCCAGGACGTCCGAGCGCGGCGCCCACGCGCAGGTCCCCGGCGCCCGCAAGCGGCCGGAGGGTACCGGCGGCCAGCGCGTCGGCCACCCTCGCAATGCCACCGCGGGCGAGGAAGGCCGGGCCGATGTCGTCGGTGAGCGGGCGAAGATCGAGGTGGGTGCCGGCGACCACGACGGTGGGTGTCTCCGCGCCGGCGGGGCCCAGACGGGCGAATCGCATGGGAACTCCTTGTTTGGTGCTGTGTTACCGGGTCACTGGATGCGGCGGTGGCTCTGAAGGGCGGTCACCCGCTCGCGGGGCGGCCGCCCCCCGGCGTGTCCGGACTCGCCGCCCGGCGCCGCGATCGGCGGGAAGACCTTGTGTTCCGCGACGGTGTGGAGGTTCATCGGCGCCTCATCGCCCCAGCCAGCCTCCGTCGACGGGCAGGACGACGCCGTCGACGTAGTCCGACGCGGCGCTGCACAGGAACACCGTCGCACCGGCCAGGTCCGAGGCGCGGCCCCAGCGGCCCGCCGGAATGCGCTCCAGGAGGGAACGCGAGCGCTCGGGGTCGTCCCGCAGGGCCCGGGTGTTGTCGGTGGCGATGTATCCCGGCGCGATCGCGTTGACGTTGACGCCTCGCGGCGCCCACTCGTTGGCCAGGGCTTTGGTCAGTCCGGCGATGCCGGACTTCGACGCCGTGTATCCGGGCACGTTGATGCCGCCCTGGAAGCTCAGCAGCGAAGCGGTGAAGACGATCTTGCCGGATCCGCGCTCCAGCATCGGCCGGGCGACTGCCTGGGTGAGCGCGAACTGCGAGGAGAGATTGACGCCGATCACCTCGTCCCACAGGTCGAGGGCGTGCTCGGCCGCGGGCTGCCGCCGGATCGTGCCGGCGTTGTTGACCAGGATGTCGGGTGCGCGTTCCGCCAGTTCGGCGCCCAGGCCGAGGACTGCGGCACGGTCCGCGAGGTCACAGCGGCGGCCCTCGAAGGAGCGGCCGGCGGCCGTGACGAGCCTCCCGACCTCGGGGGCGTCCTCGAGGCTCATGCTCACGCCGATGACATCCGCGCCCGCCTGTGCGAGGGCGACGGCCATCGCCGATCCGATGCCGCGCCGCGCGCCGGTGACCACGGCGAGCTTTCCGGTGAGGTCGAACAGGCTCATCGGGTCTCCTCGTCGTCGCTGCGGCAGTCGACCAGGATCTTCATCGCCCGGCCGCCCTCGAGCGCCGTGAACGCGTCGGCGACCTCGCTCAGCGCCACCACCTGGGTGATCAGCGCGTCGGCGGGCACGGCGCCGCTGCCGAGCAGGCCGACGGCCCGCTCGAAGTCGCTCCGCTCGTACACCCGGGCGCCCAGCACCCGCAGCTCACGCCAGAAGACGCGCTGGAGGTCGACCGGCTTCGGCCGCGGGTGGATCGCCACCACGACGACCGTGCCCCGGACCTTCGCCACGTCGGTCGCCGCCAGTACGGCCGGTGCCGCACCCGAGACCTCGAAGACGACGTCCGCACCGGCGCCCTCGGTCCACCGGCCGACCGATTCGGTCAGGTCCGAACCGGTGGGGTCGGCCGTCCGGAAGCCGAGGGCCGCCACCAGGCCGCGCCGGCCGGCGTCGGGCTCGACCAGGAGCACGTCCGCGTCGGCGTGGCGCGCGACAACCGCAATCAGCACGCCGATGGGGCCGCCCCCGAACACCACCGCCCTGTCGCCGGCGGCAAGGTGCGACCGGCGTACGTCGTGCACGGCGACCGCGACGGGTTCGACGAGTGCGGCGTGCTTGAGGCTGAGACCGTCCGGAAGCGGTACGAGCAGGTCGGACCGGACGTTCCAGCGGCTCTGGAGCGCTCCGGGTGAGTCGATGCCGACGAAGACCAGGTTCTGGCAGATGTGGCGGTGGCCCGCCAGACACGCGGGACAGGTCCCGTCCCAGTCGAGCGGCATGACGGTGACGGGATCACCGACGGACCAGTCGGTGACGCCCTCGCCGAGCGCGGCCACGATGCCGGACATCTCGTGGCCGATCACCGCGGGCCGCTGGACCCGGGCGTCCATGTCGCCGTGGAAGATGTGCAGGTCGGTACCGCAGATGCCGGTGTAGGCGACCGCGATCTGGACCTCTCCGGGCCCTGGTGGGACGGGCGTCGCCGCGCGGACAGCGAAGGTGCGGGCTCCTGTGTAGGACGCGCTGAGCATGTGGGTTCTCTTCTGCCGGCGGTTCACGATTCGAGTTCGGCCCAGGCCTCGGGAGGCACGGCGGCGTCGCGGCGGGCGACGAACTGCGCGACCTGGGCGGCGTTGCGCAGGCCCGCCACGACCGAGACGACGGCCGGGTGCCGCAGCGGGAACTGCACGGCGGCGTCGGGGAGGGTGACGTCCCATCGTTCGCAGACGTCGGCCAGGTGGTTGACCTCGGCGAGCAGCCGCTCAGGCGCGGGCTGATAGTCGTACATGGCGTCGGCCGGGGGGCGCGGGCGTGCGAGCAGGCCGGAGTTGAACGGTGCGGCGGCCACAACGGACACTCCCCGGTCGGCGCACGTGTCGAGCAGCTCCTGCCCCGAACGGTCCAGGAGTGTCCAGCGATTGGCCAGCATCACGACGTCGAGGCCGGTCTCGCGCACGGCGCGCAGCGGGACGGCGACCTGGTTCATGCCGATCCCCACCGCGCCGATCACGCCCTGTTCGCGCAACGAGATCAGTGCGGGGATCGCCGCGGTGACCGCCTCGTCGGCGTGGGTGTCGGGGTCGTGGACGTAGACGATGTCCAGCCGGTCCAGGCCCAGTCGCCCGAGGCTCTCCTCGATGCTCCGGCGGACTCCGTCCGCCGAGAAGTCCCAGCGCCGGACGAGGTCGTCGGGCACGGCGAAGCCGCCGGATCCCAGGTCCGACCCGATGGGGTCGGGGTTGGGGTCGAGCGCGCGGCCCACCTTGGTGGAGACGGCGAACGAGTCGCGCGGAAAGCCGGCGAGCGCCTTGCCCAGGCGCCGCTCGGACAGGCCCAGGCCGTAGTGCGGGGCGGTGTCGAAGTAGGTGATACCGGCGCGGTACGCCGCCGCCACCGCGTCCGCGGCTTCCCGCTCCCCGGTGGCCCGGTAGAGGTTGCCGAGTGAGGCCCCGCCGAATCCGAGGTCACTGACCTGGACGCCGCTGCGGCCGATGGTCCGCGTCTTCATGCGATCTCCAATCCGTACACGGCCGCCGCGGTGCCGGCCCACACCTGCTCGCGCTCACCGGCGCCGAGCGGGGAGATGAGCTCGTCGAACACCGCGGTGACCGCTGCGTAGTCCGCGCCTGCCAGCAGACAGACGGGCCAGTCCGAGCCGTACATCGTGCGGGCGGGACCGAAGTGCTCGAGCACCGCCGCCGCGACGGGCCGCAGGTCGCTCACCCGCCAGTGCTCCCAGGAAGCCCCGGTGACCAGTCCCGAGAGCTTGACGGCGACGTTCGGGAAGCGGGACAGGGCGACCAGGCCGGTGGTCCAGTCCGTGAGATCACCGCGGGCGATCGGCGGCTTGCCCGCGTGGTCCAGCACGAAGGAGACCTCGGGCAGCGCGGCCACGGTGCGGCTCACGTCGGTCAGTTGCTCGGGCGACACCACGAGGTCCCACGTCAGACCGTGCCGGCCCAAGGTGGCGAGGCCGCGGCGGACCGCGGGGCGGTCGAGCCAGGCCTTGTCGGGTTCCACCTGCAGCTGGTGGCGGGCTCCGACCAGACGGCGGCCGCCGGGCAGTTCGCGTGCGGCCGTGAGGACGTCGTCGAGGTCGCCGGCTTCGAGATCGAACCAGCCGACGACGCCGGCCACCAGCGGTTCGGCATCCGCCAGCGCGATGAGTTCGCGGGTCTCGTCGAGGTCGGCGACAGTGTGCACCACCACGGTCCCGGCGACCCCGGTCGCGCGAAGCTGGGGCGCCAGCTCCGCGAACGGGAACGAGCGCTTCAGGACGGGCAGGTCTTCGGTCCACGGCTGGGGCCGCCGGTCCAGGTCCCAGACGTGGTGGTGGGCGTCGATCCGCATGTCCGCCTCAGTCACACGGAGACGCCAGTGGCATCGGCGCGCAGACGGGCGGCCGGGGTGCGAGCAGGCGTCTCCCCGCGCTGCCGGGACGCACATGCGGGCCGCTGGCACTGCCCCAGTCCGCCGACTCGGTCAGCGCGGCGATGCCGGCCTCGTCGACCGTCAGGCCGAGCCCCGGCCGGTCACCGAGGACGATGGAACCCTCCATGACCTCCTGGTCGACCGTGATGCCCACCGGGGCCGCGAGGTCCTGGACCTCTGTCGCGATGTGGTTCGGTACGGCCGCGGCGGCGTGGGCGAGCGGGTTCGCGTTGTATCCCACGGGGCTGACCAGCAGGTCGAAGGCGTGCGCCAGCATGGCCACCCGCAGGAAGTGCGTGATGCCCCAGACGCTGCCGGTCTGCACGACATCGACGGCACCCGCCTGGATGAGGGGGCGGAACTGCTCGAGGCCCGTGAGGTTCTCCCCTGTGGCGATCGCGGCGCGGACGGCGCGGCCGATCATCGCGTGCCCGTCGGCGTCCCAGCGGCGCACGGGCTCCTCGATCCACGCGAGATCCACGTGTTCCTCGAGGCGCTGCACGTATGCCACGGCTTCCTTGCGCGACCAGGCCTCGTTGGCGTCGAGCATCAGCCGGGGCGTCACACCGGAGGCCGCGTAGACGTCGCGGACCAGTTCGAGGCGCCGCAGGTCGCCGGCCAGGTCCAGCCCGCCCTTCAGCTTGACCGCGCCGAAACCGCGATCGGCGAACGATGCCTGCAGGCGCAGCAGTTCGTCGTCGTCGAGGGGCCCGTCGAGGCCTGAGGCGTAAGCGGGGACG
This sequence comes from Streptomyces shenzhenensis, assembly GCF_021462265.1. Classification (GTDB taxonomy): domain Bacteria; phylum Actinomycetota; class Actinomycetes; order Streptomycetales; family Streptomycetaceae; genus Streptomyces; species Streptomyces shenzhenensis. The sequence continues at coordinate 163,633 of NZ_JAJONF010000014.1, read as the reverse complement.
ACTCGGTCCCGAGCACCGAGCATGCGCCACAGGGGCTGGTCGGCGGCCTTCGCCTTGAGATCCCACAGGGCCATGTCGAGCGCGCCGATGGCGCCGAAGACCGAACCGGTGTGGCCCGCCTTGAAGACCGTGGCCAGCATGCGGTCGTAGAGTCCGACGACGGCTCGCGGATCCTCACCCAGGATCGCGGGGAAGACCGCCTCCAGGCCGTCGTGAGAGCCGAGGCCCACTCCGGTGAGGCCCGCGTCGGTGTCGACGAGAACGACGGGAACGGCGGTCACGCCGGAGGCGACGGAGCCGTTGACATCCCCGATCGGGCGGCCCCAGCGGTGCAGGGTGGTCAGCGTGCGGTAGCCCGTGACGCGCATCCCTGCCTCCTTACGACTGCCCTGCGGCAGAGTCTTGAGCATTCTTCCTCCAGACGAGTGGCCCCAGTATGAAACATATGATGTCTGACGTCAAACGTGAAATGTGAGATCATGGCCTCCTTGAAGTGCAGAGAAATGTTCGAATTACCCTGATGTAAGGGAGCAGACCGAGTGCTTGAGGAAGGGCCGTACCGCGCCAAGTGCAAGCGCCGGCACACGAACCCCCGCGTCCGAACAAGCCGACGCTGAAGTCACACAACGTCTGACGTCTTATACTCGCGTCTCATGGCGAGAGAACGCGATCAGAACCTGGTTTTGGCCGAGCGCCGCACCCCCACTCCTATGCTGGGCGTGGCGGTGGTGGAGGACCTGGTCGACGCGATCGTGTCCGGGCGGCTCGCGCCAGGTGACCTCCTGCCCCCCGAGGGCCAGCTCAGCGAGCAGTTCGGCGTGAGCCGGACCGTGATCCGCGAGTCGGTCAAACGCGTCGAGGAGAAGGGCCTGGTCACCATTTCCCGCGGCCGCGGGACGCAGGTGCGGCCGACCTCGTCGTGGAACACCCTCGACCGCGTGGTGCTGACCTCCCTCATCAAGCACGACGAATCTCTCGCTGTGCTCGACGAGCTGAGTGTGGTCCGGTCGCAGCTGGAGTCGGCGATGGCGGCCGAGGCCGCACGCGCTCGCGACCACGAGCAACTGGCCCAGCTCGACGAGGCGATGCAGCGCATGCGGGACACCATCGACGACCAGGCCGCTTTTCGGCAGGCCGACCTCGATTACCACAGACTTGTCATGACGATCTCCGGCAACCGGCTGGCCGAGAGCATCGCGCGCGTCCTCCTCGACCGGGCGCTGGAGAGCTGGCGTTACCACGGGATCGATGAGCCCGGCGCGTTCAACGTGACGCTGAACGAGCACGTCGCCATTCACTCCGCGATCGCCGACGGTGACGCCGTCCGCGCCCAGGCGGCGATGAACGTCCACATCCTCGAGGCCTGGCGGCGCCGTCGGCAGCCCGCCGCCGAGAAGCCGCATGACGCGTCGGCAGTCTCAGCTGTGCACCAGCACCGGGGCTGACCAGGTGTGACTCGCCTGGTCAGCCGCCGGTCGCCCACGGCGGGGCCGGCCCGCCCCCGCCGTTCGGCCGCGCATGGTCACAGCTGACGGGGGCCTCGGTCGCACCGGGTCTCGCAGGAGAATCTACGGGCGGCGAGTGCGCGAGAATCGAAGGACCGACTCGTAACGGCGCTGTTCCGCGTGCTCCAGCCAGATCATGGATCCGTCGGCGCGCGCGGCAGCGTCACCGGCGACGTGGTGTGTCGAGGGCTCGAGTCCGACCGCCCAGGCTCCCTCGCGCAGGTTCAGCCACTCGAAGAAGCACGGGAACGCGGTGGCGTCGACGTCCAGCTCGAAGGCCTGCCCGAGCGCGTCGTTGACGAGTCCGACCCGGTGCCGGCCCCTGTCGTCGGCCTTGAGCCGGTGCTCGTAGACCTGCTCGACGAAGCCGGGCTGCGGCTGACCGAAGACCCGGTGGTCGGCGCCCTGCTCACCGACGCTGTCGGTCTGCCAGAGCGTCTCCTGAACGTCGGCGACGAAACGCGTTCCCTCGTCGAGGAACGGCCAGCCGATGTTCACGTGGTACAGGAACATGTGCGGGGTCCTGTCGAAGCCGGCGTTGGTGACCGTGTCGACCAGCCGGATCTCGGTGCCGCCGAGGTCTGCTTCGATACGGCGTCGCAGCACGAGGTGCTCCCCGAAGTTCGCGGCCTGGACCACCTCGCCCTCCGCCCAGAGCACACAGCGCTCCTCGGAGACCCAGTCCTCCCCGTACCCGGTGAGGCGAGCCGGAATGTTGGCGACCCGGCCGTGCAGACCATGGCTGATGGTCTTCCTGGGCGGGTAGGCGTAGTGGGCGGCGTCGACCTCGCCGCCGAAGAGCGTGTGGTCGAGTCCGCCGGTCACGACCAGGCCCGACATGCTGCGCAGCCAGGACAGCCCCTGGTCGTCCGCGTTCTCGTGAAGGCCCGGGTGGCGGAAGCCGGTGCGGGAGCGCCAGCCGACCGAGACGCCGTCCAGTTCGGCGACGCCGATGTCCATCGCCCGGTCGACGAGCACCTCGAAGCGGAGGCCGCCGCCGGTGCTGAACTCCAGGACACGGATGCCGCGCTCGACGCCGTCACCGAGAACGACGCTGCGGACGCCTCCGTACGCGCTGATCTCACCGGCGTGGCGGGCGATCTCCAGACGGCTGGGAACCCTCCGCGCACTCATGCCATCACCCAGCCGCCGTTGACCTCGACGGTCTGACCGGTCACGAAGGCGGCGTCCGGACCGGTCAGGAACGACACGACGGCGGCGAGCTCGGCGGACGTGCCCCTGCGCTTGAGCGACTGCCGTTCGAGCACCATCGCGTCGTAGGCCTCGGGGTCGTGGTGGATCTCTTCGGCCGCGGTCTTGAAAGCGCCCGGCGACACCGCGTTGACACGGATGCCGTGCGGTCCGAGCTCCCGCGCCAGGGCCCGGGTCATCGCGACCGCCGCGCCCTTCGTCGTCACGTAGGCCGCAAGGTGCTCCCAGCCACCGTGCATGGTGATAGACGCGACGTTGACGATCGAGCGGTCGTCGCCGGTCGGCCGGGCGGTCATCTGGCGGCCGGCGAGCTGGGCGCACAGCCAGTAGCCGCGCTGGTTGACCGCGTGCACCGTCTCGTAGTCGGCGGGCGTCATCTCGAGGAAGGGCACGGTCGGATAGACCGCCGCATTGTTGACCAGCAGGCTCACGGGCCCGAGTACGCGCGGCACCTCGTCGAAGAAGGCGGCGAGCGCGGTCTCGTCGCGGAGGTCGACCACGCGTGACCACACCTGGTCGGTGACCGCCGAGACCGCGTCGACCGTGTCCTTCAGCGTCCCTTCGACGACGTCGGTGACGGCCACGCGATGACCGTCCTGCGCCAGCCGGAGCGCTATCGCCCGCCCGAGCGAGCCTCCCGCTCCGGTCACGACGGCAACACCCATGACTCAGCTCCTCTGCAGCCGGTTCTTGTGCTTGTTCTGTCCCAGGAGGCCGGTACGCGCTGCCTCCGCCTTGCGGTGGTGGCCGCGCTGGATGCTCACCGCGGCCTGTTCGTGGACGGTCGGGTCGAGCGGCTGTGCCCGGACCGGTGCGAACGCAGGGGGCGTACGGCCGCCCGCGCCGCGTCGGCCACGTCGTGCGCGTGCCGCCGCAGATCATTGCCGGCCGCCGCCCGCACCGGCCGGTGAGAGGCCAGGTCAGCCCTGGCGAACGCAACGGTGTCGTCATCGCTCGCAGGCCCGGCGCAGCGCGGCGTGGCGGCGGTTCGCGTCGGCGATCGCCGCGGCCGGGTCGCGCCCCGCCACGATCGCCTCGCGGACCTGCTCGGACAGCTGGTCCTGGAGCGTGATCCAGCCGGGGTATCGCGGCCGCACCCACGCGGCTTCGAGTGTGGCGAGCGTGTCCGCGTAGAACGACCGGCTGCTTTCCCACACCGCGCGGTGCGCGGGCTGGCCGCCGGCGCGTGGTACCAGGTCGGACTGGACACGATCGTCGAGAAAGGCACGTACCCAGGCGCCGACCGACGGGTCCGACGCGGACCGCGCCGCGATCGCCAGACCGGTGCCGCCGAGGACGCTGAGCGGCACGGTGCCGCGCCAGGACGGCGCATCGCTCCATGCGAGCGTCCCGGCATAGGTGACGTAACCGTAGGTCAGCGGGCACCAGGCCGGGCCGTCGCCGGCCTCGAGCGACTCGTGGACGCCGACGGGGTCGAGGACCTCCCGGGTACTCGTGCGGAAGACCTCGCGCAGGAGTGCGACCGCGTCGGCGGCGACGGCCGGATCGAGGAGCAGACCGGGGTCGGCCGGCTGTCTGCCCGAGCACATCGCCAGCAGTATCAGCCCCGCGTGAGGGCCGGCCAGACAGAGCGTCGGCGGGTGCTCCCGCGCGACGGGCAGGACGTCCTCCCACCGGTGCACGACGGGTACACCGGGGCGGCGGACGGCTACCTGGGCGGCGGCGTCGACCGGTACGGCCCAGGTGCGCGCGCCAAGCCGGTAACTGGCGCCGCTGGCTCCCACCGAGCCGGCCACCCACCTGTGCAGTTCTGCCGGGTCGACGAGGTCCTCGTACGCCGTGAGCGCGCCGGCGGCGACGGCCGCTCCCAGGCCCGGGTGATCGATGATCATGAAGTCGTACCGTTGTGCCAGCTCATCGATGGGATGCGCTTCGAACTCGGCGAGTGACTGCCGTTCCCAGTCGACGGGTGGGGCGGCACCGGTCGCCTCGAAGGCCTCGAGCGGGAGGCAGGCACGCGGATGGTCCCAGGTCATGCCGCGGAGCGCGGGCGCCCGTTTCATGCGACCACCTTGTCCTGCTTGAGCGCCGCCACCTCTGCCTCGGTGAGACCGAGTTCGGCGAGGATCTCGTCGGTGTGCTCACCGACGGTGGGAGCACCGCGCTCGACGCGTGCGGGCGTCGCGGTGAGGCGGAAGGCGAAGCCCGGTGTGGTGACGACGCCCTCGGTCGGGTGCCGGTACGTGACGAAGCTGCCGTTGTGCTTGACCTGCGGATCGTCGACGACGTCGGCATAGGAGTTGACCGGGCCCACCCACACGCCGCGGCCTCCGAGCCGTTCGAGCCATGAGGCCGTGGTGTCGGTGATCAGGTTCCGGGCGACCGCGGCCGAGATCGCGTCGCGGTGGATGAATCCGTCGCGCTCGGCGTCCCAGCGCGCCAGGGTGGGGTCCCCGAAGATCTCGGCGAGCAGGCCGAGGTCGGCGAACGCGAGCGCGATGCAGGAGTCGCTGGTCGGAAAGATGCCGTAGGGGGCGCGGATGTAGCTGTGGGCGTGGATCCCGTGCCCGCGCGTCTGTGCGACGCCGCCGACGGTACGCACCGACAGTTCCTGCATCTGCATCGCGATCATCGCGTCGAGCATGTTGACTTCGACCTTCTGTCCCTCCCCGGTGCGCTCGCGGTGCAGCAGTGCGGCGAGTACGCCCTCGAAGGCGGAATACGCGGTGATGGCGTCGGCGACGAAATACGGTCCCGCCTGGGGGATGTCCTCGGCGCGCCCGGCGCTGTACAGCGCGCCGCTCAGACTCTGCAGCAGCAGATCCTGGCCCGGGCGATCGGCGTAGGGGCCGTCCTCGCCGTATCCGCTCATCGACACGTAGACGATGTCGGGGCGCACGGAGCGCACCGCCTCGTAGTCGAGGCCCAGCCGCGCCGCGACACCGGGCCGGTAGTTCTGCAGGAAGACGTCGGCTTCGGCGGCGAGTCCGAGCACGAGTTCCCTGCCGGCGGGGCTCTTGAGGTCGACGGCGAGGCTGCGCTTGTTCCGGTTCAGCGACAGGAACGACGCGTTGACCTTCTGCCCGACGGCACCGCCGGCCGACGTGTGGCGCTGCCACTCGCCCGTCACCGGCTCGATCTTGAGGACGTCGGCGCCCAGGTCACCCAGGCGCATGGCGGCCAGCGGACCCGCCATGGCGATGGACAGGTCCAGGACGCGGTAACCAGACAGAACGGACACGATCGAATCCTCAGGAGTTCGGGAGCTGAAGGACGCCGTCCACACGGCGGGGCGCACCGTCGTACTCGTCACGCAGTTCTTCGGGGAGAACGCCGGAGGGTACGGACTGCCAGGCGACAGGGCGCAGGAACCGGCGGACAGCGGTGGCGCCGACGGACGTGAAGACGGTGTCGGTGCCCGGCCAGGGGCCGCCGTGGTGCTGGGCCCAGCCGACGGACACACCGGTCGGATAGCCGTTCCAGACGAGACGGCCGACGCGTGCGGTGAGGGTGCGGGCGAGCTCCGCTCCGATCTCGTCGTCGGCCTCGGCGTGCACCGTCGCGGTCAGGGCTCCCGGCAGCATGCCGACGGCGGCGCGGAGCTGCGCGGCGGAGTCGTAGCGGGCCAGGACGAGGTAGGGGCCGAAAACCTCCTCGAGCAGCTCCGGCGTCAGCCCGGCCGCCTCGACCTCGACGACGGTCGCGGCGACGGTCCGGCCGGCGGGCCGGCCGGCGCCCTGACCGACGGCCGGGTCCGCGGCCGGGTCCGCGGCCGCGTCTGCGGCCTGCTCCGCGGCTTGGTGGGTCGCGTCGGTGTAGGCCTCACGGATCTTGTCGGTGAGCAGGGTGAAGGCGCGGCCCTCCACCGTGCCGAGCAGGGCGTCGCGGAGTGCGTCACCGTGGGCTCCGGCCGGGACGAAGGCGAGTCCGGGCTTCGTGCAGAACTGTCCGGCGCCGAGCGTGAAGGACTCGGCGAGACCGCGGCCGATCTCGCCGGACCGGGCCGCCGCGGCGGCCGGCGTCACGGCGAAGGCGTTCACGCTGCCGAGTTCCCCGTAGAACGGGATCGGCTCGGGGCGGCTGGCGGCCAGGTCGGCCAGGGCACGGCCGCCGCCGACCGAGCCGGTGAAGCCCACGGCGCGGATGTGCGGGTCACGGACCAGCGCGATGCCGGCCTCGCGGCCCATGACCATCGAGATGACGCCGTCGGGCAGCACCCCGCGCATGATGTCGTGGCAGAGCGCGGAGGTGGCCGGGTGCGCCTCGTGCGCCTTGACGACAACCGGGCAGCCGGCGGCCAGGGCTGACACCGTGTCACCCCCGGGTACCGAGAACGCCAGCGGGAAGTTGCTCGCGCCGAAGACCGCGACCGGGCCGACCGGCACCAGCATGCGGCGCAGGTCGGGGCGCGGGCCCATCGGGGAGATGTCGGCGTGATCGATGGTGAGCTCAAGGTACGACCCCTCGCACACCACTTCGGCGAAGAAGCGCAGCTGGAAACACGTCCGCGCGAGCTCACCCGTCAGCCGTGGCTCGCCCAGCGCGGTCTCGGCGTCGGCGGTCGCGACGATCTCGGCGGCCCGTCCCTCGAGCGCGGTCGCGGCATCCGCGAGCAGCCGCGCCCGCTCGGCACGGCCTGTGCGGGCCCAGCCGGCCGCGGCCTGCGCTGCGGCCTCGCAGCGGGAGGCCACGTCGTTCGCGGTGGTCTCGGCGCAGGACACGGCGCTGCGCTCTCCGGTGCGCGCGTCGATGCCGGCGACGGTCATTCGCCTTGCTCCTCGGCGACGCGCTCGATGAGGTGACCGACACCGGCCTTGCCCACGGTCACCCGGTTGGTGAGGACGCCGAGGCCGGTCAGTTCGATCGAGACGAGGTCCCCGGCGGCCAGGGTGAACGGCAGGTCGGGCACGAGGCTGGTGCCCGTCGCGAGCACGACGCCCTGGGGGAACTCGTCCTCGCGGAACAAGTAGGCGACCAGGTCGGGAAGTTCGCGATGCAGTTGGCTGGTGTTCGCCTCGCCCTTCCAGACGGTCTCGCCGTTCCGCTCGATCGACATCAGGATCACGAGCGCACGGGGGTCGGGCACCTCCCAGGCGGGGGTGACACCCGGCCCGACGGCACAAGCGCCGAGATAGGCCTTCGCCTGGGGGAGATAGAGCGGGTTCTCCCCCTCGATGCTGCGTGAACTGACGTCGTTGCAGATCGTGTAGCCCACGATCTCGCCCTGCCGGTTGGCCACGACCGCGAGCTCCGGTTCGGGCACGTTCACCGTGGAGTCGGCGCGGACGCTGATCGCCTCGTCAGGGCCGCAGACCCGCCACGACGCCGCCTTGAAGAACAGCTCCGGGCGTTCGGCCTCGTAGACGCGGTCGTAGATGTCCGCCTCCTTTTCACTCTCCTCCATCCGGGCCTGACGGGAGCGCTGGTAGGTCACTCCCGCCGCCCACACCTCGGTGAGGCCGCCGACCGGCGCCCGGAGCCGCGCGGCGGATGTCGGCACGGGATCGGCGGCCACGGCCGACTCGACGGCCGTGCGCAGTTCCGCGGCCGAACCGGCCAGGAGTTCGTGGAAGCCGACAGGCAGCGGGTGCAGCCCCCGGCCGGTGAGCACCGCGCTTCGGACCGGGCTTCCGTCTGAGAAGCGCACACGGACGATCTGCACCGGCAGCTCCTTCGGGAGAGGGGATCGGGAGAGGGGAGGCGAACGGTTGAAACATATGACGTCATACTCATAGAGTCAAGGTGTTCGTCCGCCCGAGCAGCGGGTTCGCCGGACCGGCGACGCGCCACTTTCACGAGGAGAGCCAGTGACCGAGAACACCGACGGCGCCATCCGTTTCACGACAGACCGTGAAGCCCGCGTCGCGACCATCACGCTCGACAGGCCCGCCAAGCTCAACGCGGTGACGCCGGCCATGGCGCGGGCGCTGATCGCCGCCGTCACCGAGTGCAACGTCAGTGACGACGTCCGGGCGGTGGTCCTCACCGGGGCGGGCGAACGGTCCTTCAGCGTCGGCTCCGACATCACAGCGCTCGACTCGTACGCGACGCCGTGGGACTTCAGAAACCGGGTCGACTACTGCGACGCGCTGCGGAAGCTGCGGAAGCCCTCGATCGCCGCCGTCAACGGTTACGCGCTCGGCGGCGGCCTGGAGACGGCGCTGTCGTGCGACATCCGCCTGGCCTCGGCCAACGCCCGGCTGGGGGCCCCCGAGGTGAAGCTCGGGTGGATCGGCGGCGGTGGTATGGCGGCGTTCCTGTCCCGCGCCGCCGGGCCCGGCAACGCGGCGCTCATGCTGATGACCGGTGAACCCGTGGCGGCCCGTACGGCGCTGGACTGGCACCTGGTCTCCGAGGTTCTGCAGCCGGAAGAACTCCTGCCGCGGGCACACCGGCTGGCTGCGACGATCGCCTCACGGGCGCCCATCGCCGTGGAGACCGCGAAGGTGAATCTGCGTGCCGCGACCGCCATGTCGGAGGACCAGGCACTGCAGTACGAGCGGGACCTGCAGACGATCTGTTTCGCAACCGACGACGCACACGAAGGACGTGAGGCTTTCGCACAGAAGCGGCCGGCGGACTTTCGCCGGCGCTAGTACTGCAGCAGTGGCAGCGGCGTGACTCCGGTGCGCGGGTGGGTCAGTACGGTGATGCGTTCGATCCGCGTCGCGCACGGCCCGTCGAGCCTGTCCGTCACCGCTCGGATCCGCTCGTCCGGGATCTGGGCCCTGAGCGCAGGCCACGGAGGCGCCACCCGTCGTCCCTGACCGAACTCCTCGGCCTCGTCGTTACTGACGACCGCGACGGTTCCCGCAGGGACCCCGGGCAGGGTGGCCACGCGGGACTTGGCGTGAGTGCAGGAGGGCAGGCGTGCCGAGGACGACACCGGCCCCACCGGAAGGCAAGGAGCCAAGGCCGTGGTGTGCAAGCCGGTGGCTGCTTCAGACTTGTTGTTCGAACTGCAAGGCCTCGTACCGGCGCGCTGCGATGTCCTTGCGGGTGCCGACGATCAGGGTCTGGGTGTAGACGTCGCGGTCGATCGACTGACCGTGCATCTGCGCCAGGAGAACGAGGTCGCCCTCGTCCGGTGCCGACTGCCACGGGCTGGAGAAACCGCCCAGTTGGACGGAGACTCCGTACGAGGCACCGCCGGCTGCCGCGTCCCGCACGGCGTCCTCGAAATTGTCCAGGATGTCGTCCCGGTCCGCGCCGCCGTCCAGGAACGCGGTGGCCGCGGGGGCGTCGCGCCAATCGGGCATGACGGTCAGTCCCGGCACCGGATACAGAACGCCCGGCTGGTAGACCCTGACCTGTTCCAGCTCGCCGTCGAGTTCGTACCTCGCCGAGCGTTCCGTGGTCCGCACGCCGGCGGGAACGTGAAGGACCACCGACGACTCCGGCTCGTACTCGATCTCGGTGAAGAACAACAGGCTCCCGTCGGACGGCAGCTCGATGTCCAGGGCCTTACGAGGCAGCGCCGCACAGTCGACGGTCAGCACCAGAGGCTCGCGTCCGTCGGGCCAGTCGACGCCGTCCGGCAGATCGGGAAGGCCTCCCGTGCGCGCGGCGGGACGGGCCTCTTCCCGCTGGGCGAGAGTCAGGTCCTGCCAGGGGACCAGGTGGAGGCACGGCCGGGAGCCGGTGAGCAGCTCCTGTGCGACCGGTCCGGGAACGCCGTGCCTCTCGGCCGTCCGGAGAACGAGTTCTGCCACGATCGAAGTAGTCATGACCGCGATCATGCCAGGGGTCACTGACACCGAATGACGCCCAATTCCCCCTACATGAACGGCAGTTACCACAGTCGCGGGGTGCCCGGCGACAGCACGATGTTCAGCTTCGGCGAGCCGAGCAACTTTCCCCATCACCTGCCGGCCAAACTCGCGCCGGGAGACCGCGGTGCTCTGATCGCTGGGCGTGGCGGAACGGCATGACGAGCACGCCGGAGATTCAGAGCCGGCCCGCTTCGGCGAGGGCGAGCAGGTCCCGCGCGGCTCTGTGCGCATGGTCCCGAACGGCGGCCGGGCCGGGGACGGGTCCGCCGAACGGTTGCTTTCGTAGGAGGCAAGGAGTGACACATGCCCGACACCCGGATCCCCCGCGTACTGGTCCTCGGGGCCACTGGCCGCGTCGGAACGGCAGTCGTCAGAGAGCTGGAAGCGACGCGTGGAGTCGTGACCCCGGTGCGCGCATCACGCAGCGCGGCGACCGTCCAGCGGTGGATCGACGAGGGCATGGACGCCGCCTACGCGGCCGGCACTCTCATCTGGGGCGCGCCAGACCTATCAGGGCCGCTTCGACTACGCAGCGGTCACCACCAGCACGGTCGAGGATCTGCTGGGCCACGACCCGGTCCACCTGGACGCCTGGGCCGCCGCACACCGCCAGGAACTGCTCGGCCAGCTCTCCTGACGGTGACTGCGCCGGTGCCACTGGGGGATCACGTCATCGAGGCCGCGGCCGCCTGCTTCCGCAGGGCGCTCAGCAGGTGCACGTCCGGCCTGCGGGCAGTGCCGGTACGGACGACCGTGAACACCGTACGGGTGACCGGGGTGAGAAGTGGGTGCACGCTGATTTCCGGCTGCTCACCGATGGCCAGCCGGGGAGCCAGCGCGACGCCCGCCCCCACAGCACGACGGTGCCCGCCAGTGCGAGCAAGCGCGGGGAGGGGAGGTGACGGTTCACCTCATCAACGTGTCGCCGTTCACGGAAAAGAACCATTTAGTGTTTTGTTCGGGATTCCATATTTTTCCTTACGCGTGGCTCTCTGGTGCGGAGCCATCCGCGCGCGGCCCGTCACGCCTGGCCGGGTGGGCCTGCGACCGGGCCTTTCAGCGTCCAGCCCGCCGCGGTCACGTCCGCGTGCACCTCGCCCTGGGTGACCGGCTCGCCGCAGTGGTCGCAGATCGCCCGGGGGGTGAAGTCGTGGTCGTGGTGCCGCAGCTTCATCGGCGGGGAGGTGGTCAGCCAGCGGTCCCCCCAGCGCAGCAGCTCGCGGATGACACCGAGCAGGTCGCGGCCCGCCTCGGTGAGGTAGTAGCCGTCGTGGCGCGGCTCGCCGGACAGCGGGCGGCGCTCCAGGACGCCGTCCGCGACCAGGCTTTTCAGCCGGGCGGACAGGCGGTCGGTGGGGGCGCCGGTGTTCTTGGCGATCTGGCGGAAACGGTGGTTGCCGAGCATGATCTCGCGAACGGCGAGCAGCGACCAGCGGTCGCCCACCACCTGCAGAGCGGCGGCGATCGAGCACGGGCGGCCGGGGACCTCGTACGGGTCGGTGCGTGGTGTGGTCACGGTCCGAGTATCACGCGATGAGCTTTGATTATCAAAGCTTGGGCAATGTCGGGTTTCCGGTGCCCGCCGTGGTTTGAATCTCAAAACGCCTCATGCTTCGCTGGTCGCATGAAAGCATCGATTTGGTTTTCAAAGCAGCGCGTCGCCTCGACCGTCATCCTCCTGGCGGTCTTCATGACGAACCTCGATCTGTGGATCGTCAACGTGGCGCTGCCCGCCATGGGTTCGTCCTTCGCCTCCGCCCCCGGCCGAGCGGCCACGCTGGGCTCCCTGTCGTGGGTGCTCAACGCCTACGCCATCGCCCTGGCGGCACTCCTCGTGGTCGCGGGCCGCATGGGCGACCGGATAGGACAGCGGCCGGTGTTCCTCAGCGGCGTCACCGTCTTCACCCTCTCCTCGCTCGCCTGCGCACTGGCACCGAACCTGTGGACCCTCGTGGCCGCCCGGGCCCTTCAAGCGGTGGGAGCCGCCGCCCAGTTGCCGACCTCACTGGCCCTCCTGCTGGCCTCCGTGCCGACGGAGCACCGCACCCGTGCCACCCGCAACTGGGCGGCCGTGGGCGGACTCGCCGCCGCCGCGGGCCCCGTCGCCGGCGGACTGCTGGTCCAGGTCGACTGGCGCTGGGTCTTCGTGATCAACATCCCCATCGGCATCGCCACCGTGGCCGCGGGGCTGCGCGTCCTGCCCTCGACCGCACGCAGGGAGCAAGGCCGCCTGCCCGACCTGCAGGGTGCCCTGCTGATCACTCTTGCCGTCGCCGCCCTGTCCGGCGCGCTGGTGCAGGCCCCCGCCTGGGGCTGGCTGGACGGCAGGATCCTCCTGCTCCTCGCCCTCGCCCTGGTCGGCGCCGCGGTCTTCATCCGGCGCTCGCTCAGGCACAGCCATCCGCTGTTCGAGCTGCCCCTGCTGCGCCTGCCCCAGTTCGGCGCCGCGAGCGCCGGCACGTTCGTCTTCGGCATCGCCTTCGCCATCATGCTCCTGTCCAACGTCCTGTGGTGCCAGGAGATCTGGCACTGGAGCGCCCTGCGCACCGGCGTGGCCATGGTCCCCGGACCCGCGCTGGTCCCCGTCGTCACCCTGCTCACCGCTCGCGCCGCACAGCGCCTCGGCCACGGGCCCCTGGTCACCACGGGCGGACTGCTCTTCGCCGCCGCCATGCTCTGGCGGGCCTGTTTCGCCTCCCTCGACGCCGACTACTGGCTCGACCTGCTGCCCAGCCAGGTCCTCGGCGGCGTGGGCGTGGGACTGACCCTCGGCACCCTGGTCGCCGCCGGCGTCAGCTCCCTGCCCGGCCACCGGGCCGCCACCGGATCCGCCCTGGTCAACTCCGTACGCCAGATGTCCGCCACCGTGGGCGTCGCGCTCCTCGTCGCCATCGTCGGCACCCACGTCGGCCCCGCGCAGCGACAGGACTTCCGTACCGCCTGGCTGGTGGCGGCGGCACTGACCGTCGCGACGGCCGTCGTCGGCATGCGGATCACCCGCACCTCCACCCGCATACGCGAGGCCACCGTCCCGGCCGCCCCCGTCACCCCCGTCAGCGAACCGCGCTGAACCGCTCCCCCGCACCCGCTGGGGCCCCGCCCCCCTCCGCAACGCAGTGAAGGACACGGAGACATGACACGCATCCTCATCGTCGGCGCAGGTGCCACCGGCGGCTACTTCGGCGCCCGACTCGCCGGCGCGGCACGCGACGTGACGTTCCTGGTCCGCCCCCTTCGCGCCGCCGAACTGCGCGCCGCCGGGCTGCGCGTCACCACCCCGGAGGGAACCGAGCGGCTGGAGCCGAAGCTGGTCACCGCCACGGAACTCGGCGGTCCCTACGACCTGATCCTGCTGACCGTGAAAGCCGGTTCCCTCGAAGCCGCCCTCCAGGACCTCAAGCCGGCGGTCGGCCCGCGCACCGTGATCATCCCCTTCCTCAACGGCATCGGCCACCTCGGCAGGATCGACACCCAGTTCCCCTCAGCCGTCCTGGGAGCCGTCGTGAAGGTCGTGGCCCAGCTCACCCCGGACGGCGCGATCACCGTGTCGGCACCGGCCGCGAGCCTCGAGATCGGCGAACTCGACGGAGAACGCACGACCCGTCTGCGCGACGCGGCCGCCGCGCTGGACGTCGCCGGCTTCGATGTCGACGTCTCCGACCACATCCTCACGTCGATGTGGCACAAGTGGGTCTTCATCGCGACGACCACCACCATCACCTGCCTCGCGCAGGGCACCATCGGCGACGTGGCGGCGGTCGGCGGCGGCAAGGGGTTCTCCGACGCGGTTCTCGCCGAGACCGCCGCTGTGTCCGACGCCGCCGGTCACCCCCTGCCCGACGCCGCCTACCTCACGCTGCAGGCCACCGTGACGCAGGAGGGTTCGCCCTTCGCCCCGTCGATGTACCGGGATGTCAAGGACGCGCGGCCCACGGAGGTCGAGCACGTCCTGGCCTCCCTTGCCCGGGCGGCGAAGCGGCTCGGCCTGGCCACTCCGCTGCTGAACGCCGCCGTGGTCCGCCTCCGGGTGCACAACCAGCTCGTGGCGAACGCCTCCCGGCCGCGCTGAGACCGGACCGGCAGTGTGCGTTGACGAACCCGTGCCCCGGTCCCGAAGTGACCGGCGGGAACCGGGGCACGGCTTTCAGCCGCGCAGCGCTGTGACCGGGCTGTTGTACGCCTGCGCCGTCAGCACCGGATGCCGCGTGGAACAGGCCCCGGACGGCCAGGACAGACGGACCGTGCGCGACTCGCCAGGCAGCAGCCACAGGTAGTTGTCGCTGTACAGCGTCGGCAGCACCCGGCGGCCGTGGGCTTCTTCCAGCAGCGACAGCCGGACCATGGCGGCCACTGCCGGGCCCTGGTTGCGGATCGTCGCCGTCAGCTCGTGGCGGTCCCCGGAGCGTGACACCTCGGTGACCGCGCCGGCCAGCTTCACCTGCGCGGCCTTGTTCAGGCTCTGCAGGGCCGAGGCGTCACGGTAACGCCAGTAGGTGTTGCGGGACAGCTCCTTGCCCTGGGCGTCCTCCAGGGTGAGGAGGAGCAGGTGAAGGTCTGGAAGGCCGTCCGTCCACGGCGTGGTGAACGCCGTGGCGGTGTCTGCCCGCGCCACATCCACCTGGGCCGTCCTCCTCGTTGCGAGCTGCCGTCCGGAGAGGTCGAACAGCCGGGCCGTCACCGTGGCGCGACGCAGGTCGGCCGAGGTGTGGTTCACCGCGATGACCTGCCACTTGACCGGGTCGGCCTGGACATGCAGCGGCTCGCAGGCCGAACGGGCTCCGTAGTAGGTGCCGTTGACGTCGAAGTCGTAGTCGTAGGTCTGCCAGACGGTGCTGTGCCAGGCCGGATGGGACATCCACAGCATCAGGCCGGAGGCGTTGTCCCACAGGTTGGCGTTCCACGCCTCGAACATGGCGCGGGTGTTCTCGTAGTTGACGAACTGTGCCTTCGTGGCGAAGTCGTCCAGGTCGCCCGACTCGCCGAGGCGTGCCTCGATGGCCGCCTTGTAGTTCTGCGGTGCCTGGTTCCCGTGCTCGCTCCAGTCGTGGTAGTACCACGCGCCCCCGATCGGCCATTCCGGTTCGTCGCCGGTCATGCTGCGGGTGCTCGCCGCGGTGGAGACGACGGGCATGCCGATCTCGGTGTGGAAGCCGAAGTCCCTGCTGCCGTAGGTCATGGGGTCGAAGTACTTCTCCGGCGCCACCCAGCCGTAGGGGCCGCCGCCGGTGATGATGCCCCCAGCCGAGTTGTTCTGGTAGAGCAGGCCTGGCACCTGCTGTTCCACTGCCTCGCGCATCCCCTTGTCGACGGCAGCCGGGGGGTTGCCCTCATTGGCGCCGCACCAGACCACCACGCACGGGTGGATGCGGTAGCGCAACACGGTGTCGCGGGCCACGGAGTTGAAGGCCGCGTGGTCCGGCGGGTCCATGCCCCACGCGTTGGGGAAATCGTTCCACACCAGGATGCCGTACTGGTCGCAGGCGGCGAAGAACTCCTCCCGGTCGCTGCTGCCGACCCAGTTGCGGATCATGGTGAAGTTCATGTCGCGGTGCATGCGCACCGCCGCGTCCATGCGCTCGGCCGGCATCCGGCGCAGCAGCTCGTCCCAGCCCCAGTTGCCGCCGCGGGCCAGCACCCGCACACCGTTGACGCTGATCTTCAGCGGGTCCGGCGTGTTGGACACCGACTTGACGTCGGTCCAGTTCCTTCCGTCGTCGGACACCTGGATGACGTACGTCTTCGGGTACGCCGTCTCCCACACGACGGCGACGCGGTCGAACTGCCGAGGGGAGCCCAGGTCCACCTGGATCCACTGGTGATCCTCGTAGTCGGAGGACCAGCGGGTGTTCGGGTCGCCGTCGGTGGCGTGCGACGCCGGGTGGTCGGGGTCCTCGGTGAGGGCGCTGGCCGGCTGCCGCAGGGCGAGGTCGGTGCCCGGCTCACTGCGGTCGACAACGCTCAGGGACCACAGCGAGTTGCCCCAACTCGTGTTGCGCAGGCCGCACTGGAGGCGGACATAGCGTGCGGTCCGCCGGTCGAAGTCCTCGACCTGAAGGCTGGCACTGGCGTTGTTGAACGGCAGCGGCACGGCCCCGTTGTCCACCGACTTCACATCGGTCCAGTCCGAGTCGTTCGAGGAGACCTGGACGACGAAGGTCTTGGCGTATGCCTGCTCCCAGACCAGGTCGACCCGGTCGAAGGACTGGGGAGAGCCCAGGTCGACGCGGATCCACTGGTCGTCGGTGTAGTCGGAGGACCAGCGGGTGCCCTCGTCGCCGTCGGTGACATTGGCCGCGCCGTGGCCGTCCTGGTCGGTGCTGGAGGCCTTGGCGGCGGCGTGCAGTGCAAGGTCGACACCAGGTCGCGTGCTGTCCCCCACCGAGAGGGACCACAGGGAGCTGCCCCAGGACGTGGCCCGGGTCAGACACCTGACGCGGAGGTACTGGGCGCGCTGCCGCTCGAAGGTCACGGTCTGCGTACACGCGTCACCGGACGCGGTGAACGCGAGCGGCGTCTCGTACTCGTAGCCGAACTGGCGGATGCCGAAACGGGTGGTGCGCCGGTCGCTCTCCTGGCCGCCGGCCGACGCGGTCAGCGTGAGGTCGTGCAGGTTGGGCTCGCCCAGACCGTTCGGCCACCACACCTGGGGATCGCGCAGCCTCAACTGCCCGAAGGCGTCGGGGGCGAAGACGACATCGACGCTCTCACCGGCCGGCACGGCGACGCTCTTGGACACCCGCACGCCGTCGAAAGCCGCGGTGACCGTGGTCCGGTGGTCGGCGGTGTCGGCGTTGCGGACCGGTACGACCACGGTCACCTCGGCGACCGACACCTCCGGCAGGGCGGGCAGGACGGTGTCCACGCGCGGGTCGCCGATGACGACATGACCGGTCGATCTCAACCGGACGTGGTTCCAGATGCCTGCCGCGCGGTCGCGCACGGCAGGCATCCAGTCCCAGCCCGAAGATGCCAGATACGTCGGTGAGTTGAGGTTCATCTGCTGGGCGCCCGCATCCACCCAGGATTCGCCCTGCGGGCCCTTGTCCCCGGGGCTGCCGGGGACCGGCATCGGCGTGATCTTCACCGCGAGCGCGTTCTCGCCGTCCGCCACCAGCTGCCGGGTCACGTCGAAGGCGGCACGGGCGAACGGATACGTCAGATCTCCGACCCGCCCACCGTTCAGCCACACGTCAGCCCGGTGATTGACACCGTCGAACTCCAGCCACACGTGACGGCCGGCACCGGTGCGCAGACCGCGCGGCAGCGCGAAGTCCCGCTTGTACCACCAGGAATGACGGGACAGAGCCTCCGGGATGTGCAAATTGTTCAGACCCGCCACCGGATCGGGCAGCTTCCCCTGTTCCACGAGCGAGCCGAGCACCGTGCCGGGAACGACCGCGGGCAGCCAGCCCCCGGTGTCGACGGACGTCCTCGACAGGCCGGCGCCGTCCGCGCCGGCCCAGTCGTCCATCGTGAGCCGCCAGCCCGATTCCACGGGCACACTCCCGTCATCGGCGACCACGAGCCGCGGCGCCTCCTCGTGACGGGAGCCCCAGTCGGTCCAGCCGGTGACGGCAGGACGGCTGCCCTCGGCGGTGCCGTACACCTCCAAGCCGTTCAGGCCCAGAGGCAGCGGGCTGGAGCGCTGCCGGGACGTCATGCGCACCCAGCGCGCCCGCACCGGACGCGGCAGCCGGATGCTCACGACGCCGCCGGTACCCGCCGTGGTGCGGTGCACCGTCACCCAGGACCTGCCGTCCAAGGACACTTCCACGGTGAAGACCAGCGAGTAACTCGACTGGATCTCCTTGCCGGTCGTGCCGCTGTGCACGTTGCCGGTCGTGGGCGGCGTGTACACCGGATCGGAGGCATCCGCCTCGAAGGTCAGGCGGACCTGGCTGACCTCACAGACCGCCTGCAGGTCGACGGCTATCCACTGCGGATCCCCCTCCCCCGCGCGCCACCCGCTGCCCCTCACACCCGGGGAGGAGAGGCGGTCGACCACGAAAGAGCCCGGCGTGGCCGCATAGTCGGTCGAGGACACCGAGACGGGCCGGTACAGCGCCAGCCCGCCCGGGCCGGAGAGAGCTGCCGGTGCACCGGGAGGGACGGCAGCGGCATCCGGCACGGGCATCACGGCACCAAGACCGAACCCGGCCAGCAAGGTGGTACCCGCAGTGACGACAGCCCGGCGCGACGGACCGCGCGACGAACTCGACTGATCAGTCATGTATGTGACGTCCCATCAAAGAACACAAGCCGAACCGGCCCCGCACGCTCCGCACCGAACCGGGGGATGACAACGTTGCCAAAGGCTGTCGCCCACCACCGTTCCCTGTCAACCGTTCCTAATCAGTGAGCAGGAGAGAGTCTTGGACCCATTCCTGGTCACTGCGGACATCCCGAACGGTTTTGGATGTCCTGGTTGCCCGCGTGCTCGCCGCGTCCGGCGGCACGGATCGTGTCCGTGGTCCGGGGATGCGGGGGCGGGGTCCCTCACGCCGAGGGGCACGCCGGTCGGCCTGGCCGGTCCGATGCCCGTGCACATCGCTCTGGTGTGCACGGGGCGGTGTCGTCCTCCCCCAGTGCCTTAAGGGCCTGGGAGGTGCCCCCAGCCGGATCGGGTGCCCCTGGGCGCGTCGCCCGATCGCGATGCTCTCCGCATCGCGCCGGGTGGTCTTACGGGTGGGGCCAGCCAGCGGCTTTTGCCAGTGCTGGGCGCCCCACTTGCTGGTGCAGGCCGGATCCACGGCGTTGATCGCGATACCTGTGGCGTCGGCCATGGAGGTCAGCCGGGCGCGGAGCTTGCCGGTCGGCATGCCGGAGATGAGCTGCCGGAATTGGCGCTTGCGCCCGTGCTTCTCTCTTGTTTTCTCGGCCTGGAAGTCGAGGTCTTCGACCGCGATGGCCTTGACGCCGCAGGTCTTGGCCCAGTTCAGCAACCGCGTGAGGGCGTGCCGTACCTGGGCGTCGCGGTGCTGGGCGTTGCCGGACAGGTCGTAGAAGAACCGGCGCGGCCGGCCGATCGGGTTGCCGTGGGTGTCGAGGCGCCATGCGGCGAGGTGGTCGGCGTTGGTGTCCACGCCGACCACACCATCGGCGAGGGCGGCTTTGAGTGGGATGGTCTTGGTGGGAGGGATCTGCCAGGAGGCGTCCGCGGACCAGCGCCCGCGCCTTGTGTCGTGGTGGATGCGGTAGGCGACCGCCCGGTTCGCCTCCACACGGTCGGCCCACTCCTGCCCTCGGTGAGGGAACCGCACCTTCGCGGCGAGTACGTATCGGCCGTGCTTGGCGTTCGCCAGGTCGGCGAGCGGGGCCGGGAGCTTGATCGACACTTCGCCCTCGGGCGTGATGCGGATCGTCTCGTTGCCGAGCCTTTTCCCCGACTCGCCGTCCGCCTTCAGGAACCAGCGCTCGGCTTCCCACCGCTCACGCCACTGGGCCTCGGTGAGCTGCGCGGTGCCGAGGTTGTGACGGGTGCCCAGCAGACGTTTACCGCCACGCACGACATGCACCCGGCCCGCTTCCCGGTCGGCCTGAACCTTCTCGAGGCGGTCCTCCAGCACATGCAGCCGTCGCGTCTTGTGAAACCACTCGTGCGCGCAGCGGTAGCCGCCCGGAGCCCGTCGGGTGCCCTTCTGGCCGACCGGCAGCGACAGCCGGTGGCGGATCGTGGTGATACCGGCTTCGAGGGACTGCACATGTGCTGCCTGGCCACGCCGGGCGAGTGCCCACTGGTCGTGTGTGGCCTTCGTGATCGACCCGGCCCACCTGGACGACGGCCGGGCCGTCAGGTCCCGCTTACGGGTCGCCCATGACTCGGTGGAGTGCACCAGGCCGTCACGGCAGCGTGCTTTGAGGTCCGTCGAGGCGAGCGAGCCCAGGTGCGCACCCACCAAGCGCAGAACCTTCTCGTCCTCGGGCGTGAGGTCCTTGAGCCGGGAACGTACCGCCACACCGGACGGGCCGAGAGCGACGAACGGCGCGGCGATCGGGCGAAGTTCAGCCATGTTCGGCGGCTTCCAGTGCCTTGCGGGCACGGTTCTTCGCCGACCTGCGTCCGTACAGGCGTGCGCAGAACGAGGTCAGCACCTCCACCATGTCCCGCACCAGGTCGTCTTCGACCTCGCCGTCGTCCAGCACCAGCAGGCGACGGCCCGTCGCGGACAACACGGCCTCGACAAGCTCGACGTTCATCCGGCCGAGCCGGTCCTTGTGCTCCACCACCACGCAGGTCACGTTCGGGTCGGCCAGCAGGCGCCGGGCCTTGGAACGGCAGCCGTTCATCCCGGAGGCGATCTCCACCTCGACACGAACGACTCGGTGACCGGCCTTCGCTGCTCACGTGGACAGCCGAGCGACCTGGCGTTCCAGATCGCTCTTCTGATCGTGCGAGGACACGCGGGCACAGGCCCAGACCGCCGATGGCCTTGGGCGTGGTGTTCGCGTCGACGTTCACCAGGATCGTGCGAGGCCCCCCAGACTCCGTCTGGGAGGTGCCCCCATCCGCTGGTACCGGCAAGAGCCCCTCACGGAACCCAGCGATACGCGGTCTGCGGATGCACGCCCTGCGTCTTCGCCCATTCCGTCAGATTCACGCTCTGCCAACGGCACTCACTCATACATGGTTACGCGCACTTACCCGACATCGAGGACCAGCAGGTGGAGACCCCTGGCGCAGGGATCGATGCATGCCCGCCACCACACCAACCGCCACTTCTCGAACCCGGCCGCGGCTGGGAACCGACGAGGCTGCCGGGTGCAGGGAGGACGGACCTCGCAGTGAGGGTTCACGGCGTGCCGGGCGAGTGCGTGAGCTGCAGGCGTGGTGCCGGCGGCAACGGCGTGGGCGCTCCCGTCTCCGGAGCGGCGCGGAACGCCTCGATCACGTAGGCGGCGAAGCGGCGGGAGGCCGTGAGCCGGGCGGCGCGCGGCGTGGCCTGGAGGCCCCGGTGGGCCATGAGCATGAGGGTCAGGTCGTCGACGACGAAGCCGCGACGGAGCTCACCGGTCTCCTGGGCACGGCGGGCCAGTTCGGCAACCGCGCGCGAAGTCCGCTCTCGGTCGGCGGTGAAGTCCATGGCCTCGGGGAAGGCGGTCATGAAGGCGTCGGCGAATCCCCGGCTGTGCGCGTGGAGTTCGCAGATCCGCTCGATCAGGCTCCGGAATCCGTGCCACGGGTCCGGGTCCGCGAGGGCGTCGTGGACGGCGGCCTGGCAGGCTCGCCGCTGCTCGGCGAAGGTCTCCACGATCAGCGCCTGCTTGGTCGGGAAGTGGCGGTACAGCGTGGCGGGGCCGACGCCTGCCTGCCGGGCGACGTCGCGCATGGGCGCGCTCAGACCCTCCTCGCCGAACACCGCGCGGGCGGCGTCCAGGATGCGGGCCCGGTTGTCGCGGGCGTCGGAGCGCACAGTGTGAGGCAAACGGTCGGTCATGGCCTCTCACTTTAGCCAAACGGACGCGGGCGTCCGTTACGGTCCGATGGCGGTGACGCCGCCCCGTCCCGACACCCTGCTGATGGTGCCTCGGGCTGGGGGCCGCGCGCCGCTCACGGTCGCAGCAGCTGTGACCCGTCCGTTCACCGACCTGTGGAGCAGCGTTGAAAGCCGTCGTGATCAGGAAGTTCGGAAGCCCTGACGGTCTGGAGGTCGTCGACTTGCCCGTGCCCGTCCCTGCCCCCGGGCAGGTGCGGATCACCACGGAGGCGATCGGGGTGGGCGGCGTGGACGCCGTGATCCGCCGGGGAGCGCTCGCCGCGTACGGCTTCCGGGAAGGCCACCTCCTCGGCAGCGAGGTGGCGGGAATCGTCACTTCGGTGGGCGAGGGCGTGGACGCCTCGTGGAGGGGGCGGCGGGTGTGGGCGTTCACCGGCCTGTCCGGTGGGTACGCCGAGCAGGCCGTCGCCTCGGTCGAGGACGTCCTTGCACTGCCTGACGGCCTGGCAGGCGCGGACGCGGTGAGTCTTGGCGGCTCCGGTGTGGTCGCCCACTTCGCCCTGGACCGCGCTCGTTTCGCGCCCGGCGAGACGGTGCTCGTGCGCGGCGCGGCGGGCAGCATCGGGATCACGGCCGTCCAGCTTGCGGCCAGGGGCGGTGCGGGCGCGGTGGCGGTCACCACCTCGTCGGCGGAACGTGGCGCCCGCCTGCGGGAACTGGGGGCGACCCATGTCCTCGACCGCTCCGGCGAGGGCGGCCCGGACGCGCTGCCGGGCTTCGACGTGGTGATTGATGTCGTGGGGGGTCCGCAGCTTCCCCTCTTCCTGGACAGGCTGAACTCCAACGGGCGGTACGTGGCTGTCGGCGTGGTCGGCGGGCAACCGCCGGCGGACTTCGGCATGCGGCTGATGGACGCCTTCCGCAGGTCACTGTCGTTCGCCACCTTCAGCTCCGACACCGTGCCGCGCGCCGACAGGCAGGCCGTGCGGTCGTCCCAGTTGGCCGATGCCGCCCACGGGGACCTGCGCACCGTCGTGCACGAGGTGCTGCCGCTGGACCAGGCGGTGCCGGCCCACCGGGAAATCGACGCGGGCAAGGTGTTCGGCAGGGTCGTGCTGGCGCCCTGAGCCGGGCAGGAACGGTGTTCGTGGCCCCGGGTGACGGAACGGGGCCCGGGAAAGCCTCCGCCCTCGGAGTTGGCCGGCCGTGGTTCACGGTGGTGCTGTGGCACTCCCCCGGCACGGCCTCCCCGGGGTGTGACCGGAGATACGCGTCAAAGGGCCAACGGGATGATCTTGACCCTGAGCGTCCACCCCTTCACCCGTTCAGCTCAGTGTCGTTGGTGGTGATGTTCAGCGTCGTCTGGGGCCTTGGGGCGGGTTGTGACTTCGATCGAGCGGACCGCGTACCCGCGACCAGGCCAAGGCCCGGGGGATCGTCGAGCAGTCGATCCGCAAGGAGGCCGCGGCAAAGAACCGCCCGGCGGATCTGATCAACATCGCGCTGGAGAAGGTGGTGGAGGCCGGACTGGAGCTGGAGGGGTTCTCGGCCTTCGACAAAACGGCCTCGAAGACCCAGTGGAACGGGTTCGGCAACCGCGGCGTCATCGCCGACGACGACCCAATCGAGCAGGAGAAGGCGATGAAGTTCAACGCGCTGCTCACGAACGCGGTGGTCTTCCACAATGCCTTGGACATCGCGGAGATCGTACGGCAGCTATTGGACGAAGGGCGGGAGATCGACCCGAGGACCTGGCGCACATCTCGCCGTACCTGACCGAGCACATCAACCGGTTCGGCGAGTACTCCACGCAAGACCCACAGCTACCGCACTCCGGCAGAGGTCTACGCTGACTTCCTGAACAGCGGTGATGCGCTGACTGCTTGAGCTCGCCAACGAATGACGACAGGGGTAGACGCGTCCGGGTGATGTAGTCGGGACAGACTGCTCTGCCATCGGTGCCCCCCCGAGCGGGCGCAACGGTCATTACCGTCCAGCCGTATGACGGCGATCACAGCCCGTACGGTCGAATGCCCTGCCGACAACCTGACGATGATCGGATACCTCGCGCTCCCGGCCGGTGCCGAGCGCCGGCCCGCAGTCCTGATCGGAGGGGATGGGCCTCAGCGATGTCGAGCGCCGCCGGGCCGAGGCTCTGGCCGAGCTGGGGTACGTGGCGCTGGCCTTCGACCTCCACGGCGGACGCTATTTGGAAGACCCAGAGGAAATGTTGGCCCGTTGCATGCCGCTGCTCGCCGACCCTGACCGGATGCGAGGAATCGGTCACGCAGCGCTCGACGTGTTACGTGCCGAACCACGGGCCGACCCCGACCGCACCGCCGCCGTCGGCTACGGCACCGGGGGCGCAGTCGCACTGGAGCTCGGTCGCGATGGCGTCGACCTGCGCGCGATCGGGACGGTCAACGAACTGACCACGGGCCGACCGGGCGAGGCGGCGCGCATCCGCTGCCCGGTATGGGCCGGGGTCGGGTCGCAAGACCCGATCATGCCGCTCGCGCGGGGTCCCAGGGACGACCATCTGCCCGATGCCCGCAACCTGGTCGTTGACGGCGTTGAGCCAGGTGATGCCCGGTTTGAAGCCGAAGTACTTCGGCGACGGTGCCGCGTTCACGGTTCGGACGGGGACGACGAACCGCAGGCCGTCCACGGAGGCGAGCAGCCCATCGCCCCAGAACTGCACGATAGGGATCTCGCCTGGGCGGCGATGAGCCGCGCGTTCGCCGCGGCGATGGTGCAGGCGCGCAGGCAGTACTGGTCGACGTGCACGAGCCGGGCCCGGGTCAGGGCCTCGTGGGCGGGGTTGACCACCGGGGCCAGGCCGATGTTGCACGCTTCGGAGACCAGCAGCGCGACCACGGAGGTGGGCAGGCCCTTCATCCGAGTGGTGCCGTCGCCGAGATGGACGAAGGCGTCGAGGAAGCCGGTCCAGGCGTTCACCTCGAACAGCGGGTCCGGCAAGTCGATCTTCGGGACCGTCTTCTCGACCCGCTTGCGCAGCCGCGTCAGGACTTCGGCTCGCCGAGCGCGCCGAGATTGCCGACGTTCAGCTTCACCCGCCCGTCGTCCTGCGCCTCGATGGAGACCTTCGCCGCCGGCCCCGCCTCCTCCAGGCGTTCGGTGAGCAGCTTCCACCCGGCGTCCAGGCCCCGCACCAGCTCCGCCAGGTGCTCGGCGACGGGCATGTCCGGGCTCAGTCCCGCCAGTTCGTCCTCTTCGACCGCCGCCCACTGTGCGGCGACGTCCAGATCCGCGCCGTGTTCCTCAACCAACTCCAGCTCCTCGAACAGCACCTTCGCCGCCCGCGCGAGCGTGCGTGACGGCTTCTCCAACTGCGGCAGCGTCGACAGCCGTTCCTTCTCCGTCTTCCGCTTCGCGGTGTTCAGCAGCCGGGTGGCCATGAGGACCTGGAAGAGGTCCGGGGCCTCGTCGATCGCCTTCGCCTCCAGATGCCGCATCACCGCGGTGAGCATGGCCGTGCGCTTCGGTTCTGCCGCCCGCTCCAGTAGCAGCGCCTTCGACCGCAGCGCGTACCCGCTCCAGCTCGGGGCGGGTCGGCTCCTCGACCGCTGACTTCCCGTGGCTTGTATGTGGAGAACGAACTCAGTTCATGACGGACCGGCCCCGCCCTTGCCACGATGGTGCCATGGACACCGAAGCGGGAACCGAGCCACTGCTGCGGATCACCGTGGCCGAGGACCCCAACGCGCTGCAGTCGCTGCTCGACTGGCTGAGGCTTGAGGACGAACTGCGCGGGCGGCTGCGCCTGGAATCCTCCGGCAGTGGGACCGGCGGAGAGATGGGCGGTTTGCTCGACGTGCTCACCATCGCAATGGGCTCCGGCGGGGCGGGAGCGGTGCTCGCCCGCTCGCTGTCCACCTGGCTCACCCACCGCCACGCGGACGTGAAGGTCACCGTCAGGCGTCCGGACGGTCGCAGCGTCGAGGTGGACGCGCACCTTCTCCAGGACGACGTACCCGGCCTGATACGTGAGATCAGGCAGTTGGTCGACGCGCCGGAGCAGCAGGGGTGAGCCGGTTCCCTGACCCGGTGCGGTCGCGCGCCGTGCTGATCGGGGTCAGCCACTTCCCGGAATCCCCCGACCTGGCGGACCTCCCGGCCGTGCGGCGGAACGTCGCGAGCCTGTGGCGCCGGCTCACCCACGACACCGCGGGTGTGCTGGAATCCGCGTACTGCGAAGTCGTGGACCCGGCCGCTTCCGTCGCCGACATCGGCCGCGCCATCGGCAAGGCTGCTGCGGAGGCCTCGGACATGCTGCTGATCTACTACGCCGGCCACGGCCTGGTGGACGATCGGGGGCGGTTGTACCTGGCGACGAACTCGACGCGGGCCGACGCTCCGAAGTACAGCGCGCTGGGCGTCGACCTGCTGCGTGAGGACCTCGGCGGCAGCGGCGCCGCCGCCCGGGTCCTCGTTCTGGACTGCTGCTTCTCCGGACGGGCCATCGAGGTCATGACAGGCGAGGAGGGCCTGGTCGACGGCCAACTC
Source organism: Streptomyces shenzhenensis (assembly GCF_021462265.1). Classification (GTDB taxonomy): domain Bacteria; phylum Actinomycetota; class Actinomycetes; order Streptomycetales; family Streptomycetaceae; genus Streptomyces; species Streptomyces shenzhenensis. The sequence goes on along the minus strand of NZ_JAJONF010000014.1, from coordinate 137,221 downwards.
TCCATCGCGGGCACGTATACGATGACGTCCACCAGCGCCAACGCCCCGTCCTACGCGCTTGGCGGTGAGCAGTACACCGCCTTCACCGGGGCACTGCTGGCGGCACTGGACAGCCCGCGGCCGCTCACTCTCAACGAGGTCTACCTCAGCGTCGCCGCGGAGCTGCAGTCCCGCGGCTTGCCCCGGCCACGCCAACGGGCGACCGACACCGCCGGCGCGCTGGCCCTCGCGCGAGGCCCCGCCGACCCCGACACACCGCCGACCGACCCGGTGGACGAAGTGCGGTTCAGCCGCGACCGAGCGGCGGCGAAGACGCAGATGAAGAAAAACATGTCGAAGCCTTTTGGATTCGTCTCCCTCCTTCTGGTCGGAATGGCAGTGCTCTTCGCAGGGCTGAACCACGACGCGAGCTGGCTGTGGGCGATCCCTGTATGGTGGGGCGGTTTTGCGGGGATAATAGGACTCATCACTCTTTTGGTCGGCCGATCCTTGCCTGGTGAGGCAGAATTGGTCATCGACCGTTCGGCGATCACTGTGCACTTGCGCAGGGGCACGTCCGGCGTTGGCACGTTGCAGACGCCGTGGATGGACATCTCGCACGTGGGCGTCCTGCCTCCCAAGCGCGGCTCGGTGAACCCGAAACTGACGCAGGTCTACGAGGGCAATCACCTGCTGGTGGTCCGCCTGCGGCCAGGTGTCCCGTACCACTCGACCAGGGGCATGCGCTTCTCGGACGAGCTGCACGAGCTCGGCTACCGCGTCATCGCCACGGTCGGGAGCTTTGGCGCCGACAAGGAACAGATCCTCGCTGCGCTGGACCAGTTCGCGGGCGACCGCGTGCTGCACACCAAGCAGGAATTCCTGGCCCGCGACCCCCGCATCCAGCCGAAGATGTTCTGACGCGCAGTCACGGTGTGAAGCACCTGACGCAGGACTCCGACTTGTCTGAACTCATTCCTTATAGCCCGGTCGCGTTCGGCGATCGTCGGGCCGCCCAGGCGTGCGCGGCTTCGGCGGTTGCGGTCGGACGGGTTCCCGTGTGCCGCGGCGCTGCGGTCCGGACACACGGGAACGTGCTGCGCGAGTCGTCCGGGCGGGGCCGTCGACCACCCCGCCGATGCCTCAGCCCGGCAGCTTCCAGTTCTGGGCCGCCGTACCGTTGCACGTGTACAGCTGGAGCTGGGTGCCGTTGGCCGTCGAGGAGTTGGGGTCGTCGAGGCACAGCTTCGACTCGGGATTGACCAGCGATCCGCCCGTTCCGGGGGTCCACTGCTGGGCGCCGGTGCCGTTGCAGGTCCACAGCTGGATCAGCGTGCCGTTGGTGGTCCCGCTGTGATCGGCGTCCAGGCATTTGCCGAGGGCCCGGACAGTTCCGTCGCCGGCGACGATCCAGTCCTGGGCGTACGTGTTGTCGCATCCCCAGATCTGGACGTGGGTGCCGTCGGAGGTGCTGGAGGACGCGTCGTCCACGCACAGGCCGGAGGCCACGGCGGAGACGAGGGTACCGATCCGCGGCGAAGCCGGTGCCGTGGTGTCGCCCGGATACGACGGCGGAGCCGCGCTCGCTCCGGTCGCCCACGACGTGTTCGCGCCGCTGCCCAGTGTGAAGTCCAGCGTGCCACCGGCCGTGACCGCCGTGGTCGGTGCGTAGGCGTTGTTCCACGCCGTGCCGTTCCACGCCGCGGACTGCACGTAGGGGGCGTTGTCGGCGGCGCCGTTGCCGTTGACCGTCAGCGTCTTGCCCGAGGGAAGGGTGACCACGGCCTGCGTGAACAGCGGAGAGCCGAGGGCGAGGTCGGAGGTTCCGGGCGTCTCGGGGTACATGCCGAGCGCCGACCACACGTACCAGGCGCTCATCGCGCCGAGATCGTCGTTGCCGTCGGCCAGGCCGCCCGGGGTGTCCGACCAGATCTGGTCCTGGATCGCCCGCACCGTGCCCTGCGTCTTGTAGGGCTGCCCCGTGTAGTCGTACTCCCACGGCAGTTCGATGCTCGGTTCGTTGCCGACCCAGGCGTAGCCGCCCGCGCCGGTGTAGCTGCGCAGCACGGTGTCCAGGTAGTGGTTCATCGCGGTGTCGCCGCCCTTGGCGTGCGCCAGGCCGCCGATGTCGAACGGGACCATTCCGGTGTAGATCCACGAGTCGGCCTCGACCATGTCGGTGCCGCTGGTGGGATCGAAGCCACCGGTCCACGAGCCACTGGCGTTACGGGGCTCCACGAAACCGGAGGCCGGGTTGAGCACGTTGCGCCAGTCCTGTGCGCGGTCGGCGTACGTCTTCTGGTCGGCGGTGTCGCCGAGCGCCCCGGCCATCGCGGAGAGCGCGAAGTCGGCGGTGTCGTACTCCAGGGTGGTGGCCACGGGGCCGTAGAAGTTGCAGCAGCCGTAGCTGCCGTCATGCGGCAGGTATCCCGGCGAGTTCAGGTAGGCGAGTCCGGGCCGGTCGTTGTTGGTGGTGCTCGCCTGCCTGACCAGGTCGGCCAGGGCGGTCGTGGCGTCGAAGTCCCGGGCTCCGAAGGCGTAGTAGTCGGCGAGGACGGCTGCCGCCGGGTCACCGACCATGACGTACGACTCGCCGTTGTTCTCGGACCACTTGGGGAAGATCCCGGTCTGCGTGTAGTCGTCGACCATCGACTGCGCGGTGTCGGAGGCCGCCTGGGGCGCGACCAGGGCTTCGAGCTGGGCCTGCGAACGGTAGATGTCCCAGCCGGAATAGTTCGCGTACACGGCGCTGTGGCCGGCGTCCACGGTGTGCGTCTTTCCGTCGAAGCCGTAGTACTGGCCGTTGGTGTCGCTGATGACGTTCGGGTGCAGCAGCGAGTGATAGAGCGCGGTGTAGAAGCTCTGCTGCTGCGCGGTCGTGCCGCCGGCGATCTGGACCTTGCCGAGTGCGTTGTTCCACGCGTTCTGTGCGGCGGTGCGGGTCGCGTCGAAGTCCCAACCAGCGTTCTCCGCGGCCCGGTTGGCGACCGCGTTCGCGACCGACACATAGGAGAGGCCGACCTTGGCCTGCACGACCGGATTGCTCGTGGTGTCGAAGGTGACGTATCCGTTCGAGGCGGCGGCGCCGGGGGCCGCGCTGTCCTTGCCCGGCTTCGTGGTCGTGGTCGTCGTCGACGTCGTGGACTTCGGGTCCGCGGTGGCCGGGTTCTTTCCGTGCAGTTCCGGCCTGTTCGGCTTCTCGGCGGCGTTCTGCGACGCCCGGGCCGACGCCGGGGAGGAGGCGGTCGCCGCCTTGGCCACGGAACTGCCCTGCGAGGCGAACGGCCGGTCGAAGACCATGTCGAAGTAGACGGTGTACGTGTTTCCCGCGCCGCAGAAGTGGCCGCTGGTCACCTGCCCGCTCACCTCGGTGCTCGACACCTTGGTGAACTGTGTCGACGCGGCTCCGTTCTGACTGCCTGTCAACTTGAAGACCAGATTGGCCTGGCTGGTCGCGGGGAAGGTGAAACGCGCCATGCCGCTGCGTGTCGTGGTGGTCAGCTCGGTGGTCACCTGGTTGTTGAGCGTGACCTTGTACGACCCTGCCGACGCCGACTCGGCACTGTGCGAGAAGGCGTCTGTCGCACCGGTGTTCACGGCTCCCACCGTTGGCAGCACCGGTATGTCACCCGCCGCGCCACAGCCGGGTCCGGCGATGTGGGTCAGGCTGAAACCGGTGATCGACGAGTCGTTGTACTCGTAGCCCCCGCCGTCGGGACGCGACGGGGTGTCCGGGCTCCACTGGACCATGCCGAACGGGACGTCGGCCCCGGGGAAGTCGTCGGCCTGGTTCGACGTGCCGATGAACGGGTTGACCAGAGTCGCCGGCGCGGTGACGAGCGCGGCCTTCCCGGCCGCCCACGCAGGCGTGCACAGTCCGGCCGCGGCCAGCGCCGCGGCGGCGAGGAGACCGATCGCCGTGGCTCCGGGAGGTCTCAACTGTCGTGTCGTCACGGGGTTCTCCTCTGCTCGGAGTCAAGGGCCGACAACGTTGTCTTCCGTGTCGAGCACGCAACCCGGGCGATGAGCGGCCTTGCCGAGTGCCTGGACGCCGGGGGTTGACAACGTTGTCCACCCATGGGACGAGGTACCTGGAAATCGAGCGCTTCGACGGGGCCCAGGGGCTGCGGACACCCGGGGGCACAGGGGGAGCTGCCCCGTGAAGCTAGCTACAAGACAGGAACATGTCAACGACGCGGGCCGACAGGCGTCCTCGTCTTGCGGCTCGCCGAGCAACTCGCGAAGCGGTGTCGGGGCAGGAGTCATCGGTTCGGCACGGGCTCCCGCGCCCCGACGCGGCGTCGACAGCCGTGCAGGCGAAGGACCGGGCCCGGATCAGGGCGTGTCCGGAGTACCTGGTTCCGCCGGTACTTCGGAGCGGTGCCCGTGGCAGGAACGGTGTTCCGGCCGTGCAGCCGGTGCCGGCCGGTGTGCGCGGCCGCCGGTATCGGCACCGCGCGCGGACTGGGCTGCGCCGGCCGCCTCGGCGGGTCCGCAGCGGTGGGCGTGTCCGGTTCAGGACTCCGGGTTCAGGCAGGCCGGGAGGGATCCCATGACAGGGGGCGGAGCGGTCAGGCAGGCGGCGGCACGTTCCGGGCCCAGGAACGGGGCGAGGACGGAGAAGGCCAGGCCGGGCAGCAGTGCGGGCAGTTCGGCGGTGCGGCCGGCGGCTATGCGGCGGTAGATCGCGGAGTACACGCCCCCGACCACCGTGTCGACCAACTCCTCCTCGGGAACGGGAAGTTCCAGGTCAGGGAGGTCGGTGAAGTAGTCCCGGAAGCGGGTCAGCAGGTGCTCACGGGCCTCTCGCCCGGCGGGGCCGACCGCGTCGATCTCGACGATGGCCATCGCCGCGAAGGCGGGTGCCTCGGCGAGGATCACGAGCAGGGCGCCCAGGCCGGCGCGCACCTGACCCGGCCAGTCGCCGGCCTGGGCACGGGCTTCCTCCATCGCGGCGAAGACCAGGGAGGTGCCGTGGTGGTGTGCGGCGAGGAAGGCGTCCTCCTTCCCCTTGAAGAGCTCGTAGAAGACCGGCCTGGTCACACCGGCCGCCTGGCAGATGTCGCTGACCCGGGTGCCGGCGTAGCCGACCTGGGCGACGGTGCGGACGAACCCGTCCAGCAGCCGGTCGCGTTGGTTGGCGGCGACGGCCTCGGGCGAGGCACGGCGCGGACCCCGCCGCAGCGAGCGCTCCGGGTCGCGGCCCTTGCGGATACCGGGCAACACCAGCGGAGGCGGCATCGGCGAACCTGCTGCCATTCCAGGCCCCTTCTCACGACCTTCACGTGTCACGCCTTGACGTTGAATACTCGTCAGGTTTACAACCTTCACAGGTTTCCTTCTCCCGCGACCTGCGGCGGACGACCTGCTTGAGCCGTCAGTGTCACGCACCCGCAAGGCGCCAACAAGTGCACCGGTGTCCCTGACGCCGGATCAGCCGTCAGCAACGCGTACCGGTCCGGCAGTCCCGCCATCCGGGACCGCCATGCCGGGCCGCCGTCCTTCGCCAATGTCCTGGACGGCCGCCCCTGCCCCGTACCACCCGCACGCCCGAAAGAGGACTCCCGCATGCGCAGCTTCGGTGTCTCCGCCTTAACCGTCACCGCCGCTCTGTCCGCACTGACCCTCCTTCCGGCCGGCTCCGTCTCGGCGGCCGGCTCCGTGCTCACCTACGGCAGCGCCGGCGGCAACGCGGTCTCCGTGGGCGACGTACTCACCGCGTCACTGGCGAGCGGCACCAAGGCCGCCCTCGCCACGACCAGCGGCGGCTCCACCGGCATCACCTGCACCGGCTCGTCGCTGTCCGCCAAGGTGACGTCGAACCCCGCCGCCCCGGGCACCGCGACCGAGTCCGCGACCTCCCAGACCTTCAGCGGCTGCACCAGCAACGTCACCGGTGTCACCGGCGTGCAGAGCGTCACCGTCAACAACCTGCCCTACACCACGTCCGCCGCCTCGGGCGGCAGCGTGACGGTGACCCCGGCCTCGGGCAGCACCATCCAGACCACGGTGGTCCTGTCCACCCTGCTGGGCACCGTCAACTGCGTCTACCGGGCGTCCGGTCTCTCCGCGGTGAGCTCCAACACCACCAACAGCCTGACCTTCACCAACCAGGCCTTCACCAAGGCGTCCGGTTCGTCCCTGTGCGCGGCCAGCGGATACTTCACGGCCGCCTACGCGCCGGTCGTCGACAGCAGCGTCAGCGGCTCCCCGGCCGTTTTCACCAACTGACCGCCGTCAGAGGGGACTGACGCCCAGCCGCGAGGTCCGGGCAGCCGCTCCCCCGCTCCTCCTCCGTACGGCGGGTACCGACCGCCTCGGTCAGTGCCCGCCGCACGGAAGCCGGCAGTGCGGCGCCCGGACGGGGCGGACGGCGTCGGCACCGCCCGGTGTCACCCGGTGTCACCCGGTGTCACCCGGTGTCACCCGGTGTCACCCGGGATCGGCGTACTCCCGTCCGGCGCCGCCGCCAAACCTTCGTCCTCCGGGCCGGCCGCGCGCCGCCAGGGCGCGAAGCAGTACGGACCGGCCGCCGTCCGGGACGGTCCACACCGGCTCCCCGCGCACCCCCCACCGCTCCAGCAGCGTGTTGGCGGCGAGGAAACCCGAGGTGGCCGCGCGTTCCATCAGGGCGACGGGCAGGCCGGTGCGGACGAGGTCGCCGGCGACGACGACGGCCGGGTCCGGGGTGCGCACCGTGGGACGGTGGGTGTACCCGCCGACGGGGAACAGGGGACAGTCCGCCCGCCACTCGTGCCGTGCGGCGACGACGTGGGCCCCGCGTGTCTCCGGGTACACCCGGTGCAGCTGCTCGACGAGATGCCGCTCGGTGCTGTGGCGGTCGGCGGCCGGTGGCACGGCGTAGGCGTGGAGTTCGACGACCGATCCCCCGGTCCGCGCCGCCCAGCGCCCCGCCTCGCCCTCCCACCGGGACAGGACGCTGACGTTGTCCAGCGCCCCGAAGCCGCTGGTACCGAGAAAGCCGGGCCGGGTGGGGTCGACGGGGCTTTGCAGCCACAGCCGGGACACCAGGAACGGCGCGGCCGTGCGCAGTCGCGCGACCCGGGCGCGCCACGCGGTGTCGCCGAGCCGCGGGGACCGGCTGACCACGGCTCGCAGACCACCGGCGTCCATGGCCAGCACGACGGCGTCGAAGTGCCGGGTACCGGTCGCGTCGGCCACGAGGTGGCCGCCGTCCGGGCCGGGATGGACGGCCTCGACGGGCGTGGCGGTGCGCAGTTCGGTGCCGTGCCGCGCCAGGTGGCCCGCCAGCGGTTCCCACAGCGCGACGGGGAACGGCTCACGGGGCACGTCGAAGAGCAGGCCCTCGTTCGAGCCGAGGAAGTAGATGTGGAACATCAGTGCCATCTCGGCCGCCGAGAGGTGCCGCGGGTCGGCGAAGAAGCTGCGGGAGAACACCTCGAAGGCCAGGTGCCGCGCGGCCGGTGGAAAGCCCACCGCGTCCAGGAAGGCGTCGGCGCTGACCTGGTCGAGGTCCTCGTGGACCCGGCTGGTGCGGACGTCCAGCAGGGGCAGCGCGGCGCCGGGACGCATGGACAGCAGGTCCCTGAGCCGGAACGTGGGGCTGAGCGCTGCGAAGCCGAGCGCGTTCCACGGGGGTGTGCGCGGTACGCGGCGGAAACTGTCGCACAGACCGCTGCTGTGCCTGAGCGGATAGTCGGGCAGGCCGGTCAGCATGCCCAGTGCGGGGTCCACCCGGCGCAGCAGTGCCCGCAGGTTGTAGTACTGGCGGAAGAAGGCGTGGAAGCCCCGGCTCATCGTGGCGCGGGTGCCGTCGGGAAGGGTGACCGGCCATCCCGCCACCCGGCCGCCGAGACGGGGATCGCGCTCGTACAGCACCACGCGGACGCCTCGCTCCGCCAGCACCGTGGCCGCGGCGAGACCGGCGATGCCGCCGCCGATCACCGCGGTGACCGGCGGATCGTCCCGGACCCGGTCCGTTCCCGGCCGGACCGGTACGGCCCGCGCCCGCCGGTCCCGGCTGCCTGGCGGCCCGCCGCCGGCGCGGCCGTTCACCGGGCACCCTCCGGGCGCCGGGGCGGCCGCCGGGCGAGGAAGGTGTGGGTGATACCCGTCTGCCAGCCCGGCAGCGGCAGCACGCCGACCCGGTCGAATCCGACCCGGCGCATCCGGTCCGCGAACGCCGGCGCGGTGTCGAACTCCGCGACACTGCGCCGCAGGTGGCGGTAGAGCCCGCCGTTGCCGGTGGCCGCGCCGAGCGGCACGATGACGCCCCCGCAGACGGCGGACCACACCGCGCGGTCCACGCGCCGCCCGCTGAGCGCGTATTCGTGCACCCCGAGCCGGCCCCCCGGTGCCAGCAGCTCCAGCACCGTGCGCAGGACCGCGTCCGGGTCGGCCAGGTTGCGGAACAGGTAGGCGGCGAAGACCGCGTCGAAGGGGCCGCGCACACCGGCCGTGCCCAGGTCTTCCGCCGGGGCGTGGACGAACCGCACCCGGGCCGGCCAGGTCTTGGCGGTGGCCCGGCGCAGCATGCCCGCCGAGGCGTCCACCGCGACGGTCTCCGCGAGCGGAAGGGCGGCGGCCAGGGCCGCGGTCGAGGCTCCCGTGCCGCAGCCGAGGTCGAGTACGCGGTGCACGGCGGCACCGGCCGTCAGGGCGAGGCGTCGGGCCGAGCGTCGTAGCTGCGTGTGGTAGCCCGGGTTGAGTGTCACCAAGCGGTCGTAGCTGCCGGCGCCGCGGTCGAAGGCTTCGGCGAGCACCGCATCGTGCAGCAGGGTCATGAGGAACTCCTCGGCGCCGGGTCGTCCGCCCGGCCGGTCAGGGGGCGGGCCGGCGGGGCAGCCACAGCAGTTCCGCCGCCGTGCGCAGCATCGGTGCCACGGGGGTTCGTACGCCGACCGCGAGGTCCTCGTGCAGCCGGGTGCGTCCGTCCAGGAACCGCAGCAGGCGGGCCGTGGGCACGTGGTCGAACAGGTGGCAGAAGAAGTCGGGTCCGTCGATGCGGCCGGTGTCCAGCGCGCGCAGGACGACGGCGTCCATCATCCGGGCGCGCCGCCGGTGGGGCGGCGGTGGAACGGGTGGGCGGTCCGCGCGGACGGCACGGGCGACGGCCTCCGTCTGCCGCTGGATCGCGGCGAAGGTGTAGCCGGTGGAGGGCCGCGTGCAGCCGCCGGCCGCGCCGATGCGGAAGACCGTGCGGGCGGTGGGGTCGGTGAGTACGGCGTCGGTCATCGGGATCATCCCCTGTTCCGTCGCCCGCACCTCCACCGGGCCGGTGTTCAGTACGTGCCGGGTGTAGTGCTCCAGCGCGGCGTCGTAGGCGTCGGCGGTCAGCGGGGCCGGGCCGAACTCGGTGTACTCGACCAGCGCGCTGTGCCGGCTGGTGGGCAGGACGTATCCGAAGGACAGTCCACGGGCCGGCTGCGGTGTGCGGAAGTCCATCAGGTCGGCCACGTCCGGGTCGAACACCGGCCGCCGGGTGCGGACGAACCAGCCGCGGAAGTGCTGGAGCAGGCGGGTGCGGGCGGCGGGCGGACGATGCGGGGGGCGGGAGTCGAAGACCCAGCGGGCGGTCATGCCGACTCGGGCCCCGAAGGCGTCCGTGGCCAGGACGCGCGCGGTGCCGTCGGGGTCGAGGGCGACCTCCTGGACGGTGGCGTGCAGCCGCCCGATCCTCGGCCGCCGCGCCAGGTCGTGTTCCACCAGCGCCTCGAAGTCACCGGACCGGATCATCTTGTAGCGGAACGGGGCGATGGGGCGCCGTACGGCGGTTCCGTGCCGGCTGTGGACGCGCAGCCAGCCCCAGGAGGCGGTCACCGCGCGGTCGTAGCGGCCGGGGCCCGCCTCCCAGTAGCACCACGTCCGCGGCGGTGCCCGCAGGGGCCCGGCCGGCGCGTCGACCAGGACGACGGACACCGCCGGCCGCCGGGCGGTGTCCGTCGGCAACCGGTGTGCCAGGGAAAGCCCCGCGGCGCCGCAACCGATGATGACGATGTCCGACTCGACCACGGCCTCCTCCTCGGCTCCTCCTCCACCGTCCGCCGGACGCGGCCGCTGCGGCGGAGTATTCCGCCCCGGCCCACCGGCGGACGTGCGCCACGCTGGCCCGCTCCCGCGGCGCCACCCACCGGCCCAGTGACCGACGGCCGGGAACACCCGCCGAAGCCAGGCCGGCCCGCCGTGACGGCACGTCTCCGACCGACCCGCCGGCGGATGTGCGCCATGAAAGGTCCGTGGCGCGACGCCATCCGCCGAACAGGTGGCAGGCCGGGGCATTCAGGGGCCACTTGGCGGCGGACCGGTCGGGGCGGGGAAGGCATCGGCGCGTGCGGTGCGTGGATCCCGCCGCGGGCGGACGGAACGCGGACAGCTCCGGGCGTCCGGCCGCGCGGGGCGATCCCCGGGTGGCCCCGGGGATCCGCGAGCGCGGCGCCGGACGGCCGCGCCGCGGTCGTCCGCGTGCGGTCCCGGCCGGACTCCGGACCGCCCTGCGCGACGAAGCCAGCCGGACGGGCCCGTCAGCGCCGGTTCGTACCGACGAGAGGAAGCGGGATGCCTACCAGCAGGACCCACGACGCTCCGGCCGGGACCCGGCGACCGCCGCTCGGCCCCGCCGAGGGCCGGCCGGGACCGCACGCCCCACGCCCGGCGGACCTGGACGCCGGCCTGCCGGCTGCCGTCGGGCACTGCCAGGAGCAGACCGTCGACGAGCGCCTCACCGGGGCGGAGGCACACCAGGCGGAGCGCTTGGGCGTCCGCGGCGTGCGGCGGCCGGCAGGTGCCGTTCCGCGCGAGCCTGCCGCGGGGCGGTCGCGGAAGTCGCCGCGGGCGGCGGGCCGCCGGTTCGGTCCGGATGCCCGCGCGGCGGGCGGCGGGCGCGAACTCCCGGGCACCGGGCGGAGACGGCGATGAGGACGGTGCGCGGCAGAACGGACCACGTCGTGGTGGTGGGCGCGGGCCTGTCCGGCCTGTCGGCGGCCCTGCACCTGCTGGGCGCGGGCCGACGCGTGACCGTCGTGGAGCGTGGCCCCCTGCCCGGCGGCCGGGCAGGACGACGCGACCTCGGCGGCTACCTCATCGACACCGGACCGACCGTGCTGACGATGCCTCAGCTGGCCGACGAGGCCTTCGCGGCGGTCGGCGAGCGCCTCGCCGACCGCGTCGACCTGATCCCGTTGCACCCCGCCTACCGGGCCTGCTTCGCCGACGGGAGCACCCTGGACGTGCACACCGACCAGGCCGCGATGGAGGCGGAGGTCGAGCGGTTCGGCGGAGCCCGGGAAGCGGCAGGCTACCGGCGGCTGCGCACCTGGCTCGAAGAGCTGTACACGGTGCAGATGCGCCGGTTCATCGACGTCAACTTCGACTCCCCGCTGAGTCTGCTGACGCCGGACCTCGCGCGGCTCGCCGCCCTGGGCGGCTTCGGCCGGCTGGACGCGCGCATCGCGCGGTTCCTGAGCGACGAGCGGCTGCGGCGGGTGTTCTCCTTCCAGGCCCTGTACGCCGGTGTGGCACCGGCCCGCGCCCTGGCCGCCTACGCCGTCATCGCCTACATGGACACCGTGGCAGGCGTGTACTTCCCGCGCGGCGGGATGCACGCGCTGCCCCGTGCCATGGGCGCCGCCGCTGCCGACGCCGGCGCCGAGCTGCGCTTCGGCCACGCCGTCACGCACCTGGAACGACGAGGGGACCGGGTGACCGCGGTCCGCACGGCGCATGAGCGCATCCCGTGCGACGCCGTCGTCCTCACCCCCGACCTGCCGGTCGCCCATCGGCTGCTGGGCCGCCGTCCGCGTCGCCCCCTTCCGCTGCGTTACGCCCCCTCGGCCGTCGTCCTGCACGCCGGCACCACCCGCACCTGGCCGCACCTCGCCCACCACACGCTGTCCTTCGGCGCCGCGTGGCAGCGCACCTTCGACGAACTGACCAGGACCGGCCGCCTGATGACCGACCCGTCCCTGCTGATCACCCGGCCCACCGCCGGCGACCCGGCTCTGGCCCCCGAGGGACGGCACCTGCACTACGTTCTCGCCCCCTGCCCCAACACGGAGGTCGGGATGCCCGGCGCGCACTGGGCCGAGCTGGCTCCCCGGTACCGCGACAGCCTCCTGGCCACCCTGGAGCGCCGGGGAATGACCGGAATCGCCTCCGCGATCGAGGAGGAGTGCCTGGTGACCCCCGCCGACTGGGCCGAGCAGGGTCATGCCGCGGGGACACCGTTCTCGGCCGCTCACACCTTCGCCCAGACCGGTCCGTTCCGCCCCCGCAACCTGGTGCGCGGCGTCGAGAACGTCGTACTGGCCGGCTGCGGCACCACCCCTGGTGTGGGCGTACCGACCGTGCTGATCTCCGGCAGGCTGGCCGCGGCACGGATCACCGGATCACCGTCCCCGCACCGCCGTTCGGCGCCTGCCCGTGCCGTGCGGGGCGGGAGCCGATGAGCCGCCGTGAACTCGACGCGGCCGGCATCACCGCCCCGGCCCTGCGCGACGCCTACGAGCGGTGCCGTCGGCTCAACGCCCGCCACGGCCGCACCTACTTCCTGGCCACCCGGCTGCTGCCCGCGGCGCGCAGACCGGCCGTGCACGCGCTGTACGGCTTCGCCCGGTGGGCCGACGACATCGTCGACGACCTCGGCGGGCCGGCCACGCCCGCGCAGCGCGCCCGAGCCCTGGACCGGCTGGAGGCACGGCTGCGGCAGGCGCTCGGCGGCTCTCCGCCGGACGGTGAACCGGTGGTCCTCGCCGTCGCCGACACCGCCGCCCGTTACGCCATCGAGCCGGCCCACTTCACCGATTTCATGGCATCGATGCGCAGCGACCTCACCGTCGGCGGGTACGCCAGCTATGACGAACTGCGCCTGTACATGCACGGTTCCGCCGCGGTCATCGGGTTGCAGATGCTGCCGGTGCTCGGCACCGTCGTGCCCCGGGCCGAGGCGGCGCCGCACGCGGCCGCGCTGGGGGTGGCCTTCCAGCTGACCAACTTCCTGCGTGACGTGGGTGAAGACCTGGACCGCGGGCGGGTCTACCTCCCTACGGACCTGCTCGCCGCGCACGGCGTCGACCGGGACCTGCTGCGCTGGAGCAGGAGCACCGGGTGCCCGGACCGGCGCATCACGGCCGCGCTGCGGGCCGGGGAGGACCTGACCCGGGCCGTCTACCGGCAGGCCGCACCGGGCCTCGCCATGCTCGACCCGGTGGCGCGCCCCTGCATCCGGGCCGCCTTTGTGCTCTACGGGAGCATCCTCGACGCCATCGCGGACGGCGGGTACGCGGTTCTGCACCGGCGTGCGGTGGTGTCCCGGCGCCGGCGGGCGGCCGTGGCCGCGGACGGACTCACCCGGCTCGCGGCCGCCCGGCTCGCCGCGCGCCGCCACGCCGGGTCCGCCCCCGCCCTCACCGGTTCCCGCCCGATCCCCGCCGAGGAGCCCGGATGAGCCCCGACCCGAGCCCGCGCAGGTCCTGCCACCCGTTGCGGCTGCGCCGCCGCCCCGTGCGCTGGGAACACCAGGAGCCCACCTGGCGGCAGGCACGGCCCGCCGTGATCGCGGGCGCGCTGCAGCGTGCCCTGGTCCGCCCGTCGGGCAACTGGTTCGTGCTGGGCGCCACCGCGGACGTCACGCCGGCCCGCCCGCTGTCGGGCGCCGTCGCGGGCACTGAGGTCGTCGTCTGGCGCGACGCGCGCGGACGCCTGGTCGGCGGCCCGGGGCAGTGCCCCCACCTGGGCGCGCCGCTGGCGGACAGCCCGGTGCGCTGCGGCACCCTGGTGTGCCGCTGGCACGGCCTGTCCCTCGACGGATCCGGGTACGCCGGCTGGGAGCCGCTGCCCGTCCACGACGACGGGGTGCTGGTGTGGGTGAGGCTGGACGCGGTGGGCGGTGAAGAGCCCACGCGAGCGCCGGTGGTGCCGGTCAGACCCGCACTCGCGGCATCCGTGCACGCGGTCTGGACGGGGGTGGGGACCTGTGAGCCGAGGGACGTGGTGGCGAACCGCCTCGACCCGTGGCACGGGGCGTGGTTCCATCCGTATTCGTTCGTGGACCTCAGCGTCGTCAGGGCACCCGGCGACGGCGAGGACGACGACGTCTTCGTCGTCGACGTCTCCTTCCGCCTCGCCCGGCGCGTCGTCGTGCCGGTGCGGGCGGAGTTCACCGCGCCCGAGCCGCGCACGGTGCTCATGCGGATCACCGACGGCGCGGGAGCGGGGTCCGTGGTGGAGACGCACGCCACCCCACTGGGCCCGGACGAACTGGGCCGGCCGCGCACCGCCGTGGTGGAAGCCGTCGTCGCCACGTCGAAGCGGCCCGGATTCGCCCTGGCCCGCGCTCTGGCGCCGGCCCTGCGCCCGCTGCTGCGCACGGCGGCGGGCCGCCTCTGGCACGACGACCTCGCCTATGCCGTTCGACTGCATGAGCTGAGGGAACGCGGGGGGAGGGAAACAGGGACCACGACGGCGAAGGACGCGGGCAGGGCGGACGAGGGGGACAGCGGCCACGGCGAGTCGGCGCCCCCGGCGATCACCGGGCGCGCGGAGGCCGCGGGCCGCGTGGCGGACGGCTCTCCTGAGGACGCGCGGCACCAGGCACGCGGCGCCGGGTCCGGCAAGCCGGCCGTGCCGCGCAAGAAACGAACCGGTGACTGATGCAGACGTTCCTGCCCGACCCCGACTTCCGGCAGACGGCGCTGCTGCTGGACCGGCGCCGGCTGGGCAAGCAGCGCGTCGAGGCACTGCAGGTCCTCCGCGGCCTGACCGTCCCCGGCTACGGATGGCGCCACCACCCGGCCGTACGGATGTGGACCGGATACGAGGAGGCGCTCGTGCGGTACGGCCTGGAGATCTGCCGGGTCTGGCGGGAGAAGGGACACCAGGACAGCTGCGCCGCCTCCCTGGTCGCCGGGTTCGCCGCGTACCGCCCGGGCGCCCGGGTGCGTGACCAGGCGGAACTGGCGGCCGCCGGGGAACTGCCGCCCTGGCTCGGCGACAAGGCGTTCCACGAGAGCCACCGTTCGGCACTCGTCCGCAAGGACCATGACGTGTACGCCCGGCTGTTCCCCGGGGTGCGCGACGACCTGCCGTACGTGTGGCCGTCGTCGGATCGCGAGGACACTCCCACCGGCCGGTGAGCCGCACCGCCGCCCCTCCCGCGTTCGGGTCCGGCAGGTCGGCTGTGGAGCACCGGCCCGGCCGTCCCGCTGCGCCCCGGAGTTCGACGCCGAGACCGCTCGCCGGCGGGCCGTCGCGGGCGGCCCGACCGCGAGAGCTCAGCGCCGTTCAAGCGGACGCGGCAGGTCCTCGGCCACGACGAGGACGCCCCGGACGCCACCGACGAGGACCGGTCCTGGCGCGAGATGCCGCTCACCGGGCCCCTCCACCGCTCCGGACACGGGGCCGGCGCCTCCCTGCCCTTCTCCGGTGCGGCAGTGGTGCGCGACCGTCACCGTCCGTCCGCTGTCCGCGTCCCGAGCCGGGGACTGCTCGTCGACGACGACGCGCCCGGTGGCGGGTTCATGGCCCAGCGGATGGTGCGGGTGAGCAGGTGACCGGCCGGGCGGACCGTGATGTCCTCGACGACCGCCAGACGCGGCAGCCGCAGCAGTGTCCGGGCCCAGGAGGGCAGCAGCGTCACGGCGTTGGCGGCCAGGACGCCGTACAGGGGACGGACCGGCAGGGGCAGCGGCGGTTCGAGGAGCAGGAAGCGTGCCGCGGCCCGGGCCTCGGGGGTGGCCCTGAGCTCGGGCCGGTAGGCGGCCAGCCGCTCGGTCAGCGCGCGGCGGTCGCGCGGCGGATCTTCGACTCCCAGTGCCTCGGCCACTCGCGCGGTGTCGGCCACATAGGCGTCGTACCCGGCCCGGTCGAGCGGGCCGGAACCGTAGCGCTCGTGCGCGCGCAGGAAGCACTCCGTCTCGGCCGCGTGCACCCAGCCGAGCAGCCGGGGATCGGCCGCGTGGTACGGCTCCCCCTCCGGCGTGGTCCCGCGCACCCTCTCGTGGATGCCCCGCACCTGCTCCACGGCCGCCCGGGCGTCGTCCGCCACGCCGTAGGTGGTCACCGCCAGGAAGGCGCTGGTGCGTTGCAGCCGCCCCCACGGGTCCCCGCGGTATCCGGAGTGGGCGGCGACGGCGGCCATCGCGAGTGGGTGCAGGGACTGGAGGAGGAGGGCGCCGAGTCCGCCGACGAACATCGACGCGTCGCCGTGGACGACGCGGATCGGACGCCCGGGAGCGAACCAGCGCGGGCCGGGGGTGTCGTGGATGCGGGCGCGGACCGCCGCTCCGTCGGGGCCCGCCACCCGACGGAAGATCATCGCACCCAGGGACCCACGGACATCCGGCACCACGGCTGACCGCCCTTCCTCGGCTCCTGCATGGTTTCACCGGCCGACAGTCCTGTCACCCCGCCCCCCTGCCGGGGGCCGGGCCGCGGAGAGGGCCGGCAGGGCGGTGCGCCGGTCTCCGGGCTTGTGAAGGGAATGTGCGGGCAGACGGGATGCGAGCTGCTGAAAGGAGACTGACCATGCTGGGCCTGGTGGGAGCGGCGTTGTTCTTCATCGCCTTCCTGATCAATGCGGCGGACATCCGCACCAACGACGTGTTCACGTCCACGAACGTGATGCTGCTGGGGCTGACAGCCCTGGCTCTGCACCTGGCGGGCGTCGGCACGGGCTGGAGGTACCGCGGCCGGCGCTGATCGGGGATCCCCGGGCGCCGGCCCTCGGTCACAGGGTGGCTCCGTAGGGGTCCCGGTCCTCGGGGACGAGCGGTATCTCGGGTGCCGCGCTGCCGATGTGGACGGTCTCGCCCAAGGTGACGGCCTCTTCGATGGCCATCATGACGTCCAGGACGTGGTAGCCGAGGTCTCCGGTGGCGATGTGCGGGTGCCCGCTCCGGATGGCCCGGGCCATGTCCAGGACTCCCAGCCCGCGGCCGCCCTCGGCACCGACGGGCGGGACGGTGTCCCACTCCGGGTCCCGGCCCGGCTGCGGCACGCGGGTGATCCGCACCTCGCCGGCGAAGGTGTTGGGGTCGGGCAGGGCCAGCGTGCCCTCGGTGCCGGTGATCTCGACGAACCCGGTACGGGTCAGCGGGGAGTCGAAACTGAACACGCTCTGGCCGACGCCGCCGCTCTCGAACTGGGTGAGCGCGGAGACGTGCGTGGGTACGGCGACGGTGAACTCGGTGCCCGCACGCTCCCCGCTGCGTATCGTACGGACCGTGCGGGCGGTCGAACCGAGCGCGGCGACCCGGGAGACCGAACCGAACAGGCAGACCAGGGCGGTGAGGTAGTAGGGCCCCATGTCGAAGAGGGGGCCGGCGCCCTTGGCGAACAGGAACTCCGGGTTCGGGTGCCACAGGTCGGGTCCGGCGTACTGCATGACGGTCTGCGCGGACAGCGGGGTGCCGATGTCACCGCGGGCGATCGCGCGGAGGGCGGTCTGGAAGCCGGGGCCGAGGATCGTGTCGGGGGCGACTCCGACCCGCAGGCCGGCCTCGGCGGCCTGGTCGAGCAGGGCTCGTGCGTCGGCGCGGTCCACGGCGAGGGGCTTCTCGGACCAGACGTGCCTGCCCGCCGCGAGGATCGCCGAACTGACCTCGGCGTGCACGGCGGGCACGGTCAGGTTGACGATGATCTCGGTGTCCGGGTGGGCGAGGACGTCCGCGGCCGTTCCCCACTCCGCCACACCGTACGCGCGGGCCTGGGTCTCGGCGCGAGCGGTGTCGAGGTCGCCCACGACGGCCACGCGCAGGTCGGGGTAGCGCGTGAGGCTGGTCAGGTACTGGTCGCTGATGTTGCCGGCGCCGATGATGCCGACGCCGACCGGGTTGTGTGCCGTCATCAGGCGATGCCCTTCCCCTTCAGGTAGGAGATGCCCGTCGCGATGCCCTCGAAGATGTCGCCGTCGTAGTGGTCGAACTCGATGACGGCGTACTCGGCGTGCGGTGCCGCGTCCAGCGCGGCGGCCAGCGGGATCTGTCCCCGGCCCGCCGCGACCTGGCGGGTGTCGGCGGGGTCGAAGGGGGCGCCCGAGGTGAACGGGTCGTCGATGACGGGTCCGTCCTTCACGTGCAGGGCGCGTACCCGGGAGCCCAGCCGGTCGAGGAGGGCGACGACGTCGTTGCCGCCGGCCGCGGCCCAGAACAGGTCGATCTCCAGGGCGACTTGCGGGTTCAGGAGGTCCGCGAAGCGGTCGAAGGCGTTGACGCCTTCGACGGTGTGCACGAACTCCTGGGAGTGGTTGTGGTAGCCGACCCGCAGTCCGTGCTCGGCGGCGCGCTCGGCGGCTTCGTTGAGGAGGGCGGCGGTGCGGGCGATCTCCTGCTCGTCGGCCCACCGGGAGGCGGGCACGAACGGGTCGAAGAGGATCTCCACGCCCAGGCGCCGGGCGGCCCGGAACGTGTCGTCGAGGTCGGTTGCGGAGGCGCCGTCGGGCGACAGGAAACCGGCGTGTCCGGTCCGCGCGGACAGGCCGTGCCGGGCGAGCGCGTCGGCGAGCTCGCCCGCGCGGTGCACGAAGCCGAAGGCTTCGACGTTGGTCAGTCCCAGGGCGGCCAGCCGGCCCAGGGCGGCGTCTTCGTCGGCCTCCAGGGCCTGGCGTACGGAGTAGAGCTGAACCGACAACTGTGGTGTCGACAAGGGGAACTCCTCTCGTGGCGGACAGCCGGGAACAGAATACCGACAGGGGTGCTGGTTTCTAGGGGTCGTTAGCATCTTGTTCATGGCAAGGGATACGGCGCGGCCGGAGGCGGCCCCACGGAACTACCCCAAGGGGGAGCGCCGGCGCGCCCAGATCATCGAGGCCGCGGTCGCCGCGTTCGGGCAGGTGGGCTACCGCAACGCGAGCATGGTCCAGTTGGCCGCCGCCTGCGGTGTCTCGCGCGCGGGGCTGCTGCACCACTTCCCGACCAAGGAGTCGCTGCTGGAGGCGGTCCTGGAGGCACGCGACCGCCAGGACGGCGAGCACTTCTTCGAGTCGGGCGCGCTCAGCCACGACGGCCTCGCGTACTTCGCCAGCCTGATCAGGCTCGTCGCGCACAACCAGGCCAACCCCCTCATCGTGAGTCTGTTCGCGGTGCTGTCCAGCGAGGCGACCGCGGCGGACCATCCCGCGCGCCCGTACTTCGTCGCGCGCTACGAACGGACGCGTCGCGAGATGCAGTCGGCCGTCGACGACCTGGCGCGCCGCGGGTTGCTGCGCCCGCACGTGGACGCGCCGCGGCTGGCGGCGGATCTGATCGCGTTCGTCGACGGTCTGCAGGTCCAGTGGCTGCTCAGCCCGGACGAGATCGACATGCCGGATCATCTGCGCGCGATGCTGCGCAGCCTCATCAGCATCGAACTCCCCGAGGGCCCGCCGGAACTCCCCGGGAAGGTGGAGTGAGCGTGGACGTGTGCGAGGCGGTGGAGAGCCGCCGGGCCGTCGGGGCGTTCAGCGAACCTCCGGTACCGCGCCGGGGGGAGGGGGTGTTCTCCCTGCCGCCCGAGGCCTTCCGGCCCGGTACGAGCGGACGGGCGGCCGGCTCCGCGTCTGCCACGCCGGCCCGTCCGGACGTCCTCGCCGACGACCTGGCGTGCCGCCGGGACGACGTGCGCGCACACCTCGGCCGGCTCCCCCGCGCCCCCTTTCCCGACGGCCGTGTCGTCCTGGTCGGCCGTGCGACCGTCACCGACTCCGTGCTCGCCGGCGGGACGGCTTCCGGCAGCCCGTCGTACTGACCGACCGCGGCGGCGGGCCTGACGGAGTCGGTCGGCTCGTTCGAGAAGCGGGAGGCGGGCGTCATCGCCGCCGCGCCCGTGCATCCGCCGGACCGAGCGACACCTGACACCCGGTCACATCCGGAACAGCCGGGCCGCGTTGTCGTGGCAGACCGCGCGCAGCCATTCCGGTCCCAGGTCCAGGCGTTCCAGTGCGTGCAACTGGTGCACGTACGGATAGGGGATGTTGGGGAAGTCCGAGCCGAGCAGGACCCGGTCGCCCAGCGCGGCGACCCTGGGCAGGGCGCGGCGCGGGAACGGCATGAACCGCTCGGTGAAGTCGGTGAACGCCATCGTGGTGTCCAGCCGCACCTCCTCGTGGCGTTCGGCGAGGCCGAGGAAATCCTCGTACTCGGGCATCCCCAGATGCGCGACGATCAGCCGCAGCCGCGGATGCCGCGCCAGCACCCGGGCGATCGGCCCGGGGCCGGTGTGCTTGCCGGGCGCGGGACCTGAGCCGCAGTGGATCACCACGGGGACCGCGGCGTCGGCCAGCAGGCCCCAGGTCTCGTCCAGGAGTTCACCGGCCGGGTCGTACCCGCCCACCTGGACGTGTGCCTTGAACACCCGGGCGCCCTTCTCGACGGCCTCGCGGACGTACGTCTCGACGCCGGGCTCGGGGAAGAAGGTCGCCGTGTGCAGGCAGTCCGGGGTACGGCCGGCGAAGTCGGCGGCCCAGGTGTTCAGCCAGGTCGCCATGCCGGGCTTGTGCGGGTAGAGCATCGAGGTGAAGGCACGGACGCCGAACTCCCGGAGGAGGGCGGCCCGTTCCTCCTCCGCTTTCCGGTAGGTGATCGGCCACTCGAGGCCGCCGGTCAGCGGCCCGTTCGTGTCGAAGTAGCTCCACACCTTGTGCAGGACCCGCTCGGGCATGAAGTGGGTGTGGACGTCGATCAGGGCCGGCAGGCCGAGCCGCTCCCGGAAACGTCGGATCTCGGCGGCCTCCTCCCCCGGGGCCCCGTCGCTCGCGGGAGCGTGCCGGGCGGCGTCGGCCGGTACCGTTCGTTGATCGTTCATACCGCCCACGATCGGTGCCGGCACGCCACGAGTCCAGCCCCTTCCGGCCGAGCGCGGCCCTCAGGACAGGTAGCCCTCCACCTCTGACGCGGGACGGACGTTCGCCGCACCGGGGTCCTGCCCCGCCTCGATCCTGGCCCGGCGCTGCCGGAGCAGGTCCCAGCACCGGTCCAGCTCGGTCTCCAGATGTGCCAGGCGGGCGTGCTCGGTCGGCTCGTCGACCTCCTTCCGCGCCAGACGATCACGCAGATCCCTCTCCTGGCTGATCATTTCCGTGATGTGGCCGAGGATCTCCCTCTCGGCCTCGGCCTCGGACCCTGTCATGGCTGCCCCTCTCCGGACGACGCGACGGACGACGGTGCCGACGGGGGCGTCCGTCCATCCGTGCGCCCCTGTCCCCCTCACCACCTTCTCTCACCCGTGCCTCGAACGCACCGGAGGGGGTGCCCGGTTTCCGGCCCCGCCGAAAGTCCCGCGTCTGCGTCACCCGCCCGGTGTACGGTGGCCCGCGAACTGGGAGAAAGCGATTGCTACAGCTCAGGGACATGGCAGGGGCAGGGGAGGATCACCGCCGATGGCGTCGACGTCGGAACGGCCGCTCGACCACCGCTACCGGGGCGAACACCCGGTCCGGACACTCGCCTATCTGCTGCGCGCGGACCGCCGGAAGCTGGCGGCGGCGGTCGGCGTGTTCACCGTCAAGCACAGCCCCGTCTGGCTCCTGCCCCTGATCACCGCGTCCGTGGTGGACACCGTCGTCCAGCACGGGCCCGTCTCCCGGCTGTGGACGGCCGTGGCGGTCATCATGGCGATCCTGCTCGTCAACTACCCGCTGCACGTCCTGTACGTACGGCTTCTCTACGGCAGCGTCCGCAGGATGGGCACCACACTGCGCTCCGCGCTGTGCACGCGGATGCAGCAGCTGTCCATCGGCTACCACTCCCGGGTCAGCGCGGGCGTGCTCCAGGCCAAGGTCGTACGGGATGTCGAGACCGTCGAGCAGATGGTCCAGCAGACCGCCGAGCAGGGGCTGGGCGCGCTGACCGTGCTGGCCGGCGGACTGGTCATCATCGGCGTGCGCACACCGCAGTTCCTGCCGGTCTTCCTTGCCGTGGTGCCGGCGGCGACCCTGCTCGTGGCCCGGCTGCGGGCGCGGCTGCGGACCCACAACGAGCACTTCCGGCACGAGGTGGAGACGCTGTCCTCGCGGGTGACCGAGATGACGCGGCTCATCCCGGTCACCCGCGCCCACGGCCTGGAGCGCAAGGCGCTGCGCCGGATGGACGGCACCCTGAGCCGGCTGCTCACCTCCGGGATGCGCCTGGACCTGGTCAACGGCCGCTTCGGCTCGCTGGCCTGGGTGGTCCTGAACGTGATCGGCGTCGCCGTCCTGGCGGCCGCCGCGCTGGTGTCGTACTACGGGGTGTGGGGCGTCACGCCCGGCGACGTCGTCATGCTGAGCGCGTTCCTGACCACGCTCACCAACTCGACCACGACGCTGACGAGTCTGGCACCGGTCATCACCAAGGGTCTGGAGTCGGTGCGTTCGGTGGGCGAGGTGCTCCAGGCACCCGAACTGGAGGACAACGAGGGCCGGGAGGAGGTCACCGCCGTCCGTGGGGCGGTGGCCTTCGAGCGGGTCGGTTTCGGCTACGAGGACGGCGGGCGCCCGGCTGTCGCGGAGTTCAGCCTCGATGTCGTCCCGGGCGAGACGGTCGCCCTGGTGGGCGCCTCGGGGGCCGGCAAGTCCACCGTGCTCAACCTCGTCATCGGGTTCATCCGGCCCACCTCGGGCCGGCTGCTCCTGGACGGCGTCGACATGAGCCGCCTCGACCTGCGCACCTACCGGCGGTTCGTCTCGGTCGTGCCGCAGGAGTCGATCCTCTTCGACGGCACGGTCCGGGAGAACGTCGCCTACGGCGTGGAGGACGAGGCGGACGAGGCGGCGGTGCGTACCGCGCTGCGGGACGCCAACGCGCTGGAGTTCGTGGACCGGTTGCCGCAGGGCCTGGACACCGTGGTCGGCGAGCGGGGCGCCCGGCTCTCCGGTGGCCAGCGTCAGCGCCTCGCCATCGCACGGGCGTTGATCCGGGACCCGCGTGTCCTGGTGCTGGACGAGGCCACCTCGGCGCTGGACACCCGCTCCGAGGCGCTGGTGCAGGAGGCGCTGACCCGCCTGCTGCACGGCCGTACCACGTTCGTGGTCGCCCACCGGCTGTCCACCGTGCGCGGCGCCGACCGCATCGTGGTGATGGACGACGGGCGTATCCGCGAGATCGGCACCCACGAGGAGCTGCTGCGCCGCGGTGGCGCCTACACCGCGCTGCACGGCGGGCAGGTGGCCTGACGGGTCCGCTCCATGACGTCCCGGACGGTCCGCTCGCCGGGCACGGCAGCTCCTCAAAGGCAACTTGCCTCACCACGACGGAAACTGACAGGACATCAGTTGGCGCACCGACGCCGTCGCCGTCCTCGGTGCCGCATTCGAGCCGGCCGGCGGGGCCCGCTGGAGCCGGGGCGGGCCGGGCGAAAGCGGGACGCACCGCACGGCCGGACGGCCCGGGGGCTCCGGCGATCCGCATCAGTCTTTGCTCTGTTGAATCGTTGTCGTACCTCTTGACCTCGATTCGAGCCCCAGATTACGGTTCCCGGGCCTACCTGGATTGAAACGATTCAACCCAGGATGGGTCCCTAACCGCCCTTGGAACCACATGGGGTTGAACCATGCCCGAATCCTCCTCACAGCGCGGTGGGGCCACCCGCCGATCGGTGCTCGCGGCCGGTCTGTCGGCCGCCGCCCTCGCCGCCTTCGGACCGGCGGCGGGTGCCTTCGCCGCACCCGGCGGTGCCGAGGCCGCCGGGGCCGCGCCCGCCGCCGACTGGTTCGCCCAGCCGGCCAAGGCCGTCCGGCCGAAGTTCCGCTGGTGGTGGCCGGACGGGCTGGTCGACCCGGCCGAGATCGCGCGGGAGATCGACCAGATGGCGGACGCGGGATTCGGCGGGGCCGAGATCGCGGCCGTGCACCACAGCATCACCGACACCTCCGTCCTGGACACCGCCCGCCACGGCTGGGGCAGCGCCGCCTGGCGCGACGGCGTGAAGGCAGCGCTGCGCCAGGCGGCCCGGCGCGGACTGACCGTCGACCTCACCCTCGGCCCGAGCTGGCCCGTCGCCGTACCGGGCGTCACCCCCGACGACGCCGCGGCGGCCAAGGAACTCGTCTACGGCAAGGTGACGCTGACGGGCGGTGCCGGGTACGACGGCCCGGTGCCGGCCTCGGTCTACCCGGCCGCCTCCGGAGTGACCGTGCAGCAGTTGCTCGCGGTCCAGGCCGTCCGGGTCAACACCGCCTACTCCAGCGGCAAGGCGACCGGTCTGGACGCCGCCAGCGTCACCGACCTGACCGCCCTGGTGTCCGGCTCCAGACTGACCTGGACGCCGCCGGACTCGGCCACCTGGGTCATCCTGGCCTACTGGCAGCGGGGTTCGGGTCAGCAGCCCGAGGCGGGCCCGCACTCCTCCCCCGCCGCGTACGTCGTCGACCACTTCAGCGCGGCCGGTACCGGGGCCGTCACCCGCTTCTGGGACCGCGAGATCCTCGATCCCACCCTGCTCAGACTGCTCGGATCGGCGGGCGGCGCCTTCTTCGAGGACTCCGTCGAGCTGGAGACCAAGGGCCTGCAGTGGACGCCCGCGCTGCCCGACGCGTTCCGCCGGCACACCGGGCGCGACCTGCTGCCGTACCTGCCGGCCGTCGTCCTCGACAACGGCAACCAGATCTTCGCCTTCGAGGCCCGGCTCACCCAGGAGATCCGGCACGACTTCTGGGAGACCGTGTCCCACCTGTTCAACGAAAACCATCTCGGCGCGCTGCGGGAGTGGGCGCACGGCCACGGCATGAAGCTGCGCTCGCAGCCGTACGGGCTCCAGACCGACGCCATCGCCTCGGCGGCCGTCCTCGACATCCCCGAGGGCGAGTCGCTCGGCTTCAAGAACCTCGACGACTACCGCTGCCTCGCCGGCGGCCGTGACATGGCCGGCCACCGCATCCTGTCCTGTGAGGCGGGCGCGTACTCGGGCGGTGCCTACAACACCACCTGGGACAGGTTCCTGCGCACCATGGGCGGCGCGTACGCGGCGGGTGTCAACCAGACCGTGATCCACGGTTTCTCCTACGCCACCGCACCGGGCGTCGCCTGGCCCGGGTTCGCCGCGTTCAGCCCCTACAACGGCGCGGTGGGGTACGGCGAGTCGTGGGGCCCGCGCCAGCCCACCTGGCAGCATGTCCCGGACATCGCCGGCTACCTCGGCCGCGTGCACCAGGTGCTCCAGTCCGGCACCGTCCGCGCCGACATCGCCGTCTTCCGGCAGACCGGCTACAGCGCGACCGGCATCGGCGCGTCCTGGCTCACCTCGACCGGCGTCCCGCTCGGCTGGACCCACCAGTTCCTCAGCGGGCCGCTGCTCGACCTGCCCTCGGCCACGGTGTCCGGCAAGCGGCTCGCACCGGACGGCCCCGCCTACAAGGCGCTGTTCCTCGAAGGCGACTTCTTCTACGGCTCCAGCCCGACACTGGCCGTCGCCGACGCCCGCAGGCTGCTCACGTTCGCCCGAGCCGGGCTGCCCACCGTACTGTTCGGCGCCTTCGACCAGGCCCTCACCCCGGGCCTCCCGGACGACGGCGAGACCGACGAACTCCGTGCTCTCACAACCCAGTTGCTGGCCCTGCCGAACGTCCGGCGGGTCACGGACAAAACCCTGGTCGGCGCGGCCTTCGCGGACCTCGGGGTGACCCCCGACGTGTCCTACGCCGCCTCCTCCACCCTCCTCAACGCGCACCGCGCGACCGACGACGCCGACTTCTACTACTTCTGCAACGGCAAGCACGCCGAGACCGTCAAGCCGGCGGTCGCCACCATCGACCACGCCGTCACGGTGCACAGCACCCGGCGCGCGGGGTCCGGGACGGTCCCCTACCTGCTGGATCCCTGGACGGGCCGGGTCACCCGGCTCGCCGAGTACACCCAGGACGGGGACGCGTTCACGTTCCGGGTGGCGCTCCAGCCCGGCGAGACGCTCGTCGTCGCGCTGGCGCGGCCCGCGGCTTTCGGGGACCGCACCGGGGCCCGTCCGCACGTGGTGGCCACCGACGCGGACAGCGTGCTGTTCGCGGACGGTTCGCCGGCCCTGCGCGCGGCGGCAGGCGGCACCTACACCACCACCCTGTCCGACGGCCGCACGGTCACCACGCAGATCCCCGAGGTGCCCGTGCCGCTCACGCTCGACCAGTGGACCCTCACCGTCGACGACTGGCGGCCCGGCGCCGACGCCACCAGCACCGAGATCGTCGGGCACACCCTCACCCTCGACGCGCTGCTGCCCTGGTCCCAGATCCCGGAACTGGCCGACGTCGGCGGTGTCGGCCGCTACCGCACGACCGTGACGCTGCCGGAGACCTGGACCTCCTCGACGGGCGCCGTGCTGCGGCTCGGCAGCGTCAGCGACACCTGCCGGGTCAGCGTCAACGGCACCCGGCTCGATCCCGTCGACCGCCTCAACCCCGTGGTGGACCTGGGCGGTCTTCTCCGGCCCGGCTCCAACACGGTCGAGGTGGAGGTCGCCACCCCGCTGTTCAACCGGCTGCGGGTCAGCAACCCCGCCGTGTTCGGGACGGCGACGCGCCAGGCGTACGGGCTCGTCGGCCCGGTCCGGCTCGTCCCCTACGGCCAGCGGACGGTCGTCTGAACCACTCCGGCGTACCGGGACGGGGTGCCGCAGGGGGACGAGGAGACCGGTCGGCGTCCCCGCGATCCCCGCTTCGCGCCACTCGGTACCCTCCGCTTCGCCCGCCCTGACGAGAGCGCTGCCTGACCGGCAGCGCTCCGAACCCCGCGGGGGAGCCGGCCGCGACATGGCCGGCTCCCCCGCGGACAACGCGAAGGGCCCGTCCGCAACCGGACGGGCCCTTTCGTCGAGCGCCGGGCAGGCCTTGCACCTGCATCTCCCCGCAGGAAGCGGGGCGTCTTTCCTTGGACCACCAACGCGACACCGGCCACCGGGACTTCACGGCGACCAGCTCTTGATCAAGGATAGCGCATCCGCTCATCACTTCATGCCGGGCCGCCGCGCCGTGTCGGGCTTCCCCGTTCCGGTCGCTGGGCGGGCAGGGCACGGGAAGCGCCGGCGTCGGTGCCGGGGCCGGCGCGCTGACCCGTCGTCAGCACCAGGACCTGGTCCGCGCCGCTCCACACGCGCCGTTCGGACTTGCGAGGGCAGAGCAGGACGCCGTCGTACGGCCGGGTGGCGTGCGGGTCGGGCGCGAGGTAGCCGATCGCGCACTCGTCGCGTTCCAGCGCCGCCGCGACGACCGTGGCGAACGCGGCCTCGTGGCCGGGCCTCACGTAGTGGGCGGCGGGGTGCAGGGCGAGTGCTCCGCCCCGGGTGGCGAAGATCTCCTCGAACACGTCGGCCAGTTCGGGGTTCTGCACAATCTGGGCCATGAGCAGGGCGGTGAGCTGGCCGCGGACCACGACGTCGGAGGCCGGGCCGAGCGGGGCGACCGTACGGCTTCGGTGGTCGCGCAGTTCGGCCACCACGGGCAGGGTGCGGCCGGTCCGTTCCTCCCACGACCGCAGGGTCAGCAGCGCCAGCAGGGTGCGCTCGTCAGCCCGTTCGGATCCGCTCTCCCAATCCGGGCCCAGGGCGACGACACTGTCGTAGGCGGCGAGATCGAGGCCGTCCAGGGCCTCGGGGGCGGACAGGTCGCGGGTGCGGTGGGTCAGGGTGAGCGCCGCGGAGCCGTCCGGGGAGGACGGGTCGCCGAGGTGTGCGGGCTCCGGGGAGGCGGTGACCACGTCGAGGACCGAACCCGGCCGTGCGGACGCGCGCAGGGCGTCCACGATCATCGGCGCCCTGCGGTTCCATCCCAGCAACAGCAGGCGGGTGGGCTGGTCCGGCAGGGGCGCGGGCGGTGCGAGTGCCGAGGTGTCGATCCTGGCCCAGCGCTCCGTGAGGGGGGCGCGGCGGTCGTCGTGGGCGACGGTGACCAGCCGGTCCCCCGGCCCGAGCACGGTGTGCGGCGCGGGGGTGAGCAGCGGGCGGCCGTCCGGGCGCAGCAGTCCCACGGCGCAGGACGTCTCCAGGCGCAGGGCCACCTCCTCGAAGGACAGTCCCACCGCGTCCGGAACCTCGGTCACATGGAACTCGGCACCGGAGAAGTCCAGCAGGTCGCGCAGGGCCCTCGGTATCCCCGGGCGCCGTGCCGCCTGGACGAGCAGCCGGGCCGCGGTCCGGTCGGTCTCCAGGACGGTGCCACGCGGTCCGGCGGCCAGCCGCGCGGCGGGTACGTAGCGTCCGTCGTGCACGGCGGCGACCACCCGCGGAGCGGGCCGTGCGTCGTCGGCCCCGAGCAGGGTCCGCAGCGCCAACAGGGTCCGTACGACCGTGAGATCGCCGTCCAGGTCGTCCGCGGGCAGCACCACCACCGCCCTGGCCGCCCCGGGCGTGACCAGGGCCAGCGCGTCCGGGTCGGTGGGCGCGCCGGTGCGGCAGACCAGCCGGACGCCGTCGGTGACGCCCAGGGCGGCGGTGAGCGCGCTGTCCATCTGCGCGGGGTCCCGGTCGGCGAGCACGGTGATGACGTGCCGTGCCCCGCGGGACCGCCCGGCGATCAGTTCCGAGACCACCGTGAAGATCTGGTCGGTCCAGCCGAGCACCACGTCGTGATCGCGCTCCAGCACCTGCGAACGGCCGCGCCGCAGTTCGGTGAGCCGGTCGCCGAGGCCGGTGGTGACGACGCCGACGACCGTCGACACGCACAGCAGGGCGATGAGGCCGAGCAGGACGGACAGGAGCATCCGTGCCGGGGTTCCCGCGACCGCGCCGAGCCGGAGGGTCTCCGCGCTGGTGCGCCACACCTGGGTGAGCCGGCCGGCGAGGCTGTGCGGCGCGTCGGGGTCCGTCCACACCAGCAGGGTGCTGACGGGTACGACGACCGCCAGACAGCACAGGGCCAGCCAGCCCAGCAGTGTCCCCGTGCTGCGGGCGAGTGTCCTGTCGAACAGATAGCGCGCGCGGTGCCGTAACGGAGTCCGCTCCTGCGCTCGTCCCATGTCAGCCCCCTGCTCCCGCACCTGCCCCGGCGAGGTGAAGAGTGCCGGGTGCCCGGGGCGCGACACGCCGTCCGACCGGGACCTTCATCCTTTCGGGCAGCGTCGGGGAGCTGAAACCCCGGGCGGCTGCGGATGACACGCGGAGGCGTTGCGGCCGTTCGCACCGTACGGGGCCGGCCGGGACGGTGCGGCGGCCGTGTCCTCAGGACGGGCCGCCGGGCGGCAGGGACGAGCGGAAGGTCCAGGCTCCGGAACCGGCCCGGTACCCGGCCTCGGTGGCGGTGACGGGGCTGGCGGAGCGGACTGGGCGGAACGTCAGACGCGGTCGAGGTCGACCGTCACCCGGCGCTTGAAGCGCAGGGTGACCGGGCCGAGCAGACCCGAGGGCAGCGGCTTGTTGCGTTCGTTGGAGAGGGTGTTGGCGACCCGTACGGAGACCTGGTTGCGGCCGGGGACGAGCAGGCCGGTGACGTCGGTGACGAAGGGTGCCCACAGCAGTGGGCCGAGGGCGGTGCCGTTGACGGTCACCGCGGCCACGTCCCGGACGTCCCCGAGGTCCAGCAGGACGCGCCGCCCGTCGAGGGTGGCCGCGTCCACGGCGAGATCCGTGGTGTAGGTGCCGCTGCCGGAGAAGAGCGGAGCGTGGGCCGTCCAGCTGCCGAGCGGTCCGGTGACGGGGGTGTCGCCGTCGCGTTCCAGGGCGAGCGTCCAGTCGCCGGTCACCGGGACCGGGGTGAGCGGGTCGTCGGCGTGGACCGTGCCCCGGTAGGTACGGCCCGCGTCGGTCCCGCCGAGCGGGTGGCTGCCGGGCTCCCCCAGCTCGACCGTGGCACGCAGCGAACGGCCGTGCCGCTCGACGGCCAGCACGTCGACCGGCGAGTCCGTGAGGTGCGGCGGGACCTCCCCGCGGGCCCGTACGACGACGATCCGGGTCTCGTACGGTGCGAAGGCCAGCGGCACCAGCAGGCCCCGGGGGCCGGTCCGGTAGAGCGGGGCGGGACCGGTCCGGCCGGTCGCCGGGTCCCAGAGCTCCGGGACGCCGTCGGCGGGCAGGACCGCGGTGGTCGCTACCGCCGTACCGCTCTCGTTGTTGAAGAGGAAGGCGGTGTCGTCGCCCCGGGTGACGCGCAGGGCGCGGATCGAGTCCTGGGCGGGTTCGAGGACGGCCGCCGCCGCTCCGGCGTCCTGCGCGGCGGCGCCCAGATCCCCGGCGTCGGCGACGCGTACGGCACGGCCCCCGCCGAGGGTGCGGCGGCCGGGAGCGGTGTCGGGGAACAGGTCGTTCAGGGCGCGGGTGAGGGAGCGGTCGTCGGTGTCGGCCTCGTCGGTGGGCAGGGTGCCGACGGCCACCACGGTGCCGCCCGCCCTGGCGAACGCGTTCAGGGCGCGGACGGTCGCGGTGTCCAGGGTCGGCGTCTCGGGCAGGACGACGAGGTCGTAGCGGGCCTCGCCGACGGCGAGCCGTCCGGCGCGCACCCGGGCGTGGGCCAGCAGCTCGGGGTCGCCGGTGAGGGCGCCCTCGTGGAGGAGGTCGAAGTCGACCTGGGCGCGCTCCAGGGCGTAGGCGGCGTCGCTCAGCGCGCCGTCGACCGTGCCCTGCTTGTCCGTGCCGGTCCACTGCTCGGCGGCCCGCTGCGGCTGGAGCAGCGCGGTGCGCGCGGCGGAGGTGCCGCGGCAGGCCTCCATGACCCGGCCGATCCACTCGGCGAGTGGGCGCATCGACCACCACCAGGGGGCGCGGGGACCGAAGGGCGGCGGGAAGTAGACCACGGTCTCGTCGGTCCACAGGGCGTGCAGGACCGTCAGGTTGACGCCACGGGCGGCCTGGGCGCCGATGGTGGCGTGCACGAAGCCGGGGGTGACCTGCCAGCCCATGTTCCCGAACATCTCCATCAGGGTCCGTTCCCGGCCCATCTGGTGGGCGACCGAGACCGGGTTGCGCGGCAGCATGGTCTGCTGGCCGGCCACGTACTCGGCGGTGATGATGTCACCGCCGGGCACCTGTGCCCACTGGTTGGCCTTGTGCAGGTCGCCGGTGCTGGGGATGCGCTTGGCGGGGGCGGTCTCGTCGTACAGCGGATTGGTGATGAGGGCGACACCGCGCTGCTCGCACCACTCGCCCTGGGCGCGGAAGTAGCGGGCGAAGCGGTTGGAGACGGCCTGCCAGAAGAGGCCGCGCGCGACCCGGCCGCCCCGGCCGAGGTCGTCGAAGGCGGCGGCGTAGGCGACGCCGGGCGCGACCCCGGCGTCACGCAGTGCCCGGTCCAGCGTCGGTGACCACGGCAACCGCTTGAAGTGGGCCTCGGCGGAGGCGAAGAACGGCTCGTCGTCCCAGAAGCCGGGGATCACGGTCCCGAACCAGCGGTGGAAGCGGCGGTGGTACTCGCCGGGGACGATGTCGAGGAAGAGCCGCACGGGTTCGTCGTCGAGGAGATCGACGTAACTGCGGCTGTATCCCTGGGTGTCGTCGACCAGCGGGATGCCGCCGAACAGGTCGATCTGCCAACGGCCGGCGGGCACCTGCCAGTTGCCGTCCGCCGTG
Source organism: Streptomyces shenzhenensis (assembly GCF_021462265.1). Taxonomy (GTDB): domain Bacteria; phylum Actinomycetota; class Actinomycetes; order Streptomycetales; family Streptomycetaceae; genus Streptomyces; species Streptomyces shenzhenensis. The sequence continues at coordinate 105,835 of NZ_JAJONF010000014.1, read as the reverse complement.
AGCCGGTCGGTCAGGTCGACGACCTCGGCCGCGTCCGTGGCCCCCACCGGGCGCGCGGCGGCGGCCGCGGCCTCGACGGGGAGCGACGCCCGTGCGGGGAAGTCGCCCGCGACGGCCGCGTCGTCGAACGCCGTCGCGTACAGCGTGGTGCCGTCGGGCGCGGTGACGGCGAGGCTGTCCCACAGGCCGCGCGCGGCGCCGACCGCGCGCACGCCGACGCCGCCGGACGGCCGGCCGCCGTCCGTGACCGTGCCCTTGGCACGGCCGTCGAGCGTGACGGTCAGGGACGCGCCGCTCACGGTCACCACGAGTGTGTGGTACTTCGTCTTGTTGAAGCCGTCGGTGCGGGTGCTGCGCAGCAGTTCGACGGGGTCCGTGCCGCGGGTCAGCCGCTCCACGGTGACCACCCCGGTCTGGTCGAAGGAGACGGCGTAGCCGTCGAGCCCGTCGGCGGAGGCACGGACGACGAGCCCTGCGGCGGTGCGGTCGGCCTTGGCGCTCGCGGTGACGGTCAGGTCGGTCCAGTCTTCGCCGCCGCGCAGCACGGCCGCCCCGTCCAGCACGGCCGCGTCGGCGACCAGGTGTCCCGCCTCCACCCCCACGCCGGTGCTGCGGCGCAGGTCGGTGACGGCGGGGCCCTCGACGACCGTGGAGGACCGCCACAGCGCCTTCAGCCGCAGGTCGGGGCGTGGTTCATAGGTCCGGGAGCCGACCGTGCCGCCTTTCACGATGAACTCGCCGGCTCGGCCGCTCGGGAAGTGGTCGTCGTTGAACAGCCACACGCGCATACCGGTGGCCTCGGCCGTGCGCAGCACGTGCTCGACGATGCCGAACCATTCCTCGGTGAAGAAGACGGGCCGCATGGCGTCGTTGTCGAAGGAGAAGAGGACCACCTCGTACATCCCCTTGTCGCGCAGGTCGGCCAGTTGCCGGTCGACCAGGTCGGGGGTGACGGGTCCGTTCCAGTACCAGTAGACGGTGGGGCGGCTGTCCTTGGGCGGATCGGTGAAGCGGCGGGTGGTGAAGGCGGCGGGGGCCGGGGCCGTACCGGGCCGTCCTGACGCGGCGGAGGCGGTCGGCGCTGCGGCCAGGCCGAGTCCGGTGAGGCCGGTGGCGAGGGCGGTGCCGACACCGGCGGCTGCGACGAAACCGCGTCTGGACAGCGGGACTTCGGGGGTGGTTTCGGACATGCGGGTACTCCTGGAGAGGCAGGGTGTGGGTGGCAGACGGGCCGGGGGCTCAGGCCACGGCGAGGCGGGCCGCTTCGGCGGCCGTGAGGGCCCGTTTGTGGTCGAAGGCGGCGAGAGCGGGGCCAGCGCCGGAATCGGGGCCTGCTGGCGAGCCGGCCGCGTGGGCGGCGGGTACCGGTCGCAACGTACGGGACTCCCTTCGGCGGCAATTGAATTGAATCGTTTTACAGTGCAGGCGCTGACGCTAGGGTCGCCCACGGCAAGCGTCAAGACTTCTCACGGGTGTTGATCGATGCGCCTTGCCGGGAGACCATGAACTGCCAGGCAGGGAGGGCGAGTACCGTGCCGCCCGGGCACACTTGGGCGAGAGGGAGCGATGACACGGGTTCGAAAAGGAGAATTGAAACGTTCAATTCATTTCAGGTCGAGGAGCCACCAGGCGTGACCGCGCCGCTGCGATCGCCGCCGTCGCCGAAGATCAGGTGACGTCCGTGGACAGGCGCGGCCCGGCGGCGACGATCGCGCGGACCGTCTCGGTGACCAGCCGGCGGTCCAGGGGCGCGTCGGCGAAGGCCCGATGCATCGGCCAGCCCTCGATCAGCGCGTCCAGGGCGCGTGACACCCCGGGCGTGAAGTGCAGGGCGAGGCTGTCCCTGCTGCGTTCCAGCCAGGTGCGGGTCGTGGCGGAGACGGCCTCGTTGTGGTTGGCGTAGGCGTACATCTCGAAGATGAGGGTCATGTCGCGCTCCGTGGCGTAGGCCGGACCGCAGATCAGCTCGACGACGGCCGCCTCGGCCTCGGCCGTGGAGGCGGCGGACTGCAGCTTTTGCCGGTAGAGCCCGGACATGGTGTCCGACAGCCGGGCGAAGGCCTGGGCGAGCAGGTCCGCCATACCGTCGAAGTAGTAGGTGAGCGAGCCCAGCGGAACGTCCGCCCGGGCCGCGATCTTCCGGTGGGTGGTTCTGTGCACGCCACTCTCGGAGATCACGTCCAGGGCGGCATCGAGGATCCGCTCCTTGCGTCCGGGATCGTTCGGGATCTCGCGTCGTGTGCCGCTCACGCCCTCAATGTGCCACGGGTTGCCCACTCCCGAGTGTGTACAGACGTACAGGTCAGTGTGTACGGTCGTACAGACTCGTGAACGGACCCAGCTGGAGCCACCGCCCATGCCCCTTGACCTCGCCCGGCGTCGCACCGCCGTCTTCGTGCTCTTCTTCGCGCCCGGGCTGACCATCTCCTCCTGGGTCACCCGGACCCCGGACGTGCGCGACCTGCTCGGCGCCTCCACGGCGCAGATGGGACTGATCCTCTTCGGGCTCTCGGTCGGCTCGATGCTCGGCATCCTGTGCTCGGGCACGGTCGTGGCACGCTGGGGCGCCCGGCTCGTCATCCTCGCCGGCACCTCTGCCGTCGCCGCCGGTGCCGCGGTGGTCGGGGTGGGTGCCGCTGTCGGTTCGGGGGCCTGTGTGGCGCTGGGCCTCGGGCTGTTCGGTCTCGGCATGGGCGGCGGCGAGGTGGCCCTGAACGTCGAGGGCGCCGAAGTGGAACGGCTGCTCGGCCGCTCCACGCTGCCCGCCATGCACGGTTTCTTCAGTCTGGGCACCGTACTCGGGGCGGTGGCCGGCATGTGCCTGACGGCTGTCGGGTTCCCGGTCCTCGTCCATCTGCTCGTCGTCGCCGCGGTGGTGCTGGGCGCGCTCGCCCTGGTCATCCGGCGTGTCCCCACCGAGGTCGGCCGGCAGCCCGCCGCCGGGCGCCGTGCGGCGGGCGCGCCGCGCGCCGCGGTGTGGAAGGATCCCGCGCTGCTCCTCATCGGCTGCGTCATCCTCGCGCTCGCCATGGCCGAGGGCACCGCGAACGACTGGCTGCCGCTGGTCATGGTGGACGGTCACGGTTTCGACGCGACGCTGGGCTCGGCCGTGTACGCGGTGTTCGCCGCCGCGATGACCGTGGGGCGCTTCGTCGGCGGACGATTCGTCGACCGGTTCGGGCGGGCGGCGGCGCTGTGCGGCAGCGCGCTCGTCGGGGCCGCCGGACTGGCCCTCGTGATTTTCGTCGACGACCAGGTGGTCGCGGCCGCGGCCGCCGTCCTGTGGGGACTCGGCGCGTCGCTCGGGTTTCCCGTCGCGCTCTCCGCAGCGGGCGATTCCGGTGCCGACTCCGCCGCCCGCGTCGCGATCGCCGCGACCGTCGGCTATGTCGCCTTCCTGGTGGGCCCGCCCTCCCTCGGTTACCTCGGCGAGCGCTTCGGGCTGCGGAACGCCCTGATCCTGGTGCTCGTGCTGGTGGTGGCGGCCGTCTTCGCCGCACCCGCCGCCCGCTCACCCCGGAAGACGGCCGACCCGGAACCGGCGGGCACCTGAGACCGGTGACCGTCGGTCCGCCGAACGGGAACCACGATGTGACCGGACGCAGCAACTCCGCGTCAACGCGCCCCTGGGCGCCGCGCTGCCCGGTCCGGAGCTCCCCTCGCGTGTACCGAGTCACGGATGGAACCGCCACCGGCCTTCGGAAATGACATCCACCTTGCCGTCCCTGACGCGAACGGCGGTCTCGTCGTCGATGAAGTAGACCGGGAAGTCCGCCCGCGCAGCGATGCGATCGGCCCAGGCGTCGTCCCGCTCGGGGAAGTCCGGTGAGTACAGGTGAGGCTTGAGATACCAGTCGAAGAGGGCGAACGGCGGTTCCACGGTCGTCGCGCCGAGTACGTGGAGGTCCGCGGTGTCCCCGATGACGTCGGCGGAGTGCCCGGTGAGATGACGGCTGAAGATCATTGATCCGGCGCTGAAGCCCACATAGACCCGGCTCTCCAGCGCCTTCAGGAAGCCGTCGGCCAGGCCGTTGCCGGTGATGCTGCGCGCGAGGTGGTAATGGCTGCCGCCCCCGGCATAGATGACGTCGGCGTGCAGCAGCCGGTCGAGCACGATCTGCCGGGGCAGCCCGTTCAGCTCCAGGACGTCGAACTCCCGCCAACCGAGGCCGTACAGCCGGTTCATGTCCGCGACGAACCACCCGTGGTCCCCGGACTCGGCGACCGATGCCGTGGGAACGTACACGACGTTCGCCGATCCGAACGGCCTGCCCAGCATGTCCCGCAGCGCGTCCCGCAGCGTCTCGTTGCGCAGGCCACTCGCCGTCAGCAGAAAGTTCATCGGGCGAGCCAAGCACGACTCACGAGGCCGGCGCAACGAACCCAGGATCCGCCAACACCGTCATGGCGTGGCCGCAGCAGGAACATCCGCGGTGGGTTCAGGAAACCTGCGCGCGAAGACCGGCTCCCCGGCAGGTGCACCGAAGCCGTCCCGGGCCCGGCCGCCGCCGGGTTCGAAGAACCGTCTTGCCGCCACCCGCCATGAGGTGCGCAGAGTCCTCGCTACCGGAGCGGCATACACCTGCCCTGCCCGCCACGAGGCCGGCACCGAACCAACGAGTGCGGCAACCGAGACGCCGGGGAGCAGGGGCCCTGGGGCATGTCGTCAAGCCCACGCGTCGAATCCGCCGACCGGACCGCCCCAGAGGTTGAACGCCGAGCTCAGGCCGCCCAGACCCGGTCGGCGTAGTCGAGGAAGTTGCGGCCGAGGATCTTCTCGATGCGCTCGGAGCGGTAGCCGCGCTTCTCCAGGAGGCGGATCAGGTCGCGGAACTGGTCGACGCCGCGCAGGTCGACGACGAAGGGGTAGGTGTCGGCCCGTTCACCGGCCGCGCCCACACCGGCCGCCTGGCGCGCGGCCACGTGTTCGGCGAGGGCGGCGCGGTAGGCGTCGAGGTCGTCGACGGCGGTGACGGTGCCGTCGGTGCCGATGCCGACGTGGTCCTCCCCGCAGACGTCGACCGCGTGCGCGATGTGCTCCACGACGTCGGCGGCGGTGGCCTGCCCGGTGAGGCTGAGGAAGGGCATGAAGTAGATGCCGACGAACCCGCCGCGGTCCGCGACCAGGCGGAGTTCCTCGTCGGTCTTGTTGCGCGGCAGATCGGCCAGGGCACGGCAGCCGGTGTGGTTGACGGAGACGGGCTGCCGGGAGTGCCGGGCCGCCTCCAGGCAGGTGCGCTCACCGCTGTGGGAGAGGTCGACCATCAGGCGGTGGTCGTTGAGAGCCTCGACGGCCTGCCTGCCGAAGGGGGTCAGGCCGCGGTTGGCGGGGGCCATGGAGCCGTCGCCGAGGTGGTTGGCCTGGTTGTAGGTGAGCTGTACGACGCGGACGCCGGCGTCCGCGAAGGTCGCGACCCGGGTGTCGACGAGGGCGGGGTCCGCGCCGACGGCGACGGCGTTCTGGAAGCCGTAGACGACCCCGATCCGCCCCTCCCGGTGGGCGCGGTGGATGTCGGCGGTGGTGCGGACCTTGAGGAGGTCGGCGGAGTGCGCCTCGATGATCCGGTCCCAGACGGCGATCTCCGCAAGCGTGTGCTCGTACGGCGGCAGGTCGCCCATGGTGTAGCCGAGGGTGATGTTCACGGCGGTCAGGCCGCAGGCGTGGGCGTCGGCGATCGCGCGGGCGTCGACGGCGAGTTGGTCGCTGGACGGGTTGAGCTGGGTGGCGGCGGCCCGGGCGGCCGGGGCGTTGGGGTTGTCGAGCTGGCCCAGGGCGTTGACGATCACGGGGCGGGCGGCGGCGGTGTCGGTCACTGGGTGTCCTTCTCGAACTCGGCGCGGTCGAATCGGCGTCCGCGTCTGACGGTGAACGCGATGGTGCGCAGGTTGCCGATGTCGTGGAGGGGGTTCTCGTCCAGGACGGCGAAGTCGGCGAGCTTGCCGGGTTCGACGCTGCCCATGTCCGCCTCGGTACCGGCGGCGCGGGCACCGACGAGGGTGGCCGAGCGCAGGACCTCGGCGGCGGGGATGCCGCAGCGGTCGGCGAGGAAGGCGAGTTCGCCGTAGAGGGCGGGGAAGGGGTCGTCGGGGTCGGTCTCGTGGTCGGTGCCGGTGCACACGTCGACTCCGGCGCGGTGCGCCTGGGCGGTGAGTACGGCGGCCAAGTCGGCGTTGCGGGCGGCCCGTTCGGCGGACTCGGCGGTGTCGCCCCGGAGTTCGCCGCTGGTCCACATGGACGCGGTGGCGTCCAGGACCGTGCCGCGGCGGCGCATCTCGGCGAAGAGGGCGGCCAGTTCCGGGGCGTCGCCGGCGGCGAAACGGTCGTAGTCGACTCGTGGTTTGGTCTTGTAGCTGCTCAGCGGCTCGGTGGGGTCCTCGAAGGCGAGCAGGGTGACGTGGGAGACGCTGTCGACGCCCGCCGCGACGACCTCGCCGGGCGCGGCCGGGAAGACGGTGGCGTGCGCCCAGACGGCGATGCCCTGGCGGTGTGCCTCGGCGGTGACGGCGGCGACGGTCGCGGCGTCCAGGTCGGCGTAGACCTTGATCGCGGCGGCGTGGGTGCCGCGGGCGAGGGCGACGGCGATCGGCAGGTCGGTGTCGGGGGTGACGGCCTGCATCCAGGGGACGGCGCCGGGGACGGCGCCGCGGGAGACCTCGTGGGTACGGGGGTCGTCGAAGAAGGAGGGCCCGGCCATGAGGGCGGCGTAGCGGATGTCGGGTCCCGGGATCTCGCCGACCAGGGTGGCCCTGGCGAGGTCGCCGATGTGGCGCAGGTCGTCGGCCATGTCACGGACGGCGGTGACCCCGCTGTGCACCAGCCGGCGGAGCACGGCCTCGGCGACGGGACGGTCGGGCGGGGTGGCCAGGTGCTGGTGGGTGTCGATGAGGCCGGGGACGACGAAGCGGCCGGCGAGGTCGACGCGGGGTGCGTCGGCGGCGTGCGGGGGCAGCGGGTCGCCGTCGCCGACGACGGTGTGCAGGCGGGCGCCGTCGGTGACGATCGTGGTGTTCGGCCGGAGCGGGGCGCCGGTGCCGTCGAAGAGCGTGGCGCCGCGGTAGACCGTGACGGTTCCGGCGGGCGGAGCGGCCCAGGGGGTCGGGGCGCCTGGGGGCAGGTCGGTCATGGTCACCTTCGGTCCACTGGTTTGTTACGCACTACGTAACAGTTGTATCGTGTGTTGAAAATCCATGTAACTGTACTCTGCACCCGGTGGACCGCCGCAAGGGCCCGTACCGGCAAGGACGCACCGGGCCGCGGTCGTTGACGGCACCGGGCCGAGAGGGAAGAGCTGCCGTCATGCCCGACGCACCCGTCGCCCCGGGGCCGCCCCGGTCGGCCGTGGACAAGGCCCTCGACCTGGTCGAGGCCGTCTCGCGCGCGCCGCACCCCGTGCGGCTGACCGATCTCGCCGCCGAGGTCGGACTGCACCGTGCCACCGCGTACCGAATCCTGCTGGACCTGGTCCGCCGGGGCTGGGTGCTGCGGGCCGGTGACCGCTATCTGCCCGGCGCCGCCGTGCTGCGGATGTCCGCGTCGGCCGCGGGCAACTCGCTGACCGCGCTGGCCCGTCCGGTGTTGGAGCGGTTGTCCGCCGCGACGTCGATGATGGTCAACCTCCAGGTCCTGGAGGAGGGCGGCGGCAGGGTGATCGACGTGGTCCGACCCGAACGGCTCGCCATGATCAGTCACTTGCGGGGCGAGCTGCTGCCGGTACGACGGTTCGCCGGGCCGCTGGCCCTGGTCGCCGCACTCGAACCGGAGGCACGGACGCGGTGGTTGGGCAGGCTGTCCGAGGACGACGCCGGAATCACGCGGGAGCTGGCCGAGGTGGCACGGACCGGTGTCGCCGTGGAGCACGGCCGTAACGACAAGCTGGTGGCCTCCGTCAGCCGGGCGGTGGTGCCGGCGCCGGGGGCGCCGGTGTGCGCACTGACCGTCGTGGGGCCGAAGACCGAGCTCGACGGCCCGAAACTGGCCGCGGTGGAAAGGGAGTTGTGCGCGGCGGCCGACGAACTGGTGGCCGCGCTGACCGCCGACGGGGCGGAGGCGGGCCGGTGAGCGGCGTTCTGATCCTGGACCGCCGGCAGACGGCCGCCGCGCTGGAGCCGGCCACCGTGCTCGACGCAGTGGGCCGGGCGCTCGTCGCCGTCGCCCGTGGCGAGGTCTCCGTCCCCCCGCGGATCGCCGCCCTGACACCGGCGGGCCTGCTCGGCGCGATGCCCGGGTACGTCGCCGGGTTCGGGCCGGCCGCGAAGCTGGTGACCGTGACCGCCGATCCGCAGCACCCGGGACGGAGTTTCCACCGGGGGCTCGTGGTGCTGTTCGACGAGCACGACGGGAGGGCTCTCGCGCTGGTGGACGCCGAGTCGCTGACCGGGGTCCGGACGGCGGCGTCCGCCACCCACAGCGCGTTGGCCCTGGCCACCCGGCCCGGTCTCGGAAGGGTGGCGGTGGTGGGGACGGGGACCCAGGCGCGGGCACAGTTGGCGCTGCTCGCCGCCGTCCGGCCGACGGCGGAGGTCACCGTGGCCGGCCGTGACCCGGTGCGGGCGGGCGAGGCCGCCGCGCTGTTCCCGGGCGCACGGGCCGTCACAGGCGTCGAGGCCGCGGTACGCGCGGCCGACGTGGTGTTCTGCTGCACCGGCGCCGACGCTCCCGTGATCCGCCGGGAGTGGCTCTCCCCCGGTGTCCATGTCTCCTCGGTCGGCGGCTCGCAGGGGCCCGAGCTGGATCCCGGCACGGTCCGGGACGCGGCGCTGTTCGCCGAGTGGGCCGGCGCGGCCGCCTCGCCGCCGCCGGCGGGCGCCCACGAACTCCAGGACCTGGCCCCGGGACGGCCCGTCACCCTCCTCGGCTCCGTCCTCGCCGGCGACCATCCGGGGCGGGGCGGTGACACCGAGGCCCTCACGGTCTTCAAGTCCACCGGGCACGCCGCCCTGGACGTCGCGGCGGTCCGGGTCGCCTACGACACGGCACGGGCGCGGGGGTTGGGGATGCGCGTGGATCTGTGACGGCCGCCGAAGACGATCGGCGCGGTCCCGCCACGGCCGTCCGGGCCGACCCGGGAAAACCGGGTTCCGGTGATCGCGAAGCGGGTCCAGGCAGACGACGGCACCGTCCGCGACGCGATGCACGGTTCACCTCAAACGGCCTGGTCTGCCTGGGCCCTCGCTGGACGGGAGGCCGTCCCCGCCTTCTCAGTCCTGACGGCGAGGACTTCGTCGTCCAGACGGCCACCCTGCGGAAGCGCACGGCTGTGTGATCCGGATCGGCCGCGAGGCATTACGGTGCCTGCTCGCCCGCCGCGGCTCCTGGGTCCGCGGCAGCAGGATCCGGCGGTCGTGCGGTTCGGCGATGCCCCCGCCCCACATCCCGCTGTACCGCCGGCAGACGAAGAACCTTCCGGGCGACCGCCCCTCGCCCCTCGGGGCAGCCGCCCACCGCGACCAGGCGGCTTGACGTCGGATCAACGCCATGCCGCACTTGACCGCCTTCGCCAGGAACCGGCGGCTCGTCGCACACGCGGGCCGACGCGGCGGCGACGCGGGCCACGGGAGTGACCGCACATCAGCCACGGGCCATGAGGAACCGGGGGCTCCCGTCGGCGCCGTCGGTCCGTCGGCCCGGCCAGCTGTCAGCCCCTGGCTGTCACCTTGCCGAGTTCGTCCAGCAGATCACGCATCAGCGGTGCCATGTCGGTCTCCTCCGCCGCCGTGATCCACCGGTCGAAGCCGACCTTGAACACGGCCATCACCGTCTCGGCGGCCAGAGCCGCGGTCGGCTCCGGCACGCCGCGGTCGCGGAGGGCGTCCGCGAGGGCGCTCGCGAGCGAGGCGAGCTTGATCAGCTCGCGCTCCCGGAGTTCCGGGTGGGCGGCCACCACCGACTGCCGGAGCAGGACCTGCTCGCGACGGCCGGCGAACATCGCGGAGGCCGCGTCGAGTCCGGCGCCGAGCACGTCGACCAGCGGCGCCGACGGCGGGGCCGTCGCGACGGCTGTGACGAACAGCTCCTGGAGCGGGGAGCCCGCGAAGAGGACCTCGCGCTTGTCCGCGTAGTGCCGGAAGAACGTGCGTTCGGTGAGGCCCGCCTGCCGGGCGATCTGCGCCACGGTCGTCTGCTCGTACCCCTGCTCGCTGTAGAGCTGCAACGCCGCTTCCGCCAAGCGCTTGCGCGCGTTCGGCTCCCATCTGCCCATGGCGGAATCCTACGCGATGACAGTGAGCGACATCAGTGCTACGGTCGATGTCAGTCACTGTCATCAACAGTCAGGGGTTCTCCCATGCGTGTTTTCGTGACCGGCGCGTCCGGCTGGCTCGGCTCCGCCGTCGTTCCCGAACTTCTCGACGCCGGCCATCAGGTGGTCGGCCTGGCCCGGTCGGACGCCTCCGCCGCCGCGCTCACCACAGCGGGGGCGGACGTGGTGCGCGGCACCGTCGACGACCTGGACGTCCTGCGCGAGGCAGCCGCCTCGTCGGACGGTGTGATCCACCTCGCCTTCAAGCACGACATCGCCTTCAGCGGTGACTTCCGCGGGGCCGCCGAGGCGGACCGCCGTGCCGTGGACGCGTTCGGCGAGGTGCTGGCCGGTTCCGGCCGGCCCTTCGTGCTCGCCTCCGGCCTCCTCGGCATCGCCCCCGGGCGGACGGCCACCGAGCGGGACATGCCCGCGGTCGACGACTCGGTGTTCTCGCTGCGCCACGCCACCGCCCTGGCCGCGCTGCAACTGGCCTCGCGCGACGTGCGCTCCTCCGTGGTGCGGCTCGCCCCCACCTGTCACGGCGAGGGGGACCAGGGGTTCATGGCGGCGCTGGTCGGCATCGCCCGGGAGCGGGGTGTCTCCGGGTACGTCAGCGACGGCGCCAACCGCTGGCCCGCCGCGCACCGGCTCGACGTCGGACGGTTGTTCCGGCTGGCCGTGGAGAAGGCTCCGGCCGGCTCGGTACTGCACGGAGCGGGCGAGGAGGGCGTAGCGATCCGGGACGTCGCCGAGGTGATCGGCCGTCACCTGGGGCTGCCGGTCGTCTCCGTGGCGCCCGCTGACGCGGCCGGGCACTTCAGCTGGCTCGGCGGCATCGTCAACCTGGACGGCCCGGCCTCCAGCACGGCCACCCGTGAGCTGCTGGACTGGCGTCCGTCGCACCCGGGCCTGTTGGAGGACCTGGACAAGGGCCACTACTTCGGCCCGGCCGCCTGACCGACGGGGCCGAACCGGTGCCCGGCGCCGGGCGCCCGCGGGCATCCGGATCCGGTCTCCGGGGCCGGTCCCTTCGCGGGTGCCGGCGAGCGACGGGGCGAAGCGGACCGCCCGACGTGCGGGACTTGCGGACGTCCCGCACTGAGTTCCCCGCGTTCCGCTTCGCCGCCGGCCGGCCTCAGCCGTGGTTCCGGTCGCTCGTCCCTGTCGCGGGCGCCGGTGCGGGGACCGGGGCGCCCTGGGAGGCGACCACCTTCGAGGGGCGGTCGCCCCGGTCCAGGACGCCGCCGGTGACGGCCAGGGCGAGACCGGCCAGGGCGAGCGCCGCGCCGACCAGGCTGGGGGCGGCCCAGCCCCAGCCGGCCGCGACGACCAGGCCGCCGAGCCAGGCGCCGGCCGCGTTGGCCAGGTTGAACGCGGAGTGGTTGGAGGCCGCCGCCATCGTGGGGGCGTCCTTCGCGTTGATCATCAGCAGCATCTGGACGGGCGTGGTGATGAGCGCGCCCACCGCGCCGATGAAGGTGACCGTCACCAGGGCCGGGATCGTGCTGTGCACAGTGAAGTAGAAGGTGACCAGCGCGGCCGCCAGCAGGACGATCCCGGCGTAGAGCGTCGGGCGCAGAGCGCGGTCGGTGAGGGGGCCGGCCGCCAGGGTGCCGGCTGTCATGCCGACGCCGTAGAGGGCGAGGACCAGGGTGGTGGAGGAGTCGGAGATGCCGGTCAGGTGGGTCAGCATGGGGACGAGGTAGCTGTAGACGGCGAAGAAGCCGCCGAAACCGACGACCGCGGTGGCCAGTCCGATGAAGACCTGCCGGTTTCCCATCGCCCGCAACTCCTGGCGGATGCCCGCCTGCGGGCCGCGCGGCTGGTGGGGCACGAGAAGGGCGAGCGCGGCGAGCGCGACCAGGCCGATGACGGCGACCGCGCAGTAGGCGTACCGCCAGCCCAGATGCTGGCCGAGGGCCGTACCCGCGGGGACTCCGACGATGTTCGCGACGGTCAGGCCCAGGAAGACCCGGGAGACGGCGCGTGCGGCGCGGTCCGGGGCGACCAGCCTGGAGGCGACGACCGCGCCCACGCCGAAGAGTGCGCCGTGAGGCAGTCCGGCCAGGAAGCGGGCGGCGAAGAGCAGGCCGAAGTCCGGGGCGAGCGCGGACGCCGTGTTGCCGACCACGAACAACCCGGTCAGCAGGAGCAGCAGCCGTTTGTGGGGTACCCGCGCGCCGATGCCGGTCAGTACGGGGGCGCCCACGACGACGCCGAGGGCGTAGGCCGACACGAGGTTGCCGGCGTGCGGCACCGACACCCCGACGCCGTCCGCGATCTGAGGCAGCAGCCCCATGGTGGCGAACTCGGTGGTGCCGATGCCGAACGTGACGACGGCGAGGGCCAGCAGAGCCAGGGGCATGGTGAGCGGGTGCCTTTCGAGGACGGTGGTCCGGGGACGGGGAGCGGGGAGCGGGACGGGCTCCGGGGGCTCTTCCGCCTCCGGGGCCGGCCGCGCCGAGCACCCTTGCCCAGCACACCCCAAGAACGTTGCAGCGGGATGACGCGGGCGCGCATTCCTGGATCACCGCTCACCACGCGGTGACGTGTGTCACCCGGACCGGTTTCACGAGGTGCACGAGGCCTTGAGCGGCCGGGACCGAGGACCAGGACGCCGGGTGAGGTGGGCCGGGGACGGCGGCGTGCACGGTGAGCCGTAGCAGCCCGGCCGCACGCCGGACAGGACGGGAACCGACCGCTGCCTGTGACCGGCCGCCACCGCGAACGCCGCTGTCCCCCGGCAACGGCCCGCATGGGCGTCACCGGGGGACGGCGTGTGGCTGATCAGGTTGTCGCTGTCGCCCGGCAGAGACGGGCGGTCGCCTTAACCCTCCACGAAGGCGAGGATGTCGGCGTTGAGGACCTCCGGGTGCGTCGACAGCATGCCGTGGGGGTAGCCCTCGTAGCTCTTGAGCGTGCCGTTCTTGAGCAGCTCGACGGACTTCGGGGCCGAGTCGGCGTACGGCACGACCTGGTCGTCGGTCCCGTGCATCACGAGGACGGGGACGTCGATCTTCTTCAGGTCCTCGGTGAAGTCGGTCTCCGAGAAAGCCTTGATGCATTCGTAGTGGGCGTTCGTCGCGCCCATCATGCCCTGCCACCACCACCGGTCGATGAGTCCCTGGGACACCTCGGCGCCGGGCCGGTTGAAGCCGTAGAAAGGTCCGGCCGGGACATCGATGAAGAACTGGGCCCGGTTGGCGGCGACCGCCGCACGGAAGCCGTCGAAGACCTCGATCGGGGTGCCTTCGGGGTTGCTGTCCTTCTTCACCATGACCGGGGGGACGGCCGCGACGAGTACCGCCTTGGCGACCCGGCCGGGCTTGGCCTGCGCCACGTAGCGCGCGACCTCACCACCGCCGGTGGAGTGCCCGACGTGCACCGCGCCCTGGAGGTCCAGGGCGTCGGTCAGCACGTTGACGTCGGCGACGTAGGTGTCCATCTCGTGGCCGGTCGCGGGCTGGCTGGAGCGCCCGTGCCCGCGGCGGTCGTGGGCGATGACGCGGTAGCCCTTGGAGAGGAAGAACAGCAACTGTGCGTCCCAGTCGTCCGAGCTGAGCGGCCAGCCGTGGTGGAAGACGATCGGCTGGGCGTCCCGCGGGCCCCAGTCCTTGTAGAAGATGACGGTGCCGTCCGGCGTGGTGACTGTGCTCATCGCTGGTTCCTCTGCTTGTTCGGATGTTCGGTTGTGCGTCGACCCGTTGTCGGGCCTGTGCGAGAACGTTCTCGCCCGTCAGACGGCTCCCGGGTGGCCCCCGCTCGAGCCGCCTGGAGCTTTACTTGGTTGCTTCGACGGCCTGCAGGATGATGTCCACGACCTCGTCGGGGCGAGAGAGCATGACCATGTGCGAGGCGTCGATCTCCACGAAGTCGATTCCGGCGCGGCGGTAACCGAAGCGTTCCACGTCGGGGTTGATGGTGGTGTCGGAGCTGGAGACGACCGCCCACGCGGGCTTGGTCCTCCAGGCCGCGGCGGTTGCCTTCTCGGCGAACGCCAGACCCGCCAGCGGGCGCTGTGACGACGCCAGCACGGCGGCGAGATCCGGGTCCACGTCGGCGGCCACGACCTCGGGGAACTTCTCCACGTCGACGGTGACGTCGGGGTTCTTCTCGTCGTAGTCCGCCAGTGGCGACGGCGTGAAGACGAGGGCGGCGCCCAGCTTCGAGCCGGGGAAGCCGCCCTGGAGTTCACCGAGGCTCTCGCCCTCCTCCAGCACGTACCCCGAGAGGTACACCAGGGCCTTCACGTTCTCCTCGGTCCCGGCCACCGTGATCACGGCACCGCCGTAGGAGTGACCGACGAGGACCACCGGGCCGCCGACGCCGCGCACGAGGGACGCCACGTAGGCGGCGTCGCCCAGCAGGCTGCGGTTGGGCACGCCAGGAACGACGACCTTGAACCCCCGCTTCAGCAACCGGCTGGTGACGGGGGCGTACGAGGAGGCGTCGGCGAACGCTCCATGGACGAGAACGACGGTCGGCTGGGTCATGGCGGGGTCCTCGGGTGAGCTGTGGGCGGTGAGCCCCTTTCGTCAATTCGAAAATACGGATTCATGTCGCGGCGTCTTGCCTCTGAGCGCACGACGACTGACACGAGAGCGCTCGCGCGGCATGCGCGAAAACATCGCGTCATCGACCGTAGCCGCAATCGCCGCGGTCAGCGCGGTGGGCGTCGGTCCACCCGCGGGCCGCCGCCGCCCGGCCGCGGAAGGCCGCGTGTGAGGCGGGGCCGGGCCGTCCGTGGTCCCGCCGACTGCCGACCTCGGGGTCCCCTGGCCCGCAGATGTCACGGAGGCGGGGGGGGCGCCCAGGGCCGAGTGCCAGCACACCGGCGCTGCCCACCCGCCAGGTCCGGCGTTTGCGCCTGGTGACGATCCCTGGCTTGTTCGTGCCCAGCTGGGTTGGCGGCTCGTTGGCCGGGTCAGCAGCGGCCGCCCTGGCGTTCCCGGTCGCGGGTGGGGTGCGGAGGCTCCGCTGCCGCTGGTGTGCGCCCTGCTGCGCAGCTGGGAGGAACGATGGAGACACTGCCTGGTGAAGCAACTCCACGCAGTGCGATCGGAGTTGATGGAGAACAGGCTGTCAGTGCCGCGGCTTACTTTCATAGATACGCCCGAATCGGCTTCACTCTCCCGACTCATCCGAGGGCATCCTGATGACAGGTGTTCGTGGTCATTACCGCGCGGACGGCACCTCCGTCGCACTCGCCCAGCTACCGTCCGCCCTGCTTCAGTCCGCACCCCTCGCCGCGTGAACACGGCCACTGTCCGGCCGCAGTCGGCTCCGGTCGGCCCGACGACCCGGGTCCGGGGCTACTACCGCGCCGACGGTACGTATGTCCGCAGTCACCACCGGCGGATCAGCCCGCCCGTCGCC
This sequence comes from Streptomyces shenzhenensis, assembly GCF_021462265.1. Taxonomy (GTDB): domain Bacteria; phylum Actinomycetota; class Actinomycetes; order Streptomycetales; family Streptomycetaceae; genus Streptomyces; species Streptomyces shenzhenensis. The sequence goes on along the minus strand of NZ_JAJONF010000014.1, from coordinate 90,218 downwards.
GTGGCGGCCGGCGGAGGTGGCGTCGTCCTGTTCATCCTCCTGATGCTCGACCTCCTGGGAGGTGGCGGCTCGGGGGCCAAGAGCACTCCCAGTCAACATCCGACGTCTCCCATCAGCAGCAGCGGGCACTTATCCCACCGCTGAGCAATGAACCCCTGGGCCTCGGACAACTCGTGTCCGAGGCCCGGAAGCCGAGAGGAGCGGGGCTCTCGCGGCCCTTCGTCCCGGCCCTGTTCTGGTATAGCTACAGCGAACGGACATGTAGCACAGATCGGAACGAAAACACCCCGCTCCTGGACAGCCCCAGAACCCCGAAAGACAAGGACATTCCATGCGCCTGCGACAGACCGCAGCCCTCACCGCCGCCACCGCCCTCGCCGTCCTCATCCCCACCGCCGACGCCCACGCCGCCGCCATCTCCTGCGGCGGCTCCGTCTCCACCCAGGGCATCACCGCCAACGGCTGCATCAGCGCCGAGAAGTTCAAGGAAGGAAAGGTCTTCTTCCGCGACATCAAGGCCCACACCGTCATCACCAACACCCGCGCCCACGCCTCCTACGTGGAGTACGAGGCCTTCCTCCACGTCGCCGGCGACGGCGACGACTGGATGAAGATGGGCAGCGGCCGCACCCTCGTCCAGCGCCGCTCGACCGTCGGCCCCATCGAAATCGCCAGCTCCAGCCGCGTCTGCTTCGTCGTCAACGCGAAGATCACGGTCCGCGTCCACGTCCGGCCGGCGGCAGGCGCCTGGAGCAACTGGTCCAGCGCCGCCACCTCCCAGTGCCAGACCTGACCTGCCGTGCCAGCACCCCGCCCTCCACCGCCAGGAGGAGCGGGGCGTTCGGCGTCTTCGCAGGGTCAATCCGCCGTCGTGCCGGCCGGCGCCTGAACGAGGCGCCAGACGGCCTCGATCGCGCCCGGCGCCCTCGCCGTGATCACCGACAACAGGCCCACCGCGTTCGAGGACTTCGACTGCACGATCGACGTCAACGCGATCGAGACCAACTGCACCGGCTGCGGTGCCCTGTGCGCAGGACCGGACGGCCCATGTCTGGCCGGGTACAACCACTGGGCCCTGAAGCGGACCGACGGCGAGGGTGAGGGCCCGGACGACGTCCTGCCCCCGCCGGGGTCTTGAAGGCGCGGTGTTCCAGGCGTCCGGTGGAGGTATGGCCGGACGGGTACGCCGGTGCAGGCGTCGCTGGGAGCCGCTGCGGGCGACGGCCCACCGTGACGCGGTGTTCTGCTCCCGGAAGTGCAAGGCCGCGGCCCGCCGCTCCCGCCCCCACAGAGGACCAGGTCAAAGCACTCTCAGGCTCACGAGGGGCTTAGTGCCGGTTTTCGTTCCGATGTTCCGAGCGCCGCCAATCGCATCGGATGCGAACTCGCGATGGTCTGTGATGCGACCTGGCAGGATGCCGGATTTATCGCCGTGACCAGGGTGATTGTGGTCCTGAAGCAGCACCTGACGCTACCGGGGCTCAGCTCGTGGTTGCCAGCTATGTCACTCGTATGGATGGCTGGCCTCCGGATTTGCCGCCCTCTCGCATCGGAAGCGGTTTTCTCGCACCTGATGCAAGTGACGGAGGGTGGCGGAATGGTGGGGTTCAGCGGGCCGGTGCCGGGGGCGGCGGGGCTGCATCTGGTCGACGGAGTGCCTCTGCTGCGGCCGGAGGAACAGGTCTTCCCGGCGATACTGACCGGCTTCGCCAACCAGCAGCTCGCCCGAAATCTGGCCCGGACAACCGTGGAGGGCCGGGAGAACACGGTGAAGGCATTCGCGGCCTACGTGAACGCCTACCCGTGGCTGTGGACGCCGGCGATGGTCGACGAGTGGCTCGGTGACCTGCGCTCCCTGCGGGATCTGAAGCGCTCGACGATCCGCTCGTACTCCGAGGCCGTGCGGGCCTTCTGCCCCTTCATTACCGATCCGCTCTACGAGTGGACGGCGACCTGCGAGGAGCGGTTCGGCACTCATCCGGTGCAGGTGGTGCACGAGTGGAACACCGCGGTGCACGTCCAGGACAACGAGGCGGACGCGAAGAAGCGAGCGTTCACCAAGGCTGAGCTGCACGCCTTCTTCGCGCACTGCGACGACGAGGTCGCCCGGATCCGGGCCTTCGGCCGCAAGGACTGGCTGCCCGCCTTCCGCGACGCGACCCTGTTCAAGACCGCCTACGCCTATGGGACGCGGCGCAACGAGACGCGCATGCTCGACGCCGCTGACTTCGGCCGCAACCCGCACGGTGGCGAGTTCGGCCAGTACGGCCGCTGCCAGGTCCGGTTCGGCAAGGCCAAGAAGGGCTCGCCGCCCAAACGCCGCGGGGTGCTGACCGTGTTCGACTGGACTCCGGACGTCCTGGACGAGTGGTTCACCGAGGTCCGCCCGCTGTTCGGCACTGACAACAACCCGGCAGCCTGGCCTTCCGAACGGGGCCTGCGGATCGGATGCCAGCGACTCAACTCCCGCTTCATCGCCTACCGCAAGGCCCTCGGCCTGGACGACGGACTCGACTTCCACTCCCTCCGCAGGTCCTACGTCACCCACCTGATCGAGGACGGCTGGGACCCGCGCTTCGTCCAGGAGCAGGTCGGTCACGAGCACGCCAGCACCACCTCGCTCTACACCTGCGTGTCCTCGGACTTCCGCACCCGCACTCTGCGGCGGCACCTGGACTCCACCATCGCCGCGGCCCTTGAGACCCAGATCGGGAGCCACGCATGAAGCGCAAGGTCGGCTACACCTGGCGGCTGCGCGAAGTCATGGCCCAGCACCAAATCTTCACCGCGACCGAGCTGGTGCCACTGCTGCGCGAGCGCGGCATCGACCTGTCCGCCTCCCAGGTCCACCGCCTGGTCTCCGGCACCCCGGAACGCCTGTCGTTGCAGGTCATGGCCGCGCTCTGCGACATCCTCTCCTGCACCCCGACTGCCCTGGTGGCCACCACCGCCGAGAACGCCGGCGTCCGCAAGACCGCCACCGGCGACCTGCCCGCCCCGCCCGCGAACGTCGCGAAGCTCCGCCCCCGCGCCGCCCGCATCCTGCCCGACGCATGACCCGCCCCTACGCCACCGACGAACAGTACGAGCGCTGGTACATGACCGAGTGCTGCCGCTGCGGCCGCCGCCGACACAAGGCCGGCACCTGGCCGGACGGATACGTCTGCCGGACCTGCTCGGACCACGCCGTCCGGACACGCGGCACCTGCCCGGGATGCGGCCAGGACCGGGCCCTTCCCGGGCTCCGCCCCGGTGACGGGGCAGCGATCTGTACCACCTGCGCCGGCTTCTCCCAGACCTTCGACTGCTCACGCTGCGACTTCGAGGGCAAGCTCCTGCACGGGAGGCTCTGCGAACGCTGCACACTCACGGACCGCCTCACCGCGCTCCTGGACGACGGCACCGGCCGCATCCGCCCCGCGCTAGTCCCGCTGTTCGACCTGCTGGTGGCGATGGACAAACCCAGGAGCGGGCTGGCCTGGCTGGAGATGCGCCGCGGCCAGCCGGGGAATGCCTCACAGCTGCTGCGGCGGCTCGGCCTCGGCGAGATCCCACTGACCCACGACGCCTTCCACGAGCTCCAGCCCTGGCGGGCCGCCGCTCACCTGGAAGAACTCCTGATGACGTGCGGAGTCCTGCCCGCGGCCGACAAGTACCTCTGTTCCTTCCAGCGCTGGCTTCCCGGGCACCTGGCCGACATCGCCGACCCCGAGCACGCCAAGACGGTCAGGCTCTTCGCGACCTGGCGCGTCCTTCCTCGGCTGCGGGCCCGTGCCGAGCGGAGCCACATCACACCCAGCGTCCGGCGGTTCGCCGCCGAGCAGATCAAGTACGCTACCGCCTTCCTGCAATGGCTCGGTGAGCGCAACAGCACCCTCGCGTCCTGCGGCCAGATCGACATCGACGCCTGGTACGCCGAGAACACCGAACACGGCCGCACCTGCCTGCGAGCCTTCCTCAACTGGGCCGTGCAGGGCCGCCACTGCCGACGCTCTCTTTCCATCCCCGCTATGAAGGTCTCCCGGCGGGCCGCACTGAGCGAGGACGAGCTCCTCGATGCCCTCGGTCGGCTGCTGACCGACGCGGAGATTCCGATGCGTCTGCGTGTCGCAGGAGTCATCGTGCTCCTCTACGCGCAGCCCGTGAGCCGCATCGTCCGACTCAGCGTCGACGACGTGATCCGCGTCGGCGAGACCGTGCTGCTGAGGCTCGGGGATCCAGCCTCGCCCGTTCCCGCACCGGTCGCTGACTTGCTGCTGGAGCACATCGCGAACCGCGACAACATGAACACCGCCACCAACCCGGCGTCGCGCTGGCTCTTCCCGGGCCGCCGAGCCGGCCAGCCGTCCCGCCCGGATCATCTGTCCGCGCTCCTGAACGAGGTCGGGGTCCCGGCCGCCGCTGCCCGCGGCGCCGCCATCCGGCAGCGACTCCTCGAGTTGCCCGGCCCCGTCGTCGCGGACGCCCTCGGCTACCACGACAAGACCACCAGCCGTCTCATCAGAGAGACGGGCGGGACATGGAGCCGATACGCCCCAGGAGATCACGCAAGGTCACCAACAGGCCGGCTTCCTCGGGGAGCCAGCGACAGTTGAATACGCGAGCTCACCAGCACACTCCCAAAGGAGGCCAGTCCACCCAACCGTTTCACGACCACCGTCCCGACCATGTGACACAGACTTTCCGTATGACAGATGAGGCCACCAGCCAGCTCCTCGACCGCTTCGTCAGCGCCGTCCGGCCAATCTTGCCTCTGGTCTCGGTGTGGGCGCACGGGTCACTCGCCGGAGGTGACTACCAGCCGGGCCGCAGCGACCTCGACCTGATCGCCGTCCTCAACCGACCGTGCACTGCACTGGAGGAACAACGACTCGGGGAGGTGCACGAGAGTCTGGGGAGTTTCATTCCCCTCGCGCTGAAGCTGCATTGCAGCTATCCCACAGCCACGGAGCTGGATGATCCTGCACGCTCGCACCTCACCTGGGCCCACGAGGAACTCATGCGCCGGGCAGTCACGCCGGTGACCAGGCGTGAGCTGCACGACTTCGGGCTCGTCCTATACGGCCAAGCGCCAGCAGCCCTGCTGCCACCGGTGACCGACGGACAGCTCGCTGACTTCATCATCAACGACCTGGAAAGCTTCTGGCGACCGTCCCTGGAACACCCTGAACGGTGGACCCGCGACATCTGGGTCGACCTCGGCCTGCTGACTCTGGCCAGAGCAACGGTGACGTTGCGGGACGGCAAGCTGATCACCAAGGCCGAGGCTCTCGACGTCCTCACCGAAATGGGAGCCCCGCCGGAGGTCGTGGACGACATCAGGCAGCGCCGCTACGGCGACCCCGGTCCAGCCACGGAGCAGTGGACCGCCCGCCGGGCGGAGCTGACACTCACCTTTCTCAAGCCCGCGATCGAGCAGATCACGACACCCGCTTCCCCTGACGGGAAGCGTTGGCCAACAACCGACAACCCTGCACCCACTGGAGATCACGCAAGGTCATAGACCAGCCCACCCTGACGGAGAACTCGCGACAGTTGAATACGCGATCACACCAGTATCCACCCCTTCGTCGTGCTTCGCAGAAGTAGGGAAACCGCACCGGAGGGCGGAGCGCCACCCCGCCGGACGTGAGGCGAGCCCCGCCCGGGAGTTGGGCGAGGCTCGGTCGTGTGGTCTGCCGGCTCTGTGTCCGGGGGGCGGTATCGACGGTCCCGGACACGTCAGTGGGGAAGGACAGGCCGGTCGATGTGCCGGTGTTCGACCTCGACGCCGCCAGCCCTCAGGTATGCGGCGATCTCCTCGGCGATGGCCACAGAACGGTGGCGGCCGCCGTATTGCTCTACACAGCGACCTATTCGCAGTTCCCAATCGGCGGCCGAGTCGTCGTGGGGAGCCGGGCGGCCAAGCACCAAAAGCCATGCGCGGCAGCCGGATGAGAGCCACCCCGGAACCCCGAAATGCCTGGGTTCACCGGACGCGTGCGGCGCCTGTCGTCATTCGAGCGTTTGCCGACCGGGTGAGTCGGTCAGTGGACGGATGAGGAACCAGTCAGCGGCCTGGTGGGTAGTCGCCCGGCCAGGCGGGGTTGGGCGGAGGCGGAATGCCGAACGTCAGCTGTCGTGGGTTCGCGGTCTGGTGGCGGTGGTCGTGAGTTGGTCGCCGAGTGTGCTTCTCCGGTACAGCACATGCCGTCCGTCACGTGTCCGGGTGACCAGTCCTGTGGAGTGCAGGACGCGCAGGTGTTGGGAGACCGCGCTTGGGGTGACCCTGAGACGGCGGGCGAGTTCTACGGTGGGCAGCGGCTCGTCCAGGAGGCTGAGCAGTCTCGCTCGGGATGAACCGAGGAGAGACACCAGGGCGGTTGTGCCGACGGTCGGTATCTCCGAGCCCCACAGGGTGGCTGCTCCCCGGCTGGGATACACGAGGCTCGGCGGCTCGTCCGGGCTGACGGGAGGCGCGGGTTTGTGTGCGAACACAGACGGCAGGAGCAACAGCCCCCGGCCGGATGCCGCAACCCGATGCCTGCTGATCATCTTGCGGATATACAGTTCTCCGCCTTGCCAGCGCAGGTTCGGGTGCATGTCGGCGAACAGCAGTCGGGCGCCCCCCAGGGCGAGCTGGCGGGCGCGGTAGGTCATGTCGGCTTCCAGTACCAGTCGCATCTGCGGCCACACCGGCTCGATGGCCACCTCCCAGTACTGCCGCAGGAGATCGCAGATGTCGTCGCGGAGTCTGGCGACAGGCGCGTCTTCGGCGGCGGTGGCGTCGCGGAGCGCTTCGGGAACAGGGTCGGGTGCGTGCGCAAGCAGCAGGTCGTGGCGGACCCGAGCGCAGGACGCCTGGCGGACAACGGAGAGTTCTTCCTCGAAGGCCGGCGCGAAACTCGTGGGATTCGGGGTCAGGAAGTCGGGGAGGGTACGCCGCTGGGCGACCAGGGACATCAGTAGACCGGTGTCGAGCGTGCCGAGTCTGCCGAGTACGGACCTGCGCCAGGGCAGGTGCAGCGCGGACAGGCCCGGATCCTGGAGCACTCGCAGGCTGAACAGGGTTTCGTGCAGGGGGGAGAGGGCGAAGCGGGTGTCCGCGAGGTCCTCGACGCCGAGCACGAAGCTGATCATTAAGCCATACGCTACATCGATTGGCGACGCAACGTCGATGCCGTGGACTTCCTCCCATGACACCCACAACTCATATGCAGCGGACGGCGGTTGTCACCGGTGCTGCCCGCGGCATCGGCGCCGCTGTGGCCAGGCGCCTGGCGGGCGACGGCTTGGCGGTCGGCGTGATCGATCTGGACGAGGCGGACTGCGCGGATACCGTGGAGGCCATCACAAGTGTCGGCGGGGCAGCGCTGGCCGTCGCCGCTGATGTCGCCGACGAGGCCGCGGTCACTGCGGCCGTCGCCCGGATCGCCGCCGCGTTCGGGCCGCCGACGGTGCTGGTCAACAACGCCGGCATCGGACCCCGTGCCGACCTTGTGGACATGACCACGCAGCAGTGGGACACGGTCTTGGGGATCAACCTCAGTGGCCCGTTCTTCGCCGCCCGGGCCGTCTGCCCGCACATGATGACGGCCGGTTGGGGACGCATCGTCAACATGTCGAGTATCTCCGCGGTCGGTGATGCCGGCCGTGTCGACTACGCCAGCGCGAAGGCGGGCTTGATCGGATTCACCAAGTCCCTCGCTCTCCAGCTCGGACCGCATGGCGTGACCGCGAACGCCATCGCGCCGGGATTCGTCGTGAGCGACATGACCAGGGCCTCAGCCCGGCGGCTCGGCCTGAGCTTCGAGGAGTTCCGGCACAGGGCGGAGCAGTCCATCCCGGTCGGCCGGGTGGGACTGCCTGACGACATTGCGCATACCGCCTCCTTCCTCGTAAGTCCCGGGGCCGGGTTCGTCTCCGGCCAGGTCATCTGCGTAGCGGGCGGGCCGGTGGACTGAAGGATGAGCCGCCGGATGGTCCTGATCCTGGCTGTCACGTGCGCCGTGGCGGTGGGCAACATCTACTTTCCGCAGGCCATCGGTCCACTGGTCGCCGCCGGGCTGCATGTGTCACCCGATTCAGCCGCTGCGGTGGTGACCGCCACACAGGCCGGCTACACGGCCGGGATGGTCTTGCTGGTACCGCTTGGCGACCGGCTCCCGCACCGCTCGTTCCTCGTCGTCCTCCTCTCCCTGACCGGTCTGGCACTGCTCGCGGCGGGTTGCGCACCGGCTCTGCCGGCCCTCATTGCCGCCAGCACCCTTGTCGGCCTGACCACCGTGGGCGCGCAGATCGTCGGCCCCCTGGCGGCTGGTCTCGTGGCTGCCGACCGCCAAGGAGCGGTGATCGGCACCCTGTTGAGCGGATCGACCGGCGGCATGCTGCTGGCCCGGACCTTCAGCGGCACGCTCGGTGAGTGGCTGGGCTGGAGGGCCCCCTACCTGGTCGCCGCGGTCCTGGCCCTGCTCCTCGCCACCGTCCTGGCGTTCGCGGTGCCGACCACACCCCCGTCCTCCCGCCAGCCGTACACAGCACTCCTGGCCGAGCCGCTGCGCCTGCTGCGCACCGAGCCAGACCTGCGCCGCTCGTGCTTCTACCAGGCAACCGTCTTCGCCGGGTTCTCCGCGATCTGGACCTGCCTGGCGCTCCTGCTCGCCGGTCCGGCCTACGGGCTGGGTGCCCAGGCGGTAGGAATGATCGCCCTGGTCGGGGCAGTGACCATGGTCTGCACCCCGCTCGCCGGCCGTCTGGTGGACCGCTACGGCCCCGATCCCGTGAACCTGGTCTGCATGCTCGGCGTCCTCGTCTCCGCCGCGATCCTCACCATTGGTGCCCGGGGCGGCACATTGGGTCTGGCCGCCCTGACACTCGGCACGCTGCTCCTCGACACCGCGATGCAGTCCGGCATGGTCGCCAATCAAGTCCGCGTCTACGCCCTGCGCACCGACGCCCGCAGCAGGCTCAACACCGCCTACATGACCTGCGCCTACCTCGGCGGCAGCGCAGGTTCCTGGCTCGGGATACACGTCTGGAGCAAGGCCGGCTGGTGGGGAGTGTGCGTGCTCGTCGCGCTGCTCGCCGCACTCGCCCTGGCCCGCCACCTACGGGCGCTGTACAAGTTCGAGGGAAGCCCGGCCAGAACCCGCGTCGCGAATGCGGATGGCCGTGGTCACCGCCCCGATGCCGGTGGAAGTGATCAGGCCTCGTACGGCGCCTCCGTTACTCGGCCTCGCCGTCGTCTGACTCGTCGTGGGCATGGGGGTCACGCAACGGGCGCAGCCCAGGCGCCGCGGGCCGGGTGAAGGCATAGCGGCCGAGGAATTTGATGTGGTCCACCCGCCTGTCGTCGAACGAACGAATGACGACAGGCGCGAAGGGCGTCCTATGAGTCTTTGGCCGTGAGCGCGGTGGCGGTGTCGAGGATCGTCTGCTCGGTGGGGCGGGGCTGCCAGCCGAGCGTGCGTGCTTTGCTGCTGTCGACGAGCCTCTTGCGACCGAGTTCGGAGCGCACCATCGCCATCTGCGGGTTCACTCGGGCCAGCAGTTTGACGATGATGTCCGGCATGGTGCGCGTGGGTACCTTGGCGGCTTCGTCCGGGAGCTTGTCGCGCAGGATGCGGGCGATGTCCCGATACCACAGGAAGCTGCCCGAAGCGAGGAAACGCTGCCCCGCGGCGGCGGGACTCGTCATGGCGAGAATGTGCAGTTCGGCGACGTCACGGACGTCGACGACGTTCCAGCCGATGTTTGGGACGGCGGGGATTTCGCGGGCGAGCAGGCGGCGGATGACGTCGGTCGTTCCTGCCCCGTTCCGCGCGCCCAGCGGGGGGCCTTGCATGAATGTCGGCAGGACGGCGGACAGTTCTAGCCCGGCGGCTCCGGCGAGCTCCCATGCGTCGCGCTCGGCGAGGATCTTCGAGTCCGGGTACGCGCGCTGTGGGGTGCCGGACGGTTCGGCGTATGTCGTCTCGGTCGCGGGCGTGCCCGAGTCGCCCGCACCGGCCGTGATGCCGGAAGAGGTGAGCACGGCACGCTTCACCCCGGCGCGGGCGGCGGCGCCCAGGACACGGCGAGTGCCCTCTCGGGCGGTCTTGACGAGATCGACGCCTGAGCCGAAGGGCATCGGCGACGCGGTGTGAATCACGTAATGGACGCCCTCGAAGGCCCCGTCCCAGCCCTCGTCGCTGAGGAGATCAGCGACAGCGAACTCGATACCCCGGGCCGCCTCCTGACCTGCGCGCCCGCTGACGGCTTCACGCACCTGCTCCGCCTTGGCGAGGCTGCGCACGGTGGTGCGCACCCGGTAGCCGCGCTGAAGCAAGCCCGCGATCACCCAGCCTGCCAGGTAGCCCGTTCCACCTGTAACGAGCACCGTCTCACCACCGTTGCCGCGAGTCATTTACGCCTCCATACTCATTGAGTTTCTCATTGATATTCTGAACGTAACATGGATCCATGACTGCCGACCGTGATGCGACGACACCGACGACTCACCGCGCGGACGCCGAGCGGAAAGCCGAGATCGTCCGTGCTCTCGTGGAAGTGGGACACTCCGCGGACGCCGTCGTGGCCGAGGTGCTCGGGGAGTTCCGGGTACCGGCCTCCGTCGTCGGCACGCTGTGGGCGCTTGCGCCGGGAACCGAGCCGCCGACAATGCGGGACGTGGCGGCCCGCCTCCGCTGCGATCCTTCGACGGTCAGCCTCGCCGCCGACAAGCTCCAGAGCGCGGGACTCATCGCCCGCCGCCCTCACCCCTCCGACGGCCGCAAGCGGACCCTGGCCCTGACGGACCGCGGGCACGAACTATGGGAGGCGCTCAGGACACGACTTCACGCCTCCGGCCTCTTCGCCGATCTCGACGCGGAGGAACAGCGCACCCTGCTCGCGCTGCTTACGAAAATGCGGTCGCGGCACTAGAGTTCCAGCGGGACTCAAGCATGTTCACTGGTCAGAGGCGGTCTGCACTCTTCGGGGGGGGCGAAGTCGGCGGCGGACCGCATCATCGACCACCTCGGGCCGCGGCGCGCATTTCAGCCCCGGCGGCGGTTCCGCAAAATGCCGACCTCATGAGCATGCTGGCCGGGATGTTCACCGGAGAAGCTGAGCGGCACTACTGGAGCAGGGCCCGAACCTCATGGACCGTCGGTTCGTCCGCAAGCCGTATCGGTCGTCGCTTCCTGGCCTTCGTGGGCGGGGAGCACGCTCGCGCTATCGCCGCCGGACCGCCGACACGCTCGGCCGCCGCCCCCAGTCCGCCTGATGTGCGTGCCGCAGGAGCGGCGCCCGCATGGCGGACGGCGTCGACGCCCCGATCGGCCTGGGTGCCCGCTTGGCGTTCGGATCGCCTGCGCAGTCGGCGTGAACGCCCTTGGCAGCGATATCAACTCCAGCGCCTGCGTGGTGGCTTGCGGCTGGTCATGCGGCGCCTGCTCGATCACGACGCGGCTGAGGAGCATTGACGCCGGTCAGGCGGATCGAGGTCGTCGCAGTCCTGGCCGGGGCGTGTCGGTCACGGTGTGGACCGCAGAGGCGGGGCCTGCCACGTCATCCCCGGCGGCTGGAGCAGGGGCGAAGGCTCGGGGCCGGGGTCATCGGTGTCGACGACCCCGGCGGCCGAGTGGTCGAAGCCGGCGGGCCAGCGGGTGTGCTCGCTGGCCAGGGCGCCGGTCAGGCGTGCTTCGACAAGGTCGGCGGTGCTCAGGTCGGTGCCGCGCAGGTCAGCCATCCGGAGGTCGGCACGATGGAAGCCCGCGCCGTGGGCGTCGGCCTTGCGCAGGTTTGCCTCGCGCAGGTCGGTCTCGGTGAAGTCGGCGTCACGCAAGTCGGTTTCGACCAGCTTCGCGCCCCGCAGGTCGGCCAGAGTGCAGCGAGCCCGGCGAAGGACCGCAGTCGTGAGGTCGGCGTGCCGCAGGTTGACCGAGACCAGGGATGCCTGGGTCAGATTGGCGTGGTACAGGCCCGCCGCCTCCATGCAAGCCCGGTCGAAGTTGACCTCGGGGAACCACAGTCCGTCACAGTCGGCCCGCCGCAAGTCGGTGACGCTGAGATTGACCCAGGACTGTTCCCGGTGCCGGCACAGCACGCCGAGCCCGGTCAGCGCCACCTGGGCGTCGGCGGCGCGAGTCTCCAGGGGTGCGATGTCGTTGATGGGCACGTCCGCCGCTGGTGATTCCGGCCCGGCGGGTGGCCAGGGCAGGTGGGTCCGCAGGTACGCGGCCTGGATGGAGATGATGGCCTCCCGGTCGCGGGCGGATTGCTCCGCGATCCGCCACAGCGCGTGCAGCCCGCCGATGCGCACGTCCAGCTTGTCACTGCCGAGCTGGTCGACCGCCCGGCTGAACCGGTCGGTGACGTATCCCTCCTGGGTGGCGCGCAGACCGTCCTGACTCACCCGCAGTTGCCGCCACGTGGCGTAGGCGCCGAAGAGCACGACCAGGCCGCCGACCACCTGCAGAAGTGTCGTACGGACATCGTTCACCGCGCTCAGCCGGTCCTGCGCGGCGACACTCGCCCCGGCGAGATCGTGGTCGACCACCATGCCCGGCAGTACGACGAACACCGTGCCCAGCATGATCAGCCCCACCGCCCCGGCCAGCAGAGCTGCGGCTGCACGATGCCTGACCAGCCGGTCGCGCCATGCCCGCCGCCCGTGGTCCGGTTCCCCCATCCCCATGGGCACGAGAGCCTAGGCGCCGCCCAAAAAGCGATCAAGAGAGCCGATTGCGGACTCGCCCGTGGCATAAGAACGACAAGCGGAAGTTCGACGCTGCGCCGGGCGATCACCACGCCTGACGCGAGCAGCGCCGCCGCCAGTCCTCGGCCCGGATCCGCGTCGAGCACGCCACCGGCGAGTTCAAGCAGCGGCGGCCGCCCTGCGGTTCACCGGGCGGCGCGAGCCCCATGGCGAGACCCATCTCGCCATCGCTGGGCTGGTCTCGGGCCGTTCCGTGCGCCGGGTTACCCGACGCAAGGCCGGGAAGTCGGTGACCGCGCCGCGGCATGCCGGGGGCCGACGCGGTTGGCCGGGGACGACCCCTGAGAGACGCCGGGAACCCACGGCGTCTTCCGCAGGCGTGCCCGGAAGTACCGTGGGCTGGTCGTCGCTGAGTTCGGTGAGCGGGGCAGGTAGCTGCGACCGCTGCCGCCCGTCGACACAGCGATCGCACGGCCGCCCGATTCGACCTGGTTTTCTCCACACCAACGCAAATCCCTTGGGCAGCCTGGCAGTTGGCGCCGTAGTCTCCCCGGATGACTACCGCTTCCGTCGAAGATCTCGCACGTGCCTGCGCATCGGTCGGCGACCTTCTCGCCGAGGTACGCCCCGAGCAGTGGAAGGAGCCGACGCCGTGCACGGAATGGAACGTGCGTGAGGTGGTGGCCCACTTGGTCGGCATGGACCTGGTGTTCGCAGCCATGATCCAGGGCGGCCCGATGCCCGAACGCGGAGCAGACCGCCTCGGTGACGACCCGGTCGGAGCCTACCGGTCCTCCAGCGCTGCGCTGCTGGCAGCTTTCTCCGGCCCTGGGGTGCTGGAGCGGAGTTATCACGGACCTTTGGGCAGTGCCACGGGCGCCGAGCGCTTGCAGATCCGCCTCTACGATCTGCTCGCTCACGGATGGGACCTCGCCCAGGCCACCCGAATCCCTGCCCGGCTGCCCGAGGACGTGGCCGAGCGGGCCCTGGCGTTCGCTCGGGCCCAACTCTCCACCCAGTCCCGAACGGGACGATTCGCCGAGCCGCGCCCCGTAGAGGAGACCGCTCCGGCCATCGATCGCCTTGCCGCGTTTCTCGGCCGCCCGGTCCCGCCACAGCTGTGAGACCGACCGAGCGCGACTGACCGCCCCGAAGCCACGCCCGCTGATGTTCTCCGGACATGGGTGAAAGGCAGGCCCGGCGGGGTGCTCGGCCATCAGGTTCCAAGACAGGTCCCGGCACGAGGGTTTCGCGGACCGTCGAGGTCGTCGGAAGCGCCGCGGTGAGCCACGGCACCGGCGGCCGTCCCGCGGCGGCCACCTCCGAGCGGGCCGAGCCGACGACTTCGTGACGACCGGGCGAGCCCAGTTCGCGGTCGCCGCCCAGGGGACCGGTGTATTTCTGACGCACCGCCATATGAGGAGGAGGTCGTCATCCTGCCGATCCCGCCTCCCCAGGCGGAGCGGACCCACCCCCGCCAGAAAAGGACCACCACCCCCCGCATCAGACCTGCCAGCATGAGCGCATGACGACAACATCACACGGCCGTCCCGTCCCCGGGACGGTGATGGCCCGATGAGAGCGGTCCGGTTCCATCGCTACGGCGGGATCGAGGTGCTGCGGGTCGAGGAGGTGGCACGGCCGACACCGGGCCCCGGGCAGGTGCTGGTCGAGGTCCGGGCCGCCGGGATCCAGCCCGGTGAGGTGATGATCCGCGAGGGGGCCCGGCACAGGCGGTGGCCGGCGGCGTTCCCCTCCGGGCAGGGGAGCGATCTGGCCGGTGTCGTGGTCGAGACCGGTCCCGAGGTACGTGGTTTCGCGGTGGGGGACGAGGTCCTCGGCTTCACCCACAACCGGGCGAGCCATGCGGAACTCGTCGTGGTGGAGGACGTGAACCTGGTCTCCCGCCCGAAGGGGCTCGCCTGGGACGTGGCGGGGTCGCTGTACGTGGCCGGCACCACCGCCTATGCCACGGTGTTCGCGGTGGACCCCCAGCCGGGCGACACCCTCGTGGTGTCCGGCGCGGCCGGCGGGGTCGGGTCGCTCGCCGTACAGCTCGCGCGGCGGCGCGGCGCCACCGTCATCGGGCTGGCGGGCGAGCGGAACCACGCCTGGCTCGCGGACCACGGCATCATGCCGGTCGCCTACGGGGCCGGCGCGGCCGAGCGGGTCCGGCAGGCCGCGGGCGGAACCGTCGACGCGTTCATCGACACCTTCGGGGACGGCTATGTGGAGATGGCCGTGGAACTCGGGGTACGGCCGGAGCGGATCAACACCATCCGCGACTGGTCGGCCGCGGGCGAAGTGGGAGCGCGGACCTACGGGGAGGGCTCGGCGGCGTGCGCGGTCGTACTCGGCGAGCTCGCCCGGCTCGCCGCACGCGGGGAACTGGACGTGCCGATCGCCGGTACCTATCCGCTGGAACGCGTGCAGGACGCGTTCCGTGACCTCGAAGGGCGGCACGTCCAAGGCAAGATAGTCCTCAGGCCGTAGGCGGTCGGCACGGCGCCGGGAGCGGCGGTGAACTGCGCATTCACCCGGTGGCAGCGGGCGTCACGGCGCAGCGGGCGGGATGCTCCGGGCATGCTGGGTCCATGATGGTGCTCGCCGTGCTCTTCGCCGCCCTCGGCGCCGTCAGCAATGCGGCGGGCACGGCCTTCCAGCGCAAGGCGGCATCCGCCGTGCCGGGCCGCACCGGACTGCGCCTGCTGCTCGCGCTGGTACGGCGGCCCGCCTGGGCCATCGGGATCGCCGGAGTCACGGGAGCCGCGGTCTTCCAGGCACTCGCCCTGCTCAACGGCCCGATGGCGCTGGTGCAGCCCCTGTTCATGCTGGAGCTGCCGTTCGCCCTGCTGATCGCCATGCCGTTGCTGCACCGCCGGCCGAATCCGGCGGGCTGGTGGGCGGTCTCGGGCGTGGTGGCCGGTCTCGCCCTGCTGCTGGCCTCGGCCGCGCCGCACGGCGGCCGACAGCAGGCCGCGATGACGCGCTGGATCCCGGTCCTCGTCTTCACCCTGGGCGCCATCGCGGTCACCGTGCTGCTCGCACGGTCCTCGTCGTCAGCGTTGTTCCGCGCGGCCGCCCTGGCCACCGGCGCCGCGATCGGCAACGCGCTGGCCGCCGCGTTCATGAAGTCGGCCACCGGCCGCCTCGCCGACGCGGGTCTGGTCGCCTTCCTCACCACCTGGCAGACCTACGGATGTGCGCTCAGCGGGATCGCGGCCCTGATGTTCCTGGAGAACGCGCTGCAGGCCGGACCGCTGGTCGCCTCCCAGCCGGCGCTGACGATCGGCGACGCGGCGGTGAGTCTGACGCTGGGCGTCATCCTGTTCGATGAGTCGGTCCGCACCGGCTGGTGGCTGCTGCCGGAGGCGATCGGGGCCGCCTTGATCCTGTGGGGCGTGGTCCGGTTGACCCGGGTCGTACCGCACCTCAAGGACATCACGGGTTGACGTGCTCCCTGGCCCAAGGTCCAGGGGTTCCGGCCCGGGGTCAGCTGACCTTCCGGGGGCATCCTGCTTCACCGCGCTGTGCGGACCGGGACCGCGCCCCGGCCCATGGCGGCACTGCGCAACCCCGCCATCGGCGCTCTCCGCCTGGCCGGCTGCGACAACATCGCCGCCGGCCTGCGCAAGCACGGCCGAGACTCCGCACGGCCGCTGGCCCCCCTCGGCAGCACGTGAGCAAACCCGGCAGAACCCTGAACGACGTCACCCTGCCTGGTAGGTGAGGTGGGCAAGGCTGTCACCGACGGTGCGGGTGCCGGCAAGGCGCAGGGGTTTTGGGGTGCCGGTCCAGTCGAAGAGGCGGTTGCCTGCGCCCATCACGAGCGGGAAAATCGTCAGCCGCAGCTCATCGACCAGGTCGTGCCCGATCAGCGTGTGCACGAGCCGGGAGCTGGCGTAGACGCGGATCTCGCCGTTGACCGTGTGTTTCAGCCTCGCAACCTCATCCACGATGTCACCGTCGAGCACCGTCGAGTTGTTCCAGCCGGGATCTTCGAGCGTGGTGGAGGCGACGTATTTGGGCAGGCTGTTCATCCTGTCCGCCAGCCGGCCGGTGCGGGACGGGTACCGTGCGGCGAAGAACTCGTAGCTGCGTCGGCCCAGCAGCAGGACCTGCGCGCCCAGCGCGTCGTCGAGGATGAGCTTGTCCCATGCCTCGCGGTCGGCCGGGGCGAGCCCGGCGCGCCAGTCGTAACGGCTGAAGCCCTCCTCGCCGGTCGGGTCCTGAGTGACTCCGTCGAGCGAGACGTTCTCGAAGACGACGATCGATCCCATGTCGATGCTCCCATGTTCGGGTGGTCGGACTACCACTGATGCAGACACCGCGGCATCGGCAGAACTGGGCGCGCGCCGGCCGCCCAGTTCGCCGGTCAGCCGGTGTCCATACCCGAGGGAAGTGCCATGTGCTGAGGGAGAGGGTGACACGAGGATGGCGACCGGCGATCTGATGTCGAAGGCGCGGGCCGGCGACGGTGACGCGTTCCGCGCATTGGTCCAGCCGTACCGAGAGGAGTTGCGGGCGCACTGCTACCGGATGCTCGGATCGTTGCAGGACGCCGAGGATGCCCTGCAGGACACGCTACTGGCCGCCTGGCAGGGCATCGAGGGGTTCGAGCAGCGCGCCTCGATGCGCACCTGGCTGTACCGGATCGCCACCAACCGGTGCCTCAACGTGCGTCGTTCGGCGAGTCGGCGCCAGGCCAAGGAGTGGAACGTGCCCCATGTCGAACCGCCCGAGCCGACCCGGCTCGGCGAGGTCAGCTGGCTGCAACCGTATCCCGACACCCTGCTCGAGGCCGTGATCGACGCGCCGCTCGGGCCGGAAGCCCGCTACGAGCAGACCGAATCGATCTCCCTGGCGTTCGTCACCGCTCTGCAGGTTCTGCCCCCGCGCCAACTCGCCGTTCTCGTCCTGCGTGATGTCCTCGGATTCCACGCCGGCGAAGTGGCCGACATGCTCGACTCGACCGTCGATTCGGTCAACAGCGCCCTCAAACGAGCCCGCGCCGCCCTGCAACGCCGCCGGCCGCCGGCCGCCCACCGCCAACCTCCCGCCCCCGGCTCAGCCTCCGAGGACGCGATCGTGGCGAAGTTCGTCCGCGCGTGGGAGTCCGCCGATCTCGACGCGCTGGTGGATCTTCTCACCGACGACGTCTTCGTCTCGATGCCGCCAGTGCCCTTCGAGTACGAGGGCAAGGACCTCGCTGCCCGCTTCTGCGCCGGCATCTTCCGTGCCGGCCGGAGGTTCGACCTGGTGCCGACGCGCGCCAACGGTCAGCCGGCGTTCGGCGCGTATCTGCGCGCCCCCAACGGCATCAGCCACGGGACCGGCCTCTACGTCCTCACCCTCGCCGACCACCGCATCAGCGCCATGACCCGATTCGACAACGGCGTGCTGCCCTGGTTCGGGCTGCCACGCTCGCTCCCGAGCCGATAGCTGACCACTCAGCCGGCCGCTTCAGTGGCCTGAACCGGCATCAAGGTCGTCGCCCTTCTGCTTCTCCGCACCTTGCGTTGCCGCCGGCGATTGTCCGCCAGCACTTCGAGCAGCAGAAACGTCCGCTCTGAGGTGCACGTCAAAGCGGCAAAGCCGCCCCAAGGCCGATACCGTCCGGTTTCCAGCAGTTCAGTGGGCGTTACACGGACCCGCCGCGCCCCGGGCCGGGGGATGGTGAGATGATCACGGGGTGGGGTGGAAGAACTCGTTCGGCGCCGGACGCGCCGACCCGACACGCCGTGATCCGGCGTCCCTGATCACCGAGTAGCCCTTCCACTCCCCCGGAAGGGGAACAACCGTGTCCGTGTTTCAGCGCATCCTGGTAGCCGTCGATCCCAGCCCCGCCCGCCGCTCCGCCGTGCGGCTGGCCGGCGAGCTGGCGCAGTTGACCAACGCCGAGGTCCGCGTCGTACACGTCATCACGTCCGCCGTCTCCGTGGCAGCGATCGTCGCGCTGGAGGACGACACCGAGGCGAAGGCCGTTCTGGACGAGGCGCTGGCGGATCTGCGCGACCGGGGGATCAAGGCCGAGGGAACGCTTGTCCGGGGGCTCACGACGCAGGTCGCGGAGGCCATCTCGGAGACGGCGGCGGAGTTCGGCGCCGATCTCATCGTGCTGAGCCCGCACCACCGCGGCGCTGTCGAGGCGCTGTTCGACCCGCGGGTCAGCGACGCCGTCGCGCACCACACCAACACGGCGGTCCTGCTCGCCCCCGAGGACCGCACCAAGGCCTGACCGGCAGGGTCGTCGCCGCCGGGCCCGCCGCCGGCACTCCCGTCCGCGGCGGGCCCGACGGCGTGCTGTCGCCGCCGCCAGGGCAGCACCTCCTGTCCGTCCCGTCCGGCCGTCGGTGCCGGCCCCCGGGCTACGCCAGGGGCATCACCTTGCGGAAGGCGAACACCGCGATCACCGCGACGGCGACATGCATCAGCAGCAGCGCGCCGACGCCGATCGCGCCGCCGGCGCGGACAAGCAGGATGTCGGGGACGAACGACAGCACCACGACCGCGGGTACCAGCCAGCGCGTCAGTATCTCGGGGTCCTGGGACACCTTGCGCAGGAAGGCCCAGCCCAGGGCACCGGCCACGGTCCCGACCGCCGTCAGGAAGATGTACGACCTGGGCTTCAGCGGCTGGAAGTCGTCCGGCGCGCCGGCGGCCAGGGCGATCAGAGAGATCACCGTGTCGGCGGTCGAGGCCACCACGATCGCGGCCAGGACGCCTCCCACCACGACGAGCGGACCACGGCGGACGGCGACCGGCTCAGAGGTAACGGACACGACAACTCCAGGGTGGACGACAGCCGAGACACTCAGGAAGGAAGTGTGCTTGAAGGATCAAGCAGATGCAGTGTCGTCCGACCCATTTGAGGATTCAAGCTCTGGATCCTGTCAGTCACCCGCCGGGTGCCGGGCCCTCAGGCGCCGACGTACTCCGCGAGGTGCTCGGCGGTGAGGGTGGCACGGGCGGCGACGAGGTCGGCCGGGGTGCCCTCGAAGACGATCCGGCCGCCGTCGTGGCCGGCGCCGGGGCCGAGGTCGATGATCCAGTCGGCGTGGGCCATGACCGCCTGGTGGTGCTCGACGACGATGACCGACTTGCCGGAGTCGACCAGTCGGTCCAGTAGACCGAGCAGTTGCTCGACGTCGGCGAGGTGCAGGCCCGCGGTCGGCTCGTCGAGGACGTAGACACCGCCCTTGTCGGCCATGTGCGTGGCCAGCTTGAGACGCTGGCGCTCGCCGCCGGACAGGGTGGTGAGCGGCTGCCCGATGGTGAGGTAGCCGAGGCCGACGTCCTTGAGCCGCTGGAGGATGCGATGGGCCGCCGGCGTGTGTGCCTCGCCCGCGGCGAAGAACTCCTCGGCCTCGGTCACCGGCATCGCCAGCACCTCGCTGATGTCACGGCCGCCGAGGTGGTAGCCGAGGACCGACGCCTCGAACCGCTTCCCGTCGCACTCCTCACAGGTGGTGGCGACGCCCGCCATCATCGCCAGGTCGGTGTAGATCACGCCGGCGCCGTTGCAGGTGGGGCAGGCGCCTTCGGAGTTGGGGCTGAACAGGGTGGGCTTGACGCCGTTCTGCTTGGCGAAGGCCTTGCGGATCGGGTCGAGAAGTCCGGTGTACGTCGCCGGGTTGCTGCGCCGGGAGCCGCGGATGGCGCCCTGGTCCACGGAGATCACCCCGGCGCCGGCCGGGATCGAGCCCTGCACCAGAGAGCTCTTGCCGGAGCCCGCGACACCGGTCACGACGGCGAGGACGCCGAGCGGGATGTCGACGTCGACATCCCGCAGGTTGTGGGTGGACGCGCCCCGGATCTGAAGCGTGCCGGTGGGCTTGCGGACGGTGTCCTTGAGGGCGGCCCGGTCGCCGAAGTGGCGGCCGGTGATGGTGCCGCCGGTGCGCAGGCCCTCGACGGTGCCCTGGAAGCAGACCGTGCCGCCGCCCGCCCCGGCGCCGGGGCCCAGGTCGACGACATGGTCGGCGATGGCGATGACCTCCGGCTTGTGCTCCACGACGAGCACGGTGTTGCCCTTGTCGCGCAGCCGCAGCAGCAGGCCGTTCATCCGCTGGATGTCGTGCGGGTGCAGGCCCGTGGTGGGCTCGTCGAAGACATAGGTGACGTCGGTGAGCGAGGAGCCGAGGTGGCGGATCATCTTGGTGCGCTGCGCCTCGCCGCCGGACAGGGTGCCGGCCGGCCGGCCGAGCGAGAGATAGCCGAGGCCGATCTCCACGAACGAGTCCAGGGTGCGCCCGAGCGAGGTGAGGAGCGGGGCGACGGAGGGTTCGTCGAGGCCCTTGACCCAGGCGGCCAGGTCGCTGATCTGCATCGCGCAGGCGTCGGCGATGCTGATCCCGTCGATCTTCGAGGAGCGGGCGCCCTCGTTCAGCCGGGTGCCGTCGCAGTCGGGGCAGGTGGCGAAGGTGACCGCACGCTCCACGAACTCGCGGATGTGCGGCTGCATCGACTCCTTGTCCTTGGAGAGCATCGACTTCTGGATGCGCGGGATCAGACCTTCGTAGGTCATGTTGATGCCCGCGATCTTCATCCGGGTCGGCTCCCGGTGCAGGAAGTCCCGCAGTTCCTTCTCGGTGAACTTGCTGATCGGTTTGTCCGGGTCGAAGAAGCCGGACTCGATGTAGAGGCGGGAGTTCCAGCCGCCGCCCTTGTAGCCGGGGACGGTGATCGCGCCCTCGTTGAGGGACAGGGTCTCGTCGTAGAGCTGCGCGAGGTCGAGGTCGGTGACGGCGCCGCGGCCCTCGCAGCGCGGGCACATGCCGCCGGTGATGCTGAAGCTGCGGCGCTCCTTCACCTTCTGGCCCGCGCGTTCGACGGTGACGGCGCCCGCCCCGCTGATCGAGGCGATGTTGAAGGAGAACGCCTTGGGCGAGCCGATGTACGGCTTGCCGAGGCGGCTGAAGAGGATGCGCAGCACGGCGTCGGCGTCGGTGGCGGTGCCGACGGTGGAGCGCGGGTCGCCGCCCATCCGGTGCTGGTCGACGATGATCGCGGTGGTCAGTCCGTCGAGGACGTCGACATCGGGGCGGGCCAGGTTGGGCATGAAGCCCTGGACGAAGGCGGGGTAGGTCTCGTTGATCAGCCGCTGCGACTCGGCGGCGATGGTGTCGAACACCAGCGAGCTCTTGCCCGAGCCGGAGACTCCGGTGAAGACCGTCAGCCGCCGTTTCGGGATCTCGATGCTCACGTCCTTGAGGTTGTTCTCCCGTGCGCCGTGCACGCGAATCAGGCCGTGGCTGTCTGCCACGTGCGGCGTGGGCGTCGTCGTCCCGGTCTCTTCGGCCATGCTCAAGCCCGTCTCCGTCTGCTGCGCGAGGTCCGTGTCGATCGCCGCCACGCTAGCCGGGGAGAAGGAGTGACGCTTCTCCATTCCTGACCGGTCCGGCCGCCCGCCTGCTCCCAGGCGCCCGGCTACGAAGATTTTGCGTTCTCGCGGGATGCCCATGAACGGGCCCCCACCTGCGCTGAGTCCGCTTTGTCCGCCGGGGGGCCTGGCAGGTAACGGTGAGTTCACCCGGCTCCTCTTCCTCGGCAGTCTACGCGCGTGGTGTCATGCTCACGCTCACCCACCCCCCACGTGAGCGTCTACTCGACTAGGAGTCACGCACATGCTGTCGAAGCTTCTCGTTCGCGCGGGTGTCGCCCTGGCGGCCGGCACGGCCGTGGTCGCCACCGCGGTCCCCGCGAACGCCGCGAGCTACTCCGCGTTCGCCTTCTCGCTCAGCAGCAGCGAGCCCACGATCTACGACTTCATCAACTCGGCCACCAGCTCGCTCGACATGACGATGTACGAGCTGGAGGACACCACGGCCGTCAACGATCTCATAGCCCTGGAGAACAAGGGCGTCACGGTGCGGGTCGTCCTGGACCAGGCGCACAAGAGCGCCAACAACTCCGCCTACACCTCCCTCACCAACGCGGGTGTGGGCGTGGCGTGGTCACCGTCCAGCTTCGTCTACACACACCAGAAGACCATCACGGTCGACGGCACCAAGTCGCTGGTCCTGACGGGCAATCTGACCTCCCAGTACTATGCGACCGGCCGGGACTACGGCGTCTTCACCGACGACACCCGGGACGTCGCGGCGATCGAGAAGGTCTTCAACGCCGACTACGCCGGCACCTCGATCACCCCCACCGACGGCGACCACCTGCTCTGGTCCCCCACCGACTCGCGCAGCCGCCTGCTGACCGTGATCAACGCCGCCACCAAGACGCTCGACGTCGAGGAACTGGAGTTCAGCGACAGCACGGTGGTCAACGCCATCGTCGCCAGGGCCAAGGCGGGCGTGAAGGTGCGGGTCGTCCTGGAGACACCGGGCAGCTACTCCAGCGAGGTCTCCGCGGTCAAGGCCGCCGGCGGGACGGTCGTCGGCTACTCCGACCCCAGCGGCTTCTACATCCACGCCAAGGCCATGGTCGCCGACTACGGCCTGTCCACCCAGGAGGTGGAGGCCGGCTCCATGAACATCAGCAGCAACTCCCTCTCCAACAACCGTGAGCTGGGCATCATCCTCACGGGCACGGGGGTCGCGCAGCCGGTGGCCACGACCGTCGAGACCACCTTCGACAGCGACTACTCGGGGGGCACCGCAGCGTAGCGATCCGCGTTCACCGGCCCGCCCCGGACGCGCTTCGGCACGGCCGGGGCGGGTGGGTTCCCGTCGTCGCACCGGCGCGTGTCTCCGAAGGTCCCTGAAAGCCGTCGGTCATCTCTTCCCGGAAAGGCAGCTGGTGCGGGGCTGCGGCGTGGTGTCCTGAGTGGCTGTGGACGCCATCATCACCAGTGTGGTCGCCGTCGCGGGAGCTCTGCTGACGCGTCTCTTCCAGATCAGGGCCGCCGAGCGGGCTGACCGAGCTGATCGCTCCGCCCGCCTCCGGCCGGACCGGGTTGCCGCGCGGGCGGCCCGGAATCCCTGGTCAGCCGAGATCAGCGGGCGATCTATGCTGCTTGGGGCAGGAGGCTCGCCAGATCGCCGCAGGAGAGGGTACCCGTGTACGGCGACGCTCCCTGTCCGGCATCCACCGTGTCCGTCTCTCCCGAGGAACCCCGTTGAACTTCTGGTCGATCTATGAGCATGGCTTCGCGCGCATCGCCTCGTGCACGGGCCACACCGTCATCGCCGACCCGCGCGCCAACGCCGAGGCGGTTCTGCGGCAGGCCCGTCGCTGCGCCGAGGAGGGCGTCGCGGTGGCGGTCTTCCCGGAACTCGGCCTGACCGGTTACTCGATCGAGGACCTGCTGCTCCAGGACGCGGTGCTGGACCAGGTGGTGGAGGCCGTGGCGACGGTGGTGGCCGACTCGGCCGGGCTGCTGCCGGTCCTCGTCGTCGGCGCGCCGCTGCGGCATCGCAACCGGGTCTACAACTGCGCGGTGGTGGTGCACCGCGGCCGGATCCTGGGGGTCGTGCCCAAGTCGTACCCGCCGAACTACCGGGAGTTCTACGAGCGCCGCCAGATCGCCGCGGGCGACGACGAACGGGGCGGCACCATCCGGATCGGCGGTGAGAGCGTGCCGTTCGGGGTGGACCTGCTGTTCGAGGCGGAAGACATCCCCGGACTCGTGCTGCACGCCGAGATCTGCGAGGACATGTGGGTGCCGGTGCCGCCCAGCGCGGAGGCGGCGCTGGCGGGCGCGACCGTGCTGGCCAACCTGTCGGGCAGCCCGATCACGGTCGGCCGGGCGGAGGACCGCAGGCTGCTGTGCCGCTCCGCGTCGCAGCGCTGTCTCGCCGCGTACGTCTACGCGGCGGCCGGGCTCGGCGAGTCGTCGACGGACCTGTCCTGGGACGGCCAGACCATGATCTACGAGAACGGCGCCCTGCTCGCCGAGACGGACCGGTTCCCGCTGGGCGACCAGTACGCGGTGGCCGACGTGGACCTGGACCTGCTGCGGCAGGAACGGGCCCGGACGGGTTCGTTCGACGACAACCGCCGTACCCACGCGGCCCGCACCGGTGACTTCCGGACCGTCCCCTTCCGGCTCGACCCGCCGACGGCCGACCTCGGCCTGCGCCGCCGTGTCGAGCGCTTCCCCTTCGTCCCGGCCGACCCGCAGCGGCTCGCCCAGGACTGCTACGAGGCGTACAACATCCAGGTCGCCGCGCTCCAGCAGCGGCTGGCCGCGATCGGCGGCCCGAAGGTGGTCATCGGGGTGTCCGGCGGCCTCGACTCCACGCACGCGCTGATCGTCGCCGCCCGTGCCATGGACCGCGCGGGCCGCCCGCGCAGCGACATCCTGGCCTTCACCCTGCCGGGCTTCGCCACCGGTGAGCACACCAAGGGCAACGCGCACCGCCTGATGGACTCGCTCGGCGTGACCGCCGCCGAGCTGGACATCACGCCGACCGCGCGGCTGATGCTCCAGGAGATGGGCCACCCGTTCGCCGCCGGCGAGCCGGTCTACGACGTCACCTTCGAGAACGTCCAGGCCGGTCTGCGCACCGACTACCTGTTCCGGCTGGCCAACCAGCGCGGTGGCATCGTCCTCGGCACCGGGGACCTGTCGGAGCTGGCGCTGGGCTGGTCGACGTACGGCGTCGGCGACCAGATGAGCCACTACAACGTCAACTCCGGGGTGCCGAAGACGCTGATCCAGCACCTGATCCGCTGGGTCATCAGCAGCGAGCAGTTCGACGCGGAGACCGGCCGGACCCTTGCGGCCATCCTCGACACGGAGATCAGCCCGGAGCTGGTGCCGGGTGAGGAGCTGCAGTCCACCGAGTCCAAGATCGGCCCGTACGCGCTGCACGACTTCACCCTGTACCAGGTGCTGCGGCACGGGTTCCGGCCGTCGAAGATCGCCTTCCTGGCCTGGCACGCCTGGCACGACCGGGACGCGGGCGCCTGGCCGCCCGGCTTTCCCGAGGCCGAACGCAAGGCGTACGACCTGGCTCAGATCCGGCACTGGCTCGACTACTTCTGCCGCCGCTTCTTCGCCTTCGCCCAGTTCAAGCGCTCGGCGATGCCGAACGGGCCGAAGGTCTCGGCGGGCGGCTCGCTCTCGCCGCGCGGTGACTGGCGTGCTCCGTCGGACAGTTCGGCGCGGGCCTGGCTGCACGATCTGGCCCGCGTCCCGCAGTAGCCGCCCGGCCGCGTGCGTCCCGGCCGGCCGTCAGTCGCCGGCTGGACGCATGACGAGGCAACGGAAAGAGCGTCACTGGATCGGGGCCGGTGACGAGGCGGCCCCCTCTGGTCCCCGGGCACGCGGTCAGCGGGCCTTGCGCGGGTGCCGCTGCGCCCATGCGCCGCTCTCGTCCCGGAGGTAGCCGGGGACACACCAGCGCGGCCGGTTGAACCAGGCCACCGAGAGCTGGAGAACGACGCCGGCCAGGAAGACGACGATCAGCACAGCGGCCACGACGAGTGCTGCGACGGACCCCTCGTGCGGGCGCTGGCCGACACCGCCGACGACGAGCATCGTCATCGCCGCCGTCAACGCCACCCCGCCGGCCGAGAAGGGCGCCCAGCCGCGAACCAGTCCATGGTTGATGTCGTCCCTGAACCGGAACACCCCTTGGCCCACGACGTGCCGGTAGTAATCGGGATCCTTCCACAACCGCTGGGCACGCCAGACGGAGAAGCAGGCGCTGCCACCCCAGAAGACCAGAAGAAAGATCCCCACCACAATCAACTCCGAAATCAGCTCCGAACCAACGGGCGATGCCGGTGACGGCGTGGTGGGCAGAGCTGCCGGAGAACACAGCGACAGCGCCACCGGCCACCGCTCCCCCCACCCCCTCCGCCCAGAGCGCCTGCGCGTCCCGGGCTCTGTGCGGTGTTTTTCCTACCACGTCCCCTGTGCTGCTTCTGCCGAGGGTGCCGAGTCGCCCGGTACCAGGAGCGTGTCCGCTCGCAGCACTCGGCCCCGCCGAGCCGAAGCTCGGCGGAGCCCAGAAGAGCCGGCCCCGAATCAGCCGACAGGATCCTGATCCGTCAGGGGCGGGGCCCCTTCGCGTCCGTGGCCCGTACCGGCGGCCGGGCGCACCCTGACGGGCGACCGTGCGCCCGGCACTCGGACGGAGCCGGACGACGGGGCGAACCACCTGGTCAGGGCTTTCTCGCCGGCGCGGCCGGCGCCTCGCTCGGCCGCTGCCCGGTTGCGGGACCTCTCGCCGTTTCCCACGGTGGGCGCAAGACAGCAGTTCTCGAAAGGAAACCCATGCGCGCCCTGGTCTCCCGCGGTCTCCTCGTCTCCCCCCTGGTCTGTGCCGCCCTGGTCGTCGGCCCGGCGGCCGCCTCCGCTGCAGCCGCCGCGCCCGGCCGAGACGCGGCGGGACCCCGTGCCGCGCAGCCGGCTCTGCGGTCCGGCACCGGCCTCGCCACGCTCCTCGACCGCGCCCACGCGACGGACACGACGCGGCACGACCGCGCCCTCGCGCCTCTCCTGGACACGCTGCCCGACCTCACCACGGGGCAGGGCACCCGGATCGACCCGGCGCGGGCCGCCACCTACGCCAAGGCGGTGCGGGCCTGGAGCAACAGGCTCCAGGAGCGGCTGCGGCATCTGGACTCCGGCTCGGCCGACCGTGCGCGCCGGGCCGCGCCGCGCGCCGCCGACCCCGTCTCGGACCTGCCGGACGACATCGGGTCCGCCACCGACAGCCTGCTGACCTCGCTGGCCTCGCTCGACCTCGGGGGTGTGCTGAGTGCCGTCACCGGCCTGCTGGACCCGGTTCTCGACGCGGTCACGGGAGTCTTCGGTGGCGTCCCCGCGCTCCCCTCCGCGGACAGCCTCGCCACCACGACGACCGTCGCGCCGTGAGGAACTGACGCAGCGCCGGGGCGGTTACCCCGCGGCCGGGCCGCACGGAGATCCGGGCGGCCCAACCGCGTACCCGGTCCTGCCCCGGGGGGTCAGTCCTCGTTCCAGCCCGGGACGGTCGGCAGTACCTGCTCCGCGACCCGCATCAGAGCCGTGTCGTCCGGCGGTACGTCGTCCTGCCGCCAGAGCGCGACTTCGAACGTGCCCTTGCCGTCGTCCTTCCCGTGCCTGGCGACCAGGACGCAGCGCGCGGTGCCGCCGGGGCCCGTGGTCGCCTTGCCGCCGCCGAGATCGAAGCCGATGGAGATGGTCGGGCTGGAGTAGACGACGGCGGAGTGCCCGAGGACGGTCGTCCTGCGGGCGTCGCCCAGCAGGCCGCCCGCCTCGGAGACGGTCATGTCGTCGTACGACGCCGTCAGTTTCACGGAGTATGTCTTCAGGGTGACCGTCGCCTCGGGTTCGGCGATCTTCCTGCCACCGGCGAGGGTGAGCCACTGACCACTGCCGTCGGCGGTCTCGGCCCGCTCGCTCGACGTCCCCAGCAGGGCGGGCAGGTCCGGGCGGTCGAGTGCGGCGCACAGCTTGGCGCCGGAGACGTAACGGGCCGGCAGGTGGTCGTCCGGCTTCGAGCAGGCCGCCGGTTCAGCGGACGTGTCCTTCTGGCCGACGAATTCCTTCTGCGCCCACAGAACGCCCACGACGACCGCGAACAACGCTACCGCCGCGACCGCCTGAAGCCCCGGTCTGCCGTCCTTCTCGGGCTCGCCGAAGCCCTCCGTCATGTCCCCCACCCCCGCTGTGCGTCCCCTGTGCGCGGTGGAGCCTAACCGATGTGCACGCGGAAGGCACACGCCGCAGACGCCCCTTGGCGGCAGGGGATTCCTCCGGGAGTGTTTGATGACGAGAGCAGACTGGACACCGGCGAGGAGAGGGGGACGCGGTGGTCGACGGACGGGTCGTCGTGTCGGACGGGGGTGCCCTGGTGGTGCGTCGCAGGGCGCGGGAGCGGACCCGCGCGGCGGTGCTCGTCCTGCACGGCGGGCAGGAGAACGGACACCGTCCGACGCGCGCCTGGCAGCCGGCCGCGCTGCGCATGCGCCCCTTCCTCAGCGCCGCGGCCTCGGTCTCCTCGCCCCGCGACGTGCTGATCGGCCAGGTGCGCTACCGCTACCAGGGCTGGAACGACGCGGCCGACCCGCTCCAGGACACCCTGCGCGCCCTCGACGAGCTGCGCGGCCTGGCCGGCGACGTGCCGGTGGTGCTGGTGGGCCACTCGATGGGCGGCCGGGCGGCGTTGCGCGCGGCGGCCGATCCCTCGGTGTGCGGTGTGCTCGCGCTGGCTCCGTGGTGCCCGCCGGGCGACCCCGTGGACGGTCTCGCCACGACGCGGATCCTCGTCCTGCACGGGGACCGCGACCGGATCACCGGGCCCGCCGACTCGGCCACGTATGTACGGCAGGCCCGCAGGGCAGGCGCGGAGGCCGGGATGGTGCTGCTCCGGGGCGGCGATCACGCGATGCTCCGGCGCAGCCGCGACTGGCACCGCGCCTCCGCCGCCGCCATCAGGCGGTTGCTGAGCCCCGAACGCGACCTCGACGGGTGGACGGCCGAGGCCTGCGCGTCGCCGGAGCCACTTCTGCGCTGACCCGCGCCCTGATAAGGTGCCTCGCCCCCACGGGACACCCACCCAGAGGACTGCCGATGCCGATCGTACGATCGTTCCGGATTGTCACGTACCTGACAGCGACCCTCCTGGTTCTCGCTCTGTTCGGCACCGCCCCGGCCACCGCCGGTCCGCAGTCCGCGCAGTCCGCCACGCCGGCACCGACCACGCCGGGCACCGGTACCTGGCAGCCTCCGCTGTCCACCCGCGGCCGCTACATCGTCGACGCCGCCGGCAACCGCTTCCGCCTCAAGGCCGCCAACTGGGACGGCGCACAGGGCTCCTGGACGGGCAGCGGCAGCATCACCGACCCCGCGAACCACCACGCGGGCCAGGACTCCTACGGCATCCCCCTGGGCCTGGACCGCGCGCCCCTCGCCCAGCTCCTCTCGGACTTCCGGGCACTGGGCATCAACAGCGTCCGCCTGCCGTTCTCGAACGAGATGATCCATGCGACGACTCCGGTGCCGGACGCCGCGGTCACCGCCAATCCGCAGTTGCGCGGAGAGACACCTCTGGAGGTCTACGACGCCGTCGTGACCGCCCTCACCGGCGCGGGCTTCGCCGTCATCCTCAACAACCACACCAACACCTCCCGTTGGTGCTGCGGCGTCGACGGCAACGAGCGCTGGAACAGCGGCCAGTCGACCCAGCAGTGGGCCGACGACTGGGTCTTCATGGCCCGCCGCTACGCCGCGAACTCCCGTGTCGTGGGCGCCGACCTCTACAACGAGGTGCGCCGGGACGTGCTCGACGACCCCAACTGGGGCCTGGGTGACGGCCACGACTGGTACGCGGCGGCCCAGCTCGCCGCCGACCGCATCCTCACCGAAGCGAACCCGGACCTCCTCATCGTCATCGAGGGCATCAACTGGACCGGCCTGCCGGTCGACGGACTCCCCCACGGCCGCCCCGTGCTCACCCCCGTCCGCACCCTCTCGAACACCCTCGTCGACGCCCACAAACTGGTCTACTCGGCCCACTTCTACGGCTACACCGGCCCCAGGCACAGCGGCGCCACCGGCATCGGCGAGACCAGTGACCCCCGCTACCAGGACCTGACCCGCGACGAGCTCTACCAGGCCCTGGCCGACGAGGCGTTCTTCGTCACCGCCGAGGGCAGGCACTACACCGCGCCCGTGTGGGTCAGCGAGTTCGGCATCGGCGCGAACGAGACGGGCACCGCGGCCCGCACCTGGTTCGGGAACATCACCGACTACTTCGCCGACCACGACACCGACTTCGCCTACTGGCCGCTGGTCGGCTGGGAGGGCCACGACGACTGGGCGCTGCTGCGCTACGACACCGCCGGGCACCGGTCCGGGATCCTCGACACGGGCGACTGGCGGGCCACCGCCTGGAATCACCTGATGACCTCTCCCAGCCTCACCGGGTATGTCGAGCCGGGGACGACCTGGCGCATGCTGGCCACCGACCACGGCGACCAGGTCGAGTCCCGGCGGGCGCGGTCGGGTGGCGACTGGGACGCGGGCGCGTACAAGGCGGTCTGCCCGGACGGGCTGCGGCTGATCGGTCTCGCGCACTCCGGCGGACGCGGTCTGTGCACCGACGCGACCGCCGGCGACCTGCGCGCCACGGGCGACGCCCAGACGGTGGTCACGGACGAGCGGTACGTCCCGGCGGGCGGTGACTGGGCCTCCGGGTACACCAAACTGCAGTGCCCGGCGGGCCAGTTCGTCATCGGCTACAGCCGTCGCGGGGAACGGGTGTCGGCGGCGCTGTGCGCGCCGTCGGCGCGCGCCGCGTCGAACGCCGGTGGCCGTACGGTGTGGTTCGACCGGTCGGACAACCGGCCCGCCGACGGAGCGGGGGACGACTTCGCGTACGGCGCCTACAAGGGCCAGTGTGCCGCCGGCGAGTACATCGCGGGCATCGCCTTCACCACCCGCGTGGGCAGCGCGCAGGGGCCCGACGCCGTGCTGTGTGTCCCGTTGCCGTCCTGAGCGGGTCCGCCGGTCACCGGCCCGCCGTCGCGGTCACCACCGGTGCGGCCAGGTCGTCGTGGTGCGGTGGTGTGCCGGGGTCCTCGGCGGTGGCGGTGAGGATGGACTGCTGCAGGCGGCGCAGGCGCGCCGACGGTTCCAGTCCCAGGTCCCTGACGAGGAGGGTGCGCAGCCGCTGGTAGACGTGGAGTGCCTCGCCGCGCCGGCCCGAGCGGTAGAGGGCGAGCATGAACTGCGCGTGCAGGTTCTCGTGGGAGCGGTAGCGGCTGGTCAGGACGGTGAGTTCGGGGAGCAGTTCGCGGTGCCGCCCGAGCCGGAGGTCGGCCTCGACGCGCATGTCCAGGGCGCAGAGCCGGCTCTCCTCCAGCCGTCGCGCCTCCATGCCCAGGTGGGCCCCGGTGGGTACGTCGGCGAAGGGCGGCCCGCTCCACAGGTCCAGCGCCTGGCGCAGGGCGTCGGAGGCGCCCGCGAAGTTCCCGTCGTCCATGGCGCGGCAGCCCTGTTCGTTCAGCCGCTCGAACTCCCGGATGTCGCTGCCGCCGCCCTGGGCGGCGAGAAGATAACCACCCGGCAGGGTCGCCAGCACGTCCTTCGCGGACCGGGCGTCCCCGGGTCCCGGACCCGCGCCCCGGCGCAGCGCCGTCGCGATGAGTTCCCTGAGCTGGAGCACATAGGTCTGCAGGGTGGTGCGGGCACTGCGCGGTGGAGTGCCCGCCCAGAGTTCCTCGATCAGGGTCGGGACGGACACGACCTGGTCGGCGCGCAGCGCCAGCAGGGCCAGCACCTGGCGGGGTTTCGGTGCGGTCGGGGCGATGGAGACCCCGTTCTCGCTCACGTTCAGTGCGCCCAGCAGCCCGATGTCCACACGCGTCTCCCTGATCCTCTCATCTGACACTCCGCCAGACAGTAGAAAACAGCACAACCGGTCTGTCAACAGACCGCCGACCGGAGTGGCGCCGACGAGCCGCCGGAGAACGGCCGAGGGGCCGCACCCCACCCCCACCGGTCACCGAAATAGCAGTACAGGCATGATATTTCGGCGACCGGCGAGTGGTTCACAGTCTTCCCGTCCACTGGAATCGGTCAGCGAATCCGACGGTTTCCCACTCCGGGAAGCCGCCCAAAACAAACCATCCGGTCGGTTACTTTACCGTTGCTTGACCCGGCCCGGCCCTGGACGCAGCGGGCGGCCAAGCCGGCCTCGCCGCTCGGCACGGGCTGGTCCCGGCCGGTGTCTGCGCATGACCCGGCAGTGTGCGCCGGCTGCCGGCGGCGGCCCGGCTGCTGCTGTTCCGGCGGGCGCTCGGCCCCTCTGGCGGCTGGTGGCCGCGGGACCGGGTGGAGGGTGTCGTACCGGTGCACACCTCGCGCCGGGTCACGGGTGCCGTGGTCCGCGGGCCGGAGGCTCGGCTGGACGTCACCGCTCCCGGAGGCGAGCACGAGTCCGTCGCCGTCGACCAGGTGCCGGCGGCCACCGGCTACCGGCTACCGGCTACCGGCTACCGGCTACCGGCTACCGGCTGGATCTGGACGCCCTGCCCTTCCTAATGGCGCGGTAAGACGCTGGTCGGGTTTCGATGGCCGAGCGTCCTGGGCGGGTCGGCGTGTGGTGATCCGTAGTCGCTCCCGAGGCGTGACCTCCCGAAACAGCGTCGGCCCCACCTGCCTGCTCGCCCAGTGCAGCATCGCGTGGGTGGCGGGCCCGGTTCGAAGGCGCCGGCGCCGCGGGGGACGTTGGAGTCGTCGGTGCCCGGTCTGCAGTTCACCGGTTCGCTCGCGGCGACGGTGTTCGGGCCGATGATGCGGTTCGTGGCGGGCACCGAGTTCGCCGCCCTCCGCATCGCCCGGCGCCTCGTGGCGGCCTGAGAATCCCGCCGGCCGGTGCGGCGGGCCCGTCAGCCGACCCCGGCGAGCGGGTCCGCCGCGTCCGGCGCCGGGAAGTCGTCGGCGGGGGCCGCCAGCACCGACTGCCTTATTCTGCCCAGCGCGGCCGAGGGTTCCAGGCCCTGGTCGCGCACCAGGGTGGTGCGCAGTCGCCGGTAGGCGTCCAGGGCGTCGCTCCGGCGGCCCGAGCGGTGCAGGGCGAGCATCAGCTGGCCGCACAGGCTCTCGTGGGTGGGATGCCGGGCGGTCAGCGCGGTGAGCTCGGGGATCAGCTCGCGGTGCCGGCCGAGCGCCAGATCGGCCTCGATGCGCTGGTCCAGCGCACACAGCCGACTCTCCTCCAGACCCCGGATCCGGGTCCGCAGATACTCTCCCGCGGGGACGTCGGCCAGGGCCGGCCCCCGCCACAGGCCGAGCGCGGCACGCAGCAGCCGGGCGGCCGCACGCTGGTCCCCCGCCTCCCTGGTGCGGTATCCGGTGTCGGCGAGTCGCTCGAACTCCCTTACGTCGCTCGTACCTTGGCCGCTGTCGAGCAGATAGCCGCCGGGTACGGTCCGCAGCACCTGCTTGGCGGTGCGCGCCCCCGCGCCGTCACCGGCCTCTCGCGCTGCCGGGGCGATGAGGGCGCGCAGGTGCATGATGTACGTCTGCAGGGTGGGGAGCGCGCTGCGCGGTGGCCGTCGCCCCCAGAGTTCCTCGGTCAGCGTGGCGACGCTCACCGCCTGGTCGGCGTGGAGCGCGAGCACGGCGAGTACCCGACGCGGCTTGGGCGCGGTCGGGATGCTGGGGACCCCGTTCTCCCGCACGTCGAGAGCGCCGAGTACGCCGATGTCCATGTCGTCCCCCTGTCGTCCGCCGCCGCGGGTGGTGCGGGGCGGTCTCCGGGCCCCGAGTCAAAAACGGCACGGACGGTTTGTCAAACCGAACTCCGGTCGTTGTGGGCACCCTTGGCCCGGGGCCAGGATTCGGAGAGCGCCATTCCCGCGAACAGGTCCCCGCGCGCCGCGAGTCGGGGAAGCACCAGGGACCAGAACTCCTCGACGTGCCAGGGGGCGATCCGGTCGCGGTCCTGGGCGCCGAGCACCTCGAAGCCGACCGTCGCGGCGACTATCACCGCGGCCACCCGGTCCGGTGACACCCCGTCGGCCAGTTCCCCCGCATGCTGCGCCCGCAGCAGTTCTTCGCACACCCATGCACGCCACCAGCCGAAACCCATGCCGTTCTTGCGGGAGGGATCGACGCTCAGTTTGAAGCCGGCGCGGACCACGGCGTCGGCGGCGATCGCGACCAGGACCTCCCGGGTGACCATGACCAGCAGGTGCAGTGCGGAAGCAGCCGACGGCCGCCGGGCGGCGACCAGTTGTTCGACGGACCGCCGGGCCGCGCTCTCCACCTCGATCGCGAGGGCGTCCTTGCT
Source organism: Streptomyces shenzhenensis (assembly GCF_021462265.1). Taxonomy (GTDB): domain Bacteria; phylum Actinomycetota; class Actinomycetes; order Streptomycetales; family Streptomycetaceae; genus Streptomyces; species Streptomyces shenzhenensis. The sequence goes on along the minus strand of NZ_JAJONF010000014.1, from coordinate 55,829 downwards.
GGGAAAGTGGAAGTGCAGCGCTCCGGCGCTCACACCCGCCCGTCTGCTGATCGCGGGCAGCGAGGACAGCGCGTATCCGTCGGCGGCGAAGATCTCGGCGGCGGCGAGAACGAGGGCCTGCCGGGTTCGGGCCGCCCGGAGCTGCTTGACCATCGCGTCCCCCTGTCGATCCGGGCGAATCCGGAATTGGACGGTCCGATTCCCCCTGGGCCTGCAATATTTTGATCCGAGAACCTTAACAAACAGCACGATTGGTAGGTTTGCCGCCGACCGTGCCCGGCCGCGCGGCGCGGGCGGGCACTCGCGCGCCGCGCGAGAGCACGGTCCGCGGTGCGTGCGGGTGACAAACCAGGCAGGCGGTTTGGTACGAGGCTGGTCAGGCCTCGGCGGCCACGAGCGCTTCCTGCCGGTGACGCTCGGCTTCCTCCACGACCCGGGCACCCCGGTCGGGCGCGGTGTCCAGAAGGATCAGCGCCGCGGGAGTGGCTATGGCCGGCAGTACGTGGTTGTAGAGGACCGAGATCCGGTCGTTGAGGTCGGTCCAGTCGGAGACCACCTCGGACATGAACTGGGTCCCGATCCAGGCCCCGAGGAAGCACTCGGCGGTCTCGCGCGGCGTGACGTGCGGCAGCACCTCGCCACGCTCCTTGGCCTCCACGAGCTTGTCCGTCACCAGTTGGGTCCAGGCGGGCCAGGCACTGCCGAACAGGGAGCGCCCCTGGAGGTCGGCGGAGAGCCGTATGCCGGCGAGGAGAATGACCTCCTTGGGGATCCGGTGGGCCAGCGTCATGCCGATGTCCACCCACTCCTGGAGCTTCAGTTCGCGCGGCACCCAGTAGTCGTCGCTGATCTGGGCGTTGATGACGCCCCGCGCGAGGGCTTCCTTGGAGTCGAAGTGGAAGTACAGAGCGCCCTTGGTGACGCCGGCCCGCTCAAGGATCTCAGCGATCGTCGCCGCCGTGTATCCGCGCTCGGCGAAGACCGCCGCGGCGGCCTCGACAACAGCGCGTCGGGTCCGAATCGCACGCTCCTGACGCGCCATGGGGACCCCTCCTCGGTCAAAACAAAACCGGACGTGACGTACCTTACCCCAATCGGGGGTCGGTATTTCGGCCGCACAGCGCCGATTCCCGGTCGCTCCCGCGCCGGCGCCCGGCGGGTCCCGCGCCGGCGCTCCGGCTCCGGTCCGGGACCTGCGGGCAGTTCACCAGGCGGTGCGTCCGCCGTCCACGGTAAGTGTGGCACCCGTGACGAAGCTCGCCTTGTCACTGCACAGCCAGGCGGCGGCCTCCGCGACCTCCTCCGGGTCGGCGGCGCGGGCCTGCGGGGCGGAGCGGTAGGCGCGTGCCTCGTTCTCGGGCGACCTGGCGAACCAGTCGTCGATCATCTCGGAGCGGGTCAGGCCGGGGGCGATGGCGTTCACGCGGATGTGGTGCGGGGCGTACTCGACGGCGGCGGCCTTGGTGAGTCCGATCACCGCGTGCTTGGAGGCGATGTAGGGAGCGGCCGTGGAGGAGGCGACCAGACCGCCCACGCTGCTGGTGTTGACGATCGAGCCGCCCCCGTTCGCCAGCATGGCGGCGATCTCGTGCCGCAGGCAGTTCCAGACCCCCCGCACGTTGGTCTCGGTGACCCGGTCGTAGTCGGTGTCGTCGATGAGGTGCATCGGGGTCTTCGCGAGGGCGACGCCCGCGTTGTTGAAGGCGGCGTCGAGGCGGCCGTACCGCCCGACGGTGAACTCGACGGTCCGCCGCACCTCTTCGGTGTCGCGCACGTCCAGGGTGCGATAGTTCGCCTCGGTGCCCCGGGCCCGCAGTTCGCCGGCGAGTTCGCGCAGCTTGTCCTCGCGGCGGGCGGCGAGGACGACGGTGGCGCCCTGCCGGGCGAACACCCGGGCCGCGGCGGCGCCGATGCCGCTGCTGGCGCCGGTGATGAGCACGACCCGGCCCGCCAGTGCGGCCCCCTCCTCCGCGGTCACCTGGTGGCCCCACGCGTACCGGTGAGGGCGTCGGCGTCCTGCCAGACGGTGCCGAGCCCGGCCTCGCGGTCGAGGGTGCGCAGGCGCTCCTCGTCGATCTCGGCGAGGCCGCCGACCAGGTGCCTGACCCCGAGTTCGCGCATCAGCTCGCACTGGAAGCCGTGTTCGAAGGTGCTGGGGTGGCCGACGAAGGGCACGTCCAGTTCCTTGGCGTGGCCGGCGAAGCGGGCGACGTCGTCGATGAAGAGGGCCTGGTGGTAGTCGAGGCCGAAGCGGTCCCGGACGATCTCCCGGATGCCGGGGCGGATGTCGTTGGTGCAGATGTAGTGCGGGGCGGTGAACAGGTGCTCCCAGGCGCCGAGATGGCGGCGGAAGTGGTCCTCGTCGAGACCGCCGTAGCAGATGACGTCCAGGCCCAGGTCGCGCAGCCGGTGCAGGAGTTCCTCGGCGCCGTCGAGGGTGTGGACGGGGTGGTCGCGCAGGTGGTGCTCGCGCTCGGCGAAGTAGTCGGCGACGGCCTCCTGCTCGCTCACCTCGGCGCCGGTCTCCTCCAGCAGCACCTTCGCGGCCGCGAGCCGGGACTGAGAGAAGAGCCGCTGCTCCAGCTCCCGGGTGTACGTGCCGCCGTACTTGAGGACGAGGCGGTACAGGACGGGACTGAAGCTGTCGTTGAGCAGGACGCCGTCGATGTTGACGGCGGCGAGGCGCAGGGTGCGCAGTGGTTCCATCGGGGTCTCCCTCTCGCAGGCCGTTCGACCATCATGCAGGGGCTGTCGGGGCGAGGCGGGCCCAGGCACCACGTCAGGCGGGCCGGGCGGCTGGGAACTTGGCCAAAAAAGACCGTCGGACAGGTTTCCGTACCGGTGCTCCAGACGTCGGATGCGTCGGCAACAAGCCGTCGACATCTGCCACTTAGTCCGTTTTTCGCCGTGCCTTCGGCGTGCTTGAGCGCAAAAATATTTGGCCAGACCACTACCGAGCGGAGTCATGCATGGATCGAGTCGAACCACACTTGGTGAATCCTTTACCTGGTGGCCGACCCGAGAAAACCGGTAGGTCCGTATCTTATAGGCGTCGAACAGAGCTTCAGGCCAACGAAGAGCTTTCCGACGGGGGGTCACCGATGAGTCTGTCCGCCAGCGAGATCGGAGTCGGTCTGCCCGTACTGCCTCGGCTGACCACCACGGTCCCCAAGGAGTACGTCCATCGCGCGTCCCTCGCCGAGGTGTTCCTCACCGGCTGCACCGCCCAGGCCGACGGACTGCGGTTCTCCCTCACCGGGCAGTGGCCCCGCGCCCACACGTTCTTCAACAGCGCCGACGGTTCGAGTCATGACCCGCTCCAGGCCGCAGAGACGTTTCGGCAGGCCGGCATGTTCGTGACGCACGCGGAACACGGCGTTCCGCTCGGTCATCACTTCGTGCTGTGGTCGCTCAGCTGCCACACCGATCTGGACCGGCTGCGGATTGCCTCCCGCCCCACCGACTTCGAACTCGACGTGGCCTGCCCGGACTCCGCGCCGCGCGGCCGGTCCTCCGCGCGCCGGATGAGCATCGGGTTCGTCCTGCGCCGGGACGGGCTGACGGTGGCCCACGGGGAGGGGCGGTACTCCGTCGTCACACCGCCGGTCTACGCCCGGCTGCGCGCCAACCGGCCCGGTAGGCAGGCGGCTTCCGCTGGCCCCGCCGTCGCGGCCGACCCGATGCCACCGGCGGCCGTGGGCCGCACCTCTTCCGCCGACGTGGTGCTGACGGCCACGGACGCACCCGACCGCTGGCTGCTCACCCCGGACCTGGACCACCCGATCCTGTTCGACCACGGCGGCGACCACCTGCCCGGCATGGTCCTGATGGAGGGCGCCCGGCAGGCCGCCTGCGCCCGGCTGGCACCCCGCGCGCTGCTCCCGGCGAGCACGTCCACGTCGTTCAACCGCTACGTCGAACTCGACAGTCCCTGCTGGATCGACGTCACAGGCGTGACGGCACGGGGCGACGGCACGGCGACCGTCGACGTCGTCGGTGTGCAGGACGGCGAGGTCGTCTTCACGTCCACCGTGAGCGGGCCGGTCGTCCAGGGCTGATACGGGGCATCTGCCGCCAGGCTCCCCGCGAACGGGCCCGGCGGCGGATGTATGACCTGTCACAGCGACAGGGGCCGAAGGCGTGCCGGCCGTCGGCGGCACGATGCCCCGGGGCGCGCCGATCATCCATGGCGCGCCGATCATCCATGGCGCGCCGGTCGTCCTTGGCGCGCCGATCATCCATGGCGCGCCGATCATCCATGGCGCGCCGGTGGCGCAGGCCCCAGGAGGCGGAGTCGACGTAGCGGCCGCGGTCCTCGCGGAGGATGGCGGTGTCGGCGTCGTGGTTCCACGGAGGTACGGCGGTCCTGGTACAGGTCCCTCAGGGTGCCCCAGAGACGGACACGTGGTCCCCCTGCACGGGATTCGGACACACTCCGGCAGCCATGCGGTTCGAGGCCGCAGGCCACGAGAGGTGTGGGGCGAGGCGGCGGCCGCGCATCCACACCCCGCACCCGACCGCGCGGCCATCGCGACGCACACGGCGCCCATTACGGATCCTTCGCTTTCCCATGACTCTCGGCCGCAACGTCCATTTATTCGGTGAATGGGCTCGTTTGATGCCATAGCGGGCCCCGCAGGGCCGCCGGAATGGGCCTGGGGCGCTCCTTCCGCCTCACCGGACACTCACTCAACAGGGGTCAATGCACTCGAAACTGAGTCACCGTCATCGCCCGAACGGCCCGCCGGGACAGAAGTCGATCTTCTGGGCGTCACGGGGAATTTCCAAACTGGTTAGTAACAAGGGGGGGTCGGAAGAAAGCGTTTGCCGCTACGTTTTCCCATGCCTCATTGGCATGCCCACATCCCTCAGCGCACAACTCCCGTAGGAGACACCCCCATGCGCAGACTCGTTGCCTGTCTGGCGGCCGCGGTCGCCGCTCTCGGCGGGCTCACGGCCACGGCCACCCCGGCCGCGGCGGCCGGCTCGGGCACGTTCAGCGTGCTCACGTACAACGTCGCCGGGCTTCCGTCAGGCCTGTCGAGCGCGTCCACGCCGCGCGACACGAGCACCACGGAGATCGGCAGGCGCATCGCGCCGTACGACATCGTCAACGTCCAGGAGGACTTCAACTACCACGCCTACCTCTACTCCACGGACACCCACCCCTACCGCACCGCGACCAGCGGCGGCGCGGGCATCGGCAGCGGCCTGAACACCGTCTCCGGCTACGACTGGGACGAGGACGACTTCCAGCGTGTCGGCTGGAACTCCTGCCAGATCGACTCGGGCGACTGCCTCACGCCGAAGGGGTTCACCTTCATGCGCGAGCGGCTCGCCGAGGGCGTCTACGTCGACTTCTACAACCTGCACACCAACGCGGGCACGAACGACGGCGACGAGGCCTCCCGGGCCGACAACCTCAGCCAGCTGACCGACTTCATCAGCACCCACTCGGCCGGCAACGCCGTCGTGGTGATGGGTGACACCAACACCCGCTACACCCGCACCGCCGACACCATCGCCGAGTTCGCCTCGGCCAACGGGCTCACCGACGCCTGGGTGCAGCTGATCCGCGGCGGCAGCGCGCCGGCCAAGGGCAGCGACGCGCTGGTCTGCGACCAGTCCGGGGCGACCGTGCCCAACACCTGCGAGGTCGTCGACAAGGTGCTGTACCGCAGCAGCAAGCTCGTCAACCTCAACGCGACCTCGTACAACAACGAGCACGCCAAGTTCCTCACGGCCGACGGGCTGATGCTCTCCGACCACGACCCGGTCACGGTCGGCTTCTCCTGGTCCCAGAACCCGGACTTCCAGCTGAGCGACCAGTTCGGCGGTCCGCACGGCGACTACTACCAGGACATCGACAAGGTGGCCGCCGGCGCCCGCGCCACCAGCATCTCGCTGCGCTCCGGCTCCCGGGTCGACCAGGTCGGCATCACGCTCGCCGACGGCACGACGCTGACCCACGGCGGCACCGGCGGCACGGCGTCCTCGCTGACGCTGGCCGGCAACGAGTACGTGACGACGGCGTATTTGTGCGAGGGCAAGTACAACAGCACCACCCGCATCTTCTACGCCAAGTTCACCACCAACCTGGGCCACACCCTCGCCGGTGGTGCGACGACCTCGGACTGCGTGACCCGCACCGCCCCGTCGGGCTGGCAGATCGCCGGCTTCCACGGCCGCTCCGGTGACGAACTCGACAAGGTCGGCTTCATCTACACCAAGCGCTGACCGCGCCCGGCCGTCCGGCGGATGTCACGAGCGGTCCGCCGGCCGACCGGACGAGGGGACCCACGCATCGGCACCGGCATCGGCACACCGGCGACGGCGGCCGCCCGGGCCTCCGCGTCGACGCCACCGGCCCGCCCGGACGCTCCTGCCCGGCGCCCACGGCCAGCGGCCTGCCCCCCCCCTACGGCGGCGTTCGTGTCGCCGCAGGAGGCCGCAACCGCCGCGTCCGGTCGCCGGGCAACGCGAAGTCGCTCGCGAACGCGTCCCGGACGAATCCCTCGGCCGCTGCCGCGCACACCCGCATCACGCGGTTCTCGGCGTGCCGGCACACGGCTGGGGAGATCCGCCGGGGGGATCGGGCCACCTGGCGCAATATCCGTGCATGAACCACCGATGGCTTTGATTGCGATTTGCACCATTCCTAGGAAACCGCTTCACCCAAACGCCAGCCGACCCTGATCGCCGGGTGTTAGAAATTGGCCACAGAACGTCGGGCTGTGCGCAGCCCTGCACACCATCCCTGTTGTGAAAAGGGACGCTCTTGTCCAAGTCCAGACCCGTGACCGGCAACTGGCGCGTCGCAAGACGCCTCCAGGCCATTCTGCTCATCCCCGTGCTCGTCGCCCTCGGCCTCGGCGGCCTCCGGGTGAAGAACTCGATCGACACGCTGCGGGACGCCAACGACGCGGTCCATGTGGCGGAACTGGTGCAGGCGGCGAACGCCTACGCCAGTGACGCGATCAACGAGCGCGACGTGTCGGTCATCCCCCTCCTGCAGGGCGAACGGAACGCACCCGCCGTGGTGGCGGCGCGCAAGGTCACCGACGCCGACGCGAAGGCGTTCGACGCGTCGGTGGCCCGGGCACCGAGGACCGCGGGCCTGCTCCGGCGCATCGCACTGGTGCGGGCGGGCGAGAAGCTGCTGCCGGCAGTGCGGGCCGACGCGTTCACGGGCAGGTCGTCCGGGGTGCAGACGGAGGAGAGCTACCACGCCGTCCAGCACCCGCTGATGGAGATCTCGAACGAGCTGGGCTTCGGCAGCAACAACCAGGCGAGCTTCGGCCGCACCCTCTACGCCATCTCCCTGACCCAGGCGGCCGAGTCCCTGGTGCGCTCCATCGGCACCCATCTGCTGGTCGAGAACCGCGACGCGCTCGCCGACGGCGAACTGCAGAACCAGCTCGGCTCGTTCAGCTCCTACGCCTACCTGGAGCAGGTCGGCCTCCAGGAATACGCGGGCGCCGGTACCCCCGGGGACATGACCCGGCTGCGGACGGCCCTGGCGGACGCGGAGAAGAAGGGCGCGCAGCAGACGGCCCAGGCCGCCGAAGAGGCCAAGGCGGCCGGGCGGACCTTCGTGACACCGCCGGCCCTGCCGGAGATGATCAAGGAAATCGCCGCCGGGACACCGGCCGGGCAGCTGGCCGCCCAGGGCATCACGCCCGAGTCGTTCTTCGCGGCGTCCGCGCTCGCCTTCGACGCCTACCGCGGCATCGAGGTCCATCTCACCGACACGGCCCTCGCCAATGCCCGCGGCATCGCCGCGGACGCCGAACGGGACGCGATCGTCAACGGCTCCTTCGCGCTCGGCGCCGTACTCGTCGCCCTCCTGCTCGCCGCGTGGGTGGCCCGCTCCATGAGCCGGGGCATGCGCCGGCTCAGCGCCTCGGCCATCCAGATCGCCGAGCAGCGGCTGCCGGCGGTGATCACCCAGCTCTCCCAGGCCGTGCCCGGTCAGGTGGACACCAAGGTCACGCCGATCCCGATCACCACCACCGACGAGATCGGCGAGGTCGCCCGCGCCTTCGACCATGTGCACCGGGAGGCGGTCCGGCTCGCCGCCGAACAGGCCGCGTTGCGCGGCAACGTCAACGCGATCTTCACCAACCTCTCCCGCCGCAACCAGTCCCTGATCGAGCGCCAGCTCGCCCTGATCACCCAGCTGGAGGAGCGCGAGGCCGACCCCGAGCAGCTGTCGAACCTGTTCCGGCTGGACCACCTGGCCACGCGGGTGCGCCGCAACGGCGAGAACCTGCTGGTGCTCGGCGGCGAACGCCCCACCCAGCAGTGGGACCACCCGCTCCCCCTGGTCGACGTCATCCGGGCGGCGGCCTCCGAGGTGGAGCAGTACGAGCGGATCGAGCTGACGGGCATCCCGGAGACCGAGATCCACGGCCGTGCCGTCACCGACCTGGTGCATCTGCTCGCCGAACTCCTGGAGAACGCCACCTCGTTCTCCTCGCCGCGCTCGACGGTCCGGGTCACGGCGGCCCGGCTGCCGGACACCCGGATCATGGTCGAGATCCATGACGAGGGCATCGGTCTGCGGCCCGAGGACTTCGCGCTGATCAACCACAAGCTGGCGAATCCGCCGACCGCCGACGCCGACGTCTACCAGCACATGGGCCTGTTCGTGGTGGGCAGGCTCGCCGACCGGCACGGCATCCGGGTCCAGTTGCGGCCCGCCGCCGGGGGGTCCGGTACGACCTCCCTGGTCATGCTGCCGGGCACCATCACCTGGCGCAGTGGCACCGAGTCGGATGCCGACACGCTGGCCCTGGCGGCCTTCAGGGCTCGCGCCACGTCCCGTTCGGCGGCCCTCCTGCTCGCGGACGCGGACGGGCCCGCCGACCCGTTCGGCGCGCACGAGGCGTGGGACGACGGCATCCCGGCACCCGGCCCCGCGACACCGTCCGGCACCCCCGCCGCCTCCCCCGCTCCTGCGGCATCCGGCGTCCCCGCGTCCTCCGGTGCGGCCGCGTCGCCCCCGTCGTCCGGCCGTCCCCGTCGCACGTCGAAGCGCGGCCGTCGCCCCGCCAAGGACGGCTGAGCCCCGGCCCGCGGTCAGGGCGGCGGCACCGGGCGCAGGGCCCGCACCACCGACCAGACGACGGAGATGAACGGGACGGCCACGACGGCGCCGATCACCCCCGCGACGATGCTGCCCGCGATGACGGACACCGCGACGACGAGGGGGTGCAGCCGCACCGCCCAGCTCATCACCAGCGGATGGAGCACATGCCCCTCCAGCTGGCCGACGACGACGATGAGCACGAGGACGGCGGCGGCCGTGAGCGGACCGCGCCCGGCCAGCGCCACCACCGTGGCCACGCCGAGCGCGACCGGTGAGCCCACCAGCGGGATGAAAGTGGCGAAGAACTCCAGCAGGGTGAGCGGCAGCGCGAGCGGCACCCGCAGCACGAGCAGGGCGATGCCGACGAGAAGGGCGTTGGTGGCGGCCACGATGATGATGCCCCGGGTGTATCCGGCGAACGTCCGCCAGGCCGCGCGCCCGGCCCGGTCCCAGGCGCTGCGGGCACCGGCGGGCAGCAGTTCGAGGCTCGTCCAGGTCCACAGCCGTTCGCCGGAGTGGATGAAGAAGACCGAGGTGAAGAGCGCGAGCACGCCGCCGGTGACCAGTTCGACCACGGTGCCGACGCCGCTGAGCGCTCTGCTCGCCAGGTTGGAGCGGTGGGTCTGGATGTAGGTGAGGAGCTGCTGCTGGAGGTGTGACAGGGCGCCCGGGCCGAGCCGGAAGGGCGGCCGCTGCAGCCAGATCTCGATGCGGTGGACGCCGCCGCGGAACTCGTCGGTCAGCGTCGCCGACTCCTGCGCGACGGCGTTGCCCACCAGGGCCAGCAGGCCGAGGAACAGGCAGATGCTGCCGACCAGGCTCACCGCCACGGACAGCGGCCGGGGAAGCCATCGGGCCAGCAGGTCGGCGGGCGGACGCAGCACCGAGGTGATGACCAGGGCCAGGAACACGGCGGCGGCGATCAGCTGGAAGCGGCCGAGGACGACGAAGACGCCGTAGACGGCGACGCCGACCACCAGGAGCCGCCAGGCATAGGCGGCGGCGACCCGCAGGGCGGGCACGACGACCGCGCTGACGGAGGCGGAGGCCCGCGGGTCGCGGGCCCGCTTCGGAATCCGGACCGCGCGTGCGGTCCGGCTGCCCGGTGCCGTGCCCCTGGCCCGCCGCGCGCGGCCCCGCCCGGCCCGAGGCCCGCCCGCACCCACCACCGTGCCTCCCGTTGCCCGCCGACGTCGCCCTCTCATGCACGTTAGGGGCATTCGGCGCGACGGGCGGGCGGCAGTGGGCCAAGGGGGTCAGCGGGCCGCCGACCGGGAGACGGCGGTGCGGACGGCTCGCTCCACCAGTTTCACGCCGTCCGGCATGGACACGTTGCCGTCGGAGAGGACCGACACGAGGTAGCGGTGCCCGCCGACCGTGACGCGTCCGATGCTGTTGATGTCCCACAGACCGGTCGTGGTGCGCATGAGCCAGCCGTTCTTCAGCGCCCACCCGGCGTCGGCGGCGGCCGAGACACCCCAGGACTGGCCGTCGGCGATCTCGGTCATCAGGGTGGCGATCCGGCCGCGGGACGCCGCGTCGAGGGGCGTGGGACCGGTGCCGAAGATCGCGCGCAGCAGTCGTATCTGATCGGCCGCGGTGGTCCGGGTGAGCCCCCACAGGCCGCCGGGGCCGCCCTGCGTCGAGGTCAGTCCGAGCCGCCTGTTGGCCGAATCAAGACCGGGGCCCGCGCCGACGGCCCGCCACAGGGCATTGGCCGCGGTGTTGTCGCTGTTCCGGATCATCACCTCGGCCTGCGCGTTCTCCCGGGCGGTGAGGTCGCGCCGGTGGTCCCGGGCGTGCAGCAGCATGGCGGCGAGGAGGTCGACCTTGACGATGCTCGCCGTGTCGTACGGCGTGTCGTCGCCGTAGACGGCGGGTTCCCGGCCGGTGCCGTCCAGATCGAGGACGGCGGCGGTCACCCGGGCGTTGCCCTGCGCCTGGACGGCGGTGCGGAAGTCTGCGGGTCCGGACGTGGCGTCGGCTGCCATGGCCGCCGGCGCGGCGCCGGCGAACAGGGCCACCACCGTGGCCACGACGGACAGGGTTCGGTTGAGCATGGGGGCCTTCTCAGTCCGGGCGGGAGGGACACAGAACTGCGAACGTAGACAAAACGTGCCGCTCGCGACATGACCGCCGCCACGCCGGGACCCGGTTCGGGACCGATTGTGAGCAGGGCAACAGGTGGTCACCTGGGGCCGGAGCGGCCAAGTCGTGCGGGCGGCGGGCTTTCCGCTGCGGAACTCGGGTTCCGCATGCCTTATCCGCAGCCGCACGGGGGAAGAATGTGGTCAAAGTGACGGGCCGGGCCCTGGAGGCGCCATGAGCACAGACGCGGAACCACGGGTGAGCGGCCTGGAGATCCGGTCCATCGACTATGTGCCGCTGGACGAGCGGCACGGCAAGCTGTGGCATCTGGGACCGCTGTGGTTCATGTCCAACGCGCAGATCGCCACCCTGGCCGTGGGGCTGATCAGCATCACGGAGGGCGGCAACCTGATCTGGTCGCTGCTGGCGATCGTCGCGGGCACCCTGATCGGCACGTTCTTCATGGCGTTCCACTCGGCGCAGGGGCCGCAGCTGGGACTGCCGCAGATGATCCAGTCCCGCCCGCAGTTCGGCTACGTCGGGGCGCTGCTGGTGTGGCTGTTCGCCTACGTGCAGTACGCGGGCTTCAACGTGTTCAACACCGTCCTGGCCGGTCAGGCCCTGGACACCACGATCCACGGCGGTGTGAAACTCTGGGTGGTCGTGGTCACCGCCATCGCGCTGGTCGTGGCCCTGGTGGGGTACGACGTCATCCACAGGGCCGAACGGTTCCTGACCTACACGTTCCTGGTCGTGTTCGGGATCTTCACCGTCGGCGTGCTGGTCACCCTGCACTACCCGGCGGGCTCCTTCGACCTGGGCGCCTTCAAGGTCACCCCGTTCCTGGCGCAGTTCGGCGTGGTCGCCGGCTACCAGATCAGCTGGGCCATCTACGTCTCGGACTACTCGCGCTATCTGCCGCCGGACGTGACGGTCCGCAAGACGTTCTACTGGACCTACTTCGGCTCGGCGCTCGGCGGCATCTGGCTGATGGTGCTCGGGACGCTGCTGGCCGCCTGGGCGGGCGACAGCTTCGACACGATCCCGTCGATCAACGCCGCCGGCGACAAGGTCTTCGACGGCTTCGGCGCGATCGTCCTGCTCTTCTCCGCGCTGGGCCTGATCTCGGTCACCGCGCTGAACATGTACGGCGGTTCGCTGACCCTGATCAGTGCCATCGACTCGTTCAAGCGGGTACGGCCGACCCTGGGCGTGCGCCTGGTCACCCTCGGGGTGACCGCGGCGCTCTCCCTGATCGGCGCGCTGGCGGCGACGTCCGACTTCCTGACGAACTTCAACAACTTCCTGCTGCTGGTGCTGTACCTGTTCATCCCGTGGACGTCCGTGAACCTGATGGACTACTACGTGGTGCGCCGGGGCCACTACGCCATCGCCGAGATCTTCAAGCCGGACGGCATCTACGGCCGCTGGGGCTGGCAGGGGATCGTCTCGTACCTGGTCGGGTTCGCGGTGATGATCCCGTTCTTCTCGGTCGGCACGCTCTTCGTCGGCCCGGTCGCCAAGGCGCTGGACGGGGCGGACATCTCCCTGTTCGTCGGGCTTCCCGTGTCGGCGCTGCTGTACTGGTGGCTGACCCGCTCGATCGACGTCGAGGCGGAGACCCGTGTCGCCGAGGCGGAGGCCGCCGCCCTGGAGCAGGCGGCCCACGAACACCGTGAGCCGTAGGGCCTGACTCCGGTCGGACGAGTCGCCATGGGCGTCAGTACGCGGAGTTGACGTTGTCGATGGAACCGTACCGGTGGGCGGCGTAGTTGGCGGCCGCGGTGATGTTGGCCACCGGGTCGGTGACGCTGTGGGCGGTGCCGGAGACGTGGTACGTGTTGAACGTGGGGTCGATCACCTGGAGCAGGCCCTTGGAGGGGGTGCCCTTCTGGGCGTTGATGTCCCAGTTGTTCTGCGCGGACGGGTTGCCGCCGGACTCGCGCATGATGTTGCGCTTGAGGCCGTCGTAGCTGCCCGGGATGCCCTTGGACTTCATGATCTGCAGGGACTGCCTGATCCAGCCGTCCAGGTTGTTGGCGGAGCCGGTGTGCCGGGAGGCGGTGCGGCTGCTGTCGCCAGAGGAGTGCGTGACCGCGGCCGAGGTGTGCGCCTGCGTCATTTCGGCGGCCTGCGCGCTGGCCGGCATCAGGGTGAGGGCGGCGGCCGCGGCACCGGTGGTGGCGAGACCGGCGAGGCCGAGGGTGCGCAGGCGGGCGATGCGGGTGCGGGTGGTCATGGTCATGTGAAAGAAACTCTCCGGTGGGACGGCATCGGCGCCGGCCGCGGTGCGCGGCGGCGTGGGGCGGAGCCCCGTACTGCCGGCGGGAGTGGGCGGGCCCGGCGGGGATCCGCTCGGCCCGTCACCCGTCTCCCGGCGACGACAGCAATGGTTAGCGGCGCCGGGAGCGGACCGCAACGATGTGACGTACTACCCAACTTAGGATTAAATAGCCGCAATGCCCGATATATAACTCTTACGCCCACTTCAGGGCGCTCCGTTCCTACGAAGCCCGGTAGGATGTGACGTGGCTCCTATGGGGGGTGTCACGCATCCGGGCCCCTTCGCGGGGCCCGCACCACAAGATCGGCGCGTTGCACGGCCCGCCCACGGCGCACCGCGAGAGCGTCCGGATGCCGACCGCCCCGAACGCGCCGGAGCACCGGCTCGGCGGGCTCGCCACCGGCTCCGACGACCACGTGAGCAAGCCCTTCTGCGGGTCTCCTGGCCGGTCCGCCTGTACGGTCCGGCCTCAGCGCACCGCCGGCAGGTCCTCCGCCGCCGGCTTCCACCGCAGATGGACGCTTGCCTGCGCCTCTTCGGCCCGCAGCAGCGACAGGCGGGGGCGGACCGCGTCGGTGCGGGCGGTGGGCGGCTTGCGGCGGCCGGCCCGGAACGGCGCGGGCCACTCGGCGGCCGCTCCCGCGTACTCCTGCTCGGCTGCCGCGTGCAGGGTCCAGTGCGGGTCGTACAGGTGGGTACGGCCCAGGGCGCACAGGTCGGCGCGGCCGGCGAGGAGGATGGAGTTGACGTCGTCGTAGGAGGCGATGGCGCCGACGGCGATGACGGCCGTGCCGGTGGCGACGGCGACCTCGTGCCGGATGCGGTCGGCGAAGGGGGTCTGGTAGGAGCGGCCGTAGGCGGGGCGCTCGTCCTTGGTGACCTGGCCGGTGGAGACGTCGATGCCGGCCGCGCCGTGGGCGGCGAAGGCACGGGCGATCTCGACGGCGTCGTGATCGGTGTTGCCGTCCGGCATCCAGTCGGTGGCGGAGATCCGCACGATCACGGGTCGGTCCTCCGGCCAGACCGCGCGGACGGCGTCGAAGACCTCCAGGGGGTAGCGCAGCCGGTTCTCCAGCGATCCGCCGTATGCGTCGGTGCGGTGGTTGGAGACCGGTGAGAGGAACGAGGAGAGCAGATAGCCGTGGGCGCAGTGGAGTTCGAGCAGGTCGAAGCCGGCGTCCGCGCCGCGCCGGGCCGCCGCCACGAACTCGGCCGTGATCCGGTCCAGGCCGGCGCGGGTGAGTTCGCGCGGTACGGGTGAGCCGGGGCCGTAGGGCAGCGGGGAGGGGCCGACGGTCTCCCAGTTCCCGTCCGGCAGCGGATCGTCCATGCCCTCCCACATCAGGCGGGTGGAGCCCTTGCGGCCGGAGTGGCCGAGCTGGAGGCCGATGCGGGCGGTGCTGTTCGTGTGCACGAAGTCCACGACCCGCGTCCAGGAGTCGCGCTGCGCGTCGTTCCACAGGCCGGTGCAGCCAGGGGTGATCCGGCCCTCGGGCGAGACGCAGACCATCTCCGTCATCACCAGGCCCGCCCCGCCCAGGGCCCTGGAGCCCAGGTGGACGAGGTGGAAGTCGCCGGGGACGCCGTCGACGGCGGAGTACATGTCCATCGGGGAGACGACCACCCGGTTCTTCAGTTCCAGTGCGCCGAGGCGGAACGGCTGGAACATGGCGGGGGCGGTGCCGCTCAGCCCCTGCGCGGTGGCGAAGGCGGTGTCGACCCGGTCGGCGAACTCGGCGTCGCGGGTGCGCAGGTTGTCGTAGGTGATGCGGCGGGAGCGGGTGAGGAGGTTGAAGCAGAACTGGGTGGGTTCCTGGCGGGCGTACATGCCGATGTTCTCGAACCACTCCAGTGAGGCCTGCGCCGCCCGCTGGGCGGACTCCACCACCGGGCGCCGCTCGCTCTCGTACGCGCTCAACGCGCTTTCGTAGTCCGGGTGTTCGTGCAGGCAGGCGGCCAGGGCGAGGGCGTCCTCCATGGCCAGTTTGGTCCCGGAGCCGATGGAGAAGTGGGCGGTGTGCGCGGCGTCGCCGATCAGCACGAGGTTCTCGTGATGCCACCGCTGGTTGCGCACGGTGGTGAAGTTCAGCCACCTGGAGTTGTTGGCGAACACCTGGTGCCCGTCGAGTTCGGCGGCGAACAGCTCACGGATCCGGGCCACGGCCTGCTCGTCGGAGGCGCCCGGCGCGAACACCGCGTCCTCGGTGGCGTCGAAGCCCGCGCGGCGCCAGACGTCCTCGTGCATCTCCACGATGAACGTGGAGCCGGCGTCGGAGTAGGGGTAGCCGTGGACCTGTACCACCCCCCACTGGGTCTCCTTGACGAAGAACTGGAAGGCCTCGAAGACCCGGTCCGTACCCAGCCACATGTACTTGCTGTGCCGCCGGTCCAGCGACGGGCCGAACACGTCCGCGCACCCCGTGCGCACACCGGAGTTGACGCCGTCCGCGCCGACGACGAGGTCGTACGAGGCGCGCAGCGCGGCCGCCTCGGGCGCGGGGGTGGAGAAGTGCAGGGTGACGCCCAGTTCACGGCAGCGCTCCTGCAGGAGGCGCAGGAGTTCCCTGCGGCCCATCGCGGCGAAGCCCTGGCCGCCGACGGTGTGGCTCTCGCCCCGGTAGTGGATGTCGATATCCGTCCAGCGGGCGAAGCGGCGGGCCATGGCCTCGGCGAGCACGGTGTCGGCGTTCTCGATGCCGCCGAGCGTCTCGTCGGAGAAGACCACGCCGAAGCCGAACGTGTCGTCGGGGGCGTTGCGCTCCCACACGGTGATCTCGTGGGCGGGGTCCAGCTGCTTCAGCAACGCCGCGAGGTAGAGGCCGCCCGGGCCACCGCCGATGATCGCGATTTTCACCGGAGTTCCTCTCACTGCTCGGCGACCGGCTCGGCGGCCTGCTCCTGTTCGATGATCCTGCGGAGGGCGAAGCGCTGGAGCTTGCCGCTCGTGTTGCGCGGCAGGGCGTCACAGAAGCGCACGTCGCGCGGGTACTTGTAGGGCGCCAGGACCTGTTTGACGTGGTCCTGGATCTCCCTGGCCTTCGCCGCGTCCCCGGTGACGCCCTCGCGCAGCACGACGAAGGCGCACACGACCGAGCCGCGGTCCGCGTCGGGCCGGGCCACGACCGCCGATTCGACGACGTCCGGGTGGGTGTCGACGGCGGCCTCCACTTCGGGACCGCCGATGTTGTACCCGGAGGAGACGATCATGTGGTCGCCGCGCGCGTGGTAGTGGAAGTAGCCGTCCTCGTCCCGGTGGAAGATGTCTCCGGTGACGTTCCAGCCGCCCACGACGTAGTCCTGCTGCCGCTTGTCGTCGAGATAGCGGCAGCCCACCGGGCCGATGACGCCGAGCCGTCCGGGTTCCCCCGGGCCGAGTTCCTCGCCGTCGGGACCGAGTATCGCGGCCCGGTAGCCGGGCACCGGGCGGCCGGTGGCACCGGGCCTGATGTCGTCGCCGGCGGCCGAGATGAAGATGTGCAGCAGTTCGGTCGCGCCGATGCCGTCGATCACCTTCAGCCCTGTCCGGTCGCGCAGCTCCTCCCACGTGGAGAGCGGTATGTGTTCTCCGGCCGACACCCCGACGCGCAGACCGCCCAGCCGGTGTTCCTTGCCGTCGCGCACGATCGCCCGGTAGGCGGTGGGCGCGGTGGCGAGGACCGTGACGCCGTGTTCCTCGACGAGGTCGGCGAGCTGCGGCGGTGTCGCCGTCTCCGTGAGCAGGGCGCAGGCGCCGGCCCGCAGCGGGAAGACGACGAGCATGCCGAGGCCGAAGGTGAAGGCGAACGGCGCGGTGCAGGCGACCACGTCGTCGGGCCGCAGCCGCAGGACGTGCCGCCCGAAGGTGTTGTCGATGGACAGGATGTCCCGGTGGAAGTGCATGGTGATCTTCGGGACCCCGGTGCTGCCGGAGGTCGGGCACAGGAGCGCAACGTCGTCGGCGGCGGTTTCGACGTTCGTGAACTCGCCTGATTTCACGGCGCAGCGGGCCAGCAGGTCGGCCTCGCCGGTCCCGCCGTACTCGACCACCCGCAGGCCGGGCAGTGCGCTGCGGAGCTCGTCGGTGAAGCGGTGGTCCACGAGGGCGAGCGCGGGCCGGGTGCGTTCGGCGATCGGGACGAGCTCCCGGGCGCGCAGTGCGGCCATGGTGGTGACCACCACCCCGCCGGCCTTCAGGACACCGAGCCAGCAGGCCACCGTCCAGGGGGTGTTGGGCGCGCGCAGCAGCACACGCTGTCCCGGCACCAGGTCCAGGTCCGCGGTGAGGACCTGGGCGATCTGGTTGGCACGGGTGCGCAGTTCGTCGTAGGTCCACAGCTCTCCGGCCGGGGTGCGCAGGGCGGGGCGGCCGGGGCCGTGGCGCTCGACGGCCGTGTCGATGAGGTCGCCGCCCGCGTTGAGGCGGTCCGGGTAGGCCAGTTCGGGAGTGGTGAACTCGATGGCCGGCCACAGTCCGGCGGGCGGGAGGTGATCCCGGGCGAAGGTGTCCAGGTGCGAGGTGGGTGAGAGCGGAAGAGCCAACTGACGTTCCTTCCGGGAGCCCGCCGGTGGCGTGCGTCGGGCGGTTCAGGCGGGGCGGATCATGCCCTCCTGGACCACGGTGGCCAGGTGGCGGTGGTCGCGGGTGAAGAAGCGGCCGCTGCCCAGTCCACGGCCCGCGTCGGCGGCCACCGCCTCCTGGGCGTAGAGGAGCCAGTCGCCGACCGGTGCCAGGCGGTGGAACCACATCGCGTGGTCGAGGCTGGCGGTGACCAGGCCGGGGTCGGCCCAGGCGAGGCCGAGGACGCGCAGGACGGGTTCGAGGATGGTGTAGTCGCAGACGTAGGCGAGGGCGGCGAGGTCGCGCTGGGCGTCCGTGAGCCCCTCGACGGGGCGCAGCGGGTCGAACGGCCGCAGCCAGACGGCCTGGTGGGGCACCCGGTCACCGTCGACGGTGAGGTAGACGGGGCCGGGTACGTGGCGCATGTCGAAACCGCGGCCGCCGCTCCAGTAGGCCTTGGACTCGGCGGTCATGGTGCCGCCGGTGCGGTCGGCGAGGTACCGCGCCGCACCGGGCAGGGTCTCGGGGTCGGGTACGTCGGCGGCGAACTCGGCGTGGAAGGCCGCACCGGGCTCCCCCGCGGCGAAGTTGGCGAGGCATGCGTAGAGCACCTTGCCGTTCTGGTAGCCGCGCACCTGGCGGGTGCTGTAACCGCGGCCGTCGCGCAGCACCTCCACCTCGTAGCGGACCTCGGCACCGATGTCGGCCGGGCGCAGGAAGTAGCTGTGCATGGAGTGCAGCGTCTTCCCGTCGGTCACCGAGCGCATCGCCGCGGCGGCGGCCTGGGCAACCAGGTCGCCGCCGTAGGCCTTGGGCCAGGGACAGGGCTGGGTGGTGGCGGTGAAGGCTAGGTCGAAGTGGCCGGGAGGGGCGGGCTTCAGGGTGAGGGCCGCGGTGACGATCGCGGAGGTCGGGGCGGCCGGGCCGGTCGCGGCGGCGGTCATCGGTTCAGCCAGTCGCGCAGTTCGGTGTCGGCCACGTCGGGCAGGTTCACCACGATGTTCTCCGGGGTCCGGGTGGTCATCCACACCAGCGGTTCGGTCCGGGAGAGGTTGCACTCGACGTGCGGCATGAAGGGCGGCACGAAGACCCAGTCGCCCTCCTCCATGTCGAGGTAGTCCTCGAACTTCTCGCCGAAGTAGATCCGGGCCCGGCCCGACAGGACGTAGCCGCCGGTCTCGGCCTCGCCGTGGTGGTGGGAGACCGACCGGTAGCCGGGCTCGTTGCTCACCTTGCCGTACCACAGGCGGCGCGCCGGGGTGTGCCGGGCGCTGACGCCCGACACGCGGACGGCGCCGCCGGAGTCCGCGGTGTTGACGTCTTCCTGGCCGGCCCGTGTCACGACCGGGGCGACGAGGCCGCTGGGCAGCCGGTACACGGCGTTGTCGCCCTCAAGCCGGTACTTGCCGAGGTCAGGCTCCATGGAATCGACTCCGTTTCCGTGGGCTCGCCCGGGTCCGGACCGGACCGCGCGCGCTATCTCGTATTTTTCACGGCCGTCATTTATTGTCAATATGCCCGGCCGTGCGGCCGGCGCCGGACCCCACCGAACCGGAGGCCTCATGACTCCCGTCGCCGTGAACCCGCCCGCTCTGCCCGCCCCGAGCGGCTACTCGCACGGCACGCTCGCAGGGAACACGCTCCACCTGGGCGGCCAGACCGCGCTCGACGCCGACATGAAGATCGTTCCGGGGGGCATCGTCGAGCAGTTCCGCCAGGCGTTCGGCAATCTGCTGACCACGCTGCGGGCGGCCGGCGGTGAGCCGCGGGATCTGGTGAGCGTGACGATCTACCTCACCGACATTCCCGACTACCAGGCCCACGGCAAGGAGATCGGCAGGGTGTGGCGGGAGCTGGCGGGGCCGGTGTACCCGGCGATGGCGGGCATCGGCTGCACCGCGCTCTGGCAGCCGGAGGCGATGATCGAGATCCTCGGCGTGGCCGTGATCCCGCAGGAGCGGCTGATCAGGCCCTGAGGTGCCCTAAAGGGCGTGCATGACCGCCAGGGCGTGGGCGCGGGCGGGCTCGCGGAGTGTCCTGTCGAGCTCCTCGAAGAGCGCGCCCGCGGTTTCGCCCATCCAGCCCGGCGGCAGCAGGGACAGCGGCAGCCCGGGGTCGCGGTACGGGAGCCGGCGCCACTCGGTGAGCATCGGCAGGTAGATCCCGAACGCCTCCCGGGCAGGTATCGCGCCCGCCGCCGCACGCTCGCTCACCGGCCGGTACCGCTCCAGGAAGCCCGCGTAGAGCGCGGTGAGTTCATCGAGGTCCCACCATGCGCGGACCTTCGCCGACAGGTCGCCGTAAGCGAAGTGGTCACCGGTGAAGATGTCCACGTACGGCGTCAGTCCGAGGCGCTGCAGCGTGCGGCGGGTCTCGTCGGCCAGGATGCCGGGCGCCACCCACACGCCGGGGGCCGCGGTGCCGAAGCCGAGGCGGGTCAGGGCGGTGCGCAGGGCGTGGCGCTTGTCGCGTTCGGACTCGGGCACGGAGAACACGACGACGAGCCAGCCGTCGCCCGCGGTGGCCCGGTTCCGCTCGAAGATGCGCGTGTCGCCGTCTTCGAGCACCTCCAGCGTGCTGTCGCAGACGGCGTACCCGGCGGCGCGCCCGTGGCGCTCGCCGCGCAGCACCCCGCGCCGCTTCAGCCGGGAGATCGCCGAGCGTACGGCCTGTCCCTCCACACCGAGGTCGGCCATCAGGCGTATCACGGAGGCGACCGAGAGCCAGTTGTGCTCACCGCGCGCGTACAGCGCGAAGAGGGTGATGATCAGCGGGCCCAGCCGGCTGTCCCGGCCGCCCGCGCCGACGGCGGACGGCGGCTCGACGTGCGCTGTCATGCTCACCCACCTCCGGCCGATGTCACCCTTCTGATCGCGTAGCAGCCTATCGCGCGCGAAAGCCGCTACCGGCGGTGCGGCCGCCGCGCCGGGGCGGCACGGAAGAAGCGGTCCGGCCAGGGAAGCGGGAGACTGCGAGGCGCCCGACCCGGGCATCGTATTCACCTGCGCCGCCGGTTCTCTCTGGTACCTCTGATAGGTCTGTTGCCTCTGGTGCCCCAGATACCTCTGGCGCCTCCGTCGTCTCTGTTGGGGAGTCCGACATGACCACACCCCGGGACCTGTTCCTCGTCACCGTGTACGGCGCCGCCGCCCGGCCCGTCGCACAGGGCGACCTCTCGCTGGCGCTCGCGGGAGCCGAGCTGGTCGATCTCATCGACGCCGGGGCGGCCACGCTCGACGGCGACCTCATCGTGCCCGCCCCGGCGGGCGGGGCGGGTGACCGGCTCCTCGACGAGGCGGTGGCGGCACTGCGGCGCCAGACGCCGTACGAGTCGGTCGAGGACTGGCTGTGGCGGCGGGGGCGCGGCCTGGGCGCGGCCTATCTCGACGCCCTGGAGGCGGACGGGACGGTCGCCCGGCAGCGGCGGCGCTGGCTGCCGCTGCCCACCGGGCGGACCGAGCCGGCCGACTCGCCCGAGCGCGTCGGGGCACACGAACGCTGGACGTCCGGCGAGCCCGTGCTCGCCGCCCTCGCGGCCGCCGTCGGAATCCCTGACGAGGCGGCGAAGGACCTCACGGGTGCGGTCCCGGACGCGACCGTGACGGTGGTGACCGCGGTCAACGACGCCGTCACGGAACTCGCCGCGGTACGGCAGCGCCGCGAGATCGAGAACGCGGCCTTCGACAACGTGTGGCGCGGCCTGTGACGGCCGCCGCCCGCGACTGACCCGCCCGCTCCCGTCGCCGGCCGGTTCGCGTCCGGCGACGGGAGCCGCCTGCGCGCGCGGCGCCGGCCCGGCGCCGCGCGCCCGGCGGGACCGGTATGCACCCTCCTCACGGCCCTGCCCGCCGTCGGCGCGCGCACCGGGGCCCGGACCCTGCCGGACGACGGGTGCCGTCCCTCACTTGAGGCCGCTGAGCAGCACGCCCCTGATGTAGTGCTTCTGCAGCAGCAGGAAGAGAACCAGCACCGGCAGGACGCTCAGCACCAGGCCGGCCATGACGATGGGCAGCGTCCGGGTCGGGTCGACGTAGTCCTGCAGGAACTGGATGCCGACGGGCAGGGTCATCACGGCCGGGTTGGCGGTCGAGACGAGCAGGGCCCAGATGTACTCGTTCCAGGCGTCGACGAAGGTGAGCAGGCCGAGGGTGACCAGGACCGGCTTGGTCTGCGGGACGACGATCCGCCACCACACGGCGAACTCGCCGCAGCCGTCGATGCGCGCGGCCTCCAGGACCTCGTCCGGGATCGAGACCATGAACTGGCGGGTCAGGAAGATCCCGAAGCTGCTGACGAGGAACGGCACGGCGAGCGCCAGGATGCTCACGGTCAGTCCCGCCCCGCCGCGCCCGAGCAGGTCGTTGCCGCCCGCCAGCGGCCAGTGCACCAGGATCAGGAAGTGCGGGATGAAGAAGAGGAACGGCGGGAACATCATCGTCGACAGCACGAGCCGGAAGACGAGGTCCCGGCCGGGGAACCGGAGTTTGGCGAGCGCGTAGCCCGCGAGCGACGACGTGAGCAGCACCGAACCGGTGATCATGCCCGTGGCGAGGACGCTGTTGCGGAAGAGCACCGGCAGATCGAGCTGGTGGATCGCCGCCCGGTAGTTGGACAGGTCGAAGGCCCTGGGCAGGAACCGGTAGGGCAGCGTGCCGGCCTCGTCCGGCCCCTTGAAGGACGTCATCAGCATGTCGGCGAACGGCACCACGGTGAGCACCGCGCCGGTGCCGACCAGCAGATACGACAGCCACGGGAAACGGCGGCGGATCACGCGTCCTCCCCCTTGCGTCTGAAGAGCCACAACTGCGCCAGCGTGACCGCGAGGACCACCGCGAACAGCACGAAGGCGGCCGCGCTCGCGGTGCCCCAGTCGCCGTAGGAGAAGGCCTGCCGGTACATCTCGAGGGCGGCCACGTCCGTCGCGTCGCCGGGTCCGCCCTTGGTCATCACGATGATCAGGGCGAAGGACTGCAGACCGGTGAGGAACTGGGTGACGCACACGAACAGCAGGGACGGCCGCAGCAGCGGCAGCGTGATCCGCCAGAAGACGGTCGCGGACCCGGCGCCGTCGAGCGCGGCGGCCTCGTAGTACGACCCGGGGATGGACTTCAGCCCGGCGGTCAGGACGAGGATCGCCGAGCCGACGGAGGCCCAGGCCTGGACGACCACCACCGCGGGCAGCGCGGTGTCCGGGTCCTGGAGGAACGCCACCGAACCGAGCCCGGCGGCGTTGAGGACGCCGTTGACGAGGCCGCCCGGCTGGTACATGTACTTCCAGACGTTGCCGACGGCGACGACGGTCGTGACGATCGGCAGGAAGTACAGGGTGCGCCACAGGCCCTGGAACCGCAGCTTGTCGATGCAGGTGGCGACGAGCACCGATCCGGCGAGCGCGAGCGCCACGGTGCCCAGGGCGAAGAGCAGCGTGTTGGTGAGGACCGGCGTCAGGAACCCCGAGCCGGCGGCGAACAGGCCGGCGAAGTTGTCCAGGCCGACGGGGTCGATGTCGCCGAGGTCGAACCCGGCCCAGCGGGACGTCGACAGCAGTACCGCGAAGCCGAGCGGCAGGGCGAGGAAGACGGCGTAGAACAGCAGCGTGGGCGCCAGGAAGAGGTAGGCGACGAGTGCCTGGCGGCGCCGGCGGCGGGCGCGGACGCGGACTTGGGGAGCGGCGCAGCCGTCGCGCGCCGCTCGTTCGGCCGGCTCCGGCGCAAGGGTGGCGTTCACCATGACCGTGACATCTCCTGATCGACCTGGCGGCGGGTGGACCGCAGGGCTTCGTCGACCGTCTGCTGTCCGGTCCACAGGGCCTCGATGTTCTTGCGCAGCAGCGACTTGGCCTGCTGTGCGCCCGGCACGTTCGGTTCGGGTACGGCGTACGCCAGCGCGTCCAGGAACGGGCGCAGGTTGGGGTCGCCGCCCGCGCCGAGGAGCGTGCGCATGTCGTCGGCGCGGCCGGTGAGGGAGCCGACCGACGTCTGCAGGGCGCTCATCCGGCTCGTGCCGCGCACCTTCTCGGCGTTGAGCCAGCGCAGGAACTCCCAGGCCTCGCGCGGGTGTTCGCTGGCGGTGTTGACGCCGAGCAGGAAGCCGGTGGAGAGCGTGGCGCGCCTGCCGTCCGCCTCGGGGAGGGGCACCGGAGCGACGCCGACGTCCCGGTAGGCCGTGCCCATCAGCGCCTTCAGGTTCGCGGTCCACCAGCCGGCGCTGATCACCATGGCCACCTGCCCGGAGGCGAAGGCCTGGTAGACGTTGACGCCGGGGGCGCTGGCGCCCTTGTCGACGAGGCGGCGTTCGAGGTCGAACACGGCGCGGCCGGCCGGCGAGTCGATGGCGGTGCGCCTGCCGTCCACCGAGACGAACCGCCCGCCGGCGGCGTTGAGCAGGGCGAGGGTCTGGCCGACGGTCGTGGAGTCGTCGAAGGCCGACAGGCCGAACCCCTGGACCAGAGTGTTGCCGTACCGGTCCCGGCGGGCGGTGCGGTACGCGGCCTCCTCCAGCTCCGGCCACGTGCGCGGCGGGCCGTCGACGCCTGCGTCGCGCAGCAGCCGCCTGTTGTAGTAGAGGGCGTACGTCTGCATCTCGGTGGGGTAGCCGTAGACCCTGCCCGCGACCGAGGCGGCGCCGACGGCGGCGGCGCCGTAACCGCGGCTGATCTCCTCGGCGTGCTCGGGCGGCGCCGGCCGCAGCACTCCGGCCCGCACCAACTGGCCGTTCCACAGGCAGTACGGGTGCAGGATGTCCGTGCCCTGGCCCGCGGCCTGCCGGACCATGAAGGTGGTCAGCAGGTCGGTGAACTCGACGGCCTTCGTCCGTACCTTGACCCGGTCGTGCAGGGCGTTCCACTCGTCCACCGGCCCCTGGAGAGCCTTCTTGAGCTCGCCGCTCGCGTAGTGGGAGAGCAGGGTGAGCACGATCGGGTCGCCGGGCCGTCCGGTGCCTCGGTGCGGGGCGGCGCAGCCGGCGGTGAGCAGCGCCGAGGAGAGCCCGAGCGCGAAGTGACGCCGGCTCAGTGACGGTGTCACCGGGCGGCCTCCCGGCGCAGCACCCGGAACACCCTGGTCGTGGTGAAGCCGCTCTTGCGGTAGAGGTGGCCCGCCGGGGACTGCGCGCCGGTCCACAGGAACCACGCGGAGTGCGCCCGCAGCGCCCGCATCCGCTCCAGGACGAGGTGCAGCAGGACTTCGCCGAGGCCGGTGCCGCGCATCTCCTCCAGGACGCCGATCGGGCCGAACCGCTCGTCCACCGAGTCGAACGCGCCGTGCATCGCCCAGCCGACCATGCGGCCCCCAGGGTCGCGGGCCACGACGATCCGGTCGAGCGGTGTGCCCGCGGTCAGACACGCCCGGATCGTGCAGGCCCAGTCGGGCCCGAAGTGGCCCCCGGCGAGCGCGAACAGGTCCACCAGATCGTCGTCGGCCGGGGTGCCGAACCGGTAGCCCCGTCCGGTGAGCCGGTCCACCCGGAGGGCGATGTCGTCCGGGAGGCGGTAGCCGACCAGGACGCGGTCCATCGCCGCGGCCTCGTACAGGGTGCGGAAACCGAGGGCGTCGAGAAGGCCCGCGGCCTGCGGGTAGGCCTCGGCGTCCAGGCCGGGGAAGACGTAGTTCGGTGTGTAGGAGGAGAAGTCCACCCGGGTACGGCCGTGGCCGTGCAGCCAGTCGAGGGCCTCGGTCAGCAGCCGGCGGCCCAGGCCGCGCCCGCGGGCGTCCGGGTGGACGAAGAAGAACGGGATCCAGCCCTGCTCCGGTTCCAGGTCGGTGCCGGCCATCGGGGTCAGCCGGCGCACCGCGTAGGCGGCGCCGACGACCCGGTCG
Organism: Streptomyces shenzhenensis; assembly: GCF_021462265.1. Classification (GTDB taxonomy): domain Bacteria; phylum Actinomycetota; class Actinomycetes; order Streptomycetales; family Streptomycetaceae; genus Streptomyces; species Streptomyces shenzhenensis. The sequence continues at coordinate 30,012 of NZ_JAJONF010000014.1, read as the reverse complement.
CCGTCCACGGCGACCCGCAGTCCCTCCGGGTCGAAGTTCGGGTCGAGCAGCACCAGGGTGCGGAAGCGGTCGGGGGTGATGGGGTCGGCCGGCACGCTTCGCCGCCACGCCGCCACGACCTGCGGTCCGTCACCCGCGCGAAACCTGCGGATCCCGGCCCGGGTCGTCGTCGGGAGAGTCGTGGGATCGATCATCGACGGGGGGTGTCCTTCCGAGCGGTGCGGCGGGGATCGGGGAGGCGGCGGGTGTGGGAGGCGGTGCCCGGCGGGGCTCTCAGGGGTGGAGCAGCGCGTCGTCACCGGCCCGGCGGCCGGGCGGGGACGGCGGCTCGCACCGGGGCAGCGGGGCGTCGCCCGCGTCGACGGCGCGCGGCGGCCGGTCGGACCCCCACAGCAGGTCGACGAAGGACCGGTGGCCGGTGCCCTCGGCGCCGCCGTCCGTGCTCATCCCTTGCCCCGTCCGCCGGTGACACCTCTCCAAGCAGTGGTCAGGAATTTACTCTTATGTCTCGTAATTCCGGCAGTGAATCGCCGACGGCCACGCGCCCCTGGCGTCACCCGCTCACGCATGCCCACCATGCGATCAACTGCCGTCGCTTTTCGCTCACTTGCCGCCCAGGCTGCGCACCGGGAAGCAAGGCCTCCCACGGGAGGAAACACACACATGGGCAGATCAGCCATGCCGTCGGGACGCCTGCGCGCCACGGCCACCGCACTGGCCGCCGTCTCGCCGGCCCTCGGGGGCACAGGGCTGCCGACGGCCTCGGCCGCCGACCTGGACACGGTCCCGCCGTGGACCGCGCCCACCACGCTGAGCAGCGACCACGGCAAGGTGCAGGACGTCGCCGTCAGGGCCGACGGCACCGCGGTCGCCGCCTGGATCTCGGGAAGCATGAATGTCCTGTACGCCGCCACACGCGCACCGGGCACCGGCATCTGGAGCGCACCGGTCGCCCTCGACACCGGGTACGCCGTCGGGGCACGACTGACGGCACGGACCGACGGGACGGTCGCCGCGGTGTGGACCGAGGACGCCAACGTCCACAACCAGGGCACGCGCCTCGCAGGCGCCGTCCTGACCGGGGGCACCTGGTCGCAGAAGGGCGTGGGCCGGCCGGGTCCTGGCGCGCGCCGTCCCCCGCCCCCAGCGAACCGGGTTGCCCCGATGGTGTGACGAGGCCCGTCACACCGACTCCCGTGCGCGTCAGGGGCGTTGGAACAGGCATGGGCCTCAGCGACACCTCTTCCTTCGCCCAGCTGTCCGACGCCTACTGGCTGGACAGCCCCCACCTGGGTGAACACGACCCCGGTCCGGCTCCGCCGGGTCCGCCGCCGTGCTTCGCGTGGCGGACCGCGATGGTCGGGCTCTCCGCGCTCACCGTCGCGGTCGCGCTGGTGGTGGCGCTCGTGTGAGCCCCGGCCACCGGCCGGACCGGGCGTCGCCGCGCCGGGCCCGCGCCGAAGCCGAAGCGATGCCGAGGGCGTCGGCCGCCCGGACGCCCAGAGCAGGGCTCGCTCGACTGCTCGGCCGCTACGCCGACTTGGGAGCGGGTCACAGGATCGCCGTCGAGCCGCACGGCATTGCGGGAGTTCCCGGCGCGCCGCGCCTCGAAGTGGCCGTGCACCGGATTGCCGGTGGGCCGCCCCGCCCGCAGGACGCGGCCGGACCGGCCGAGCGGGCACCCGGCCACAGGGCGGGCGGGCCGCGGCCGCGGCGTATCGCCTCGTGCGTGCCCGCGGCCGGGGCGACTGCCGCGATCGCGAAGCCGCCCGGCGGGACAGCCCGGCCGGCGCTGCCAGGCAGCCGGCCCACCGCGGCCGGCGCCCCCGGAGGGCGCGGTGCAGGTGCTCACGCTCCGCCCTTCGGCAGTGACCCGCGGCGGCGCGCCACGACACGGAGGGTTCTCACAGTCCTCTCCCCCGGTTCAGAACTTCGCGACCCGCATCACACCCTGACCCCCTTGATCGATCATTCACCTGCCGGTTTACCATATGAGCGCCACTCAGCTCGATCGAGAGATTCAGGTCTGTGACTGCCAACGACGACTCGTTCATCAACTGGAAGAACCGTGAGGAGATCGCTGAGTCGATGATCCCGCTCATCGGGAAGCTGCACCGGGAGCGGGACGTGACGGTCCTCCTCCACAGCCGCTCCCTGGTGAACAAGTCGGTGGTCAGCATCCTCAAGACGCACCGCTTCGCCCGCCAGATCGACGGTGCCGAGCTGTCGGTCACCGAGACGATGCCGTTCCTGCAGGCGCTCACCACGCTCGACCTCGGTCCCTCCCAGATCGACATCGGCATGCTCGCCGCGACCTACAAGGCCGACGACCGGGGCCTGAGCGTGACGGCGTTCACCGCGGAGGCGGTCGCCGGGGCCACCGGCGCCAACAAGATCGACCGCCGGGAGCCGCGGGACGTCGTCCTGTACGGCTTCGGCCGCATCGGCCGCCTGGTCGCCCGGCTGCTCATCGAGAAGGCCGGCTCGGGCAACGGTCTGCGGCTGCGGGCCATCGTGGTGCGGGGCGCGGGCGGCGAGGACATCGTCAAGCGCGCCTCGCTGCTGCGCCGCGACTCCATCCACGGCCAGTTCCAGGGCACGATCACCGTGGACGAGGAGACCAGCACGATCCTCGCCAACGGCAACGAGATCAAGGTGATCTACGCCGACGACCCGAGCGCCGTGGACTACACGGAGTACGGCATCCGCAACGCCATCCTCATCGACAACACGGGCAAGTGGCGGGACCGCGAGGGCCTGTCGAAGCACCTGCGCCCCGGTATCGAGAAGGTCGTCCTGACCGCGCCGGGCAAGGGTGACGTCCCGAACATCGTGCACGGCGTCAACCACGACACCGTCAAGCCGGACGAGCAGATCCTGTCCTGCGCATCCTGCACCACCAACGCGATCGTGCCGCCGCTGAAGGCGATGGCCGACGAGTACGGGGTGCTGCGCGGGCACGTGGAGACCGTGCACTCGTTCACCAACGACCAGAACCTGCTGGACAACTACCACAAGTCCGAGCGCCGGGGCCGGTCCGCGCCGCTCAACATGGTCATCACCGAGACGGGCGCCGCCTCCGCCGTGGCGAAGGCGCTGCCGGACCTGAAGGCCCGGATCACCGGCAGTTCGATCCGGGTTCCGGTGCCGGACGTGTCGATCGCGATCCTCAACCTCCAGCTGGCCCGCGAGGCCTCCCGCGAGGAGGTCCTCGACTACCTCCGCGAGGTGTCGCTGACCTCGCCGCTGCGGCGGCAGATCGACTTCATCACCGCCCCGGACGCGGTCTCCAGCGACTTCATCGGCTCGCGCCACGCGTCGATCGTCGACGCCGGCGCGCTGAAGGTGGAGGGCGACAACGCAATCCTCTACCTCTGGTACGACAACGAGTTCGGCTACTCCTGCCAGGTGGTCCGGGTCGTCCAGTACGTCTCCGGCGTCGAGTACCCGACGTACCCGGCCACGGCGGTCTGACACCCCCCGGCCTCCAGGCAGCCCGGTCCCCTGTGCCCGCAGGGGACCGGGCTGTCCGCGCTCTTGACGCGAGCACGGCCCGATGGCAGCTTTTTATCGATACAAACGGCAGCCACATGCCCCGCCGTGACCGAACTTGCGAACGATGTTCGCTATTTCGAACACCACTTCCGGACAGGAGCTCCCGCGTGCCCACCGCCACCGCGATCATCAACCTCGACATCGAGGGCCCGATGATCAGCCGTCATCTCTACGGCCACTTCGCCGAGCACCTCGGCCGCTGCGTCTACGGCGGTTTCTGGGTCGGTGAGGACTCCCCGGTCCCGAACGAGGGCGGCATCCGCCTCGACGTGGTGGCGGCCCTGCGCGCGCTGAACATCCCCAACCTGCGCTGGCCGGGCGGCTGCTTCGCCGACGAGTACCACTGGCGGGACGGCATCGGCCCGCGCGACCAGCGCCCCCGGATGGTCAACACGCACTGGGGCAACGTCGAGGAGAACAACCACTTCGGCACCCACGAGTTCATGGCCCTGTGCGAACTCCTGGGCGCCGAGCCCTACATCAGCGGCAACGTCGGCTCGGGCACCGTCCGTGAGATGAGCGAGTGGGTGGAGTACCTCACCCGGGACGGCGACAGCCCGATGGTGCGGCTGCGCAAGGCCAACGGCCGCGAGCAGCCCTGGCGGGTGACGTACTGGGGCATCGGCAACGAGACCTGGGGCTGCGGCGGCAACATGCGCGCCGAGTACTCCGCCGACCTGGCCCGTCAGTACGCCACCTACTGCCGCGACCACGGCGACAACAAGCTCTACCGGATCGCCTCGGGCGCCTCCGACGCCGACTACAAGTGGACCGAGACCCTGATGCAGCAGATCAGCTGCTTCGGCTGCGAGGCCGCCCCGAAGACCTTCTTCCAGGGCCTCTCCGTCCACTACTACACGCTCTCCGGCCCCTGGGAGGCCAAGGGCAGCGCCACCGGCTTCACCACCGACGACCACTACCGCACGATGCTGTCGGCCCGCCGCATCGACCGCATACTCACCGGCCACTCCACCGTCATGGACGTCTACGACCCGGGGCGCACCGTCGGCCTGGTCCTGGACGAGTGGGGCACCTGGTGGGACGTGGAACCCGGCACCGACCCCGGCTTCCTCTTCCAGCAGAACACCCTGCGCGACGCCCTCGTCGCGAGCACCCACTTCGACATCTTCCACAAGCACGCCGCCCGCCTGCACATGGCCAACATCGCCCAGACCGTCAACGTCCTCCAGGCCATGCTCCTCACCGACGGCGACGCCCTGGTCCTGACCCCGACCTACCACGTCTTCGAGATGAACAAGGGCCACCAGGACGCCGCCTCACTCACCGTGCACCTGCGCGGCGACGACCTCCGGCGCCGGGTCGGGGACGCGGAGCTGGAGACGGTCTCCGCCTCGGCCAGTGTCAAGGACGGCACCGTCCTGATCTCGCTGAGCAACCTGGACGCCGAGGAACCGGCCGAGGTCGCCCTCGACCTGCGGGGCGGCACCCTCGGTGAGCCGGCCGCCCGCATCCTCACGGCCGACAGGCTCCAGGACCACAACACCCCAGAGGCGCCGACGGCCGTCTCCCCCCGGGCGTTCGACGGCGTGTCCGTGACCGGCGGCGGACTGCGGCTCACCCTCCCGCCCCACTCGTTCGTCACGGTCCAGGCCCCCCTGGGCCCGCGCTGACCCGCAGGAGTGCGCACATGACCCGACCCGCGCGTCCGCTGCCCGCCCGCCACCTGCGTCCGCCGATGGGCTGGAACAGCTGGGACTGCTACGGCACGACCGTCACCGAGGAGGAGGTCCTCGCCAACGCGGAGTTCATGCGCGAGCACCTGCTCCCGCACGGCTGGGACACCGTCGTCGTCGACATCCAGTGGTACGAGCCGACCGCCCGCGCCCACGGCTACAACCCCGATGCCCCGCTCGTCATCGACGGCCACGGCCGGCAGCTCCCCGCACCCAACAGGTTCCCCTCCGCCGCGGGCGGGGCGGGGTTCGGGCCGCTGGCCGCCCGGGTGCACGCCATGGGCCTGCGGTTCGGGCTGCACATCATGCGGGGCATCCCGCGGCGCGCGGTCGAGGCCCGGCTGCCCGTGCTCGGGACACGGTTCACGGCCGCCGACGTGGCCGACACCGGCTCCGTGTGCCCCTGGAACTCCGACAACTACGGCCTGGACCACGACCATCCCGGCGCCCAGGCCTACTACGACGCCCAGGTCGCCCAGTTCGCCGCCTGGGGCGTGGACTTCGTCAAGGCCGACGACATGCTCTTCCCGTACCACGAGCGGGACATCGCCGCCTACGCGCGGGCCGTCGGACGCAGCGGGCAGGCCATCGAGCTGAGCCTGTCCCCCGGCACCGACATGTCCCTCGCCCGCCTGGACCATCTGCGGGAGCACGCGGCCATGTGGCGGGTCTGCGACGACCTGTGGGACCGCTGGGAGGACGTCGAGGCGCAGTTCGCGCGGATGGCCCGCTGGGCACCGTGGCAGGGCGAGCAGGGCTGGGCGGACGCCGACATGCTGCCGCTCGGTCGCATCGGGATCCGCGCCGAGCGCGGCGCGGACCGCCAGTGCGCCCTCACCCGCCCCGAGCAGGTCAGCCTCCTCACCCTCTGGCTGATCTCCCGCTCCCCGCTGATGATGGGCGGCGACCTGCCCACCTCCGCGCCGGAGACCATCGCGCTGCTCACCAACGACGAGGCCCTCGACGTCCTGTGGCACGGCACCGGCAACCGGGAGGTGCTGCGGGAGCGGGACCTGGTGCTGTGGACCGCCCGGGACACCGACGGGCACACCCGGTACGCGGCGGTGTTCTCACTGGCCGACGAGGAGCGGCGCTTCGAGGTGCCGCTGGGGTCCGTCGGAGCCACCTCCCGCGACCGGGTCCGGGAGCTGTGGACCCACGCCGACACCGCCCACGACGGCCGGCGGCTGGCCCCCGTGCTGCCCGCCCACGGCGCCGCCCTCTATCGTCTTGCCGACAGCCGGCGGGAGTGAGTATGGCGACGATCCAGGACGTGGCGAAGGCCGCCGGGGTGTCGGCGATGACCGTCTCCAACGTGATCAACGGACACCCCAACGTCCGCCCGGCCACCCGGGACCGCGTCCTGGAGGCGATGGACCGGCTCGGCTACCGGGTCAACGTGGCCGCCCGCAACCTGCGCAAGGGCCGGACCGGGACCATCGGCCTGGCCGTCCCCGAGATCAACCGCCCCTACTACGGCCGGCTGGCCGCCTCGATCATCGCAGCGGCCGCCCGGCACGGCCTGCGGGTGAGCATCGAGCAGACCGGCGCCCGCCGTGAGAACGAGCTGGCGGCCCTGTCCCTGTCCCGCAACCGGCTCTACGACGGCCTCATCCTCAGCACGGTCGGCATGGGGCCGGCCGATGTCGGCGCGCTCGACGTCGACCATCCGGTGGTGATCCTCGGCGAGCGGATCTTCGGCGGGCCCGTCGACCATGTCGCCATGCCGAACGAGGCCGCCTCCCAGGCCGCGACTCGCCATCTCGTCGAGCGGCACTGCCGGCGGATCGCCATCGTGTGCGGGCGGCTGGGCGGTGAGGCCGACGTGTCCAGCCTGCGGCACGCCGGGTATCTGCGGGCGCTCGCGGCAGCGGGGCTGCCTGCGGACCCGGAGCTGGTGGTGACCGCCGAGTCCCTCACCATGCGGGAGGCCGCCCGCGCCGTCCGGCAGCGGATGGCGGACGGCCCCGGCTTCGACGGGGTGTTCTGTGTGACGGACACCGTGGCCATGGGTGTGCTGCGCGCGCTCGCCGACGCCGGGGTCCGGGTGCCGGACCAGGTCAAGGTGATCGGCTTCGACAACGTCGACGAGAGCGCGTACCTCGTCCCCTCCCTGTCCACCGTCGACCCGGACCACGACCTGATGGCCGACCGCGCGGTCGGCCTGCTGGCGGCCCGTATCGACGGGGGCGGGCCGGAGCGGGAGCGGGAGGAGTTCGCCGGTCCGTTCCGGCTGGTGGTGCGGGAGTCCACGGGTGGCTGACCCGGCGGCACCGGTGCGCTGTCAGACCAGGTGGGCGAAGACCACCAGGTTCTCGGTGTAGTCCTTGGCGTCGTGGTCGTAGTCGCCGGCGCAGGTGATCAGGCGTACCTCGGGGCGGCGGGTGTCCGCGTAGACGCGGTCGCTGGGGAAGTCGTCCTTGGCGAAGGTGTCGGTGTCGTCGACCACGAAGGCCGCGTCCGTGCCGTCGGCCCGGCTCACCGTGAAGCGGTCGCCGCGCTCCAGTCGGTCCAGCCTGGCGAAGACCGCCGCCGCCGTCGTGGTGTCGACGTGGCCGGCGATGATCGCGGTGCCCTCCTCGCCGGGCGCCGCGCCCCCGGAGTACCAGCCGACGAGGTTGGTGTTGTCGGCCGGCGGGGGGTCGAGCTCGCCGGTGGAGCCCATGGTGAGGACGGTGAAGGGGGCGTCGACGGCGATCTTCGGGATGAGCAGGCGGGTCGGCGCGGACCGCGGCAGCGCCGCGCCGGACCGGCGCGGGTCGGCCGAGGGGGCGGCGTCCGTACCCACGGGAGGGCTGGTGCCGGTGGCGTCGGAGCCGCCCGGGCGTCCGGCGATCAGCGCCACGGCCAGGAGCAGGACGGCAATGCCCCACACGGGCAGCGTTCCGCCGCGCCGGGGGCTGCCGGGGCCGTTTCGGCCGTCCGGTCCGTCGGGGTTCGGGGTGGGACCAGCTGCCATCGGAGGTCACCTTTCTGGAGCACGGCGGCGGGAGGGCGGTACACAGGGGCCGCGGTACCGGCGGCGTGTGGAGCGCCGACGGCACTGCGGCCTCCGTATGCACAGGCCCATCAGGACACGGGCCCGGTGACTCTCCTGCGCCGCAGCGCGTAGGCACCGGTGGCCGCCACGCCGAGGACGGCCAGCCCGCCGGCGGTGACGCCGGGCGTGGCGAGGCCGCCGCCACCGGTGTGCATGCCGCCGTGCGGCCGGTCGCTCTCCTCGTCGTCGCCCCAGGACGAGCCGCCCTCGTCCTTCCCCTTGCCTCCCTGGTCCTGCTTGCCTCCCTGGTCTCCCTTGCCTCCCTGGTCGTCCTGGCCCTTGTAGGTCTCCGGGTCGAACTTGCTGTTGCTGTTGCTGTTTGTGTTGCTGTTGTAGGAAGAGTCGTCACGGCCTCCGTCCGCCGCGACCGCGGCCTGGGCCACGGGGGCCGAGAACGCGAGGACCGCGGTGGCCGCCGTCGTCGCGAGGATCATGCGGGCAGAACGCATCTCGATGTCCTTCCGCCGCGGCCGGGCGCCGATACTCCATCAGCTGTAACGACCCGGCCCCGACATGAACCACCGTCAGCCAGCGCCGCGACGCGCACCATCCAGACCGCCCATCCGTGGCGCCGACACGCCCAACACCGCCCGGCTGGGTCAATCCGGTACGCGGGCGCGCCGCCATTCGGACGGTCGTGGGCCCGCCGTCGGCGTGTCGCCGCACGAGGGGCCCGCCGGGGTGTCAGTAGCCGACGTGGAAGGTGGCGTCAGCCTGGTCCGTGCTCGTCGAGACGGGGTCGATGCGCAGGACGTAGTCGGAGTGGCGGATGTAGCGCGTCGGGTAGTTGTACGAGCGGAACGAGGACCACGAGGAGTCGGCGAGACCGGCCGTCCGGTAGAACGTGGCGTCCTGGGCGAACGTGGTGGTGCTGTCGTTCTCGTCGAGTCGCAGCTGGTAGTCGTAGTGGCGCAGGTAGCGGGTCGGGTAGTTCACCGACTGGAAGGACACGCCCCCGCTGTCGGCGAGGCCGGGGACCAGCTTCCACATGCCGTCGGTGTACGGGTCGAAGGCGTACGGGTCGATCCGGCCGATGTAGTCGCTGTGCCGGACGTATCTGGCCGGGTAGTTGTAGGACTTCAGCCGGTTCCAGGCGGGGGTGCCCCACTGGGCGACGAGGTTGTCGTACTCGGTCGAGGTGATGGGCTGGATGCCGCAGTGCTTGGAGTTGAGCGGCTGGGTGTAGGTCTTCTGGTCGAGGGCGGTCCAGGTGCCGGCGGACAGGTCGCTGGTCTGCCAGGCGTAGAAGACGCCGTTGGGGTCCCAGGTGTCGCCCCAGAGGTACCAGGTGGAGCTGGAGGTGAGGGACTTGACCAGTTCCGGGGCCTCGGTGCCGTTGTGTGAGACGGCCGTGCTGAACTCCTTGAAACTGCCTGGGTCCAGTGCGGCGGAGCGGGCGCCGACGAGCGTCGAGTTCTTCTTGAAGTACAGGTAGTTGACGCCGTTGACGCCGACCGCGAGGTCACCGTCGATGACGTCGTAGCCGGGGTCGAAGAAGACCTGGGGCTCGCCGGCGGTGACGAAGTCGCCGGTGTAGTTGATCATGATGACGTTGTGGCCGCTGCTGTTGACGGCGGAGTAGATGACGCCGTACGTGCCGCGTCCGGCGTCCCAGAAGGCCTCGGGCGCCCAGGCGTGGGTGTCCATGTCGTGCAGCTTCATCCGCCGGTAGCCGGTGAAGGTGCGCAGGTCGGTGGAGTCCCAGACGTGGACGTACTGGCTGACGTAGCTCCAGTCGGTGCCGTACAGGTCGGTGGCGAGCACCACGAAGGTGCCGTCCTGCTTGCGCAGGATGAAGGGGTCGCGCAGGCCGAGGGAGCCCGCGGTGGGGGTGGCGACGGGGTTGTTCTGGTTGAGCGGGGTCCACTGGAGGCCGTCGGTGCTGACGGCCAGGTGCAGGCCGTAGTTGGCGGCGAGCATGTCGGGGGACTCGGTGAAGTAGCACATCACGTAGGCCGAGTTGGCGGCCGCGTGCGCGGGTCCGGCGCCGAGGGCGAGGGCACCGGAGGCGGCGAGGGGGACGGTCATGGCCGCACCGAGGAAGTGACGGCGGGACAGGGGGGTACCGGTCATGCGCGCTCCAGACGAGGGGGAATGTCCGGGATTTCGGACGTGGTTCGGAAAACCGATCAGAAACTAGGGGGGCGCGTGGTGCGCGTCAATGCTTGAGTGACAAGGGAGTTACTGAGAATTCACTGTGTGCGCCGGGAGAGCGAGGGCCGCCGACGCCGGCCGGGAGCCGCGGCGGCGAGCGGGCGGCGGGCCGGCGATCCGGCGGGCGGAGAACACGCCCGGCCGCCTCCCCCGCCGCCGGCTCGCCCTCCCCGTCGGCGTGATGACCGGTGCGGTCACCGTCACGCCCCGCCGGGTACCGCCGGGCCGCGCCGCCGTTCCGGGACGCGGTGCGGGCCGTGCTGCGGCCGGGGCCCGGATCGCGTCCGCACGTACCCTGGTGGGCGTGATCGGCCGCGGCGAGGGTCCGGGTGCGGTGGCCGCCCGGCTCACCGGGCGGCCGGTTTCCGGTGAGCGGGCGCGGTCGGGCGCTCTGACGGAGGTGACTCTCGCGGGCGGCCCCGCGGTCATGGTCAAGCGCGGCGACGGTCCCGGGGCGGTGCGGGCCGAGGTGGCCGGGCTGCGCTGGCTGGCCGCTGCCCGGGCGGTGCCGGTGCCGCAGGTGCTCGGGCACGACGAGCGGTGGATGGTGACCGAGCTGGTCCCCACCGGGCGCCCGGACCCCGAGGCGGCGACGCGCTTCGGGCGCGCGCTGGCCGCCCTGCACGCGGCCGGCGCCCCGGCTTTCGGGGCCGCCCCGCCGGACGGTCCGCGCGACGCCTGGATCGGTCTCGCCCCGATGCGCAACGAACCCGGCACCGACTGGCCGCACTGGTACGCCGAGCACCGGGTACTGCCCTATCTGCGCGAGGCCGTCGACCAGGGGTGTCTGCGGCCGGGCGAGGCCGCCGTGGTCGAGCGGGTCTGCGAGCGGCTGCCGGAGCTCGCGGGGCCGCCCGAGCCGCCCGCCCGGCTGCACGGCGACCTGTGGAGCGGCAATGTCCTGTGGGGCGCCGACGGCAGGGTCCGGCTGATCGACCCGGCCGCGCACGGCGGGCACCGGGAGACCGACCTCGCGATGCTCCGCCTCTTCGGCTGCCCATATCTCGACCGGATCGTGGGGAGTTATCAGGAGGCGGCCCCGCTGGCCGACGGCTGGACGGAACGGATCGGCCTGCATCAGTTGTTCCCGCTGCTGGTGCATGCCGCGCTCTTCGGACGGAGTTATGCCGAACAGGCTTTGGCGACATCCCGGAATTACACGGACAAGTGATGCGACCACCCGCCGGGCTGGGAATGTGAAATCGGCCACGTGCGGGAGCGATTCGCCGTTTCTCCCTTAACAAGCCCTTAATTCGGGCTGAGATTACGCAGAGTAAGGAAACCAACCACGCGTTCGAATCGTATAAGTGCATGGAAGAACGAAACAGGGAGAGACCATGCAACCGTTCGCGCTCAACTACGCACGCCCTGCAGTGCAGTTGGACGTCACCACTCCGTACGCGTATGACTCCGGACTGCAGTTGAACGTTCTCCACGATGGCCGGATCGCAGCCACCGATCACGCAACGCTCAGAGCCCTGGGGACCACGACGTCCACGGCGGGCTCCAAGACGCACTTCGACGACTGATCGCGGACCTTCACGATGACCGTGCTCATCCTGACCAGTGACGAGGACGTGACGGCGGACATGGTGGTCCTCCGGCTGCACGAGGCCGGAGTGCCCGTCGTCCGCCTCGATCCTGCCGATCTGACCAGCGGTGTGGCCCTGTCGGGCGAGTATGTGCAGGGAGTCAGCCGCGGGCATCTGTCCGTGAACGGTCGCCTGGTGAGCGTCGACGGCCTGCGCTCCATCTGGGTGCGCAGGCCGGGGGTGGCAGCCGCCCGGGCCGCGCAGCCGTCGGCCTGGCTGACCGAGGAGTCCGCGCAGGCGCTGTACGGCATGCTGCGCGGGACCGAGGCGCGCTGGATGAACCATCCGGACGCGGCCCGCCAGGCCCGCCACAAGCCGTGGCAGCTGCGGCTGGCCCAGCGCAGCGGGCTCGCCGTGCCCGCGACGCTGATCACCACGTTTCCGCAGGCGGCCCGGGAGTTCGCGGAGCGGTTCCCGGACCTCGTGGTCAAGCCGGTGTCGGGCGCGCATCCGCAGGAGCCGCCGCGGGCGGTGCCCACCAGCCGGGTGGCGCCGGACACCGACTTCGCGGCGGTGGCGTTCGGCCCGACGCTCTTGCAGCGGCGGGTCGCCAAACGGTCCGACATCCGGCTGACGGTGGTCGGCGAGCGGCTGCTGGCGGCCCGCAAGCCGGTGCGCCCGGACGCCCACCCCGACGACGTGGACGTCCGGTTCGCGCCGTCCGACTCTCCCTGGCGGGAGGCGGAGGTGCCGCCGCGCGTGGCCGAGGCGGTCCGCACGTACCTGAAGGATGCCGGACTGGCTTACGGTGCCTTCGACTTCGCGGAGGACGCGGACGGCATCTGGTGGTTCCTGGAGTGCAACCAGTCGGGCCAGTTCGGGTTCGTCGAGATGGACACCGGTCAGCCGATCGCCGAGGCCATCGCCGGATGGCTGGCGCACGGCACCGACCGGTGCCGGTCCTATGCCGGCGGCGGGCGGAGTGCGACGTCGTGAGGGGCCGGGCGACGAGGTGGAGCCGGGCGGGGAGAAAGGAACGGGAGATGCGCATCGGACTGCTGGGCACCGGGCCCTGGGCACGGGCGGCGTACGCCCCCGCGCTGGCGGGGCACGGTTCGCTGGACTTCGTCGGGGTGTGGGGCCGCCGCCCCGAGGCCGCCGCGGAACTGGCCGGGGAGCACGGCGTCCGGACCTACGACGACGTGGACGCGCTGTTCGGCGATGTGGACGCGGTGGCCGTGGCGCTGCCGCCGGTCGTCCAGGCGGAACTGGCGGTGCGGGCCGCGGCGGCCGGCCGGCATCTGCTGCTGGACAAGCCGCTCGCGCTCGGCGTCGCCGAGGGGCGGGCGGTGGCGGAGGCGGCCGAACGGGCCGAGGTCGCCTCCGTGGTGTTCTTCACCACCCGGTTCCAGCAGGAACCGGAGGCGTGGATCGGTGCACAGGCGGCGACGGCGGGGTGGTTCACAGCCCGGGCGCACTGGCTGGGTTCCGTGTTCACCGGTGAGAGCCCGTTCGCCGACTCGCCGTGGCGGCGGGAGAAGGGCGCGCTGTGGGACGTGGGTCCGCACGCCCTGTCCGTGCTGCTGCCGGTCCTGGGCGACGTCCGGCGGGTGGCGGCCGCCGTACACGGCCCCGCGGACACCGTCCATCTCGTCCTCGACCACGCCGGCGGGGCGTCGAGCGCGGTGACACTCAGCCTCACCGCGCCCGCGGCGGCGGCCGGGGCCGAGGTGGAGCTGCGGGGCGAGGCAGGGGTCACGCTCCTTCCGAGGAGCACGGAAGGAGCGGTGCCGGCCCTGACCCGGGCCGCCGACGCCCTGCTCACGGCCGCGCGCACGGGCCGGGCGCATCCCTGCGACGCGGCGTTCGGCCTGCGGGTCACCGAGATCCTCGCGGAGGCGGAGACCCTGCTGGCCAAGGACGTCGCCCGGTCGGCTGCCCGGCTGGTCCGCTAGTCCTCGCCGAACGGCTCGTTGCTCCATCTGAACCAGGCCCGGTCCCCCTCGATGTGCAGCAGGAACTCGGGGACCGGGCCGTCCGGTGCGACCAGGGACACCTGGCGGCGGATCTCGTCGTGCACCTCTTCCCAGGTCTCCCAGTCCTCGTCCTCAGCCAGGACCAGTTCCCGGGCGAACAGGTCCCGGACGCCCGGGAAGCCGGGGCCCGGGGTGAAGGTGCCGTGCAGCCAGGGGAAGCCGGTCTCGTCGACGACGATCTCGCCGACCGGCTCCCGCCCGCCGCGCACCTGCCAGACAGCACCCTCGAACCCCATGCCTGCTACTCCCGTCGGCTGCCGGTCACCGCGCCGTCAGCATGTCACCCGGCACTGACAGCGGCCGCCGTCCAGAAGTTCACCCGCTCCCGGACGACCGGGTATCCGGCCCTGGCGAAGTGCGCGGCCATGGGGGTGTTGCCCTGGTCGGTGGCGGCGGCGATGAACTCGGCGCCCTGTTCGACGAGGAAGCGCGTGCACTCCACGAGCAGGTCATAGGCGTACCCGTGCCCGCGCCGCTCGGGCAGGACGCCGATGAACCCGATGCAGGGTCCGCCGGGGTTGCGGCCGGGGATGTGGATGCCGACGGGCTCGCCGTCGGGGGTGCGGGCGATCTGCCACCACTGGCGGGGTGAGGGCATCCAGTGGAAGAAGTCCATCTCCTGCTGGGCGGCCCGGTCCACTCCGCCCTGCTCGATGGCGCGGCGGGCGTGGGCGTCCAGGGTGACGGAGTGGATGCGGCGCAGGGCGTCGAAGAACACCCGGTCGTCGGGTTCGGCGGTGAAGACGAGGCGGCCGGGCCGTTCGGGCAGGCCGCACTCGGGGGTCCAGCGGTAGAGGTAGCGCTCCACCAGCAGTTCGAAGCCTGCCTTGCGGGCGGCGGTGAAGCGGGCCTCGGCGGCGGAGCGCAGGGCGGGGACGTCGTGCCAGCCCGTCGGCAGGTCGAGTTCCAGTTCCTCGACCTGCCAGGGCGCCCCGCGCAGCAGTTCGGCGCCGGCCTCCTCCTCGCCCTCGGCCACGTCGAACCAGTTGATGAAATCCGGCTCGGTGGCCTCGGGAGCGCCCCACCAGGCCGCCCGGGCGACAACGCGTCCGTCGCGCAGGGCGACCCGCTGCCAGTCGGCACGGAACCGGGTGCGCCGGTGCTTCTCCCGCAGGCGCAGCGGGTCGGGCAGGGTGTCGAAGACATGGGCGGTGCTGTCGTCGAGCGTACGAATGACCAGATCGGTCACGGATTCCTCCGGGATGCGTGCTCAGGAAGCGCTCCCGGGTCAGCTCTGACCTGTCACGCCCGGGAAACGGGGAGGGAGCGCGGGATGGGTGTGACGTGCATGGCACTCGCCTCCTTCCGTCCGGTCTCGGGCGTGCGCTCATACGTTAGGGGCCCGCGCCGGAGACGTCCACCGGTTTTCCCCGCGCGGCTCCTCAAGATCGAGACGGGGCCGGTGACCGGGCACTGGCGTACGTTGGAGGTGTGACTTCGGTACGCGGCTGGACGTCGCGTGGTTACCGGGACGGTCGTGGCTGGTTGCAGGGTGCGCCGCCGCCACGCTGGGTCAGGGTGCTTCCCGTCGCCCTGCTCGCGATCGTGACGGTGGCGACGCTGGTCAGCCCCGACGGCCACGACTTCGGCTTCCTCCTCGGGGCGATCCCGCCGCTCGCCGTCCTCTCCTACGGCCCGCTCGCCACGGCCGTGCTCAGCTGCCTGGTGGTGCTCCTGCTCAACGTGCCCGCCACCCACCTGAACCATCCCGGCGACACCGACCTCCTCACGGTCACGTTCGTGGCGCTGCTGAGTGTGTTCGTGTCCTATGTGCGCAGTCACCGGGACGCCCAGCTGGTCACCGAGCGGGCGGTGGGCGAGGCGGTTCAGCGGGCCGTGCTGCCGCCGCTGCCGGAGCGGGTCGGCGGGGTCGGGTGCGTGGGGCTGTACCGGGCCGCGCAGCACGGGACTCTGGTCGGCGGGGACTTCTACGACGTGAGCGACGGCCCCTACGGGGTCCGGGCGGTGATGGGGGACGTACGGGGGCACGGGCTGGCCGCCGTCGCCACGGTGGTGTCGCTGCTGGGGGCTTTCCGGGAGGCGGTCCTCGACCTGGAGGACCTGGAGTCGGTGGCGGCGCGGATGGACCGCAGACTGACGGTGGACTCGGCCGGCAAACCGCACACCGAGCTGTTCGCCACCGCTCTGCTGATGGAGTTCTCCGCCGATCTGCGGTCGGTACGGATCGTGGCCTGCGGTCATCCGGCGCCCGTGCTGCTGCGGAACGGCCGGGCCCAGGAGCTGGCCGTCGCCCCCGGGGCTCCGCTGGGCCTCGGGCTGGCGGGGGTGGATCGGGCGAAGGAGGTCACGGCCGAGCTGGGGCCGCGCGACCGGCTGTTCGTCGCCTCCGACGGGGTCTGGGAGGCGCGCGACGGGGCCGGGGGCTTCTATCCGCTCCCGGAGCGGCTCGCCGGGTTCGCCGGGGTGGACGCGGGCGCCCTCACCGAACTGGTGTGGGCGGACCTGGCCGGGCATTACGAGGTGCGTGACGATGCCACCATGCTCGTCCTGACACCGGCCATCGGCTGAGTTCGCGGCCCCGCCGCCGGCCGGCCGCTCAGCCCACCTCCCACAGGAAGCGGTGGGAGTACGGGAAGGACCGGACCTCGCGCACCCCCTCGATCGGCCGGACCACGTCGCCCACGAAGTCGAGCAGGTCCTTCGGACCGGGCCTGGCCACCTCGGCGAACAGGCCGAAGCCGCCCGAGGTGAACACGGAGTACACCACCTCGGGCTGTCCGGCGAGCGCGTCGGCGACCTCCCTGGGGCCGCCGTCCACGCCGATGCCGAGCAGGGCCATCGCCTGGCCGCCCATGGCCACCGGGTCGGTGACGCCGACGACCTGCACGGCCCGGGAGTCCAGCAGCCGCTGCAGGCGCTGCCGGGCCGCGGAGGCGGAGAGACCCGCCTTCGGACCCAGGTCGGCGTAGGCGATACGGCCGTCGGCCTGGAGCTCGGCCCCGCGCGCACCAGGTAGCGGGGGAAGGCTCCGGCGGTCTTGTCCATCCAAGGTCATCGGGACCCGGCCGAAGAGATGACCCGCGCCGGCGTACGCGGCTCGGGAGCGGGGGTTGCCCCGTTCGGCCTCGGCGCTCTCGCGGGCCAGGAGGGCGTGCAGTCGGGTGCGGTCCATGGAGTACCGCTGGTCGGGAGCGGATGACGACGGAACGACGGGAGCGTACGACCGATATCGCTCTCACCTCCAGGTCTGACGCTCGGATCGATTGCCGTGACGACTGATTCGAGCATCCCTCTCGACGCGGACGAGCCGCGGAAAGTCCGCTGTTCCGCACAACGCCCGTACCGGTGCCCAGGGTTCGAACGTCCGCTCTCAAACGCCAGGGTCCGCCACCCCTTCCGCCAGTTAGAAATATCTACCAGCATGCATATGCCGGGTTGGCGTGCGGTCGCGCAGAATGCCCGGTGTCGGTCGCTCCCTGCGCCTGAAACAGGTGAGCGGAGATATCCCGGAGCGGTGCATGACGAACACGATGTGGATGCAGGGTGTGGAATGGCTCGCGGCGGCCTCGGCGGACCCCCGGACGTGCAAGTGGGAGTGGGACCACGGGGAGGGCGTTTCGCTGCTGGAGGCGGGCCGCTTCTGGGATGTGCTGAGCGTGCCGGACCGGCTCGGTCTGCTCACGCTGGATCTGCTGTGGCGGCCCTCCCTGCCGGTGCCCGGGCCGACCCTGGTGGACACCGCGGCGCGCCGGGTCGGGTTCTTCCTGCCGCCCGACCCCTCCGGCGGCTGGATCGGGGCCGGGCTGCGGTACACGGGCAAGGGGGCGTGGGTCGCCGTACCGCCGCCGTACCGGCCCGCGCGCTTCCTCGAGTGGCTGGTGCCGCCCGACGGCAGTGGCGCGTTGCACGCGCCGGCTCTCCTGGAGCTGGCACTGCGGGAGGCCAACGGCACGCTGGCGGTGCTGCGGCCGGTGTGCGAGGAGCGGTGAGGTCAGCGGTGGGGCAGGAGGACGAGAACCGTTCCCCCACGAGTCGGGTGTGGATCAGCTCACGGGAGCACAGGGCGTGCAGCCTCTGGGCCGTGCACCAGGGCACGCGGCTGCTGATCCGTGCGCCAGGGCGTGCGTGAGATTCCGTTCATGGCCGACGGGACGCCCGGCATGCGCCGGTGGTACGAGCCGTCGGGTGCGCTCACCGAGCCTGGTGAACGCACCCCCGGCCGGGGCCGCCCCTGCCGTACACGTCCGCCTTGCTGCGCCGGGGCCGCGGTCACCGTCGCGCCGGGGACATTCGCCGCGCCCCTCGTCTCATCGCCGCGCCCGCCGTCGTACCGGCCGCGTTCGCCGGACCCCCGTCCCGTCCTCCTCCGGCGGCCCGGACGTCCGCGGCATGACCCCGGCGTCGGCCCGCCGCCTCGACGCGGTCGTGCACCACGTCATGCGCGAGGCGGACGTGCCTGGTGTGAAACGTCGGAGTGTGGACGCCGGGCGCAGCGACCGCGTTCGCTCGTTCGGGGTCGCGAACAAGGCCACCGGGCGGCAGATGCCCCCCGGTCTGTACCCGCGGATCGGCAGCGAGACCAAGGCGTTCACCATGACCGCGGTGCCGCAGTCGGCCGGCCAGGACACGGTCGGTCTGGTCGACCCTGTCGGAAGGCGCCTCGACGGTGTACCCGACGGCGACCGGATCACCGTGCGGGACCTGACCGGGATGCGCAGCGGCCGTTCGACCACCCCGAGGACGACGGCTTCTTCGAGGCGCCGACCTCGGATCCGCAGCGCGCCTTCAGCCCCGCGGCAGTTGAACGCCCACTCCACCGGCAGGCATGAGCCACACCCTGTTCCCGACCGGGAACGGGTTCCCCGCCCCGCACGCGCCAGACGGCGACCGGGAAGGCCGAGGAGACCGCCGGCTGGAGCCCGTCCTGGGGCTGGGGGCGCCGGCGCGGTGATCTCGAACCTGGGCGATCCGCGCACCCGGGACCGCACCGTGCCCACCGGTGCCTTCCCCGACGGCACGACCAGGGTGGGCACCGCCGCGCAGAAGCAGCGGCTGACCACCCCTTCGACCGGCATCCCGGGCGTCGCGTACAGTCGCGGCGTCCTCGACGTCCAGGGCTGGATCGGGCACAACGGCTCACTGCCGGGCCCTGTTCGGCCAGGCGATCACCCGGGTCATCTCCCCGGCCACGTCTTCGGCCTGCCGGAGCCGGCCTACGCCACACGATGACGGCACGGCCGCGCGGAGCCTCAACTCACCATCGCCGCATGGCATTTCCGACACTTGACACAGAAGCGAACAGTCGCCGAGCGGATTCGAAGCGATGTAACGATTCACCGTGCGGGGCCGGTCGATGACGGTGTGTACTGTGCTGCGAGCGCCACACGGGAGGGGCCCGGGCTCCCCCCTGCCCACTGCTGCCCTACTCCCCTGGAAACCGATTCCATGATCGAATTGCCGGAACTGGTGGCCGGTGGTCTCGCCGCCGGAACACTCTCCGCGCTCGCCCTCGGCGGCAGCCTGCTCAGGTCCCGGCGCCGGCGGGCGGCGCTGATGGCCGAGGTGGCGGAGTTGCGCGCCGAACTGGAGGGCGCCGAGGGCGCGTTCGTCGCCGAGGTCGAGCATCTCGCCGCCCGCCGGATGCCCGCGGCCGCCGCCCAGCTCGCCCATCCGCACCTGCTGGTGCCGGGGCCCGTCCGGCAGCAGACGCCCGGGACCCCCACCGGGATGGCGCTGGAGTACGTGCTGACCGCGCTGCGCGAGGAGCTGACCGCGCAGCGCACCCGCATCGACGCGGCCGCGCAGGCCGGCCTCCGGGGCGCCACCCGGGAGATCCAGGCCGCCCTGTACCGGCTGCAGGACGCCCTGCGTGGGCTCCAACAGCTCTACGACGACCCGGAGTTGGCGCAGACGCTGTTCGCCCTTGACCACGAGAACGAGCAGTCGCTGCGGCGGGCGCAGGTCGCGGCCGTGGTGTGCGGGGCCTGGGTGGGGCTGGCCCGCGAGGAGTCCCACGTGGTGGACGCCGTCACCGGCGGCCAGGCCCGGCTCTCCGGCTACCACCGGGTCCAGGTCAACAACCACCTGGAGCCGGGCACCGCCCTGGTGTCCCACGCGGTCGAGCCGGTCGCCATCATCGTCGCCGAACTCCTCGACAACGCGCTGCGCCACTCGGCACCGGACACCGACGTCGTGGTCAATCTGGAGCACGTCCACCACGGGGTGTGCGTGACCGTCGACGACGCGGGCCTCGGCATGACGCAGGACGAACGGGCCCGCGCCCAGCGGCTGGTGGCGGGCACCGACCCGATCCTGCTGACCGACCTCGGCGACCCGCCGCGTATGGGCCTGGCCGCGATCGGCCAGCTCACCCGCCAGTTCGACCTGAGCGTCGATGTCTCCTCCCCCTCGCCCTACGGCGGGGTGCGCGCGGTGCTGCGGGTCGACACCCACCTGCTCGCCCGGATCGACCCGGACGAACGGCCCCCGTCGGCCAGCGCACCGCGCTCGACCCGGGAACGCGCGGCGCGCACGGACCCGGTGCGTGAGAGGAACCGGCACGAGACGGCCGGGCGTGAGGCGACGGTTCGCGAGGCCCCCCTGCGTGAGACGGGCGCGCGTGAGACAGCCGTGCCGGAGACGCCCGTATCCGAGACGCCCGCACCCGAGACCGCGTCGGCCGAGTCCGCGGCGCCTGCCCCTCCGGTGCCCGCCGCGCCCGCCGCGCCGGATCGTTCCGGGCCTGAGGACGAGCGCGAGCACGAGCACGTCCCCGCCCCGGCCCCCGCTCCCGGCCGCGAGGAGCCGGGTGACCTCGGCGGTCTGCCGCAGCGGCGCCGTCGTCCCCCCGCCGCCGCGCCCGGCAGCCCCGGTGTGCCGCGGCCGCAGTCGGCCGCGCGCCGTCCCGACGAGGCCGCCGCCGCGCTCGCGGCCCTGCAGTACGGCACCGCGGCGGCGCGGGCTCCCAAGCGGGCGAGCACGCCCGAACCCCACCGGACCGACGAAGAAGGAGGAGCGGCCGGATGAACAGCCGCGATGCGGGCGAGACGGCATGGGTGCTGGACCCCGTCCTGCAGGTGCCGCATGTACTGGCCGCCGTCCTGCTCACCCGGGACGGCCTCGCGACCGGCTACACCGACGGACTGTCCCGGGCGAGTGCCGAGCGGGTGGCCGCGATCACCAGCACCGTGCAGGGCGCCTGCCGGGCCGCGGCGGCCGCGTTCGCGGACCGGGACCGGGCCGAGGTGCGGCAGGTGGTCATCGAGTCGGACCACGGGTACGTGCTGATCGTGCCGACGGACCACGGCACCTGCGTGGCGGCCTACGGCGACCCCGAGGTGCGCCTGGACCTGCTGGCGCACCGGGTGCACTCACAGGTCGCCCGGCTGGGCGAGAAGGCGATGGCGGCCGCGCCCAGAGGCTCCGACGGCGGCGCGCCGGCATGACCGGCCGCCGTGGCGGCCGCCCCCTGGTACCCGCGTACCTGTCGACCGGCGGGGTGGCCCGCCCCAGCCGCCCCCACGTGGAACGGCTGACGGTGCTCGCCCGTGACGGGACCCCCCTGCCCGCCGGTCTCCCGGCCGCCGAACTGGCCCTGCTGGAGCTGCTGTCCGGCGGTGCCCTGACGGTGGTGGAGGCGGCGGCGCTGCTGCGGCTGCCGTTCTCCGCCGTGCGGGTGCTGGCCGCCGACCTGGTCGACCGGGACCTGGTCCAGGCCCGCGCGCCGATCCCGCCCGCCGAACGGTTCGACCCCGACCTGCTGAAGAGAGTGGCCGATGGCCTCCGCGCCCTCAAGCACCAGTGAGCTGCCCCGCGCGGGCGGCACCCATCTCCCCGACGACGCCCGCGACCTGGTGAAGATCCTGGTGACCGGGCCGTTCGGGGTGGGCAAGACGACCCTGATCGACTCGGTGTCGGAGATCCGCCCTCTGCACACCGAGGAGCATCTCACCGAGGCCTCCGTGCCCGTCGACGATCTCGACGGGGTACGGGAGAAGGAGACGACGACCGTCGCCATCGACTTCGGGCGGATCAGCCTGCCCGGCGGGATCGTGCTGTACCTGTTCGGGACGCCGGGGCAGGAGCGGTTCCGGACGCTGTGGGACGACATCTCCTACGGGGCGCTGGGTGCTCTGGTCCTCGTGGACAGCCGCCGCATCGACGCCTCCTTCGACGTGCTCGGCCTGGTCGAGGAGACGGGGCTGCCGTACGCGGTCGCCTTCAACGCGTTCCCCGACGCGCCGAGCCACTACACGGGCGAGCAGTTGCGCACCGCCCTGGACCTTCAGCCGGGCACCCCGATGGTGACCTGCGACGCCCGGGACGGGCACTCCTCGGTCGACGCGCTGCTCGCCCTGGTCCAGCATCTGATCGACGACCGGCCGGCGGAGGCCCGATGAGCGCGCGGCAGTCCTTCACCGTCTCGGGTCCGGTACGGCTGTGGGAGGACGGCTTCGCCCGCAACCCGCACGGCTACTACGCGGCCCTGCGCGCCCAGGGCCCGGTGGGCTGGGCGGAACTCGCGCCGGGCACCCCCGCGTACGTCGTCACCGAGCGGCGCGCCGCCCTGGACGTGCTCCGGGACGTCGAGACCTTCTCGCACGACCCGCGGGCCTGGGAGGCGACCGTCCCCGAGGACTCCCCGCTGCTCGGCATGATGCGCTGGCGGCCCAACGCCCTGTTCTCGGACGCCGACGCGCACATCCGCTACCGGGCCACCCTCATCGACGTGTTCGACCTGATCGAGCCGCACGATCTGCGCCACCTGGTGCACCGGGCGGTACGGCTGCTGGTCGACCGGTTCGGGCCCAGGGGCGAGGCGGATCTCGTCACCGACTTCACCCGGCCGCTGATGGCCCTGGTGTTCAACAACCTCTTCGGGCTGCCGGACAGTCAGGGCGACCGGCTCAACGAGGGCCTCCTGAAGATGATGGAGGGCGGCGCGCAGGCCGCCGAGGGCGAGGCGGAGTACGCCGAGTACGTGCTGCGACTGGTCGCCGCCAAGGTCGAGGAGCGCGGCGAGGACCTGCCGAGCATGCTCCTGGACCACCCCGCCGGGCTGACCCCGGAGGAGGTCACCTGGCAGGTGTTCCTCACCCTCGGCGCCGGCTACGAGCCGACCACCAACCTCGTCTCCAACGCGCTCTCCCGCATCCTCGGCAACCCGCTCTACTACTCCACGCTCACCAGCGGCGCCCGCCCGGTCATGGACGCGGTGGTCGAGGTGCTGCATCACGAGACCCCGCTGGCCAACTACGGCATCTACTACGCCCGTCGGCCGGTCTCGTTCCACGGGGCGTGGGTCAGGCCGGCGGTCCCGGTGGTGGTCTCCTTCGGCGCCGTGGGGCTCTTCGCGGAGCGGGAGGCCACCGGCGGCCGGCGCGCCGGGGACGCCTCGCACCTGTCGTGGGGCGCGGGCCCGCACGCGTGCCCGGTCCGGCACCACGCGCTGCTCATCGCGACCGAGGCGATCGAGCAGCTGACCCAGTGGCTGCCCGACCTCGACCCGGTCCTGCCCCGCGAGAAGCTCGACTGGCGGCCCGGCCCGTTCCACCGCTCGCTGACCTCGCTGCCCGTCCGGTTCAGTCCCCGCTCCCCCGACCAGCCTGGAGAGTCGTCGTGACCGTCACCGACCGCATCGCTCTCGACCCGTTCGGCTCCGACATCGCGGCGGAGAGCGCGCGGTTGCGCGCCCTCGGCCCCGTGGTGCCCGTCGAACTGCCCGGCGGCATACCCGCCTGGGCGCCCACCGGGTACGACGTCCTCAAGGAGCTCATCCTCGATCCCCAGGTCAGCAAGGACCCGCGCAAGCACTGGCGGCTCTGGCCGGAGATCGGCGAACATCCCTCCTGGGGCTGGGTGCTGGGCTGGATCGGCGTGGTCAACATGCTCTCCGCGTACGGTCCCGACCACACCCGGCTGCGCAAGCTGGTGGCGCCGAGCTTCACGCACCGGCGCACCGAGGTGATGCGGCCGCGCGTCACGGCGATCGCCGCGGAGCTGCTGGACGAGGTGGCGGCCGCGGGTGCCGGCGGGGCGGTGGTGGAGCTGCGGGCCGGGCTGGCACAGCCGCTGCCCATGCGGATGATCTGCGAGCTGTTCGGGGTGCCCGACGAGATGCGCGAGGACACCGGTGCGCTGATCGCGGCCATCATGGACACCTCCGACCCGACACCCGAGCACGCGGCGTTCGTGCAGGAGCGGATCGGTACGGTCCTCGGCGGTCTTGTCGCGTACAAGGTGGAGCATCCGGGCGACGACATGACGACGGAGCTGATCCGGGTCCGTGACGAGGACGGCGACCGGCTCAGCGACGAGGAGCTGCTGTACACGCTGCTGCTGGTGATCGGCGCAGGTTTCGAGACCACGGTCAACCTGATCGGCAACGCGGTCGTGGCGCTGCTGACGGATCCGGCGCAACTGGCGGCGGTGCGCGCCGGGACGGTCGGCTGGGACGCGGTGATCGACGAGACGCTGCGGGCGCATCCGTCGATCGCCTCGCTGCCGCTGCGGTTCGCGGTGAGCGACCTGAAGGTCGGGGACGTGACCGTTCCGGCCGGGGACGCGATCATCACGACGTACGCGGCGGCGGGTCTGGACCCGGCGCACTACGGGCCGGACGCGGCCGCGTTCGACGCCGCTCGGGGCGCCGACGACCACCTGGCGTTCGGGATCGGGGTGCACCGCTGCATCGGCGCCCCGCTCGCCCGGGCGGAGGCGCTGGCCGCGCTGCCCGCCCTGTTCGACCGGTTCCCGGACCTGCGGCTCGCGGTCGGGGAGGACGAACTGCGCCAGGTGCCGTCGTTCATCGCCTGTGGCTGGCAGGAGATCCCGGTGCGCCTGGAGGCGTGAACCGGGGGTCGCGGGGGCCGCGACCAGTCCCCCGTTCCGGTCGTGCCCCCGCGCAACGTGAACATACGTCCGTACCACGTCGTTGGGTATCGCGCCGATGCCCATTCGCGTACACCGAGGGCTCACCCGTGCACAGGTGAGTCCGGTTGGCCCTGGTACGCCCGGATCAGGACGGGGGCGGCGAGGTCTCCTAGGGCGAGGTGGGCGAGGACGACCTCGTACAGGTCGGTGCCGGCGGCCAGCAGCTGGCGTTCCAGGACGGGCTCGGCGCCCCGCACGTGTTCGCGGACGGTCTGGGCGTGCACCCCCAGATCCTGCGCGGCGCGTTCGGCGTTGCCTCCGGCGGCGATCCAGGCGCGCAGGGTGCCGCGCAGGTCGCGGCCGTCCCGGACCAGACGGTCGAGGAGGTCGTGCGCCCAGGCCCGCAGCGCCGGACTCGCCAGGAGGTCGCCCAGGCGGACACCGGAGGGCCGCGGCGCCGTACCGGCGAGGTCATCCGCGAGGGCCGCCTGGGTGTTGAGGGCCAGGTGGGCGGTGGCGCGCACGGTGAGATCGGAGAAGTCGGCGCCCAGCAGCGCCTCGACCCGGTCCATGCGGGCGCGCACGGTGTTGCGGCTGACCCCGAGCACCTTGGCGGCGCTGACGGCGGTGAACTCCAGGCCGAGGCGGGTGGTGGCGAGGAGTTCCGCGCGGGTGTGGTGGGGCAGGGTGTCCAGCGGCCGCAGCACGTCGGTGGACCAGGCGTACAGCGCGGCGGGGTCCATCAGCCGTTCCGGGTGGGTGCGTTCGGCGTAGACGGCGGCCTGGTCGGGGCGGAAGCGGGCGACGGCGAGGGCGCTGACGGCCTGGCCGTAGGCGACGGCCGTCTGGGCCAGGCTCTGCCGGCCGCTGCCGCCGAGGAAGGTGCCGGGGCGGCCGTCGACGAGGGAGCGCAGCCGCTCGGCCGTCGTGGGGGCCGGGCTGAGGATGATGACGTGGCCGTCCATGGCGGGGCAGCGCACGACGAGGGCCTGGCCGCGGGTCATGTCGAGGCAGTCCTCGGCGAGGCCGTCGCGCTCCGCCGGATGTCCCTCGACGATGTACACGCAGGCGCTGTCGGTGTCGAGCAGGCCGGGCCACAGGCCCGCGGCGACGCGGCGCGCGGAGACGGTGTCCTCGACCATGAGAAGTTGCAGGATGGCGAGGCGCAGGTCGGCGGTGGCCCGCCGGAGCCGGTGCCCGGCCGCCGTCAGTTCCCGCTCACGCAGCAGGAGCTCGACGACTCCCGCGGTGTGGCTGACCATCTCGGCGGCGCGCCGGTCGAAGGGGGTCGCGCGGGCCACGGCGAGCAGGCCGGCGGCGGCCTGACGGGGGTCGGGGGCACGGACCGCGACCAGCCGCAGGTGGCGGTCGCCGTCCTGGACGGCGGCCGCGGAGATCCGCCCGGCGACCACGTCGGCCACGAGGCGGTCGTCGAGGGGGATCCCGGTCCCGGCGAGCAGGGTGCCGTCGGCGGCCTGAAGGCAGGCGGTCGCCTGCACGGCGCCGGCGAGCCAGGCGACGACCCGGCGCGGGTCGCGGGCACCGGGACGCAGATGGTCGAGGAGTCGCGCGGCCCATTCGTCGCCGCTGCGTGCCGGGTGCTGCGGGCCCTGGTCCGCTCGGCCTGCCATCTGTGTCCCTCGTCCCTCGCGTCAGCCTCGGTCAACGGACGTTACCCGATGGGACGAGGCCTGGTCCCACCACCGGGCCCGGCTCCGCCGACGGCCCCGGGGGAAGGACCGCCGACGGAGAAGCCTCACCCGGGCCGGGGGGACGGGCCCTGGGGTGGCTCACTCCTCTGGTGCCCAGGAATCGGTCCGGATATCCGGACCGACCACGCAGCCGGACGGCGGGCAGAGCGGGCGCCGCTCGGATGCGGAGGGGCGGAGCGGCCCGCCGGTCCGGCAGGGGCGGCCACGGCGCCGCGACGCCGGCACGGGCGGGCGTCACGGAGATCGTCGTGGCGAACCGGACGCACGACCGTGCGGAGCGGTTCGCCCGGATCGTCACCGAGAACGACGAGACGGACGTGGTGGCCCGCGCAGGCGGGTGGGGCCGGCGGCATCGCGGGCGCCGCCTCGCCGCCGGGGAGTGCCGGATCCGGTCACGCCCCGGACAGCGGCGTGCGGCCACAGCCGTGCCGGACAGGGACGGCACAGCCCCCTCGCCCGTCCGGCGCGTGCCCGGCCCGCTCGGCCGATGCCCGCCGTACGGCATAAGCTCGGCGGATGGCGAAGTACTTCGACGTGCACCCCGACAACCCGCAGCCGCGCAGCATCTCGCAGATCGCCGACGCGGTCCGCTCGGGGGCGCTCATCGCATACCCGACCGACTCCTGCTACGCGCTGGGCTGTCAGCTCGGCAGCCGCGACGGCATGGAACGGATCCGCACCATCCGGCATCTGGACGACCGGCACCATTTCACCCTGATGTGCCGCGACTTCGCGCAACTCGGCCAGTTCGTGCGCGTGGACAACGACGTGTTCCGGGCCGTGAAGGCGTCGACGCCCGGCAGCTACACCTTCATCCTGCCCGCGACCCGCGAGGTGCCGCGCAAGCTGCTGCACCCGAAGAAGAAGACCGTCGGCGTCCGTATCCCCGACCACGTGGTCACCCAGGCGCTGCTGGCCGAGCTGGGCGAGCCCCTGCTCTCCAGCACCCTGCTGCTGCCGGACGAGGAGGAGCCGCTGACCCAGGGCTGGGAGATCAAGGACCGGCTGGACCACCAGGTGGACGCGGTGGTGGACTCCGGGGAGTGCGGCACCGAACCGACCACGGTCATCGACTTCTCGGGCGGCGAGGCGGAGATCGTCCGCCGGGGCGCCGGCGACACCTCGCGCTTCGAGTGAACTCGGCGCTCCCCCGTCCACGGCTCTCCGCCCCGGCGTGCCACGATGACCGGGACACGCCGCGCCGGGTGTCCCCCACCCCGACGCCGACTCCGCAGAGAGGCACTTGAGCCATGACCGCCGTACAGGGAACCGCCGTCGACATCACCACCGAGGACGGTACCGCCGACGCCTATCTGGCCCACCCCGCCGACGGACTCCCGCACCCGGGCGTGCTGCTGTACCAGGACGCCTTCGGGATCCGTCCGCACCTGAAGTCGATGGCGGACCGGCTCGCCGGCGCCGGTTACACGGTCCTGCTCCCCAACGTCTTCTACCGCAGCGGCCGCACGCCGGTCGTCGAACTCCCGGAGTTCATCGATCCGTCGGCGGACCCGACGATCTGGCAGCGGCTCATGCCGATCATGATGTCGCTGACGCCCGAGCTCAGCGACCGCGACTCGGGCGCCTACCTGGACTGGCTGGCCGAGAGCCCGCTGGTGGCCGACGGGCCGGTCGGGATCACCGGCTACTGCATGGGCGCCCGGCTGGCGATGCGGACCGCCGCCGCGTTCCCGGACCGGGTCGCGGCCGCGGGCGGCTTCCACGGCGGCCGGATGGTCACCGACGACGCCGACAGCCCGCACCTGCTCGCCGGCCGGGTCACCGCTGAGCTGTACTTCGGCTTCGCGGACCAGGACCAGTCGATGACCGAGGACCAGATCCGCATCTTCCAGGAGGCGCTCGACGCCGCCGGAGTCCGCAACACGTGCGAGATCTACCGGGGCGCCGCGCACGGCTACACGCAGGCCGACACGACGTCCTACTCCGCCGCGGCCGACGAGCGCCACTGGGCCGCCCTGCTCGACCTGTTGAAGCGCGCCTTCTGAGCCGGCCGCTCCAGCGGATTCCCGGGGCCCGTCGATCCGACGGGCCCCGATTCCGTCCTCCTTGTTGACATGCACCCGACCCACGGCCCAGTCTGAGAGCGCTCTCAGAATTGGTACGGACCACTTTCCGTCCAACCCCGACCCCACACGGAGGTGGAGAGTGCGCACAGGACTCGCACGCCGGGCACTGCCCCTGACGGCCGCGGCGGCACTGATCGGCGGGGTGCTCACCCTGGGCACCCCGCACCCGGCCGACGCGGCGGTACCGGCCACGATCCCGCTGAAGATCACCAACAACTCCGGCCGCGGCGACCAGGTGTACATCTACGACCTCGGCACCCAGCTCTCCTCGGGACAGCAGGGCTGGGCCGACGCCGGCGGCACCTTCCACGCCTGGCCGGCCGGCGGCACCCCGCCGACCCCGGCACCGGACGCCTCGATCACCGGCCCGGCGGCAGGCCAGTCGACGACGATCCAGATCCCGAAGTTCTCCGGCCGGATCTACTTCTCCTACGGCCGGAAGCTCGACTTCAGGCTGACCACCGGTGGCCTGGTGCAGCCCGCGGTGCAGAACCCGAGCGACCCGAACCGCGACATCCTCTTCAACTGGTCCGAGTACACGCTCAACGACTCGGGGCTGTGGATCAACAGCACCCAGGTGGACATGTTCTCGGTGCCGTACGCGGTCGGGGTGCAGCGCTCCGACGGCAGCACGGCCGACACCGGGCACCTCAAGCCGGGTGGCTACAACGGGTTCTTCAGCGCCCTGCGCGGACAGGGCGGCGGCTGGCCGAACCTGGTCCAGACCCGCTCCGACGGCACCGTGCTGCGCGCGCTCTCCCCGCTGTACGGGGTGGAGACCGGGGCGCTGCCGTCGACCGTCATGGACGACTACGTCAACCGGGTCTGGTCGAAGTACTCGGCGTCGACCCTCACCGTCACGCCGTTCGCCGGCCAGCCGAACACGAAGTACTACGGCCGGGTGTCGGGGAACGTCATGAACTTCACCGACTCCGCCGGAGCGGTGGTGACGAGCTTCCAGAAGCCCGACGCGAACAGCGTCTTCGGCTGCCACAACCTGCTCGACGCGCCCAACGACCAGGTGCGCGGACCGATTTCGCGCACCCTCTGCGCGGGCTTCAACCGGTCGACGCTGCTGACCAGTTCCAACCAGCCGGACACCGACCCGGCGGACTTCTACCAGGACCCGGTCACCAACCAGTACGCGCGCGCCATCCACGCCCAGATGGCCGACGGCAAGGCGTACGCCTTCGCCTTCGACGACGTCGGCAACCAGGAGTCGCTGGTCAACGACGGCAATCCGCGGCAGGCGTACCTGACGCTGGACCCGCTGAGCTGACCCACGCGGGCGTCCCGCACCCGGAATCCGGGTGCGGGACGCCCGGCTGTCCTGCGTCAGCCGGTCGTGACGGCGGTGTCGTCGACGACA
>NZ_JAJONF010000139.1 GCF_021462265.1 Streptomyces shenzhenensis | reverse complement strand
TGTCGCCGTTCCGTGAACCGTGGTTCTGGATCACTTTCAGTGCCGGGGCCACGGAGGGTCACCACAACCGCGATCATGAACGTCCTCACGCTGCGAGGAGGACCCGCTTGCGGAGCAGGTCGAAGTTGGCGCGGCCGAACATCTGCCGCTTGATCATCTTGATTTTGTTGTTGTGGCCCTCGACGGCGCCGGAGTTGTAGCGGAGGCTGAGCCCGGCGGCGACGGCGTCGAGGTCCTGGCCGAGGCCGTTGACGAAGCCGTGCAGGGCGGGCAGATCGTCATCCTGTACGCGCTCCATCCACTGACCGAGGTCCTGGCCCCGGCGGTCGTTCATCAACTCGGCAAAGGCACGGACGTGTTCGGCAGTTCGCTCAAGGGCCGGGCAGCGGGCGAGGATCTGCTTGAGCCGCTGGGCCTGGTCGTCGTCGAGGTGGTCGGGACGGCGGGTGATCCAGCTGGTCACGTCCCGCACGGACGGGTGCTTGCGAGGCGGATCGTCGTGTGGGAAAGCTTCGCGGAGCCGTTGGACGTACCTTTTCACCACGCTCTCGCCACCGGGATAGCCGCGCTCGCGGACTTCCTCGAACAGACGGCGGGCGACGGTGCAGCCTTCCGCCCACCGCTGATGCAGATAGGGCTTGTAGGGGTCGAGGATGCTGGTCCGGCCGGTCCACCGTCCGACCAGGAGCTGGTCCGCGGTGGCCGCATTGGCGAGGCGGCGGACGGTGTTGCGGGCCAGGCCCAGCCGACGGGCGATCGGCCGCAGCCCGAGCCCTTCATCCAGCAGGGTGTGGACGGCCGCGTGCTGCTCGCGCACCCGGTCGGACAGACGGCCCGACTGTCGTGGTTCACCCGGAAAGGACGGTGCAGGATCCAGGCTCTCCGGGGGTTCGGCGGCGTGGACCGGGGCGGTGTTCTCCGGCTCGCGCAGTTGGGCGCGGTGCTGGATGACCGTCTTTTCGACGGCCTCGGCCAGGTTCTTCCAGATGTGCCACCGATCCGCGACGTGGACCGCGTCCGGGGCGCCGAGTCGTCCGGCCTCGGCGTATGCGGTGGACCGGTCACGGCAGATCACCTCGACGCCGGGGTGGTCGGCGAGCCAGGCGGCCACCGTCGCTGTGGTCCGGTCGGGCAGCAGATCGATGGGACGGCGCGTGTCGATGTCCACCAGGATCGTGCCGTAGTTGTGTCCCTTGCGCAGGGCGAAGTCGTCCACCCCGAGGACCCGCGGCGTGTGCGCTTCGGGCTCCGGCAGACGGCGTATCAGCCGCAGGAGCGTCGACCGGCTCGCCCGGACCGCGAGCGTGTCCGCCAGGCGGGCGCCGGCCCGGCCGGCCAGCATCACCGCTACGTGTTGCAGCACCGTCTGCAGCCCGGTGCTTCGCCGCCCGTGCCGGACGGTGAGTCCGTCGACCTGCTCGACGAACGTGGCCTGCCGGCAGGCGCGGTCACGGCAGCGGAACCGCCGGACCTGTAACTCGATCACCACGGGACGCCCGGCGACTGCCGTGTCGGCGAGGCGGCGTACGTAGCGGCTGTGCACCCGGCCCGACATCGTCCCGCAGGCGGGACACGCGGCCCGCCCTGCCGATGCGCGGGCCCGCACGACGACCCACTCACCGTCGATCACCGCGTTTTCGATCACTACGCCTTCGACCTGGTGGAACCACAGGTCCTGGAGGAACACATCACCCACGGACGTTCA
>NZ_JAJONF010000138.1 GCF_021462265.1 Streptomyces shenzhenensis | reverse complement strand
TGCCCTCGGCGCGGGCGCCGTTGGCCATGATCAGGGCCGGGTAGATCCCCTCCAGGGATCCCTTGGAGACGATGATCGAGACCTTCTCGATCGTGGCGGTGTCAACCATGACAGCTTGCGCTCCCTCTCAGATGCAGCCGCGCGGCTTGGGGATCCCGGCGATCTTCGCGGCGCTCTTCGCCGGACCCTTCGGGAAGAGCTGGTACAGCTCCTTGACGCTCACCCCGGAGGTCTTGCCGAGGACGCGCACGGTGGGGCCGGTGCCCTTGGCCGCGTACTGGGCGCGCATGAAGCGGATGACCGTCCAGTGCCGGTCGGTCAGTTCACCGATCCCCAGGTCACGGGCGATCTGCCCGGCCATCGGCTCGGTCCAGCGGGCCGGGTCGGTGAAGAAGCCCTCGTCGTCGACGGGGACGGCGGTGTTGTCGTAGGTGGCGGTGGGCATGACGTGCGCTCCTCTCGCTCAGGCGGATGCGGATACGTGGTGCTTGCCGCGCTCGGGCATCGCCGAGCCGATACCGGGCACTTCCCGGCCGGGCAGGAGGCTGTGCCAGTACAGCCACTCGAAGGCCAGCTTGCCGAGGTGGCTCGCGTGCGACTCCTTGAGCAACGGCAGGCCCACCGGGCCCGGGAAGTGACCGGGCAACGGCTCCGTGTCGTAGTTGAAGTCGATCAGCAGGGCCTTGTGGAAGCCGGTCTCCACGAAACAGTTGGCGTGCCCGTCGAAGGAGGCGTCCAGCGGCCGCCCGGCCAGGAACCGGCCGATGTTGCGCACCAGCACCTCGCCCTCGAAGTGCGCCACCGATCCCGCCTTCGACGCCGGCAGACCCGCCGCGTCCCCGATCGCGAACACCTCGGGACGGCCGGGCAGTTGCAGGGTGTGCGGATCGACGGGCACGAAGCCGAGCTCGTCGCCCAGACCCTCCGAGCGGCCCACGTACGGCGCTCCGCCGTGCAGCGGCACGACGACCGCCAGGTCGAAGCCCACCTCACGTTCGTCGTACGACACGAGCCGGCCGCCGGCGCCGTCGACCTCGCCGAGCGTGAACTCGGTGACCAGCTCGATCCCCTTGTCCGCGAGCAGCCCGCCCAGCGCCCGCGCCGCCACCGGCTTGGTGAACGCCGCGTCCAGCGGGGTGGCATAGGTGAGGTGGACCCTGTCGCGGATGCCGCGCCGCTGGAAGTACCAGTCGGCGAGGAAGGCGAACTCCAATGGCGCGACGGGGCACTTGAGCGGCAGGTCCGCCACGTCGATCACCACGCGGCCGCCGTCGAGCCGCTCCAGCGCCTCATGCAGACCGCTCGCACCGGCCAGGTCGTAGAAGGTGAAGACCTTCTCGCCCCAGCCCGCGCCGGTCAGCCCCTCGGTCTCCTCCGGCAGCAGCGTCGCTCCGGTGGCGACCACGAGCACGTCGTACGACAGCCGGATGCCGTCGGCGAGGTGCACCGTCCGGGCGTCCAGGTCCACCCGCTCGATCCGCGCCTGCTTGTAGTCGACGGCCGCGTCCAGCTGCCGGGGCCGGGACCGGACGAGGTGGTGCGGCTGGGCGAGCCCGAAGGGCACGAACAGCAGACCGGGCTGATAGAGGTGGTCGTCATCCTGATCGACGACCGTGACCCGCGCCCCGTGCCCGCCGTCCGTGCGGCACAGACGGTTCGCCGCCATGGTGCCGGCGGTACCACCGCCAAGAATCACGATGTGTTTGCCCATGCCCCCACTCTCGTGCG
>NZ_JAJONF010000137.1 GCF_021462265.1 Streptomyces shenzhenensis | reverse complement strand
CGCAGGGCTTCGGCGTAGTCGCAGGGTGTCCGATCCGTGATCGTGCGACGATGCCGAAGCCCTGCCGCGTGCGGGCTTGGGCCGGCTGCCATTGATGAGTCGCATCGAGACCGGTACAAGTGACGAGTGACAGAACCTCTTGCTCCTCGTCCGGACGGCCGCGTCGCCTCGAAGCCGGGAGGGTGGACCCGACAGTCGGCGGGTGCGATGTTCGCCGCCCTCGCAGCCTTTCTCGTCACTCGCGACGTCACGTTCGGGTTCTTCATGCGCACGCTGCCCGGCTGGGCGTACACGGCTACGGTCCTCGCGGGACTTGCTGTGTCGGCTGTTGCTTACGGCCTTGCCGTGTTGTGGCTCAGGCGATTGCCCTAGCAGGGCTCACGGCAGGCTTCAACGTTGGTGCACGGGCGTCCGGTTCTGACAATCCGTCGGCTTGGCGGTCATCCGGGAGCTGACAGGCACGGACTCCCAAGATCATGGAGTTCTCTACGCCCCGTGATCCAAGTGGAAGACCGTGCCTGTCACCGCATCATCTCTGATCCCGCCTGCCCTTGACCAACTGCGTGAGAATCCGCAGGTCGGACCCGAGGAGGTCCCGGGCCTGCTGGAGCGGTTGGCCGGGGTGCCGGATCCGCGTGACCCGCGCGGAGTGCGCCACCGCCTGGCCGTCGTGCTCGCTCTCACCGCGTGCGCGGTGCTGGCCGGAGCGACCTCGCTGCTGGCGGTCGGCGAATGGATCGCCGATGCCCCTGGATACGTGCTGGAACAGGTCGGTGCCGCCCCTGATCCGCTTCTGCCCAGGCGGGTCCTGCCCGCCGAGACCACGGTCCGCCGGCTGCTGGCCCGCATCGACGGCGACGCGCTGGACCGGGCGGTCGGACGCTGGCTCGCCGACCGACGCCCGAAAACGACCGGGCTGCGCGGCCTCGCGGTGGACGGCAAGAGCCTGCGCGGCGCGGCCAAGGCAAAGGGCCGTAAGATCCACCTGCTTGCCGCACTGGAGCACGCCACCGGCCTGGTCCTGGCCCAGCTGGACGTCGGCGAGAAGACCAACGAGATCACCTGCTTCCAGCCACTGCTGGACACCGTCACCGATCTGACCGGTGTCGTCGTCACCAGCGACGCCATGCACACCCAGCGCGAGCATGCCGACTACCTCCTCGGCCGGGGCGCCCACTACATCGTGATCGTCAAGGGCAACCAGAAGAAGCTGCGCCGACAACTCAAGTCCCTTCCCTGGAAGGACATCCCGCTTCAGGGGCGCACCCGTGGCATCGGCCACGGCCGCTCCGAGATCCGCCGGATCAAGGTTGCCACCGTGAACAGCCTCCTCTTCCCCGGAGCCCGCCAGGCCGTCCAGATCAAGCGCCGCCGCACCGACCGCAAGTCCGGCAAGACCACCGTCAAGACGGTCTACGCCGTCACCAGCCTGACCGCCGGGCAGGCCACCCCATCCCAGCTCGCCGGACTCGTCCGCGACCACTGGAAGATCGAGGCCCTGCACCACGTCCGCGACACCACCTTCGCCGAGGACGCCTCCCAGCTACGGACCGGCAACGCGCCCCGCGCGATGGCCACCTGGCGCAATCTCGCCATCGGAGCCCTCCGCATGGCGGAGTAAAGAACATCGCGTCCGGCCTCCGCCGCAACGCCCGCGACCCTCGCCGCCCCCTCACACTCCTCGGCCTCGGATGATCGTAAACCGGACGCCACGCGACTACGCCGAAGCCTTG
>NZ_JAJONF010000136.1 GCF_021462265.1 Streptomyces shenzhenensis | reverse complement strand
GATGCTGTTGGTTTATTCGGGGCCTGGTTACTTCGCCCCGCCGCATGCGGCGGGGCGAAGTGCTGCGAAGTGGCTGGTGCGGGTGCGGGCCCGGGGTGTGCCGGTGAGGTGGTCGTCGATGCGGGCGAGGTTGATGGCGGCACCGGTGAGTTGGTGCTGGAGGCTGGTCTTGCTCAACCCGTGATAGCGGGATCTGCGCAGGCCACAGCGCTGAACGCCTTGGGCGATGGCCCCTTCGACGCCAGCCCTGATCCGGTATCGCTCTTTCCAGGCATCGGTCTGCTGAAGCAGGCGGGTCTGCTGGAGCGTGTCGTACTCCTCGCGGGGCCGGAGGGTGAGCTGCCGGAGCGTGGCCGTCGGTGTGCTGAGGCAGGCACTGCGCTGCGGGCAGGGGCGGCAGTCGCGGACCGAGAACTTGATCCGGATGACGGGCATCCGGCGCTGTGAGCTGTGGAGGGCCCAGGACGAGCTGGTGCTGCCGTTGGGGCAGGTAGCCCGCTGGCTGTCCCAGTCGATGGTGAAGGCTTCCTGACCGTAGGCGCCCTCTGCTCGGGCGGTCTGGACGCTGTTCACCGCCTGGAGCGGCCCGTGCAGTTCCACGCTGTAGTCACGGCGGGCGGCGACCATGGCGGGACTGTTGGCGTAGCCGGTGTCCACCCAGTGCTCTGCGGGCAGCAGGTCCCGACCGGCGAGTCCGGCGTGGACCACGGCGGCCATACGGTCGTCGTTGACCGCGGCGGTCGTGGTGGCGACGTTGGTGATCAGGTGCAGGACATCGGGGCCGCAGGTCTCGGTGATGTGGACCTTGTAGCCGGACCAGTCCAGGTCACGCTTGGAGCCGTTACGGGTGGCGGTGTCATAGGGGGTCACCAGGCGCATCGCGCCCGGCGGGCGGTCTTTTGGGTCCCGGCATCGCACCTCGCCGTCGACCAGGTGGAAGTACTGGACCCACACCTGCCGAAGGATCTCGACCTGCGGCAGCGCGCGCAGATGGCCGGGCGCGCCCGGCGCCGTCACCGCCTGAAGCAGCCGCATACCGTCCCCGCCGATGCGCCGGCCGGTCTCGTCCCGCTTTGCGCGGGCCTTGGGGAACCGTGAGTCCTCGATCCGGGTGGCGTAGTGCCTGAACCAGTCCGGTTCGGCCACCCGGTCCAGCCACTCGGGAGCGGCCTGGGCCAGCGCGTTCAACGCCGCCCGCAGCGTCTCTGCCACCACCTCCAGCCGACACAGATCCCGCGCCGCGGACAGCACGTGGGTGGAGTCGGTCCGGGCCTTCCCGCCCGCAGCCAGCAGTTCCTTGCTGCGGGCGGCGTCCAGGATGCCGTCCAGCACCCGCCGTCCGGCGTCCGCGCCGGTCAGACGGTCCCGGAACTCCGACAACACCGAGTAGTCGAAACCGGGATCGGTCAGGTCCAGCCCGAGCGCGTACTTGAAGTCGATGCGGGCCCGCACCGCCTCCGCGGCCTGCCGGTCGGTCAGCCCCTCCACGAACTGCAACACCAGTACCAATGCGAGACACCCCGGCGACCAAGCGGGCTTGCCCCGGGACGGGAAGAGGTCAGCGAACTGCTCATCAGTGAACAACGCACCCAGCTCGTCACGGATACGGATCGCAAGGCTGCCCTTGGGAAACGCGGCCTTGGCCACCCGCGCCGTTTCCGCCGGAACCTCTCCCGGCACCACCGGCCGCATCGACATCGGCACTCTCCCCCCACGACAACGTCGGTCTCCAAGACCACAACTGGGTCTTGGAGACCGACGTCACGCAGGCCCCGAATAAACCAACAGCATCC
>NZ_JAJONF010000135.1 GCF_021462265.1 Streptomyces shenzhenensis | reverse complement strand
CTAGGTGATTGGTGTCAATCGTGTGAGCTCGCGTTGGGTCTTCAACGTGTGCCAGGCTGCCGAGTGTTGGTCGCTGGGTGTGGGGAGAGGTTGAGCGATGGCAGTGGGCAGGACTCCGATGCAGCCGGGGTTGCTCTCCTCCACAGCGGGTTTCTGCGAGGGTCGGCTGGCGCCGAACTCGATCTACGCGGTGCTGCACCGCGAGTGCCGGGCGTTGTTCCCCGATGAGATGTTCGCGGATCTGTTCGCCGAGGACGGCCGCAGGTCGGTGCCGCCGATGATCGTGGCGGTCGTGATGGTCCTGCAGCGTCTGGAGGGCCTGTCCGATCGTGAAGCGGTCGAGCGGTTCGCGTTCGATGTGCGCTGGAAGTACGCCGCCGGCGGGCTGGACTTCGACCATCCGGGGTTCGTGCACACCGTGCTGGTGGACATGCGCGCGCGGCTGGCTGCGTCCGCCCGCCCGGACCGGATCTTCGAGCGGACCGTGGAGGTCGCCGGGCAGGCGGGGCTGGTCGGCCGCCGCCGGGTGCTGGACTCCGCACCGGTCTATGACGCGGTGGCCACGCAGGACACCATCACGCTGATCCGCTCGGCTGTCCGGGGTCTGCTGCGGGCGGCCGATCACGTGCTGCGGGCCCAGCTGCGGGCGGTGCTCTCCAGCGGCGATGCCTACACCGACATGGCCAAGCCGGTCATCGACTGGACGGACGCCGGTGAGCGGGAGGCGCTGATTGATTCGCGGGCCCGGGACGGGTACGCGCTGTTGGCCGTGCTGGACGGCCGGGACCTTGAGCCGGAGGTGGATCAGGCCGCGCGCCTGCTGGCCACCGTGCTCGGCCAGGACCTGGACCAGGACGGTGACGGAGTGTTCCGGATTGCCCGGAAGGTGGCCGCGGACCGGGTGATCTCCACGGTCGATCCCGAGGCCCGGCACGGGCACAAGACCGTCAACCGGTCCTTCGACGGCTACAAGGGTCACGTGGCTGAGGACCCCGACAGCGAGGTCATCACCGCGACCGCGGTCACGGCGGGCAACGCCGGCGACGCCGAGCCCGCCGCCGGGCTGCTGGCCGACGTCCTGAACGCGCCCGCCCCGAACGAGCAGGCCGAGGGTGGGCGGGCCGAGGTCTACGGCGATGCCGCCTACGGGACCGGACCGCTGCTGGCCGAGCTGGACGGGGCCGGCGCCCGGGTGATGGTCAAGGTGCAGGCGGCCAGCGCGCCCGGCGGACGGTTCTCCAAGGACGCCTTCACCGTCGACCTGGGGGCGGGGCAGGTCACCTGCCCGAACCAGGTGACCGTCCCGATCCGCCCGAAGTCCGACGGCCGTGGGGCGGCCTGCTTCAAGGCCGCCTGCTCCGCCTGCCCGCTTGCGGCCCAGTGCACGACCGCCAGGGACGGACGCGTCATCACCATCGGCCCGCACGAGGAGCACCTGGCCCGCGGCCGGGCACGCAGTGCCGACCCGGTCTGGCTCGCCGCCTACCGGGCCACCCGGCCCAAGGTTGAACGCAAGATCGCCCACCTCATGCGGCGGCGACACGGCGGACGCCGGGCCCGGGTGCGGGGGCGGGCCAAGGTCGCCGCCGACTTCTCCTTGCTGGCCGCCGCCGCCAACATCGCCCGGCTCGGCGTGCTCGGAATCATGTCCACGCCCGCTGGAAACTGGGCCACCGCCACCGGCTGACCGCTCCGAGGGAGCCCAGGGACACACCAACAGCCCGCCACAGCCGCACAGCGCCCCCTGAACGGCCCCAGCACGGGGCCACGGGCCACTGTCCAGATGGCCGAACCCCCAGCGGGCAACCACGATCAGAAGCCCGGAGGCGGAACCGGCACGCTCAGGAAGACCCGCTTAACACCAGTCACCTAG
>NZ_JAJONF010000134.1 GCF_021462265.1 Streptomyces shenzhenensis | reverse complement strand
CAGCTTGTTCTTTCCCTTCCGGCCTCGAACGACGCCTCGAACTGGGTCGCCCACCTGGGGATTTACCGGACATGAGGGCGGCCTTCGACTGATCCCGTGCTCCGGCCAAAGCGCACGTGACCAAGACGAATGCCGTGAGGGTGAGGCTGCTGCCTGATGCCGTGCGGAGGGAGGCGTTCGCGGAAACGTCACGCTTCAGGGGCGAGTTCTACGAGTGTCTGACCGCTCGGCGCGATGAGCTGTCCGAGCTGGTGGACGCGGTGCTGTGCGCGGAGGGGGCGGTGAGGTCCCCGGTGGATCTGACGCTGCTGCCCGAGCATCGTCGCGGGCACGGAGCGATGTACGGCGACCTGAACCACGGCCGGATCAACATCGGCCGGCTGCGCACCCTGCCGGCCGGGCTGTCGCTGCCGCGTATCGACGGCGGGCGCCTGGTCCTGGCGGTCGACGTGTCGCCGTGGCTGCGTTCGGACGCGCCGTGCTCGGCGGACCGGCTGTTCTGCCACGTTCATGGTCGCGCGAAGACGGCGTCGCAGTTCATCCCGGGCCAGCCCTACTCCTCTGTGGCCGTGCTGGAGCCGGGCGCCACTTCGTGGACCGCGGTCCTGGACACGGTGCGGCTCGGCCCGGCCAACGACGCGACCGCGATCACCGCCGCCCAGCTGCGGGGTGTCGTCGAGCGGCTCATCACCGAGGGCCGGTGGCAGACCGGGAACCCGGACATCGTGATCGTCAGCGACGCAGGCTACGACGTGACCCGACTGGCCCGGGTCCCGCACGACCTGCCGGCCGAGTTGGCCGGCAGGGTCCGCTCCGATCGCGTCATGCGTCTGCCGAAACCACCCGGGACGCACGGCGTCAACGGCCGGCCTCCCCCGCACGGCCCGGAATTCCGCTCCGCCGAACCAGAGACCTGGCCCGAGCCCACGATCACCACGGCCACCGACACCACCAACTACGGCAAGGCCGAGACCCAGGCGTGGGACCGGGTCCACCCCCGGCTCACCCACCGCTCGTCCCGGCTCGACCACGATGATGAACTTTTCTTGGCCGAGGGCACGTTGATGCGGTCGAAGGTCGAGCATCTATCGAAGAACCGGGATGCTCCGCCGGTGTGGTTGTGATCCTCCAAGACCGGCGCCACCCTGGACGACGTGGACCGTTGCCGGCAGGCATTTTGCTGCCCGACGCCGAGACTTCTAGCCTGCGCCGCGTGATGACAGCTGATGACGTGTTGTTCGTCCTGACCTTGCTGCAGCGAGCCGAGGCCGACGTCTGGGTCGATGCGGGATGGGGAACCGACGCTCTGATCGGCGAGCAGACCCGAGACCATCGCGACCTGGGCCTGATGCACCGGCAAGACCAGGAAGGCGTCGTGCTGGCGGCTCTCTCCGCGGCAGGTTTCGTGGAGAGCCTGAACTGGAGGCTTATCCGATTCGTCGTGACGGCCCCGGACGGACGGGAGATCGACCTTCATCCGCTGGTCTTCAGCGATGACGGCTCAGCAGTGCAGGCGTCACTCGAACCGCAACGTCCCTTCTGCCTATCCCTCCTCCTGCCTCGTGACGGGAATCATCCAGCGGACGTCTGTCCCATGCTTGTCCGCCGAGCAGCAGGTCTACTTCCACCAGGGATACGAACCAACGGAACGAGATCGGCACGATATGGCAGAACTTCACCGCACCTTCGGGATCGCCACGCACTTTTGATCCGCTTCCAAGCGGTGTCAAAAATCACCGACATGCTCGCGTTCACGAAGCACGAACTGATGTCAGAACTCATCGGCATGCGCTGCTGCTTGTCATCAACATAGCCACGGCTGAGAACTCTCCAAACTGAGACAACTTCAGCTGCGCTGCGATAAAGCCCCACGACAGCGTTCCCACCCCTCAATCTCTCACCTCACGACAGCGGCCCACCC
>NZ_JAJONF010000133.1 GCF_021462265.1 Streptomyces shenzhenensis | reverse complement strand
TGAGGAACGACTCGCGGGGTTCGGCGGCACCGACGTTGTTGACGAGAACGTCGATCCGGCCGTGACGCTCCACGGCCCGGCGGACCAGGGTCTCAGGGCCTTCCGAGGTGGACAGGTCGACCGGGACGACCGTGACGTCGTACTCGGCGGCCAGGGCGTCGAGCTCGGGGGTCGAGGTGCGACTGCCCGCCACGACCTTGGCTCCTTCGCGGACCAGGCCTTCGACGACCGAGAGGCCGATGCCCTTGCTGGCTCCGGTGACGACGGCGACCTTGCCCTTGAGGTGCAGTTCCATGACGATACCTTTCTGGATTGATCAATACATAATTACGGCGCACACTTCCTGGAGGCCGCGACAGCACCCTAGCAGGTTTCTTGATTGGGCGATCCAGAATCGGAGTGGCGTCAGTCACCCTTCCGAGCAGTCGTGCCGGTCGGCCATCGAGCCCGCGCGGGACACTCACCAGCCCGGGGTGAACGGATCCCCGCGTCGCGAATCCGGATCGCCTCGCCGCCGGCCGGTCCGGCTCGCCACACCGCACACCCCGAGGGCGGTGGCCACGACGGCACAGCGCTTGGCGGCGCCGGAGGCGGCAGGACCCCCCAAAAAAACGAGGTCGTACAAGGACACACGAGACGGAGCTCGCCCAGGGTCCAGGCAAAGACGGACCAGGACGCGGCGGCACATCTCGACGACGAACACAGCAGGCGACCTGCCCGGCGGCCCCCATGAAGGGCGACCCCCCTCGCGTCGACCGCGCGCCCGCGCGTGAAGGCTCAGATCAACTCAACGACATGGCCGGCAGGGCCGGGAGGCGGCCCGAGCCGTACACCGGCACGGAGCACCGCCGGCCTAGGGCGCGGCGACCGTGCAACCCGAGGGGCCGAAGCGCATGATGCCGGCCCTAGCACCCCGCCGGAC
This sequence comes from Streptomyces shenzhenensis, assembly GCF_021462265.1. Lineage (GTDB taxonomy): Bacteria > Actinomycetota > Actinomycetes > Streptomycetales > Streptomycetaceae > Streptomyces > Streptomyces shenzhenensis. Next base: position 1,020 of record NZ_JAJONF010000133.1, on the reverse strand, counting down.
GCCGCCGAGCGGGCCGAACCCCCATACTTGATTGACTATTCCACAAAATGGGCTACCCTTTCGCCATGGCACGCACCCGGGAATTCGACGTCGACCAGGCGATAGACCGCGCCATGGACCTGTTCTGGCGCCGCGGCTACGCCGAGACATCCCTGCAGGACCTGCTGAAGGAGCTGTCCATCGGCAGCGGCAGTTTCTACGCGGCCTTCGGTTCGAAGGAGGAGCTCTACATCCGCTCCCTGGACCGCTACATCTCCCTCCAGGGCAACGACCTGGAGAAGACCCTCGACTCGGCGACCGAGATCCGGGCCGCGGTCCGCAAGGTGCTCACCTCGCTGATCGAGGCGGACCTGACCGACCCCGCACGCGGCTGCCTCGTGGTCAACACCTCGACACAGTGCGGCGAGCAGCCTTCGGCGACAGACCGCGTCACCGCCGCCGTCCGGCAGGTCGAGTCCTCCCTCGCCGGAGCCCTGGAGCGGGCGCAGACGCGGGGCGAGATCTCCGCGGACAAAGATCCCAGGCAGCTGGCCCGGTTCCTCACCACCTTCATCCAGGGGATCCGCATCGTCGGCCAGGCGCGCGCGGGGAGGGAGTTCGCGGAGGACGCCCTGTCCGTCGCCATGCGCGCACTGGACTGACCAGGGCAGAATCTTCTCACCGCGCCCCGGTCCGGGATCGATCCTACCATAGTTATGTATTGATCGATCCAGAAAGGGACCGTCATGGAGCTGCACCTCGAAGGCAAGGTCGCCGTCGTCACCGGAGCCAGCAAGGGCATCGGCCTGGCAGTCGTCGAGAAACTGGTCCACGAGGGGGTCAAGGTCGTGGCCGGCAGCCGCTCCTCCACTCCTGAGCTGGACGCCCTGGCGGCCGACCACGACGTCATGATCGCGCCGGTCGACCTGTCCACCGCGACGGGAGCGGAGACCCTGATCCAGCAGGCCATGGAGCGCCACCGGCACCTGGACATCCTGGTCAACAACGTCGGTGCCGCCGAACCCCGCGAGTCGTTCCTCG
>NZ_JAJONF010000132.1 GCF_021462265.1 Streptomyces shenzhenensis | reverse complement strand
GCTCTATCTTGTTCCAGTGCGTCCTGAGTGCGGAAGGGAATTCGATGTAGGACGAGTTTCTTGAAGCAGTGTTGCGTGACCGATGAAGGATTGGCCCTTCGAAGTCGCCCTGCGGGGGGAGGCTTCAAACCGCCTCATGCTGCGTTAGCCGAAGACTGTCGTGGTGAGCGATGAGGAAAAAGGCGCCCAAGAGGCGTCAGGTGGGGATCAGGGAGACGAACGCAAGTGAATCGTTGCTGACGTGTCGAAAAGATTCCGACGACATCAAAACCGGGAAGCTTGGAACCGTCCCGGGATGAGCCTGGCGGGAGCCCGCCGACTGGCCAGGCGGTGTCCGGCATGGAGACGACGTGAACCTGATCTGCCGCGGTCATGCGGAACAGGAGAAGGCGCGTACCGATACAGCCCGTCCTGGTAGGGGTGGGCGAGAGGGAGCACCCCGAGCGGTTGTGCTGTGAAGGGGCCGAGTACCGATGCGGGTCGCGCCGGCGGACCGGCTCGTAGTAGTGGTGAAGCCTCTGTAACGGGGGTGGAGCGAAGGGGCCGGGTCGTTCGTGACTGAGTTGATCGCATCAACCGGACGGTGTCCGGGAGGAGTTCGGTGGACCAGTTGAAGTCGCAGGCCAAGCCGTTTGATATCTCAAAGTGGGAAGTCAGGGAAGCATGGGAGGAAGTGAGGGCTAACAAGGGTGCACCGGGTGTGGACGGGCAGAGCATCGCCGACTTCGAGAAGGACCTGAAGAACAATCTCTATAGGGTCTGGAACCGGATGTCGTCGGGCTCCTACTTTCCTCCGCCGGTGCGTGCGGTGGCTATTCCCAAGCCGCATGGCGGCGGCGAGAGAATCCTCGGGATTCCTGCCGTCGCTGATCGTGTGGCTCAGACGGTCGTGGCCCGGCATTTGGTGCGACGGGTGGATCCTGTTTTCCATCCGGACAGCTTCGGATACCGGCCCGGACGGTCCGCTTTGGATGCTGTGGAGAAGTGTCGGGAACGCAGCTGGAAACGGGACTGGGTAGTTGAGTTCGACATCTCCCAGTTCTTCGATAGTGTGCCCTGGGACCTCCTGGTCAAGGCGGTGGAAGCGCACACCGACGCCGTTTGGGTGAAGTTGTATGTGCGGCGGTGGCTTGCTGCCCCGCTCAAGATGCCCGACGGCACCCTGCTGGAACGGGAGTGCGGGACGCCCCAAGGAGCCCCGGTTTCTCCCGTTTTGGCGAACCTGTTCCTGCACTACGCGTTCGACGTCTGGATGGCGCGGGAGTTCCCCGCCCTCTTGTTCGAACGCTATGCGGACGATGCGGTGGTGCACTGCGTCACCGAACGCCAGGCCCGCCAGGTGCTGGCCGCGCTCTCGGACAGGATGGCCGAGGTCGGGCTGCGTCTGCACCCGGCCAAGACCCGGATCGTGTACTGCCAGGACGGATTGCGGCGTGGCTCCTACGAGCACACGTCTTTCACGTTCCTGGGGTTCACGTTCCAGCAGCGCCAGATGCGGGACAAGAACGGCCGTATCAGATGGTCGTTCCGCCCCGCGGTCAGCAGGGACGCCCTCAAACGACTCGGCGAGGAGGTCCGCTCCTGGCGGCTCCACCGGCGGGTCAACCTCACCGTGGAAGAACTCGCGCAGCGGATCAGTCCGATCGTCGCGGGCTGGATGCAGTACTACGGCCGGTTCTACCGATCGGCCTTGTATCCACTCCTGATGCGCATCAACGCCTACCTGGTGCGCTGGCTCCGTAACAAGTACAGACGGTTTCGCGCGATGAGGAAGGCCATTGCGGCCTTCCAGCGGGCAGCCAAGCGCCGCCCGGGGATGTTCGCGCAGTGGAGGTGGACCAGCTCCCCCTCCCTGGCCTGGTGATCAGGACGACAAGAGCCGTATGACGAGAGATCGTCACGTACGGATCTGTGGGAGCCGGAGGGTGTGACTCCCCCCGGCTACCCGAC
>NZ_JAJONF010000131.1 GCF_021462265.1 Streptomyces shenzhenensis | reverse complement strand
GTGCGCCACGAGGCGCTTGAAGTCGAGCGGAGGTGAGAGACCTTCGACTCCTGACCGTCGCAGCGGCCAGGTGAAGCTGAGGGCAGCCTGATCCGGGAGACGCCGGGGAGGGTGGGAGCAGCCCTGACAACGCCGGGACGTGCCAGTACTGCCAGATGGTGCGGGTCCGGTCAGCGAGACGGGAAGGTGTACGAGAGGAACCGGTGTCTGACGCCCCTTAACGGCCCACCAGCTCAAATCTGGCGGATATGGGCTGGTCGCGGTACGTGCCCGCTCCTCGTTCGAGAGCGGGCAACTTCTGGTCGCCATGTGATCAACGGCCAGGAGGCCACGGTGAATGTCTGCGGCGTAGCCGTGGCGATGCCGCAGGGGTAGAGCTGGGCGCCTCACCCGTCGATCGACTCTCAAGTGAACGTGGGAACCGTCCGGTGTCGTCCTCACCCCGCGCAGCCAGCGCAGCGGAAGGACAGGCACGTCGTCAGCTGATGGCACCGAGCGGGGCGGAGGCTCCGTAGTAGTCCGAGGCCGGGAAAGCCGGCCGCATGGCGAAGGGGGCCAGCAAGTCGGTAGTGGAAGTACTGGAATACCGGGAGACCGCTGGTGAATACGAGTGATCTGCCGCCCGGCTCGTTCCGGGCCGAGCGGCGGGTACTGGAGATCCAGACCAAGCTGCACCGTTGGGCGAACGACGATCCTCATCGTCGGTTCGACGATCTGTACAACCTCGTCTGTGATCCCGCGTTCCTGGCCATGGCCTGGGAGCGGGTCGCGGGGAACAAGGGCGCACGCTCGGCCGGAGTGGACGGCATGACCGTCGCCTTCGTCCGGGAACGGTTCGGCGAGGCAGGATTCCTTGCCGACCTGCGGGATCAGCTGAAGTCCCGCAGCTTCCGTCCGGTGCCGGTCAGGGAACGGATGATCCCCAAGCCGGGGTCGCGCAAGCGGCGCCGCCTCGGGATTCCGACCGTGGCCGACCGGGTGGTCCAGGCGTCCTTGAAACTGGTGCTGGAGCCGATCTTTGAGGCGGACTTCGCTCCGTGTTCGTACGGCTTCCGCCCCAACCGGCGGGCGCACGACGCGATGGCCGAGACCCGCTTTCTGGCATCCAAGACCTACGAATGGGTGCTGGAGGGCGACATCACGGCGTGCTTCGACGAGATCTCGCACTCGGCCTTGATGGACCGGGTTCGGGCTCGGATCGGGGACAAGCGCGTGCTCGCGCTGGTGAAGGCGTTCTTGAAGGCAGGCATCCTCACCGAGGTTGGCACCTCCAAGGAGACCGTCACGGGCACCCCGCAAGGCGGGATTCTCTCGCCGCTGCTGGCCAACGTGGCCCTCTCGGTCCTGGACGAGCACTTCACCCAGATCGAGGGTGGACCACAGACCAGCCCGAAGCGACGGTTCACCCGGCGCCGGAAGGGGTTGGCCAACTATCGGTTGATCCGGTACGCGGACGACTTCGTCATTCTGGTCTCGGGCACCCGAGCTCACACGGAAGCACTGCTTCCCGAAGTGGCGGAGGTCCTCTCCACCGTCGGCCTGCGACTGTCGGAGGAGAAGACATTGATCACGCACATCGACGAGGGCCTCGACTTTCTCGGCTGGCGCATCCAGCGCCACCAGAAGCGGGGAACCAACCGGCAGTACGTCTACAACTACCCGGCCAAGAAGGCACTTCGGTCCATCAAGGCCAAGACGAAGACGCTCTGCCGGATGAACGTCAGCCTGTCGCTGGCAGTCCTGCTGCACAAGCTCAACCAGGTGCTGCGGGGCTGGACCGCCTACTTCCGCCCCGGGGTGTCCGCTCGGGCCTTCCAATACCTGCGCATGATCGTCTGGCGTCAGGTCTTCGGATGGCTCCGCCGCAAATACCCCAAGGCAGGGTGGAAGGAACTCCGCCGCCGGTTCTGTGACGGCGGATGGTGGCCGCACGACGGGGACGTCGTCCTGTTCAATCCGGGCTCGGTAGTCACCACGCGATACCGGCCCAGAGGGACGACCATCCCGTCGCCCTGGCCCAGCACGATCTGAGGAAAGCACCTGGTCAACGGGACTTGTGGAGAGCCGGATGCGGGGCCAACTCGCACGTCCGGTTCGGGAGGGCGGCGTGGAGAGACGGGCTGGGAGGAATCCCAGTACCGCGCTCCGCGCCGACCCCACCA
>NZ_JAJONF010000130.1 GCF_021462265.1 Streptomyces shenzhenensis | reverse complement strand
GGTGAAGTCGGCCCAGAGCGCGGTCTCGTCTTTCGATCGAGCCGTTTCTCTGGGCCGCTTCCCGCACCCGGCGTGCCACTCTCGCGGCACCGGGCGCTCCACAAGTCCCCTCCGGCTGTCGATGATTGTCTTCATCCGGCAGACGGCCAGGGAGAAGGAATGACTGTCCCTCGGTATCGGTAGCGCGTGGTGCGTACCTTGCCGGGATCGAACAGCATCCGTTCCTCCCCTGATGGCCACCAACCCCCGCCGCAGTAGCGGCGGCGAAGGTCCTTCCTGTTGATTCGGTGGTGCTTGCGACGCAGCCACTTCATGACCTGGCCCCACGTGTACGAGCTCAGGTACTGGAACGTCGCGCTGGACACCCCGGGGCGGAAGTACATGCACCAGCCGAACAGCATCTTGTTGATCTGGATGAGCAGTTCGTCCAGTGGCAGGCCGGTGGCTGTTCCGCGGCGGATCGCCTTGACCTTGTCCATCGCGGCCTTGAGCGCCTTGCGCGAGGGATAGGTGTAGACGTAGCAGCGGCTGGAACCCCGCTTGCGGTGGCGCTGGATGTGCCACCCGAGGAAGTCCAGCCCCTCGTCGATATGGGTGATCAGGGTCTTCTCCACGGACAGGCGCAAGCCCACCGTGGACAACACCTCCGAGATCTCCTCGCGCAGAGCTTCGGCGTCGTCCTTGGTGCCGGAGACCATCAGACACCAGTCGTCCGCGTACCTGGAAAGCCGGTAGTTGGGGAGACCTTGACGACGTCGCTTGGCCCGCGCCCAGGGCATGGACCCCGGGCCTCCCGGCGCCTGGGCGATGTACTCGTCCAGGACCGACAGAGCCACGTTGCTCATCAACGGCGAGAGAATCGAACCCTGTGGGGTGCCGGCGGTGGTCTCCCGAAGCAGACGGTCCTCGCCGAGGATGCCCGACTTCAAGAACGCCTTCACCAGGGCCAGGACGTGTTTGTCTCCGACGCGCTTACGCACCCGGTCCATCAGGGCGGAGTGTGAAATCTCGTCGAAGCAGGCTTTGATGTCGCCCTCCACGATCCACTCATACGACTTGGACGTGAAGAAGCGCACCTCGGCCACCGCGTCGTGGGCCCGGCGGTTCGGACGGAACCCGTAGGAGCACGGGAGGAAATCCGTCTCGAAGATCGGCTCCAACACCAGCTTCAAGGATGCCTGCACCACCCGGTCCGAGATCGTGGCGATACCCAGCCGACGTAACTTGCCGCCAACCTTGGGGATCATCCGCTCTCGCACCGGCAGCGGACGAAAACTGCGGTCCTTGATGCTGTCCCGCAGTCCGCCGAGGAACTCCTCGACACCCGTCCGCGCCACGATGGACGCCGCAGTGCGGCCATCCACCCCGGCGGTCTTCGCACCCTTGTTACCCCGCACCCGATCCCACGCGACCAGCAAGAACGCGGGATCGGCGACAAGGTTGAACAGATCAGCGAACCTGCGATGAGGATCATCACGGGCCCAACGGTGCAGCTTGGCCTGGATCTCCAGTACCCGTCGCTCCGCCGCATACGTGACGGCCTCAAGTTCGTCGGTATTCACCGGCGAAAACCTCCTGGTCTTCCAGCACTTCTGCCACAGACTTGCTGGCCCCCTTCGCCATGTACGCACCTCTCGTGCGCTCGGACTACTACGGGGCCTCCGCCACGTACGGGAGCCATCGGCCGACGACGGGCCTGCCCACCGGCTGACTGGATGCCAGCCGGGAAGGGCGGTTCCAGCACGCTTCCCACGTTCACCACTCTCCGGTCGACGAGCGAGCCGCCCAGCTCTACCCCGACAGCATCGCCACGCCTACGCCGCAGGCATTCAGCGTGGCCTCCTCACCAGCATCGAAAGACCGGCTCCGAAGTCGTCGCCCAAGAGGGCGACGTGCGCTGCACCCGGCCCATATCCTCCAGATTGGAGCCGGTGGAACACTTACGGGACGTCAGGCACTGGTTCCTCTCGTACGGCGTCTCGTCTTGCTTGCCGGACACACGTCGTCTGGAAGTACCGACGCGCTCCGTCGTTGTCAGGGCTGCTCCTGCCTCCCCGTGCGTCTCCACGGATCGGCTGCCCTCAGCTTCACCGGACCGCTGCGACAGCCCGGCGGCAGGGGTCTTTCACCCCTGCCCGGTAACAGTGGCGCCTCGTGGCGCAC
>NZ_JAJONF010000013.1 GCF_021462265.1 Streptomyces shenzhenensis | reverse complement strand
ACGGAAACCCGTCGCTGACAGTTATTGAAATACGGGCCCCCGCTGTGCCGGAGTACTGCCGCTGCACCCCGGCCGAGACGGTGCCCTTCTTGATGAATCCGGTGCGCTTCGAGTCGGCGGGGACTGCGGCGGAACGGGGCGCACGCAGGTGGGGGATGTGGTTACAGAGCGCGCCCGGGGAGATGCCGAGCGGTTTGGTGATCGAGGTGATGGAGCGGCTCGGGTCGGGGGCGGTTCACGGGCGGCGGCGAGGCCCGCTTGGTGCCACGGGGCGGGCCAGGTCCGGAGAAGCACTGCGGTACAAGGGGTGTTGACGGGCCTCGCCGACACCTTAAGATCCCTGCTGCTCGAAGTACCGATCGACGTACGGCATTTCGAACGAGGTCACGGCTTCGGCAGGCTGCCCTACTCCGGCCGGTACGCAACCCAACGGTCTGTCGACAAGGAATGAGCCGCATGCCTTCAGAAGCCGGAGTGCCCCGCAGAACCGTCCTCACCGTCCTGGGTGCCGCCTCCCTCGCCGGGACCTTCGCCGCCGCCACTCCCGCCGGGGCCGCCGAACCGGCCGGCACCACTGCGAACGCCACTGCTGCGGACCTTCCCGCCGCAGCGGCCCACTGGACCTTCGACGAAGGCTCCGGCACCTCCGCCGCCGACTCCTCCGGCAACGGTCGCATCGCGACGCTCCAGGGCGCGGCCGGCTGGGGCACCGGCAAGGTCGGCACCCGCAGTCTGAGCCTCGCAGCAGGCGGCAACGCCACGGCGTCCGGGCCGGTCCTCGACACCTCCAAGGCGTTCTCGGTAGGCGTCTGGGTCAACATCGCTCAACTCGGCGGCTACCAGACCGCCGTCAGCATCGACGGCAAGGTCGTCAGCTCATTCTACCTGGGGCTGCGCGACGACACCGGCACCTTCGCCTTCGCCCGGTTGGACTCGGACGCCACTCAGAGTGCTGCGGTGGCGGCCGCCGCTTCAGCGCCCACCATCGACACCTGGACCCATCTGGTCGGCGTCAGCGATCCGACCGCCGGCGTCGTTCGCCTCTACGTCAACGGCGTGCTGGAGGGGGAGACCGCCTACACCGCGGGCTGGGCCGGCAGCGGTGACACCGCCATCGGCCGTGCACTCTACGGCGGTGGGCACGTCGACCAGTGGCACGGTCTGATCGACGACGTATGGATGTTCCCGTCCGTCCTCACCTCCGAGCAGGTCGCGGCGCTGGCCGGGGTCCCGGTGGAGACCACGACGCCGCTGCTGAGCGTAGATGTCGCCAACCCCGCGCACGCCGTGTCCCCCATCCTTCCCGGCCTGATGTTCGAGGACATCAACCACTCCGGCGAGGGCGGCATCTATGCCGAACTGGTGCAGAACCGCTCGATGACGGCGAGCGACACCACGCCCGTCCACTGGTCCGCCGTCGGCGGGACGACCCTCGCACTCGACACCGGCAACCCGCTCAACGACGCGCTCAACCGTTCCCTCAAGGTCGCGCTGCCGAGCAGCACGGGCGCCGGAAGCCGGGCCGGCGTCGCCAACGACGGCTTCTGGGGCATACCGGTGCGGCCCGGAACCTCCTACACCGCCCGGCTGTTCGCCAAGGCGTCGCGACGCGTCGGCCCGCTCACGGTGGCCATCGAGTCGGCGGACGGCGCGACGGTGTACGCGTCCGCCCATGTGCCCCACATCGGCACCGCCTTCCACGGCCGCCCGTTCGAGCTGACCCTGCGCACCGGTTCGCGCACCCCCGTGGCCGGGGACGCAAGGCTGACCGTCACCACGGCCGACCCCTCCGCCGCGGGTGAGACCCTGTGGCTCCAGCATGTGTCCCTCTTCCCGCCCACCTACAACAATCGGTCCAACGGCCTGCGCATCGACCTGATGGACAAACTGGTCGCTCTGAAGCCGAAGTTCCTGCGCTTCCCCGGCGGGAACTTCCTCGAGGGCAACACCGTCGCGACACGCTTCGACTGGAAGAACACCATCGGCCCGGTCTGGGAGCGTCCCGGCCACATGGACGACGCCTGGGGCTACTGGTCCACGGACGGACTCGGACTCCTCGAATACCTGGAGTGGGCAGAGGACATGAAGGCCCAACCGGTCCTCGCCGTCTACGCCGGCTACTCGCTCAAGGGCGAACACGTCACCGGTGACGCGCTGAAGCCGTTCGTCCAGGACGCACTCGACGAGATCGAGTACGTCACCGGTCCCGTCGCCAGCACCTGGGGCGCACGACGTGCCGCCGACGGACATCCGGAGCCGTTCCCGCTGGAGTACGTGGAGATAGGCAACGAGGACTGGTTCGACTCCTCGGGGTCGTACGACGAGCGGTTCGCGGCCTTCTACGACGCGATCAAGGCGAAGTACCCGCATCTGAAGCTGATCGCCACGACGTCCGTGACGAGCCGCACGCCGGACCTGATCGACGAGCACTACTACCTGGCGCCATCCGCCGCCCAGGCCTCCACCCACAAGTACGACAACCGGGACCGCAATTCGACGAAGGTGTTCGTCGGGGAGTGGGCCGCGCAGGAGGGCCGCCCCACACCCGACCTCAACGCGGCGCTCGGCGACGCCGCTTGGCTGGCCGGGCTGATCCGCAACTCGGACCAGGTCCTCATGGAGTGCTACGCACCGCTCTTCTCGCACGTCAAGAACAACGTCTGGGCCACCAACCTGATCGCCTACGACAACCTCACCAGCTACGTGTCGCCCAGCTACTGGGCACAGCACATGCTGACGAGCAGGCTCGGCAACACGGTGCTGCCGGCCACCGCTCGTGCGCTGCCCGGTCTCGCCACCGTGGCCACCCGCTCCGGCAACCGCCTCTACCTCGCGGTGGTCAACTGCGGGACGGAGAAGGCGAACGTGCCGGTCGAACTGAAGGGGCTGGTCAAGGGCGTCAAGAGGCGGGCCACCGCGACGGTCCTGACCGGCCCCTCGCGCACCACCACCAACACGCTGACGGATCCCGACACGCTGGTGCCGAGGAGGAGCACCGTCACCGGCGTGGCGGCGTCCTTCACCAGCACCCTGCCGCCGCTCTCGGTCACCGTACTGGAGCTCGTCCTGACCTGATCGCTCACCGCCCGACGCCCCTGTGGGCGTCGGGCAACGGACGCCCTGCAGAACCACGGTCGAGTCCGGCAGCTGTTTCGGGAGCTCGGCCGGCCGGGCTGTCGCGTCATGCCCGCCGGGGAACCGGCCCGCGTCAACCCGTGGTGAAAACGAGCCTGTTGGCCCCTGAGCGGGACGAGGGCGCGCAAGCACCTTGTGAGACAAGGCCCGACGGCGATACAACCCTTCCTGATAACGTTGTCAAAGGAAGGTTGGCGCGGATGCGTCTCCGTCACAGACAGATACGACGCCCGCAGGCCGTGGTGATCGCGGCGCTGGCTGGGACGTTGCTCGCGACAAGCGGTGGTGGGGTAGCCGCAGCCCAGACCTCGACGTCGCCAGGGTGGAAGGCGTCGGCCGCCGATGCGCTGGTGGACAACCCGGTGTCGCTGGTCGATCCGCTCATCGGTACCGGATCGGGCGGGGCCACGGTCGGTCAGGTGGACACCTACCCGGGGGCGACCGCGCCCTTCGGCATGCTGTCCTTAAGCCCTGACACCCCCTCACGACCTGATGGCGGCGGCTACAACTACGACGACACCTCCATCACCGGCTTCAGCCTCACCCACATGTCGGGCCCGGGCTGCGGCGCCTACGGCGACTTCCCCGTCCTGCCGACCGTGGGCGGTCTCACGGCCGACCCGGCGAACACCACCGCGGCGTTCCGGCACAGCGACGAGCAGGCCGCACCGGGCTCCTACTCGGTCACCTTGAACCCGGGTACGGCGACACCGGTCCAGGCCGACCTCGCGGCCACCGCCCGTACCGGCGTGGCCCAGTTCACCTATCCCAGCACCGACGCGGCGAACCTGCTGTTCAAGATGGGCGACGCGCAGTCCGGCAATCAGGCCGCGAACATCCAGGTGGTGGGTGACAACGAAGTCACCGGCACCGAGACGGCCGGGCAGTTCTGCGGCTCACCGGGCACTTACCCGGTGCACTTCGTCGCCACCTTCTCGCGCCCGTTCTCCTCCTACGGCACCTGGCACACCGCGCCCACCGGTCCCAATGTCTTCACCCAGCCGGCCGGTGATCTCCCGTGGAGCTACCACGAGGTGACAAGCGGCGGGACCACGGCGAGCATCAACCCCGCCACGACGCCCGACGGTGCGAGCGCCGTCTCCTGGAAGCAGAGCACGGCACTGGCCAACACCTGGATCCAGGCAACGCCCTCGGGCCTGGTCCAGGGCGACAGCTACCAGGCCAGCGTCACTTTGCAGGGGAGCGGCGACGTCTACCTCGACTTCTACAACGGCCGGCAGGACGTCGGCGGCAAGGCCGTCAACCTCACCTCCACGCCGGTCACGCTGACCGTGGACACCGCGATCCCGGGCGGCGCCATCGGCGCCCCGCAGTTCCAGGTGCGCACCGCCGGGACGGGCCCGGTTGATCTGCTGGCATCCGAGGTGTCGATCCGTCAGGACACCGTGGTCAAGTCCCCGGGCACCAGCCGCGTCAGCGCGCACGGCCCGGTCACCGAGCCCGTACCTGCCGGTCCCCACGGCAAGCCCGCCGGTGTGCACACCAGAACACCGGTGGCCCCCCGCGAAGTCGAGGCGAAGGGCTCGCAGTCACGCACCCAGGCCGCCGGCACCGACGGTCTGCAGTCGGGCGCCTGGGTCAGCTTCGACACCACCACCCGGCGCCAGGTGACGATGAAGGTCGCCCTTTCCTACGTGAGCCAGGACAACGCGGCCGCCAACCTGGCGAGGGAGGACCCGGGCTGGAGTGTGTCCGCGGTCTCCGAACGCACCCGCGCGCAGTGGAACGGCCTGCTCTCCCGGATGCGGATCGGCGGAGGAACCCCGGCCCAGCGCCGGCAGTTCTACACCGCGCTCTACCACACCCTGCTGGAACCGAGCATCTTCTCCGACGCCAACGGCGACTACCTCGGCTTCGACGACAAGGTGCACCGGACGGCGCACGGCAAGGAGCAGTACGCCAACTTCTCGGGCTGGGACATCTACCGCTCCGAGATACCCCTGCTCGCCGTGATCGCCCCGGAACGGACGAGCCAGATGATGACCTCACTCCTCAACGACGAGGCGCAGGGCGGCTGGCTGCCCAAGTGGGGGTTCGCCAACGACTACACCGACGTCATGAACGGCGACGCCGCCGACCTGATCCTGGCCGAGGCATACGCCATGGGGGCCCGGGACTTCGACGCGAAGGCCGCGCTCGCCGCCATGGTCAAGGGCGCCACCAGCGTGCCGGCGTCGCCCGCGGAGATGGGGCAGGGCTGGTACGTCGAGCGGCCTCAGCTCGCGTCCTACGAATCGCTCGGGTATGTCCCGAACACCACCCAGAGCTCGCTGTCGCCGGTGAACAACGGGGCGTCGGAGACCATCGAGTACGCCACGGCCGACTTCGGCATCGCGGCCCTCGCCAAGGCCCTGGGCGAGACCTCGACCTACCGGACGTTCCTGACCCGTTCGCAGAACTGGACCAACGTCTTCAACACCGACACCGGCTACGTTCAGCCGCGCGACGGGAACGGCCAGTTCCCGCAGTTCGATCCGACCACCGACGGCATGGGCACCTTCGGCCAGTCCGGTTTTCAGGAGGGCAACGCCGCCCAGTACACCTGGGCGATCCCACAGAACATCCACGGCCTGATCGACGCGATGGGCGGCAACGAAGCCGCCGCCAAGCGCCTGGACACCTACTTCCAGCAGCTCAACGCCGGCCCCAACCTCCCGTACGAATGGGCCGGCAACGAGCCCGCCTTCGGCACCCCGTACGTCTACGACTACGCGGGCGCGCCCTACCGGACGCAGGAGATCGTGCACCGCCTGCTCACCTCGGTCTACTCGGACACTCCCGGCGGGGAGCCCGGCAATGACGACCTCGGCTCCATGAGCTCCTGGTACGTGTGGTCCAGCCTCGGCATGTATCCGGAGACCCCGGGTACGCCGGTGCTCGCGCTGAGCGCGCCGATATTCTCCAGGGTGCGGATCGACCTGCCCGGTGGGCACCGGCTGATGATGACCGCGCCGGGCGCCTCGACGAGCACCTATGTGCATCACCTGTCGGTCGACGGGAAGTCGTGGGCGTCTGCCTGGCTGCCCGCCTCGCTGCTCACCGGGGCCGACGCCGCGTCACGTCGGCCCGCGACCAGCGAACTCACGTTCACCCTGTCATCCACCGCCGACCGGACATGGGCCGGCGCGGCCGCCGACGCACCGCCGTCCTACGCGGCCGGTCCCCTGCAATTTCCGCCGGGACGCAAGCCCGTCATCCTCACCCCGACCGGGCCCAACCTGCTCGGAAGCGCGCCAACCGGCCAACTGGCCTGGCAGGGACCGGTACAGAACGGTGTGGGCCCGGTGCCCGGGACCGTCACGGCCACGACCACACCCCAGGGCGCGAGTGCGGTGAAGTGGACGCAGTCCACCGCGGCTCCCGGCACCTGGATATGGGTCGATCCGACGTCCCAGCTGCCCGCGGGCCAGAGGTACCAGACCTCGGTCACCCTGCAGGGCACCGGTACGGTCTACGTGGACTTCTGGACCGGCCAACAGGACCTGACCAGTCAGACCGTCCAACTGACCGCAACACCGCAGGCCCTGACCGTCCAGGGCGAGGTCCCGTACGCGGCTGACACACATGTCCAGGTCCGCACCGCGGACACCGGCCCGGTCGACCTCTACGCGAGCGCCGCTTCCCTCCAGGTCCTCACCCCGGAGCAGTAGACAGCCGCCGGCCGCACCGCAGTCGGGGTCCCCTCGACGAGTGAGGGGACCCCGACTGCGTCTGTACGGGTGAGCAGGAGGGCCAGGCCTCGGTCAACCAGCAGGGCAACGCCCCACATCGTTCCGCACTCACCCACACGAATGATTCACCGGCGCCGCGGGGTGAACGATGACACCGTGTGTCCCGGGTCGACGGCCGGCAGCCGCCCGAGACCATAGGTTGACGTCTGTGTCGCTGAGCTATGCCTTTGTGAACCTGAAGCCCGGGGTGGGAAAGACGACCAGCGCAGTCTGGTTGGCCCACGCACTTCACGAGTCGGGTGTCTCGCCGCTGCTGGTCGACGGTGACCCTGCCTCCTCCGCTCTGCGCTGGAGCGAATTGGCAGGTGGCTTCCCGTTTCCTGTGGTCGCTCTGCCGGTGAGCGACGTGCACCGTCGCGTGAACGACTTCCTGGGCGACCGGCAGGCCGTCGTGTTCGATGCTCCGCAGCTGGAGGACCACGCGCGGATCGCCCGCAGCATCATGAGGTACGCAAACGAGTGGATCGTGCCGGTGACGCCGGCTCCCATCGAGCTGGATCGCATGGCGCCCATCGGTGGCGAGATGGGCGACGTACAGTCCTTGCGAGTCCAGTCGGCCCGCGCCGCCGTTCTGCTGAACCGGACGAATCGTGCGGACGCCACCCGTACCGGTCCCGACGCGGACGCCCGCGAAGCTCTCACCGAGCGGGGATTCGACGTGTTGTCCACCCACATTCCGCGGCTCGACCTGTACGCCCAGTCGTTCGGAAGTCCGGTGGAGGCCAAAGGCTCCGCGTACATGGACCTCGCAGACGAACTCATCAAGCGGCAGGACGAGACATGAATCAGCGCAAGGACACCTACCGGGCCGCACTGCGGCGCGGACCGGACGCTGTCGCACCACGTCCCGTCAAAGTCGCTCAGCTGCACACCCGGTACGTGCGGGTGACCATCGAGCTCGACACCGGCTTTCCGCGTGACCTCGTGCAATGGGCGGGGGCACCGGTGTCCGCGATGATGCGGGCCGGCGCAGCTGCCCTGCGACCCCTGAGAAGCGCCCCGTAGGCCGGGTGACGCAGTCGTGCGTGAACTGGCCTTCGCTCGCCCACTGGCTTGACTGCGGTGGGTGATCTCGTTGGATGGCGGAGGCCCGGAGATATGCGCCCGCTGGATGCCGGTCTTCATGGGGAGGGAGTGAGGGCGTCCGGCGGATCTTGGAGCTTGAGCCGCCACTGCGCCAGCACGACCGTATCGTCAGTGGTCAAGTCCCCCCTCGGACACGGACCATATCCCCAACTTGTGCGGGTCGAGGGTTGCCTCGGCTCGCACGAGCTGTTTTCCGGGTTCGAACGTCAGTCCCTGTTTCCTGGCGTTCTGCTCCTTCCGCGCTGCGGGCTTCGGTGCGGCGGTGCTGGACTTCGGCGATCCGGTCGGGGACTGCTTTCGGGTCGGCCCCGGCTTCGAACGCTTCGCGGTAGCGGGCGAGCTTCGCGTCGCCGTCCGCGAACACGCGGACGGCGTCCTTCGCAGAGGGTGACGGTCTCGTGCCGGACCGTGCGGCGTGCGTGATCGGAATCGGTCCTCCGGCTGGTGTGGGGTGAAGGCCAGGGTGAGCCGGCGCCGAGGGGCAACCATCCGGCCTCGTCGACCGTCTGCAAGGCCTCGTGCAGGGCAGCGGGCGGACGGCGGGCGGCCGGGGTGGTGCGCGTGTGGATCGCGTCGTCGGCACGGTCGACGTCCACGGTGCAGGGCGGTGGCGTGGGGGTCGGGTGAGGCGGTGGGCCCGGCCGGGGTTTCACCCTCGGTAGCCGCGAGGCGCCGCTCCCGCACGGCCGCGTGACCGCCGTCCTGCTCACCGTCTGCCGAACCCGACCGTGTGACCAGGACGAACGTCGGATTCCTCGGCGTGAACAGTGGGCGAAACCCTGTCGCAGAGGGTTCTTGATCACCGTGTCGGAGGCATAGCCTCCGCGTCATGTCCGAAACCTCCCGCCGCAGGATCCTCGGCGCTCTCGCCGGTGGCGCCGCGCTCTCCGTTCTGCCCCCCTCGCTTCTCAAGGCCATGGCCGCGCCGATGCCGCGCGGCGGCATGCAAGCGATCGAGCACGTCATCGTGCTGATGCAAGAGAACCGCTCCTTCGACAACTACTTCGGCACCCTCAAGGGGGTGCGCGGCTTCGGCGACCGCACCCCCCTGCGCCTGCCCGAGGGCGCCGATGTCTTCAGGCAGCCGCGGGCCGGCGGCGACGTCCTGCCCTTCTCGGCCCGCCAGGCGGCGGTCGACGCCGGCCGCCCGGAGAGCGACATCCAGTACCTGGGCTCGCTTCCGCACGGATTCACGGACGCCACCCAGGCACGGGCGAACGGCTGGTGGAACGACTGGATCGCCGCCAAGGGCCAGAGCACCATGGCCTTCTACGACCGGCGGGACATACCCCTGCAGTACGAACTGGCCGACCGGTTCACCATCTGTGATTCCTACTTCTGCTCCATATACGGCTCCACCAACCCCAACCGCAACTACCTGTGGACCGGCACCACGGGCTTCGAGCCGGACGGTGTGAACAGAGCCGTCACCAACGCCGCCTACTCCTACACCCACGCCGGATACGACTGGACCACCTACCCCGAGCGCCTGGAGGCGGCCGGGATCTCGTGGCAGATCTACCAGGAGTGGGACAACTTCACCGACAACGCGGTCGAATACTTCCGGCCGTGGAAGCAGATCGGCCGGAAGATCCTTTCCAAGGTCAGCGGAGAGTTCTCCACCACCGAGCAGTTCTACGACAGCCTCTGGGGCCAGTCCTCCGCGCAGCGGCAGGCCGCCCTCGCCCAGTTCCAGCAGGGTGTGGACTCCCTGACCGAGGCCGAGCGCCGGCTCTTCCTGCGCGGCGCCTACCGCTCCGAGCCGGACACCCTGATCCCCCGGCTCACGGCGGACATCAAGAACGGCATGCTGCCCGCGGTGAGTTGGGTGGTACCCACCGCGGCGCTCTCCGAACACCCCGGCTCCTCCACCCCGGTCGGCAGCGCCAACCTCGTCTACGACCTGCTCGACGCCCTCGCCAGCGACCGCGAGACCTGGTCGAAGACGGTGCTGTTCATCAACTTCGACGAGAACGACGGCTACTTCGACCACGTGCCCGCCCCGGTCGCGCCCAAGCCCGACTCCGGCAACAGCGACGACTGGTTCAACGGCCGCCCGGTCGGCCCCGGCCCGCGCGTGCCGATGACGATCGTGTCGCCGTGGACGGTGGGCGGCTTCGTCTCCTCCGAGGCGTTCGACCACACCTCCGTGATCCGTTTCATGGAACAGTGGACCGGGGTCCGGGAGCCCAACATCAGCGCCTGGCGCCGCAGTGTCTTCGGCGACCTCACCTCCGTCTTCGACTTCCACCGCACCCATCGGCAGCCCGAGGTGGAGCAGCCCGGCCCGGTACCGGCGCCGATCGGCCGCTGGAACCCCGTTCCGCCGAAGAAGCAGGCGCTCCCGGAGCAGGAGGCGGGCACCCGTCCCACCCGTCCCCTGCCGTACCGCCTGTCGCTGCGTGCGGACGTCACCGACGGCCAGGTCCGGCTGCGGCTTGGCAACACCGGTACCGCGGCGGCCGCGGTCACCGCGTACCCCGGCGACGGTGGCGAGCCGCGGACCTGGACGCTCGCCGCGGGCGGAAGCACCGCGGACACGGTCGGCTACGGCCCCGACGGTTACGACCTCCAGGTGCGCGGCCCCGGCTGGTCGACGTGGGAACTGCGCGGCGCCGGCGCCGGTGCCGAGGCGTACCTGGTCGAGCAGGCCGGGCCGGGCCCGGTCATGGTCCACTGCGCCAACCCCTCCTCGACGACCCGGACGCTCCTCGTCGGCGAGTCGGTCTACCCGCGCCACGCCGACGACCACGTACGGACCGTCACCCTCGCGCCCGGGCAGAAGCGCGTCGTGCCGATCCATCTCTCCCGCCACGGCTGGTACGACATCGTCGTGGTCGACGAGAGCGACCCGGGCTTCCTGCGACGTATGACCGGCCGCCTGGCCGACCCCAAGGAGGGTGTCACCGACCCGGCCACCGGCATACTCCCGGCACTGGCCGCCTCGATCACCCTGCCCGAGCCGCTGCCGGGCCTGGACACCCCGCTCGCCCAGGGCAGCCCGGCCGAGGTCGTCGTCACCCTGACGAATCGGAGCGCGGCCCACCTGGACCGCCTCGCGGCCACCCTGCTCATCCCCTCCGGCTGGACGGTCGAGCGGTCCGGGGCCGCGCCGCGGTCACTGGCCGCCGGGAAATCCGCCGACGTCCGCTTCAGGGTCACACCGGCCGCCGATGCCACCGTCGGCAGCCTGATCGTGGCCGCGCACGCCGACGGCGACGGTCTGCTGAAGATCGCCGACGCGCGCGTGCGGACCAAGGTCGCCGCCGCGATGAGCGTGACCCTGACCGGTCCTTCGGCCTCACCGAAGACCGATGGCACCGTGCTGTCGCCCGGCGAACCGCGCACCGTGACCGCGACCGTCACCAACGCCGGCAGCGCCCCGCTCACCGGCCTGGCGGGCACGCTCACCCTGCCCGACGGCTGGACCGCCACCCCGTCGGCCTCCGTGCCGGCCACGGTTCCGGCGCGCTCCTCCGTCGCCCTCGCGTGGGACGTCGTCGCGCCGGTGTCGGCCGCCCGTACGTCCGCCGCGGTCAAGGCCACCGTCACCGCGAGCCTGGGCGGGCGGGCCAAGGAGCAGACGGCGTCGCTGGCCGCCGAGGTCGGCCCCGTGATGACCGGTTACCTGCTCGCCGAGGACTTCGAGTCCGTCGCCCCGTCCCTGGCATCGGCCGTCGACCTCAGCCGTCCCGGCCTGGTGGGCTGGACGCGGACCACGCCCGGCGGGTGGACGGTCACCAACGCGCCGACGATGCCGCAGGGCACCAGGGAACTGCAGGGCTGGACCTTCCTCTCCAAGCAGTTCTGGTTCCCGGCGGGGCAGGACCGGCCGAACTTCAGCCGGAGCCTGGGCATCGTGGCGGTCGCCGACGCGGACGACTGGGACGACACCGGCAGCCCGTCGAGCCGCGGCCGGTTCGACTCGACACTGACCACTCCCGCGATCGCCATCCCGCCGGGCACCT
Source organism: Streptomyces shenzhenensis (assembly GCF_021462265.1). Taxonomy (GTDB): domain Bacteria; phylum Actinomycetota; class Actinomycetes; order Streptomycetales; family Streptomycetaceae; genus Streptomyces; species Streptomyces shenzhenensis. Next base: position 211,675 of record NZ_JAJONF010000013.1, on the reverse strand, counting down.
CGACCCTGCACCTGGGCTTCGACTCCCACTACCGTCAGGAGAGCCCGCAGGAGGCCGAGGTCACCGTCGAGTTCGACGCCGGAGGGGCAACCCGCGTGCTGCACTACTCCAGCGCGGCCTCGGGGAACACCAACAACGGCCAGGACCAGCAGAACCAGCTGGTCGACCTCTCCTTCGCGGTCCCGTCCGGAGCGACGTCGGTCAGGGTGAACTTCCGGCTGTTCAACGCGGGGAACAACTGGTTCTGGGCGATCGACAACGTCCGCCTCGGCACCGGTCCGGTCAACGACGCGTGAGCCACCGGCCCGCGCGGGGAGCCGACCGGCCCCGCGCGGGCCCGCCGGGGGCGGGGTGTCTCACGGCGGCTTGGATTCGTTGTGTGATGTCTCCGAGTCTCTCGGTAGTCTCCAGGATCTGGCTGGCGGTGCGGGGTCGTTTGCTGAGTCCGGGCGACCGGCCGGTAAGGGTCAGGTAGCCAGTCCACCTGCCGCGAGGCGATCGCTCATGTCGCCCACCAACCCCTTACCTGAACGCTCGGCTCTGGCGACGAGCGCCTCGAAGGCCCTGAGGCGACGAAACGTATCCGCGTACACCATCTGCTTCTCCAGGGGAAGCTGGAGCACCTGCAACCGCCGGATGTCGACGCGGGAGGAGCTGGAAGCATGGGTGCCCGCCTGGCGCCCGTTGGCCGGAGCGCGCAGACAGCCGGCGAGGAAGTGGGGATCGAGCTTCTCGGAGTCCACCCGCAGGGTGTAGAGCTGCGGGCCCAGAGCCATCGGTGCGCCCTCATGCACCCAGGCTTTGAAGGCCCGGATCACTCCGGCGACCACTACATCGCCCTCTTCGGCAAGGGTGTGGGCCGATCGGGTGGCCAGCAGCCCACTGGGCGCACCGTCGAGCAGCAGGTCGGCGATGGTGAGGAGCGGTACGGCGTTCCCGTTGGCAGGTGCCGTCTTCTCCGGAGGCTGCTGACCGGCGCGCAGTGTCAGCGCGCCGGCCTTGACCAGGTCTCCCACTGTCGTCGTGGTCTGCTGGGTGCCGGTCTCGACGTCGAGTACGGACAGATGTTGTGCCTGATCGGCGAGATCGGTCAGCAGCGACCCGAACTCGCTCCACCTATTGGCAAGTTCTTTCAACGACGGTTCGGACGCCGACGCGGTGTAGCGGCCCGGGGTGACGTCCACCTCGTCGTCCAGAAGGTCGAGCAAGGGAACGCGTACGGCGCTCTCCGGCGGCTCTTGACCGGAATGGTCGAGGGTCGCCAGCGCGGTGAGGACGAAGGAACCCAGAGCGTCCCAGTCGGGGCTCGGCTCGCGCGTTCCCGGTCGTGCGAAGCCGGTGGCGTCCACCAGGAGTGCGTCCTGGCTCGGAGGAGGGCCGGCAAGGCCGTCCGCTGCTGCTCGCAGGACCCACAACTGCAGTGACACGCTGTGGGGTTGGGCACTGCCCGGAGGTAGGGACACCACCGCCCGAAGCGCTCCGGTGCGCAGCAGAGAGCCGCGAATGCGCCGACCCGCCTTGCGTGACGCCACGGCGGGAGGGAGGACCACCACGGCGACTCCGCCGGGCTTGAGGTGGGAGAGGAGGTGCTGCACCCAGGCCAGTTCTGGCTCGGTCCGCGGGGGCAGCCCATGGGTCCAGCGCTGGTCGGTGGCGAGTTCCTCGTATCCCCAGTCCCGTTCATTGAACGGCGGGTTGCACAGTGCGATGTCGGCCTTGGTCCCGGTGAAGGGGTCCTCTCGCAGCGCGTCGGCCGTGGCGATCCGTGTACGGATGTGACGGTCCTCCGCGACGAAGCCGAGCCGGGCGGACGCCAGCGCGGCCAGCGCCGGATCCCGCTCGCACGCGAGCAACTCGAGGCCCGGGCTGTCGTACTCCTGAGCGGCAGCTGCCGCCAGGTGTCCCGTGCCGCACGCCGGGTCCAGGACGGTCAGTCCGCCATCCTGCGCACCGAGACGGGAGGTGAGGGCGATCCGGATCATCAGCGTGGCGAGCGGTGGTGGCGTGGTGCTGAGCTGCCGGACATGGGTTTCCAGCCACCGTTGCAGCAGGAACTCGAAGGTGTCGCGCGGCCCCTCCGCCCGCCCCAGCTTCGCCGCCTCGGCCACCAGCTCCCGAGCCTGCGGAGAGAGCTCGGCATGGGAGATCCGCGCCCTGGACGACCGCATCCGGCGCGCGGCCTCGGCCACGGCCAGCCCCGACTCGTTCCGACTGCCGAGCAACTCGAAGCGGGGCCACAGGAGTTCCTTGCCGCCGAGGTTTCTGAGCTTGCCGTTGTCCCGCAGCCACTGTTCGACCTCGGCCAGTGAGAACTGCGGGCTGACGTCGGTCCCCCCGATCCGGGCGGGGAAGGAGTCGTGGCGCCTGCGCCAGTTGCTCACGGCGGCCCGCCCGACGCCGGCGATCCGGGCGATCTCAGCCAGGCTGACGGGCACGACGTCGAGGGTACTCATCGATCAGTCTCCGAGGTACTTGGTGACTGGGTGGGTGTCGGCTCCCCAGCAACCGATGGCAAGAAGGCTACTACGCTCATTGACTCTGTTCACAGGGCTTACGTTCCATGCTGATGTGTGGGAGATGTGGAGGTCGGGGAAGATGCCGAGTCTCGCGCCGGGAATGGTGCTCGGTGGCCGCTATCGGCTGGAGTCGATTCTGGGTCGAGGTGTGATGGGGCAGGTGTGGCAGGGGCGGGACCTGCCCCTCGGCCGGCCCGTCGCGGTCAAGACCGTCGCAACGGAGCTGCTGGCCGTGGCGAGCAGCCGCGACGCGGCCCTGACCCGGTTCAGCAGGGAGACGCGGGCGGCCGCACGCCTGGACCATGCGAACGTCGCCACTGTCTTCGACGCATCGCTCACGGACGACACCTGCTGCCTGGTGATGGAACTGATCGAAGGCACCACTCTCGAGCACCTCTTCGACCAGCAGGAGGACGGGCGGTTCGACCTCGTCTCGGCGGTCGCCGTCGCGGCCCAGCTCTGCGCCGGGCTGTCCGCGGTCCATGCCGCCGATCTGGTCCACCGGGACCTGAAGACGCAGAACATCATGATCCGGCGGGACGGCGTCGTGAAGATCCTGGACTTCGGGTTGGTCAAACTGCTCAGTGACACGGATCCGCGGCTGACGACGACCGGCGAGGGCATCGGCAACCTCTTCTGCGCCTCACCCGAGTTGCTGGCGGGACGGGACCAACTCGACGGCCGCAGCGACCTGTATGCCGTGGGCTGCCTGCTGCACCACATGCTGACGGGCGAGACTCCCTTCCCCACCCATCAGCCCGCGCTCTTGTCCTCCCACCATCTCGCCTCGCCCCCGCCCCTCGTCGCCGACTCCGGGGTGGACGTGCCCGGCGACCTGCAGAACCTGCTCACGGCCCTGCTCGCCAAACGGCCCGAGGACCGCCCTTCCTCGGCGGCCGAGGTCTACGCGGCCCTCGCGCCCCACCTGCCGCAGCCGCGACCCGAGTTGGCTGTCAGGCGCACCGTGCCCGAGGATCCCCGCCGGCCGTTCCTGGTTCCGCAGGGCCCGATGCCGCTGTGATGCGTGCCCCCGTTCCTGGCCGCCCCGGCGGGTGGTTGTAGGAATCATCTTTCTGGGTACCCAAGGGCTGGGAGCGCCGTGAGCCGGTGACACAATGATCTCGTCGGCCGGGTGCCGTGACGTCCCCGGCCGCCGGGAGGCGGCGGGCGCGGGGAGCGTCGGGAGTGGGGGCGGGGCGCGATGGGGCGAAGCCTTGGGCGGTACGAGCTCACGCACGAATTGGGCCGCGGCGGCATGGGCGTCGTCTGGGCGGCGTACGACCGTGACCATCACCGCGACGTGGCCGTCAAACTCCTGGCGACCCGCGGCCGCGGTGCCGAACCCGGCACGCTGGAACGCCGCTTCCTGCGCGAGATCCGCCTGACCGGCCGCCTGCGCCATCCGGGTGTCCCCGCCGTCCACGACCACGGCAACCACGAAGGCGAGCTGTACCTGGTCATGGATCTCATCCCCGGCCGAGCCCTGGACGCCGTCCTCAAGAACGACGGACCGCTCGGCATCGAGCAGGCGGCGGACGTCGCCCTCCGTACAGCCGAAGTGCTCTCCTACGCCCACGGTCAGGGCGTCGTGCACCGCGACCTCAAACCGTCGAACCTGATGATCACCCCGGACGGAGACATCAAGGTCCTTGATTTCGGGGTGGCCGCAGCCCTGGAACCGCAGTCCGGCGAAACGCATTTCACGGCCTCCAACGCCACCCCGGGCACGGTCGTCTACATGGCGCCCGAACAGGCCGTGGGCCGCACGGTGCCCGCCAGCGACCTCTACTCGCTGGGCTGTGTCCTGTACGAACTCCTCACCGGTACACCGCCGTTCACCGACGGCAGCCCCTTCATGCTGTACCACCGGCATGCCAACGAGCCCGTCCCGCCGCTCACCGACCGCCGCCCCGATGTGCCCGACGGTCTGCGGACCCTGGTCGAGCGTCTGCTGGAGAAGAGGCCCGAGGACCGGCCCGGCTCGGCCGCCGAGGTGGCGGCCCTGCTCACGGCCTGGGCACCCCGACCGGCTTCCGCTGCCGAGTCGACGCCCCCTCATCCACGTCTGGCCGAGATCGAGGCCCTGCGCCGCGCCGGCCGTCCGGCTCACGCCCTCGAGGAGTACCGGGGACTGATGGCCGCGCCCGGCCTCGACCGCGCGGGCACGCTCGCCGCGCGGTCCGGAGCCGCCCTGTGCCTGGGCGCGCTCGGCCGCACCCGGGATGCCTTGGACGAGCTGAAGTCCGTCCTCGCCGAACAACGCAGCCTGCTCGGACCGGGCCACCCCGCGGTGTCGGACACCCGCTACGAGATCGCCGTCCTGCTGATCCGCACCGGCGAAAGACATGCCGCCGAGGAACTGCTGCGCCGCCTGGCCGACGAGGAGGACGCCGTCATGCCTGCTTCCGGGCACGGGCGCAGCCGGGCGCTGCTGCAGCGGCTGGGGCGGATGGGCTGAAGTGTGGCATATCGATTGCACATCAAGGGTGTGAGCTCTGTTCACAGTTGACAGATCGTGTTACGCTCCGTCGCGCCGTTCCGGTGGGGAGACAGGTCACGGTCTACGGACGGCGCAGGAGACACTGAGGGGAACAGCGCTCATGACGTCGGCAGTTCAGCGTGCGACCGAGCGGACGGGGGCCGAACAGCTCCCCGAGGAAGGGAACCTCGTCGAAGTCCGCGGACAGTCGTGGGTGGTGGCCCGGGTCGAGCCCTCCCCGCGAGCCGGCGACGGCGACGACGCCCGCCGGGGCGCGACCCTGGTCCACCTCCAGTCCGTCGCCGACGGCCGCTTCGGCGACACCCTCTCGGTCATCTGGGAGGTGGAGCCCGGCCGCCGGGTGCTGCCCGCCGGCTCCCTCCCCGACGCCTCCACCGACTCCTACGACTCCCCGAACCGCCTCGCCGCGTTCCTCGACGCCGTCCGCTGGTCCGCCGTCGCCTCCGCCGACGCCAGGACCCTCCAGGCGCCGTTCCGTTCCGGTGTCGCCGTCGAGCCGTACCAGTTGGAGCCGGTCTCCCGCGCCGTCGGCGCCCCCCGCGTCAACCTCCTCCTCGCCGACGACGTCGGCCTCGGCAAGACCATCGAGGCCGGACTCGTCGTCCAGGAACTCCTGCTGCGCGGCCGGGCCCGCCGCGCCATGGTGGTCTGCCCGGCGGGCCTGACCCTCAAATGGCGTGACGAGATGGCCGAGAAGTTCGGCCTGGAGTTCACCATCGTCGACTCCGAGCACTGCGCCCGCCTGCGCCGCACCCACGGCACGGCCGCGAACCCCTTCCGCGTCCACCCCCTCACCATCGTCTCCCTGCCCTGGCTGCGCGGCCAGAAGGCCCAGCGCCTCCTCGACGAGGTCATCGGCGCCCCCGAGGAGAGCCCCGACGGCGAGCACAAGCGGTTCTTCGACCTGCTCGTCCTCGACGAGGCCCACCACGTCGCGCCCGCCGCGCCCAAGCAGGTGTACGCCGTCGACTCCCAGCAGACCAAGCTGATCCGGCGCCTCGTCCCGCACTTCGAGCACCGCCTCTTCCTCTCCGCCACCCCGCACAACGGCTACCCCGAGTCCTACACGGCCCTGCTCGAACTCATCGACGACCAGCGGTTCGCCCGCGGCGTCGACCCCGACAAGGAAGCCCTGAAGGACACCGTCGTACGACGCCTGAAGTCGACCGTCACCAACGCCGACGGCACACCTCGCTTCCGCACCCGCCGCACCCGTGAACTCCCCGTCGACTACACGCCGCAGGAACACGAGATCCACGGCCTGCTGGGGGAGTTCGCCGAGCAGCGCCGCAGGAAGCTCACCCCGAAGGCCCGGGGCGGGCGCCGCGCCGCCGACCTGGTGACCCTGCTGCTGAAGAAGCGCCTGTTCTCCTCCCCGGCCGCCTTCCTGCACACCGTCCGGGTCTACCTCTCCCACCTGGAGGACACCGGCCCGGCGAAGGGACGCGCGGCCGCCGCCGACGTCCCCGAGTGGCTGGAGGAGTTCGCCGACCTCGTCGCCGACCTGGACGACACCGGCCTCGTCGACGCCGAGGACGACGCCCTGACCCGCTCCACCTCGCTCACGCCCGCCGAGGACGGCCGGGAACTGGACCTGCTGCGGGAGATGGAGCGCTGGGCCCTCACCCACGAGGCCGCCCCCGACTCGAAGGCGGAGGCCTTCATCCGCGCGCTCAAGGCGATATGCCGGACGCCCGACGGCAAGCACTGGACGAACGAACGGGTCGTCGTCTTCACCGAGTACCGCGACACCCAGGAATGGCTCCACGACCTCCTCCAGCAGGAGGAACTGACCGACGGCGGCTGCGTCGAACGCCTCCACGGCGGCCTGTCCGCCGAGGAGCGCGAGCGCATCCGCCTCGGCTTCCAGGCCGACCCCTCCCGCGAGGAGGGCAAGGTGCGCATCCTGCTCGCCACCGACGCCGCCGGCGAGGGCATCGACCTCCAGAACCACTGCCACCGCCTGATCAACTACGACATACCCTTCAACCCCAACAAGCTCGAACAGCGCATCGGCCGCATCGACCGCTGGGGCCAGCAGCAGGACCCGGAGATCACCCACTTCATCGGCTCCGGCTGGCAGCAGGCCCAGGCCGGCTCCTACGAGGCCGACCTCGAATTCCTCTCCCGCGTCGCCAAGAAGGTCGCGCGCATGGAGCACGACCTCGGCTCCGTCAACGCCGTCCTCGCCGACGCCGTACAGCGCCGCATGACCGGCGACACCGCCCCCGTCGACATCGAGAACGCGCGCCCCAAGCCCATCAAGGGCCGCCGCACCGGCGGCGAGGTCGCGCCCGAGCAGAACGTCACCGCCCAGACCAAGCGGCTCGCCGACCAGTACGAGGGCACCGTGACCGCCCTCGGCCTGACCCCGGCCAACGTCAAGCGCGTCGTGGACACCGCCCTCGCCCTCGACCACCAGCCGCCGCTCCTGCCCTCCGACTCCCGCGCCGAACACTTCGAGCCCGGCGACCTCTTCGAGGTGCAGCCCCTCTCCGGAAGCTGGGAGCGCGCCACCCGCGGCCTCGCCCACAAACTCCGCGAAGGCGAGCAGCGCCCGCTCACGTTCTCCCCCGCGGTGGCCGCGCAGGCCGGCGACGACGTGGTCCTCGCCCACCTCAAGCACCCCCTCGTCGCCCTGTCCACGCGCCTGCTCACCGCCGCCGTCTGGAACGCCGACTCGGTCGGCCTCAGCCGCGTCACCGCCGTGGTGACCGACGACCCGGCGGTGACGACCACCCTGGTCTCCGCCTACGCCCGCTACGTGCTCGTCGGCACCGACGGCACCCGCCTGCACGAGGAAGTCCTGTACGCGGGCGGCTGGTTCGGCGACACCGGCCGCTTCCGCCGCTGGGAGTCGGTGAACGAGCAGGGCCGGGCCCTCTCCCAGGCGCTCACCGAGGGCACCGAGGCAGCCCCGCACCTGCGCAGGGAACTCACCGAGGCCTGGCCGGTGCTCCGCGACCCGCTCTACCGCTCCCTGGAGGCCCGCGCCGCCGAACTCGGCCGCCAGTTGGAGAGTCGGCTCGCCGACCGCCGGGCCGAGGAGGAGCGCCGTATCACCGCCACCCTCGACCGCTTCGAGGCCACACTGCGCGCCAAGCTCAAGGAGGAGGGCGACGGCGACGGCGAACAGCTCGCCCTGCTGTCCACCCACGAACTGACCGGCCACGAGCGCCGCCAGTTCGAGGACGACCGCCGCCGCTGGCGGGAACGCCTCGAAGGCATCCCGGCCGAGCGCGAGCGCGAACTCGCCGCCATCGCCGCCCGCTACCGCGAGCCCCGCTCCCACCTCTTCCCCGCCGCCGTCGTCTTCGTCGTTCCCGCAAAGGAGGCCCGCCGATGAGCCCCCGCCCTGCGAGCTCCGGCATAGCCGCAGCCAAGGCCCAGGCCGCCGACGGCCGCCGCCAGCACCAGGAGTGGCTGGACCTCACCGAGGTCTCCGGCCCCTTCCTCACCATGCCCGTCCTGCTGCGCGCCTGGCCCCAGCTCGACGCGCTGGAGAAGGACGAACGGGCCCGGCTGCGCGCACGCCACGCCGACTGGCAGACCGACACCACCGCGGGCCGCGACGAGTGGGTGGCGTACATCCTGAGCCGCCTCCTCGGCTGGAACGACGCCCTGACGCTCCGCGTGGGCCAGTCCGAGCACCACGGCCTCGACCGTCTCACCCTCCGCGTCGCCGAGCACAACACCGAGGTCCGCCCCGACTTCGCCCTCGCCGACCCGGGCACCGACCTCGCCACCGAGCCCAGCACCGAGGCCGCCGCCAAGCGGGTCCGGCTGCTCGGCATGACGGTCCCGGCCGGCACCGCGCCCACCGCGCGGGCCGGCGGTGGCGGCGACTGGGCCGCGGCCCCGGCCGACCGCCTCGCCCGCCTGCTCCGCCACCACGGCGTGCCGCTCGGCCTGGTCACCGACGGCCGCTGGTGGTGCCTGGTGTGGGCACCGCTCGGCGGCGTGACGACCACGGCCGTCTTCGACGCGATCGGCTGGAACGAGGCCGCCGAACGCAACGTCGTCCGCGCCTTCGTCTCGCTGCTGCGCCGCCGCCGCTTCTTCGAGTACGACGAGCCCGAGACCCTGGTGGGCCTGCTCAAGGCCAGCCTCGCGGCGGGCGAGGACGTCACCGAGGCACTCGGCGTCCAGGTCCGCCAGGCGGTGGAGCTGCTCGTGGACGCGATCGGCCGCGCGGACGTACGCGCGATGGAGGACGGCGCCCCCGGCCTGCACGCCACGGGTGTCAGCGCCGGCGAGGTGTACCGTGCCTCGGTCGCCGTGATGATGCGCATCGTGTTCCTGCTCTTCGCCGAGGAACGCGGCCTGCTCCCGGCGGACAACGAGGTGTACGCCCGGTCGTACTCCGCCCGCTTCCTCCGCGACGAGCTGAAGGCCCGCGCCGACGAGGAGGGCGAGGCGTCGCTGGAGCACACCAGGTCGGCCTGGCACCGCCTGATAGCCCTGTTCCACGCCGTGCACGGGGGAGTGGACCACCCCGGCTCCGGCCTCCACCTCCCGGCCTACGACGGCTCGATCTTCGACCCCGACGCCTACCCCTGGCTGGAGCGCACCACCCCGCTCCTCCCGATAGACGACCGCACGGTCCTGCACATGCTCCAGGCCGTGCAGGAGGTCCGCGTCGGCAAGGGCAAGGACCGCGAGGTCCGCACGCTCAGCTTCCGCGCGCTGGACGTCGAGCAGATCGGCTACGTCTACGAGGGCCTGCTTTCGTTCGACGGCCGCCGCGCGACCGAACACATGGTGGGGCTGATCGGCCCCGAGGGCCTGGAACACGAGGTGCCGCTGCGGGAGCTGGAGTCCCTGGCGGCGAAGTCCGGCGGTTCGCTGAAGGCGCTGGCGAAGGCCATCCACGAGAAGTGGAAGGACCCGAAGCCGCCCGCGACGGCGGGCCAGTTGGAGAAGAAGCTCGCCCCGGTGGCGGCCGAGGCTGCGGCGGAGACGCGTCGCCGCCTGAACGCGGTGACCAAGAGCCACGCCGGCCTGACAGAGCGGCTGCTGCCGTTCGCCGGCATCCTCCGCGACGACCTGCGCGGCCTGCCGACGGTCATCCCGAACGGCGCCTTGTACGTCACCGAGTCCTCCTTCCGGAAGAACACCGGCACGCACTACACCCCCCGCTTCCTCGCGGAGGAGGTCGTGCTGCACGCGCTGGAGCCCCTGGTGTACGAGCCGGGCCCGCTCCAGACGGCGGACACGGGGGAGTGGCGGCTGAAGTCCTCCGAGCAGATCCTGGACCTCAAGGTCGCAGACATAGCGATGGGTTCGGCGGCGTTCCTGGTGGCGGCCTGCCGCTACCTGGGCGACCGCCTGATAGAGGCATGGGAGAACGAGGGCCGCACCGACGCGATGGCCTACCGCGCCGGGCGAGCCGTGGAGGCCGTGACGGCGGCCGACGCGGAACAGGACCCGGTGGTCATCGAGGCCCGCCGCCAGATCATCGAGCACTGCCTGTACGGCGTGGACATCAACCCCATGGCCGTGGAGATGGCCAAGCTGTCGCTGTGGCTGGTGTCGATGGACCCGGGGCGCCCGTTCACGTTCCTGGACGACCGACTCGTGTGCGGCGACTCGCTGCTCGGCGTGCACTGCATGGAGCAGATCCAGGGCGTCCACATGAAGCCGAAGCAGCAGACCGACATCCTGGCAGAGCAGGCCCGGCAGTTGGTGGACCAGCTCACGCGCGAGCGCCTGGCGATCACCGCCATCAAGGGCGTCGACCTGCCGGCGCTGAAGAGGAAGCGGGAGCGGCTGGAAGAGGTCAACCGGCACTCGCGGCGGCTGCGACTGGTGGGTGACCTGATCGCGGGCGCGGCGCTGGCCACTTGTGCTTCGGGACGGGTGCCTTGGTACGCGGAGGACGGCGGCGAGCGGGTCCGGGACCTGTTCCCGCAGGCGGCGTGGACCGTCCAGCGGATCATGGAGGACGGGGTCGAGGACGACTCCGAGGTGGTGCGTCAGGCGCGGGCTCGGGCGGAGGAGTGGCTGGGGGCTGAGCTGCCGGAGGGGGCGCTGGAGAGGCGGCCGGTGCATTGGCCGCTGGTGTTTCCGGAGGTGTTTACGCAACGGGGTGGGTTCGATGCAATCGTGGGGAACCCTCCTTTTCTGGGAGGCAGTAAAATCACAGGTGCTTTTGGGGAGGCGTACCGAGAGTGCCTGGTTGACTATTCTGCGCACGGTACGCGCGGCAACGCCGACCTCGTGGCGTATTTCACTCTGCGGGTAAATTATTTGTTGAATTCGCAGGGGCAGAGTGGGTTGATTGCTACCAATACCCTAGCGCAAGGCGATACTCGCGAAGTAGGGCTCGATCAGTTGATCGAGCGCGGAGTGCAAATTCGGCGGGCGATCAAGAGCGAGAGGTGGCCGTCGAGGTCTGCGGCGTTGGAATATTGCGCCGTCTGGACTACCAATCAGATATCGGCGGATTCTTCTTTGATCCTCTTGGACGGCTCTGCTGTTGCGCGCGGTATTTCTTCGTCACTCGGTGCGTCGACGAGAATGTCCTCATGGGGGGAGCGTCTTAAGTGCAACGCTGATCTTTCCTTCAATGGGAGCAAGGCTGACAGTCTCGGGTTTACCTTGCCTGTGACGGAGGCAAGGAAGTGGATTGCTGAGAACGCGATATATGGCGAAGTTCTTTTCCCTTACTTGAACGGACAAGATCTCAATCAGAAGACGGGGCGGCCTCCTGGGCGATGGATTATTTTCTTTAAAGGATGGGCTGAAGAGGTGGCCATGAAATACCCCAAGGCTTACGGCAAGGTCTTGCGGGAGGTCAAGCCGGAGCGTGCTCTCAACAATCGGGCAGCTCGACGTGACCGTTGGTGGCAATTTGCCGAACGCGCGCCGGGAATGTATGCGGCGATTGAGGATCTGGATCACTGCTTGGTCGTGGCGCGAGTAAGTAAGGTGGTCATGCCGGTGCTGGTCCCCACTGGACAGGTCTTCAGTGAACAGCTTGTCGTCTTCGCCTCCGACGACCCCGCCCTCCTTGCCATCCTCAGCAGCGCCCCGCACTACTGGTGGGCCATCGACCGCGCGTCGACCATGAAGGGTGACCTCCGCTACACCCCCACCGACGTCTTCGAAACCCTGGTCCGTCCCCCGCTGACCAACCGACTCCGTGCCGCCGGAACCCGCCTGTACACTTACCGCGACGACCTCATGAAGGCCCGGAACGTAGGCCTCACCTCTACTTACAACTTGTTCCACGACTCCGCCTGTCAGGACCCCGAGGTCGTTGAGCTCCGGGCCATCCACGAGGAGATCGACAAGGCGACCGTGGAGGCGTACGGATGGCACGATCTGCTGAACGAGTCGGGGCAGACACCGCCTGTCGACCCGACTCACGAGACGTTTCCGTTGCAACACGGCTTCCACAGCACCGAGCAGGGGCCGCGCTACACGATCGGCCTGCTCGCCCGGACCGAGATCATCGACCGGCTGCGCCAGTTGAACCACCAGGCGTATGCCGATGAGGTTCACCGCGGCCTGCACAAGGGAGTGACGGAGAAGAAGGCAAGGGAGAAGCACCCCGACCTGCCCCCGCCCTCCCCGGAGGCTGTTCGGAAGCGCAAGGAACAGCTGGCCGCCCGAGGTGGTGCGGATTTCGGTGAAGGCGCCGAGGGTGCCCTCTTCTGAACCGTCGGCATGACAATGGGCTCGCTCAGGTCACCCCTGGTGACCTGAGCGAGCCCGTCTTTCTTACGTCCTACCTCACCGCGAGCGCCACGAAAGCCGCCCACTGGTCTTGGTCAATCCGGAGTACAGGCCCAACACCCGCCGCCTTGGAGTCCCGTACATACACGGCGTTCAGGCTGGCGGCCACCTCCACGCAGTCGCCACCCCCCGACCCGCTGTAGCTGCTCTTGAACCAGTGCAGCCCGTCCATGTCCTCGGTCACCTGCTCCATGTTCACGTCTCTCCCGCCAGCCGTTCGATGAGCCGCGCAGACTCCACGCCGTTCAAAGCCTGCGATCGCAGCTTGCCATACCGCAACCCGAAGGCGCTGGCCTCCGCCGGGTCCTGCACAACGCACCCGACTTCCTGGGACTCGATGTATCCGAGGTGTTGGTGCTCCTTGCTCTCCAGCAGCACGAACGGCCCGTTCAGGCCGGAGTGAAACCCGGAGACGGCAGGCATGACCTGCACCTCCACATTGCGCAACGCACCCAGCTCCAGCAGGTGTTGCCACTGCCCGCGCATGACCTCCGCGTCGCCCACCGGATTCCGCAGAGCCTCTTCACCGATGATGAACGACAACTCCGCGAGCGGCACCCGCGTCAACAACTTCTGTCGGCTCAGCCGGGCCTCCGTGTGCTGGTCGATGATCTCCTCGCTCAGCGGGGGACAGTGACCCGCGAACAGAGCCCGCGCATACCCCTCCGTCTGCAACAACCCCGGTACCAGCAGCGGGTCGTAGGAGAAGCGGCTGACCACCTCCGCCTCGATCAGCGCGAAGTTGCGGAAGAAGCGCGGCAGCTTCGCCCTGTCCACCTCGTCCTGGAGGACTTCCAGCACACCCCGCGCCTCCAGTACCCGGTCCGCCGCCCTCGTGAACGCCGCCTTCGCCGGCCGCCGCCCCTGCTCGACCGAGGCGACCTGCTCCTGCGAGTAGCCGATGGCCTCCCCGAGTTCCTGCTGGCTCATCCCGGCCCGCTTGCGCAGGTGCTGGAGCAGCCTGCCGTACGCCGACCACGCCCCCGGCAGGTCGCGCCCCTCGTCCTTCGTCCGCACCGTACGACCGTTCCGCGGCTCCCGCGCTTCTCGCGTCTCCCGCACCGCCCTCACGCCCTTTCGTCCCGAAGCACAACCACCCGCCCCCACCACCCCGGGGCCATGTCCAACGCGGGCTGCGAGGACCGGGACACGCCTCGGGGCCCGTACAACGGCCGTACAGAAACCCGTACGACACCGGACTCACCATCGGTAAGGTGGGGATCTTCGGGCGGCGTCGGCCCCCGGAGTCCCCGAGGTGACCGTTCCCGATGTCACGTCACGCGATGAGCGACCACGCCGATGCCGCCGTGCAGGAGGCGTGGAGCCTGCCCGCCGCGGATGCCTCGCGGGGGCAGAAGGCCCTGTGGTGGACGGTCGGACCGGCCGGGGAGCTGGCGGTCATGCTGGTCCACCGGCGGTACCTGGAGCGCAGCCCCTACGTCAAAGGGTGGGTCGGGTGGCGGCCGAAGGACCCGTTCACCGGCGAGCTGGTCACCGTCACGAGGCAGGGGGAGCGGCGTACCCTCGTCGAGGACGTCCGGATCTGGCCCAGCCACCTGGCCCTGCTCCCGGACTCGCGGTTCCTGCTGGTGAGCGGCCGTACGCGGCGGGGCGGTACCGAAGGCGCCTGGGAGCCCAATGCCGTGGTGTACTCCGCCTCGGGGACGCCCGAGGGTGAGTTCTGCGTCGGCGACGACATACCCGCCCTGGTGACCGACCGCCGCGGAGGGATCTGGACCGCCTACGGGGACGAGGGCATCTACGGCGGCCACCCGGAGTCCGCGGCCGGCCTCGCGGGCTGGGACGCCGAGGGCCGCGCGACCTGGCACCCTGGCGGCCGGTTGCCCGACCACCCGCTGGAGGGCTGCACGGCCGCGACCGAGGACGACCGGGTGTGGCTGGTCTGGTACTCCGGCAGCCGGTCCGGCACCCACCTGACCCGGATCACCCCGTCCACCGGCGAAGTCACCAGCCACCGCAGCCCCGTACGCGACCCGGACGGCTTCGCGGTCCGCGGCGGCCGGGCGGTACTGACCCGCCGCCATCACAACAAGCGGACCGTCGACCTCACCCGCGCCGAGTTCGACGGGACGACCTGGGCGGTGACCGAGCGCCGCACCCTCGACGTACCCGGCCGGGTCGTGTTGCGCTGCGGTCAAGGCCGCGACGGCACCCTCTGGCTCCGCACCGGCGACACCTGGCTGCGCGTCGAGGTGTGACGGCCCGGCCGCGGCGGTGTGCCCGGCCGAACGTGCAAGAGGCCGCTCACCGGGGGCATGACGGAAGGCCCCGACCACACAGCCATGCCCGCCCTGATCCGGTGGTAGCCATGAAGCCGACCGGACCTGAGGCCCCGCACCGCATCCGTGTCCGACCCCCTGATCCCGTAACGCCCGTACAACTGGCCGTACGGCCGGCTCCAGGATCAGCCGTCTCCTCCGTACAGCGAGCCAGCAGTACGGCCGTCGTACCTGGTCAAGCCACTCCTGAACCCGTCACGCTGCCCCCGTGACACACCCACACCTCACCGACGAGCCGAAGCCCCCGCACTCGCCCGCCCTCCACCTGGCCCTGCGCTTCAGCAGCACCAGACGAGGCGCCTGCCTCGCCCGTCGGCTCGCCGTCCAGCAGTTCACCGAGTGGACCGGCCTCCCGCACAGCTCCGACCCCGCCCGAACCGTCGCCCTCGTCACGGCCGAACTCGCGGCCAACGCCATCCGCCACGGCAGCCTCCCCGGCCGCGACTTCCGGCTCGCGCTGCTCCTCGTGCCGTACCTGTTCCGCATCGAGGTGACCGACACCCGCCCGGAGCGCCTCCCCGAGCCCACTCCCCGCGCCTCGCACTCGCTCGACGCCCCATCGGGACGGGGACTGCTGCTGGTGGAGTCGTACGCCGAACGCTGGGGCTGGGAAAGCAGGGACGCCTACACGAAGACCGTGTGGGGCGAAGTGGCACTCCCCTCCTCATCCGGGTTGCCGTAGCGAGGCAGCAGGCGACAACGACCTCAGCGAGATGGCTCTTGTGAACTTAGCGCACGGAGCAGATACTGTGCTGGTTCGCGTCGCCCGTGCCCGGTTGGGCGGACACTTCCGGGCGTTTCCTGTGAGGTCCCGTGCTCGACCACCGTCTCGTGCAGACAGCCGTGATCGGCAGCAGCAGCTCCGACCATCCGGTGATCCTCCCCATGGGAGCCGCGGAGCTGGAAGCCTGGCGCAGGCGCCACCCCCGCTACACGTACTGGTGTGGCTATGAACTCGGCGGCTGCGGCGGCAAGTTGATGGACCGGCTCTACCACGACAAAGTATGTCACTTCGCCCATGTGGCCGGTGGCCGCACCTGCGGCCGTGCTGCCACCGGCGAGTCCAGCGCCGACCACCTGTTCATCAAGCGGGGCCTGCGCGACCTGCTGGGCAAGCAGGGGCAGCGGGGCGATGTGCGGACCCATGACCTCGGCTCGGGACCCGGCGGCGCGGTGGACCTGCACCTGCCCGCCGCCCGCCGCAGGCTCCGCTTCCAACTCGCGCGCCTCGACTACCGAAGCTGGCGCACGGCGAACCTCGCCCTCAGCGGCGGCGTCGACGAGGTTGACTGGCTCTTCGGCACGGACGGCCCGCTCACCGAGGAACTCCTCGCCCGCAACGGCTACAGCCTGCGGTTCCGTCTGGAGACCGTGGGCGGTGAGCGCCGCGTGTTCATCGGCACCCGGACCTTCGACGAACGGTCCGTCCGCTGGAGCCCCCTGGAGGAGTGCCGGATCGGGGAGGCCGGCCTGCTGACACCGTCCGCGGAGGCCATGCGCGGGCCGGCCCGGCGTCCGGAGCCGTTCGCGTTTCCCGTGGTTGTCTCCATGGTCTTCGCCCTGGACCCGGAAGCTCCCGTCCCCGGCGACTCGCAGTTCGCCGCCGAGGGGCGCCGCCTCGTCATGGCGGACGTCAAGCCTCTCGGCAGCCCCATCGTACGAGCGGTGTTGTCCCTGCCGGGCGACAGCGCACTGCCTCCGGCGCAGTACGTCTACCGAGCAGTCGACCGCGCACGTCTACTGGTTCGTGAAGGCGCCGGCGGATGGGCCGTCCACCTGGACCACTTCGTGCGACTCGACGCACACCAGGCCGCCCGCACGGGCCTGGCCCGGGTACTCCCCGAAACCCCTGAGGCGAAGCCGGTCACGGCCCCTCGGGCGCGGCAGACGGTTCAGCAGCCGACCGTCGCGGCCGCGAGGGCACAGCCCCCGGCGGCGGACCAGCAGCGTCGGGCGAGCGGGCTGCCGCACCGAGAGGGCGCACACAGCGCTGGTCCGCCCTCGCCGCGCAACTCGGTGAGCCGCTCACCAGCATGTCCGCTTCCGAGCGCATCGACTTCCTCGTCGAGGTCGACAGCCCTCTGTGGGACACCAAGGCAGTACTGTCGGTGCTGCTTCGCGACGATGACGGCCTCTTGTCCTGCCTGCCCGCTGTTCTGGAGAAGCTCGGAGTGCGGGGTGCCGAGGCCCTGTCCGCCGATTCACCGGCCCTGCGCGCCTGGGCGAATCAGGAGAGGGAACGGGCCATCGCGCTGTACGCGAAGCCGCCTCGCCCCGTGTCGAGCCGACCGCCCGTCACCAGTCCGGCGCGCACACTGACCGCGCAGCAGTGGAGGGAGGTGGGCGCGTCGATCAGACGCGTCCAACAGCAAAAGACCAAACAGGACCGGACGAAGGCCCAGGACTCCACTGCCGAGGAAAGACGGCAGGTCCGCGAGTCGGTCGCCCGCATCGAGGGGAGGATGTCCGTCCTCGGTAAGGCGTTCATGGCGAGCAATCAGACACGCCGGACGATGCGCGTCGCCCGCGCGTGGCTGACCCTCACCGCCCCTGGCGCGGTGATTCCTGTCAACCGCTCGCCGCGGGAGGCGCAGGCGCTCAGGACGAGCGCGGCCGAGCTACAGGCCGAACTGAACGGAATCATGGTGGAGTTGATGTCAGTGACGGCCAAGTCCTGTTGATCGCCCCGCAGGCACCTTGAGGGCTACGCCAGTTGCTTGCCATGGGCGAACAACGCGGCCTCGATCTGGTCCGGGAGGACGCCCGCTCGCTGGGCTCGCTCGTAGGCGAAGGACAGGTACCGGCCGTAGCAGGGTGTTGTCCATCCGCTCGTGCGCCACTTCTCGCCGGTGTCCTCGGCCCGCAGAGCCAGTGCGACGAAACGGTCCAGGATCAGCGGCCGCCATGCCGCCGCGCCCGGCTCATGAGCGGCGAAGTAGAGCACCTTCGTGAAGAATGCCGGGCCCAGGTATTTGATCCGCTGGTCGTTGTTGAAGGCGTAGTACGCCGCGACGGGGCCCTCTTCCCGCAGCGTGCCCAGCGCGGCTTGCAGGCGTGCGTCGATGTCCTCGGCGGAGGCCGCCGCGAAGATGTCCGCGCGACGCGCGACCGACCGGGCCTTGGTGCCCGTGCCCCAGACCAGGGCGGCGGTCAGCAGGTGCCGACGGCCCTCGACGGTGTCCGAGCGGCGGGCGACAGCGAACACCGTGTTGCGGTCGACCCTCCGTCGGCCGGCCACCGTCGGGCAGTCGTCGAGTTCCGGCGGCCACCAGTCGACGCTGGGCAGACGAGTCAGCCAACGAGCCCGGTCGAAAGGAATCGCCTGGCCGAGCACCTCGTCACGGCTGGGAACGGGGATCCCTGGCGGCATGGATTCCACGTCGGCCGACGCCTGGTGACACTCAGCAGCGCTGTCCCGCATGTACTGCTCCTCGGTCGCCTGATTGCCCGGTGTGAGCCTATGCCTCAGCCCCAACGACGGAACAGCCGGCGATGGAATCTTGTGATCCTCTACTCCTCTTGTGAACTCAGTACATGAGAAGATACTGACGGCTCTTGTTTCGCTCCGGCCCGGCTGTGTGATTTTCCTCGGACGTCTTCCTGCGAGGTTTCATGCTCGACCACCCGGTGATCCTGCCGATGGACGCGTGGGAATCGGACAGATGGCGCAAGGCCCACCAGGACCACACCTACTGATGCGGTCTGCAACTGGGCGGCTGCGGAGGCGAGCTGAGTGATCGCCGCTATACGACGAAGGTGTGTCACTTCGCCCACCACTCGACCGCTCCGGTCTGTCACCGCGAGAACAACGGTGAGTCCAGTGCCGACCACCTCTTCATCAAACGCGGCATGGAACGCCTGTTCACCGAACGGAAGGTGCGCGGCCGGGTGAAGACCCGTGGTCTCGGAACCGGCCCTGGTGACGTGGTCGATGTACATCTGCCTGACAGTCGGCGCCGACTGCGCTTCCAACTCGGCCCGGTCGACTACCGGACCTGGTGCCGGGCCGACGACGAACTCGGCGCGGACGCACAAGACATCGACTGGATCTTCGCTGCCGAAGGACCCGTCACCCGTCACCTCCTCAGCCGCCACGGCTACTGCCTCAGGGTACGACCCGGATCTCGGGGAAGGCGAGGCCGTGCTCACGCATCACCGTTCCGCAAAGGCGGCCCAATGCGGCCCGGCGCGCCGCCCGCCGTCAGCGCAACAGGTCGTTGTCAGAGGTGCCTGCGACCGTTTGCGCATGGATGAGTGGGTTGAGCAGGTCGACGAGCGGGATCACGTATCTGCCATGGTGCTTCGCAGCGAGGCCGTCCGCCTGGGCTTGCTGCGTCGGGTCGCATGAGCATGCCGGTGTTCGAGAGGCCCTGGGCCCGTAATCCCGTCGAGTCCGGCCCGGGTGCCGTCTAACCTGGCGGCATGAGCCATGCCAAGACCTCGTACGTCTGCCTTCCGTGCAGGGCCTCGTACAAGCAGCCGTACGACAGGGACCGGCAGCGGATCTGTCCGCGCTGTGCGGGGACGCTGATTCATGTGGGGTCGGCCTTCGCCGCGCCGCCGCGCCGGGACACCGCGGCCTGGAGGGCACTGTCCGTCCTGCTGCACGCGGGTGTCCGCTTCCACAAGAGCTGTTGCGGCGGGCCCGGGTACCGCCCGCGCACCGTGAGGGAGGTACGCGAGCGGATGACGTACGCCCGCCGTACCGGCGAGCCCTTCGCCAAGGCGCTCGTACGCCGCGACGTGCCGTGACGGGTAATCCGGGCCTGGTGCGGCTCGTGCCGCCGCCGGCGGCTCCCGTCGACGCCCGCGGCAGTTGGGCCGCCGCGGAGACCGGGCTCGGCGTGCGGCTGCCCGACGACTACAAGTGGCTGGTGGAGACGTACGGGCGGGGCGAGTTCTGCGACTACGTCCGCCTGCGGAGGCCGTTCGGCAGGAGCGGGCACGACAGGGTCGAATGGCAGAGGGGCGGGCCGTCGGGCACGCCCGGGAGACACCAGGGACGGTACCCGTACCCTCTCCATCCGGCGCCGGGAGGGTTGCTGATCTGGGGCGCCACCATCGACGGCGACCAACTCTGCTGGCTCACCGAGGGCGAAGCCGCGAGCTGGTCCACCGTGGTGCGGGACAGAGCGGGGCGCTACGAGCCCCACCCCATGGGCGCGGCGGGGTTCGTCGAGGCATGGACCGGGGGACGCCTCGCCTCCCGGTTGCTCGCGGACATGGAGCCGGATCTGGCTCCGTGGTTCACCCCGTTCCGGCCCCGTATCCACCGCTGCCTCCGGCTCGCCGAGAGCCCGCTCGCCCACGACCAGCGCCTGGCGATCCTCCGGCGGGCCCTGGCGCCGACCGTGGACCGAGGCAACTGGCGCTCGGAAGACGGTGACTCGGGCCAGGACCACTTCGCCACCGCGGACACGGACTGGCTGCTCA
The DNA here is from genome assembly GCF_021462265.1 of Streptomyces shenzhenensis. Classification (GTDB taxonomy): domain Bacteria; phylum Actinomycetota; class Actinomycetes; order Streptomycetales; family Streptomycetaceae; genus Streptomyces; species Streptomyces shenzhenensis. The sequence continues at coordinate 191,186 of NZ_JAJONF010000013.1, read as the reverse complement.
CCTACGACATGTCACACCCGCACCAGATCCGGATCTCGTTCCCTCCGAAGGACATCGAAGCGGTCGGGCGACGCCTCTTCGCTGCCGTCCGGGAGATGCGGTGTGCGGTGGTCCAGCACACTGCGCTCGACGGCGTGCCGCTACCGGCCTGGGACACGCCCGACAAGGACGCGTAGCCGTCGCGCGCGCCGACCGGCTTCCGTGGCGAACGCCGCCGCGGCCGACGGTCAGGCGGGGCAGTCGGCCCGCGTGGTGGCCGACATGATGTCGACCACGGAGTCCAGAGCGTGCTCGTACTCCAGCGTGTTCTTCTTCATCGCGCTCTCCCCCCTCCCCGGTGCCCGTTCTTGAGCCCGGCTCAGAGCCTGGACGCCCGCTGCCCGCCGGGCAGACGTGCGCGCCAGGTTTCCAGCATGAAGTTGTGAACTCAGTGCACGAACTGCATACTGGGCCGGCCGGTTGCCATCGAGGGGTCCCCGGCCGACCGTCGGCCGAGCGTCCTGCCGGGCCCGGTCGTCGGTACGGCGGGCCGAACCTGCCGACGCACAACGGTCCACTCCCGCCTGAGACATCCCTGGGGTTAACCATGCGCATCACCCGCACCTCCGCGACCGTCGCGCTGGCGCTCGCCGTGCTCACCGCCTGCGGCCCGACCGCCGGCACCGGCGCGGACGCCAAGCCCAGCGCCCCCACCCCCGAGGCGTCGGCCACCCCCACCGGCGAGGGGACCCGGGAACCCGGGGACGCCCAGGAATCCCCGGCCACCACCGAGGCCACCGCCGTGCTGCCGGACATGGTGGGCAAGGGACTGCAGAGCGCCCAGGACCAGGCGCAGGCCGCCGGCTTCTACTACCTGACGTCGCACGACGCGCTCGGCCGGGGGCGCAACCAGATTCTCGACCGGGACTGGAAGGTCTGCGCCCAGACCCCGAAGCCCGGCAAACGCGCGACGGACACGAAGATCGACTTCAGCACGGTCAAGCTGGAGGAGACCTGCCCCGCGGGCGGTGACCAGGGTGAACCCGAGAAGGCCGGCTCCACCATGCCGAACTTCGTGGGGAAGTCCGTCAAGGTCGCCCGCCAGGCGCTCGACGGTTCCACCAGCATCACGGTCAACGACGCGTCGGGCCAGGACCGTTGGGTGCTCGTCGAGTCGAACTGGGCGGTCTGCTCGACCGATCCGGCGGCCGGGGCGAAGCTCGACGGGCAGCCGGTGACGATCGAGGCCGTCAAGTTCGGCGAGAGCTGCTGACGCCGTCGGGGCGGGTACCGGCCCCAAAGACCTCCACGCACTTCCGGCGCATCACACCTCTTCCCTGCCCCGCACCCGGCGAGCCCGCCGGTTCGCGCAATGTCGCCCCGCGCGACCGAACGCACTGGAGCGGGACTGTTCACGCCCGTATCGAACGGAGAACCGGACGTCATGTTCAACATCAATCTCGGCACGGTCGACGCACAGATCGGCGGCACCGTCGCGCTGAGCATCTTCAACGATCCCAGCTTCGGCAACCGGGCCGTGATGACCGCCCACTACGAGGATGAAGACGCGTTCGAGGACTCAACGGTCATCCTGATGCTCGACACGGCCCAGTTGGACGTACTCGCCAAGGCGATAGAGCGCGCCCGCGAGGCGCTGGCGGCCGCGGAACAGGGCGGCATGGTCGGGCTCGCGACCTGGGCGGAGAAGAACGCCGGGTGACGCCGTCCGTACGGGTCGGTCCTGAAGAGGGCCGGCCCGAACCCGGATACAGGGCGGCCACTTCGGACCCGGGCCAGTAGCTGGACCATCACCGGCGGGCGACGGCGAGCGCGACACCGCACTGCGACGAGGCAGTCGTCGGGTGGCTCGGCCGCCCTGGCGAGCACCGCCGATTCCTGGGAACGACGAAGGCCCCCTGCGTTGGAGTTGGTAAGGCTCCGGGGGCCTTCGTCTGAGAGGAGAGAGCGCTCAGGAGCACTGCCCTCTTGATCATCGTACATGAGGCGGAGTGCGCCAGGATGCCCAGGGCGTGGCGGTCGCAGCCTGTGGGGTGACGGTTCAGCGACGGCGGCCAAGGGTCGGAAGTCCCCCTGAGACAGTGCGGAGGCCGGTGGAAGATCCGAACTCGTCGGCTCGCTGCGCGTCGACACGGCCGAGATAGGAGTGCTCCTGGCGGCGGCGCTCCTCCTCACGGCTGCGAAGCAGGAGCAGGGCTCGTTCGGCGTCATCGGACAGGCGTGCTTTGAACGATTCGGCCAGGGCGCCGACAACCAGGATGCCGACCGCGTTGCTCGCCGTCAGAACGGTGACCTCGGGAGCCTGCCGAGTGCCCGTGACCCGCACCTTCAGGCCCGGCCCCCGTACTCCTCTGCGCGCGTTGGTGGCCAGCCGCCGCAGAGCCGTCATGTTCTCCGGCAGGGGCACCTCGACCGGCACACCTGCTTTGATCTTCTTCAGGGACACGACCGCTTGGCCGTCCGCGCCTATGGCCACCCACATGCCCAGCACTGGCCACTTCCGGTTCACACGCCGGGGCGAAGCGATCTCCATTTTCTGATCATATCCGCGCTCATGTTCTGTTGAAGACGGACTTCAGTCCTCCAGACGCACCGGCATCAGCAGCGAGAAGGCGCGTTCTGCGTCGGGGCGGCGGATCGCGAGCGGTGCGGTGGGGGCGCCCAGTTCGAGGACCAGGGCGTCCCGGGCCGCGGCCGCGAGCGCGTCCAGCAGGAACTCGCGGTTGACGCCGACGTTGTCCAGGCCGTCGTCACCGTCCGCGCAGACGATCACCGTGCCGTCGTCCGCCGCCCTGAGCACGCTGACGGCTCGGAATGTGGAGAACTCACCGCGGGCGTCGGCCAGGCCCTGTTTCAGGCGGCGCAGGTATGCCTGGAGGAGCCCGCGCACCAGGTCCGCGTTCGCTGGACCAGCCGGCCAGTACCAGCCGGATGTCCGCCAGGGGCATGCCGGCCCGGCTCAGTCGGGCCAGCACCTGGGCCTCTTCAGTTGGCCGGGCGTGAATCGTTGTGAACTTAGCGCACGACAGCACATACTGATGGCCTTTGACAACGGCTGCCTCATGGGGAGTGGGCTGCCCGGTCGTCCGGCGACCGGGCAGATCGGTGGCATCAGCAGAGTGGGAGAGCCTGGGCATGGGTGGGAACGACGCGGACAGAGAGAAATTCATCCAGTTGGGATGCGGTCTCGAAGACGCCGACATCCTGGTTCGTGCGGGCATCGACCCGGACATCGTCGGTATCCGTGCCCGTGACGCCGTCGGCTTCGCCTCCGCTGCCGTCCATCACGGTCTGGCTGACCCCAACGGCTGGCTGGAGGCCGCAGGTGGTGATCCGGATGAGGCATGGAAGGCCTGGGCGACGGACTCCGTGGAGGGTCCTGTGGGCGAAGGGGACGACGAAGGTGACGCAGACGGGTACGACGAGGGCGACGGCGGCTGTCGCGTCTACGGCTGGGTGAGTGCCTACATCGGCAGCGTCGGCCCGGGTGAGTACACCATCGAGCTGTACGACGATCTGGGGCTGCCGGGCAACGCCACCTACGTGGACACGCTGACCTTCTCCCTGCCCGTGACCGCTGTGGCCGGTTCTCCGGGGGATCGGGACGCCTGCGTCATCAAGGCGGCCACCGAAGAACTCGCCGCCTACGGATGCACCCCGGGATCCGACTTCCTCGGCAGGGACGGCAGCTTCAGTGTCCAGGTGCAGGGCAACGATCGCGCCCTGGAATGGCTCGAGGACCAGCGGTCGGTGGCGGAGAAGCTCGAACTGCTGCTCGCGGGGCTGCACGGTCTGCTGGACGATCCGGCGGCTGTCCGCACAGGCCGCGACCGGCCCGCTGTCGACGTCATCGCGGAATCCCGCTCAAGCGGGCCGGTCCCGGAAGATGCTCGCACCTCGATCGTCGACTGGGACGACCGCGAATCGTTCTTTCAGGAGGTCGCTGCGCAGCTGCCGGACCAAGTCGTGATCGAGCGGTATCACGGCGGCTGGGCCAGGCGCCTTGACGGAGCGCGCGACCTGAAGCATCCCGGTCTGCGCGGTCTGAAGGGTGCGCGGGCGGAAGCGGCGCGGCACGATGACGAACTGAGCGGGTTCACCGCGGCGTTCCGCTCTGGCGACAAGGTGCATCGTTACCGGGTCCAGGCTGACTGGGCGGAGGAACTCGACCGCTGGCTGAAGGGGTGGGAGCAGAGCATCAGGGCCGTGCGGGAAGAGCAGTCCTCCTTTCCCCACCTCAAGCGGTGGGGAAAGGAACTGCGCGAGGCCCTGCTCAACGACGAGCAGTACCTGGCGGGTCAGACGCCCTCAGCTCAGGACCGCCGGGGCGCTGAGGTCGCACGCAGCATGTTCGGCTCCGACTGCCCCGTGCAGTCCCTCTACATCCGGCGCGCCCTCACCAAGGCGCGGGCCGGGCGGACCGAACTCCTCCTGGAGCGGCAGCGGGAGCAGTGGAAGGCCGCCGTTCCGGCCTGGGCGGCCGGGCTGGCCGACTCGGCGGACTTCCAGCAGGGCACGACCGCCGAACGCGCCATGCTCGCCAGCAACCTGCTGTACGCGCACGACCCCGCGGCCGACACACCCGAACTCGTCCGCCTGCTGCGCACCGCGGCCGCCGCTCTCCTGCCATCGGACGACCAGAGCGCCGCCGACAGGGCTGCTGCCGCTGGTCACCAGCCGGGGTAGCGGCCCCACCAGTGCGGGTCCCAGCCGGCGGTGTACTCGCTGCCGCTGGGCGAGTCGGTGATCTGGGCGATGAGGTCGCGGGCCAAGGTGTCGAGCACCCAGGCCAGTTCGTGCCGGCTCACCAGATCGACCGGCAGCGCCTCCGCGCCGTGCGCCGCTCCGAGCAGCGCGCCGGCCACGCAGGCGACCGAGTCGCCGTCCGGCGCCCCGGCGGCGAAGTGCAGCGCGTCGGTCACCTGATCCCGCTCCGGGAAGGACGCGGCGACGTACACACCGCCCAGCAAAGCGGAGGGGGCGGTGGCGTCCGGCGCGACGTGGGCGAGGAAGTTCGCGTCGGCGGGATGAGTGCCGGCACGATCGAGTGCCCTGGTGAGCTGCTCCAGTTCGGCGCCGGTCATGACCTCGCGAAGGAAGCGGATGCCCTCCCTCAAGGCACGCCGCACCTGCGGTCGAGCCCCACTGGTCAGGCAGCGCGCGGCCAGCACGACCGCGTGGGCGGCAGCGGACTGCGCGGCGGGGTCGCCGTGGGTGAGGGCGGCCATCGCGCGAGCTTCGTCGACCCAGTAGTCCGAGCCGTGCCCGGCCACGGCCACGGCGACAGGCAGGGTACGAGTGAGGGCGTGGCAGCCACGGCTGGCGGTGGGGTTCCCCAGGCTGCCCGACCCGCTTCCGGACAGGGCGGTGACGGTCGCGGGCGCCGAACCCCGCCGCTGCGCCAGCATGGGCACCTGAGCGAGCCAACCGTCCGGCCACGCTCCCCCTTGCCCAGACCCGGGGTGATCCAGCAGTTCTATGCCCTGCAGATCAGCCCACCGGCGGTAGGCGTGCCACACCACCCCCGAGGGTGAGCAGATCCCCTTGTGGTCACCCCGCACGAACGCGCGGATCGTCCCCTCGGCCGTGAAACAGGCCAACTGGGTGCTCACCCCGGCCCGCAACGAGACGTCGGCGGGCAGCTTGCCCCGGGCCGCACCGAGGGTGTCGCCCACGGCCAGGCCGAGCAGCAGTCCTCGGACACGCGAGGCCGCCCACTTCTCCCTCAGGAACTCGGTCTGTACCTCCGGCTCAAGGGCAACGTCCGGCAAAGCCTCCTGCTCCCCGTCCTCCTCTTCGGGCCAGCTGAACAGCGAAGCCTGGCTGTCGACCGGCGGACCGGCCAACGCATGCACGGCCTCCAGCAGTTCGACGTGCGCCGACAGTTGCCAACCGTGCACCAGCACCTCACGCAGTTCCTTCAGCGCGGTCCCGGCGTCCGCGCCGGTGGCAAGGTGGCTGTACACGGCGGCGACGGCCGGGGTACGGCTCTGGCCGGCGGCGCAGTGGAGCAGGACCCGCTTGCCCGCGCCACGCAGCCGCAGCACCTCACGGGCGGCCTGGTCCACCACGTAGTGCAGGTTGGCGTTGTCGCCGTCGTTGTCCACCAGCCAGACGCGCACGTGCTCGGCGTCGGCGTCGGGCAGCACCGGGGCCGCGCCCATGCGGCACAGCGACACCACCGCGTCGACGGCGACCGGCTCGGCCCCTTGGAGCAGGGCGAGGTTGCCCAGCAACACCCCGGGGTCGTGCGGGTGGGGCACGGCGAAGCCGCGGTGCGCGCCGGCCGGGACGGGGACGCGGGCCGCCGAGGGCCAGCCATCGCCGTCGTCCTGCCCGCCCCGGGCGGTGCGCACCGCCAGGCGCACCAGGTCGACGCCGGTGAGACCGGGCCAGCCGTGCACGGCCTGCTGCCACTCCAGCGGGATGCCGGAGCAGCCCCAGCGCGCGCCGAGCAGGGCGCCGGCGATCGCCGCGACGGTGTCGGTGTCGTTCCCGGCCCGGACCGCCGCCTCCAGGGCCAGACTCAGGTGCTGGGCGGGGAAGCTCTGCTCGGCGGGGGCCAGTTCGGGGACGGGGGTGCGGGTGATCGCCGACCAGGCGGCCTGGAGCGCGGAGACGACCCAGCCGTTGGGGGAGAAGTGGTGCGGGGGGTGGGCCTCCGCCTCGTCCAGCCGCTCCACCCAGAGAGCTCGGCGGTCAGCCGGCAGCAGGTCCAGGCCGGCGTGTACGCCGTCGAAGGTCCCCTCCAGCACGGCGGTGCGGATGCCCGAGCACCACAGCACGCAGGCGTCGGCGCAGTCGGGGTCCGGGTGGGTGAGCGCGCTGACCGCGACGGCCGCCTCGGCCATGGCGGCCGCGTCCCCGAGATGGGCGAGCGCGACGATGCCGGTGCGCATCAGCGAGCCGTTGCCCGCGCTCTGGGGGTGGCGGGCGGCGTAGTCGCGGGCGGCTCCCAGCATCGCCGCGCCCGCGGTCCCGGACGCGTGGTCCGCGGCCGACAGGACGGCTTTGGTCTGGTTGCCGACGTCGCTGGCGCCCCCGGCGAGCCAGCGCCGGAAGCCGGCCGCGATCGCGTCGAGGGCGTCGGGGCCGCGCAGATCGGCCCCGGTCGCCGCCACCTCGGCGATGCACACCTGCATCTGGGTGTCGTCGGAGTACTCACCGGGCTTGTACGGTCCCAGGCCGCCGCCGATCATCCGCGGCTGCTGGTCGTCCCGAAGGGTCGCCTGGAACTCGTACGGCACGCCCAACGCGTCGCCCACCGCGGCGCCGAGCAGTACCCCTGCGGCCCGGTCGGCTCCGCGCGCGTCGAGGCGGGGGTTCGGTATGCGTGTATCGGCCACGGATAACTCCAGGTGTTCGGTGGCGCGCGGCGGGCAGGCCCGGTCGGCGGGGCGTCAGGTGGGATCCCGTTCGGGGCGGCCGGGACGGGAGGAAGGGTGCGGCGTCCGTCCCGCAGGTCGCGGTCTGCGGCGCTTGACGCCTTGTCAGCCTTGCACGACACCCCCATTATCGTCAATAAGACGATAGTGGGGGTGGTGCGAGAGGGCCTTCGCGCGGGTCGGCTCCGCCCCCGCCGGGCGGGTGTGCCTCAACGCGGGGAAAGCGGCAAGGTCTCAGTCCCGCCGCCGCGCCAGATCCAGCGCCGCCACCCCCACGAACCAGTCCAGCACCTCGCAGATCTCGTCACCGTGCCCGGCGAAGACCGTCACCGGGAAGGAGGGACGCAGTTCCAGCTTCGCCTCGGGCAGGTCGATGCCGTCGATCTCGTTCAGGCGGTTCAGCAGTTCCCGGCGCTGTTCGGTGTCGTCGAAGGGCGTGCGGGACTTCAGGTATTGGAAGACCACCTCTACCGTGCCGCTCACCGGGTAGATCGCGACCGGCCAGAGCAGGTGCTGGCTACGGCTCGTCCCGGCGTCCAGCATCGGGAAGCAACTGGTCTCCTCATAGCGGCCGTAGTTGACGTAACCGCCCTGCCGGCGCCAGAAGTCGAGGGCCCCCATGACGCCGGGTTGCGCGTCCGGCCAGTGCTCCTGCAACTGGGTGCGGAAGCGCTCGGCTGCCGCCGCATCCTCCCCCTCGGGGAGCGGATCGTGCGCCGTGGGCTGTGCGACGTCCTTCCCCAGCAGGGTGGCCAGCTCCGCCGCGGTCAGGCGTTGCGAGCGGTGTGCCCGGCCCCAGGTGTCGAAGCGCACGCCCTCGCTCGTCAGCAGCTCCTGCGGCGGCTGTCGGTCGTCGCCGTCCGGCCAGCGGAAGGAAGGAGAGATCTTGCCTTCCGAGGTGAGCACCCGGTAGGCGCCGATCACCGTCGAGTTGCCGCCCAGGTACGCTCCGACGGCCACCGGGTGGCTGCCGATCAGCTCGGCGACATCGCCGTACGTCGTCCACGTGCCGCTCGGCATCGCCACCAGCGCGGCCCGCAGCTCGGCCCAGCCCGGGGACTCCTCACCGGCCGATTTCACCCCGCCGATCGGGCCGGGCCACAGGCCCACCGCGCGCTCGGACAGGCGGTCGGCACGCGCCAGGATCTCCGCCTTGCCCCAGCGCTGCGCCGAGGCGATCTCAAGGTTCATGCGCAGGGCGCTGGAGTCGAGGATCTGCTGCTTGCGCTCGAAGGGGTGGTTGGACAGTTTGGAGTTGTCGCCGGTCAGCGTGAGGTTGCCGAGGGTGTGCACCAGCAGGTCGTGCAGTTCCTGCGGAGCCTGGTTCGGCTCCGTCTCCTCGGAGAGGAGGTCGAACCACGCCGGAGCGGGTCGCTGCGGCAGGACGTGCTCCACGCTCAGGGACGCCCTGGCGAAGTCCACCGGCTCGGAGGGGCGGTAGCTCTCCTCCAGCCGGCGCAGGATGTAACTGCGTTGCGGAGGCCGGCCGCTCCAGTAGAACGGCTTGGTGCGGATCGCCTCGCGCAGCTCCTCGTCGCTCGGCCAGCGGCGGCGACGGCCGGACAGGAACCGCCGTACCGCCTCGGCGGCGGGCCGGTCGGTCTCCAGCTCCTTCGGCGCCTCCATGAAGATCCGGTTGAGGCCGGTCGTCGGCGTCTGGCAGATCAGGCGCCGTACCAGGTAGGACTCGACGTAGCCGAGCGCCTGCGCCGCGTCGTCGGGTGTCGTCCGGCCTGCCGCGAGCAGGTCCAGCAGGTGCAGGGCGAGCGGGTAGTGCGTCTGGCCGCCCCAGGAGGCCAGGCGTTCCAGGACCGCGCGCAGGGCGGGGGACTGCTCACGAGCGGGCTCGACGATGCGCAGGAACCTGCCGGCCCGCTCGGCCAGCTGTTCGATCTCGTGCTGCAGCGCGTCCTCGTCGCCGGCCAGCGGCTGGAGCCGTTTCTGCTGCTCCCGGTAGATCTCGCTCTGCTTGGTCTTGTAGTGGCCACGTACCACCAGGTCGAGCCAGACCAGCAGTTCGAGGTTCTTCGGGCCCAGGCTCTGCTGCATGGGCAGCCACAGCTCCTGGTAGATCCGTTCGCCTCGCTTGGGCAGCAGCATGAAGACGTAGTTGCGCAGGAGGTCGCTCTGGCTGAGCCCGACACCCGTGTTATTGATCGACTCGAAGATCCGGTAGACGTTGTCGCCGGACTCGGCGGTGATCTCCACGATGGAGAGCAGATCCTTGAGGACCGTCTCGACCGTGGCGGTCCACTGCACGTCGTTCGCCTCGTGGCCCTCGGCGAGCGCACCGCGGAAGAACCGGTAGGCGGCCCCGATGTTGTCGCCACCGCCGGCGTCGGCCCGGGACTGGACACAGGCGGTGTACGCCTCACGGTCGGCCTGCGTGGGAAGCAAACGGTAGTGGTCCGCGCCCTCGTGGAACTCGTTGACCAGTATCTGGCGGTGCACCCGGTCCACACCGCGCGCGTCACCCGTCTCCTTCAGGTGGTCGCGCAGCGCCGTGAAGGCCAGCATCAGCGTGGTGAGCCGCTGCTGCCCGTCCACCACCAGCCATCTCTGCACCCCGCCTGCCTGGATCTGGCCCGGTGCGAGCACCACGGAACCCAGGAAGTGCGGCGCCGCCGTCTCGCCGGCCAGATGCTGTTCGACGAGTTCCCCGACGTCCTCCCACAGCCGCTGGAGCTGTTCCCTGCCCCAGCTGTACGTGCGCTGGTAGAGCGGCACCTGGAACTGCTTGTCCCCTTGGACGAGCTTGAGGAAGGTGATTTCCTGGGCGCGCATGCGCCTCCTTTCCCGCGTGTCCCCCTGCCGAGTGCCACAGGCCCGGCCCATCCATGTCCGGGTGTCTCTCGCGACAGGGGGCTGTCCGCTTAATCTATGCCTTTTCAGGCGCTGTTGTCCGCCGGCGTCAGAGCCGAGCGACTGGAGACGCGGGGCATCGTCTCGTTGGGGGAGCGGCGCAGCAGCTTGATGCTGCGGCCCTCGACCCACGCGTTCCACGCCTTGAGGTAGTAGAGCAGGTGCTCACGTGAGTCGTCGCGGCGCCGGTGTGCGTTGCCCAGTGCCAGGTTGAGCATGGTGTTGCGCAGCGTGAGGCGCGGGTCGCCCGGCTCCAGACGCGCGCCGGTGACGACTCCCTCCTCCCACGCGGACTGGTCGACGTCGGGCCGCGCCTCGGTGGTGATGTACCAGCCGATCGTCGCGGCCGTGACGGTGATGCGGCATCCGCGGTTCAAGGCGATGCCGCGCTGCAGGGCGTCGCGGACACCGGGGTGCTTGCCGAGCACGTCCAGGAGCTGGTCGTTGCTCGTGACCGACGATCCGCCGCTCCAGGAGGAGTTCGGTGCGGTCCGGTACAGGTGCAGTCCTCGCAGGGCTGCCGCCAGATGGGTCGCGTTGGCCTCGCCCGCGAGGGCGAGTGCGTCGCGCCCGGTGCGCTTGCGGCCCGTGTCCATCACGGTGAACGCGGTGCGCGGCACACCGCGCGTGACGGTCAGCCGCACGGCGACTCCCGCCTTGACGATGGCCGCCAGGCGGTGCTGTCCGTCGATCAGGACACCGTCCTCGTCGAAGGCGATCCCCTGGTGAGTCAACTGCCACTCACCACGCTGGATCTGGCCGGCCAGTTGCTGCACCGTGCCCTTGCTGAGCGGTCGGTTGTTGGTGTTGCTGGTCAGCCACTGTGCCGCCAACTGGGGCGAGACGTCGACCACTTGCATGTCCATGGCGCGATTGCCCTCCTCCGGAACGACGTCACGCACAATGGGTGACGCGCTTGAGATCCTGCCGTGTAATTGTGAACTCAGTCAATGACTTTCTCTCTCGTCAAGGTGGCTCTGTCGTGATGCCGGGGCCCGCTGAAGTCGCTGCTTGATCGCACGCCGTTGAGCTTGCGGCACGGTTGGTCCCAGGGGCGTGTGTTGTCAGGGGTTGCTGGTACTCTCGCCGCGTGTGCTCAGTTCACATACAAGGTCGCGCGCCGGGGGGCGCTTGTTGGCGGCTTGAGGCGGCTGGGCGAGATGTCACCGAACGGGTCATGAGCTGGCCCTCTGCACACAGTGGGGTGGGGCGTGTGAGTCAGGACGAGAGCGTGCCGGGTGACGGCCTGCGGCCGGTCGGTTCCGTCTACCAGTACGACGACGGCCTGTACGTACGCGTGGACGACGTCATGCCGTACGAACTGGCCGACGCCGACGACAGCCACGGGTACCGGCCGGGTGACGACTTGGTGCGCTGCACCCTGCACCTGAGCAACGGCACCGGGCGGCCCGTCGCCGTGGACGGCATCAGCCTGCTGGTGCGCGGCGGCCCCTACGGCAAGACGGCCCGTCAGGTGCAGGACCACAGCGGTGATCTGCTCGACGACGAACTGGAAGGCACCCTGCGCACGGGACGCAGGCTCTCCGCCACGTGGGCCTACAGCATCCCGGCCGGAACCGCCGACGACCTGGACATCGAGGTCCGTTTCCGGGATGCACACGACCGGGAGCGTGTCACCTTCACCACGGCCCCGACCGCCGTGTCGGCCACCCTCGGCACCGGCGCCGCGTCCTTGTCCCGCGACAGCGGCACCCAGGCCGAGTCCGGCGGCGGCCTCGGTATCCCCGCCGGCGGATTCGAGCAGCAGCACAGCACCCGTGCCACGCTCCACGCCATCCCCGCGCAGTCGGCCGGCCCGGGGCGACAGGTCACGCCGCCGCCCGCGCCTCAGCTCTCCGGCGACGAGCTCGACTCCGCGCGCGTGCGGCAGATCTTCCGCTTCCTCGCCGAGGCGGAGGAGTCGAAGACGCGCCCCGTTCGCACGCTGGACGGCGCGGCCGGCGCCGTGTGGTTCGATGAACTGCCCGACGACGACGGTGTCGAGGTGATGATCGACGGCATGCTCGGCGCCGACGAGCCGGCCTGGCTGACCGTCACCCGCCCCGAGCGCGAGGACGCGCCGCACCTCAGGACTCTGCTCGTCCCCTGGGTGGACGAGAACCGCATCCGCGACTTCAAGCAGACCCGCGCCCCGCACCTGCGCCGCCGCATCGAACCGGAGTTTCCCGACTGGTCGCAGGGCATCCCGCTCGACAAGACCTACCACGAGCTGGACGAGCACCCCCAACGAGAGAAGATCGAGAAGCTGTACGCCGCCTGGGAACAGGAATGGCTCGCCTGGGCGGAGCGGCGGCGCGCGATCGACCCCGTCGTCAGGCTGTACGACCGGCTGCACAAGATGCACGAGGACGCCGCCAACCTCGGTGAGGCCTACGAGCTCGTCCTCGGCCTCGGCCGCCTGACCTGGCAGACGGCCGCGGGACAGCGGGTGGAACGGCACCTCGTGACCCACCGGGCCATCCTCCGGCTCGATCCGTCCACCGGCACGCTCACCGCCGCCCCCGATCCGACCGGTGCCGGGCTGGAACTCGAAGAGGGCATGCTCGAAGGGGCCCAGCACGTGCCGGGCCCCGTGCGGGAGGAGATCGTCGAGGTGCTGGAAGGCGCCTCGGACGTGACGGACCCCGAACACCTCGACGCCGTGCACACCGCCCTGCGCAGCTGGGTCAACGCCGCGCACAGCGCCGGCAGCTACGCCCCGACCGTGGAGCGGGCCAAGCCGCGCAGCCTCGACGTTCCGCAGGTGGGACTCACCCCCGCACTCGTCCTGCGGGAACGCAGCCGCCGCTCGACCATGGACGCGCTCAAGGCCATCGCCCGGCAGATCGACGCGGGCACCCCGCCCACCGAGCTGCTCAGCTACATCGCGGGCCGCGACGGCGCGCTCACCGCGGCCGACCTCGCGGCGGCGGAGGGCGGGACCGCGACCGACAGCGACGAGATGTACTTCGCCCTGCCCGCCAACGAGGAGCAGCGCACGATCGCCGAACGCCTGCGCGCCAACCGGCTCGTCGTCGTCCAGGGTCCGCCCGGCACCGGCAAGACGCACACCATCGCCAACCTGGTCACGGACCTGCTCGCCCAGGGCAAGCGGGTCCTCATCACCAGCCACACCCCGCGCGCCCTGCGCGTACTGCGGGACAAGCTTCCGGAGTCCATCCGCGACCTCTGCGTGAGCCGTACCGAGGACGGCGCCGCCGCCCAGCGCGAGCTGGAGGCGTCCGTGCACAAGATCCTCAGTGAGTACGCCGGCTACGACGAGAAGGCCTCCCGGAAGGCGGTCAAGGCGCTCCAGTCACGACTCGCCAGGGCCCGGGCCGCTCAGCAGGCCATGCTGCGCGACCTCGCGGTGCTGCGCGAGCAGGAAACCCACCGCTTCGAGACGGAGATCGGCGACTACAGCGGCAGCCTCCAGGAGATCGCCGAGCGCCTCACCGCGGAGACGGGACGATACGACTGGCTCGGCCCCGTCCCGCAGGAGCAGCCCGCCCTGACCGCCGGCGAGGCCCTGCGCCTGCTGCACGCCACCCGCGCCTACACCCCGCACCACCAGGCCCTGGCCGCCGAGGTGCCCGGCCCCTCCGAGCTGCCGAGCCCCGGTGACTTCGAGGAGGCCGTGCGGGTCGTGCGGTCGGCCGAGGACGCGCACGCCGCCGCGCGCCAGGATGCCCTGTGCGCGGAGTACGACGCGGCCGTGCGGAGCCTGAGCGAGGCCGAACAGCAGCGGCTGTCCTCGGCGCTCGACGCCTTCTCCGCCGCCCGTGCCCGTGCCGCGTCCCTCGCCGCTCCGGCCGGCGACTGGGCCGCGGTACTGCTGAAGGAGGTGACCGAGGGCCAGGACTGGCAGGCGCGCAGCCGGCGGGCCGCCGTCTCCGAGGCCCTCGCCGCCGTCGACGCCTCGCTCGCCACGCTGGGCACGGCCATGGTCAGCGGCTTGGACCAGTACGACCCGGCCACGGCGCTCGCCCAGGCCACAGCTCTGCACGACGGGCTCGGTCAGGGCCAGAAGCTGCGCGGACCCCTCGGCATGCGCTCCAAGCTGGCGAAGACGGTCGGCGCGTTCGTCGACGCCGTACGGGTCGACGGACGTACTCCGGAGGACGTCCCGACGGCGGCTGTCGTCCTCGCCCGTGTCCAGCTCGAACTGCGTCTGGCTCAGGTGGAGTCCGAGTGGGGCACTCCGGCCGCCGCCTGGCACGGACACGGGCCGCGCCTCGCACGGCTGCGTCAGGAGGCGGAGGTGCTCGACGCGCTGCTCGCCGTCGCCGCCGCACGTACCGACGTCCTGACCGCCGCGGCCACCTCACCGGGGCTCGCCGTCGCCACCTGGCACAACGCCCCCGTCGAGCACGCCGTGCGCACCCTGCTGCGTGCGGCGACGACGCTGCGCGCGGCCGAAGGGTCCCGCAAGGTCGTCGCGGACACCGAGGAACTGCTGCGCGCCTGGAGCGACCGGCCCGGTGCCGCACCCGCGGTCGTGCGCGCCCTGGACGCCGTACGCGACCGGGACCCCGAAGGTTACCGCTCGTTCAGCGAAGAGATGGCCGAGGTGCGGGAGGCCGCGCGGCTGCGGGCCGAACACGACACGGCCCTCACCTGTGTCCGCGAGGCGTTCCCGGCTCTGGCCGAGCGCGTCACGACCACGCACGAGGACACCGCCTGGGAGACCTGGCTGCCGGCGCTGGCCGAGGCCTGGGCCTGGTCCGCGTGGCGGGAGCGCATGAAGCGGCTGACCGACCCCGAGGCCGAACGCGCCCTGCGCAAGCGGCTGACGGAGGCGGACGACGAGGCCCGCATCATGCTCGCCCGGCTCGCCGCCGCCCGCGCCTGGCACCGCTGCCTCGGCCTGCTCACCGGCGACCAGTCCCGGGCGCTCAGCGCCTACCAGCAGGCCGCCCGGCGCATCAAGGGCAAGTACCAGCACCGCTACCGGCGCGACGCCCAGGCCGCCCTGCGCAAGGCGCAGACGGCGGTACCGGCGTGGATCATGCCGTTGCACCAGGTCGCCGAGACGGTGCCCATGGACCGGCCCGGCATGTTCGACGTCGTGATCGTCGACGAGGCCAGCCAGTCCGGCCTGGAGGCCATGCTGCTGAGCTGGCTCGCCGACCGGATGGTCGTCGTCGGCGACAGCAAGCAGGTCAGCCCGTCCAACGTCGGCCTCAAGCAGGACGAGTACTTCCACCTCAGGGACCGCCTGCTCACCGCGCTGGAACCGGACGTCCGCAGCCTGTTCGGCCCCGACTCCAGCTTCTTCGACCTCACCGAAGCGCTTTCGGCGGGCCGCGGCACCCTCATGCTCAAGGAGCACTTCCGGTGCATGCCGGAGATCATCTCCTTCTCCAACGACCTCTGCTACAACCGCCATCTGCTGCCCCTGCGGCAGTACGGGGCCGACCGGCTGCCCCCGGTCCGCACCGTGCACGTCGAACACGGTGAAGCCCTCGGCGTCAACTCCCGGCTGTGCAACCCCGCCGAGGCCGAGGCACTCGTCGACGCCGTCGTGCGGTGCTGCACCGACCCCGCCTACGACGGGAAGACCATGGGGATCATCAGCCTCCGCGCGGGCAAGGGCCACCTGACCGAACTGGAGAACCTGCTGGCCGACCGCCTCGACTACGAGCAGCGCGAGGCGCGCCGCATCCGGGTCGGCGACGCCGAGGACTTCCAGGGCGACGAGCGGCACGTCATGTTCGTCTCCTGCGTCAACTCACCGTCCACGGGCGCCGGGTCCGTGCCGGGAGGGTTCAACGGCAAGACCTACGAGCAACGGATCAACGTGGCGGCCTCGCGCGCCCAGGACCAGGTGTGGGTGTTCCACAGCGCGCGCGCCGAACAGTTCCACGAGAACGACCTGCGCCGACGGTGGCTCGACCACCTCACCCGGCCCGCGGAGGAGGACACCGCCGCGGTCGAGAGAGAGGTCCTGCCCGACGTCAGGCACGAAGCGTTCGACAGCCTGTTCCAGCAGCAGGTGTACCTGGAACTGACGGCTCGGGGCTACCGGGTCCGCCCGGGATACAAGGTGGGGCGCCACACCCTCGATCTGGTGGTGGAGGGCGGGACGCGCCGGCTCGCGGTCGCCTGCGACGGTGACGCCTTCGCCGAGGGCGAGGACGCCTCCACCGCGGCGGCCAGGCAGCGCGACCTCGAACGCGTCGACTGGACGTTCGTCCGGATCCGGGGCAGCCGATTCCACCTCGACCGCGAGCAGGCGCTGGCGCCCCTGTGGGCCGAGCTGGAACGGCTGGGCATCGAGCCGGTGCGGGAGGAGACGGAGCAGTCGGGCACCGCGGCCGACACCGGGCGCGCCGGCACGGAGCCGGACGACGAAGGCGCGGCGACCGAGCGCGGGAGCGAACCGAGCGAGGACTCGGGCGGCACGGGAACGGCGACGGTGGCCACCGACGTGGAGGCCGTACCGGCGCCCGTGGATCCGCGCGGGTTGCTGCACGGTCCGGCCACGGAGGCGATGTCCGCTGCGGCGATGCCGTCCGGGGTGTCGTCCGGGGTGTCGTCGAAGAACCGCGCCGACACCGGCCCCTCCGGGGGCCCCGCCCGGCCGGCGGAGCCCGGCGTCGCGCCGGCCGGGCCGGGCCCGGCCACGCGGAGCTCACTGCCGGTCCGGCAGATCCCCGCCGCGGCCTTTCAGCGGCTGGTGCGGGAGGCGCAGCAACTGCAGGCGGCTCTCGATGCTCCCGACGACACTCCCGACGGGGCCGACGCGGCGCAACTCGTCTTCCTCAGGAGGACACGGGCCGACCAGCGTGACCGGCGCGCGAAGCGTCTCACCTTCCTGCGGATGTTCCTCGACTCCGTCGGCATCGGGCGGGAGACGACCGCGCCGGACGTGGTGATCCCGGGCGCGCTTCTGGTCCTGGAGTTCGACGGTGACATCGACGAGGAGACCCTGTACACCGTCGCCGAACTGCCCACCGAGGAGGCGGACATCGTCTCCCCGTCGTCCCCCCTCGGCCATGCGCTGATGTGGCAGCCCACCGGACGCGAGATCTCGTACGACGCGTCCCTGGGCAAGAGGCGCACGGTCGTCGTCCGGGAGATAAGAGCCTGAGCTCTCCGACCGTCGGCCCTGTCACCCGTACCGCACAGGTGACAGGGCCGCGGTGTCTCAGTCGGCGACCGGGTCCAGCAGGCGGCTGCGCTGACCGCTCCAGGAGATGGCCAGCGCGTCACGTGCCCGTGTGCAGGCGACGAAGAGCAGGCAGTGCTCGGCCAGCAGATCGGAGCGGTGCTGAACGACGTCCTCGTCGGCGGGCGTCACCTGCGGAGCGAAGGGGAGCACGCTCGACGTCACGCCCACGACGGCCACGCAGCGGAACTCCAGTCCCTTCATCGCGTGCATCGTCGCCACGCGCACACCGGACACCTCCGGCCCCGGGTCGTCCCTGACCGCGACCGCCGGTACCCCCTCCCGGCGCAGACGCGTGACGACCGCGTCAACCAGCGTGTTGAACCGGGCGCACACCGCCACCTCGGAGGGCCTCACGCCGTCCTGGTCCACCCAGACCCGGATCTGCTCCACCAGCGCCCGCAGTTCGTCGTCCTGACTGGCATGGCCCCGGGCCACCGGAACGCGGCCGTGCAGCTCGGAACGGTAGCCGTGCAGCGAGTCGCGGCCGCCTTCTTCGTCGTCGTCCTCACCGAGCCGGCCCACCGGCTGACCGTCCAGGAGCGACGCCGACCAGCGCAGGATCTCCTCGGTGCTGCGGTAGTTGACACGCAGGCGGGACGTGCGCCCCCGCACCTGGACGCCCAGCGAGCGGAGCGAGACCCGCGAGTCGTAGATGCGCTGGTGAGGATCACCGACGAGGAACAGGTCGTCGGCCTGTTCGGCGACGCAGGCGCGCAGCACCCGCCACTGGGCCGGGTGCAGGTCCTGTGCCTCGTCCACCACGACGTGCCGGTAGCGCGGCCCCTTGTCGGCCAGGATCCGGGCGGCCTGGTCACAGAGCATCGTGTACGTCGCCGAGTCGCGCGCGGTCAGGTCCGCCGTGAACCGCTCCATCACCCGCCACAGCCGCGCTCGCTGCACCCGTCCGACCTGCGTGCCGCGCCCCCTGCGCACGCAGCGCAGATACTCCTCGGGCGTCCGCAGGCCTTGAGCCAGGACGACGCTGCGGAACTCCTGGGAGAGGAAGCGCTCCGACCATGGCAGGTCCTCGCGGGCGGCGGCACGGGTCCAGGCGCTTTTCTCGGCCGCCGCCGACAAGGGCTTCGGTGAGCTGCCCCTCGCCTCCCGTATGACCCGGGCGGCCAGCGAGTCCACCGTCGTGACGTCGACCCGGTCGAGCAAGTGGGCGTCGGCGTCGCCGAGCAGCAGTGCGAGGCTGTCCCGCAGGGCGGCCGCCATGGCGTTGGTGAAGGTGGTGAGCAGGATCCGGTCACTCTCGTGCCCGGAGCGCAGCAGATGCCGGACCCGGTGCAGCGCGACGACGGTCTTGCCGGTGCCCGGGCCGCCCGTCACCTGAGCCGGTCCGTTGAATCCGGGATGATAGGCGTACCGGCGCTGGGTGGGATGCAGGAAGACACGCCAACGGGTGAAGTCCTCGGTGAGGATGCGCTCCAGCTCACCGGGGCCGGTGACTTCCACGATGCGGTCGGGCGTGTTGAGGATCGCCTCGCTGAGCGTGACGGCCGGCCGGTCCTCGGCCGTGCGAACCGTCTGCCCGCGCGGAGCGATCAACTGCTCCCAGACGTCCTCGGGCGAGTATTCGGCCGCCAGGTACTCCAGCACCTCGTACTGGTCGGCGGGCATCATGGGCGGCGCCATGACCGTGAGGTCGTCCACCGTGACGCACACCCGCGCCAGCCGCAGCACCTGATCGTCGATGCCCAGATCGCGCAGCACGGTGTCGGAGTACTGAGCGAACAGACGTGCCGGTGTCTCGACCGCCTTCGTCTCGAAGTAGGTCTCCATCTGTTCGAGCGCCTCGACATTGCGGACCTCCAGTCCGCCGGTGGCCCCGTTGACCGAGTAGGCGCGCTTGCAGGCCCAGTTGATCGCCTCGTCGTGCGGTGCGACCCGCAGCAGTGTGTACAATCCGCTCCCGTCGTCCGGGGCGAGGAGGACCCCCCGGTAGAACCGGGTGATCCGGATCGTGCGGATCCGGGGGTCGC
The DNA here is from genome assembly GCF_021462265.1 of Streptomyces shenzhenensis. GTDB lineage: Bacteria > Actinomycetota > Actinomycetes > Streptomycetales > Streptomycetaceae > Streptomyces > Streptomyces shenzhenensis. The sequence continues at coordinate 171,783 of NZ_JAJONF010000013.1, read as the reverse complement.
GCGCTCCTTCGAGCTTCTCCAGATGCATGCCCTTGCTGGAGTGCAGCTGAGGCACGGTCAGGCCCCGGAACATCTGGATCGCGTCGTTGACGTCCTTCTGAACCGGTCTCTGCAACGAGATCAGGTCCGCGACGAAGTCGTCGGAGAGGGCGAGACGGGGCATGGGCGTCCTCGGGTCACGGGCGGGCGGTGGGCGAGCACCAGACTAGAGACTGATCGGGATGCCGGGCGACGGAGCCTTCGGGAATCATTGTGTGAACTCAGTCAACAATCTATATTTCTGATGCCGTCACACCATCGCCACCCGCCCGAATCGCAACGGACCTGTCCGAAAGGACCCACCGCATGCCGGCCCAGCCTGCCCAGGCCGCTGTCCCGCACCCGCTCGACGAAGTTCCCCAGACATTCCGGGCCGGGGACTCCTACGAGGTCCGGGACGCACTTGTGACCTACATCCGCCGGGACCTGCTCGGTCCGTGGGACGGCGAGACGGAGACCCTGCCGAGCGCCTCCTCCGGGCCGCGCGACCGTTACCTGGTCGGCATGCTCGGTCCCCGCCCCCAGGCCGTCACCACGGAAGGGATCGCCCGGGCGGCGGCACAGAGCGCGGACGGCGAGTCGGGCGACGAGCAGGAAGGTGACGACAGTGCTCTGCAGGACCGGCTGAGCCCGCAGGCCGCCGGGCACATCTGGGCGTCGTCCATGGGGCTGTCCTTCACCGTCCCGGCATCCGTCGGCACGCTCAGTGCCGTGGTCCGCTGGGGGCGGTACACGCAGTCGGAGGAAGCCACCGAGCGGGGGACGACCCGCAGGGTCTGGTCGCGTCGGCCCGTCGAGCACCTGGTGGACATCGACGTGACCGGCGGGAGCGACCGGGCCGTCGAACTCGACGGCGAAGCCGTCGTCCTCGACGTGCAGGTACGCCGGCACACGGGTCGCGCGGACGCCGAGGACCTGCGGATAGTCGAGCTGGCCCTGGTGAACCGGCAGCCGGACAGCCGGGACGCACGCGACGCCCACTGGCTCTTCCAGGCCGAGATCGACGTCACCGCCTTTCCCGACGACCAGGCCGCCGTCTTCCTGCCGGTCGACGATCCCCTCGACACGGCCGGCGGCAAAGTGCCCGAGGACTCCGAGGAACGGCGGCTGCGTCTCCTCTACCGGGACAGCCTGAGCCACGCCAAGGGCCGCAACGTGGCCGTGCACGCGCACGTCCGCGCCGGCGAACGCAATGCCCACCGGCTGACGACCGTCTGGCTTCCCGAGTACGACGTGAGGGCGACGACCGCTCCGGCACTCGAGGACCAGGACCTGCTCCGCGGGCTGGAGTTGGGCATGGACGAACTGGCCGCGCTCGCCGTGCCCGACCGCCGGGCCGATCTCGGCGCGGCCCTGGCACCGCTGGCCGACGGGTACGGCGCCTGGCTGGAGCAGCAGCGCCGGGCAGCCCGCTCACTCCCCGGCGACCTGCGCGAATCGGCCGAGGTCGCGATCGAGCAGGCACTCGAGGTCTGTGACCGCATCACCCTCGGCATCGACCGGCTCCTGGCCGACGAAACGGCCCTGGCGGCCTTCCGGTTCGCCAACCGGGCCATGGCCCTGCAGCGGCGCAACACCGCCGTCGCGGCCGCCCGCGCCGGCCGTGAGAACGACCCCCTTTCCTATCGGGAGGCCCAGGAGGAGGTGCATGCCAAGGGCAAAACGGCAGCCAGTTGGCGCCCGTTCCAGCTCGCCTTCGTACTGTTGAACATCGCCTCCCTCACCCAGCCCGGACACCCGCACCGCGGCACCGGCCGGGCAGCCCTCGTCGATCTGCTCTTCTTCCCGACCGGTGGCGGCAAGACCGAGGCGTATCTGGGCCTGGCCGCCTACACCTTCGCGCTGAGACGCCTGCAGGGAACGATCGGCTCGGGAGCCGAGGCCCGCAGCGGCGAGGCCGGGGTGGGCGTGCTCATGCGCTACACCCTGCGACTGCTGACCGCCCAACAGTTCCAGCGCGCCGCCGCCCTGGTGAGCGCCTGCGAGGTGCTGCGCCGCGAGGAGTTCGCACGGGACCGGCGCTGGGGCTCCACTCCCTTCCGCATCGGACTCTGGGTGGGCACCTCCGTCTCGCCGAACTGGTTCGACGAGGCGAAGGAACAGATCGCCGAGGCCAAGGAGAGCGCCAGCGACAAGTACGCCCGCGTCCTGCAGGTCCTCACCTGCCCCTGGTGCGGCAGCGGACTGACGGCCCGCTCGAACATGGAGTACGACGAAGGCCGCCGCCGCATCCTGCTGTACTGCCCGCGCGGGGAGGGGCAGGACAGCTGCCCCTTCTCCCGTCGCGAATCGCTCGGGGAGGGGATCCCGGTCCTCACCGTCGACGAGGAGATCTACCGGCTGGCGCCCTCGCTGCTGATCGCCACGGTCGACAAGTTCGCCCAGCTCCCCTGGAACGGCTACGCGGGCCTGCTGTTCGGCAGGGTCACCGAGCTCTGCCCCCGCCACGGGTACCGGCACGACGACCTGGACGCCAAGACGGGCTGCGGTGGCCGGCACAACGCCCGGGGCGCCCTGCCCGGCGTCACCGCCCAACCCGTCACCCGTCTGCGGCCGCCGGACCTGATCATCCAGGACGAGCTGCACCTGATATCCGGGGCACTCGGCACCACCGTGGGCCTCTTCGAAGGCGCCGTCGACCAGTTGTGCACGTGGAGCTTCACCGACGCCCACGGCCGGCGCCAAGAGACCGGCCCCAAGATCGTCGCCTCCACCGCGACCACCAAGCGGGCCGCCGACCAGGTGCGCGGTGTCTTCGGCCGCGAGGTCGCCGTCTTCCCGCCCCAGGTGCTGGACGTCGGCGACACCTTCTTCTCGCGGCAGGTGGAACTGAGCCGGGAGAACCCGGGCCGTCGCTACCTCGGCGTGTGCGCGCACGGAACACGACTGAAAGCCGCCGAGATCCGCGTCGCGGAGATCCTGCTGCTCGCGGGACAGCAGCTGTTCGACGACTACGGCAGCCCCGCGGACCCGTACATGACCCTCGTCGGCTACTTCAACGCGACCCGCGAACTCGCCGGCATGCGAAGGTACATGGACGACGACATCACCACCCGGGTGCGTGCCAACGGCAGCCGCAAGGGCCAGGACACGCTCTCGGACCGCATCGTGAGCAGAACGGGGATGCTCAGCATCCAGGAGCTGACCTCCCGTATCTCCTCGGCGGACATCGGAGCCGCCCTGAAACGGCTGGAGATCGAGTTCGACCCCGAGCGTGACACGTCCGTGCGGCGGCGCGCCTTCATCCGCGAGTACGCGACCGCCATGAAAGAGAAGCGCGAACCCCGCGCCTCCATGACACCGGCCGTCCGACAGGCCGTCGACGTGGTCCTCGCCACCTCCATGCTGCAGGTCGGTGTCGACGTCTCCCGCTTCGGCCTGATGCTGGTCGTCGGCCAGCCCAAGAACACCGCCGAGTACATCCAGGCGTCCTCTCGGGTCGGCCGTGACGCCAGGCGCCCAGGTCTGGTGGTGACCCTCTACAACTGGTCGCGGCCCCGCGACCTCGCGCACTACGAGGACTTCGAGCACTACCACGCGACGTTCTACCGCCAGGTGGAGGCACTGTCCGTCACCCCGTACACCCGCCGCGCACTCGACCGGGGCGTCGCCGCCACCTACGTCGCCGCGCTGCGGCACGCGACCTACGACACCTCCCGCAACCTCGACGCCCACCACGTCGACCTCGACGGGCCGCTCGCGCAGGACGTCGAACGGCGGCTTCTGGAACGCGCCGAACGGGTGGGCGGCGACCAGCCCCGCCAGTACCTGAGCGAACGGCTGGACCGGCTGAAGGACGAATGGCGCCGCAAGCGCGACGAGAGCACCTCAGCGCTCGGCTACCGCAAGGAGAAGCACAAGACGACCGTCGTGAACGGACTGCTCAGGCGCGCCGACGGATCACGGTGGACCGAACTGACCGTCGGCATGTCGATGCGTGAGACGGAGAACGAGATCAACCTGCTCCTGCCCGGCGGCGGAGCATTCCTGGAAGAACCCTCGGGCGGCGGACCCGACTGGACGTTCGGCACGCCCGCGACCGAGTCCGACGCCGACCCCGACACGGCGACCACCGTGGACAGTGACGAGTACGGGCCCCTCACGGCCGACACGGCCAGGAAGGCACAGCGATGAGCACCCACGCCGGCAACCGCAGGGTCGGTGCCGTACGGCCCAGCCACCTCATGTTCACCGCCGGTGTCGGCGCCCTCGTCGACCTGCCGAACTTCTCGGTCCTCATCCGCGGTATCGATTCCTGGAGTTACTCCGGGATCACCGACTACGACATCGACGAGCCCCGCCTCCGTGCCGCGGTCAACCGGTCCCTCCAGCGCTACGGCCGCGGACAGGTCGAGCAGTTGCGGGCCGCTCCCTGGCTGGAGGGCGCCGACACGGACCCGAAGGGCTGGGCGGCCCAGGGAATCGGCGTGCCCGTCACGCCCTTCCCGCAGTGGCTGCGCTGCACCGCGTGCAACGTGCTGGCGGCCGTCGACTCCGGAGAGTTCGCGTTCATCAACCCCAATCCGCGGACACCGCACGAGGCGAAGTTCGTCCACGACTGCAAGCGGGGCAAGCCACTCGCCGTGGCCGCCCGCTTCACCCTGGTCTGCACCGCAGGGCATCTCGACGAGTTCCCGTACACCGCGTACGTCCACCACGGTCAGACCTGCGGCAAGACTCCACGTCCGAAGCTGCGCATGAAGGACCACGGCGGCAACCAGGCCGCCAACGTCACCATCGAGTGCGTCGCCTGCGGCGTCAAGCGCAACATCCGGGAAGCCATGGGGGAACGGGGCCGCCGCAACCTGCCTTCATGCCGCGGGCGGCACCCGCACCTGGGCACCTTCGAGTCGAACGGCTGCGCGCAGGAGTCCGTCCTGATGGTTGCGGGCGCCTCCAACCAGTGGTTTCCACTCACCCTCAGCGCGCTGGCCCTGCCCAAGGCGCAGGGCGGCGACATCGACAAGCTCCTCGACGACCACTGGCCCGACCTCGAACTCATCGAGGACCGTATGCAGTTCGACTTCATGGCGCGCATGCCGAAGTTCGCCTTCCTGAAGGAGTTCGACGCTGACACCGTGGTCGCGGCCATCGCGGCGCGCAAACAGGGGACGGCCGGACCGGCTCCCTCCGCGCCCGACGTCCAGGCCGACCTCTTCGGACCGGAATGGGACGCGCTCTCCGGACCCGTCCCTGCTCCCAGCGACGACTTCGCGCTGCGCCAGGTCCCGGTGCCGACCCATCTGAGCGAGTTGTTCGCCGACATCAGGCAGGTCGAGCGGCTGCGCGAGGCACGGGCACTGATCGGGTTCACCCGGCTCGACGCGCCCGACCCGGAATCCCCGGAGATCGCCAAGCGCGTCGATCTGTCCCGCGGAGCCCGGAACTGGGTGCCGGCGAGCGAGGTGCGCGGCGAGGGCGTCTTCCTGCGGGTACGGGACGGTCTGATGGCCGAGTGGGCCGCCCGAACGGAGAAGTCCGCGCAGATGGAGGCGCATAGGGAGGCGTACGCACGCTTCCGGGCCAACCGCAGGTCGGACCGCAAGACGAGTGACTTCGACCCCTACCACGGCTGGCCCGGAGCACGGTACATCGCCCTGCACACCTTGTCCCACCTGCTGATCCGCACCATCGCCCTGGAATGCGGGTACAACTCCGCCTCGCTCGCCGAGCGAATATACGCGGGAGACGAACAGCACCCGAGGACGGGCATCCTCATCTACACCGCGGTTCCGGACTCCGAGGGCACCTTGGGCGGTCTGGTCTCCCTCGCCGAGGAACGCGAGTTCGACCGGATCGTACGCCGGGCCCTGACCGACGCCGGTCACTGCTCGGCCGATCCGCTCTGCGCCGAGCGCCTGCCGCACGACCCGGCCGACTTCCTCCACGGAGCCGCGTGCCACGTCTGTCTGTTCGTGTCGGAAACGACGTGCGAACGCGGCAACCGGTTCCTGGACCGTCGGTTCCTCGTCCCGCTGGCCGGGGACAAGGAACCGGTGCTGACACCGGTCGGTCTCCTGCCGTGAGCCGACCCGGGTTCGAGGCCGCTGCCGAGGCCGCCGTGGCCGTCCTCGGGCTCTCCCGCAGCAAGGACCTGGTCGGTCTGCTCGCTCGGGCACGCTCCAGGGAACGGATCCTGACCGCACTGGCCACACCGGCGGTCGGCGAGGCCGTGGCACGACTGTGCGACGCGATCGAGTCGGAGTCGGTGCCGCCGGCCGAGGCGGCCGCCTATCTGCGCGGCTACGTCGCCGCTCGGAAGAAGGCCCGGGACGCGGTCCAGGTCCGCACGGTGTGGAGCGGTCCCTCCACACCTGCCGTACCCGTCCGCGCCACCGCCCAGGTGCTCATCGAGGTCATCAATGAGGCCCAGCACGAACTGCTGGCCATGACGTACGCGGCTCGTGCCTACCCCGCCCTGACACGTGCCCTGACAGAGGCGGTGGACAGAGGCGTGCAGACGCACGTCGTGGTCGAGACCCTGGCCGGCGCCGGCGGGCTCCTTTCGGGGAAGGAGCCCGCCGACGCCTTCACGTCGGTTCCCGGAGTGAAGTTGTGGACCTGGGCCCGGGACCCGGCCCGGCAGGTCGGCTCCCGCCAGCACGCCAAGCTCGCCGTCGTCGATCGCCACACGCTCTTCCTCGGCAGCGCCAACCTGACTGAGTCAGCCGCCAGGCGCAACATCGAAGCCGGTGTGCTGATCACCGGCGGAGAAGCGCCCCGACGTGCAGCCGAACACATTGTGGAGTTGCAACGCCTGGGCGTACTGAAGCCTCTTCAGCACTGAACGGCCGACAACGACGAGGGGGTTCCTCTTCTGCCGGCGGTACATCTGCGAATGTTCCTGAGCTGGTCGTAGAGGCGGGCCGGTGCAGGGCGCGGCTCGGACCGGCGTTTGCGGGTGCGACCAGGCATCCCGTCCCGCGAAGGTGACGGAAGCCCCGTCGTCCACCGCCGAGGCGGCCCCAGCGTGGGCGGGGTGCTCTGGTTCACCAGGATGTACCGCCGCGGTGCCTGCGCGGCGTGCGGGACGAAGCCGACCTGGTGATCCGCGCGAGCCCGAGTGCGGCTGTGCCCGCCGGAGGCGTCCGGTCCGGCCTGCGTCCCCGCCTGCGTACCACGCCGCCGCGGCCCCGGTTCGCGGTCGGCCACGGGTGTCCTGCCATCGGGACCCGGCGAGTCCAGGCTGTAAGGTGGAAAAAGTATTAAAGGGATTTATTGGGTGCCAGAGTGTGAAGCGGCGGTGCACATGTCTCCTGCACCGGCTGGCGAGGCAGTCGGCGGTGTTCCGCCTTGTGCCCGGGCCGGCCCTTGCGAGGTACGGGACCGGTGACGGGCACGAGGGCCCGGAACCCGGCCTCGCACGGCAGCGGGCAAGCGCCGGGCCGTCCCGGGCGGAAGCTGTTGGACACCCTGCTCGACCTCGTCGACCAGGCGGTCGTGGTCTGCGACGCCTCCGGCGTGGTCCGCTGGTGCAACGGCCGGACCGCCGTCTACTTTCCGGGGCTGCGGCCGGGGACGACCCCGGACCCCGCGACCGCCGGCCCCCTGGGACAGGCGGTCGTCGCCTCCGCGGTGCGCTTCGACGCCGAATTCCTCGGCCGGCGGCTGAGCGGCCACCGGAGCACGGTGCAGGACTGCTCGGTGTGGCTCGTCAGTGACGAGACCGGGGTCCGCCGATGCGCGGCCGAGCTACGAGCCGAGCGGTTCCGGGCGGCGTTCCTGAGCGAGGCGGGCCGACGGCTGGGGGCCTCGCTGCACCACGGCCGCACCGCCCGGAGCGTGGTGGAACTCGCCGTACCGGCCCTGGCGGACGCCGCGCTGCTCGTACTGCCGCCGCGCGGGGGCCACGCGGACTGGCACCGTTGCGCCGCGCCGGGCGCGGCGGTGGAGTCCGGCGTGTTGCCGGTGTCCTCCCTCGATCGGGTGCCGCAACTGGGGAGGGCCCTGACGGGTCTGTCGCCGCGGCCCGCCCCCTGCCGGCCGGACGGGCTCGGCGCGCTCGGCGGGGCGGCGCCCCCGGACCCGGGCAAGGGAGGGGAGTCGCTGGTGACGGCACTGCCGGGTAGCGGGGCCCCGGCGGGGGCTCTGGTTCTCGTCCGTTCGGCCCGGGCCGGGGGCCGGCCCGCAGCGGACGCCGCCCTGGTGCGTGACTTCGCCTTCCGGGCCGGTACGGCGCTGTCGACCGCCGCCCTCTACGCCGAGCAGGCCCATACCGCGGCCGTCCTCCAGTCGGGCCTCGATCCGGCGCCGCTGCCCGAGGTGCCGGGGGTGCGGCTGGGCGCCGCCTACCGTCCCGCCCCGGATGCACTGGGCTTCGGCGGCGACTTCTACCAGGTGGAACCTGCGCGGGACGGCGGCGGGGGCGTGAAGTTCACCCTGGGGGACGTCTGTGGCAAGGGCGTCGAGGCGGCCGTTCTCTCCGGTCACGTCCGTCAGAGCCTGCGGACCCTGACCCTCGTCGAGTCCCGGCCACTGCGGGTACTCGACGTACTCAACCAGTCGCTGCTGGAGGCGGACTCGGGCCGGTTCGCCAGCCTGGTCATGGGCACGGCCCGCCCGGGCGCCCAGGGCACCCTGGACGTCGTACTCGCCGGTGGCGGACATCTGCCGCCGCTGGTGCTGCGCCGCGGTGGCACCGTGGAGGCTGTGGACGTGGGCGGGATGCTGGTCGCGGCCCTGCCCGACGCGGAATTCGGCCAGGCCGGAGTCAGCCTGGCGCCCGACGAGCTGATCCTGCTGTACAGCGACGGGGTCACCGAGGCACGGGGCGGCCCCACCGGTGCCGAGGAGTACGGGGCGGAGCGGCTCGCGCACGACCTGGCGGGCTGCGCGGGGATGCCGGCCGGTGCGATCGCCGAGCGGATCGCCCTGCGCGTCGCCGAGTGGCTGGCCGGACGTGCCCACGACGACATCGCGGTGCTGGCGATCCAGTCGTCGTCCCCCTCGCCCGGTTCGTCCGGCGCCGCCGGAGCCCCGCGGTGACCGGCGCGTCCGCCGTCACGCCGGGGGTCCGTGCCGCCTTCGACGACCACCTCGCCCACGCCGACGAGACCGGGGCCACCGCCCTCGCCCTGGACCTGCTGAGGGCCGGGGTCACGCCGGAGGACATTCTGCTCCGCCTGATCGCCCCGGCACAGGCCGCTGTCGGCGCTCGATGGGTGTCCACGGAGTGGAGCGTGGCGCAGGAGCACGCCGCCACCCATGTGAGCGAGCGCGTGGTGAGCGGCGTGGCCGCCGCGGCCGCCGAGCTGCGGCCCCGGGACCGGGCACCGGCCCGCCGGGTCCTGTTCGCGTGCACCGAGGGGGAGTGCCACACCCTGCCCGCACGGATCGCCGCCGAGGTGCTGCGGCTGCGCGGCTTCGACGTGACGTTCCTGGGCGCCAACGTCCTCGCCCCGCGCCTGGTGTCCCACATGCACCGGCAGGGGCCCGACCTGGTGGGCCTGTCGTGCATGATCCCGGTGCGCCTGCCTGCCGCACACCACCTCGTCGAGTGCTGCCGGCGCGCCGGGACGCCGGTGCTCGCGGGCGGCTCGGGCTTCGGACCGGGAGGCGTCTGGGCCCGCACGCTCGGAGCCGACCTGTACGCGCCCGATCCGGCCGTCGCAGCCGACACGCTCGCCGGGCGGTGGCCGCAGACCCCACGGGAAGCGGCGCCCCTGGAACACCTCGCCGACGACGAGTACTCCCGGATCGTCCGGCAGCGGCCCGAGTTGCTGCGGCGACTGCTCGCCCGCCTGCTGGAGCGGTACCCACGGCTGCGAGACCCGCGTGCGGAGCACGCCGAGGCCGTTCTGGAGGACCTCGGCCGTCTCCCGGACGTCGTGGCCGCGGCGAACTACGTCGACGATCCGCAGGTCCTCACCGGCTATCTCTCCTTCGGCGTGGAGTTCCTCCACGCCCGCGGCGTGCCCACCGCCGCTCTGAGCGACGCCCTGGCGACGCTGTCCGAGCCGCTTCGCGGCCTTCCGCGGGCGGCCGCGCACCTGGACGCCGGGCGGCGCTGGCTCACGGCCGCGGACCTCCCCGCCCCGCCGGCCTGACGGCGAGGCCCGGCTGACGCCCGGCGTCGCGTGACTGTGATCGAGGCGAACGTCCTGAGCGTGGGCGTGGCTCAAGCACAGGTCTCCCCGGAGCGAGGCCGAGCGAGGACGGACGGCGTCCGCCATTCATCACCCGCAACATCCGGGCGGGGCGACGGCGAGCCGCAGCCGAGCTTTCACGCCCTCCCGCGGCGACTGCGGAGGGGCTCCGGCCAATCGCCTTCGAGGCCGTTGCAGTACGTCGCGCGTCAGGTCGGGAAGCACGCCTGCGGATGTGGGTCAGTGCCGTCGCGGGTCGAACTCCAGTACCTGTGTGAGCCGGATATTGTTGCCCGACGGGTCCCGGAACGAGGTGTCGATCCCGTACGGCTGCACCGTTGGCGGGTCGTTGAACGCGACACCGCGGGCGGACAGTTCGTCGTACGCGGCCTTGCAGTCGTCGGTCTCCAGGAACAGCGTGCCGCCCGCGCCCTTGGCCACCAGATCCGACAGCTGGGCACTGCTCGCCTCGTCCAGCATCGGCTGCCCCGGTACCGGCATCAGCACCAGCGCCGGACCCTCCCCGCCGGGCGGGGCGACGCACAGCCACCGGAAGTTCCATGCCTCCATCGTCACGTCCGCCCGGACCTCCCAGCCGAGCTTCTGCGTGTAGAAGTCAAGCGCCTCGTCCTGGTCGTGCACCCAGAACTGCGTGTTGGCGATCTTGATCCTTGTCATGGTCGCTCCCTGGTCCGTTGCCTGCATTCGACGCTAGGCAAGCCGGCGACCCCGTGTCTTCTCGAAACGTGCGGTTCCGCGGCCGTCCGTAGGCCATCGCCACACAGCGGGGGATGCGCACATGCCGTGCGGCGGGAGGGTGCGCATCCCGGTACGCCTGCGGGGTCATCCCGTACATCCTGCGGAAACTCGTCGTGAACGAACCGATGCTCCGCACACCGACGGCGACGCCGACCGCGGCCACCGTCCAGTCGGTCGCAAGGAGCAGGGCGGCGGCCCGCTCCAGGCGTCGGGTCAGCAGGTACTGGTGCGGCGACTCACCGAAGGCGGCCTTGAAGCAGCGGCTGAAGTGGGCCGGGGACAACGCGGCGGCCGCGGCCATGTCGGCCACGGTGAGTGCCTCGGCGTAGCGGGCGTCCGCGAGGTCCCTGGCGCGGAGCACATGACGAGCGATCGGAGCGGTGGCCACGGACCCCATTGTGCAGTCACCGGGACCGCCGCCTCACCGTGACCGGCTCGGGGTGACGGCCGCGTCCCAGGTCCTGCGGGGGCGGCCCGTGTCCGATCCGTGTCGGCGGCGACGACTTCACCGCTACGACGTGGCGGTCCGGCCGAGTGGGCGGTACTCGGTGGTGCCTCGGACGGCTCCGTATCCCTCGATCGGGCTGGCATCGCCAAATACCCTTTCCCTAGGATGGGTTGACTGTCGGGCCAGTCCGGTTGGCGCGGCTGGGAGCTGGGGGAATGATGCAGCCTGGAAAGCAACTGTCCACGTCGATCGATGCCACGGTGCCCACGGCCGCGCGCATGTACGACCACTACCTGGGCGGCAAGGACAACTACGCGGCCGACCGGGCAGCCTGTGAGGAACTGGACAAGGTCGTGCCCAGCACCCGCGCACTGGCGCTGAACAACCGGCGCTTTTTGCAGCGGGTGGTCAGGACGCTGGCGGCCGAGTACGGCATCCGGCAGTTCCTCGACCATGGATCCGGGCTGCCCACCCAGGACAACGTGCACCAGGTGGCGCAGCAGGTCGACCCGTCTTCCCGGGTGGTGTACGTCGACAACGACCCGATGGTCCTGGTGCACGGCCGCGCCCTGCTGGAGCAGAACGAGCGCACCGCGGTCATCCACGCCGACATGCGGGACACCGACGCGATCTTCTCCCACCCCGACACGAAGCGCCTGATCGACTTCACGCAGCCGGTGGCCGTGCTGTTCAACTCGGTGTTCCACTGCATCCCGGACAGCGAGAGTGACGGCCCGCTCGCCGTGGCCCGCCGGGTGGCCCGACCGCTCGTGCCGGGCAGCTTCATGGTGATGTGCCAGCTGGTCAGCGAGGATGCCGAGGTACGGGACTTCGTCACCGGCTTCATGGATCAGGTGACCCAGGGGCACTGGGGCCGGGTACGCCAGGAAAACGACGTCGCGGAGTGGTTCGAGGGCATGGACGTTCTCGAACCGGGGCTGGTGGAGGTGTCCACCTGGCGACCGGATTCCGAGGTGGTGCCCCGTCAGCTCACGCAGGAATGGATCGAGTTCGGCGGCGTCGGACGCATCCGGTAGGAAAGGGCGCAGCTCCGCGTCAGGATCGCCGGCTCTTTCGCCGGACCTGACGCGGAGTCACGGAGCGGGGTAGCGCTGTTCCAGCGTGTCGCGCAGCAGGGCCAGGGACTCGCGAGGGTTGAGGGCCTCGTCGGCCAGCCGGTCCAGGGCCACCCGGTACTCCTCCGTCTCGTCGCGGTCCTCCAGGAAGTTCGCGCTCCTGATGTGCTCCAGGTAGACGATGTCGGGCAGGTCGAGTCCGCCGAAGCGCAGGTAGGTGACCGGGATGGCCGGCGCGGAGGCGTTCGTCAGGTCCAGCGGCACGATCTGCACGGTCACATGGGGCAGCCCGGCCATCTCGACGAGGTACTCCAGCTGTTCGCGCATCACCGCACGGCTGCCCAGGACGCGCAGCAGGACCGACTCGTCTATGACCGCCCACAGTTGCGGGGCGTCCGCGCGATGCAGTAGCTCCCGTCGGCGCATGCGCAGCTCCACACGGCGCTGCACCTCGCAGGCCGGCGCCGTCGGTAGCCCGCGCTCCACCACCGCCCTGGTGTAGGCCGCCGTCTGCAGCAGGCCCGGCACGTACTGGATCTCGAAGGTACGGATGGCGGCGGCCGCCTCCTGCAGTCCCACCAGCCGGTCGAACCACTCGGGCATCAGCCGCTTGTCGTAGCGCTGCCACCAGCCCGGCTCACCGGCACGCTCCAGCAGCTTGAGCAGGACCGACGCCTCGTAGTCGTCGGCCTTGTAGAGTTCGAGCAGCGCGCGGACATCGCTTTCCGTGGGTGGCCTGCGCCCCTTGCCCGCCTCGATGCGCGACAGTTTCGCCGGACTGAACCCGAGGGCGCGCGCCGCCTGTTCCTGTGCGAAGCCGGCGCCCTCGCGGATGCCCGCCAACTGCACGCCCACCAGCATCTTCAACAGAGTGGGGGCGGGCTCGGTCCGGCTCAGATAGGGTTCGAGGCGGGAGGCGCGAGGTGACTCGGCGGACATCCTGACTCCCTGTCGACCAGCAGAAGACATACAGCATTATCGCATCCCGTCGGCCGCTTCCGGACGTGTTGGCCGAAGTGGAGATGCCCGCCTCCGCTTCACACCAGGTGGTCGAACTCCCCCTCCTTCGCGCCGGCCAGGAAGGCGGCCAGTTCCGCCGGTGTGTAGACAAGGGCGGGCCCGTCGGGGTCACGGGAGTTGCGGATGGCTATACCTCCGTCGCCCAGAGGGGCCACCTCGACGCAGTTGCCCTCGGCGTTGCTGTGCCGGCTCTTGATCCAGCAGGCCGCCAATGAACTCGCCCGGACTCCGTTTGACACTGATGGCACCGCACTCTCCTTGCTGACGTTCTGCCGCGCGTGTATGCGACCGCCCGCTCGGGCGGGGGCGGCGCCGCGCCCCACACTCCTGCGTTCGGCCACTCTGCGCGCAATTTCCCGTGAAATTGCACAACGGCGCTGACGGAGTGGATAATAGCGGGGGCGTCAACCGCAGTGTCGACGCCCAGTCCTGACGTCACATCAGGGAGACGCCGTGTCATTACCCGTGCACCAAGCGCCTCGCATTCCCGGCGGGTCTGCGCCACGGCCGGGTCGGATCGCTGGGGCCGGTCCGCTCGCCGGCGCGGCGCCCCCCGGCTTCCCGAGCCACGAGGCCCGCCGGGAGCCTGAGCCGCTGCGCGGGGCGCCCAGCTCCGCCGCCGTGCGCATCACCGGCAGCAGGCAGGGCTTCGCGCAGGCGCGGACCTTCACCCACCGCACCCTGTGCCGCTGGTCGCTCGACCACTTGAGCGACGACGCCGCCGTCGTCGTCACCGAACTGGCCGCGAACGCGGTGACACACGCCGTACCCCAGGCTCCGGACGGCGAGGCCGATGTGTGGCTGGAGCTCTGTCTCGAAGCCGGCCACCTGATGTGCGCCGTCACCGACCCGAGTGACCGGCCGCCCGTGTACCCCCGTGCCACCGGCTCCTTGGAGGAGAACGGCCGCGGGCTGCGCATCGTCGAGGCCGTGTCCGAGGACTGGGGGTGGGTGCGGCACTCCCCGGCGGGCAAGACCGTCTGGGCCCTGCTGCCGGCCACCCCCCGGCCCTGACGCGACTGCCGTGAGAAGTCCCGGCACGATACCCGCCGCTTCGACGGAACCGACGAACCCCCAGCATCCGACGCCTGTATCAGGAGCGGAAATGGCAACGCCACTCACGAACGTGGGGCAGGTGCCCTGGCATGAGATCAAGGACTCCCGCGGCCCTGCCACAGCCATCCCGTTGCTGCTCAACAGCATCGCCTGGGGTGACACGGCCACGGCACGGAACGCGATCAGCGAATTGCGCGAGCGGATCTGCCAGTACGGCTTCGTCGTGGAACAGGCAACCGCCGCCACGGTCCCGTTCCTGTGGGAACTCGCCCGGCTCCCTCACGTCACCTGCCGCGTGGAGATCGTCCAACTGCTGAAGAACATCGCCGACGCCCGGCAGTGGGAGAAGACGGCCGCCGCCTACCCGAAACTGCTGCACCGTCGCGACAACTACGTGGGGTGGGAACGCGAAGCCCGCCAAGCCGTGCGCGCCAACCGCGGCACCATCCAGCGACTGCTCGTCGAACCGGACACCGAACTCGTCCGGGCCACCGCGGAACTCGCCTCCGCACTGACCGACTGAGAACACCCGGCAGCGACTTCGGGGGCTCGCCTCCTCATCGCTGCGGATCACGCGGCGTACGGGTACTCGTTGACGGCCCGGCCCCATCCCGGCCAGGTGCGGACCTACGTCACGCCACTGCGGCAAGCCGCAGTGGGACTGTCGCGGTCCCGGCAGCGGCCAGGACGGTGCGTCTTCTGCCGCGGATCACGGCCATTGGCCCCATGCCCGGTTCGCCTCGCTCTCCCGTATGCCCGCCCCCGTGACGATGCCGTGCCGGGCGCATGCCGCGCCGAGGCCGGATCCGCCACCGAGACCGACAGCCGCCATCCGGACTCGTGGGTCATGGCGCCCAGGAGTTCGTGCCGCGTCATACCCGTGTCGTTCATTGCCTCGGGCAGTCGGATGTCCAGCGCGAAGCGGCCTGTGGAACCGCCCGGCACGGCAACCGGTACGCCGGCCAGGCGCAGGACGTCACCGTTGGGCCCGCCGACCCGCACGGTGGCGGTGACCGGGTCGCCCAGCGCGAGGTCCAGGATCGCCGACGCGCGCAGTTCGTCACCGTCCGGCCCGAAACCCTGGACGGTGAGCCGGGGCACTGGTGAAGCAGGCCTGGACCGCTATGGGTTCGGCTGCGGCACCCGCGCTGACCTGCGCTGCCTTCTGGCATCGCCGGAGCGACGGCCCGCCGGCGGGTCCCGCCCGACCCGTCGGAGCCGGGTGATGAAGCGGGTGAACGACTTTGTGCAGACCCCTAGGCGTACCGACTAGTCGGTACTAGCCTCTGGCCACGCTCTCGGAGCCGGGCCGCACCGCGCCCCCGTCGCACCGACGCGATCCCCGGTTTCCAGGTACTCCCAGGAGGAGCCGTATGTCCGCCACTCCGACGACGTTCGACGCCGACAGACCCGCGCCCGATGTGCCCGCCGCGGGCGCCCGCGGCCCGCTGGCCCGGCTGTACCGCCGGGACCTGGCGGACTACCCGCCCACCGGTCGGCGTCTGGCGTATCTCGCGATCGTGGTCGCCACCACCGTCGTGCTGTACTACATGCTGTACATCCAGTACGCGGTGGCGACGTCGATCATCACGCACTTCGACATGACCTACCGCTACTTCGTCTGGGTCTCGGTGATCGGCAACGCGATCGGGGCCTTCGCCTCGCTCGTGGCCGGTCTGGCGGACCGCTGGGGCCGGGCGAACCTGGTGGTCTACGGGCTGTTGATCGCCGCGCTGCTGGTCTTCTTCGGGCTGCCGAACGCGGCGACCAAGACCACCTATCTGGTGCTCTTCGCACTCGTCAGCTTCATCGAGGGCATCGTGCTGGTAGCCACCCCCGCGCTGATCAGGGACTTCTCCCCGCAGCTCGGCCGGGCCACCGCGATGGGGTACTGGACGATGGGCCCGGTCATCGGCTCCCTGGTGGTCACCACCGTCACCAGCAACACCCTCGACAGCGCCACCTGGCAGGACGAACTGCGCTACTCGGCGATCGCCGGGTTCGTCGTCTTCGTCGTCGCGATCTTCGCGCTGCGCGAGCTGTCCCCGGCGCTGCGCGACCAGATCATGGTGTCGCTGCGGGACCGGGCGCTGGTCGAGGCTCGCGCCAAGGGGCTGGACACCGAGGCGGTGCGCCGCGGCGAGTGGCGGCAGATGATGCGCCTGGACGTGCTGGGCTCGGCCTTCGCCATCGCCGTGTTCCTGCTGCTGTACTACGCGGCGGTCGGCAACTTCGTCGTCTACTTCGCGACCACCTTCGGCTACAGCGAGCAGCGCACCAACGCGCTGGCCAACTGGTACTGGGGGGCGAACGCCGTCTCCCTGGTCCTGGTCGGCCTGCTCTCGGACCGGCTGAAGGTGCGCAAGCCCTTCATGATGGTCGGCGGGGCCGGCTCCGTCGTGATGACCGCGGTCTTCGCCACCCGCGCCACCCACCCGACGACCGACTACTACACCTTCGCCTGGCTGTTCATCGGCATCGGCGTCTTCAGCGGCATCGCCTACGCGCCCTGGATGGCGAGCTTCACCGAGACCGTGGAGAGGCACAACCCGGCGGCGACCGCGGCGGGCCTGGCAGTGTGGGGCTGGACGGTGCGCATCGTGGTCGCCGTCTCCGCTGCCTTCATCCCGGTGCTGGTCACCTCCGCGACCCCGCTTGTGGAGCACGGCGCCGAGGTCAAGGTCGCCTCGGTGCAGGCGGCGTCCGCGCTGGCCATCGTCAACGCGCACCCGGAGCTCTTCGCCGAGCTGGACAAGTACACCCCTGCCACCGTGCCACCCGCGCTGGGCGCCCGCGCCGTCCGGGAGGTCGGCGCGGAGAACCTCGGAGTCGTGCAGAAGGCGGCGCCGCAGCTGAAGCTGCTGCGGGAGTACGGCGCCAAGGTCCAGAAGGCGTCGAAGGACGGGCCCGGCGAGTGGCGCGACTGGTGGTGGATCTGCGTCGGCGGCCAGGTGCTCTTCCTGCCCTTCGTCTTCGTGATGGCAGGTCGCTGGAGCCCGAAGAAGGCGCGTGAGGACGCCGAGGCGCACCAGCTCGCGGTCGACCGCGAGCTGGCCGCCCTCGCCGCCGCCGGGGAGTGACCGGACGTGGAGCCGGCCGGTCCGTTCACGGCCGGCCGGCTCCACGGTCGTGCGCATCGGGGTGTGCCGGGGCGTATCGGGTACGTGGCAGGACGCGATTCGCCGGCTGCCGTCCGGAGACGCGACGCAGTCCCGGATCCCTACCGAACGTCCCTGCACGGATCTGGGGTTGAGCGCCGGCGCGGACCGGTGCCCCGTCCGTCGAGGTCCGGCCGCATGTCGGTATGCGCGGCGACGAGAGCCCCGGCGTCACCGCCCAGAACCTACCAAGGGCAAGGGCAAGGTACGTGGGCACCCTGCCTGACCTGGCCGGACGTAATGGCACGTGGTCGACCTATAGTGGGCGTCATGAGCCGTTGGCAGGAGTTGACCGGGGGGACGTCCGGGCAGGGGTATGCCGCACGGTTCGCGGCTCTGGCCCGCAGCGGGAAGGACGTGCACGGCGAGGCGCGGTTCTGCGCAGCGCTGGTGCCTGCCGGAGCGCAGGTGCTGGACGCCGGGTGCGGGACCGGGCGGGTCATGATCCGGCTCGCGGAACTCGGGTACGAGTGCGTCGGGGTGGATCTTGATGCGTCGATGCTCGCGGAGGCGCAGAGGCAGGCGCCCGGCCTGCCGTGGTTCCAGGCCGATCTGACCGAGTTCGAGCCGTCCTCGCTCGGCCTCGCAGCGGACTTCGATCTCGTGGTGGCTGCGGGTAACGTCTTCCCGCTGCTTGCCGCCGGGACCGAGGCCGCGGTGGTCAAGCGCCTGGCCACGGCCCTGCGCCCGGGCGGTCTGATGGTCGCGGGCTTCGGGCTGGACGAGGCCCACTTGCCGGTGCCGCCCGGCATCACCCTGCCGGAGTACGACGAGTGCTGCGCCGCGGCCGGCCTCGCCCTGGTGGACCGCTTCGCCACCTGGGACGCGGTCCCTTACGACGGCGGCGGCTATGCCGTCAGCGTCCACCGCCGCTGAGGCTCTGCCCGACACCGACGTCTCCGGCTGTTCCGTTCTGCTGCGCGAACGCCGTGTCCGAGGTGGCACCGGCGGATCCAGGCGGCCCCATCGCCGCTACCAGCAGGGGCACACCGCTCTCGGCACCCGGTACCCGCGCCGGGACGGGGGTGGTGGCGGTGAGCAGCTCGCCGTGGAAGTCGGCCGTGCCGGTCTCGGTCAACTGCCGCAGGGCGGTGAGGAATTCGCGCAGCGCAGGGCGGTACCGGTGTACTCCCTGCGGTGGGTCCCCTGTTCCCGCAGTGCCGGGACGAGCAGGTCGACGATGCTGTCGGGGGCGTCGGGGTCGTCGAGCAGGCAGGGACGGGGTACGGCGTCACGGCGAGCCGCCGCCACGCACCGCGGGCGCCGGCACGTCCCCGCCGACAAGCCTCGGGGCCGGGACGGACACCCGGCCGCCCGGGATCGTGAACTCGCCATCCGGGAGCGTGAATCAGCCGGAGCGCACCGCTATTCCTAGTTTTCCTATCGAAATACTAGGGAAGTGTTGACGGTGGTCGGAGAGGAGGGTGAGGATGGTCGAGCCGACGCGTCCCCGCGCACCGCCGCACTCCCACGCCGCCTCGCCAGGTACCGCGCCGTCCTCGTTCCCCTGAAGGAAGACGCCATGACCACAGCACTGAGGTGCAGCGACAGCCGCCGTCGCACGAAGCGGGTCCGGACATGACGGTGACGGCGGACGAGGTGACCGACGCGGGAGCCGCGCGGGTCGACTGGCTGCACATAGCCCGCGAGATGGCGGACGACCTGGCCACGGACGCGGCCGAGCGCGAACAGGCCGGCAAAGCACCGCTCGACGAGGTCGCACAGCTGCGCGAGTCGGGGCTGCTGACCTTGCTGGCACCGGCCGGGCACGGGGGAGGAGGCGCGGACTGGCGCACCGCCTACGCGGTCGTCCGGACCGTCGCCGCGGCCGACGGGGCCATCGGCCACCTGCTGGGCCACCACTACTTCCTGTCCTTCAGCGCCCGTTTCTTCGCCGACCCCGCACGCGCCGCCCGGGTCGAGCGGGAGTCCGCGCAGGGGCAGTGGTGCTGGGGAGGCGGTATCGCCTCACATGAACCGCCGCTCATCCTGACGCCCACGGGGGGCGGCTGTCTGCTGAGCGGCTGTCAGAGGTATGCCACCGGCGTCGGGATCGCCGACCGGCTGGTGGTCCGAGCCGCCGGGTACGGCACCGGTGAGCCGCTGGCCGTCCTCGTCGACCCCACCCACCCGGGTGTCGTGAGCGGCAGCGGCGGGGACACCTTCGGGCAGCGGCTGGCAGCCGGTGGCGCCGTGGAGTTCGACTCCGTGCCGGTCGCGGCGGACGACGTGTTCGGCACCCTCTCGCCGGACGAGGGCGTCCTGTCACCCTTCGCTTCTCTCGCCGCGCCGACCGCGCGCCTGGTCTCCGCCCAGTTCTGTCTCGGCATCGCCGAGGGACTGCTGGCTGAGGTCCATGAGCACGGAAGGGCCGTGCGGTCGCCCTGGCAGCCCTTCTCGCCCCAGCCCTGGCCGGGCGGCCCGCCGCAGGATCCGTACGCGCTGACCGTGTACGGCGAGCTCGCCGTCGGCGCACGTGCCGCGTCCGCTCTCGCCGACCAGGCGGTGGACGCCCTGTTGCGCGGCCTTGCGCGGGGCGAGGACGCCGACGACGAGGAGTGCGCGGAGATCGCCGTCCTCGCGAGCGCGGCCGAGACCGCGGCCTCCCGGGCCGCGCAGGAGATCACCACCCGTGTCCTGGACGTCGTCGGCGCCGACGCCGCTTCCACGCGGCACGGCTTCGACCGCTTCTGGCGCAACGCCCGGACCCACACCCTGCGCGAACCGGCCGCCCACAGACTGCGCGAGATCGGGGACTACTTCCTCAACGGCGCCCATCCGTCCTTCACCCTTCCCGCCTGACGGCGCAGCCGGTGACGGGCGGACACGGCTGTGAGGGATAATCGCGGCATGCGGATCTCGGCGCGGGCGGACTATGCGGTGCGGGCGGCCCTGGAGCTGGCCGCGGCAGGCGACGAGGCCTCGCTCAAGGCCGAGGCGATCGCCACGGCGCAGGGGATCCCGCACAAATTCCTGGAGGGTATCCTCGGCGACCTGCGCCGGGGTGGTCTCGTGGTCAGCCAGCGGGGCGGAAAGGGCGGCTTCAGGCTCGCCCGCCCGGCGGACTCGATCGCCATCGCGGACGTCATCCGGGTGGCGGACGGCCCCCTGGTGTCGGTGCGGGGGGTGCGCCCGCCCGAGCTCTCCTACGGTGGTCCCGCGGAATCCCTGCTGCCGCTGTGGATCGCCGTACGCGCCAACGTCCGCAAGATTCTCGGCGAGGTCACCCTGGCCCACGTGGCGGCGGCCAAGCTGCCCGACGAGGTCCTGAGCCTCGCGGAGGACCCCGAGGCCTGGACGAACCCCTGACCGGCGTCCGGCCGGCAGGCGGATCTCCGGGACGGACCAGCTCATCGAGGGCCGGTCTCGCGAGCGTGAACGCACCGACAGCGCCCTGAGCGCGCTGGGCATCGGTACCGTGCCCGGTGCGGAGTTCCTCGCCGCTGTCGGCGGCAGCCAGGCCGGGGGAACTCCCCGGACGCCCTGGCGGGCCGTCGTCCGGGGGCGTCGCCTGGCCGCACGGGAGGTCGCGGTCACAGCGCCCGCGCCGCACAGGCCCTGACGTCCGCGTCCGAGTCCGTCGTCGCGGCGGCCAGGGCCGCTCGGGCGTCCTCGACGGCACGGTGGCGGGTCAGTGACAGTACCGCGGCCTCGCGGACGTCGGCGTTCAGGCCGGGCGGGTGACCAGCAGGCCGCGGCCGCGCAGCACCCACCGCTCCAGCGGGCTGAAGATCAGCAGATCTATGGCGACGCCGACGAGCAGGATCAGGAAGATGGCCAGGAACACCTGGGGCATGCTGGAGTTGTTGCGCCCGTTCTCCAGCAACTGGCCCAGGCCGACGCCCAGATCGGGCGAGGAGGCGATGATCTCGGCGGCCATCAGGGACCGCCAGGAGAACGCCCAGCCCTGCTTGAGTCCCGCCAGATAGCCGGGCAGCGCCCCCGGCATCACGATGTGCCAGGCCCCGCGGAGCCCGGTCGCGCCCATCGTCCGGCCGGCCCGCAGGAACAGCGGCGGGATCTGGTCGATGCCCGCGACGAGGCCGTTGGCGATGGACGGGACCGCGCCGAGCAGGATCACGGCGTACATCATCGAGTCGTCCAGGCCCAGCCAGATCACCGCGGGCGGCACCCAGGCCACCGACGGCAGCGACTGCAGGCCGGACAGGACGGGCCCGACGGCCGCCCGGACGAACGCCACCCGGGCCACCAGCAGGCCCAGCGGCGTACCGATGGCCAGCGCCAGCAGGAAGCCGAGCAGGCCACGCGAGACGGATGTCCAGATGTAGCCGACGAGAGTGCCCTGGAGCCAGGCGGCGCGGACCTCGCCCCACACGTCGGCGGGCGCGGGCAGCTTGTAGTCGGGGGCGACGTTCGCCCACACCAGCAGTTGCCAGCCGGCCAGCACCAGCACCACGGCGGTGACGGGGGGCAGGACCTTGCGCATCAGGGTCTCGCGCAGCGGCGTACGGCCGGACCGCACCGAGTCCAGGGCGTCGAGGCCGGCTTCCAGCCCCGCCAGACCATAGGCGTCCCGGTGCTGCTCGGCCACCGTGGAGCCGTCCTTCTCGGCGCCGACGCCGGTGTCAGTGCCGGCCATGGCGGCGGATCTCCCCACGCAGTTCCTCGGTGATCTCGACGGACAGCTCGGCGACCGCGCTGTCCTCGATGCGGCGGGGCTGCGGAATGCCGACGGTCCATTCCCGGGCGACGCGGCCCGGACGGGAGGACAGCAGCACCACCCGCTGGGCCAGCCGTACCGCCTCGCGCACGTTGTGCGTCACGAACAGCACCGACAGCCCCGTCTCACCCCAGATGCGGGTCAGCTCGTCGTGCAGCACGTCACGGGTGATGGCGTCCAGCGCGGCGAACGGCTCGTCCATCAGCAGCAGACGGCTGTCCTGGGCCAGCGCCCGGGCCAGAGCGACCCGCTGGCGCATACCACCCGACAGTTCGTGCACCCGCTTGCGATGGGCGTCCTGAAGCCGTACGAGTTCCAGCAGCCGTTCCGCCTCCGCCCGGCGCTCCGGCCCCGCGACCCCGCGCAGCTTCAGGGCGAGTTCGATGTTCTTGCCCGCGGTCAGCCACGGGAACAGCGCGTGTTCCTGGAACATCAGGGCGGGCCGGCCGTCCGTGGCGATCGTGCCGCTGGACGGCTGGTCCAGCGCCGCGACCAGGTTGAGCAGCGTGGACTTGCCGCAGCCGGAGGCCCCCAGGAGGGTGACGAACTCGCCCGGCGCGACGTCGAGCGTGATGTCGTCCAGCACGAGTTGCCGTCCCCCGGGCGCGCCCGGTGCGGGGAAGGACTTCGAGACGTGCTCGACACGAGCGGCGTACGTCACCGCCGCGGCGTCCGCCGCGTTCCTGGTGATCGTGGTCGCCATGGTCGTCACCTCCTGGGAACTCATCGGGTCCGGTTCCTGGTTACTCGGCGCCGAGACCGGCGTCGTCGACCTCGCTCTTGCCGTCGGCCTTGAGGACCTTGTCGAGGAGCGTGAGGTCGTAGATGCCCTTCAGATCGGGCTTGTCCAGCAGGCCCGCCTTGACCGCGTGCTCCGCCTCGGTGTTGAGGGTGGCGGCCAGCGGGTCGTCGAGGAAGGTGATGGACTTCCAGGCCGGGTCGATGACATCGGCGGGCAGCGCCTTGCCGGACAGCGTTTCCAGCGCCTTGTTGGCGGCGGCCTTCGCCGCGTCCGGGTTGGCGTTGATCCACGCGTTGGTCTTCACCGAACCGCGCAGCACGGCCTCGACGACGTCCGGGTGCTCCTTGAGGAACTTCTGCGACACGATGATGTTCGTGATCACGAACTTCTTGTCGGGCCACAGTGCCGACTCGTCGAGCAGCACCTTGCCGCCCTCGGCGACCAGCTTGGACGCGGTCGGTTCGGGCACCCAGGCGCCGTCGACGGAACCGGACTTGTAGGCGTCCGGGGTGATCTTGTTGTCGGTGCGGATGACGGAGACGTCGCCCTTGCCGCTCTCGGCGTCGACCTTCCAGCCCTGGTCCGCGATCCAGTTGAGGAACGCGACGTCCTGGGTGTTGCCGAGCTGAGGCGTGGCGATCTTCTTGCCCTTGACGTCCTTCAGGGACTTGATCTTCTTCGGGTTGACGACCAGCTTCACGCCGCCGGAGGCGGAACCACCGATGATGCGCAGGCTGTTGCCGTTCGACTTGGTGTAGCCGTTGATGGCGGGGGAGGGGCCGATCCAGCCGATGTCGATGGATCCGGCGTTCAGCGCCTCGATCTCGGACGGACCGGCGTTGAAGGTCGAGGCCTTGATCGTGGTGCCGCCGAGCTCCTTCTGGAACAGGCCCTCCTGAACACCCACCAGAGCGGTGGCGTGCGTGAGGTTGGGGAAGTAGCCGATCTTCACTTCGCCGGCGGAGAGCTTCTTGGCGCCTGCCGCGGCCGCCGGGGTCTGCTTGCCGTCATCGGTGGCCTGGGAGCCGTAGCCGCAGGCGGTGAGCAGGAGGGGAAGCGCGGCCATGACGGCGAGGGTGCGCAGGGCGGTGAGCGGTCTTGCGGCAGACACAGAGGTGTCCTCTCAGGGGAGAAGGGGTGATCAAAGAGGTGCGGAACGGCGCGCTGAGGTCTCAGACCGGACGACAGAAAGCGCTGGACGTACGGCCGAAGTCGATATGACGACGCGAGGTCAGCACGGGCAGCACCCGGTCCGCGCAGCTGAGCGCTCCCACGGCCACCCCTCGATCCCTAGTTTTCCTACCTGGTTGCTAGGGATAGTGGCAGAAGGGGGCGCCCGCCCCAAGGGTGCGTCCGCATGATGGGTGTGGCCATCTCAACAATCGAGACGGGTACCGACTGGCCCAGTGTGCCGACGGTTTGCCCGGACGACCGGAATCCCTCACGCTGCCGCCGGATCCGCACGTCCGCCGATCGCGGCTGAGAATTCGGCAACTCGCGCCAACTGGCCCCCTGAGGGCCGGGGAGGGGGGGCCTGGGCTGTTGCGCGGAGCTCGCTGAGGGGCGTGCTGTGCCCTGGCGGCGGCGTCCGGGTGCGGCTCAGCGGGCCCCGGCCGCCTCCGCGGTGACCGGGGTGTCCCGCAGGCCGAGGCGCAGGTGCTCGACGTGGTGGAGGGCCTGCTCCAGCAGTTCGGCGACGTGGTTGTCGTAGAGGGCGTAGATGACCGAGCGGCCGCGGCGCTCGCCGGTGACCAGGCCGAGGTTGCGCAGCAGGCGCAACTGGTGGGAGCAGGCGGACTGTTCCATGCCGACGGCGTCGGCGAGTTCGGTCGCCGCGCACGGGCCTTCCTGCAGCCGGGCCAGGATGCGCAGCCGGGAGGGGGTGGCGAGCGCCTGGAGCGTGGTGGCCACGTCGGCTGCGCCGACGGTCTCCAGTCGCTCGCGCGCGGTGGCGGCGGTGGTGTTCTCGGCGTCAGCTCCATGGCCCATGGGCTTCATCCTACGGACCCGCGGACATGAACACATGAATGAGTCTTCATGTGGTCCTGTACGGTGAGGGGTGCGGAGCCGAGGCGTACGGCGCCCGCAGCCTCGCCGTACCGCCCGTCGTGAAGGACTTCCGCTCCGATGACCTCCGCCACCCTCGCCCCGCCGACCCGCGGCCAGGACACGTCCGCGCGAGAGCGCACCACGCCTCGCGGGACCCGCGTCCTCGCGTTGCCCGAGGCTCGTTGGGCGCTCGCCGCTCTGGGGTTCTTCCTGGTGGCGCTGCCCCTGCAGCTGACCGGCGCCCCGGCTTGGGCCTGGGGCCCGCTGTACACGCTGGCCTATGCGGCCGGCGGCTGGGAACCGGGCTGGGCCGGGCTCCAGGCGCTGTGGGACAAGACCCTCGACGTCGACCTGCTGATGGTGGTGGCCGCCCTCGGCGCGGCGGCGATCGGGCAGGTGACGGACGGCGCGCTGCTGATCGTCATCTTCGCGACCTCCGGCGCCCTGGAGGCGCTGGCCACCGCCCGCACCGCCGACTCGGTGCGCGGTCTGCTCGATCTGGCACCGGCCACGGCGACGCGGCTGACGGCGACCGGGGACGAGGAGACGGTCACCGTCGAGGCGCTGACCGTCGGCGACACGATCCTCGTGCGGCCCGGTGAGCGGGTCGGCGCGGACGGCCGGGTACTGGACGGCGCGAGCGCCGTGGACCAGGCGACCATCACCGGCGAGCCGCTGCCGGCCGCCAAGGCGGTGGGTGACGAGGTCTTCGCGGGCACCCTCAACGGCACCGGCGCGCTGCGCGTCCGGGTCGAGCGGGACGCCGCCGACTCGGTGATCGCCCGGATCGTGCGCATGGTGGAGGAGGCCTCCGAGACCAAGGCGCCCACCCAGCTGTTCATCGAGAAGGTCGAACAGCGCTACTCGCTCGGCATGGTCGCCGCGACCCTCGCCGTCTTCCTCGTCCCGCTCGCCTTCGGCGCCGCGCCGACCGGCTCGCTGCTGCGCGCGATGACCTTCATGATCGTCGCCTCGCCGTGCGCGGTCGTCCTCGCCACCATGCCTCCGCTGCTGTCCGCGATCGCCAACGCCGGACGCCACGGCGTACTGGTCAAGTCCGCGGTGGTCATGGAGCGGCTCGGCGAGGTCGACGCGGTCGCGCTGGACAAGACGGGCACCCTGACCGAGGGCACCCCACACGTCACCGACATCCGCCCGCTCGCCGGATCCGGGCTGGACGAGAGAGAGCTGCTGGCGCTCGCCGTCGTGGCCGAGCACCCGAGCGAGCACCCGCTGGCCCGCGCCGTGGTCGAGGCGGCCCGGGACCAGGGCCTCGCCCTGCCGGTCGCGGAGGACTTCACCTCCACACCCGGCATCGGGGTCACCGCGACCGCCGGCGGCCGGAAGATCTCCGTCGGGGCACCGGCACGGCTGCTCGCCGGGGTGCGGGCCGGGGACTCGCGAGCCGCGAGCGCCGCGGTGGTCGCCGCCGAACTGGAGGACGGCGGCCGGACCGCCGTCGTGGTCACCGTGGACGGCGTTCCGGCCGGGCTGCTGGGCATCGCCGACCGGCTGCGTGCCGACGCGGATGCCACCGTCTCCGCGCTGACCGCTCTCGTGGGATCGGCACCCCTCCTCCTGACCGGCGACAACCCGCGTGCCGCGGCACGCCTCGCCGCCGGGGTCGGCATCGGGGACGTGCGGGCCGGGCTGCTGCCCGAGGACAAGGTGGCCGCCGTACGGGAACTGGAAGACAGCGGCCGCAAGGTGCTGGTCGTCGGCGACGGCGTCAACGACGCGCCCGCCCTGGCCGCCGCCCACACCGGCGTCGCCATGGGCCGGGCGGGCTCCGACCTCGCGCTGGAGACCGCCGACGCGGTGGTCGTGCGCGACGAACTCCGTGCGGTCCCGTCCGTGATCGCGCTGTCCCGGCGGGCCCGCGGGCTGGTCGTGCAGAACCTGGTGATCGCGGGCCTCTTCGTCGCCGGCCTGGTCGCCTGGGACCTGATCGGCACCCTGCCGCTGCCCCTCGGTGTGGCAGGCCACGAGGGTTCCACCGTGATCGTCGGCCTCAACGGACTGCGCCTGCTGCGCGAAGCGGCCTGGCGGCGGGCCGCCGAATGAGCCGCCGCAGGGCACCCGCTGCGCAGGGCGAGCCCCGGTGCACGGTCACCGTGTGCCGGGGCTGCTGCTGCGGCACCGACAAGATCCCCGGTGTCGATCACGCCGCCCAGCTCGCCACGCTCAAGTCCGAACTGGGCGCGCTCGCCCGGGTCCGGGCCGTGAACTGCCTGGACGCCTGTGAGCACGCGAATGTCGTCGTCGTCCAGCCGTCCTCCGCCGGCCGGGCCGCAGGCGGACGGCCCGTCTGGCTCGGACTGGTCAACGACCCCGACGCGACGTCCGACATCGCCGCCTGGGTCGCGGCCGGCGGCCCCGGACTCGCCGACCCGCCCGCCGTCCTGGACCTGTACGAGTTCGCCCCGTCACGGCGTGTGCGACAGCGCGGGGAGGACTGAGCATCCTCGTCCGCGTCCGTCCCGGCCGAGGAGGGAGCCGGTCCGCCCGCCTCCGGGCCAGTGGTCCTCGCCTGTCGCCTGTCGCCTGTCGCCTGTCGCCTGTCGGCGCGGCGGTCGCGGCTGTGCCGCATCCGCCGGGACGCGTACGGTACCGAGGCCGCCGTCTCGGTCCCGCTCGGGAGGGGCTGACCGGCGTGGCGCCCGGGGCGGTCTCCACTCTGGGGACGGGTGCCGGATCCGGGAGCCGCTGCGCCGCCCGGCAGAGCGGCGGAGGATGGACGGGAGACGGACAGACCTGCGCAACATGGTCACTGTGAGGAGGTGCGGCATGTCGAAACCGGTCGTCGTGGGAGTCGACGGCTCACCGTCCAGCCTGGACGCGGTCGGGACGGCGGCACGCGAGGCGGCGCTGAGCGGGGTCGGCCTGCGGCTGGTGCACGCCTTCGGGTGGCCCTCGATCCATCCACCACCCGGTGGAGCGCCCTGGGATCCCGCCAGGGCGGGGGTGCGCGAACTGGTGGACGGCACGCTGGCCAAGGCCGAGCAGCGGGCACGCGAGGTCGCGCCGCAGGTGGACATCACCCGCGAGGTCACCGTCGGCGAGCCGCTGATGGTGCTGGAGATCGAGTCGCGCACCGCTTCGCTCGTCGTGGTGGGCAGCCGCGGTCTGGGCGCGTTCGGCAGCCTGCTCCTCGGTTCCACCGCCGTGCACCTGGCCGCGTACGGCCACTGCCCGGTGCTGGTGGTGCGGGACACGCCGAACCCGGACGGTCCCGTCCTGCTGGCGGTGGACGGCTCCCCGGCCGGCGGACGAGCTGTCGAGTTCGCCTTCGCCGAAGCGTCGATGCGAGGCGCGGATGTGCTGGCCCTGCACGTGTGGAACACCTGGAGCGAACGGGCCTACGAGGGGCCGGGCGACCCGCTGAACATGGTGGTCGACATCGACCGGCTCCGCGAGGAGGAGCAACGGCTGCTGGACGAGACCACGGCCCCGTGGCTGACGCGCTACCCGCAGGTCACCGTGGAGCGGCGACTGGTGCGCTCCCGGATCCGCCCGGCGCTGATCGAGGCGAGTCATGACGCGCAGCTCGTCGTGGCCGGGGCACGTGGACGCGGCGGTTTCACCGGCCTGCTGCTCGGCTCGGTCAGCCAGGCCCTGCTGCATCACGCGCACTGCTCCGTCGCGGTGGTCCGCGGCAAGGAGTGACCACCGCGACGCGTTCCTCGGGTACGGGGCGGGGGTGCCGGTCCGGAGAGGCGGCCGCGAGGCGACGGCGGAGACCCGGGGTGGTGGACGCCTGGGCGGAACGTCGTGCTCCGCGAAGGGTTTCCGTACGGCTGCGGGCGGCGGAGCCGGGTGGGCCGTTGGGTCTTCCGGCCCTGTACCCGGGAACAGTGGCCCAGCTCGATCGAGGTCTCGCTGATCCATCCTGGTGGCACTGGAGCAGTTCAGCCGAGGGAAGTGATCGGCATGATGTGGTACGGAGACGGATGGGGCTGGGGCGGCTGGATCGTCATGACGGTTTTCATGGTGCTGTTCTGGGCCGTCCTGATCATCGGGCTCGTCGCACTTGTGCGCTACCTCACCGGTGCGCATCACCAGCAGTCCGGTCCCCCTGCACCGTCCGGTGCGGGCGGGTGGCAGGAGCGACACGCCGAGAACCTGCTCGCCGAGCGGTTCGCACGCGGGGAGATCGACGACGACGAGTACAAACGCCGGCTCGCGCTGCTTCGGGAGCACCGGTGAACGCGCACCCTCGCCGAGGAGTGCGGTCGGCGATCGCCATCGCCGCCGCGGCCTTGGTGCTGGGTGTCGCCACGACCGGTCTGATGGCCGCGTCCGGCGCCTTCCACCGGACGGGACCGGCCTCCTGGCGAGGGCAGAGCACACGGTGCAGCGCACCGGCCGCGCAGGGCAGTGCCGTCGATGTGACCGTGTGGGACATGGGACGCATGATGAGCGGCCCGAACCGGTCCGTGCCGGACAACGGCCGTCCCGGCTGGTACGGCACGGGCATGATGCGCATGGTGGCCCACCCCGCGACGATCCCGGCGGGAAAGGTGACCATACGGGTTGTCAACGCGGGAACTCTCGCCCACGAGGTGATCGTGCTGCCGCTGCCGGCGGGCCAGGCCGCCGGCGAACGTGCCATCGGCTCCGACGGCCGGGTATCGGAAGCAGGCAGCCTCGGCGAGGCGTCGCGCACTTGCGGCAGCGGTACCGGAGACGGCATCGCCCCCGGTGCGGCGTCCTGGACCACGGTGACGCTGCAGCCGGGCCGCTATGAGCTGCTGTGCAATGTCCGGGGCCACTACGCGGCCGGGATGTACACAGAGCTGGACGTCACTCGGTGAGTGAAGGAATCGGCGGCGGTGCGCCGGTCCGGCCGGCATCAGGACAGCGCGGTCCTTCCCGCCCCGGCCACGGTCCTTCCCGCCCGCGCCACGGTCCGTCCCGGCAAGGCCGAGTCCAGGCTCGGGTGACGGCGCGGGGGTCCCGCGCGGCGTCGGCCGCGCGGGACCCCTTCGGCTTCGCCGGTCCGCTACCGGTACCTGATGGTCATGGCACCGCGGATGCTGTGCGCGGACATGCTGATCCGCAGGACATGACGGCCGGCGTCCCAGTGCCATGCCGACTTCGACAGCTGTGCGCCGTCCGTGACGACCTGCCGCGGGGGTTGTTCCACCCCGAGGAAGGACACGGTCCAGGTGCGGCGGCCGGCCTGTCCCCGGAACGTCCCCCTGGCGGGCCCGATCCGCAGCACATGCGCGTCCTTGTGCTCGGTGTAGCGGATCCGGGTGGTCGCCGAGCGTCCGGCGACGGAGCTGACGCCGTCGTCCTCGTAGAGGGAGAAGGCACCCGACGCTCCCGGGGCCACCGTGACGCTGATCTTGTCCAGCGGACTGTGCGCGTCGTGGGGAACATCGTCGGACCGGGTGGCGACGATCCCGCCCGCGCGGACGAAGACCGGCATGGTGTCCAGTGTGGTCGCGACGTCCTGTGTCGCGCCGCCCGCGGGCGCGGTGTAGGTCTGTCCGGTGAAGTAGTCCGTCCACCGGCCCGGCGGGAACCACACCGGCGTGGTGGTGCTGGTGCCGGGTGAGGTGACGGGGGCGACCAGCATGTCCGGACCGTAGAGGTACTCGCTGT
This sequence comes from Streptomyces shenzhenensis, assembly GCF_021462265.1. Lineage (GTDB taxonomy): Bacteria > Actinomycetota > Actinomycetes > Streptomycetales > Streptomycetaceae > Streptomyces > Streptomyces shenzhenensis. The sequence goes on along the minus strand of NZ_JAJONF010000013.1, from coordinate 141,060 downwards.
CCGCCTTGGCGTAGGCGTCGTCCTCCTCCGGGTACTGCAGGTACAGCGGCCGCACGATCGGGGTTCCGGTGGCGTTGGCCTCCTGGGCCAGGGTGTACGTGTACGGCACCAGGGACTCGCGCAGCCGCAGGAACTTCTCGGCCGACTGCCGTGCCGCGGAGCCGTACTGCCACGGAAGACGGTCGCTGTGGTTGCTGTGCAGGCGGTCGATGGGCTGGAAGGTGCCGAACTGCACCCATCGGGCGTACAGGTCGTCGGGCAGTCTGGTGGTGCGGTGGGTCTGGCCGCCGGAGGTGTACGTCTCCGACCCGGGGATGCCGTACGGGTCGTTGTGACCGCCGATGTCATGGCTGACGGCGGCCAGGCCGGTGGCGGCCGACTCCCCTGGCGTGTAGCCGATCTCGGCGCGCAGCGTGCCCCAGTTCGACGTCGTGTCACCGGAGAAGTGCAGGGTGCTCCGCTTGTCGGCCCAGGGGCCGGTGGGCAGGCCGACTCCTCCGCTGTAACCGCCGGCCTGCAGGGATCCGTAGGCGCGGGAGAGGACGAAGCCCCGGCTGCCGGTCTCCGCGGTGAGGTCGGCGTACTTCTGGTTGATCCACGCGTCCGGGGTGACACCTGCCTGCGAGGAGCGCGAGGCGTCGCAGCACCAGTCGAGCCACCAGAAGTCGTTGCCGGCCCGGTCCATCGGCCGGTGCAGATCGAGGTAGGCCTTCAGCTGGTCGGGATCACCGAAGTCGAAGACGTAGCAGTCCGGGCCGGCCGCACATCCGCCCTGGCGCAGCTTGCCCTTGGCCGTGGCCTGCGCTGCCGCGAACTGCGGGTCGGAGCCGAGGATGCTCGGGTGCACGTTCAAGGTGTTGTACAGCCCTTCGCCGGCCGACCAGTCGAAGAACGCCTTCGGATCGGGGAACTTGGCCGGGTCGAAGTTCCAGCCGCTCCATGTGCTGGGCGACTTGAAGTCCGTGTCCGTGACCAGCACGTCCAGGGGTACGCCGGCGGCACGGAACGCGGGCAGGATGGTGTTCTCGTAGTCGCTCGCGGTGCGGTCGATGTACTCGGAGTACCAGACGCCGTAGGCCCAGCGCGGCAGCAACTGTGACGGTCCGGTCAGAGTGGCGAGGTCCGACAGGCCCTGCCGGTAGTCGTGTCCGAAGCCGAAGAAGTAGCCGTCCTGGTAGGGCCGGCCGCCGTGCGCGGGGCGCGCGGAGGTCTTCTTGGCGGCGGGGTCGTAGACCGCGGAGGGCGTGTCGTCGAGCAGGTACCAGCCGTCGCGGTGCAGGAGTCCGGGAGTGGTCCAGGGAGTGGGATCGCTGTCGCCGTTGAGTCCGTCCAGGCTGCGCCGGTAGCCACCCAGGGCGAGATGAGGTGCGGGGCCGGGCTCGCCCTGCGGGCTCAGTGCGAGGGTGTCGACGTTGACGTGACAGCTGGTGGCCTCCGGACAGGACAGGGTGATCTCGTCGGTGCCCGCCTTCAACTCCACGGGCACGGACGCCGACTGCCAACTGTCCCAGTTGTCCGTGGCGGGAAGAGTGAGGGTGCGCGAGGCACCACTGCCGGTGCCGACGTCCATCGTCCGTGCCTGATGGAGACCGTCGCCGCCCGTCCCGTTGGCGTACCGCAGGTGCAGCAGGTAGGTGCCGTCGTCGGGTACGCCCGTGATCCGGTCCGAGACCCGCGATCCCTGGTTCAGTTCCGCGGTGAAGCCATAGCCGGCATGGCCCTTGTGGTCGGTGGCGATGGTCGCGGAACCCGACAGCAGGGCGTCTTCGGCCTCGCAGCTGGTGCCGAACCGGCAGCCGGCCGGCGCGCTCTGCTCCCGGGAGGGATAGGCGGCTCCCGGACTGAGCAGGGCGAGGCTGTCGATGTTGACGCTTCCGGAGTCGGTGGCGGTGCGGCGCAGCGTGACGGTGTGCGGGCCGGCGCCGAGTGTCAACGGCAGACGGGCCACGTCCCAGGTGTTCCAGTCGGACGTCTCGGGAAGGGAGAACGTCCGCTCGGCACCGCCGTCCACGCCGAGGCTGAGGGTGCGGGTCTCGTGACGGCCGTCGCTGCCGACCGCGTTGGCGTAGCGCACGGCGAACTCGTAGCTGCCGGCCGACGGCGCCCGCACGTCCGCGGAGAAGGAGTTGTTGTCGACCTCGAAACCCGCGAGGAAACCCTTGCCGGTGTATCCGCCGTGGTCCGTGGCCAGACCGGGACCGTCGTACACCTGGTCCTCGGCCTCGCACAGGGCCCCGACGCCGCACACGGCATGCTGCCAGGGCGCCGCCGTCACCGGTGTGTTCCCCGCCTTGAACTCGGTGGTGAGGTTGTCCGCGGTGAAGGGTCCGGAGCCGACCCGGTAGCGCAGGGTCAGGGCGCTGGTGGTGATGGTCAGGACCCCGTCGCGGACGGACGAGCTGTACTGCGGCGGGGCGAAGGAGTCCCGGCCGACCGCGTTGAAGGTGGGCCGGTCCTCGAACTGGTCGTCCCCGGCGTACTCGGTCCGGATCAGTGTCGGTGACAGCACCTCGAAGCGGGCGTCCTGCACCGTCACCGTGGCGGCGCGGGCCGGCCGGTGCGCGGTGCCGGCTGCCGCGACGCCCGGGGCGGCCAGGCAGAGGGCCACCGCCGCACCGGTCGCGAGGTGTACCACGGCGGGTCTGCGCAACTTGCGAAACGATCTGGACCATGAAGGTCTCACGGCACGCTCCATCTCACGACGGCGGCGCTCCGGGGAGCGCAATGGTCATGCGGTGACGACTGCGCCCGAGCTGCGGACCGGGCGCATGCATCGATGTAAAGGCGTCCTGAGGAATGACACCACGCGGCCTTTCCTCTGTCCACGCCCGTAACAGGCAACGTTGTCAAAGGAGTTGATCGGTCGCCGGGGGGCGCGCGTCCGGCCCCCGGTCCCCGGCGGCGGCAGTCGGCCCTCACAGCACTCTGCGCCTGCGGCCCAGCAAGGTCTGGGCGACGACGACCACGGCCAGGAAGGCGCCGCTGACCACCTGTTGGTAGGCGGAGTCGAGCGAGCCGATCTGGTTGATCACGTTCTGGATGACCTTCAGCAGCAGCACCCCGACGAGCGAGCCGCTGATGAACCCGAAGCCGCCACTGAGCAGGGTCCCGCCGATGACCACGGCCGAGATCGCCTCCAGTTCCATGCCGGTGCCGAGAATGGTCACGCCCGACACCAGCCAGGCCGCGTTCAGTGCCCCGGCGAGCCCGGCGCACAGCCCCGACAGCGTGTAGACGGAGACCTTCGTCCGGGCCACCGGCGCGCCCATCAGGGCCCCCGCGTCCTCGTTGCCGCCGACCGCGTACACGTACTGCCCGAACCGGGTCCGCCGCAGCACGACGGCACCGAGCACGAACAGCACCACGGTGATCCACACGGGCACCCCGACACCGAGCAGCGAACCCTGCCCGAGCCGTGCGAAGAACGAGTCCTTGTCGACGAGATACGTCGTCGAACCCTCGTCGGTGATCGCCAGCAGAATGCCCCGGGCGCCCAGCATGGCGGCCAGGGTGACGATGAACGGCGCCAGCCGTACACGTGCGATCAACAGGCCGTTCACCAGCCCGATCAGACCGCACACGGCCAGCGGCAGCAGCAGCGCGACCACCGTTCCGTACCGCGAGCCCCAGGCCGCCAGCACACCGCCGAGGGCGAACAGCGACCCGACCGACAGATCGATGCCGCCCGTCACGATCACGAATGTCATCCCGAGTGCCACCACGGCGAGGAACGCCGAGGACAGCGCCATGTTCTCCAGGTTGTCCCCGGTCAGGAAGGTGTCGAAGCTCAGTGACGCCACGGCCATGGCCGTCACGAGGGTGACCAGGGCGCCGTGCTGCTGGGCGAGCGCGCTCAGCCGCTCGGAACGTCCGGCCCGCGCGGGGTCGCCGGCCTGCGGGCTCACGGTGCCGGCGGACCTGCCGGTCTCTTCGGTGTGCGTGGTCATCGCCTGCCTCGTTCCCGGGCCGCGTAGACGGCGAGGACGATCACCACGGCCTGGGCGATCTGGGTCCAGGACGGCGGCAGATCGTGCTTGATGAGCGTGGTGGTGAGCAGCTGGATGAGGACGGCGCCCGCGACGGTGCCGCCGACCCGCACCCGGCCGCCGCTCAGCGGGGTGCCGCCGACGACCACGGCGGTGATCGCGGACAGTTCCATCAGGGTGCCGAGGGAAGTGGGGTCGCTGGCGGCGAGGCGGGCGGTGGCGAGCACGCCCGCGACCGCGGCCAGGGCGCCGCCGCAGACGTAGACCACGACCAGCACGCGGCGTACGGGGAGTCCGGCGAGCCGGGCCGCGGCGCGGCTGTCGCCGATGGCCAGCACCTGCCGGCCGAAGGTGGTGCGGCGGACGACGAACGCCACCACGAGCGCGAGTGCCGCCGCGATCAGGACCAGGTAGGGCACGCCCAGGACGGCACCGGAGCCGAGTCGCGCCATGCCGGGGTCGCGTACGTCCTTGAGCTGGGGCAGCAGGACCAGGGCCAGTCCGCGGCCGGCGACCATCAGGGCGAGCGTGGCGACGATCGGCTGGACGCCGACGAACGCGATCAGGGCGCCGTTGGCGACGCCGACCACGACGCCCCCGAGCACCGCGGTCAGCGCGGCGATCCAGGGTCCGTAGCCGAGGTAGAGCGACAGCAGGGAGGTGGACAGGGCCATCACCGAGCCCACCGAGAGGTCGACGCCCTCGGTGCCGATCGCCAGCGCCATGCCCAGCGCGACGATGAGGACGGGGGCGACCTGGACGGCCTGGGTGCGGAAGTTCTCCGCGGACACGAAGTGCGGGGTGAAGGCGAAGTTGAACAGCAGCAGCACCACGACGCCCGCGTACACGCCGTAGTCCTGGAACAGGCGCAGCAGCCGGGCGCGGTCCAACGAGGCGCCGGTCAGGGTGAGTTCAGTCATCGCTCCCTCCAGCGGGTACGGCCGCGATGGCGCGCATCAGGGCGTCCTCGGTGACCGCGTCACCGGTCAGCTCGCTGACGACGACGCCGTCCTTGAGGACCACCACCCGGTCGCTGCCCTCGATCAGCTCCTCGGTGTCGGAGGAGATCAGCAGCACGGCGAGCCCGTCGTCGGCGAGTTCGTCGATGAGCGCCTGCACCTCCGCCTTGGCGCCGACGTCGATGCCGCGCGTGGGCTCGTCGAGCAGCAGCACCTTGGGACGCAGGGCGAGCCAGCGGGCTAGCAGCACCTTCTGCTGGTTGCCGCCGGAGAGCTCGCCGACCTTCTGGTGCGGGCCCGCGGCCTTGATGCGCAGCCTCTTCATGAACGTCTCGACGATCCGGTCGACGCGGGCGTCGTCGACGAGGCCGAAGCGGGAGAGCGCGGGCAGCGCGGCGAGCGCGATGTTCTCGCGCACCGACAGGCCCGGCACGATGCCTTCGGCCTTGCGGTCCTCCGGCAGCAGGCTGATGCCGGCGCGGATGGCGGCGGCCGTCGAGCCCGCGCGCACCGGGACCCCGGCGACGACGACCCGGCCGGCGTCGGTGGGCAGCGCCCCGGCGATGGCCTTCGCGGTCTCGCTGCGACCCGAGCCGAGCAGGCCCCCGAGGCCCACGACCTCGCCCGGCCGCAGCGTCAGCGACACGTCCTCCAGACGGTGACGTACCGTCAGTCCCGCGGCCCGCAGTACCGGTTCGGCCGCCGGGTCGTGGGATCCGGAGAACTTGGTCAGGCCCTCCGCGCGGACCTCGCCGATCTCCCGCCCGAGCATCATGGCGACCAGCCGCAGCCGGTCGAGTCCGGCGAGCGGGCCGCTGTGCACGACACGTCCGTCGCGCAGCACGGTGACCGTGTCGCAGATCTCGTACAGCTCGTCCATGCGGTGGCTGACATAGATCACCGCGACGCCGCGCTCGCGCAGCATGCGGATCACCCCGAACAGGGTCTGGACCTCGCGTGGTTCGAGGGAGGAGGTCGGCTCGTCCATGACGACGACGCGGGCGTCGACGGCGACGGCGCGGGCGAGTGCGACCATCTGCTGGGCGCCGACGCCGAGTTCGCGCAGCGGCCGGCGCACGTCGACCCGGACGCCGAGGCGGCGCAGGGCGTCGTCGGCCTCGCGGTGCAGGCGCCGGAAGTCGATGAGGCCCAGCCGGCCGAGCGGTTCGCGGCCGAGGAAGAGGTTGCGGGCCACGCTCATCAGCGGGACGAGGTTGACCTCCTGGTAGATGGTGGAGATGCCCGCGTGCTGGGCCTGCAGGGGCGTGCTGAAGCGGACCGGTTCGCCGTCGTACCTCACCTCGCCGGCGTCGGGCCGGTGGACACCGGTGAGGACCTTGATGAGCGTCGACTTGCCCGCGCCGTTCTCGCCGACGAGTGCGTGCACCTCCCCGGCGCGCGCGGTGAAGTCCACGTCGGTCAGGGCGCGTACACCGGGGAAGGTCTTGGACAGATGGGTGACGGAGAGCACGTCAGTAGGCCTTGCCGAGGTCCGACTGGGCGTTGGCCTTGGCGTAGGAACTGTCCTTGATAACGATGTCCTGGCCCACCTTCTCGCCCTTGGTGAAGGCGTCGAGGGTCTGGAAGGCGAGCGGTCCGAACCGGGGGTTGGACTCGATCACACCGTAGATCCAGCCGTCGACGATGCCCTGTACGGCGTTGCGGGTGCCGTCGATGGTCACGATCTTCACGTCGCCGGGCTTCTTGCCCGCACCCTTGAGGGCGTTGACGGCGCCGAGGCCCATCTCGTCGTTCTCGGCGTAGATCCCTGTGATGCCGGGCTTGGACTGGATGAGGTTCTCGGTGACCGACTGGCCCTTCTCGCGGGCGAACTCGCCGGTCTGCCGGAACACCACCTTCAGGCCGGGCGCCTTCTCCTTGATGCGGTCCTCGAAGCCCCTGGTGCGCTCGGTGGTCACGTTGTTGCCGGCCGCGCCGAGCAGGATCGCGATCTCGCCCTTGCCGCCGGTCGCCTCGATCATCTGGTCCGCGGCGCGCCTGCCCTGCTCGGCGAAGTCGGAGCCGATGAAGCTCACATAGTCCTTGCAGGCGGTGGCGTTGATCTTGCGGTCGATGGTCACGATCGGGATGTGCCTGGCGGCCGCGGCGCGCAGCACCGGTTCCCAGCCGTCGGAGTTGAGCGGCGCGACGACCAGGAGGTTCGCACCCTTGGCGATGAGGTCCTGGACGTCGCTGATCTGCTTGGAGAACTGCGACTGGGCGTTGGCGGTGAGCAGTTTGACGCCTCGCTTGTGCGCCTCGGCCTTGATGGAGGCGGTCTCCGCGATGCGGAAGGGGTTGGCCTCCTTCTCGGACTGGGAGAAGCCGACGGTGGCGCCCCTGAGGTCGAGCTTCTGGCCGCCGTAGGCGTCGATGGCGCAGGTCGGCCCCGAACCGGTGCCGGGCGAGGCGACCACCTGGCCGGCGTCGTCCTGCCGCGAGGCGGGGCTCTGCGTGCCGGAGTCGTCTTCGGACTTGGTGCATCCGGTCGCGAGCGCGAGGCTCGTCACGAGGCCGGCGGCGAGGAGGTGTCGTGCGGAGGCGTGACGGACAAGTGCGATGGGCTTCATGGGAGTCCCCAAACGGCGCGGCCCCGGAGAGCTGAGAGCGCTCTCGGGGAGGCTGGCTCTTGCGGTCAACTCGGCGTGCACGTCGTTCAGGTGAGGTTTTTACATCGTTGGAGAAGCCCTGTAAACCCTTCCGTCCGAAATCTCGTTCACCGCCGTCCCAGGGTGCTCTCCCGCTCGACGAGCCTGAACTCGGCGATGAGTTCGCGTCCACCGGGCTCCTCGCGGCCCGACAGGCTGCGCAGCAGGGAGGCGACGGCCATCTTGGCGATGGCCCGTTTGTCGGGCGAGACGGTGGTCAGGGTGACGGCGCCGAAGCGCCCCTCGGCGATGTCGTCGAAGCCCACCACCGCCACGTCCCAGGGCACCCTCAGGCCCCGCTCGTGCAGCACCCTCATGGCCCCGATCGCGATCAGGTCGTTGAACGCGAAGACGGCGTCCGGGCGCACGCCGGAGTCCAGCAGCTCGGCCATCGCCCGCGCCCCGTCGTCGCGGTCCCAGCCGCCGACCGGCACCACCAGGCCGTCCGGCGCGGGCACCCCGGCCGCCGCCAACTCCGCGCGCCAGCCGTCCAGTCGCAGGTGGGCGGGCTGGTTCACGGAGTCGGTGCGCGCGCCGAGGTAGGCGATCCGGGTCCGGCCGCGGCCGAGCAGATGGCGCACCGCGCAGCGGGCCGCCGCCACGTTGTCGATGGCGATGTGGTCGAAGGGCAGGTCGTACTCGCGCTCACCGAGCAGCACCAGCGGTACGTCGTCCGACCGACCCCGCAGGTCCTCGGCCTCCAGGGCCAGCGGGCTGAGGATCAACCCGTCGATCACCCGGGCCCGGAAGCCCTGGCTGACCAGGATCTCCTGCTCGCGCTCGCCGCCGGTGTGGTCGAGCAGGACGGTGAACTCGTGCTCCGCGGCCGCGTCGATCACGGCGCCGGCCAGCTCGGCGAAGTACGGGTTGCCGAGCTCGGGAACGGCCAGCGCGATGATCCCCGTGCGCCCCTTGCGCAGGTGACGCGCGGTCAGATTGGGCCGGTAGCCGAGCTCGTCGATGGCTGCCTGCACCCGGGCCCGCATCCCCGGGGTGACGTGCGGATAGTTGTTCACTACGTTGGACACGGTCTTGATCGAAACGCCCGCGCGTTCCGCCACGTCCTTCAGGCTGACCCGCAAGGGATCTCCTCAGCGTCGATGGGCGCCCCGCCCGCGGGGCTTCGTCGTGACCCTGGACAGCGGCCTGGAGCCGTGCTCTCATGCCAACTGCCGTTCCTTCCAACGTTGTACAGACTGAAGCAACGAGCCGCCACCCTTCCTCAGTCAAGGAGGATCCGTGCGCATCAGACCTCTCAGGCAACGCCTCGCCCTGCTGCTCGCCGCAGCGCTGGGCGCCGCGGGACTCGCCGCGGCGCCCGCCGCGACCGCGGCGGACGACCCCGTGGAGATCCACGGGCTCAAGGGCGAGTACTACACCCAGTCCGCCCCCGGCGCCTTCGACTTCCACGAGCTCAAGGCGACCGGCTTCGACCCGAACCTCGACTTCGACAACCTCGAACCCCGGCTCGCCTTCACCACCGGCCAGTCGGACGACGTCAGCGTCCGCTGGACCGGAAAGATCGTGCCGGAGAAGAGCGGCCCCACCACCTTCTCGATCATCGGCGACAACGGCTTCCGGCTGTGGGTCGGCGGGACGATGGTCATCGACCACTGGGTCGACGACTGGGACCGCGAACAGACCAGTCAGCCCGTCGAGCTGACCGCCGGCCAGGCCTACGACATCAAGGTCGAGTACTTCGAGCACTACGGCGGCTCCAACCTCCATCTGCGCTGGACCGAGCCCGGCGGCAGCAAGGAGGCCGTCCCGCAGTCGGCGTTCCGGCTGCCCGACGGCTTCGACTACGACGGTGCCGTCGCCACCACCGTCCTGGGCACCGGCCGTACCCTCAAGCTCGACTTCGCGCAGCCGCTCGCCGCACCCCCGGCCGGCCTGACCGGCCACCTCGAAGCGGTGATCGGCGGTGCCAAGTGGCCGCTGGGCGACGCCGTGCTGGACCCCGCGGACCCGAGGACGGTACTGGTCGCCCTCAAGGAACCGGTCGTGGGCAACAAGACCGGCACCGCGCGCGGCACAGCCGACGTCCGCTACGACGGAAAGGGCGGCCTGACCAGGACGGACGGCAACGTTGTCAGCGCCTTCTGGAGCAGCGGCGCCAACAGGTCCACCTATGAGCTGCGCACCAAGTGGGCCGACCAGGTCTCCGCGCGCAACGCCCACCCCGAGTACCCGAGGCCCCAGCTCACCCGCGGTGCCTGGCAGAACCTCAACGGCACCTGGCAGTTCGCCGCGGCCAAGGCGGGCGAGCAGCCGCCGGTGGGCAGGAACCTCGGCGAGAGGATCCTCGTCCCCTATCCCGTCGAATCCCAGCTCTCCGGTCTGGAACGGCACGAGGACCGCATGTGGTACCGGCGCACCTTCACCGTTCCGTCCGGCTGGCGGATCGGCTCCGGCAAGCACCTGCAGCTGAACTTCGGCGCCGTCGACTGGAAGGCGGAGGTGTACGTCAACGGCACCAAGGTCGCCGAGCACCAGGGCGGCTACGACAAGTTCAGCGCCGACGTCACCGACGCCCTCAGGCCCGGCCGCACCCAGGAGCTGATCGTCGGCGTCTACGACCCGACCGACGCGGCGAACGGCGAGAACCCGCCGATCGGCAAGCAGCGCCTGGACCCCAGCGGCATCTGGTACACCCCGACCTCGGGCATCTGGCAGACGGTGTGGATGGAACCGGTCGCCACCGACCACGTCGACTCGCTCAAGCTCACGCCGGACGTGGCCGCGGGCACCCTGACCGTCGAGCCGCGGGGAGTGCGCGACGGCGTGCCGGTCACGGCGACGGCGTACGAGGGCAGGCACAAGGTGGCCACCGTCGTCGGCCGCACCGGCACGCCCCTGACCCTGCACATCCGCAAGCCGCACCTGTGGTCGCCGGACGACCCGTTCCTGTACGGCCTGAAGGTGAACGTCGGCGCCGACCGCGTCGGCAGCTACTTCGGGATGCGCTCCATCGCCGTCGAGAAGGTGAACGGCGTGCCGCGCACCGTCCTCAACGGCAAGCCCGTCTTCATGATGGCCACCCTCGACCAGGGCTTCTGGCCGGACGGTCTGTACACCGCGCCGACCGACGAGGCCCTGGCCTACGACCTGCGGATGCACAAGAAGATGGGCTTCAACGCGGTGCGCAAGCACATCAAGGTCGAGCCCGACCGCTGGTTCTACTGGGCCGACCGGCTGGGACTGCTGGTGTGGCAGGACATGCCCGCGATGACGGCCGGGGTGAACCCGAGTGCCGCGGCCCGCGCCGAGTACGAGCGTGAGATGCGGCAGATGATCGACGAGCACATCAGCAGCCCGTCCGTCGTCATGTGGGTCACCTTCAACGAGGGCTGGGGCCAGTACGACATGGCCCGGGTCGCCGACCAGGCCAAGGCCTGGGACCCGACCCGGCTGGTCAACTCCATGTCCGGGCTCAACCTCGGGGACGACGGCGGCACCGGCGACATCATGGACGAGCACGGCTACCCCTCACCCGCCCTGCCACCCCACCCCGACGGCCGGCGCGCCCTGGTCAGCGGCGAGTACGGCGGCCTCGGCCTCGGCGTGCCCGGACACGCCTGGTCGGTGCAGCAGTCCTACGTGGACGTCGACCCGGCCACCTACACCGACGACTACCTGACCAAGCTCTCCGAGGTCCACGCGCTGGCCTGTCAGGGCTCCAACGGCGCGGTCTACACCCAGATCTCGGACGTCGAGGGCGAGCTCAACGGCCTGCTGACCTACGACCGCAAGGTCGTCAAGCCCGATGTCGCACGGCTCAGGGCCGCCCAGCGGGCGCTGATCGACGACGCGTCGCGGGCGACCCCGGCCGGGTGCGCCTGACACCCGCCCGAACTCGGCCGGCGCCCCTGCGCGCCGTGCCGAGCGCCCTGCGGTGAACACAGGCAGAGGTGCGGTCCCCTCGTCGTCCGAGCGGCGGCGGGCGGACCGCACTTCGGGCGTACGGCAACCACGCGGACGGCACCGAACGGTGGTCCGGTCCTCGCGCCGTACCCGCGCCATGACACAGCCGGCGCTCCCTGACGTCCTTGACCGGACGGGATCCCCGGCAGGGCTTGAGGCCGGCTGTCTCCTGCCGAGATGAGCGGGACCGCTCGGCAGGCCGGAGATCGACTGGCGTGCCAGTCTGGCCAGTTCCGCGTCGACCACCTCGGCCACGGTGGTCGCGCTCCGGGCCAGGGCGGCCTGACCGATGACCTGCTCCTCCTCCACCACCGAATCCAGTCCACAGGCCAGAGGGGCAGGTCGTCGAGGGGTACGCCGGAGTGCCTCGCCGGCAGCTCGCAGATCGCCGTCACACCGCGAGCGGTCCAGGCCGTCACCCGTGCCCCCCGGCCACGGGAGGACGTTCCGTGAACCGGCGCACGCCGCGGCCCGACGGCCGTACGAGCCGTTCTCCGGCGCTGTGAACCGCCGCACAGCCGGTGGGGGGATCCACCGCGGTGAGGGCCGGCCGTCGCGCAGGTCGGCGGGAATTCACCGCCGACCTGTGCGATGGTCGGAAGTGAGCACCGTTCCCCCGTCGACTTCACCGTGATCGCCATGCGCACAGGCACTTCCCAGAGCGCCGACACTCGGACCGTGCCCGCTGTCCCGGGAGGGGTCGTCTCCCGCCGCGCGCTGTACGCACGCCTTGCCACAGGCACGCGCGTCACCACGCTCTCGGCGCCGGCCGGCAGCGGGAAGACGGTCCTGCTGCGCTCCTGGATCCGTGACACGGGCCTGGCGGACCGTGCCGCGTGCGTGTCCGTGCAGCGCGAGGAACGCGATCCGCAGCGGTTCTGGATCGCCGTGTGCAACGCGCTGCGGGCCACGGACGCCGTGGCCGGCCTGGTGCGGCCGTTGACGGAGGCGCCGGAGCCGGACGGGTGGACCATCGTCGAGCGGCTGCTGCACGACCTCGCGGCGCTGGCGGGTCCGGTCTGGCTGGTCATCGACGACCTGCACGAGCTGCGGTCGGCGGAGGCGCAGCGCCAGCTGGAACTGCTGCTGCTGCGCGCGCCGACGCAGCTGCGGTTCGTGCTGGCCACCCGGCGGGATCTGCGCCTGGGCCTGCACCGGCTGCGGCTGGAGGCGCAACTCACCGAGATCCGGGCGGACAGTCTGCGGTTCAGCCCGGAAGAGGCGGGAGCGTTGTTCCGGGGCGCCGGGGTGGAGCTGTCCGGGCCCACCCTCGCGCGGTTGCACGAGCGGACCGAGGGATGGGCCGCCGGGCTGCGGCTGGCCGCGCTGTCGCTGGCGGGGCATCCGGACCCGGAGGGATTCGCGGCCGGATTCGCCGGCAGCGAGCGGACCGTGGCCGACTACCTGCTGGCCGAGGTGATGGAGCGGCAGAGCGAGGACGTACGGCGAGTGCTGTTGCGCACCAGCGTGCTGGAGCGGGTCAACGGTGAGCTCGCCGACCTGCTGACGGGAGGTTCGGGCGCCGAACGTGTGCTGCAGGACCTGGAAGAGGCCGGGGCGTTCGTGATCTCACTGGACGCGCGGCGGTCCTGGTTCCGCTACCACACGCTGTTCTCGGACCTGCTCCAGCTGGAGCTGCGACGTACCGCTCCGGAGGAGGTGGCCGTGGTGCACCGTGCCGCGGCCGGCTGGTACGCGGAGCACGGGTATCCGGTGGAGGCCATCCGGCACGCCCAGGCGGCGGGGGACTGGGGTCCGGCGGCCCGTCTGCTGTCGGACCACTGGATCGGCCTCGGTCTTGACGGGCAGGCCGCCGCGGCTCACGCCCTGCTGGCCCGCTTCCCCGCCGAGCTGATCGCGGCCGACGCGGAGCTCACGGCGCTGGCGGCGCTCGACGAAGCCGAGCACGGTTCGCTGGCGGAGGTGGAGCGGCGGCTGGCCCTGGCCACCCGCCGCCCGGAGAGGGTGCGCGCGGACCGGCGCGAGCACGTCGATCTGATGGTGACCGTGCTGCGGCTGCTGCTGGCCCGCCAGCGTGGCGACCTGCCGGCCGTGGTCGAGGAGGCGCGGCGGTTGCTCGGCTCGGGCGAGGTGCTGGACGCGGAGCTCGAACGCGGGGCCGAGCTGCGTGCTCTGGCTCTGATCAGCCTGGGCATCGCCGAGACCTGGTCCCAGCGGTACGAGGACGCGGACCGGCATCTCGAACGGGGCGTCGCGTTGGCCCGTCGGACCGGGCGGCCGTATCTGGAGGTCCTGGGGCTGGCGCACTGGGCGGTCGTGGCGCTCAGCCGGGAGCTCGCCGTGGCCGCTGAGCGTGGCCGGCAGGCCATGGAGCTGGCCCACCGGCACGGCTGGGCCGACGAGCGGATCGTCACGGCCGCGCATGTGGCGCTCGGCCTGCACATGCTCTGGCGGGGACGGCTCGACGAGGCGGAGCCGTGGTGGGAGCGGGCCGAGCGAGCGGTGCGTCAGGAGACCGACCCGGTGACCGTCCTGATCCTGCACTACGGCCGCGGGTTGCTCGACCTCGCACGGATCCGCGACGAGGACGCACTGGCCGGTTTCCGCGCCGCCGAGCGCGTGACCCGTCTGGTGGCCGCCCGGCATCCTCTCGCCACGAAGGCGCGGGCGTTCCAGCTGCACACCCTGGTGCGGCTCGGCGAGGTGGAACGGGCCGAACGGGCGCTGGCCGAGATGGACCCGCGTGAGCGCGAGACCGGGGAGACCCGGGTCGCTCTTGCGGCGCTGCGTCTCGCCCGGGACGACCCGCAGGCCGCGACCGCCGCGCTCGCACCCGTCCTGGACGGCTCCGCCCCGCTCATGGAACCCCGCGGCTGGCTGGTCCAGCCCCTCCTGCTGGACGCGATCGCCCGGGACGCGCTCGGCGATCAGGCCGCCGCCCGACGCACCCTCGAAAGCGCGCTCGGTCTCGCCGCGCCCGACGCCACCGTGCTGCCCTTCCTCCTGCACCCCGTGCCGGCATTGCTCGAGCGCCATGCCCGTCGCGGGACCGCTCACGCCGGCATGGTCTGCGAGATCCTCGACCTCCTGGCAGGCAAGCGGCGGGAACCGGCGGCCGGTACCCCGTCCCGGCTGCGCGAGCCGCTGACCCACAGCGAGACCCGCGTACTGCGCTACCTGCCGACGAACCTGCCCGCGCCGGAGATCGCGGACGAGCTGTCCCTTTCCGTGAACACGGTGCGGACGCACATGCGGCACCTGTACGGGAAGCTCGGCACGCACAGCCGCAGCCAGGCTGTGGAGCGGGCCCGGGCCCTGGGCCTGCTCGCGCCCTCCGCACGCGGGTCCTGAGCCGGGCCTCAGGCACGGCCCTCGCCGCGGCCCCGGCCGTTCGCCGGCGGGTCACCGCGGCGGCGCAGACCGGTCAGCTCCAGGCCGAGCGACTCGATCTGTGCCAGCACGCCGTGCAGCGCGGACTGGTCGGGCAGCGTCCCGGTGAGCACGGTCGCGGCTCCCTCGGTCTCGGCGTGCAGGCCGGGAAACGCGCCGAGCAGGGTCGGGCTCAGGTGACCGCGCACGCGGATCTCGTAGCACGGGGATGTCGTCGGACGGTTCATCGCGCCAGCGTTCCGCCCAGAGACTGGGCTGTTCCATGCCGGACCACTCACTGTTCCGGCGTCAAGGGGACGGGCCCGGCGCGGGCGGCGCCGGGCCCATGGGCGGTGTGGGCCGACGGTCAGGACCGCCCGTCGCGGACGGCCTTCTCGACCCGCTCGCCGAGCGGCTGGTCCACGTTCTTCCAGTACTGGAAGGAACGTTCCAGTACCGGTTCGGACACCCCACCCAGCAGATGGCCGGCGATGTTGGACACCAGCCGGTCGCGCGCGGCGTCGTCGAGGACCTCGCGGACCAGGGTGCCGGCCTGTCCCCAGTCGTCGTCGTCACGGCGCAGGGCGTACGCCTGGCGGACCATCTCGCCGTCGGCGGACCAGCGCACCTCCGCGGCGATGACCGGGTCGGCCTGCGGGCCGCCGTAGGAGTTCGGCGCGTACACCGGGTCGGAGGCGTTGCGGATCCGCATCACGCCGTCCTTCGAGTAGGAGTGCACCTCGACCTTCGGCGAGTTCACCGGGATCTGCTTGTAGTTGACCCCCAGCCGGGCCCGGTGCGCGTCGGCGTAGGAGAACCCTCGGGCCAGCAGCATCTTGTCCGGTGACAGGCCGGTGCCGGGCACCTGGTTGTTGGGCTCGAACGCGGCCTGCTCCATTTCGGTGTGGAAGTCGCTCACGTTGCGGTCCAGCGTCAGCCGGCCCACCTCGTGCAGCGGGTAGTCGCCGTGCGGCCACACCTTGGTCAGGTCGAAGGGGTTGAACCGGTAGGTCTTGGCGTCCTCGAACGGCATGATCTGCACCTTCAGCGTCCAGCTCGGGTACTCCCCGCGCCTGATCGCCTCGAACAGGTCACGCCGGTGGTAGTCACCGTCCTTGCCGGCGAGTTCGTCCGCCTCGGCCTGGGTGAGGCACTCGATGCCCTGGTCGGAGATGAAGTGGTACTTGACCCAGGAGAGTTCGCCGGCGGCGTTGAGCCAGGAGTAGGTGTGGCTGGAGTACCCGTTCATGTGCCGCCAGGTCCGCGGGATGCCCCGGTCACCCATCAGCCAGGTCACCATGTGCGCCGACTCCGGGGACAGTGTCCAGAAGTCCCACTGCATGTCGTTGTCCCTGAGGCCGCTGTCGGCGCGGCGCTTCTGGGAGCGGATGAAATGCTGGAACTTCAGGGGGTCCCGCATGAAGAACACCGGCGTGTTGTTCCCGACGAGGTCGAGATTGCCCGCGGCGGTGTACAGCCTCAGCGAGAACCCGCGCGGATCACGCCAGGTGTCCGGGCTGCCCTGTTCCCCGGCCACGGTGGAGAACCGGATGAGCGCCTCGGTACGGGCGCCGGGCTGGAACACCGCGGCCTTGGTGTGGGCGCTGACGTCGTTCGTGACCTCGAAGGAACCGAACGCGCCGGCTCCCTTGGCGTGCGGCTGGCGCTCCGGGATCCGCTCCCGGTTGAAGTTGGCCATCTGCTCGATCAGGTAGTGGTCCTGGAGCAGGATCGGGCCGTCCGGGCCGACGGTCAGCGAATGGTCGTCGCTGGCGACCGGGATTCCGGCGTCGTTCGTCGTCGGCTTGGGCTGCATGCTGGTCATGGACCTTGTCTCCTGTCGGGGTGGTGGGGGTGCGTGTCGGTGGTGGGTGCGCGACGGGCGGCTGCCCGGGGGACGAGCGACCGGGGGCGTTTTCGGGCGGAGAGCGACGACGGTCCGCGCCCGGTCACCTGTCGCCGGGATTGAGTGCCAGGAACGCCAGGCCGGCCGCGATGCCGGCGGCCAGCTGCACGACGAGGTAGACCCAGATCGTCGACCAGCCGAACAGCCCCGCCGTGGCGCCGCCCAGCGCGACCGCCGGGTTGAACAGGCCGCCGGAGATGCCGCCGACGGCGAACGCGCCGGCCGCCACGGTGAAGCCGATCGCGAGCCCGTAGAACCCGTTGTCGGGCTGGTCCTTGCTGGTGGCCACGTTCAGCACGACGTAACACAGCGCGAAGGTGATCAGCAGCTCGGCCACGGCGGCGGCCGCCTCGGTGTGCCCGGCCAGGGTCAGGGTCCTGACCTGCGCGGGGTTGACCACGGCCCGGCCGATGATCCCGGCGACGACGCCGCCGACCACCTGCGCGACCCAGTACCCGGCCGCGTCCCGGACCCCGATCCGGCGCCGGACGAGCACCGCCAGCGTGACCGCCGGGTTGTAGTGGCCGCCGGAAATGTGACCACCGGCGTAGATCATGACCATCAGGGTCGCGCCCGCCGCCAGCGGCACGAACGTACTGCCGCTCAGCGCGGCCACCGCGACCGCGAACGTCAGGAAGAACGCGCCGATGAACTCGGTCACGTACTTCCGCGCCGCCAGCGCGTACTCCGGGACGGCAGTCGTGTACATCGGCGCTTTCTCTCGCGCGGTTGCTTCTGCCATGGTGGTGCTCCGTTTCCAGTTCGTCGCAGCACTCCCACCCTCACGTCCGGCCTGGTGAACCGGCGTCACATGGTTCTGGTGGTCTTCGGACCGGACCGCCGGATGCCAGCTCAGGCCCCGGGCGGAGGGCGGGGGCGGACGACGGGGCCCGATGCCGGGCCGGTCCTGGTGAGGGAGGCGTGTCACCCGTAGTTGGTGAGGCCCGGGACACGCCGTCACGCGCGGGCCGCGGGTCGCGGCGACCCGTACGGGGCACGTCCCCGTGCGGCCCGGGGACGGCGGCCGGGCGCGGGGCGCGGTCCCCGGGCCGGCCGGTGCCGATGGCGCGCAGCCGGCAGGCGGCGAGGACGCCGGCGGATCCGGTGCCGGCGGCGGCCGGCCGGCGGTGCCGCTGCGCCTGCCACCCGGACGGAGAAGCCCGGCAGGAGGCGGCCGGGGCGGAAGAGGACCCGGTCGGCGGCATCCGGAGCGGCCCCAGCCGGGAGCGTCGCGCATCCGCTGCGGCGCGCAGGTGCTCCGGTACCCGTGAACGAAACGGAAACGGATCGCCGTGTCGTCTCCCGGGTGGGACAGGCGGCACGTTCCTGACTCGTCCACCCGCTCCGCAGGGGGTTACCGTGTCCGCCATGAAGGGCGTATTCCGGCACCGGCGCTGGCCGCGGCGGCACGTCGGTTTCGACGGGCGTGCCGGGCAGACGGCCTTCGAGGCGTTGCACCGGACGTCCCTCGCGGCCCCGGCGTTGCGCGGCGGCCTGACCGAGGCGTCGGCCGGCGCGGCCGCGCGGCATCTGCGGCAGCTGCTGGGCGTCCCGGCGCTGGCCGTCACCGACACCGAGCGCGTCCTCGCCTGGGACGGCGCCGGCAAGCACCACGGCCCGGCGGCGGTGGACCTGGCCGCCGACGTGCTGGCGGGCGGCGGGAGTGCCGTGCTGAGGGCCGACCGGGTGTGGTGCGGGCAGGTGCGCTGCGAGCTCAGGGAGGCCGTCGTCGCGCCCCTGGTGGTGGAGGACCGGGTGGAGGGCACGCTGGTCGCTTACGCGCCCGGGGTGTCGGCGGGCCTGGTCCGCGCGGCCGGCGAGGTGGCCCGCTGGACGTCAGGGCAGCTGGAACTGGCGGAGCTGCACCGTTCCCGCACCCGCCTGGTGGAGGCCGAGCTGCGGGCGCTGCGCGCGCAGATCTCCCCGCACTTCTCGTGCAACGCCCTGACCGCGATCGCCTCGCTGGTGCGCACCGATCCGGAGCGGGCCCGCGAACTGCTGCTGGACTTCGCCGACTTCACGCGCTACTCCTTTCGGCGCCACGGTGAGTTCACCACGCTGGCCGAGGAGTTCCGCTCGATCGGCCAGTACCTGGTCCTGGAGCAGGCGCGCTTCGGCGACCGGCTGCGCGTCGACGTCCAGGCGGCCGTGGAGGTGCTGCCGGTCGCGGTGCCGTTCCTGTGCGTGCAGCCGCTGGTGGAGAACGCCGTCCGGCACGGCTTCGAGGGCCGGACCGGCCCCGGGAAGATCACGGTGCTCGCCTGGGACGCGGGTGCCGAGGCGCACATCACCGTGGAGGACGACGGAGTCGGCATGGACCCCGAGGAGCTGCGGCGCATCCTGGCCGCGGGCGGTGCCGGGGCCTCACCTTCCTCCCGTTCGGGTTCCCCCCGTTCGGGAGGCGTCGGACTGGGGAACGTCGACGCCAGGCTGCGGCAGGTGTACGGGGACGCGTACGGCCTGGTGGTGGAGACCGCGCCCGGGGCGGGCACCAAGGTGCGGATCAGGGTGCCCAAGTACCGGGCGGGGGTGACGGCACCGGCGGGAGGCGGCCAAGGGCCGGGCGAAGAGGCCGGAACGCTCAGTTGAGCGCTACCCGGTCACGGATGTGGCGCATCCCACAGCTCCAGGGAGATTGACCCGCTGTGCGGAAAATGTACACACTCACGCATGCTGAGCATTCTGGTGGCCGACGACGAACCGCACGCCCTGGACGAACTCGTCTACTTGCTCGGCCTGGACCCGGGCGTCGGCCGCGTGGACTCCGCGGCGGACGGCGCCGCCGCGCTGCTGGCGCTGGACCGCGCGCTGCAGGAGAACAGGACCGTGGACGCCGTCTTCCTCGACATGCGCATGCCCGGCCTGGACGGGCTGGAGGTGGCCAGGGTCCTGTCTCGCTTCACCGACCCGCCGCCGGTGGTGTTCGTCACCGCGTACGACGACTTCGCGGTGCACGCCTTCGAGGTGGGGGCCCTGGACTACCTGCTCAAGCCGGTGCGCGCCGGGCGGCTCGCCGAGACCGTCCGGCGCATAGCCGAGCGGCGGGCGGATCCGGCCCCCGCGGCCCCGGACGCCACCGCCGCCGCGCCCGCGCCCCCGGCCGAGCAGCCGGCGGAGAACGACGCCGAGACGATCGCCGTCGAGCTGTCCGGTGTGACACGGTTCGTGCGGCGCTCGGAGGTGCGGCACGTGGAGGCGTGCGGCGACTACGTGCGTCTGCACCTCGCGTCCGGCAGCTGCCTGCTGCGGGTGCCGCTGTCCAGCCTGGCGGACCAGTGGCAGGACGCCGGATTCGTGCGGGTGCACCGCCGCCATCTGGTCGCCACCGGTCACATCGAGGAGCTGCTGGCCGACTCCGGACGGCTGTCGGTCCGCGTGGCCGGCGCCGTCCTGCCGGTCAGCCGCCGCAGCAACCGCAGACTGCGGGAACTGCTGCTGCCCCCGTCCGGCCCGCCGAGGGGAAGAGGTGCCGCCGATGGCTGAGCCGGCCCGGCGCGTGACCGTCACCCATCCGCGCACCCGCGCCGCCCGGCCCGGCCGGCCGAACGCCGCGGTACGCGACGTACACGAACAGACCCCGCTCGGCGAGGTGTACGTCGAGGCGCTGATGCGCACCCAGCTCCGGCTGGCGCTGCTGGTGTGCGGCGCGGTCTGCCTGCCGCTGGCCTGTCTGCCGCTGCTGCTGCTCGGACACCTGGGGGCGCCGCCCGGGATACGGCTGTGGGGTGTCGGCCTGCCCTGGCTGGTCCTGGGGCTGCCGGTCTACGTGCTGCTGGTGACCGCCGGGCTCTGCTACCTGCGCCGGGCCGAGCGGCACGAACGCGACTTCGTCGAGCACGTCCACCGCTCATGAGCACAGCGGAGAACCTGACCGCCGTCCTGCTGGTCGTCGTCCTGACGGTGGCCGTCGGCGGCTACGGCCTGAGGTCGCGCTCCACCCCGGACTTCTACGTCGCCTCCCGCACGGTCTCGCCGCTGCGCAACGCGGCCGCCGTCAGCGGCGAATACCTCTCGGCCGCCTCCTACCTGGGCATCGCCGGACTGCTGGTGGCGTACGGAAGCACGATGCTCTGGTACGGCATCGGATACACGGCCGGCTACCTGGTGCTGCTCGTCCTGGTGGCCGCCCCGCTGCGCAGGTCGGGGGCCTACACCGTCTCCGACTTCGCCGAGGCACGCCTGGGCTCGCAGGCGGTGCGGCGGACGGCCACCGCTTTCGTGGTGCTGATCGGGTGGCTCTACCAGGTACCGCAGCTGCAGGCCGCGGGACTGGCCCTGCACGCGGCCCTGGGAGCGCCGGCCTGGTCGGGAGCCGTGCTGGTGACGGCGGTGGTCCTGGTGAGCGTGATCGCCGGGGGCATGCGCAGCGTCACGCTCGTCCAGGCCGTCCAGTTCTGGCTGAAACTGGCCGCGCTCGCCGTCCCGGCGATCGTCCTGCTGCTCGTCTGGCACGGCGCCTGGCACCCGTCCGGCAGCCCGCCCGCGGCCCCCGCGCCGGCCGCCCGCACCACGGCGGACCAGGGCGGCGGGCAGGCACTCTACGGCGTGTACTCGCTGATGGTGGCCACCTTCCTGGGGGCGATGGGCCTGCCGCACGTCATCGCCCGCTTCTACACCAACCCCGACGGCCGCGCGGCCCGCCGCACGACCGTGGGCGTCCTCGGTCTGCTGGGCGTGTTCTACCTGCTCCCCGAGATCTACGGCGGGCTCGGGCGGCTCTACACGCCCGGCCTGGCCGCGGCCGACCGGGCGGACGCCGTGGTCCTGCTGCTGCCGGGACGGCTGGTGCCGGGCCCCACGGGCCAGCTGCTGACGGCGCTGGTGGTCGCCGGCGCCTTCGCCGCCTTCCTCTCGACCTGCTCCGGGCTGGCCCTGTCGGTGGCCGCCGTGCTCTCGCAGGACCTCCTCGGCGGCGACGTGCGCGGCTTCCGCCGGGCCTCCGCGCTGGCCGTGCTCGCCCCGTGCGCCATCGCGCTGCTGCTGTCGGAGAGCGGCGTGTCCGTGGCCCACGAGGTCGGGCTGATCTTCTCGGTGGCCGCCTCCACGTTCTGTCCGCTGCTGGTGCTCGGCATCTGGTGGCGGCGGCTGACCCCGTCCGGAGCCGTCGCCGGGATGCTCGTCGGCGGCGGACTGTCGGTGTCCGCGCTGATGCTCACCCTGCTGGGCGCGGGCGGCCCTGGCTGGGCCGGCATCCTGCTCGCCGAGCCCGCGGCCTGGAGTGTGCCGGCGGCGTTCCTGACCATGGTGGGCGTGTCGTTGGCGACGCCCGGCACGGTGCCCGCGGGCACCTCCAGGATGCTCGCCCGCCTGCATATGCCGGAGTCCCTGGACGCGGGCACCGCCGGCCGCTCAGCGGTGGCGGACGACCGTTCGTCCCGCACCCCCGTCCGTCCGTCGCGCGACGGACGCCACTGACCGACAAGTCCCGTACCGGGACTCCCCGTCGTGGCGCGGGTGCAGCACAGTAACCGGCCAGAGCGGGAAAACCACGGAAACGCCCGGCCGCCAAGCCGCGCTCCCGACCGGGAGCGGCAGCCGGACGTCCCACCGCCCGTGCCTACGGGCGCGCCACCTCACGGCCCCGACCCCGAGCCGCCCCGCCGCCCACACCGCACACCGCTCACCGCAACCGTCTGCCGCCGTGCGCGCCCGCAGACGGCGCATCACACCGTCCCAGGACCGTGCCGAGCAGGCACCCCGACCCAAGGACCGCGCCATGACCCAGACCCAGACGCCCGTCACCGACGAGCTGCCCGCCGTTCCCCAGGAGCAGAACCCGGCCGCGCAGGCGCCGTCGCACCCGCCGATCGCCGACCCGGGCCCGCTGGGCCTGGCCGGGTTCGCCCTCACCACCTTCGTGCTCTCCTGCTTCAACTCCGGCCTGATCAAGGACGGAACGCTGGAGGCCGTGGTGCTGCCGCTCGCGCTGTTCTACGGCGGCATCGCCCAGGTTCTCGCCGGCATGTGGGAGTTCCGCAAGAACAACACCTTCGGCGCGCTGGCGTTCACCTCGTACGGGGCCTTCTGGCTCTCCTTCGCGGGCTACGTCAAGTTCGTCGCCCCCCACCTGGTGGCGGCCCACGCCCATCAGGCGACGGGCCTGTTCCTGCTGGCCTGGACGATCTTCACCGTCTACATGACGATCGTCACCACCCGCATCAGCGGTCTCCTGCTCGCCATCTTCTCGGTGCTGTCGGTGACCTTCGGGCTTCTCACCGCCGGTCAGTTCCAGCAGCAGACGTCCCTGATCCACATGGGCGGCTGGGCGGGCCTGCTCACCGCGCTGCTCGCCTGGTACGGCTCGTTCGCCGGGGTGGCCAACGCCAGCTGGAAGAACCGGTCCCTGCCGACGTGGCCCTTCCAGGGCTGATCCACCACCTGCCGACCGACCGAGGACAAGGGAGTCCCCATGAGCAACGAGAGCCTGGCCAGCCTGCTGAAGGAGGAGCGGCGGTTCGCGCCGCCCGCCGACCTGGCCGAGAACGCCAATGCCACGGCCGAGGCGTACGAACAGGCCGAGGCTGACAGGCTCGGCTTCTGGGCCGAGCAGGCCCGCCGGCTGACCTGGGCCAAGGAACCTGCCGAGACGCTGGACTGGTCGAACCCGCCGTTCGCGAAGTGGTTCAAGGACGGCGAGCTCAACGTCGCGTACAACTGCGTGGACCGGCACGTCGAGGCGGGCCTCGGTGACCGCGTCGCCATCCACTTCGAGGGCGAGCCCGGCGACAGCCGCTCGATCACCTACGCCGAGCTGAAGGACGAGGTCTCCAAGGCGGCCAACGCCCTCACCGAGCTGGGCGTCGGCGCGGGCGACCGGGTCGCCGTCTACCTGCCGATGATCCCGGAGGCCGTCGTCGCGATGCTGGCCTGTGCCCGCATCGGCGCCGCGCACTCGGTCGTCTTCGGCGGCTTCTCCGCCGACGCCATCGCCACCCGGATCGAGGACGCCGACGCCAAGGTCGTCATCACCGCCGACGGCGGCTACCGGCGCGGCAAGCCGTCCGCGCTCAAGCCCGCCGTGGACGAGGCGCTCGGCCGCACCGCCGGCGTGGAGAAGGTGCTGGTCGTCCGCCGCACCGGGCAGGACGTGCCGTGGACCGGGGACCGGGACGTGTGGTGGCACGAGATCGTCGAGCGGCAGTCGGCCGAGCACACGCCGGAGGCCTTCGACGCCGAGCACCCGCTCTTCATCCTCTACACGTCCGGCACGACCGGGAAGCCGAAGGGCATCCTGCACACCTCCGGCGGCTACCTCACCCAGGTCGCGTACACCCACCACGCGGTCTTCGACCTCAAGCCGGAGACCGACGTCTACTGGTGCACCGCGGACATCGGCTGGGTCACCGGCCACTCGTACATCGTGTACGGGCCGCTGGCCAACGGCGCGACGCAGGTGCTGTACGAGGGCACGCCGGACACCCCGCACCAGGGCCGCTTCTGGGAGATCGTGCAGAAGTACGGAGTGAGCCTCCTGTACACGGCGCCCACCGCGATCCGCACGTTCATGAAGTGGGGCGAGGAGATCCCCGCCAAGTTCGACCTGTCGTCCCTGCGGGTGCTGGGCAGCTGCGGCGAGCCGATCAACCCGGAGGCGTGGGTCTGGTACCGCGAGCACATCGGCGGTGGCCGCTGCCCGATCGTGGACACCTGGTGGCAGACCGAGACCGGCGCGATGATGATCTCCCCGCTGCCCGGTGTGACGGAGACCAAGCCGGGCTCCGCGCAGACCCCGCTGCCCGGCATCGCCGCGACCGTCGTCGACGACGAGGCGGCGGAGGTCCCGAACGGATCCGGCGGCTACCTGGTGCTCACCGAGCCCTGGCCCGCCATGCTCCGCACCATCTGGGGCGACGACCAGCGGTTCATCGACACCTACTGGTCCCGTTTCAAGGGCCGCTACTTCGCCGGGGACGGCGCGAAGCGGGACGAGGACGGCGACATCTGGCTGCTGGGCCGGGTCGACGACGTGATGGTGGTCTCCGGACACAACATCTCCACCACGGAGGTGGAGTCGGCGCTGGTGTCGCACCCGGCGGTGGCGGAGGCGGCCGTCGTCGGCGCCAAGGACGAGACGACCGGGCAGGCCATCGTCGCCTTCGTCATCCTGCGCGGTTCGGCCTCGCAGGACGACGGGCTCGTCGGCGAGCTGCGCGACCACGTGGGCGCCACGCTCGGCCCCATCGCCAAGCCCAAGCGGATCCTGCCGGTGGCGGAGCTGCCGAAGACCCGCTCGGGCAAGATCATGCGCCGGCTCCTGCGGGACGTCGCGGAGAACCGGCAGCTCGGTGACGTCACCACCCTCACCGATGCCGGCGTCATGGACCTGATCCAGGCCCAGCTCCCCGCCGCGCCGGCCGAAGACTGACCAAGGAAACAGGAACAGAGAATGCGTATCGTTCTGATCGGCCCTCCGGGTGCGGGCAAGGGCACCCAGGCCCGTGTCCTGGCCGGCCTGCTGTCCGTCCCGGCGATCTCCAGCGGGGACCTGTTCCGCGCGGAGACCAGCCGGGGCACCGCCCTCGGCGAGCTGGTCCAGCGGCACACGGACGCCGGTGAGCTGGTGCCCGACGAGCTCACCGCGGCCGTCGTCACGGGGCGCCTGCGCGAACCCGACGCGGCGGACGGCTTCCTGCTCGACGGCTTCCCCCGGACCGTAGGGCAGGCCGAACTGCTGGAAGAGGCCCTGGGGAAGGACGGGACCGTGATCGACGCGGTGCTCGCCCTCGGGCTGCCGGACGAGGAGATCGTGCAGCGGCTGACGGGCCGGCGCCTGTGCCCGGCGTGCGGGACGACCGTGCACACGGTGTTCTCCCCGCCCCGCGTCCCCGACAGGTGCGACGGGTGCGTGGGCCCGCTCGTCAGGCGCGCCGACGACACCGAGGAGACCGTTCTGCGCCGCCTCGCGCTGTACGCGGAGCAGACGGTCCCGCTGCTGCGGTGGTACGCCGCCCGGGACCTGCTGTTCCCCGTGGACGCGGCGGGTACGGTGCGGGAGGTCTCCGACCGGATGAGCTCGGCCCTGGCGGCGGTGGCGCGGTGAACCAGTTTCCCCGGCCCCCCGCGCACCACGAACCGGGTGACGCCCCGGCGACGGCGGCCCAGTACGGGCAGCCGCCCGTGGACCTGCGCGAACTTCGCCGCCTGCGCCTCGCCTTCGGGACGCGGGCCGCGGTCACCGTCGTCGGCGGCTATCTGCTCCTCATCCTGCTGTCCGGCTTCGCGCCCGGGCTGATGGCCACCGCGCTGTGGGGACACCTCACCTTCGGACTGATGTGGAGTCTCGCGCTGTTCGCCGCGCTGTTCCTCACCGCGTGGCGCTACGACCGGCACATGCGCACCCGGTTCGACCCGCTCGCCGGCAGACTGCGCGCGCACCGCGACCGCACCGCCGCTGGAAGGGGTGAGCGGTGACCACCGCCTGGGGCGTCATCCCCCTCAACCAGGTAGGACTGCCGCTGGTCCTGTTCCTCGTCTTCCTCGTCGTCACCATGTTCACGGCCATCATCAACAGTCCCCACCGCGACGAGGTCAACGAGTTCTACCTCGGCAGCCGCACGCTGTCGCCGCTGCGGTACGGCATGGCGATGTGCGGTGACTACCTCTCGGCGGCGACGCTGCTGGGCAGTACCGGCCTGGTCTGCCTGACCGGCTACGACGGCCTGCTGTATCTGGTGGGCACCGCCATCGGCTGGATCATGGTGCTGCTGCTGATCGCCGAACCGCTGCGCAACACCGGTCTGTTCACCCTCGGCGACACCGTCGCCCTGCGGATGCGGGACCGGCAGCGGCCGGTCCGGCTCGCCATCGGGGTCTGCGCCCTCGTCGTGTCCGTCCTGTACCTGGTGGCCCAGCTGTCGGCGAGCGTGGCCCTGCTGACCCAGTTCACCGGGATGCCCGGGGGCGCCGTGCGTGCCCTGTGCGTGATCATCATCGGCTGCCTCGTGGTCTTCTACGTCGCGGTCGGCGGGATGCCCAGCACCACGTTCATCCAGGTCGCCAAGACCGCGCTGCTGGTGGTCGTGACCGTGGTGGCCGTCCTCCTGGTGCTGAGGCGCTTCTCCTGGAGCGGCGACGACCTGCTCGGCGCGGCCGCCGCGAACAGCGGGCACGGGGACGCCTATCTGCGGCCCGGCCTGCGGTTCGGGGTCAGCACCACCAGCAAGCTGGACTTCCTCAGTCTCGCGCTGTCCATGGCCCTGGGCGTCGGAGGGCTCCCGCACATCGTCATGCGCCTGCTGTCACCGGGCAGCGCACGCCAGTTGCGCACGGCGGTGCTGTGGACGATCGGCCTGGTGGGCGCCGTGTGCCTGGCGCTCGGCATCCTGGGCCTGGGCGCGGCCGCGGTCGTCGGCACCGACACCGTCCGGGCCGCCGACTCCACCGGCAACTCCGCGGTGCTCCTGCTCGCGCAGTCGGTGGGCGGAACCCTGCTGGTGGCGGCCTTCTCCTGCCTCGTCTTCGCCACGATCCTCTCCGTGGCCGCCGGCGTCACACTGGCGGCGGCCTCGGCACTGGCCCACGACGTGTTCGCGCACGGCATCCGCAAGGGCCGGGTGGAGGACCGTCAGGAGGTTGCCGTGGCGCGTCTGTCGGCCGGCGCGGTCGGCGCGCTGGGAATCTTCATCGCCCTGCTGGCCTGGGACTGGAACGCGGCCTCACTCGCCTTCCTCGCCTTCGCCATCGCCGCCTCGTCCCTCGTGCCGACCATCGTGTACACGCTGTTCTGGCCCCGCTTCAACGCGGGCGGCGCGCTCCTCGGTCTCTACGGCGGCCTCGGCTGCTCCGTGCTGCTGGTCGCCTTCAGCCCGCTCGTCTCCTCCACACCGACGTCACTGCTGCCCTCGGCGGACTTCGCCTGGTTCCCCCTGCAGAACCCGGGCATCGTCGCCATCCCGGTCGGGTTCCTGCTGGGCTGGCTCGGCACCGTCCTGAGTGCCAGGACGGCGGACGTCGCCACGTACCACGAGTTCGAGGAGCGCTGCCTGGCCTCCGCCGAGTGACGCGCGGACGCCGCCAGGGCCCGGGCACCGTCGAAGGAAAGGCGACGGCGCCCGGGCCGCGTCCAGCCCGTGCGGCCGCCTCCCGGATCACCCCGACAGGTGTCTCGCCCGGGCCCCGGAGTCTGCGGTAGCGGGCGTCCCGGTGCCGTGTTGAACTGAGCACAGCGCGCGTCACTACGGCGCCGATCGACGCCGCGGTCCGGCATCGGTCACATTCGGGCACATGTCGCACCTCGCGGCATCGAGGATGTGGAGGCGGCTCATGGCGGAGTCGCGCGACGACGAGCAGCTCGGTCTGCGCCTGGCCGCTGTGGCGGCGGCGGGGTTCGTGCTGATCGTTCCGCCGTTCCTGGCGCGGTTCGACCGCATGGGCCAGGTCTTCGGCGTCCCCGTTCTCGCGGCGTACCTGTTTCTCGTCTGGGCGATCGTGATCGGTCTGGTCGCCGTGATCGGCGGCAGATCGAGGTAGGCCGTGCTCCAGACCTGGATCGTCGCCGCGGTTTCGGCCGGATACCTCGGTCTTCTCTTCGCCGTGGCCTTCTACGGTGACCGGCGGGCGGATTCCGGTCGGAGCATCATCAACAACGCCACGGTCTACGCGCTGTCCTTCGGCGTGTACGCCACCTCCTGGACGTACTACGGCAGCGTGGGCTGGGCCGCCGGGGCCGGCGTCGGCTTCCTGCCGATCTACCTGGGTCCGACGCTCATGCTCGCGCTGGGCTGGCTGGTGCTGCGCAGAATCATCCGGATCAGCCACCGGCACCGGATCACCTCGCTGGCCGACTTCGTCTCCGCCCGTTACGGCAAGAGCACCGCGCTGGGCTGTCTGGTGACGGTCATCGCCGTGGTGGGGGTCGTCCCCTACATCTCGCTGCAGCTCAAGGCGGTCTCCATCACCTTCGCGGTCATCCGGCGGTACCCCGTCACCTCCAGCCCGAAGCTGAGCCACATCCCGCTGCTGCAGGACACCGGGTTGTACGCGGCCCTGGTACTCGCCGCGTTCACCATCGTCTTCGGCACCCGCCATCTGGACGCCACCGAACGCCACGAGGGCATGGTCGCCGCCATCGCCTTCGAGTCGGTGGTCAAGCTCGTGGCGTTCCTCTCGGCCGGGATCTTCGTGGTCTTCTGGATGTTCGGGGGCCTCCACGACCTGTTCTCCCGGGCCGAGGACGCCGGCCTCACCACCCTGTTCACACTGCGCGAGCAGACCGGCTACGGCACGTGGGTCTGGCTCACGGTGCTGTCCATGCTGGCGATCGTGCTGCTGCCCCGGCAGTGGCAGATCAGCGTCGTCGAGAACGTCGACGAGAGGCACCTCAAACGTGCGATGTGGCTGTTCCCGCTGTACCTGCTCGCGATCAGCGTCTTCGCGCTTCCCGTCGCGGCCGCCGGGCTCCTGCGGTTCGGAAAGGCCGTGGACGCCGACACCTATGTGCTGACCCTGCCGATGGCCGGAGGCCAGCAGGCACTCGCGCTGCTCGTCTTCATCGGCGGCCTCAGCGCGGCCACCAGCATGGTCATCGTCGAGACGACCGCGCTCAGCACCATGGTGTCGAACTCACTCGTGATGCCGCTGCTGCTGCGCAGCAGGTCCCGGCTGACGCACCGGGGCAACCTCGCCGGGCTGGTGCTGGGCATCCGCCGGGCGACCATCGTGCTGGTCCTGCTGCTCGGGTACGCGTACTTCCGGCTCGCGGGCGAGCAGACGGCACTGGTGTCGATCGGCCTGGTGTCGTTCGCGGCCGTGGCACAGTTCGCGCCCGCCGTCCTGGGCGGCCTGTTCTGGAAAGGCGGTACCCGCCGGGGCGTGCTGGTCGGTCTGGTGGCGGGGTTCGCAGTGTGGGCGTACACCCTCGTGCTGCCGACCTTCGCCGATGCCGGGCTGCTGCCCGCTTCCTTCCTGCGGGAGGGCCCCCTCGGCATGGGGCCGCTCCGGCCACGGCAGCTGTTCGGCATGGCGGGAATGGACCCGATCAGCCATGCGATGTTCTGGAGTGCGCTGCTGAACTTCGGCGGGTATGTCGCGGTCTCCCTCGTGGACCGGCCGAACGCCGCCGAGCGGGCGCAGGCGGAGCAGTTCGTCGACATCCTCGGCGAGCCTGTCAGGGAGCGGCGCTGGCAGGTCCGTGCCACGGTCGGTCAGCTGCAGACCCTGCTGGAGCGCTTCCTCGGGCGGGAGGGCGCCCTGCGCGCGTTGCGCTCCTACCCTGGTGGAAGACCCGACTCACTGGCGGCCGAAGCGCCGCCGGAGCTGGTCCATCACGCGGAAGCCCAGCTCGCCGGTTCGGTGGGCACCGCGTCCGCGCGGCTCGCGGTCGCCGCGGTGGCCGGAGAGGAGGAGCTCGGCACCGAAGAAGTGATGGAGATGATCGGTGAGGCGTCGCAGCGGGTCGAACTGGTCCGGTGGCGGCTCAAGCTGCTCTACGACGCGACCGGCGGCATCGGCACCACCCTCGATGTGACCCGCACGGCCGAAGAGCTGACGCAGGTCGCGGTTCCGCGCTTCGCCGACTACGTCACCGTCGACCTGGCCGAGTCCGTGCTGAGCGACGCGGAACCGGAGATAAACGGCACGGGCACCGGCAGCCAGCGGATGCGGCGCGCGGCGGTCAGCGGCATCCACGACAACGCTCCCTTCATCCCCGTCGGCGACCTGATCACTTACGGGCCGTCCACACCACAGGCCCACAGCGCCGAGAGCGGGAAGGCGGTCCTGGTACCTCGTCTGCGTGATGCCACGCGATGGATGGAGGTGAGCCCCGTGCGGGGCTCCCGCATCATCGACTACGGGATCCATTCGCTCATCACGGCGCCGCTGTCCGCCCGCGGCGTGCTGCTGGGCGTCGTCCACTTCTGGCGCTCCGAGAAGCCCGAGCCCTTCGATCAGGACGATCTGTCCCTGGCGGCCGAACTGGCCACCCGGGCCGCCGTCTCCCTCGACAACGCACGCCGCTACACCCGCGAGCACGGCCTGGCCGTGGCGCTGCAGCGGAGACTGCTGCCGCACACGCTGCCCGAACAGAACGCCGTCGAGGTCGCTTCCCGGTACCTCCCCGCAAAGGCGGTCGGCGGCGACTGGTTCGACGTCATCCCGCTGCCGGGCGCCAGGGTGGCGCTGGTCATGGGCGACATCGTCGGGCACGGACTGCATGCCGCGGCCACCATGGGGCAGCTGCGCACCGCCGTGCACAACTTCTCCACCCCCCTGGACCTGCCGCCCGACGAACTCCTCAGCCACCTCGACGAGTTGGTCACCCTCATCGACAAGGACGCGATAGCGGCCGGCGACCGGACCACCGTCACCGGCGCCACCTGCCTGTACGCGGTCTACGACTCCGTGGCCGGCACCTGCTGCATCGCCGGCGCCGGCCACCTCGCGCCCGCGCTCGTGCACCCCGACGGGACGGTGGAGTTCGTGGACGTGCCGTCCTGCCTTCCCCTCGGCATCGGCGGACTGCCCTTCGAGTCCACCGAGCTGCGGCTGCCCGAGGGCAGCAAACTGGTCCTGTTCACCGACGGCCTCGTCGAGCGCCGCGACCTGGACGTCGACGCCGGGCTCCGGCTGCTCCGCGAGACGCTGGCGCACGCGGACCAGTCCCCCGAGGAGACCTGCGACGCCGTGCTCGGCGCCCTGCTCCCGGAGCACCGGAGCGACGACATCGCGCTGCTCGTCGCCCGTACGCGGGTGCTGGGGCCCGGGCAGGTCGCCGAATGGGACGTGGAGAGCGACCCCGCCGCCGTTCGCCGCGTACGCGCGGCCGTCTCCGCCCGGCTCATGGAGTGGGAGCTGGAGGACCTCGTGTACACCACGGAGCTGATCTGCAGCGAACTGATCACCAATGCCATGCGCCACGCCACCGGGCCGATCAAGGCGCGGTTGATCCGCGACCGCGCGCTCGTCTGCGAGGTCTCCGACCACAGCAGCACCTCGCCGCATCTGCGCTACGCGGCCAGCACGGACGAGGGCGGCCGGGGCCTCTTCCTGGTGGCCCAGTTCGCCGAGCGCTGGGGCACGCGCTACACGAAGGACGGCAAGGTCATCTGGGCCGAGCAGACGACGCCGGGAACGCTCGCCGGCTGACCGGCGCCGCCCGCGGATGCCGCGCGTGCCGGCGATCGGCCACGCACACGCGACGGACCCGGTGGCGGTACGTCCCCGGCTGCCTTCCCGGCCCCGCGCCTTCGGCAGTGGCCGGACCACGGCCCGCTCCGCGTCCGTCACGCGTGAGGGGCGCCGCCGGACACGCTCCGGGTCGCGCTGCCCGAGACCCACTCGGCCCACGGCATGTTCCAGTCGCTGAGGCCGTTGTCCGGGGCCGGCGCGGTCTTGTCCGCGGAGTTCTTGACGATCACGACGTCACCGGTCATCGAGTTCTCGAAGAACCAGGCGGCGGGCTGCCCGCCGTCGCCGCCGCCCCTGACGTCCTTCAGGCCCACGCAGCCGTGACTGGTGTTGACCTTGCCGAAGACCGAGTCGGCGCCCCAGTAGTTGCCGTGGATGAACGTGCCCGAGTCGGTCAGGCGCATGGCGTGCGGTACGTCGCCGATGTCGTACGCGGGCTTGCCGTCCTCCTTCTTGAGGCCGACGCTCGCACCGTTCATGCGGATCTGCCGGTACTTCTCGGAGATGACCATCCGGCCGTTGTACGTCGGGTGCTCGGGGCTGCCGGACGAGATCGGGATGGTCTTGACCGTCTTGCCGTCCCGTACGACGGTCAGCTGCTTCGTCCTGGCGTCGACGGTGCTGATCTGGCTCCGCCCGATCTTGAACGTGACCGTCTTCCGGATGCCGTGGTGGGTGAGCCTGACGGTGACGGTGGAGCCGGGCTTCCAGTAGTTCTCGGGGCGGAAGTCCAGGCGGTTGCCGTTGAACCAGTGGCCGACGACCCGCTGGCCGCTGCTGGAGCTGACCTGGATCTCCGACTCGACGGCGGCCTTGTCGCCGACCGCTCTGCCGAAGCTGACCGTCACCGGCATGCCCACACCGACGGTCGAGCCGTTCTCGGGGGAGACGTGCCCGAGGAAGTCGTTGGCCGGGGAGACCGTGGTGATGGTGGCGTTCCCGGTGGCGGCGCGGCCCTGGGCGTCTTCGGCCTCCGCGGCGACCTGGTACCTGGTGGCCCGCTCCAGGGAGCCGTCCGGCTTCCAGGACGTGCCGTCCGGGGACAGCGTGCCCGGGATCTCGGTACCGGTGGCGACGTCGGTCATGGTCACCCTGGTGAGCCTGCCGTTGCTGACGGCGGCTTCCACGGGGGCGTTGATCCCGACGCCGTGGGCACCCTGACCGGGCGTGATCCTTATTCGGGCGTCGGAAGTGTCCTGGGCGCCCGCCTGATCCGCCTGTGCCCGCGATGCCGGGTGGTTCCCGGTGCCGTTGCCGCTGGTGGCGGCGTTGCTGGTACCGCCGAGGGCCGTGAGTGCGAGTATGCCGCCGAGCACGCCGGCCGTAGCCATCAGCCCGGTGCTTCGCTTACGTACCGTGATCAAACGCTTCTCCTGTGCCGTTGTCGTCGTCCCCTCCCCGGAGCTGGTTACCGCAGGAGTGCAACCGGCTTCAAAGAACTACATTTACGCATTCATCCGTCCTGAAGTGGACCAATTGTGTCGAGTTCCACGTTGGCGGGGCGTCGCCGAGGCTCTGCTCGGCGGCCGTACGGTGCGTAGCCGATCCGCGGCGGAGACGCGCGCACGGCAGGCTCGTCAGCGGCGGCTCGGCCCCCGCGCCTCCGCGACCTGGACGCCCGGCGGCGACGTTTCGTGCCACCCGGTCATGGCCTCACCGGCCTCACCTGTCGGAGATCTCTGAGAGCCATGCCGTGTCCTCCGGGCCGGGTGCTTCGACGCCGGGCGCGGGCAGCCGGCGGACCTCGCCCGTGCGCAGGGCGATCGTGGCCCGTGGCCGCATCGGCCCCTGGCCCCTGCGCGAGAGCAGGACGAGTGCCCAGACCGTCGCCGTCATGGCGTCGAGCCGGACGGCGCAGTCGGCGCTGACCCGCCGCGGATCCCGGGTCCGGCCCAGGGACAGGTGCGGGGTGAAGTTCTCGGTGGGCCCATGACAGTGCGGAAACCGCTGCCGCAGTGCGCGGTGCAGGTCCGCCCACGGTGCCCTGCCGGCCGCCGCGGGGTCGAGCCACACGGTGGAGTACGCCCTGTGCCGGAAGGTCCGCACCCCGTCCAGCCGGGCGGTGAAGACCGGCGCCTCGGCCGTCGCCGCGGCGAGCAGCGAGGCGGCCCGCCCGAAGCCGGACTCCGGGACGAAGGGGAAGAGCACATTGACGTGCGGCGGCCAGCGGTAAATCTGCGGATCGTAGTCCCGGCGGATGTCCTGGATCGGCGGCCACAGCTCCGCGGGCGGGATCCAGGCCACCGCTGTGCGGGCCGTCGGGGGCAGGCCGAGGACGCCGACGGGCTCTCCCCGGCCGAAGCCCGGCTCCGCCCGCGTGTTCCGCACCCGGCCGGCGCCCGACACGTCGATGCGGTCCACCCGTGTCGCCCGGTCCCAGACCACCTCCCCGTCCGCCTCGATGAACACCACCCGGTGCCACGGGATGTCGCCCCCAGGCACGAAGGAGGCCAGCGCGACGCGCTTCACGGCACCCCCACGCTGGCTGATCCCCAGCACGAACCGGGCCGGGTCGAACCGCGGGTCCCAGCGGACCTGGTGATAGATCTCGTCGC
The DNA here is from genome assembly GCF_021462265.1 of Streptomyces shenzhenensis. Taxonomy (GTDB): domain Bacteria; phylum Actinomycetota; class Actinomycetes; order Streptomycetales; family Streptomycetaceae; genus Streptomyces; species Streptomyces shenzhenensis. The sequence continues at coordinate 106,626 of NZ_JAJONF010000013.1, read as the reverse complement.
TGGTTCGCATCACGCCTCCTCTCCCGCCGCCGCGCCCCCTCCTCCAGGGTGCCGCGCGTCCTGCCTTCGGCGGTCGTCCGGCAGCAGCCGGGGGAAGGCGGACCCGCTCGGCAGGGCGAGCTGGGGCAGACGCGACAGCACGCGGGGCCGGTCTGACCCGCCCGTCCGGCGGCCGAGGCCAGTTCGTGCGAACCCGCACGTCACAGGTCATGGACAGCGGCTTTCGGCGCCCGTGGCGTCGCCGCGCGAGGTCAGGACTTCCAGCGGACCGGCAGCTGACGTGGGCCGCGGATGAGCATGCCGTGGCGCCACGTCAGGGCGGCCGGGTGGGCGTCGAGGGCGAGATCGGGGCAGCGCTCCAGCAGGGCACGGACAGCGATCCGGGCCTCCATGCGGGCGAGCGGCGCTCCGAGGCAGTAGTGGATGCCGTGGCCGAAGGCGACGTGACCGCCCGCGGGCCGCCGGATATCGAAGCGGGCCGGGTCGGGGAAGCGGGCCGGGTCGTGGTTCGCGTCCGCCAGAGCCACGAGGACCAGTTCACCTCCGCCGGGGATGTCCGTGGCGCCGATCTCGACCGGCTCGGTGGTGAACCTGAACGTCGGCGTCTCCACCGGCCCGTCGTAGCGCAGCATCTCCTCCACCGCGTTGTCCATCAGCGTCATGTCGTCGCGAAGCACGGCGAGCTGGCCGGGGTGGGTCAGCAGCGCCAACACGCCGTTGGAGATCAGATTGACGGTGGTCTCGTGCCCCGCGACCAGCAGCAGCCAGGCGGTGCCCCGCAGCTCGTCCGGGGAGAGCCGGTCGCCGTTCTCGTCGGTGGTCCGGATCAACGCGCTCATCAGGTCCGGACCCGGCGCCAGGCGCTTGCGCTCCAGTAACCCGGCGAGATAGTCGGCCACCTCACCCGTCGCCGCCTGCCGCGCGGCCGGGTCCGGGTCGGTGAGTATCGTGCCGGTCCAGGCACGGAACGCGGCCCTGTCCAGCATCGGGACGCCGAGCAGCTCGCAGATCACCGAGATGGGCAGCGGGAACGAGAGTGCCTCGACCAGATCGGCCCGCCCTTCCGGAAGCGCCGTCATCGCGTCGAGCAGCTCGTCGGTGATCTGCCGCACGCGTGGGGCGAGCTGCTCGATCCGGCGCGGAGTGAACTCGCGGACGACCAGCTTGCGCAGCCGCTCGTGGTCCGGTGGGTCGGAGTTGAGCATGTGCGGCCCCGCCGAAGGACTGGGGAGCGGGAAGGAGGGCGAGGCGTTCTTCCACTGCTTGGACAACCGCGGATCCACGAGCGCGGCCCGGCCGGCCTCGTACCCGACGACAAGCCAGGCCTCCGTACCCTCCGGGATCCGTACCCTGTGCACGGGGCCGCGCTCACGCAGCGCCGCGTAGACCGGATACGGATCGCGGACGAAGTCCTCGCCCATCGCCACCAGATCGATCACGTCGGCCGACATCGCCCCACCCCGTCTCCTGGTCCGCTTCGACGCTAGCAGCGGGCGACGCCTCGGCGAAGGACGCATCCAGCCGCACCGGGCGGGAGACGGCGGGCACGACGCGGACGGCCAGGAGAAGCCCGCCGGCCGCGACGGGCTCGGCGGCCCCCGCCCCGCGACGCCACTGTGCCGTCAGGACGGCCTGCGCCGCCGCCTGAGGGGTTCTCCCACCCGGTGCAGGTGCGTCAGGGCCTCGCGGTACGACCGCAGCAGCCCGGTCTCGTGGTACGGCACGCCGATCTCCGCGCAGTACTCCCGCACGATCACCCGGGCCCGCCGCAGATGAGGCGTGGGCATGCTCGGGAACAGGTGGTGTTCGATCTGGTAGTTGAGGCCGCCCAGTAGCACGTCCGTGCACCAACCGCCCCTCACGTTGCGGGAGGTGAGCACCTGGCGCCGCAGGAAGTCGGGTCGCTCGTCACCGGTGAGGGTGGGCATGCCCTTGTGGTTCGGGGCGAACGTACCGCCGAGATAGACACCGAAGAGACACTGGTGGACGGCGAGGAACGCGACGGCCTTGCCCAGAGGGAGCACCAGGAACAGCGCGGACAGGTAGGCCGCCAGGTGCAGGAGGAGCAGCGTGCCCTCCAGCGTCCGGTGCTTCATGGACGGCGAACGCAGCGCCCGCAGGCTCGCCACATGCAGGTTGAAACCCTCCAGCGTCAGCAGCGGGAAGAACAGGAACGCCTGGTGGCCGCCGATGACCCGGCCCAGGCCGCTGCTGCCGCGTGCCTGGTCGGTGGACCACACCAGGATGTCCGGAGCGACGTCGGGGTCGAGTTCCTCGTGGTTGGGGTTGGCGTGGTGCCGGGTGTGCTTGTTCATCCACCACCCGTAGCTCATGCCGATGACGAGGTTGCCGAAGAGACGGCCCCACGCCTCGCTCGGGCGGCGCCGGCGGAAGACCTGCCGGTGCGCCAGATCGTGTGCCACGAGGGCCACTTGGCCGAAGACAAAGGCCATGGCGGCGGCGACAGCCAGCTGCCACCAGCTGTCGCCGAGCGCGAAGAAGGCCGTCCCGCCACCGAGCAGAGCCGTGATCACCAGGCCGAGCCGCACTGTGTAGTAGCCCGGGCGCCGGTCCAGCAGGCCTGCGTCGCCGATGCGTCGGGAGAGTCTGGCGAAGTCGCTGCCGGGACCGGAGGGCCGCGCAGGGCCGGCGGGCGTCGCGGCCGTGACGGGAGCGTCGATGGAGAACGTCATACCGCCGAGTCTGGGCATGGCCGCACCGCGCCGACAGCGGGCCAGCCACCGGATCCGCAGGGGGACCACCGCCCGGGCCCCGCTGGGGCTACCACCCCTCCCGCGCCGCTGACCTCGGCCTGGAGGCCGTCTCAGCTGCCGGGGCAGGCGCGCCGGACGAGACGACCGAAAACAGAAGGGACGGCGAGAACGCCGAGAACGCCGAGAGGGCTTCGCGAAGGCCGTCGCCCGCGACGGCTGCCAGGCGGGCAGCAGCCTGGTGGCGCGTGCCCTGACGCGGCTGCGGCGGCGCGGCGGCCGGGTCCCGTCCAGAGGTCTTTGCCGGCCTTGAGCCGGTGTTCGATCCGGGCACGGGTGACGCGGCCCTGTCGGCGGGAACACGGTCATGGCGGAGATCTGTCCGGCCGGCTGGTCCGCACACGAGAACCGGGAGGCGCCGAGTGGGCGCCTCCCGGTTGGGGTCGACGGCGAGGAAAGCGAAAGAACTTGTTCAGTAAAGGAGTTGAGAAGGAAGCCCCTTCATGGCCTCGCCACGGCAACGGTAGCACTCAGCCCGGGATCAGGTCGCGCAGGTTTTCCAGGGTGATGATCCGTGAGTCCGGATGCAGTCCCGCGGGACGTTCGAGGCCGATGTACGTCACGGGCTCGGCCGGGGCAGGCTCGCCGTCCCACAGGTCCACGGTCGTGGAGCCGCCGGACATCAGGCCGATCAGGTACCGCACCGTCAACTGCTCGCGCTCCACGACGGCGCGTACCACCTTCGACACGGACACCTGGTTCTCCTCGACCCGGTTGGCCGACGAGATGCCCTTCAGATACAGATGCAGCCACTTCGCGTGCCACCGGCCGTCGTCCCCGCGCCGGAACACCAGCGGCAGCGCCACCCGGCCCACCCCGCGCAGCTCCGACTTCATCCGCACGGTGCGCGGCTCGAACGGCCGGCCCTTCTGCTCGCCGTCGCGCAGCATGAAGCCGAAGAACGACTCCTCGACCTCCTCGAAGCTTTCGCCGGCGTAGATGTTCACCTGCGGAACGACGAAGGTGCTGCGCACTCGGTCCAGGGACAGGTTGATGAACTCCGAGGCCCCGTCGGGCGCCTCGGTGATGTCACCGGAATGCTCGCCTCCCACGGCTTTGAGGGACGTGTAGGAGAGCCAGGAATCGGTGCTGTAGTCGGTGTGGAGAAGCAGCGCCGACAGGTCGTAGTCGGTCCGCGCCCTGGTCTGTTTCCAGTACACGAAGAAGCGCAGCTGGTCGCCGTCGACCACGGAGACCGACCCGCGCGGCAGCACACCGAGCCCGGCCGCGGTCGCCCGGCCGCTGAGCGGAAGCGCCACGTCGAGGACATCGGGGTCGAGCAGCAGCCGGTCCGGCGCCGGGAGCCGACGACGCAGCTCGGCGTCGAGGGCGGCGATCAGACGGTCGCGGTCGGCGGCCGGGACCGGCGACCGGTGGTCGGGGGTCGCCCAGGCGCGGCCCCGGCGGTTGACGAAGATCCGGGGCCGGTCGCTCTCCCCTGCCCGGTTGTGCAGGTGCTCGCGCACCGAGAGCACGACGCGGCCGGAGACCTCGGGAGCGACCTGCACCGCGGCGGCCACCACCGCGTCCCGTTCCTCCCGGTCGGCGGCGATGCGCAGCAGGAGGTCCAGGGCGCGGAACAGCCTGCCGGGCGCGGACTTCAGCAGCCGCACCGCACCGAGTACGTCGAACGCGTCGAGCAGCTCCTCGAGCCGGCTGTCGAAGGACCGTGCCTCCCGCTCGCCCCGCGCTACCGCGAACACGTCGGCGGCGTGCGGCCAGCGCGGGTACTCGTGCGGGTGGAGGCGCTCGCCGAGCCGCTTGAAGGGCTCCCGGTACGCGTGCACGTCGGCGAGCTTCGCGGGGTTCGCCGCGACCACGGCGTCGAGTCCCGCGAGCAGTCCCCGGCGCAGCGGCCGCGACAGCGACCGGAACCGGGTCGGCTCCCGCAGCGTCACGTCACCGCCGGAGAGCGCGCAGGCCAGCCGCAGCACATCGGTGACGCTGTCGAGGAGGAGGTCCGCCCCGACACCGAGCCGGGCCGCGTTGACGACCGCCCGGTTCTCCCGGACCGGGATCGCCTCCGGCCGGGGGCCGAGCGCGCACCGCTCGGCGAGGGCCTTGAGGTCGCGCAGGTCGTCCTCGCCCAGCGGGGTCGTGCTGCCGGCCAGGGCCAGGTACAGGTCGGTGAGTTCGTCGTCCAGGTCCCGGCCGAGATGCAGGACGGTGATCCGGTCGCCCGCGGAGGCGACCAGTTCGTCCTGCGCCGCCAGCATTTCCTCGTAGGTGTGCTGGTAGCGGCCGTACGTGGGGAGGCTGAGCAGGTCCAGCACCCCGTGTTTCAGCTGCTTCAGCACGTTGTCGCGCGACTTCTCGTCGCCGAGCGCCTTCGCCACGCACCGCATCCAGAACTCTTCGGTGTCCGGCACGTTCGCCGGGAAGTCGATGAAGTACGCGTTGTGCCGGACGTGGTCGCCCACCATCTCGCCCACGGTGCGCAGCGTCCGCCTGGCCGTGTGCACGACCGCGGCCTCGGACAGTCCCGACAGCCGCTCCAGCAGCTCCGCCGAGAGCTTGAAGCCCACGGACGCCAGCGCCGCGTCGAACTGCCGTGCGGCGACAGCTCCGTCCCCGGCGGTGCCCTTGGGGGTGGGAAGACGGTGGGTGTGCCGGATGACCAGCGATTCGAAACTCTGCGCCATTCGGCGATGATCGCAGAGGTGTACGCGCCGGTGCACAGGAGTTTTCGTCCGGCGACGTGGCCCGCCCTGGCACCGGCCGGTGACGGGCGGTCACCGTGCGCCTGCCCGGAGGGGGAGGAGGCCGGAGCGTGGCACGAGCGGACCGAACCGGGGCCCGCGAGGGCCGGGCCGCGCGGCCACCACGGGGCATCAAGGCCCCGGGGCACCGGAGCCGGGGCCGGAACCGGTCGCCTGCCCGGCCCCGCCTTCCGGTACCGCCGACCTGCCTTCGGGTACCCCCGGCCTGCCTTCCGGCTCCACCGACCCGCCGGCCGGTACCCCCGACCTGCCCGCCACGGCGCCTCCCTCCGTGAGCGGCCACACCCCGGCGGTACGCGGCTGACGTGAGCACGGTCCCGCCCCCTCCTGCGGAATGCCCCTTCCTTGCCTGTCCGCTGCCTCGTTGCCGGGCGGGGGGCTGTGCGCATACTTCGGCAGGCCGGGACTGGGGGGATCGCATTGGGCAGGCTGCTTGTCGTACCCGTACATCTGGACGCGCTGTGCCTGGCGGGAGAGCGTCAGGTCACGGAGCCCTTCACGGACTTCACGAGGCTGCCGTACCGGGACCCCGTCGACGGGCACGATCACCAGGCGGACATGCCCTACGTCAGCGAGACGCTGCTGTCGGTGCCGTTCCAGGACCAGGGCTTCCTGCTGAAGCCGGGCATCCATCTGCACTGGTCGCTGCCCGACGCGCTGACCCGGCTGGCATCGTCGCAGGACGCGGCGGGCACGGCGCCGGTGGTGCCCAACCGGTGGCTGGTGACCCGCTGCGCGGGCGGGGCGGTGGCGCAGCAGTGGGTGGTGGAGAGCGACTTCCTGTCCGAGGACAACGCGGGCGGAGTGCCGTATCCCTACATCGCGGACCAGATGGACGGGCCCGAACGGCTGCCGTACCGGCTGCTGGGGCGCAGGGTGCCGCTGACCGCCTGGCGGCCGGCGGGGCGGACCGGCTCGGCCGATCCGGCGGACCGGGCCCGCTACCTGCGGACGCTGACGGCGGTGGGCTACGGGGAGCCGGCCTTCGCCTCGTTCTATCCGCACTGCCACAGCGTGTTCGGGCTGCACGACCCGGCGTTCCAGGGGGTGCCGCCGCAGGACGTGACGTACGACGTGCTGGGCTGGTACGAGGACCCGGGCCAGGACGTGCTGGCGGCCGCGCTGGTGTCGGCACGTGCTGCCGGGACCGGCTGGCCGGACGTGCTGCGCACCGCCTTCGGCTGGACGGCGGCGGCGGACGGCGGCCCCGCACCGGACCGGATGGTGTGCTGGGGCCACATCGCGTTCACGCCGGACGCGGGGGAGAGCCAGGACTCCGCGGCCGACGACACCGGGGTGTGGGTCGGCAACACCCCGACGGAGGCACTCGCGGCCCATCTGGGCGCCGTGCTCGACGGCACCGGCCTGGCCCCCGACGACCTGGAGAACCTGCTGGAGGCACTGGCCTTCGCCGAGGAACTGGAGTCGGCACCGCTGGACGTCGGGCTGAAGCTGCTGGAGGCCCGGCACGCCGACACCTTCCGGGCCGTGCCCTCCGGACACCTGTGGACCGTCACCGACGACCGGGCCGGCCAGGCCGCGGACGCCGACCTCACCGCGCTGCCGCGGGCCGCCGGGACCGCGCTGAACACCCTGAACGTCGCACAGGCGGCCTGCGACCGGGCGGCCGCCGAACTCACCAGCCTGCGGCAGGAGTTGTACGCCGACTGGTACCGGTACATGCTGTGCGTCCACCCGCCGGACACCAGCCGGGACAGCTACCCCGACCCCGACCAGGTGCTCTTCCACGTGCGCCGCCGGGCCGCCCTCATCAGCCGCCGCGCCGCCCGCGCCGACGCCCTGGGCCGGGACCGGGACGCCGCGCGGGCCGATGCCGAAGCCCAACTGCCCGACGGCTACCGGCTGCTGCCGGGTCCGGCCCCGCAGTACTACCTGCCGAACGAGCCCGTGGTGCTGCTCACCGGCCCGGCCGCGACCCCCTCCGACCGCTTCGGACAGGACGGGCTGCTGGCGTGCCAGGTCACCGACGGCGAACTCCCCGACGGCGCCGATGCCTTGCGCGCTCTGCGCGACACGGTCGCCGCCCTGCCCGCCCTGGCCGCGCTGACCCGCACCTGGCAGACGCAGCCCTGGCATCCGCTGCTGCTCCAGTGGGAGGCGGAGTTCTTCCCGGCGGGCCCGAACGGCAACCTCAACCCGGCCGGCCGCGACTTCCACACCGACTTCGTCACCGCCGCCTACACACTGCCGGCCGACCAGGCCGAACTGCGCCCCCGGGCGGCCGGCGGGGCGGTGCTGGCCAAGGCCGCCAACGTCTACACCGGGGCCGCCGTGCTCTCTCCCTCGGCCCGGCCGCTGCTGGCCGCCCGGATCCTGCGCTACCTGGCCGGGCCGGTACTGGCCGCGCTGGAGGGCACCGTCACCGAGGAGGCGTTCACCGCCGACCCGGACCCGGTCCTGGACCGCTTCCTGGCGTCCGGCAAGGCCGATCAGCGGGCGGCCGCCCTGGTCGCCGTCCACCGCCACCTGGCCGCCCACGAACAGAACAACCTCGCCCAGGCGCTCGGCGGTTTCGACGACGCGCTGCTGATGCGCCGGCTCGCCCGCCAGCTGCCGGTCGCCGACCCACTGGGCTTCCCCGACCACCGGGCGGTGACCGAGACCGAGGTCGCCCCCGCCGTGGCGGGCGAGAGCCGCCACACCCCGCAGCCGCTCAGCGACTTCAACCCCATCAGGGCCGGAGCCTTGCGGTTGCTGCGGCTTCGCATGGTCGACACGTTCGGCAGCGTACGGGACATCCCCGTCGACACCGTCGGAACGACCAGCCAGTTACGGGTCGAGGGGCATCCCGGCTGGGTCGGCCTGCCGCCCCGGCTGGCCCAGCCGGCCCGGCTGTCGCTGCGCTGGCTGGACGCCGACGGCGACCTGGCCGAGATGAACGACATCCCCGCCACCTCCCCGGTGTGCGGCTGGCTGCTCGGCAACCGTCTCGACGGCAGTGTGGCGGTGCACGCGGCTGACGGCGGCGCGCTCGGGTCGGTGTACGCGCTGCCCGACGACCCCGACCGGACCGCTCTCTGGCAGCCCGCCCCCGGCCGGGCCCCGGTGCCGGTGGACGCCATCGGCAACCCGCACCTGCGGGCGGTCGTGGCCCGGCTGCGCGACTCGGGTCCGGACGGGGTGGCCGCCTTCCTGGGCACCCTGGACCAGGCGCTCGCCGCCATCGAGCCGGAGGACTACGCCCTGAACCGGAACCGGGCCCTGCTGGTCAGCCGCCCGGTGGCGGTGGTACGGGCCACGGTGAGCCTGGAACTGGCCGGGCGCCCGGCCCTGCACCAGGACTGGAACGTCTTCCGGCAGGACCTGCGCCGCGGCGGCCGCGAGTCCAACGGCTTCACCCGGGTGCGGTTCCCGCTCCGGCTCGGCGACCACGGACGGCTCGGCGACGGGCTGGTCGGCTACTGGCCCGAGGAACCCGACGGGCGGCTCGGCCCGGTGCTGCACTCGGTGACCGACGGGGACGAGACCGAGGACGCGGCGCTGTTCCAGGCGATCGACGCCCCGGCCCGGGCGCTGACCATGCTGGTCGACCCGCGCGGCGCCGTGCACGCCTGCTGCGGCATCCTCCCGGCGAAATCGCTGCGCATCCCCGACGCGCACTACCGGGACGCGCTCGCCGCGATGGAGACCGCCTTCCTCACCGCCCCCGTGCTCGGCGACGGCACCGCCGCGGCCCCCGCCCTCCCGCTCCCGGACGAGCCGGGCTTCGTCTGGTGCTGGCTGGAGCGGGACACCCCGTCCGGCACCGGCTGGCTGCGCACCGGCAGCGAGCCGCTGATCGACCGGGCCGCCGTCCTGGCAGCCTTCCCCGGCGAGCCGCGGCTGTGGCGGCAACTGGCCGACGCGGGCTGGCTGGCACCGCTCGACGACGACACCGCGCTGGTCACCCCCGCCGAACAGCGCCCCCCGCTGCCCACCGCGCTGACCGGTCACACCGACGCGCTCACCGCACTCCTGGAACGGCCGGTGCTGGCCCAGCCGCGCCCGGACGCCTCCTTCGCCGCCCGGCCCACCGCCTGGGAAGGCTGGCTGACCCTGCGGCCCCGCCCGGCCACGAACGCCGGCCGACAGTGACCAGCACCCATCCGAACGAGACGAACGCCGACCGACAGTAGGGACGCAGACCACCCATGCCCGCGACGCCGCCGCCCCCGGACACCGCTGCCCGTATCACCCTCACCCTGGGCCTGGACGAGACCAACCTGGTCCTCGAAGCGCTGGGCCAACTGCCCTTCGCCCGCGTCTACCAGCTGATCGCCGCCATCCAGGACCAGGCCCACAAGCAGCTCGCCAACCAGCCCGCCGACGGGGGGACCCCGGCATGACGACCGCCGATCTCATCCTGCACTGGCACCTGGACGAGGTCCTCGCCGCGGACGGCGTCGTCGACGCCTCCGACAACCACCTCAACGGCACCCCCGAGGGCGCCCCCAAGAGCCTTCCCGACGAGCGCTTCGGCAGCTGCCTGGCACTGGACGGCGCGACCGACGCCCTGACCCTGGGCCAGACCCCCAGGCTGGCGCTGACCGCCGGCTACACCGTCGAGGCCTGGATCAACCCCGGCCACTTCCCGGCCCACGGGGCCGGGATCGCCGCGACGGCCGCCCAGGTCTTCGCCCTCGCCCTCGCCGCCGACGGCTCCGTCGACCACGTCAGCGCCGCCGGGGCCGCCACCGTGACCGCCCCGCCGGGGTCCGTACCGGCGGGCGTGTGGACGCACATCGCGGCCACCTCCGACGGTCAGGCGGCGCGTACGTACATCAACGCGACCCTCGTCGCCGAACGCCCGCTGCCCACCGGCACCGCACCCGGTCCGGCCGCCGACGCCCTGGTCGTCGGGCGCCTCGCCCAGGGCCCGCTCGGCCACTATGACGGGCGTCTCGTCCACGTCCGGGTCTACGACGGCCCGCTGACCGAGGCCGAGATCGGCCTCGACATGGCCGAGGACGAGGCGGAACTGGCCGCGTTCGTCCGCAGCCACCCCGTCGACTTCGAACTCGCCAACCAGGACCAGCACCCGGTCCTGTTCATCGACGACGGGCTCCTGGGCCAGCCGATGACGCTGACCGTGCGCAACACCTCCCGGCAGGAGATCACCCTCCGCCCGCTCACCGGCCCCGTCTCGGCCGTCAACCACCACCTGGCGCTGCGGTTCCGCCCGCAGACCCTCGCCACCACCCCCGAGCCGGTGCTGAACGCCCCCGGCTGGCAGGTGCTGCGTGCCCCGGACCCCAGCACCGGCGGCGACACCCTCTACTTCCTGTGCACCGCCCCCGCCCCGCTCCGTCCCGGCGCCGGCCTCACCCTGCCCCTGACGGGCATGAACGCCGACGGCCGCGGCGGCACCCGGGGCACCCGCGTCGAACTCGGCTACCAGCAGCTGACCTTCACCGGCGAGACCGACGAACTGTCCGGCTCCCGGCTCCAGTTCCTGGACGTCGTCAACCACCTCGGCCGTACCGACATCCCGCTGCGGGCCGCCTTCTCCGGCGGCAACCGGGTGCTCAGCGACGGCTCGACGCCCAACACCCTGCGGCTGCGCGTCGCCAACGCCTCCCACGACCAGCCCCTCACCCTCACCGGCACCGCCGACAGCGGCGACGGCGCGGACGGCGCGACCTCCGTCGTCGTCACCCTCGACGTCGAGCACGCCGGCGAGTCCACGGACTGGGCCCTGCTCACCGCCGGTGCCGCGCCCGCCGCCACCCTCGCCGTCACGGGCACCTCGGACCCGGCCGGGCTCCCCGTCACCGCCTTCCCCCAGCCCCTGCGGGAGATCGGCGCCCAGAGCCTGCAGTGGAAACTGACCGTGCCCCGCACGGTGACCGTGCCGCCCACGGGCTGGCTCGAACTGACCCTGGCGGGCCTCGTCGTGCCCGCCTCCCTGGGCCAGTCCCAGGTGTACGTCAGCTACGTCAACGTGCCCGGCTACGCCGACGCCGCCACCGCCGTCACCGTGGAGAAGTCACCCCTGCTCTTCGCAGGCCAGCGTGCCGGGCTCGGCACCACGGCCCCGCAGGCCAAACTGCAGATCGTCGACGCCCCCACCGACCCGAACAGCGGCAGCCTCGTCCTCGGCCCCACCGACGGCACCAGCTCCAACCTGCGGATGGGCTACCACACCGGCTACAGCTGGATCCAGTCGCACGGCAGCAGGCCGCTGGCCCTCAACCCCATCGGCAACAACGTCGGTATCGGCACGACCGAGCCGTCCAACCCGCTCACCGTCTCGGCCGCCTCCGCCCACCTCCAACTGCGCCGCGACGTCGCCGACGCGCCGGCCGGCAACCTGCTCTTCCTGGAACTCTTCCAGGCCCAGTCGGCCACCCAGACCAACCCCAGCATCCGCTTCCACCAGTCGAACTCCTTCTGGCACCGCATCGAGGCCCGCCCCGAGGGCTTCCACCTCAAGACCGGCGACCTGACCAGCGACGCCCTGGTGGACCTCTACGCGTCCACGCTCCACGTCCAGCAACTGAACCTGGCCGGACTGCTGGTGCGCCTGCACGACGCGGAGGTCCTCAACCAGCTCTCGTCCGGCGAGCTCCAGGTCGAGCTGTACGACATCCCGCACAGCCGCAGCGGGGGCACCTGGACGCTGAGGCTGGTGGGGCAGTGACCGACACCGGCGGTATCGAGGGCGGCGCGGTACGGGTACGCGAGGAACCTCCCAAGAAGAAGCGCAAGAAGGATCGGGCGGCGGGCCTGGCGGACCGCGCGGAGACCATGCGCGTGGAGATGGCGCACTGGGCCACCGACATCGCGGAGTTGAAGGCAACGGCCACGACGGTGCCCGATGTCAGGTCCGGAGCCATGACGGTGACCTTCGTCAACGTGGGCCAGGGCGACTGCACGCTGGTCGTCACACCGTCAGGCCGCCGGTTTCTGATCGACTGCGGATTCGACCCGGCGAGCACCAGTACGGGCCAGGCAGACAAGTACAACGGGATGAAGAGCGACCTGATCGACGACGCCGTCCGGTCGGCCGGGTTCCTGAAGGACACCACGGTCCTGCACACGCTGGTCCTCACCCACGCCGACAAGGACCACAACTCGCGCGTCGCGGAAGCCCTCGCCGGATACACGATCTACCACGTCTACCACAGCGGCAGCTACGGCAAGTACCAGCAGAAGACGCAGCAGCTCGTCACCGACGCGGCCACCCCCGAGCCGTCGACCGACGGCGGCGGGACCGTCGACCCCAACGCCACCGATGCCAACCTGCCCATCAAACAGATCGTCTGCCGCTGGACGGACAAGGACGATCACAAGGCCGGCACGCAGACGGCCGAGATCCTGCTGAGGAGCAAGCCGGTCGCCAACTACGGGAAGGAGAAGGACAGCATCGACTTCCCCCTCACGGGCGGCATCCGCATCTGGCGCGAGGAGAAGTGCACGGTGACCGTGCTCGCCGCCGGTGTGGAGCCAAAGTCCTACACCGCCGTCCAGGACGCCGAGGGCGTGTCGATCCAGGACGGTTCGGGCTCGGAGAACTTCAAGAACACCGGCAGCGTCGTCACGCTGTTCCAGGCGTTCCCCGACGCGAACCCCAAGAAGGTGCTGATCTGCGGTGACACCACCCGCAGTACGGAGCAGTACCTGCTGGACACCCACGCAGACGCCATCAAGGACGTCGATCTCCTGCTGGTGCCGCACCACGGCAGCGCCACCTCCTCCTCCGCCCCGGCGTTCATCGCACAGGTGAACCCGAAGTGCGCGGTCATCAGCGCGGGCGGCCGGCTGAGCCAGTACCGCCATCCCCGGTGGGCGACGGTCAAGCGGTATCTGGAGCACTTCGTCACCGCGAAGCCCGCCCCGGTCGCCCCGCACACCGTCGTCTGTTTCGCCACCGAGGAGGAGACCAGGCCCCGCCCGCCCGACGCGAAGGAGCAGAAACGGCTCGGGATCACCTCGCTGAAAGACGTAGCGGCCGTGAAGGCCGGCTGTTTCGAGATCACGATCACCTGCCCGCTGTACATGACCCCGATGGGGGTCCTCCTCACGGACGGGAAGGGATGACCGGCCATGACACCCGATGAACTGCGCGCCGCGGTCACCGTCACGGACGGCCGGGTCGACCTCGCCCTCGACACGCTGGTCGGCGGGCCGGCGGCGGTTTTCCTCGGCCGCCTCCTGACCGGCGGCCGTCTGGTGCTGCGGGAGGCGTCCCGCGTTGACACGTCCGACGGCGTGACCGTCTCCGGCGCCGGAGACGCCGCCCCCTTCCTGGGGATGACGGTCACCGCGGCCCTGACCGCCGACGGCAACGGCCAGGTGGTGGCGGTCGTCGAGGGTGACGGCGACGAGTCGTGGTCGTTCGCGGGCAATCTGCCGGGGCTGGCGGGCACCGTGTTCGACGGCATGTCCTTCCGGCAGCCGATCCTCGGCATCGATTCGGCCGCCGTCGCCCTGGCCGAGGGCGCGGTGCCGGGCAGCGGTTCGGCCTCCTTCACCGGCACCCTGGTCGTCGGCACCCGGCTCGCCCTGCTCGACCTCGTCTTCGCCGGAGCGGAGCACACCATCGACGGGACCGTGCGCATGGTCGCCGGACTGCCCGGCTCGGACGCGGTGACCGGCACCGTCCCCGACCTGGTGCTCAACGGGCCGACCGGCGGCAGCGCCGACCTCGGCCTCTTCGCCGTCGAACAGCTCCGCTACGAGATCTACGGCGACCCGCGCTTCAGCTACTACCTGGTCGACTTCGACGTACTGGCCTCGCTCCGCGTCACCGGGGTGATCCCCTTCACCACCGCCGCCGGGCGCAACGAGGTCGTCCTGACGACCGAGGTGGTGGGCGCCGGCGAACAGGTGCTCCTGGAAGCCGACTTCAGCGATGTTGGGCCCATTCGGCTGTCCGACGCCGCGGCCCTGGTCGGACCCGCCGGGCTGCCCGTGCCGGACGGCCTCGACTTCGACATCACCTCGCCGGTCCGCCTCACCGACCTGGCACTGCTGCTCACCCCGGGGAAGCCGGACCTGGTGGCCTCCGTCCGTGTCGTACTGCAGACCCAGGACACGTGGTCCGTGGTCCCGGGACTGCTGACGCTCCAGGCGGTCGACGCCTCCTTCCGCATCGAGCGGCCGCTGTCCGGAGCCCCGAGGGTGCTGGGCACCCTGAGCGGACTGCTGGCCGTCGGCGCCGCCGGCACCCTCGAACTCGTCATCGACTTCGGCTCGCGGACGCTGGCCGGACAACTGCGGGACGGCGACGGGCCACTGCACATCCGCGAGGTCTACCAGCAGTTCCTGGGCGGCGACCCGAGCCATCTGCCCGACATCACCGTGAAGGCCTTCGACTTCCTGCTCACCCTGCCGGGAGACGGCCAGGAACTCGCCTACAACGGCACCTTGGATCTCGCGACCGACTGGCAGATCACCGACGGCTTCTCCCTGGCCGGGGTCGCCTTCACCCTGGACCACGCGGACTCGGCCACCACGTTCACCGCGGCCGCGGACTTCGTCGTGGGCGGCGCGGACATCCAGCTCACCGCGGGCTACGACCCCGACCCCGCCGAAGGCTGGACCTTCGCAGGCAGCACCGAGGACGGCGTGCGCATCCCCATCGGCGACCTGGCGGACGACGTCGCCCAGCGGTACGGGGCGAGTCTGCCCGCGCCGCTCGCCGGGCTGACGGCGCGGAACCTGGGCCTGTCCTTCTCCAGCGGGCGGAACCGGCTCCTGCTGACCGCCGAAGTCACCCTCCCCGTCGACCAGTCGACCGAACTGGACCTCACCGTCACCATCGACACCGCCGAACGGCGCTACAGCGGCGACTTCACCGTCACCGTCGACGGCACGGCCTACGCCTTCACGGTCCGGTTCGCCGACGGTCCCGACGCCCAGCGGTTCGTCGCCACCTACCGGCACGGTGCCCCCGCCGGTCCGGCGCCCACCCTGAAGCGGCTGGTCGGGGCGCTGTCGCCGGCGGCCGCCGCGTACGTACCCGACGGCATCACCGTCGACCTCAAGGACGCCCTGTTCGCCTTCGACAAGGCCGGGCTCACCGGCGTGTACGTGCTGGGCGCCGACCTGGCCGTCACCGTCGACCTGGCGAACCTGCCCCTGGTGGGGGAGCGGTTCGCCGCCGGCGGCGGGACCTTCGGGGTGGACCCGCTGCGGCTGCTGGCCGTGTCGGGGCCGCTGGCTGCGACCGAAGCGGCCGGACTGAACGCCCTGTTGCCGGCGGAGCTGGCCCCGCTGCCCGCGGCCGCGGACCTGACGGCCGGGTTCACCGCCGACGCGGTGCTGAGGCTGGGCGAGCTCACCCAGCCGCTGAGCCTGCCCGCGCCCGGCACCGGTCAGCCCCAGGCCCTCGCCGCGGCCCCCGGGCAGCCGACGGCCACCGACGACAACGTGGTCTGGTACAAGGTGCAGCGCACCTTCGGACCGGTCACCTTCCAGCGGATCGGTTTCGCCTACCAGCGCCCGCCCGGCGGCTCCGCCAAGCTGGCGTTCCTGCTGGACGCCTCGCTGAACGTGGCCGGGCTGGCCCTGACCCTCGACGGCCTCGCGATCGGCCTCGATCTCGCCGACCCGGCCGCGGGACCGCGGTTCGAGCTGCGCGGGCTCGGGGTGGCGTACAGCTCGGGAGAGGTGGAGATCAGCGGCGCGTTCCTCGCCGACACCTTTACCTACCAGGGTCGCGAACTGCCCTCCTACAGCGGCAAGGCGGTGCTGCGGACCAAGACCTTCTCGCTGGGCGCGCTCGGCTCGTACGCCCAACTTCCCGAGGGTCCCTCGCTGTTCGTGTACGCGTTCCTGGACTACCCGATCGGCGGTCCGCCGGTCTTCTTCGTCGAGGGACTGGCCGCCGGGTTCGGCTACAACCGGCGCTTCATCGCCCCGGACGTGGCGGCCGTCGCGACCTTCCCGCTGGTCGCCGAGGCCGCCGGGACACAGGCCCCGGGGGCGCTCGCCGACGAACTGCGGGCACTGCGGGACTACCTGCCGCCGTCGCCGGGCGACTTCTTCCTGGCGCTCGGCGTGCACTTCAGCTCGTTCCGGATGATCGACTCGGTGCTGCTGCTCTCGGTGGGCTTCGGGCACCGCTTCGAGATCGACCTGCTGGGGCTGTCCACCCTGGTGCTGCCGTCCCCGGACGCGGTCAAGGCCGGGGCGACACCGCTGGCCCAGGTGCAGCTGGCGCTGCGCGCCACCTTCGTCCCCGACGACGGATACTTCGCGCTGCGGGCCCAACTCACCGAGAACTCCTACCTGTTGTCCAGGGACTGCCGGCTGACCGGCGGTTTCGCGTTCCAGGTGTGGTTCGGCGAGGACCACCACGGCGACTTCGTGCTCAGTGTCGGCGGCTACCACCCGCGCTTCCCCGTCCCGGCCCACTACCCGGTCGTCCCCAGGCTCGGTTTCACCTGGCAGGTCACCGAGCAACTGGCGATGAAGGGATCGGCGTACTTCGCGCTGACCCCCTCGGCCCTGATGGCGGGCGGCAGTTTCAGCGCGACCTGGCAGGACGGATCGCTCAAGGCGTGGTTCAGCGCGTCGATGGACTTCCTGATCGGCTGGAGCCCCTACCACTACCAGGCGGACTTCTGGGCGAGCATCGGGGCGTCGTACACCTTCAGCTTCTTCGGCACGCACACCGTCTCGGCCCAGGTCGGTGCCCAGGTGAGCCTGTGGGGACCGGAGTTCAGCGGGCGGGCCGCGATCGACATCGGCATCTGCTCCTTCGACCTGGCCTTCGGGGCGGCGGACCCGGCCGGGCCCCGGCCGATCGACTGGGCGGCGTTCCGCAAGGCGTTCCTGCCGGCGGCCGACGACGCCCTGGTCACCGTCGTGCTCCAGGGCGGGGCGGCCGGCACCGGCGGCGCGCCCGCCACGGGCGACCTGGGCAGCGTCAACCCGCTGGAGCTGGTGCTGGGCACCGACTCGGTCATCCCCAGCCATGACGCCTACCGGGGCCCGGAGCAGGGCGGCCGGGCGCTGGACACCGCGGGCGCGGCGACCGCGTTCGGGATCGCGCCGCTCGGCCGGGACCACGACCACCCGGTGGCGGCCACCCACCGCATCGAGATCCGCCGCTCCGACGGCAGCCGGGCCGACGACGGCTTCCGCTACGAGCCGGTGACCAAGAACCTGCCGGCGGCCATGTGGGGCGACCGGCTGCTGCCCTCCGTGACCGGTCCGGCGCTGGTGAACGATCTGCTGACGGGCTACACGATCCGGCCGTTGCCGCCCACCGAGCCGGTCGCCCCGCCCTTCCTGCCCCGGGACGTGCTGCGCGCCACCACGGCCCTGGACACCCAGCAGAACGCCTACCACTGGGTGGACCGGCCGCCGTTCGTCCCGGACGGGCGGGACCCGGCGGCCCGACGCCAGGAGATCGCGGACTCCGTCACCGCCCCGGCCACCGCGGCCGTACGGGCGGCGGTGGCGGCGGCGGTTCTGACCGATGCCGCCGACGACCCGCTGGGCCTCGGAGGATTCGACGCGGCCGGGTTCCTGGTCGTACCGCAGGTGGGGGTGGCGCAGTGACCACGACGCCGCAGGACCGCACGCTGTTCCTCGACTACCAGGTGCCCTCGCTGGCCGCCGGGGACTACTCGATCAAGGTCACCCAGACCATCGGAGTCGACCCCAGGGCGTACACGGCGACGCGGACCTTCTCCGTCGCCGGGGAGCGGTTCGCGTTGCCGCCGGAGCTGGTCGGGGCCGTGTTCCCGCCGGACGGCAGCACCGGCGACCACAGCCATGTGCTCCCGCATCTGGTGCTCAGCCGCTCCAGCCTGCCCTGGGAGCGCGCCCCGGAGGCGGCGCCCGGTCCTGGCGGGCCGCTGCCGTGGCTGGCGTTGCTGCTGTTCGCCGGGGACGAGCGGCCCGAGCCGCAGGTCATGCCGCTGTCGGCGGCGACGGGCACGGCGGACGCGTACTTCCCGCCGCCCGCCGGGCTCCGGGCCGGGGACGATCCCAAGGTGACGGTCATCGACGTGCCCCGGGCGCTGCTGGCCGACCTGCTGCCGACCCGGGCCGAACTGCCCCTGCTGGCACACCTCAGGCGCGGCGACGGCGACGTCTGCGACGGCGCGGTGGTGGTCGGCAAGCGGCTGCCGCCGGCGGGCACGTCCAGCACCGTGCATCTGGTCTCGCTGGAGGGGCGGTTCCCGGCGGGTGGTGACTTCGACCTCGGGCCGGCCGGGCCCGACTCGCTGGTCCGCCTGGTCTCGCTGGCCGGCTGGCGGTTCGCCTGCCTCGACGAGGCGGAGACCTTCGGCAGACTGGCGGCCCGGCTCACCGACGCCGGCAGCCCGCTGCGGCTGCCGGACAGCGGAGAGGAGCACGCCGACGCCTTTCTGCGGCAGGGCTATGTCCCGGTGCGGCACCGGCTGCGCGGCGGCGGCCGGTCGGTGGCCTGGTACCGGGGCCCGTTCGCCATCGGCCCGGCGACCTCCGCCGACCCGGACCAGGGCCCGGCCCGCGCCGCCGACGAGCTGCTGCGCTACCTCCCCGGAGTCGGCATGTTCGACGTCAGCCATGCCGCGGCCTGGGAGGCCGGCCGGCTGCTGGCGCTGCGCAGCACGGGCTTCGCCGGGGCGCTGTACGAGTGGAAGCGCCGTCGCGACCAGGCCGGGAAACGCACCGTGGCCGACGCGCACCCCCTGGCGGTGGCGCCCATCGACGACGCGCTCCCCGCGGGTGTCACCGAGTGGCTGACGGGTCTCTCCCGGCTTCAGGGTGTCCCCTTCGGCTACCTCGTCCCCGACGAGCGGCTGCTGCCGGTGGAGACCGTGCGCTTCCTCCACCTCGACCAGGAGTGGATGCGCCACCTGGTGGACGGCGCCTACAGCCTCGGCCGGGTGGGCACGGCCGACGCCGAGATGGACGCCGCGCATCCGCTGCCGCTGGATCACCCCATGGTCACCGGCGCGCTGATCCGCTCGGACCTGGTCTCCGGCTACCCGGGACTGCTGGTCGACGGCTATGCCGACCCGGCCGGGGCGCGGCCGCTGCCGCCGGTGCGGGTGGAACGCCTGGCACCGAGTGTCCTGCTCTGCCTGTTCCAGGGCGACCTGGCCCGTCTCGACCTCCACCAGCAACCGGAGTCCCTGCACTTCGGGGTGGAACCGCGGCCCGGGGGCACCTTCACCAAGCGGCTGCGGGGCCTGGCCGACACCGCCCCCGACGCCGGCGAACTGGATCCCCTGCCACTCGGCCCGCGCGGCACGGTGCCGGTGCGGCGACTGGCCGACGCGGCGGCGGCGCGGCTGGGCACCGACCCGACGGCGTTCACGGCGGGTGCGCTGGCCCGCCAGATGACGGAGACGGGGGAGCGGGTCACGTTCCTGAGGGGGTGATCCGCGGGGATCGCGCCGCGCGTTCTCCGCGTACCGGGATCCCGGCCGTGCCCCCTGAGTGCCCGCCACACCTCAGCCCTGCGGCCCTGTTCCCGGTAAGGCCGCCGCCGGGCCCGCGAAGACCGCGGACAGCGGAAGTGCCGGGTGGGTCAGAGCGGCCTCGGCGGCGGCGCGCAGGGGCAGTGGCAGCCGGCCGCACCGTTCGGCGAGGGCGGTGGCGCCGAGGCTGTCGGCGGCGACGCGGTCCCCGACGAGGGCGTGCAGCAGCCGCAGCGCGTCGCCGGCCGGCAGCGGGCCGAGCCCGATGCGGTGTGCACCGTCCCGGGCGACCAGGTCCGCGAGGCGGTCCCGGCCGGTGGCGAGCACGGGGCAGCGCGGGGTGCCGGGCAGAAGCGGCCGTATCTGGTCCGCCGACGCCACGTCGTCGAGCACCACCAGCATGCGGCGCCCGGCGAGCAGCGTGCGGTAGCGGGCGGCCCGCTCGTCCGGCGCCTGGGGCAGGTCGTCGCCGGGCACGCCGAGAGCGCGCAGGAAGGCGGCGAGTACGTCTGTGGTGGCCGGTCCGGTGCCGGGTACGGAGCCGCGCAGGTCGGCGTAGAGCTGCCCGTCGGGGAAGGCGTCACCTGCCCGGTGACCCCAGTGCACGGCCAGGGCGGTCTTGCCGACTCCGGCGGGACCGGACACCAGGCAGATGGCGGTGGCGGCGGCCAGGTGGCCGTCCAGAGCCCGCAGTTCGGTGTCGCGGCCGGTGAACGCCGGTACGTCGGGCGGCAGTTGGGCGGGGACCGCGCCGTGGGCCGGGGCCGACGGCGGTGGGGGCGTCAGGTCGGCCAGCGCCATGAGGACCAGGCGCCGGGTGTGTGCCCGTCCGACGCGCCCCGCCTCCAGGTTGCGTATGGTGCGTACCGACACGGCGGCCAGGGCGGCGAGTTCCTCCTGCGTCAGCAGGGCCGCCGCACGGCGCGACCGGACCCAGGATGCGAACGCCTCGGCCCCCAAGACGGATTCCCCGGTGTCGAACGGCACTCCGGAACCTCCACGGAATCTCCCCGAAATCTCCCCTGGTCTGGTGTCGATCGTACGGACAAGTCCGCGTTCCGTGCCCCTGGTTGAGCGGGGTGCCGGGCGGGAATCCAGGCCTTTGCCGGGCCTTTGCCGTCGGCCGGTCGCAGCCGGGCTGCCACGCCGTGAGCAGGGCGTACCGGGCGCGGCGGACGGCCGGGCGGTGGTCTCATGGCGATCCGGATCGCGGTGCGACGCGCTCAACGGTGACGAGGTGCCGACCGGCCCGGCCGGTGGCCGCCCAACCCGGTCAGAAGACCGCAAGGGATCTGACGGCCCGCGGTCGCGCATGCGAAGGGAGAGGCTGTACGGGCCGGCGACGGCGGCCGCGCAGTCGGTATTCTCCGTGGCATTCTCCCCGGCAGACGCGGCATTGCGCCGGGTGTCGCGCAACCGGCCGATGGGCGAACTCATTTCCGTCGCACCGGAGTTTCGGGTAAACGGTCCTGCACCGTCGTGGGGGTGAGCCGTCCACGAACCTGTTCGAATGAGAAGCCGGGCGGGGCGGCCGTCGAATTCGGCCCGGGCTCGGCCGTCTCACGGAAAGGGTGCCCGGAACGCACCGGGAGCGTCGCCTACTCCTCCGGGGCCCCGAGCCAGCCGCGTTCCTGGGCCAGCAGGGCTATCTGGAAGCGGGTCCGGGCGCCCAGCTGCCTGCCCAGATCGCTGATATGGGTCTGAACCGTCCGGCGACTGAGCCGCAGGGCGCGCGCGATGGCGTCGTCCTTCATCCCGGCGGACATCAGGCGAAGGATGTCCCGGGTCCGGCTGTGGACCACGCCGTCGTGTCTTTCCGCGCTCGCGGTCGGCGCAGCGGGCCGGCTTTCCAGCGAGAGGGGCACGGCACGCTCCCATACGCTCTCGAAAAGGGCGGTCAGTACGTCCAGCAGCGTCGAGGAGTGCACGACCAGTGAGCCCGCGGCGGGATCGTCGCCCCGCAGCGGCATGATCGCCGCGACGCCGTCGAAGATGACGAGTTTCATGGGAAGTCCGGGCACGAGCCGCAGCTCTCCTTCCGCGGTGGTGCTCCGCAGGGCCGCCTCCAGGCAACCGTCGTCCGAGATGCCGTCGCTGTCGTACACGGACCGGAGCCGGACACCGGGACGGACCGTGGCGCCCGTTGCGGTGGAGTCGTCGGCGGGGGCGATCCGCGAGGTCACATACGGCGGCTTCGCGAAGTGCAGCA
This sequence comes from Streptomyces shenzhenensis, assembly GCF_021462265.1. GTDB lineage: Bacteria > Actinomycetota > Actinomycetes > Streptomycetales > Streptomycetaceae > Streptomyces > Streptomyces shenzhenensis. The sequence goes on along the minus strand of NZ_JAJONF010000013.1, from coordinate 84,557 downwards.
CCTCGTGCCGGCTGCTGCGCAGCAGGTGGGCGTAGCGGGCGCCGACCTGTTCGTCGCTCTCGACCACCTCGAAGAGATCCGTGGCGATGTGCCGGCCCGGGGCCGTGCGATAGATCTCGTGGAGCTGTTCCGCGTACAGCTCCGCTCTGGCCAGCTCCTGCCGTTTACGGCCCAGCAGGGCGCCCAGCGAGGAGCGGGGCGGGCTGGCGCTCCAGCGTGTGGGCCGTTCCCCGACGCGCACGGCCAGGAGTTCGGCCTCCAGGGATCGCAGGGCGGCCCGGGCCGCCGTGGCCGGCACGCCGATTCCCGCCGCGACCGTGTCCTCGTCCGCGTCCGGATGGCCGACCAGGTATTCCAGCACCTGCCGGGCGGGAGCGCCCAGACCGGTGCCGGCCCACAACGCGTCTGAGGAGAAAACGTCCATCAGCGACTCCCCGGAAGATCGGAACGAGGTTCACGCCGATGCTACGCAAGTGCGCAACTGCGCGGGCTCGCAGGCGGCGGATCTTGTCAGGTGGGACTGCCGAGGTCAGGATTATCACAGGTCACCAGGGTGGTGATCTCCGTTTCGCCACATGTTCCGGCCCCGGCAACTCCGGTGGCCGCGGCGGGGTGTGCATCCGACCCCCGGTCCCTGCAGCCGACCAAGTCTCAATTACCGAGCAGAAATGGCCCGCGTGTTTTCGGCGGAGGGCCCTATTGGCGTGGAGATTTGTTCTCCCGGGCCCGGATCTCGTCGCGCAGTTAATGACATGCACATGTAACACGCCGTTTATTGTCAATTGCGCTTCGAGGTACGCCAATTGAAGTTGGCGAATACGGCCACGCGTATTCACTGTCGGCCGGGGATCACGTACGAGTCGACCCTTGCAGTGCAAACTGAGGAGTAACGTCTTGCGCCTTGCACCGAGAACCGCTTCAGCTTTACGGCGAAGAGCCGCCGCCTGCCTGACCGTCCTGAGCGCCGCCGCGATGACGGTCGTGGGCATGCAGATCCCGGCCCACGCGGCGGCGCCGTCGGTTTCACCGGCGTCCTCGGCCTCGTCGGCAGCCTCGGCCAAGAAGAAGGCCGCCCTCGAACCGGCCTGCGCCACGCCCAAGAAGGGCGAGGCCGCCTGCTTCGCCCTGCGCCGCACCGACACCAAGGCCGTCAAGGGCCTGCTGGCAGCCTCCGTCACCCCCAGCGGCTACGGCCCCGCCGACCTGCAGAGCGCCTACAGCCTTCCCGCCGACGGCGGTGCGGGGCAGACGATCGCCATCGTCGACGCCTATGACGATCCCAGCGCCGAGGCCGACCTCGCCGTCTACCGCGAGCAGTACGGGCTGCCCGCCTGCACCGCGGCGAACGGCTGCTTCACCAAGGTCGACCAGCGCGGCGGCACCGACTACCCCGCGCCCGACGCCGGCTGGGCCGGCGAGATCTCGCTCGACCTGGACATGGTCTCCGCGGCCGCGCCGAACGCGCACATCCTGCTCGTCGAGGCGGACCAGCCGAGCTTCGAGGACCTCGGAGCCGCCGTCGACCAGGCGGTCGCGCTCGGCGCCAAGTACGTCTCCAACTCCTACGGCACCAACTACAGCAGCACCCCGGGCAGCGGCGAGAGCCAGGACGAGACGACGTACGACACCCACTACAACCACCCCGGTGTCGCCGTGGTCGCCTCCTCGGGCGACAGCGACTACGGGGTGGCCTACCCCGCCGTCTCCCCCTACGTGACGTCCGTCGGCGGCACCTCGCTGGTCCGGGACTCCGGCTCCGCACGCGGCTGGTCCGAGTCGGTCTGGAACCGCAACGGCCTCGGCCCGGGATCCGGCTGCTCCCTCTACGAGCCCAAGCCGGCCTTCCAGACGGACACCGGATGCGACAAGCGCACCGTCGCGGACGTCTCCGCCGTGGCCGACCCGGCCACCGGCGTCGCGGTCTACCAGACCTACGGCGGTGGCGGCTGGCAGGTGTACGGCGGCACCAGCGCCGCCTCCCCGATCATCGCCAGTGTGTACGCGGACGCCGGAACCCCCGTCGCGGGCACCTACCCCAACTCCTACCCGTACGCCTCCGGGACCGGTCTCAACGACGTGACCAGCGGTGACAACGGCACCTGCACGCCCGCGTACCTGTGCACCGCCGGTGCCGGCTACGACGGCCCGACCGGCCTGGGCACGCCCGACGGGCTGGCCGCGTTCCGCAGCGGCCCGCACGGGAAGCTCTCCGGCACCGTCACCGACGACAGCACCGGCAAGCCGGTCGCCGGAGCCACCGTCACCACCCAGGGCGGCGGCACCGCGCACACCGCTGCCGACGGGACCTACTCGCTCGTCCTGCCGGTCGGCAGCTACGACATCACCGTCGAAGCCTACGGCTACGCCAACGGCACCGCCTCCGGCGTGTCCCTCGCCGACGGCGACGCCCTCACCAAGGACTTCGCCCTGACCCCGGTCCCCAGCCGGACGGTCTCCGGCAAGGTCACCGACGGTTCCGGCCACGGCTGGCCGCTCTACGCCAAGATCACCGCGGACGGCGTCCCCGGCGGTCCGGTGTGGACGGACCCCCTCACCGGTGCCTTCGACCTGAAACTGCCCCAGGGCCACGACTACACGCTGCACGTGACCGGCGCCTATCCCGGGTACACGTCGCCCACCAGGAAGATCACCGTCGCGGACGCCGACCAGAGCCTGAACGTCGCGGTTCCGGTCGACCCGTGGGCGCCCACCGGGCCCGCCGGTTACTCGGTGAAGGACGACGGCACCACCGAGACGTTCGACGCGACCGACTCCGCCCCCAAGGGCTGGAGTGTGGTCAACGCCGACGGGACGACCGGCGGCTGGGCCTTCGACGACCCGGGCTCACGCGGCAACACCACCGGCGGTGACGGCGGGTTCGCCATCGTCGACAGCGACCACTACGGCGGCGGAGCGACCCAGGACTCGCAACTGCTCAGCCCCGTGTACGACTTCACCGGCAACTCCGCCCCCGAGATCTCCTTCGCCGATGACTACTCGGCCATCGGGGGCCAGAGCGCGGACGTCGACGCGACCACCGACGGCGGCGCCACCTGGACCACCCTCTGGTCCGCCACCGACACCTTCGGCGGGGAGAAGGTCGAACTCCCGCTGACCGACTACGCCGGCCGGGCATCGGTGCAGCTGCGCTTCCACTTCACCGGCTCGTTCGGCTGGTGGTGGAAGGTTGACAACGTTTTCGTCGGCGAGCGCCACGTCACGCCCCTGGCGGGCGGTCTGCTCACCGGCACCGTGACGGACGCCAACACCGCCACGGGGCTGGCCGGTGCCACCGTGACGAACAAGGACGACAGCAAGCAGAGCACCGTCACCGTCGCCACCCCCGACGACCCCGCGCTGGGCGACGGCGTCTACGCCCTGTTCTCCTCCCTCGGCAGCCACGGCTTCACCGCGGCGAAGCCGCACTACGCCGGGCTCGACAAGACGGTGCAGGTGCGGGCCGACAGCGCGGTCGGCGCGGACTTCGCACTCGGCGCCGGGCAGCTGACGCTGGACAAGACCTCCATCACCGCGTCGGTGGGATGGGGCGAGCAGACCACCAAGACCCTGACGGTCAAGAACACCGGTACGGCACCCGCCACCGTCAAGCTGGGGGAACAGCCCGGCGGGTTCAGCATCGAGTCCGCGGGCGGCGCCCCGCTGAAGCTGGTCAAGGGCACGTACTCCCCGCTGTCGAGCAGGGCCGCCGCGTCCGCCGCGGGCAGCACGGCCAAGGTGGTCCCGGGGGCCGCCGGTGACGCCTGGCAGGCGGCCCCCGACCTGCCGGCGAAGCTGATGGACAACGCTGTCGCCTCCGACGACGGGAAGGTCTACTCCGCCTTCGGCTTCGACGGCAGCGCCGACACCAAGGACATGTACGTCCTCGATCCGGTCGCCGGCACCTGGACCAGGCTGGCCGCCGCGGCGGACACCCGGGAGGCAGCCGCCCACGGCTTCGTCGACGGCAAGTTCTACGCCGTCGGCGGCTGGGGAGCCGGCGGCGACCCCGACTCCAAGCTGGAGATCTACGACCCGGGAAGCGACGCCTGGACCACCGGCGCGGCCTCGCCCAAGCCGTACGCGGGCTCCGGCAGCGCCGTGCTCGACGGCAAGCTCTACGTGGTCGGCGGCTGCGGGGCGGACTCCTGCGGCTCCACGGACGTCACCGTCTACGACCCGGCCGCCGACAGCTGGTCCACGGTGGCCGCCTACCCGGAGCCGATCTCCTGGAGTTCGTGCGCCGGCATCGGCGGCGAGCTGTACTGCGCGGGCGGATACAACGGCAGCAGCGAGGTCAAGCACACCTACGTCTACGACCCCGCCGCCAACGCCTGGTCACAGGTCGCCGACCTGCCCGTCACCCTCTGGGGCGCCGCGTACACCTCCGCCAACGGTCTGCTCGTCACCGCCGGTGGTGTCACCCAGAACAGCATCACCAACCAGGGCTTCGCCCTCGACCCGAAGGCCGGCACCTGGACCGCCCTGCCCAACACCGACACCGCCACCTACCGCGGCGGAGGCGCGCTCGGCTTCTTCAAGGTCGGCGGCGGCGTGGCGCTGGCGACCCCCGCGACCACGGTGGAGGTGCTGCCGGGCTACGACCAGGGAGAGTCGAGCGACGTCAGCTGGCTGAGCGAGAGCGGACAACAGCTCACCCTGCAGCCCGGCAAGAGCTCGAAGGTGACGATCACCCTGGACGCCTCCGTGGCCGAGGTGACCCAGCCGGGAGACTTCACCGCCCAGCTGTCCTTCAGCACCGACACTCCGTACTCCGTGCCCAGGCTCCCCGTGGAGATGCACGTCGCCCCGCCCAGCACCTGGGGCAAGATCACCGGGACGGTGCTGGGGGTCACCGCCGGCGGCGGCACCGCGCCGATCGCCGGGGCGACCGTCCAGATCGACACCTGGGCGACGAGCTACACGCTGACGACGGACGCCCACGGCGGGTACGCCCTGTGGCTCGACGTCCGCAACAACCCGCTTCAGGTCATCGTGGCCAAGGACGGCTTCCAGCCGACCGTCGCGACGGTGAAGATCAAGAAGCGTTCCACCGTCACCAAGGACTTCACCCTCAAGAGAAAGTAGGACTCGCCGAAGGCGGCCGGGGTGGGACGCTCCCGAACGGGGGCGTCCCACCCCGGCCTTGGCACGGGCCGCCGCCCTGACGCCGGGCGCGCGCCCGCCGCGACATTCCGGGGCGTGCCACCGGGCGCCCGGCGGGCACGGCCCTCGGCCGGCACCGTCACCAGGTCACGGGAAGTTCGCTGACCCCGCCGGTGAGGGTGGTGCGCATCGGGAGCTCGTCGACGTCCTTGGCGAGCCGCAGCCCGGGCAGGCGCTCGGCCAGGGCGGCGAAGACGACGCGCAGTTCCGTGCGGGCCAGGCTCGCACCGATGCAGAAGTGCGGGCCGTGGCCGAATCCGAGGTGGTTGCGTTCCGGACGGTCGGGGTCGAACGTCTCGGCGTCGGTGTAGACGGCCGCGTCACGGTTGGCCGAGTTGACGGAGAGGATCACGGCGTCGCCGCATCGGATGGTGACCCCGGCGACGTCGACGTCGGTGTGGGCGTAGCGCAGCAGACCGAGGTCACCGGGCGCGCCCAGGCGCATGATCTCCTCGACGGCGGCGTTGACCCGGCCGACGGGGTCGGCGATCAGCGCCCGCCACTGCTCGGGGCGGGTGAGCAGGAAGAGCGTGCCCAGCCCGATGCGGTTGACGGTGGTCTCGTGCCCGGCGAACAGCAGGCCGACGCAGAGCCTGATCATTTCGGAGTGGTCGAAGTCCGCGTCGGCGCTCTGGGCGCGTACCAGGTCGGAGATGACGTCCTCGCCCGGCCGGGTGCGTTTGGCCTCGGCGAGCGTGCTCATGTAGTCGTTGAACTCGTCCCGCGCCCGTTCGGCATCGTCCCCGATGGTGTAGTTGGCCATGCGCTCCGACAGCGACGCGAAGTGCTCGCGGTCGCTCTCGGGTACGCCGAGCAGCCGGCAGATGACCGCGACCGGCACCGGGAAGGCCAGTCCGGCATGCAGGTCGACCACCCCGTCGGGTGCGACGGCCCGCTCGGCGAGCAGCCGGTCGATACAGCCGTCCACGAGCTGCCGTACGTGATCGGAGAGCATCACCATGCGCCGGGCGGAGAAGGCCGGGGTGAGCAGCCGGCGCATCCGGGTGTGGTCGGCCTCCTCGGTGGCGTAGTTGCCCGAAGGGCCCTCCTGCACCGCGGCGGTGGTGATGCGGGACGCCCGTTCCGGCTCGGGATGGGAGCGGCCGAGCCGCTTGTCGCTCAGGAGGTCGCGCACCTCGTCGAAGCGGGTGACCAGCCAGGCCGGATCCCCGGCCGGTGTGGTGACCGGCGTGATCGGCGCCTCGCGGCGCAGCACCTCGTACAGGGGAGCGAGATCGAGCACGTTCGGCCGTGCGAAGGGCAGGCGGGAACGCTCGGCGGCACCGTTCATGGGTCCTCCTCCTGGACCTCGGAACGTGATCTTCCGGCACTTCGACGGTAACACTTTATTGTCAGTCACTGCCAATAATGTTTTCGGCCAGTCGCCCCGCGGCCAGGGCGTGATTGGATCGCCCGATGAAGGACGTGACGGTGGACAGTGGCCCGATAGCGCCCCGCCGGGGACGGCCCCCGGTGAGCGACCGGCAACGGCAGCGGCAGCGCCTCGGCATCTCCCGTCACGCGGTCCGGCTGTTCGCGGCGCAGGGCGTGGCCGCCACCTCCGGCGAGCAGATCGCGCGGGCGGCCGGGGTCTCGGAACGCACCCTGTGGCGCCACTTCCCGAGCAAGGAAAGCTGTGTGGAGCCGCTGCTCAGCCAGTCGCTCGCGGCCTTCCAGGCGGTGCTGCGCGCCTGGCCGCCCGGCGTCGGCCTGACCGAGCACCTGCGCGCCGCCTACCGGCCCGCGTCCGACGCGTCGACCGACGGGGACGCCGAGGCGGTTCTCACCGTGATCCGGATGACGCACGAGGAGCCCGCGCTGCGGGCCGTCTATCTGGTGCTCCGGGAGCGCGCGGAGGACACGTTCACCGAAGTGCTCGCCGAACGCGCGGGCCGCTCGGCCGACTTGGTCGACATCCGCATGCGGGCCGCCACCATGAGCGCCGTGCTCAAGGTGGCCACCGACGACCTTGCCGTGGCCGTGGCCGGGAAGGGCGTCACCCCCGAGGCGCTGCGCCGGCACCGCGAGCAGCTCGCCGACGCCCTGCGGCTCGTCACCGCGGCCGTCGGGCAACGGTGATGCCTGTGCACGCACGCCGTGGTGGACCCGTCCACGAACGCCGTCCCGTGCGGACGGCCTGCCGCCCGCCGACGGCAGCGGTGCCCGGCGGTCGCGGCGCTATCGGGTGACCGTCACGGTGACGTCGTAGCGTCCTTGCCCCGGCGGGCAGCGCCTGGCCTCCCCGCACGAATCGCGTGTGGCGGTGACCTGAGCCGTGCCGGGCCGCAGGGCGGTGAACCGGGCGGAGGAGATGCCGCAGCCGCGGCCGGGTGGGCAGGTCGCGGCGGCCGTGGTTCCGCCGCCGGCGGGGGCGAGCACCCGCGGGTCCGACCCGGCCGGGGTCGACCAGTAGGCGCTGTGCAGGCGCACCACGACGAGCGTGCCGGTGGCCACCCGGACCGAGGTTCCGCGGGCCCGTTCGTCGAGGACGACCGACCGGGTGGCGGATCCGGACGGTGCGGAGGACGCGGAGGCGGCGGGAGGACGCGACGGCGGAGGGGAGACCGCCGGTCCGGCGGGGCCGGACGAACAGCCGCCCAGGGCAGCCGTCGCGGCTGCCGCGGCCAAGGCGGCGAGCCCGGCGCGCAGTGCGCGCCGGGCGGGGCACATACGGACTTGCGAACGGGGCACGGGCCCTCCGGTGGATGCCGCCGCCCGGCGCGGGCGCGCGGACGGCGGTGGGGGCGGGCCGGCGGCCCGCCCCCACCGTACGGTTCGAGGGGTCAGGAGACGGTCACGTCGTCGTAGTAGGTGTAGGTCGCGTCACCCGCGTAGTTGTCGTCGTTGTTGGCGAGGGTGAGCGTGTACGAGTGGCCCGCGGTCACGGCGCCGGAGACCTGCTTCCAGCCCGCACCCTGGGTGCAGGTCTTGGCGAGCAGCGTCGTGGTGGTCCCGGCCGTGGTGTCCTGGAGGGTGGCCGTCGCCCAGTCGTAGGTCACCGTGTCCGGGCAGGTGACGTTGTACCAGAAGGAGACCTTGCTGGTGCCGGACGGGGCGGTGAAGGACTGGGAGACCGAGGAGGCGTTCGTCGGGCTGGTCGAGCCGACCATCGCGCCGTAGCTGCCGCTGTGCGCCGCCGAGCCGGTGGCGGAGGTGCTGCCGCTGGTGGTCCAGCTCGACAGGCTGCCGGTCTCGAAGGTGCCGTTGGTGAAGGTGCCGCCACCGCCACCGCTGCCGCCGCCGACGATCGCGTGGGAGATGGCGCAGTTGTTGGTGTCGTTGGACCAGCTGGCCTGCTCGGCGAAGGTACCGGTGCCCATGGTGACGTTGGCCGCCCCGCCCGTGCTGCCGGGCGAGAGCCAGGCGCATTCGTCGGAGTTCTCCTGGCCGTTGTACGAGCTGCCGGTGTGGTTGGTCCAGCCGCCGGCCGGGTTCTGGTCGGACATCATCTCCTGCCACTCGTGGCCGAGCGTCATGGTCCAGCCGTCGAGCGTGCCGGGCGAGTTGACGAACCCGACGCCGCAGCCGGAGCCGGAGTCCATGTTGTACGGCTGGTTGCTGAACGCGATGTCCCCGTAGGAGGAGGACACGGCACCGCCGGTGAGCGTGCTGTCGCCGTTGTAGTCGTGCCAGGCGCAGTACTGGCCCTGGTAGCTGTCCGGGTTGGTGTTGTGCGGTGAGAGGACGACGTAGTAGGCGTCACGGTTGGACGCGGCGGTGGTGTTGCCGAAGTGTCCCGCCGCCTTGACGGCTTCGACGCCGAGCTGGTGCCCGGTCGCGGCGCTCGGCGAGGCCGCCGAGTTGTCGTACCACACGCCGGACAGCACGCCGCCGCTCTGGTACGGGATGAAGTTCGCGTTGGACGGGCAACTGGTGGCGCCCGACGACACGTTGGGACCGTCGCACCACTGGGTGAGGTCCGCGGACCACCGCTCGTTCCCGGTGCCGATGTCCTTGAACATCTCCTGGGCGACCGGGGCCGCGCCGTCCGGGTCGCCGGAGAACGTGGCGTCACCGCTGCTGTTGGTGCTCTGCGTGCCCCACTGCGAGCCGTAGAAGACCAGGTAGACCTTGGAGTGGCCGCTCTGGACACCGATGCCGTCGATGCCGCCGCCGTAGGACAGCGTCTCCGGTCCGGTCGCCGCGGCGGCGGCCGGGTGGCTGGCCGCCCAGGACTTCATCTTGGCGTTCCGCTGGAGGGTCGGTATGACACCGTGCCGGTAGGAGTGTCCGGAGGCCGGGCTGTAGGGGTTGGATCTCACCGTGTGACCCGTGGCCTGGGGGGCGGCTGTCGCCTGGGGTATGGAGGCGAGTGCCGCGGCGGTGACGAGGGACAACGACGCGAGACCGGTGAGGGTCGCTCGGGCCGCGCCGCGGAGGTGGGGAGTGCCCATGGGTGATGGGGCCCTTTCTTCGCATGGACCTCCGCCGTCGGTCCGGCGGAGGTGGGTTGCATGGAACGTCGACGAGGCGCATCACCGCCGGCCCGCTCCGGCCGTCGACGTTGACGCCCGTTTCGTCGCGGAGCTGGAGGAGAGGCCCGAGCGGCACCGGGTGACTGCGCGGGCGATGTGCTCGGCAGTTGGGGAACTCACGCACGGTGTTGCGATCCGCGGGGAACTCTCGTCCTGGACCGGACTGATGGAAAGCCAGCGAGAAGCGTTCGCACTACGGCTTCTCGCCGTCGAAATGGTGATGCGTTGTCAGACGCGGAGAAGCAAAGCAGAGTTGACGGGTTCAGGTCAATGGAAGCGAATAGCTTTCTCACAGGAAGCTCTTCGGTGCCCTTCCGGACCAGATCGCCCGGCCGTCGCGCATCTGGTGCTTGCGCTGGTCGAGGGCCAAGTCCCGGCACAGACAGACAAGTTGGGCGATCAGGTGGACGGCGGCTCATGGCGGAGCGGCCCCCGCGGGTGAGATCGCTCTACACAACCCACCTCTGAATTCGAAAAAGTTCGAGGAAATGCTCGGTCAAGAAGCAGTAATCGATGGTCAATTGATTGCCGTGACGGCTATTCGGGTTTATCCGCTCCCATGAATGCCGGACCGGTGCCCGGCATCGTGACGACTCACGCCGAGCGGGCCGCATCCCGGCACTGACACGGCACACGTGCCGGTCCGGCGGCGGCGACCCGTCGCGTGTCGCTCGCACCGGCGGGCCGCTCAGGGCCTGCACCAGGACCCGTCGTGCGTTGCTCCTGCCGGCGGGCCGCTCTCGGTCCGTACCGTGACCCTGTCGCGTGTCGCTCGTGCTGGCGGGCCGTTCACGGTCTGTACTGCGGCCCTGTCGCGTGTCGCTCGTGCTGGCGGGCCGCCGTCACCGTGGTCCTGACCTTCGCCCTGAAGACTTTCAAGGCCCCCGAGGGCATCGACGAGACCAGCCCTGCGGCGGTCCGTACCGCGATCCGTAGTGCGTTGCTCGCGGCACCGGGCCGTTCACGGTCCGTACCGCGATCCGTCGCGCTTCGCTCGCGGCATCGGGCCGGTCGCGATCCGCGCCGCCCCGCGGGGAACTCCGCGTCGCAGCGGTCCCGGGGTCCGAGTCGCACGGTCGGCGCGCAGGTGGGCGGAGGTCTGCGCCCGCGTGGCGCGGCTGTGGGCGCAAGTGCGCGGCGGCGGGTGTCCTGGCCGGTGCGTGCTGCGTGCTGCGTGCGCGGTAGCGGTGTGATGCGGTGCGGAAGGAGCCTTCGGTCGGGAATCGTAACTACCGCAAGTTTCGGCGGTCGGCCCGTCCTGTCGGCCGGCTCCGCGAGTGGGGCGGGTTCGCGTCCTCGTGCGACGTGAGCTCGGGCGCAAGGGCAGGCCGCGGTGCGTCCGCCGGGTCAGTGACCTGACCGTCCGTGAACTTCGCGCGCAGAAACTTTCGTTGGCCTCGTTGACATGCCGCAAGCACAGGCGTTTCACTCGACACTCGTGCATGGCAACGTTGTCAGGCCGCCGTTGGGGGCGACCGGGTGCGTTGCCTGTCGCCGGCATTCCGGTGTTTCTCGGCGCGCCGACACCTGATGTGCGAAGCACGAACTGCTGCGGAGGCAACCGATGGTGAGACCCCGACCTTCAGCCGCACCACGCACCACCCGAGAGAGATTCCGCCAACGCCTGGCCGTGGTGTGCGTCCTGGGCATGGCAGCCCTGCCGCTCTCGGCGGTCGCGAGCGCCCATGCCGCGAGCACCGCGGCACCGGCCCTCGTGACGGACCCGGCATCCCTCGTCAACCCCCTCATCGGCACCTCCGGTGCCGTGGACACCTTCCCCGGCCCCGACATGCCGGCCGGCATGGTGCAGTGGGGCCCCGACACGACGCCCGACCGCCCCGACGGCGGCGGCTACGAGTACGCCGACAAGAAGATCTCCGGCTTCAGCCTCACCCACGTGTCCGGACCCGGCTGCCCGGTCGCGGGCGACCTGCCCGTCCTGCCGGTGACCGGCGCGCTCTCGGGCAACCTCGGCAGCACGTCCGTCGGCTTCGGCCACGCCGACGAGCAGGCCGCCATCGGGTCCTACAAGGTCACCGACGCCAACGGGGTCAGGACCGAGCTGACCGACACCACCCGGGCCGGTCTGGGCTCCTTCACCTTCCCCGCAGGACAGCAGGCGAACCTGCTGTTCAAGCTCAGCGGGGGCGCCACCCAGGTGGACGGAACCCGCGTCCGGGTGGTCAACGGCAAGGAGATCAGCGGCGCGATCGACAGCGGCCACTTCTGCGGCGCGAACAACCGGTACACGCTGCACTTCGACATCAAGTTCGACCGGCCGTTCACCGCCGGCGGCACCTGGGTCGGCGGCACCATCACCCCCGACGCCAAGTCGCTGAAGGCGGGTAAGGTCCGGCCGGCCCCGCAGAAGTCCACGTCGACGCCGCTGAAGGAGAAGCACTTCACCGTCCCGGCCAGGCCGGCCCCGAGCGTGCACGGGAACGGCGGCAAGGCCTCCGGCACGGCCTCCCCGGCCCCGAGCGCCGGTGCCACGTCCCGGCCGGCCGCGGCGGCCAAGGCCGCCCAGCCGCCCACGACCGGTGCGAACGGCATGTACCTCACCTTCGACACCTCCGCGAACCCCACGGTGAAGGCGAAGGTCGGCATCTCGTACACGAGTGACGCCAACGCGGCGGACAACCTCGGCAAGGAGATCAAGAACTGGAACGTGGGCGCCGTCGAGAAGGCCAACCACGACGCCTGGAACTCGGTGCTGAGGAAAATCCAGGTCGGCGGCGGCTCCGCCGACCAGCGGACGCAGTTCTACACCGCGCTCTACCACGCCCTGCTGCACCCGAACGTCTTCTCGGACCACAACGGCCAGTACATGGGCATGGACAACCAGATCCACAGGCTGGCCAAGGGCCAGAAGGCCCAGTACGCCAACTACTCGGGCTGGGACACCTACCGCTCCCAGACCCAGCTGATGGCGATGGTCGAGCCCAAGGTCGCCAGTGACGTCGTCACGTCGATGCTCAACGGCTACGACCAGACGGGCCTGCTGCCCAAGTGGGCCTCGAACAACGGCGAGAGCTACGTGATGGTCGGGGACCCGGCCGCCGGCATCATCACCGACGCGTACGCCTTCGGCGCGAGGGACTTCGACACGGCGGGGGCCCTCGCCGCCCTCCAGCACGAGGCCACCGTCCCGAACAACGACCGCCCCGGCGAGTCGGTACGGGACGCCAAGGGCTACCTCCCGCTGGACGAGAACGACTACAACTGCTGCAACTTCTACGGCCCGGTCTCCACCCAGCTGGAGTACGACTCCGCCGACTACGCGCTCGCCGCCTTCGCGAAGTCGCTCGGCAAGACGGCCGTCTACCAGAAGTTCGCCACCCGCGCCCAGGACTGGATGAACGTCTTCAACCCGCAGAGCGGCTACCTCCAGGCCAAGAACAAGGACGGCCAGTTCGCGGGCGGGTTCACCCCCGGCACCTCCAACGGCTTCGTGGAGGGCACCTCCGCCCAGTACACCCCCATGGTCCCCTTCAACCTGCGGCAGCTCATCCAGGCCCGCGGCGGCGCCAAGGCGTACTCGTCCTACCTGGACAGCCTGCTCGACGACATCGCGAACCCCGGCGGCACCGACGCCGACCTGAGCAACGAGCCCAGCGTGGAGATCCCCTGGGAGTACAACTACACCGGCGAGCCCTGGAAGACCCAGGCAGCCGTCCGCGCCGCCCAGCAGGACCTGTACTTCAACGCCCCGGTCGGCTCCTTCGGCAACGACGACCTGGGTGCCATGAGCTCCTGGTACGTCTGGTCCGAGCTCGGTATGTACCCGGAGACCCCGGGCACGGACACCCTGGTGCTCGGCAGCCCGGCGTTCCCGGCGGCCCAGGTGGCCCTCGGAAACGGCAGGACGGTGCGGATCAACGCGCCGCAGGCCGCACCCGACGCGCCGTACGTGCAGTCCCTGAACGTCAAGGGCAAGGCGTGGCAGAAGTCCTGGCTGACGTACCGGCAGTTCGAGGGCGCGGGCAGGCTCGACTACACGCTCGGCACCCGGGCGAACACCTCCTGGGCGTCCGGCGCGTCGGCGGTGCCGCCGTCGGACACCACGGGCGGCGGCCGGGTGCTGGCCGCGACCGGTCCGAGCAACGGCCTGGTCCTTGAGCCCGGCGCGGCCGGTGACGGCACCCTCGACCTGACCAACCTCGGCAGCAAGGCCGTCACGGTCGACTGGACGGCGACGGCACCCTCCGGCGTCACACCGGACACGGCGTCCGGCTCGCTGACCGTGCCCGCCTCGGGCAGCGCCGAGGCCAAGGTCCACGTGACCGCGGGCGCGAACGAGGGGACGTACCCGGTCACCTTCGCCCTGACCGACCACAGCACCGGTACGGCACTGTCCGGGGCGACGCTCCGCGTGGCCGTCGCCAGGCCCGGCGCGCTGTGGCCGTACGCCACCAACGAGGGCGTCTACCCCGACGGCACCAAGTACTCGGGCGGCTTCGACGGCGGCGGCTGGGCCTACTCGCAGAACGCGCTGTCGGCGGCCGGCGTCACGAGCGGCTCCCCCCTCACGGTCGACGGAGTCTCCTACACCTGGCCGACGGTGACGTCCGGTCAGCTCGACAACCTGGAGATGGCCGGCCAGACCCTCCCGATGCCGGCCGGCACCTCGGGGGCGTCGCTGGGGCTGCTGGGCGCGGCGGTCAACGCGCCGACCGACGGGGTCTCGGGCACCCTGACCGTCACCTACACCGACGGCACCACCACCCGGGCGACGGTCGGCTTCTCGGACTGGACCCTCAACGGCGGATCGAGCAAGCCGCTGCCGGGCGACACGACGGCCGTCGCCACCGGCTACCGGAACACCGGGAGCGGCGGCCGGGACAACGTGAAGACCTACGTCTTCGCCACCAAGGTCGCCCTGGATCCGTCCAGGCAGGTGGCGTCGGTGACGCTGCCGGTGACCGGTTCGACGGGCACCGACCACCTGTTCGCCTACGGCTTCGGTCAGTAACCGGTCAAGGGCGCGGCGGTACGGACGAGAAGGGGGCCGGTTCCCCGGGCACGCGCCCGGGGAACCGGCCCCCTCGTCGGTCTGCGCGGTCAGCCGAGGGTGAAGTCGTCGGCGTAGACGTCGGACTGGCCGTACCAGCCGTGGACGTAGACGGTGACCGATCCGCTGCTGCCGGTGGTGAAGCTGACCGTGAGCTGGTTCCAGGTGCCGCTGTTCGACCAGGTGCTCGCGGTGGCACCGCCGCTGACTCCGAGGTAGGCGTACGGGCCCTGCACCCAGGCGGTGAGCGTGTAGCTGTGGTTGGCGGCCAGGGTGACGCCCTGGTCGCACTCGCCGGTGCTGCTGGAACTCGGCGTGACCTGGAGGCTGTGGCTGCCGCTGTGCACCGGGCCGGCGACCACCGCGCTGCCGCCCGTGCAGGTCCAGGGGCTCGGACTGCCGGTCTCGAAGCCCGCGTTGGTCAGCGAACCGCCACCGCCGCCACCGCCGCCGCCGGAGGACGTGACCGTGAGCGTGTAGGTCGCGCTGTGGCTGGTGCCGGCCGCGGTGCCGGTGACGGTGACCGGGTAGGTGCCCGCGGCGACGGACGAGCCGACCGTCGCCGTCAGCGTGGAACTGCCGCCGGACGTCACGGAGGCGGGGCTGAAGGAGACGCTGACGCCCGAGGGGGCTCCGGAGGCCGCGAGGCTGACGGACTCGGCGCCGCCGGAGGTGACGGCCGTGGCGACGGTCGCGGTCGTCGAACCGCCCTGGGCGGCCGAGGCGGAACCCGGTGACAGGGACAGCGAGAAGTCGGTGGTTGTTCCGCCGCCGCCGGAGCCGCCCTCGTAGGGCACGAACGCGTCGGTGAACGCGAGGCTGTTCTGGCTGATCTCACTGCACGTGGACAGCGAGTTGGCGCTGCCGCTGCAGGGCTGGTCCCGGTTGGCCGACCAGAACGCCAGCCGTCCGACACCGTTCTGGGCGGCGAAGCTCTCCACCGTCTGCGCGTCCGCGAGCGTGAAGGTGGACCCGTCGTCGTTCTTGCCGATCATCGGGGTGATGCCGAGGTCGGCGTAGGTGTAGCCCGAGTCGACGGACTGCATCTGCGCCAGCGTGGCCCTGGCCGCGGAGAGGGCGGCCTGCCCCATCTCGGTGCCGGTGCCCGCGTAGTAGTCCATGGTCATGATGTTGACCACGTCGATCTTGATGCCCGCGTTCTTGGCGGCCTTGAGGATGTTGACGCCGTCGTTCGTGAGCCCGCTCGTCAGCACCGGCAGGGTCATGGAGAACCGCAGGTTCGGGTTGGACGCCTTGAGGTCCTTCATCGCCTGCATCTGGCGGGCCGCAGCGGCGGTGTCGGCGACGGCGGCGCCCTCGACGTCGAAGTCGAGCTGGGTGACGCCGTAGTCGTCGATGATGGCCTGGTACCCGGCGTCGATGCTGCTCTGGGTGGAGCACGTCCAGGCGAGCGGCTCACCGCTCGCCCCGCCGGAGGAGATGATGACGGAGGCACCCTCGGACTTCGCCCTGGCGATCTCGGGGTCGGTGTAGGAGTCGTTGCCTATGGGGAGCGTGTCGCCCCAGATCTGGGTGCAGCCCTCGCCGAGCACGAAGGCCGCCGTGTAGGCCTTCAGACCGTGTCCGGTGACGGCGGTGTCGAGCAGTCCTTCCTGACTGTTCGACATGTCGACGTAGGGAGCCACGGAGTAGACGCTGCTCGCCGCGGCGCTGCCGGCCGGGGCCAGCGCGACGGTGACGCCGGTGGCCGCGAGTGCGAGGGCACACGCGGAGGCCGCGAATCTTGCCAGGTGCATGACAATGGCCCTTTCGGGATGCCCATCGAGGGCGGGGCGGTGGGGGGTGGGCCGGGATTTGGTACATACCAAACCGCCGCCGAGGCCCCTCCGTCAAGAGGACTAGACCAACTGACTGTCATTCGGATCCGGGAGCGCGGATGTCGCCGAGTGCCGCCGTGGAACACGATGCCGACGGCGCGCGCGTGTCCGGCGCTCCGGCCGGGCCGCCCGGGCGAGGGGAGGCCGACCGCGGCGGGCGGTCGGGGTGGTCGGCGACCGGGCGCCCTCAAGAGGGCCACGAGCGGCGGGGGAGCGGGACGGCGGACCCGCTGTCCCGCTCCCCCGCCGCTTTCCGAGCAGGCGGCCGGTGGCTCAGGAGGAGGGCTCGGTCACGGTGGACTGGCCGCGGCGGAGGGTCACCACGGCCGCCCACACCATGGCCGCCAGCGGGATGACACCGGAGATGATCACCTGCCCCTGGCTGGAGACCGCGCTGTTGGGCGTGCCGAGCAGGTAGCCGACGCCGATGCAGCTGCGGGACAGTGCCTGGAAGCAGGCCCAGGCGCTGCCGTGCACCTCGGCCGGCACGCGCGCGTGCACCGCGTTGCGCAGGCCGACGTTGCAGGCACCGTTGCCGAAACCCGCGATCAGGAACAGCGGGAAGATCACCGCGGCCACCGGGATCAGGCCGGTGAGCAGCAGCCCCAGGCCGATGCCCAGGACGCCGCCGATGATGAGCAGGCTGTGCCGGTCCGACCAGCCCGCGCGGCCGGCGAGCAACGCGCCCGGAACGGACCCGAGGGCCCAGGTCGCCAGGAAGAGGCCGAACATGGTGTCGTTGCCGTTGACGACGTCCCGCAGGTAGTAGACGCCCGCCACGTTCTCGACGCTGGTGGCGACCATCGCCGCCGCCAGCGCGGGCATCAGCGTGCCCACCACCGGCGCGTCGCGCAGCGCCCGGTAGCCGTCCGCCAGCCTGGTGGCGGGGCGGCGGCCGATCGCCACGTCCACGGTGCTGGGCACCGCCAGCACGGTGCAGCCCGCGAGCACCAGGAAGGAGGCGGCGTCCGCGGCGAGGAGCGCGGGGGTGCCCCACAGGGAGTTCAGGAAGCCCGCCAGGGGAGGACCGATCAGCCCCGCGACGGACAGGCCGGCCGTCAGCAGGCTGTTCGCCCGGCCCGTGTGCTGCTCACCGGCCACCGCGGGCAGCATCTTGAACCCCGCGGCCACCGAGGCCACTCCGGCCAGCGCCGACAGCGCGACCAGGGCCACCCGCACATGGAACCCGCCGACCGCGGTCGCCGCGCCCAGGGACAGTGCCTGGACCAGCAGCGCCCACAGGCAGACCGTACGCGCACTGAACCGGTCCACCACGGAACCGATCAGCGGTGCCGCGAGCACCGTCGGGATGAGCTCGGCGAGCATCACCTCGGTCACCCCGAAGCGGATGTCCCGGTCCGCCGCGTGCAGCACCAGGCCCAGGGTGGCGAGCGTGTCACCGAGACGGGAGAAGAGCGTCCCCGCGATGAGCACCTGCGCGGCGACCGGCATCGTGGCACCCGGGCGCAGTGCGGCGAATGGCGCTCTCCGCGTCTTTTCCGTGTCCAATCGATTCCAATCCGTCCGCTTGCCGGGCCCATTCAGCCTGCTCGCGCATCAGATTAGGCCTGTTCGTGCAGTGATAGAGCGTCCACCGGCCACCCGGACAGACCACTTCCCGGCCATTGCGCGCCCCGCCGGAACCCGAGGCGGGATCCCAATTTCTCAGCCACGAGCAGCACTTCACCGGATGTCCACACATGTTCCACATCAACTCCTGCCTCGGTGATACCGGACGGCTCGTTCCGTGCGTCACCCGGGACGATGTGCATCCGGGGCGTTCCGGACGTCCTTTCCGGGTCCGGCGGTGCCGGTGCGGGAGATCGGCGTCCCGATGTCCGTGTGGCAGCCGTAAAGCGTGTTTTTCGGCCATTCGCTGGAGTTGCGGCGGTCTCTGTGGGTGGACCTGGTCCGCCCCCGTCCGCCGTTCCGGAAAGCGCCTTCTCGGTGCGCGGAGTTATCACTGCCGGCCAGATGAATGTCCGGAAAATGCCGGGACAACGAGTCCCCGCATTCCCCGATGAGTGGAGAAAAGGGAACGAACCGGCATTTCCCAAAAGAGCCCCGCAGGTCACCCTCCGGGCGCCCGGTCCCCGTGGCGGGTCTGCCGCCTGGCCGCCGAGTCTCCGCGCCGTCCAGGCATCCGCCGAAGTGCCGGACCGGGGCGGGCGGTCGAAAACCGGGTGCCGCGCCCCGCACCCCCTGCCTACACTCACCGCATATCACCCACCGTAGCCGCGGAACGCGGTCCAGGTGCAATTCCATGACAAGTCCGGACGAACGAGGGGAGAGGGCCATGCGGGACCGCACCGCCGTCGCCTCTCCCCGTTCCCGCTACGAGGTGATCCTCGTGTCCCCGTCCCCCCGGTGCCCGCTGCGCGGCCGGCACCGGACTCCGTGACGCGCGACCGGATCTTCAACCACCGGCATACGTACAGATATTGACGTGCCGTCAGCCATGGCCGGTGAACTTCGCCGCACGGGAAATTGCGCTGCCCCTCCGGAGCCGTTCCGGGAATGTCATTCGAAAGGCATCGGGCCATGCGCACCGAACTCCACCCGAACTCCGTCATTCCGCTTGCCGCCGTTCGCAACCTGGGCATCCTCGCCCACGTCGACGCCGGAAAGACCACCGTCACCGAACGCATCCTCTTCGCCACCGGCACCATCCACAAACGCGGCGAGGTCCACGACGGCACCACCGTCACCGATTTCGATCCCCAGGAACGCGACCGCGGCATCACCATCTTCGCCGCGGCCGTCAGCTGCGCCTGGCACGGCCACCGTGTCAACCTCATCGACACCCCGGGCCACGTCGACTTCGCCGACGAGGTCGAACGCTCCCTGCGCGTCCTCGACGGCGCGATCGCCGTGTTCGACGCGGTCGCCGGCGTCGAACCGCAGAGCGAGTCGGTGTGGCGGCAGGCCGACCGGCACGGCGTCCCCAGGATCGCCTTCGTCAACAAGCTGGACCGCGCGGGCGCCGACCTCGACAGAGCCGTCGAGTCGATCCGCGACCGTCTGCACCCGGCCCCGCTCGTCGTCCAGCTGCCCATCGGCACGGAGGACGGTTTCACCGGCGTCGTCGATCTCGTGCGCATGCGCGCGCTGGTCTGGGCCGACGCCGGCGGTACGGCGATGACCGGACCGGCGGCCGCACCGGTGGCCGGCCCGGTGCCCGAGGAGCTGCGCGCCGAGGCGGAGCGCCGGCGGCACGCGCTGGAGGAGGCGGTGGCCGCGCTGCACCCGGCCGCGCTGGAGGAGTTCTGCGCGCCGCCCGGCCGGCTGTCCTCCGCGACCCTGGCCGGTGCCCTGCGCGATCTCACCCTGACCGGCGAAGGTGTCGTCGTCCTGTGCGGCTCCGCCTACCGGAACCGGGGCGTCGAACCGCTCCTGGACGCGGCCGTCGCGTATCTGCCCTCACCGCTCGACGTCCCCGCCGTGCGCGGTACCCATCAGGGCGCGGAGCAGTGGCGATCGGCCGACCCCGAGGGGCCGCTCGCGGCGCTCGCGTTCAAGGTGACCGCGACCGCCACCGGCCGCCTCACCCACGTCCGGGTCTACTCGGGCACGATCGAGAAGGGAGACACCGTGTGGGACCCGGCGACGCGCCGTACCGAACGCGTGGCGCGCATCCTCCGTGTCATGGCCGGCCGGCACCAGCCCCTCGACCGGGCGGTGGCCGGTGACATCGTCGCCGTCGGCGGGCTGAAGTCGGCCCGTCCCGGCGCCACGCTGTGCGCTCCGGACGCCCCGTTGCTCCTGGAGCCGCCGGTCGCCGCCGAGCCGGTGGTCTCGGTCGCGATCGAGGCCCGCCGCCGTACCGACACCGGCCGGCTGGCGCAGGCGCTGGCCCGGCTGGCCGAGGAGGACCCCTCGCTGGTGGTCCGCACCGATGCCGAGACCGGCCAGACCGTGCTGTCCGGGATGGGTGAACTGCACCTGGAGGTCGCGGTGGAGAAGATCCGGCGGGACGGCGGCCCCGAGGTCACGGTGGGGCGGCCACGGGTCGCCCTCAGGGAGACCGTGGCCCGCGGGGTGACCGGCTTCGTCCACCGGCACGTCCACCAGACCGGCGGCGCGGGGCAGTTCGCGCACGTCGTCCTGGACGTCGAACCCCTCGGACACGAGGACGGTTTCGCGTTCCGGTCGGCGGTCGTCGGCGGCAGGGTGCCGCAGGAGTACGTCCGGGCGGTCGAGGCCGGCTGCCGGGACGCCCTCGCCGAGGGCCCCCTCGGCGGGCATCCGGTCACCGGGCTGCGGGTCACCCTGACCGACGGCTCGACGCATGTGAAGGACTCCTCCGACACGGCGTTCCGTACGGCGGGCCGGCTCGGCCTCCGGGAGGCCCTGCGGGCCTGTGCGATGACGCTCCTGGAGCCGGTCGCCGAGGTCACGGTGACCGTGCCCGAGGACGCGGTGGGGGGCGTGCTCGGCGACCTGGCCGCCCGGCGCGGCCGGGTCACCGGTTCCGTGACCCGGGGCGACACGGCGGTGCTCACCGCCACCGTGCCGCTGGCCGAACTGTTCGGCTACGCCACCCGGCTGCGCGGCCGCACCCAGGGCCGCGGCACCTTCACCAGCCGCCCCTCCGGCCACGCCCCGACACCGGCCACGGCACCCGCCCACTGACACGGGCAGGAGCAAGGGCCGGGGACAACCTCCCCGGCCCTCGTGCCGTGCCGGGCGTGCGTCGCTGTGCCCGATGGTTGTGGCGTGTCGGGCGTTCGGTGCTGTTCCTGGTCGTTGTGGCGTGTCGGGCGTGCGTCGCTGTGCCGGGTCCTCGTGGCGTGTCGGGCGTCTGTCGCTGTGCCGGGTCCTCGTGGCGTGTCGGGCGTCTGTCGCTGTTCCTGGTCGTTGTGGCGTGTCGGGCGTCTGTCGCTGTGCCCGGTCCTCGTGGCGTGCCTGGCGTGCGTTGCCGTCCCCGGCCCTCGTGCCGACCCCGGCCCCCATCGCCGTAACCGGTCCCCACCGCCGTATCCGGCTCCACCCCCGCCCGTCCTTCGGCCACCAGCATTCGCCCGTCGAAACACAACCGTTGTCGAACGGCGGCCGGCCGCTCGCCGCGCAGGGCGTCCGGCTTCGGCCCAGGTCACGCCGTCGGGCGTGGGCGTAGCGCCGCTCCGTCGCCGGCCGCTCCCTTGCCCGCCTGCGTGGACACCCGTGCCGGATCCCTTGACGAGCCACCCTCCGGGGGATTAACTCACGTCCTAAATTAAGCCATGAGGGGCTTCGGAAGCCGAACGTCGGCCCAGGCGTCCGTACTCGCGGGCGGCGGCCTTCGCGAAGCCCTCTCGGGGTTCTCGACTCCCGGAAAGGCACAGCAGGAGCCATGCGCAGCATCCGAGCCGCGGCCGTAGGCGCCGTCACCATGTCTCTCGCCCTCGCGGCCACGGCCTGCGGTGGCGGTTCGTCCACCGGCGGCGGGTCCAACGACTCCCCGAAGACGCTGACCTACTGGGCCTCCAACCAGGGTGCCAGCATCGAGGCCGACAAGAAGGTGCTCCAGCCGGAGCTCGACAAGTTCCAGAAGCAGACCGGCATCAAGGTCAAGCTCGAGGTCGTGCCCTGGTCGGACCTGCTCAACCGGATCCTGACCGCGACCACCTCGGGCCAGGGCCCCGACGTGCTGAACATCGGCAACACCTGGAGCGCCTCGCTGCAGGCGACCGGCGCGCTGCTGCCCTGGGACGCCAAGAACTTCGCCAAGATCGGCGGCAAGGACCGGTTCGTCGACTCCGCGCTCGGCTCCACCGGCGCCACGGGCAAGGACCCGGCGGCCGTACCGCTGTACTCGATGGCGTACGCGCTCTACTACAACAAGAAGATCTTCGCCGACGCCGGCATCTCCCAGCCGCCCGCCACCTGGGACGAGCTGATCGCCGACGGCAAGAAGATATCGGCGAAGGGCAATTCGGTGCTGGGCGCCGAGGGCGGCAACGTCTCGGAGAACATCCACCACGTCTTCGTCTTCGCCAAGCAGCACGGCGCCGACTTCTTCACCTCCGACGGCAAGCCGGACTTCACCAACGACAACGTCGTCGCCGCGGTGAAGCAGTACATCGACCTGATGGCCAAGGACAAGGTCATCCCCACCGGTGACGCCGAGTACGCGCAGAACCAGTCGGTCAGCGACTTCGCCAAGGGCAAGCAGGCCATGCTGCTGTGGCAGTCGGCGTCCGCCAACCTCAAGTCGCAGGGCATGAGCGACAGCGACTACGGCATCGCGCCGGTGCCCGTGCAGTCCGGCACCCCCGGCACCGGCACCCAGGTCAACTCGATGGTCGCCGGCATCAACCTGGCGGTCTTCAAGAACACCAAGAACCTCGACGGCGCCGCGAAGTTCGTGAAGTTCATGACCAGCGACGACGAGCAGAAGATCCTCAACACCGCCTACAGCTCCATCCCGCCGGTCAAGACCGCCCAGCAGGACGCGGCCTTCAACACCCCCGCCAACTCCGTCCTGAAGAACACCCTCGCCACCAGCGCCGCGGCCCTGCCCCAGGTGGCCTCGGAGTCCCAGTTCGAGACGACCGTCGGTACGGCCGTGAAGAACCTGTTCGCCGACGTGGCCGCCGGGCGCCCCATCACCACCGACTCCGTGAAGGCCGAGCTGGAGAAGGCCCAGCAGCAGATGCCGGCGGCCTGAGCACCATGACGACCACCACCGCCGTGCAAGAGCCGGTGCGTGCGAAGTCCCCCGGGGCGGCGGGCGGTTCAGGCCGCCGCCCCGGGCGGATCCGCCGGATCGGACTGCCCTACCTGCTGCTCCTGCCCGCCCTGCTGCTCGAACTCCTCGTCCATCTCGTCCCGATGGTCATCGGCGTCGTGATGAGCTTCAAGGAGCTCACCCAGTTCTTCATCCGGGACTGGACCACCGCCCCCTGGGCCGGTTTCGGCAACTACAGGATGGCCGTCGACTTCGACGCGCCGGTCGGCAAAGCCCTGTTGCACTCCTTCTTCGTCACCGTCGGCTTCACCCTGCTCTCGGTCGGCCTGTGCTGGCTGATCGGCACCGCGGCCGCGGTGTTCATGCAGGACACCTTCCGCGGCCGGGGCCTGCTGCGCGCCCTGTTCCTGGTGCCGTACGCACTGCCGGTCTACGCGGCCGTCATCACCTGGGTGTTCATGTTCCAGCACGACAACGGCCTGGTGAACCACGTCCTGCACGACCAGCTGCACCTCACCGGCAAGCCGTCCTTCTGGCTGATCGGCGACAACAGCTTCTACGCCCTGCTCATCGTGTCGGTGTGGAAAGGCTGGCCGTTCGCCTTCCTGATCGTGATGGCCGGACTCCAGAACATCCCGCGGGAGCTGTACGAGGCGGCCGCCCTGGACGGCGCCGGCATGTGGCAGCAGATCCGCCGCATCACCCTGCCGTCGCTGCGCCCGGTCAACCAGGTGCTGATCCTGGTCCTGTTCCTCTGGACGTTCAACGACTTCAACACGCCGTACGTCCTGTTCGGCAAGTCCGCCCCGGAGGCCGCCGACCTCATCTCGGTCCACATCTACCAGGCCTCCTTCGTCACCTGGAACTTCGGCACCGGCTCGGCCATGTCCGTGCTCCTGCTGCTCTTCCTGCTGGTGGTGACCGGCGGGTACCTGGTGTTCACCTCGCGCGGACGGAGGACCGCGGATGTCTAGCCCCAGCTCGCCGATGGCCCCGCCGCGCTCCTTCCTCTGGTCCCGGCGGATCTTCCTCACGCTGCTCACCGGGTTCGTGCTGGTCCCCGTGTACGTGATGATCTCCAGCTCGCTCAAGCCCCTCGCGGACGTCACCGGCAAGTTCCGCTGGCTGCCGAGCGGGCTGACCGTCCGCCCGTACATCGACATCTGGTCGACGGTCCCGCTCGCCAAGTACTTCGTGAACTCGCTGATCGTGTCGGTCGCGGCGACCGTCTGCTCGGTCGTCGTCGCCGTGTTCGCCGCGTACGCGGTCAGCCGCTACGAGTTCCGCGGCAAGCGGGTCTTCACGGTGACCGTGCTGTCCACGCAGATGTTCCCGGGCATCCTCTTCCTGCTCCCGCTGTTCCTCCTGTACGTCAACATCGGCAACGCCACCGGCATCGCCCTGTTCGGCTCCCGCGGCGGCCTGATCCTCACCTACCTGACCTTCTCGCTGCCGTTCTCGATCTGGATGCTGATCGGGTACTTCGACTCGGTGCCGAGGGACCTGGACGAGGCGGCCCTGGTGGACGGCTGCGGGCCGCTCGGCGCGCTGCTGCGGATCGTCGTACCCGCCGCGATCCCCGGCATCGTCGCGGTGGCCGTCTACGCCTTCATGACCGCCTGGGGCGAGGTGCTCTTCGCGTCCGTGATGACCAACGACACCACCCGCACCCTGGCCGTCGGGCTCCAGGGCTACTCCACGCTCAACGACGTGTACTGGAACCAGATCATGGCCGCCTCACTGGTGGTGAGCGTCCCCGTCGTGGCCGGCTTCCTGCTCCTCCAGCGCTACCTGGTCGCCGGGCTGACCGCCGGCGCCGTCAAGTGAACCCTCCAGTTCCGAAGGGACTTTCGTGACCATCGACCTCGCCGCCCTCCCGCACGACTTCCTGTGGGGCACGGCAACCGCGGCGTACCAGATCGAGGGAGCCGTCACCGAGGACGGCCGTGGACCCTCCAT
Organism: Streptomyces shenzhenensis; assembly: GCF_021462265.1. Classification (GTDB taxonomy): domain Bacteria; phylum Actinomycetota; class Actinomycetes; order Streptomycetales; family Streptomycetaceae; genus Streptomyces; species Streptomyces shenzhenensis. Next base: position 59,441 of record NZ_JAJONF010000013.1, on the reverse strand, counting down.
CTGGGACACCTTCTCGCACACCCCGGGGAAGATCGCAGGCGACGACAACGGCGACGTCGCGTGCGACCACTACCACCGCTGGCGCGAGGACATCGAGCTGATGCGCCGACTGGGCACCAACGCCTACCGGTTGTCGGTCGCCTGGCCGCGCGTGCGGCCCGGCGGCGACGGCCCGGTCAACGCCAGGGGCCTCGACTTCTACGACGAGTTGATCGACGTGCTGCTGGCGGCCGGCATCACCCCGTCGGTCACCCTCTACCACTGGGACCTGCCGCAGGCCCTCCAGGACCGGGGCGGCTGGACCGAGCGGCCGACTGCCGAGCACTTCGCCGCGTACGCCTCCGTCGTCGCCGGGCGCCTCGGTGACCGCGTCCGGCACTGGACCACCCTCAACGAGCCCTCCTGCTCGGCCTGGATCGGCCACCTGGAGGGCAAGATGGCCCCCGGTCTGACCGACCTCACGGCCGCCGTCCGCGCCTCCTACCACCTGCTCCTCGGCCACGGCCTGGCCGCCCAGGCGATCCGCGCCGCCGCGCCCGGTGCCGAGGTCGGCATCGTGAACAACCTCTCCACCGTGTTCGCCGCCTCGGACCGCCCCGAGGACGCCGCCGCCGTCCGCCGCCACGACGGCCACGTCAACCGCTGGTGGCTCGACCCGGTGCACGGCCGCGGCTTCCCGGCCGACATGGTCGAGACCTACGGCGTCGAACTCCCGGAGCGGCCGGGCGACCTGGAGACCATCGCCACCCCGCTCGACTGGCTGGGCCTGAACTACTACTTCCCGGCGTACGTGGAGGACGACCCGGGCGGCCCCGCGCCCTACGCCCGTTCGGTGCACCGTCCCGGCGTCCCGCGCACCGGCATGGACTGGGAGATCGACGCGAGCGGCATCGAGACGCTGCTGCTGCGCCTCACCGAGGAGTACGGCGCCCGCAAGCTCTACGTGACCGAGAACGGTTCCGCCTACCCGGACGTGGTCCGCCCCGACGGCACGATCGACGACCCCGAGCGCCAGGAGTACCTGGCCGGCCATCTCGCGGCCTGCGCCTCGGCGGTCCGCAAGGGGGCCCCGCTGGCCGGCTACTTCGCCTGGTCGCTGCTGGACAACTTCGAGTGGGCGTACGGCTACGAGAAGCGTTTCGGCCTGGTCCACGTCGACTACCGCACCCAGGCCCGCACGATCAAGGGCAGCGGACGCCGGTACGCGGACATCATCCGCGACCACCGGGGACAGGCCCGCCGGGCGGCCTGACACACCCGCGGTGGGCGCGGCCCGGGGGAGTTCCGCGCCCACCGCACCCGCGCCCACCGCACCCGCGGGCGCCGGACGCGAGGGTGCCGGACTCGCTCGGTGATCCGCGCCTCGCGCTCGGCATCGCGCACGCCGTGCCAAGCACCGGACGTACGAAGCCCCGGACGTACGAAGCCCCGGACCCGGCCGCCGGCAGACCCTGCGGGCCGGGTCAGGAGAGGAGCTTCAGGAGCTGGTCGTGGAGCGCGGCCGGGGCGGTGATGAAGCTCGCGGCGCCTGCTTGCCAGGGGTTGCCCTCGATGTCGGTCACCCGCAGTCCGGCCTCGGTGGCCACGAGGGAGCCGCCGAGGAGGTTGACGTCGTCGAGTCCGTACTCCCAGAAGGCGTCGATGCGCCCCCCGGCGGCGTCCGCGACCTGCCAGGAGGTCGGTCCGAGGTTGCGCACCGCCCCGGCGTGGGGCAGGAGCGCCGAGAGCGAGCGGCCCGCGGCGTGGACGGCGTCCGGCTGGTCGGCCACGGTGGGCGGTTGACTGGTCGCCAGCAGAGCGAGTTCGAGCTCGGTCTTGCGGGAGGGCTCGATCAGCCGGCCGTTGAGCCGGGCACCGTGCCCGCGAGCGGCGGTGTAGGTCTCACCCCGCACGGGCGAGTGCAGCACCGTCGCCACCGGCCGCAGGTCGCGCACGAGCGTGATGCTGACGGACCAGTACGGCAGGTCCTGCAGGAGCTGCACCGCCCCGTCCACGGCGTCGACGACCCACACCTCGCCGTGCGCGGGGAGGGTGTCGCCCAGTTCCTCGCCCCAGGCGGCGCCGGGACGCAGCCCGGAAAGGCGGGCGCGCAGCCGGTCGGCGGCGGGCTTGTCGAGCGCCTCGAAGTTGTGCGCGAACTCCGCCCAGGTGGCGGCCGGCGCCGGGACGGGGGCGGCCCGCAGGAAGTCTCCGGCCGCATGGGCGGCCTCCGTCATGGGTGCGAGCAGATCGATGTCCGACATGTGTCTCTCCCTGGCTGATGTGACGGGCATGTCTGCGATCATCGATCGACGCGGCCGCGGACGCGGCCACAGGCGGCTACTTTTGAGCGGAACCAGCACCTCGGGCTGCCGTTGAGAGCGATTGTGTCTCAGGGGGCTCGGTTCACCGGTGGATTCCAGCCCGCTTGACCCACTGCCCGACCAGGACGGTGTCCGTGCCGGCGATGGAGCGTCCGCTCAGGTCCTCGGTGAGGAAGCGGTACAGCTCCCCGATGTCGCGGAACCACACGGCCACACACAGGTTCGCCCGCCCGGTCGTGGCCAGGGCACCGTGGACGGCAGGGTGCCGGGCCAGGGAGCGGCCGGTGGCGTCCAGGTGATCGGGCGGGACCTCCATCCAGATGTTCGCGTCGATGTCCATGCCGAGCCGCTGTGGATCGACGAGGACCTGTGTACCGACCTGCCCCTGGGAGAACAGCGACGCCATCCGGCGGCGCACGGTGGACTCCGCGTGCCCGGTGCGGTCGGCCACCGCGGCGGCGGACAGTCTTCCGTCGGATTCCAGCGCGGCCACGATGTCCTCGTCCGTCGCGTCCAACTCCCGACCGGGCGCGGGCGGTTGAGGGCTTCGGGCCAGCATCTCGCGTTCCCGTGCGGTGAGCACGTCGAGCCGCCAGTCGCTCGCCTCGCAGAACACGTGCAGCACGGTCTGCGCCGTCACCGCCGTGACGGCGCCGGTGGCGGGCAGCTGCTGGAAGATCAGCCGGTTGCGGGGTTCGAAGGTGTGCAGCAGCACCGCCGAGATCTCGTCGCCGCTCGCCGACACGTCGACGAAGGGGATGTCCTCGCGTCTGGCCAGGGCGGACGTGATCGTGTCGAGCTTGCCGCGCAGCACCTTGACGCGCAGCATCGTCGCTCCCACGTGCGGGCCGCGAGTGCGGCGGGCCACCACGCGAACCGCGCCACTGCCCGTCATGGACTTCAACCGGCGTTGCACCTCACGCGTGCTGTAGCCCAGGACGGACGACGCCTCCTCCGCGCTGATCCTGCCGTTGTACTGCAGCGCCGCGACCAGCCGTTGATCCCGCTCAGCGAGTACGTCCCGCGTCAGATGAGTCGACATGAGACGCAGTTTCGCTCATCGGAGCGACACGGCGGACCGCGGGCAGCCGGGCCCCGCCGCGGCAGTGCGCCCGGCCGATCGAACTCCCCAGGGCTCCGCCGGCCCCGGGACTCCGCGCTTGCGGAACTTAATCGAACGAACTAGTCTGTCCGATTAAGGAGGTCGAGCCATGGTGACACGGGTCAGGAAGACGAAGTCCGAGGAGAGGATCCTCACGGCGGCGGCGGAGCTGTTCTACGCGAACGGGCTGCGCGGCGTCGGCGTCGATCAGGTCATCGCGGCGTCGGGCGTCGCCAAGTCGACGCTGTACGTGCACTTCCGCACCAAGGAAGAGCTCGTCGCGGCGTACCTGCGCAGGACCGACGACTCCTGGATGGCGCAACTGCAGGACGCCGCCGCACGCAGCGGGGACGACCCTCGCGAGCAGCTCGTCGGGCTGTTCGACGCGCTGACGGACGCCTTCGACCGGCATGGCTTCTTCGGGTGTCCGTTCGTCAGCGCGGCGGTCGAGGCGGACCTGGACTCGGAGGCCCGGGCCATCACCGTGCAGCACACGCGGCGTCGTCAGGACTGGCTGACCGAACTGTGCGAGCGCGCCGGCGCGAAAGTCCCCGGCGCGCTCGCCCGGCAGATCGGGCTTCTGATCGACGGCGCCCTGACCTCGGGACGCCTGCTCCAGGACCGCTCCGTCGTGGAGGAAGCGAAGTCGGCGGCGCACCTGCTCGTCGGCAGTCACATCTGATCGCGGCCGGTGCACCACCGTGCCGACCGCGCACACCCACCCAGCAAGACAGGAAAGAGGCGCAGCCATGCGCGCAGTGGTTCTCCGGGAGTTCGACACTCCGCTGGTCCTCAGCGAGATCGACAAGCCCGTCGCCGGCCCGGGGCAGGTGCTTGTCAGGATCGAGGCCAGCGGCGTCAATCCGCTGGACACCAAGATCCGGGCCGGCAAGGCCGCCCACGCCCGGCGCACGCTCCCGGCCGTCCTCGGCCTGGACCTGGCCGGCGTGGTCGAGGAGACCGGCCCCGGCGTCACGGCCTTCGCCCCCGGCGACGAGGTCTTCGGCATGACCGGCGGAGTCGGTGACGTGCAGGGCACGCTCGCCGAGTACGCGGCCGTCGACGCCCGTCTGCTGGCCCGCAAGCCGGCCGCGCTCAGCATGCGCGAGGCGGCGGCCCTGCCCCTGGTCTTCATCACGGCCTGGGAGGGCCTCGTGGACCGGGCGCGGGTCCACGCGGGACAGAAGGTCCTCGTCCACGGCGGAGCCGGCGGCATCGGCCAGGTGGCCGTACAGATCGCCCGGGCCCGCGGTGCCGAGGTCTTCGCCACCGCCTCGCCCGCCCGACGGGAGGTCGTCCAGCGCCTGGGCGCCACCCCGATCGACTACACCACGACCGCCGTGCAGGAGTACGTCGCCGAGCACACCGGCGGCGACGGCTTCGACGTCGTGTTCGACACCGTCGGCGGCTCCGTCCTCGACGACTCCTTCGCCGCGGTACGCACCTACACGGGGCACGTCGTGAGCGCCCTGGGCTGGGGAAGCCACAGCCTCGCCCCCCTGTCCTTCCGCGGTGCGACCTACTCCGGTGTCTTCACCCTGCTGCCCCTGCTGACCGGGCGCGGCCGGGAACACCACGGCGAGATCATGCGCGAGGCGGCCACGCTCGCCGACGCCGGGGCACTCAAGCCGCTGCTCGACCCGAGGCACTTCACGCTCGCCGACGTCACCGACGCCCACGCCGCCGTGGAGAGCGGCACCGCCCGGGGCAAGGTCGTGGTCGACATCGGCTGACGGGGCGGCCGCCGCGGGTCCCCCCCACGCCTGTGCCCGGCGCCAGGCGAGCGGGCAGGTGACCTTCCCCTCGTAGTGTTAAAACCATGACCGCAGCGGAAGTTGAGGTCATGGCAGGCAAGAGGCGGAAGTTCGGCGCGGAGTTCCGTGAGGAGGCTGTGCGGACCGTCGCCGAGACCGGCAAGCCGATCGCGCAGGTCGCGCAGGATCTCGGGATCAACGAGACCGCGCTGGCGAGTTGGGTGTCGCGGGCCCGAAGGGCCGGCGGGCCCGCGTCGGCGGAACCGACTTCGTACGGATGGCCGTCGGGCGCTGAGCCGGCGGCCGTACGACTGCCGGGACCCGGCGCGCGCATCACGCCGGGCTCCGGGCTCGTCCTGGGCGGGTCGTCGAGGCTGAGCGGTGTGTGAGCCGACGGCCGCACAGAGGCGGCCGCCATGCGGGAGGCCGCAACTGGGGGATAGGCGTTAGGCCCTGGCGCCGTTTCCCCGCCCGCGTCGCGGCCGCCGGTGGCGCCAAACCCCCCACATGCCCACGGCCAGGAGCATCTACCCGGCGGCGTCGGTGGGCGGCAGTATCTTGTGGCGGCGTTCGAGGGCCCGGATACCGTCGTAGCGCTGCCATGCCCGGTACAGCCGGTAGGCCCCGAACCCGCCTACGAACGCGATGGCCCCGACCGGCGGCCAGGCGTCCAGGCGGGCCAGTTTGATCGCGGCCACAAGCAGGACGACGAGCAGCAACACCGTTCCGAGAGCGATCCGGCGCCTGCGGCGGGTGGCTTCCTCGACGCTGTGGACGCGGACACCGACGGCCGCGTCACAGGTACCACACGCCACCGCAGTGGTGGTCGTGCCGGACCCCGGCCTGCGGACGATGAAGGGATAGGTCCGGTAGTGCGTGGTGATGGTGTATCCGCTTCCCTGGTGGGTGGTCGTGCTGCCGGTCGAGTGCGCCAGCAGTCGCCTACAAGCAGGCTCAATCCGAATGCTCATCACGTCCCCGGTTCGTCCCTGGCGAATCGCGCCGACGTCCGGTCGTCGGTCGTCCGGTGACGATATCGCCCGCTGCGGGCTTCCGGCAGTCGCACGTCGTGCAATGGCGGCGGTGCGTGTGACGGGCGGGGTGCTGCGGGACGACCAGGCTCACGGCCCGGACCCACCGCCCGCCCGCCAAGCCCGGTCAGCAACGCCTGGAAGGGGAACCGGTGCGTCTGCTGCGCGTGCGGAGGTGCCATTCGTCTCCGGGAACGTCGGCGGACCAGTGACGGCCAGTCCGGCGACGTCTGTGTCAGCCGGTCTTGTGCCCTCCGCGACCGAGTCCCGGGAGTTCGATGCTGACTTGTCGGTTGACGGAGTCCCGCAGAACCGCATCTGGCCGGGGTGCTTCTGCTGTCGGTCACGGCCTCGCCAGGGGGGGACATGCCGCCGCTGTGGGCCGACGTGGTCGGCTTTGTGGTCGGGTTCGTCATGGGCCGGGCCCTGGCGGCCGTGAGTGCGGGCTGCCGGAGATCGGCGTCGGCGTGCTCCTCACCCGGGCCGGGCTGCACATCACCTTCGACGCGGCTCACTCCAGCCGAGGACGTCCTGCGCCACGGCGCGGCCGCCCGCTGGGCCTAGCTAATCATGTGCATGCCACTGAGGCTCGCGTCGGCCAGGGCCAGGATCCGGCGCACGCGGCCACGCCCTCGCCGGGCAGTTGCCCGGCCACCGGCATCCGTACCGCTCCTCGGCGGCCGGACAGAAACTCCGGCCCGGTCGCCCGGGTGACCGTCGCAGGGCGGGGCCCGTCGTGGCCGACGCGCAATAAGAGGGTGTACGGGGCATTGACGGCCGTCGCGTGCTGCTGGTGGCCACGCGTTTCGTGCCGATCGACCGGTTTTTGTCTCTGCTTCCGTATGCTTCCGGGGTGCCGAATCGGTGAAAGGCGACCTCGGATCATGCGGCCGATGCCGGGGCCCTCCGCACGGCGTTGACCTGCCGAGATTCCTGTTCGGCGGGATGTCGCGGGATCGGCGGGGTCCGCCGGGATCCCGGAAGGTGTCACGAGCGGGAGATTTTCTGAGAGTCCCGCCGGGGGAGCGGTATTGCTCGCCGCCAGGGCACTGCCGGCCTGGCCGGAAATTGCTCGTAATGCAGCAGTCCGGCGATTTCCGTGAAGCCTCGCGAATCTTCTTTCTCGCCCTGTCCGGGGGGTGTCGGCCCGCATCGGGAGAGGCCCTCGCGCACCGTGGAGGCTGCCGTCGTCGGCCCGCCCCTCCGGTCGGAGCAAAACACCCATGTCGTATCAGGATATGACAAGTGGACAACTTTCTTTCGGGCTATTGACTTTCCGCGACTCCAGCCCCGAGGCTACGAGGCGTTCATTCAAACCGGTTTAAACGCCGGTTGGGTGCCCCTCACGACACCCCGGTGCCGGGCCTGCTCGGCCGCCCTTGGGGGGCTTGCACGGTTACTTGGAAGAAAGCGGTGCGCGCATGGCTCGACGTCCCACGATCGCCGACGTGGCGAAACTGGCCGGGGTCTCCCGCGCGACCGTTTCCTTCGTCCTCAACAACCGTCCCGGCGTGGCCGCGGACACCCAGGAGCGCGTCCGGTCCGCGGCCGAGGAGCTGGGCTGGACGCCGAGTTCCAGCGCCCGGGCGCTGTCCACGGGCCGGGTCCGGGCGGTCGGACTGGTCCTGGCACGTGAGCCCGAGCTCATCGGCACCGACCCGTTCTTCCCCGCCTTCATGGCGGGCATCGAGACGGTCATATCGGAGAGCGGTGACGGTCTGATGCTGCAGATGAGCCGCCCCGAGAACGAGGTGGAAACCTACCGCAGGCTCGCCGCCGACCATCGCGTGGACGGCGTGTTCCTCACCGACCTGCGGGCCGGCGACCCCCGTCCGGCGCTGGTCGCCGAGCTGGGCCTGCCGGCCGTCGCCGTGGGGGTGCCGGATTCCGGTGCCGGCCTGCCGTCCGTCAGTCTCGACGACCGTCCCGCCGTCCGTGCGGCCGTACACCACCTGGCCGGCCTGGGACACCGCGACATCGCCTACGTGGCCGGCCCCGAGGAGTTCGTGCACGCCCGGCGCCGTCGCCAGGCCTGGAGCGACGCCCTCACCGAGGCGGGGCTGCCCGAGGGGACGTTACTGCCGGGCGGCTTCACCGCCGAGGGCGGAGCGCGGGCCACCCGGTTGCTGCTGCAGCGGCCCACGCCGCCGACGGCCATCGTCTACGGCAACGACCTCTCGGCCACGGCCGGGATGGCGGTCGCCCAGGACGCCGGACTGCGGCTGCCCGAGGACCTGTCCGTGGTCGGCTTCGACGACGTACCGCTCGCCTCCTACACCAGCCCCCCGCTGACCACCTGCCGCGCCAACCCCGTCTCCTGGGGCCGGGCCTCCGCGCAGGCGCTGGTGGAACTGATCGAGACCGGCACCACCGCCGACGTGGAGCTGGAGCCCGCCGCCCTGGTGGTGCGCGGCTCCACCGGCCCCGCGCCGGTCCGCTGAGACGCGCACATCCGCTGAGACGCGCACGTCCGCGGAGATCCGCGCCGATTGCCGATATCCGCGCCGGTCGCGGATGTCGGCGCCGGTCGCTGAGACCCGCGGCGGTCCGCTGAGACCCGCGTACGTCCGCTGAGACATGCGGCGCGCCGGTGTGCCCCGCCCCCGGGACGGGACGGGACACACACGCACCGGCCGAGCCGTACCGCAAGAGATTCATCCAGCGAGAAACGGAAACCTCCGATGAAGAAGGCCCTCTTCGCCCTGCTGCCGGTGGCCGCCCTGACGCTCAGTGCGTGCGGCAGCGGCGGATCCGACTCCGGCGCCTCCGCCACCGCGCACGGCCCGATCACGATCTGGTACTCCAACAACGCGCAGGAAGTCGCGTGGGGCAAGAACATGGTGGCGGCCTGGAACGCCGGCCACCCCAAGGAGAAGATCACCGCCCAGGAGATCCCCGCGGGCAAGAGCTCCGAAGAGGTCATCGGTGCGGCGATCACCGCCGGCAACGCGCCCTGCCTGATCCTCAACACCGCGCCGGCCGCCGTGCCCGGGTTCCAGAAGCAGGGCGGCCTCGTTCCGCTCGACGACTTCCCCGACGGCAAGAAGTACCTGCAGGAGCGCGTCGGCGACAGGCTGTCGCAGTACGCGTCGCCGGACGGCAAGTACTACCAGCTGCCGTGGAAGAGCAACCCGGTGATGATCTTCTACAACAAGGACCTGTTCAGGAAGGCCGGGCTGGACCCGGAGCACCCCAAGCTCTCCAGCTACCAGGACTTCCTCGCCACCTCGCGCAAGCTGGTCGCGGCCAAGGCCGCCAAGGCCGCGATCTGGCCGGCCCCGACCTCGGAGTTCTACCAGTCCTGGTTCGACTACTACCCGATGTTCACCGCGCAGACCGGCAAGCAACTGGTCGAGGACGGCAAGGCCCAGTTCGCCTCGCCCGACGGCATCAAGACCGCCCAGCTGTGGAAGACCATGTACGCCGAGGGCCTGGCGCCGAAGGAGAGCTACAACGGCGACGCCTTCGCCGAGGGCAAGTCGGCCATGGCCACCGTCGGCCCCTGGGCGGTCTCCGTCTACGGCGACAAGCTCAAGTGGGGGGCCGTGCCGGTGCCCACCGCCGACGGCGCGGCCGGCAAGGGCACCTTCAGCGACGAGAAGTCCATCGGCATGTACACCTCCTGCAAGAACCGCGGGACGGCCTGGGACGTCATGAAGTTCGCGACCAGCAAGGAGCAGGACGGCAAGCTGCTGGAGGCGACCGGGCAGATGCCGATGCGCACCGGCCTGACGAGCGTCTACCCGTCCTACTTCGCCTCGCACAAGGACTACGAGGTCTTCGCGCAGCAGGCGGAGCACACCGTCGAAGCACCCAACGTGCCGAACTCCGTCGAGGTCTGGCAGACGTTCCGCGACACCTACACCAGGGCCGTCATCTTCGGGAAGGGCGACCTCACCACGGCCCTCAAGGACGCCGCGGCCAAGGTGGACAAGCTCGCCCAGGGCCAGTGAGAACCCGCCATGTCCCGTACCACCTCTGACATTGACCGGTCCCGGCCCGCCGCCGGGACCACGGCCAAGGCACCGGCGCCAAGACGGCGGTGGCGGCTGCGGCTGGGCGGCCACCAGCCCATCGGCATCCTGTTCGTCTCCCCCTACCTGATCTACCTCGCCGCGATCTTCGTGTATCCCCTCGGCTTCGCCGTGTGGATGTCCTTCCACGACTACTTCTTCGCCGCTCCCGGCGTCCAGGTCGACCGGCCCTTCGTGGGCTGGGAGAACTACACGACGGTGCTGACCGACCCGGACGTCTGGCGCTCGTTCGCCAACATCGCCGTCTTCCTGGTCATCAACGTTCCGCTGACCGCCGTCGCATCCCTGGTCCTGGCCGACGCGCTGAACAAGAAGCTGCCCTTCCGGTCATTCTTCCGCACCGCGTACTACATCCCCTACATCACGGCCAGCGTCGCGGTCGTCGGCGTATGGATGTTCCTGTTCAACAGCGACGGCCTGGTCAACCAGGCGCTCGGCCCGCTGGCGCCGGATCCGTCCTGGCTGATCAACTCCCATCTGGCCATGCCGGTCGTGGCGGTCTTCGTGGCGTGGAAGCAACTGGGCTTCTTCGTGGTGCTGTACCTGTCGGCGCTGCAGAACGTGCCCCAGGAGCTCTACGAGTCGGCGGCCCTCGACGGCGCCGGACGGCTGCGCGTCTTCCGCTCCATCACCGTTCCCGCGGTCCGGCCCGCCACCCTGCTGGTGCTGATCCTGGCCACCGTCACCGGCGCCAATCTCTTCACCGAGCCCTATCTGCTCACCAGCGGCGGCGGCCCCGACGGGGCGACGACCTCACCGGTGCTGCTGATGTACCAGCGGGGTCTGCAGCAGGGACACCCGGACGAGGCGGCGGCCATCGGCGTGATCCTCGTCGTCCTGATCACCGCCGTCTCGCTGGTCTACCGACGACTCGTGGAGAGGGACTGAGATGACCAACGACGTCGCAGCCGGCCTTGCCGGCGAGCGCCGCGCCGCCGAGCGCGCCCCGCGGTCCCGTACCCGGTCGACCGGATCCCGCATCGCCTTGCTCATCGGCGCCTTCGCCTTCCTCTTCCCCTTCTACTACATGATCGTCGGCTCCCTGCAGAAGGAGCCCGACTCCAGCCCCGCCGGGGCGTTCCCGAACCCGTCCAACCTGAGCCTGCACAACTACGCGGCGATCGACTCGGCGATCTCGCTGGGCCGTTCGCTGGTGAACTCCGGCATCTTCACCGGCGGTGTGATCCTCTGCACCACCGTGTTCGGCCTGCTCGCCGGCTATGCCCTGGCCCGGCTGCAGTTCCGCGGCCGCGGCTCGACGTTCGCCCTGGTGCTGCTGGTCCAGGTCGTGCCGTTCCAGCTCCTGCTGATCCCGCTGTACGTGCTGATCGTCCGCGACTACGGTCTCGCCGACTCCTACCTCGGCATGATCCTGCCGTTCGCGATCAACACCAGTGCCGTCTTCGTCTTCCGGCAGTTCTTCCTGCAACTGCCGGCCGCCATGTTCGAGGCGGCCCGCATCGACGGCGCGAACGAGCTGCAGATCCTCTTCCGGATCGCGCTGCCGCTGTGCAAGCCGGCCCTGATGTCGGTCGTGCTGCTCAGCTTCACCGGGCCCTGGAACGAGTTCCTCTGGCCGTTCCTGGTGACCAAGCGTCAGGACATGCAGCCGCTGGCCGTCTCGCTCGCCAACTACATCAGCACCGTCGCCTCCGCCGCCGCCAATCCCTTCGGCGCGATTCTCGCCGGGGCCTGCGTCCTGGCCGCGCCGGCGGTCGCCCTCTACCTCGTCTTCCAGAGCCGCTTCACCTCCACCGACATCGACTCAGCAACGAAGGGCTGAACTTCCGTGTCCCACAGCACCACCGCCCCCGTCCCCTACACCCTGACCCGGGTCGGCGTAGTGATGTCCCCGCTGCCCGGCGAGGCCGACGAGGTCGAGGGCGTGCTCAACCCGGCCTCCGGCCGCACGCCCGACGGCCGGCTGCACCTGCTGCCCCGGCTGGTCGCCGAGGGCAACGTCTCCCGCGTCGGCCTCGCCGAAGTCGTCCTGGACGACGGCGTGCCCACCGGGGTCGAGCGCCGCGGCGTGGTCCTCGCGCCCGACGCCGGCTGGGAGCGCGGCAAGAACAACGCCGGCGTGGAGGACCCCCGTACCACCTGGATCGAGGACCTGGGCCGGTACGTCATGTCCTACGTGGCCTACGGGCCGCTCGGCCCCAAGCCGGCCCTCGCCGTCTCCGAGGACCTCGTCCACTGGGAGCGCCTCGGCCCGCTCCAGTTCGCCTACCAGCCCGACCTCGACACCGACCTCAACCTCTTCCCGAACAAGGACGTCGTGCACTTCCCCGAGCCCGTGCCGGGCCCGGACGGCGCGATGTACTACGCCATGCTGCACCGCCCGATGTGGGACCTCGGCTGGTTCCGGCCGGGCGAGGGCGTCCACCTGCCCGCCGGGGTGACCGACGACCGCCCGGGCATCTGGATCTCCTACGTACCCGTCGACGAGGTGAAGCGGGACCTGGGCGCCCTCACCCGGCCGCGCCACCACCGCCTGGTCGCCCTGTCCGAGTACGCCTGGGAGGAGCTCAAGATCGGCGCCGGCCCGGCTCCGATCCGCGTCGACGAGGGCTGGCTGCTCATTCACCACGGCGTCTCCGGCACCATCGAGGACCCCTTCGCGCAGGTGCAGACGGTCAACTACGCGGCCGGCGCGATGATCCTCGACCCGGCCGACCCCAGCCGTGTCATCGCCCGCACCTCCGAGCCGCTGATGGCCCCGGAAACCGAGCAGGAGCGCTCCGGCACCGTGCCCAACGTGGTCTTCCCGACCGCGATCGAGGAGATCGACGGCGTGCGCTATGTCTTCTACGGCATGGCCGACGCGCACATCGGCGTGGCCCGCCTGGACCGGTCCGAATGACCTCCGGCCCCGCCCCGTGGTGGCGGGAGGCGGTCTGCTACGAGATCCACCCGCGCGCCTTCGCGGACGGCGACGGCGACGGCACCGGTGATCTGCCCGGCGCCACCGCCCGCCTGGACCACCTGGCGCGGCTCGGCGTCGACGCGGTGTGGGTCACCCCCTTCTACCCCTCGCCGCTGGCGGACGGCGGGTACGACATCGCCGATCACACCGGCGTCGCGGCAGACCTCGGCACACCCGCCGATTTCGACGTGCTGGTCGCGAAGGCACACGCCCTCGGGATCAAGGTCCTGGTGGACGTGGTCCCCAACCACACCTCCCACCGGCACCCTTGGTTCCGCGAGGCCGTCGCGGCCCCGCCCGGCTCTCCGGCCCGGCAGCGGTACATGTTCCGGGAAGGGCGCGGCGAGAAGGGCGAACTTCCCCCCAACGACTGGCAGTCCGCCTTCGGCGGCCCCGCCTGGACCCGCGTCGACGAGGCGGACGGCCGCCCCGGACAGTGGTACCTGCATCTGCACGCGCCCGAGCAGCCCGACCTCGACTGGCGCCACCCCGAGGTGGCCACCGAGTTCGAGCGGATCCTCACCCACTGGCTGGACCGCGGTGTCGACGGATTCCGCGTCGACGTCGCCCACACCCTGTTCAAGGCCGAGGGCCTGCCCGACGCCGGGCCCGGCCAGCACCAGGACGTCCACCGCAACCACCTGATGCCCTACTACGACCAGGAGGAACTGCACCCGCTCTTCAGGCACTGGCGAAGTCTCCTGGACCGGCACCCGGCGCCCGCGGGGGCGGTGGCCCCGGCCGAACGCGTGATGGTGGCCGAGGCGGGCATATTCGACCGCGAGCGGCTGGCCCGCTACGTCGCCCCGGGCGAGATGCAGCAGACCTTCAACTTCGCCTTCCTGGAATGCCCTTGGGACGGACCGGCGATGCGCGAGGTCATCGAGCAGTCGACCCGCGCCATGCGGGCGGTGGGCGCTCCCGTCACCTGGGTGCTCTCCAGCCACGACGCGATCCGGCCGGTCACCCGGTACGGGGGCGGCCGGCTCGGCGAGCGGCGCGCCCGGGCGGCGGCCCTGCTGATGCTGGCCCTGCCCGGCGCGGCCTATGTCTACCAGGGTGAGGAACTGGGCCTGCCGCAGGCCCACATCCCCGACGCCCGGATTCGCGACCCGCTGTGGAAGCGCTCCGGCAACCGCCACCGCGGACGCGACGGCTGCCGGGTGCCGCTGCCCTGGTCCGGCACCGCCCCTCCGTACGGCTTCAGCGAGGCCGCGCCCGGGGACTGCTGGTTCCCGCAGCCCGCCGACTGGGCCGGACTCACCGTCGCGGCGCAGCAGGACGACGAACAGTCCATGCTCGCCCTGTACCGGGCCGCACTGCGGCTGCGCCACGACCATCCCGCCCCGGACACGGCACCGCGCGTGCGGGGCCCCGCGAACGGCGCGTGGCTCGCGTTCGACCGATCGGCCCGGCTGCGCTGCCTGGTCAACTTCGGGCCACGCCCCGTCCCGCTGGACGACGGCGCCCGGGTCCTGCTGTCCAGCGCACCGCTCGACGGCCGCGACGTCCCCCAGGACACCGCCGTCTGGACGACCTACGAGGAGGACCCGCAGTGAACGACAGACCAGGCCTCGACCTGTCCGCCGTGGTGAAGGCCTACGACGTCCGAGGCCTCGTCCCGGACCAGCTCGACGAGGAACTCGCCGGGCTGTTCGGCGCCGCCTTCGTCGAGACGACCGGCGCCGGCGCCATCGTGACCGGCCATGACATGCGGCCCAGCTCGCCCGCACTGGCCCGTGCCTTCGCGCGGGGCGCCGCCGGGCAGGGCGCCGACGTCACCGAGATCGGCCTGTGCTCCACCGACGAGCTGTACTTCGCCAGCGGCGCCCTGCACCTGCCCGGCGCGATGTTCACCGCCAGCCACAACCCCGCCCGCTACAACGGCATCAAGCTGTGCCGGGCCGGTGCCGCACCGATCGGCCAGGACACCGGTCTGCAGGCCGTCCGCACGCTCGTCGAACGCTGGGCGTCCGGCGGACGACCGCCCGCCGCGCGCCGCCCCACGGGATCCGTCACCCAGCGCGACATGCTGGCGGACTACGCGGCCCACCTGCTGAACCTGGTCGACGTCCGCGCCGTCCGACCGCTCCGCATCGTGGTGGACGCCGGCAACGGCATGAGCGGTCTGACCGTGCCGGCCGTCTTCCGTGACGTTCCGGTCGAGATCGTCCCGCTGTACTTCGAGCTCGACGGCACCTTCCCCCACCACGAGGCCAACCCGCTGGACCCCGCCAACATCGTCGACCTGCGGCGCGTCGTGCGGGAGACGCGGGCCGACCTGGGCCTGGCCTTCGACGGCGACGCCGACCGCTGTTTCGTGGTCGACGAACGCGGCGAAGCCGTGACCCCGTCCGCCATCACCGCCCTGATCGCCGCCCGGCTGCTGGCCGACCATCCGGGAAGCACCGTGCTGCACAACCTGATCACCTCACGGACCGTGCCCGAGGTGGTCCGCGAGCTCGGCGGAGTCCCGGTCCGCACGCGGGTGGGGCACTCCTTCATCAAAGCCGAGATGACCCGCACGGGCGCGGTGTTCGGCGGCGAGCACTCGGCGCACTACTACTTCCGCGACTTCTACAACGCCGACACCGGCATGCTCGCCGCCCTCCACGTCGTCGCAGCCCTCGGCTCACAGCCGGAACCCCTGTCCCACCTGATCGAGCGCTACCAGCGCCATCCGGCATCAGGAGAGATCAACACCACGGTTCCCGACGCCGGCTCCGCCCTCGCGGCCGTACGCGCCCACTTCACAGCCCACCCCGGGGTCGCCGTCGACGAACTCGACGGCCTGACCGTCTCCACCCCCGCCTGGTGGTTCAACCTGCGCCCCTCCAACACCGAACCGCTGCTGCGGCTCAACGTGGAAGCGGCGGACACCCCCACACTGACCCGGACGCGGGACGAGGTGCTGGCCCTCATCCGCCGCTGACGGGGTGCCACGGCACAGGTAATCCCCCGGGGTGAGTGAACGGACTGTCCATGCCTCGCGTATCCCCCACCGTGGGAGGATCGCTCACCATGAGTGCGTCACCGGCGGTACGGAGCCTGCGTGCCGCGGTGTTCGCCGCGGTGTGCGTGCTCCTGGCCGCCGCCGGGCACGGCCTCGCCATGGGGGACATGCCGCCGCTGTGGGCGGACGCGGCCGGGTTCGTCGTCGTGTTCGGCCTGGGCCGGGCCCTCGCGGGCCGTGAGCGCGGGCTGCCGGAGATCGGCGTCGGCATGCTCCTCACTCAGGCCGGTCTGCACCTCGGCTTCGACGGTGCCCGCGCGGTCACTCCGGCACCCGCGCCCGCCATGACCATGGCCCACATGCGCATGGGCGGTCATGCCGTGGCGGGTACGGCGCAGCCGTACCCGCACCTCCACGTCCTGACCGCGCACGCCACCGTCGCCCATGTCGTCGCCGCGCTCGTCGCCTCCTGGTGGCTGCGGCGCGGCGAGGCCGCGCTGTGGTCGCTGCTGCGCCGGACGGCCGCGCTCGTCCCCGGTCTGGCCGCCTGGTGGCACGACGCCCCGCTGCCCGCCCCGGCCGACGGCCGCCGTCCGGCCCCGGCCGGTCCGATACGGCCCCGTCCGCTGCTCGCGCTGCGGCACGCGGTGAGCCGACGCGGCCCCCCGATCCCGATCCCGTACACCGTCCGGCACCCGTAAGACGCTCAGACAGACTTCACTCGTACGGAGATCCCTTCACCATGCCTGCCATGCCTGCCATGACTGCGACCCGCCGCGCCCTGCGCCGCACCGCCACCGTCACCGCGCTCACCGCCGCGTCGGTCCTCGCCGCCGCCGGTGCCGCCGCCGCGCACGTCACCGTCCACCCGGAGAGCTACGCCAAGGGCGCCACCGACGGCGTGCTGACCTTCCGCGTGCCCAACGAGGAGGACACCGCCGCCACCACCAAGGTCCAGGTCTACCTGCCCACCGACCACCCGGTCCTGGGCGTCCTCGTCACCCCGCACGACGGCTGGACCGCCAAGGTGACCACCACCAAGCTGAAGACGCCCGTGAAGACCGACGACGGCACCATCACCGAGGCCGTCTCCGAGGTCACCTGGACCGGCGGCAAGATCGGTGCCGGGCAGTACGAGGACTTCGACGTCGCCTTCGGGCAACTGCCCGAGGACACCGGCCAGCTGACCTTCAAGACCCTGCAGACGTACTCCGACGGCAAGGTCGTCCGCTGGATCGATCAGGCGCAGAGCGGCGGCGACGAGCCGGAGAACCCGGCGCCGACGCTCAAGCTGACCGCCGCGGGCGACGCGGCCGCGGCCTCCTCCGCGCCGGCCACCAAGACCGGCGCCGAGGCGACCGCTGCCGCCGACTCCAGCGACTCCACCGCCCGCGGCCTCGGCGTCGCGGGCCTGATCGTCGGTGCCCTGGGCCTGGCGGCGGCCGCGTTCGCCGTCGTACGGACGCGGGGCGCGCGGTCGTAGGCCAACGCCCGTAGGCCCACAGCCGAGGGCCCGGACCAACCCCCGGTCCGGGCCCTCGGCTGTCCTCGGCGCAGCCGGGTCAGCGCACCGCCAGCTCCAGCATCTCGATCCCCTCGACGGACGCCTCCATGGCCGCCCCGGCCGGCTCCGGTTCCGCCGGTATCCGCACCGTGTGCCGCGCGTTGCGCCACAGCCACACCACATCCCGCCCGAAGGACCACACCAGAGAGCCGAGCGCCAGCAGCACCACGCCCAGGTCGCCCAGGTACGGCAGCAGGTCCGCGCCCGCCAGCAGCAGGCAGATGCCCTGCATCGCGGCGACCGTCTTGCGGGCCATCGACGGGGGCAGCGGGGCGTTGAGCCAGGGCGCGATCCTCGCCGCCGCGACGAACGCGTAGCGCATCGCGCCGATCAGCAGCACCCAGGGCCCCAGCAGCGTGGCGACGTACACGCTCAGCACCAGGATCAGGAACGCGTCGACCTCCATGTCGAAGCGGGCGCCCAGGGCCGTCGACGTACCCGTCCTGCGGGCCACCTTGCCGTCCACGCCGTCGAGGATGAGGGCCACGGCCGTCAGGCCGACCAGCAGGGTGACCGGCGGGGAGCTCTCGAAGGAGTCGGCGACCAGGGCGGTCACGCCGCCGACCAGGATCGCGCGGCCGAGGGTCACCCGGTTGGCGGGACCGAAGGAGCGGGGGCGGGCGCGGTGCAGGGCCCGGGAGAGCACGGCCCAGGTGGCGATCGCGAACGCGAGACCCGTCAGCCAGCCGGCCGGCCCCATGCCGATCGCCGTCCCGAGCAGGGCCAGCACAAGGATCTGCACGCCCGCTCCCACAGCGGTCTCCTGCTGGACCAGCCTGGCTTCGTAAGTGTTGTTCAGGGCCACCGCACGTCCTCCGGCCGAGTGACAGAGTCGATCAACGCCGCGTACTGTGCGCGGCCTGTGCACTTCATCGCTGTGCACATCTCGGTACGTGAACAACTTCCCGATCGTTCAGGAGGATGCCGATGAACCGCTCGGCCCGCGCGTTCTGGCTCCGCTCCCCGGGCCACGGAGAGCTGCGTGACGTCACCCTCGCGGAGCCCGGCGAGGGCGAGGTGCTGGTGCGCGCGCTGTACTCGGGAGTCAGCCGGGGCACGGAGACACTGGTGTTCCGGGGCGGGGTGCCGCAGAGCCAACACACCGTGATGCGGGCGCCGTTCCAGGAGGGCGAGTTCCCCGGTCCGGTCAAGTACGGCTACCTCAGCGTCGGCGTGGTCGAGCAAGGCCCCGTTGGGCTGATCGGGCGTACGGTCTTCTGTCTGTATCCGCATCAGACGCGTTACGTCGTTCCGGTGAGCGCGGTGACGGTGGTACCGGAGCGGGTACCACCGGCGCGCGCGGTACTCGCGGGCACGGTCGAGACCGCGGTGAACGCCCTCTGGGACGCGGCCCCGCTGGTCGGCGACCGGATCGCGGTGATCGGCGGCGGCATGGTCGGCTGCTCGGTGGCCGCCCTGCTGGCCCGCTTCCCCGGCGTACGGCTCCAGCTGGTCGACGCGGACCCGGCCCGCGCGAGGACGGCCGAGGCCCTCGGCGTGGACTTCGCGGCCCCCGAGGACGCCCTGGGCGACTGCGACCTGGCCGTCCATGCCAGCGCCACCGAGCAGGGCCTCACCCGCGCGCTGGAACTCCTCGCGCCCGAGGGCACGGTCCTCGACCTGAGCTGGTACGGCGACCGGCGGATCGCCCTCCCGCTCGGCGAGGCCTTCCACTCCCGCCGGCTCACCGTGCGCAGCAGCCAGGTCGGCACCGTCTCCCCGGCCGCCCGCTCCGGCCGCACCTACGCCGACCGGCTCGCCCTGGCCCTGGACCTGCTGGCCGATCCGGCGCTGGACGCCCTCATCACAGGGGAAAGCCCGTTCGAGGAGCTGCCGGAGGTCCTCCCTGAACTCGCCTCGGGGGCGATTCCGGCCCTCTGCCACCGGGTCCGCTACGGCGACAACGGCTGACGGAACGTCCAATACCGTCCGCTGCGCTCCCCAAGAGGTCCTGACCTGAGAAAAGAGTGAGAGTGGACTGAACGCGGGGAAGCCAAGAGCCGTATTAAGGGCATCCACCGGCAGGGATCAGCCGGCGGACCAGACGCGCCGCACCTGGAGGGTCGTCCGTTGTTCAGCATCACCGTCCGCGATCACATCATGATCGCCCACAGCTTCCGCGGCGAGGTGTTCGGACCCGCGCAGCGACTGCACGGCGCCACATTCCTGGTGGACGCCACCTTCCGCCGTGAGCAGCTGGACGACGACAACATCGTCGTCGACATCGGTCTTGCCACCCAGGAACTCGGCGCCGTGGTCAGCGAGCTGAACTACCGAAACCTCGACAACGAGCCCGACTTCGCCGGGATCAACACCTCCACGGAGTTCCTGGCGAAGGTCATCGCGGACCGGCTCGCCGAGCGCATCGAGAAGGGCGCGCTGGGCGAGGGGGCCAAGGGCCTCGCCGGGCTGACCGTCACCCTTCACGAGTCGCACGTCGCCTGGGCGAGTTACGAGCGTGCCCTGTGACCGACATGACCGTCGGCCGCAAACCGGCCCTCACCTACGTGCCCGCGCAGCGCGCGGCCACCACCGAAAGCAACGCCCCGGCGAACATCGGGATCCTCCCCATGTCCCTGCGCACCGTGCACTTCGTCATGCCGGGCGGTGTCGACGACCCGGCCAACCCGAGCGGCGGCAACGCCTACGACCGGCGGGTCTGCCTGGACCTGCCCGGCTTCGGCTGGCAGGTCACCAGGCACGCGGTGCCCGGGGCCTGGCCGCGCCCGGACACCGCCGACCGTGACGCCCTCGCCCGCTCCCTGCGGGAACTGCCCGACGGGTCCGTCGTCCTGCTGGACGGTCTGGTGGCCTGCGGGGTCCCGGAGATCGTCGTACCGGAGACGGAGCGGCTGCGGCTCGTCGTCCTCGTCCATCTGCCGCTGGGCGACGAGACCGGCCTGGAGGCGGCCGTGGCCGCCGACCTGGACGCCCGGGAGCGCGCGGTGCTGCGCGCCGTACCGGCCGTGATCGCGACCAGCGACTGGGCGGTACGACGGCTGGTCTCGCACCACGGCCTGGCCCCCGACCGGGTCCATGTGGCCGCTCCCGGCGCCGACATCGCCCCGCTGGCCGTCGGCACCGACGGCGTCTCGCACCTGCTGTGCGTCGCCGCCGTCACCCCGCGCAAGGGCCAGCACCGGCTGGTCGAGGCGCTCGCGGCGGTCCGCGACCTGCCGTGGACCTGCACCTGCGTCGGCGGGCTCGACCAGGCTCCCGAGTACGTCGCCCAGCTGCGGTCGCTGATCGCGGAACACGGGCTGACCGACCGGCTGCACCTCGCGGGCCCGCGGGCCGGCGCCGGCCTCGACGCCAGCTACGCGGCCGCCGACCTGATGGTCCTCACCTCGTACGCCGAGACCTACGGCATGGCGGTCACCGAGGCCCTCGCCCGGGGCATCCCGGTGCTCGCCACCGACGTCGGCGGACTGCCCGAGGCGGTCGGCCGGGCCCCCGACGGCGGAGTACCCGGCATTCTCGTGCCGCCGGAGGACCCCGCCGCGCTCGCCGCCGAACTGCGCGGCTGGTTCGGCGAGGCGGACGTACGCCGCCGTCTCAAGGCCGCCGCGCGCGGCCGCCGGGCGGCACTCGACGGCTGGGCGGCCACCGCCCGCAGCCTGGCCGGAGTCCTGCTGCGGCTCCCCGACGAACCCAGGAGGGCGGCATGACCAGCGAGACCACGACCACTGCTCCGGTCGGCGCGATTCCCGCGCAGCCGGGGCCGGCGGATGTCACGGACGCAGAAGTGGGACGAGGGAGCGAACAGGTGCCTTCCGAGGTGATCGCCGGGGCCGGTCCCGTCGTCCGGCCGGGCGAGCGGGCCACCGTACGGCTGCGCGAGACCGGGACGGAGGAGCCGCCCCGGTACGCCCCCGAGTGGCTGGAGCTGCGCGAGAGCGCGGACGCGGCGGCCCGGTCGCACGATCTGCTGGACCCGCTGCGGATCCGGCTGGCCAACCTGCCCGGCAAGGCGGGCGGCCTGGTCGTGCACGACCTGGGCTGCGGCACCGGCTCGATGGGCCGCTGGCTCGCGCCCCGCCTGGACGGCTCACAGCACTGGATCCTGCACGACCGCGACCCCTACCTGCTGCACTTCGCCGCCGTCGCCTCGCCCCGCGCGGCCGCCGACGGCAGCCGGGTCACGGTGGAGACCCGGCGCGGCGACGTCGCCCGGCTCACCCCGGACGCGCTGGTCGGCGCCTCCCTGGTGACCGCGTCCGCGCTCCTGGACGTCCTCACCCGGGAAGAGGTCGACACACTCGCCGAGGCCTGCACCGGGGCCGGCTGCCCCGCGCTGCTGACCCTCTCGGTGGCCGGGCGGGTGGAACTGACGCCGTCCCACCCGCTGGACACCGAGATCGCCGAGGCGTTCAACGCCCACCAGCGGCGCGGCGGACTGCTCGGCCCGGACGCGGTCACGGCCGCCTGCGAGGCGTTCGCCGACCGGGGCGCCACCGTGAAGGTGAACCCCAGCGCGTGGCGGCTCGGCCCCGACGAGAAGGCGCTCACCGGGCAGTGGCTGCGCGGCTGGGTCGGCGCGGCCGTCGAGGA
The DNA here is from genome assembly GCF_021462265.1 of Streptomyces shenzhenensis. Taxonomy (GTDB): domain Bacteria; phylum Actinomycetota; class Actinomycetes; order Streptomycetales; family Streptomycetaceae; genus Streptomyces; species Streptomyces shenzhenensis. Next base: position 37,223 of record NZ_JAJONF010000013.1, on the reverse strand, counting down.
GCGCCCCGAACTGGCCGGGCGCGCCGACGCCTACCTGGCCGAGCGGCTCGCCGCCAACGAGGCCGGTGAACTGCGGGTCGTGGTGCACCACAGTGACCTGCTCGCGCTCGCCCGGCCGACCGGAGGCACCTCATGAGCACCCCCACCCTGGTCCGGCAGGCCGCGCCCGTCGCCCCGCCGGTCATGCCCCGGCGCCTCGACCTCCGGGCCGTCCGCACCCACCTGGGCACCCTCGCCGGAGCCGCCATCATCGCCGTGCTGCTGTGGCGGCTCGGCACCGGCGTCTTCCTCGACGGACTGCGCCGGATCGACACCCCGACGCTGGTCATCGGCCTGGTGATCGGCGCGGTCACGACCGTGCTGAGCGCCTGGCGCTGGCAGTTGGTGGCCCGCAGCCTCGGTCTGAGGCTGCCGCTCGGTCCCGCCGTCGGCGACTACTACCGGGCGCTGTTCCTGAACGCGGCCCTGCCCGGCGGGGTGCTCGGCGACGTGCACCGGGCGGTCAGGCACGGGCGGAGCGAGGGCGACATCGGGCGCGGGGTCCGCGCGGTCGTCCTCGAACGCGCCGCGGGACAGATCGCGTTGACCGTGTTCGGCGCGGGCGCGCTGCTGATCCTGCCCTCGCCGGTCCGGGACGAGGTGCGCAGCTTCGCCCCGCTGGCGGCGGCCGGGCTGGCCGGCGCCTGCGCGATCGTGATCGCCATCCGGATGAACAAGTCCCCGGGCGTGCGCGCCGGCGCCCTGCGCGCCGGCCTCGGCGAGGCCCGCCGCGCGCTGCTGTCGCGCAGGAACACCCCGGGCGTCGCGCTGTCCTCGGCGGTCATCCTCGCCGGGCACGTCGGGATGTTCGTGGTGGCCGCGCGCGTCGCGGGCTCGGCCGCTTCCGTGGCGGTCCTGGTCCCGATCGCCGTCCTCGCCCTGGTCGCCATGGGCCTGCCGCTGAACGTCGGCGGCTGGGGCCCCCGGGAGGGCGTCACCGCCTGGGCGTTCGCCGCGGCCGGCCTCGGCGCGGACAGCGGGTTCGCCACCGCCGTCGTCTACGGCGTCCTCAGCTTCGTGGCGGCCCTGCCGGGCCTGGTGGTCCTGGTCCTGCGCTGGTACCCCCGACTGCGCTACTCCCGCCCGGCGGTGAGCAGTTCGAAAAGGGCGCCGAAGGAATCCGCGAAGCTCGACAGGAGTTCCTTCCCCTTTTCCGCCGAACCCAGGGAAGGACGGCCGATGACGCCCGACTCGGTATAGGCGGACATTCCCAGGGTGAGGAGATGACGACGGTCGTCAGCGGTGAAATCGGCGGACTCGTAACCAGGGCGGACCAATTCGGGATGAGCGTGCAGAAGAATGGAGGTCTCGATTTCTCCGGCATGCATGTCGGAGAGCGCCGAGGTCTCCACTCCGGCCCGGACGAGCGCCGCCTCCCAGTCCTCCACGGCCGGGTACAGGGCCAGCCGCTCGCCCCGTGCGGACGCCTCCTGCACGACGTTGCCCAGCACGTAGTTGCCGCCGTGGCCGTTGACCACGACCAGTGCCTCGACGCCCGAGCGGCGCAGCGAGTCGGCGATGTCCTTCACCACCGCGTGCAGTGTCACCGCGGAGATGCTGACGGTCCCCGGCCAGGCCGCGTGCTCGTGCGAGCAGGAGACCGTGACGGGTGGGAGAAGGTGCACCGGGTACGCGGCGGCGATCTCCCGGGCGACGGCACAGGCGACGAGGGTGTCCGTCGCGAGCGGAAGGTAGGGACCGTGCTGTTCGAAGCTCCCCACGGGAAGGACGGCGACCTGTGTTGAAACGCCCGCCCCCCTGGTCCGTACCTCTTCCGTAGTGTCCGCCGGCAACGAGCCGTATGCCGCCGTACGCGCGCCCGAACCACTCATCTTTTCATGGCCTTTCGTCTCTGCTTAGGAATCAGATCATGACAGAAAACATCGGCGTACTCGGCACGAAGTCCCCACGGCGTTCGGGCGTGGAACGCGTCGTCAATGCACCGCTGCCCACCGTGTACGGGAAATTCCAGGCCATCGGCTACCTGGACCACGACCGCGGTGACGAGCAGGTCGCCCTGGTCTACGGGGACATCGACAGCGAACGGGTGCTGACCCGGCTGCACTCCGAGTGCCTGACCGGGGACGCGTTCGGCTCCCAGCACTGCGAGTGCGGCGACCAGCTGGCCGCCGCACTGCGCGCGGTCGTCACCGAGGGCAGCGGCATCGTCGTCTACCTGCGGGGCCACGAGGGCCGTGGCATCGGCCTGCTCGCCAAGCTGCGCGCGATGGCCCTGCAGGCGGAGGGCCTGGACACGGTCGAGGCCAACCTCGCGCTCGGCCTGCCCGTCGACGCCCGCGACTACGGCGTCGCCGCCGGCATCCTGCGCGACCTCGGGGTGAGTTCGGTACGCCTGATGTCCAACAACCCGCGCAAGCGGGAGTCGCTGGTACGGCACGGCATCGAGGTTGCCGAAACGGTCCCGCTGCTGATCGAGCCGTGCGAGAACAACATCACGTATCTGCGCACGAAGCGTGAGCGCCTCGACCACGTGCTGCCTCACCTCGACGCGGTGGCCCACTGGTCCTGAGACGCCGTCGACCGCCCGGCCTCCCCGGGAAGGCGCGGCGGAGACCGACAGGAGCTGCGCGCGTGAACCTTCGGGCCCAGGTCGTGGTCATCGGCGGGGTGACGGGTACCGGCATCGCCTGGCACCTCGCGAGCGCGGGCGTCCGCGACGTCGTCCTCGTCGAACGCGACGAACTCGCCGCCGGATCCGCCTCGAAGGCCGTCGGCGGGGTGCGCGCCCAGTTCTCCGGCGAGCTCGACATCCAGCTGGGCGCGCGGAGCCTGGAGGCCTTCGCCCGCTTCGGCGAGGAGACCGGGTACGACATCGGGCTGCACCGCGTCGGCCACCTGTGCTCGACCTGTGCCGCACCGGCGGCTGGGCGGGTCTGTACGAGAACACCCCGGATCACCACGCGCTGATCGGTGAGGCGGCCTCGGTCTCCCGGTTCCTGTACGCCACCGGGTTCCGCGGCCACGGCTTCCGGCAGGCACCGGCGGCCGGTGAGGTGATCCGCGACCTGTACCTGGGCCCGACGCCCTTCGTGGACGTCGGCCCGCTCGGCGCCGGCCGGTTCGCGGCCGGCGCCCCGCGCCCGGAGCCGAATCCGGTCTGGCGCCGCACGGCCGGACGGCGCTCAGCCCTGGATCGCCTCGTGGACCAGCCGCCGCAGCTCCGGGAAGACCTTCAGGGTCTTCGGCCGTACCTGGGTGTGGAACTGCACGGTGAGGTCGTGGGCCGGGTCGACCCAGAAGGCGGTGGTGGCCGCGCCGGTCCAGCCGTAGGCGCCGAGGCTGCTCGGGGACAGGGTGCGGTCCGGGTCGATCACCACGGAGACGCCGAGTCCGAAGCCGAGTCCGTCGTTGCCGGGTTCCCGGTGGACCGGGGCGCCGTAGGCCCGCAGATCGGCCCCGCCGGGCAGGTGGTTGCTGGCCAGCAGCCCGACCGAGGCGGGGGACAGCAGTCGCACGCCGTCCAGTTCGCCGCCCCGGCGCAGCATCTCCATGAAGCGGTGGTAGTCGTACGCCGTCGCCGCGAGGCCGCCGCTGCCGGACAGGAGACGGGGGCGGCCGCGCAACGGCAGGCCGGGGATGGCCTCTATGCCGCCACCCTCCGTCTCACCGTACAACTCCGAAAGGCGGTCGGCCTGTTCGGGCACGATGTGCAGGCCCGCGTCCGGCATGCCGAGCGGCCGGAAGATCCGCTGTGCGAAGAACTCGTCGAGTCCCTGCCCGGAGACCACCTCGATGACGCGGCTGAGCACGTTGAAGCCGACGGAGTAGTTCCACTGGGCGCCCGGCTCGAACTGGAGGGGCATACGGGCGTACACCGCCATCGTCTCGGCGAGGTCCGCGCCGGCCGGCACCGAGAACTCCAGGCCCGCCTCGCGGTACCGGGCGTCCACCGGGTGCGTCCGGTAGAAGGCGAAGGTCAGCCCGGCGGTGTGGGTGAGCAGATGGCGGATCAGGATCGGTCCGTCGGCCGGCCGGGTCACCATGTCGTCGCCGGAACCGGACACGTGGACCCGCGGGGCGGCGAACTCGGGCAGGAACCGGTCGACCGGGTCGTCCAGCGACAGCAGCCCGTCCTCCACGAGCATCAGCACGGCGACCGCGGTGACGGGCTTGGTCATCGAGTAGATCCGCCAGATGGTGTCCGCCTCGACCGGCAGCCCGGCCGCGCGGTCGCGGTGGCCCTGTGCGGTGAGGTGGGCGACCCGGCCGCCGCGTGCCACCGCCACCAGGTAACCGGGCAGGCGCCCTTCGTCGACGTAGTGGGCGAAGTGCTGGTCGAGGCGGTCCAGTGCCTTCACGTCCAGCCCGACCTCACCGGGGTCGACTTCCTGTCGCAGCTGTGCCATCGCTCTCCTTGGGTCGTGTCGTCCGCGGTGCGGTCCGACCTCGGACCTCATCGTCGCGCAGGAAGAGCGGAATGGTCCCGCTCATCCACGCGCGGTGTGACGGACGCTATAGAAGAGGCGCCGGGCAACGACCCGCCGCGGCCGCCGGTCCGACGGCGGCGGTGCGCACCGCGAAGGACCTCGCCGGCCGGTCCGGGAATGCGCGGCGGGCGCGACACGGTTGCACCGGACATGACCGAGGACGCTCTTCTGGAGCTGCTTGCCGAAGGACACGACGGGGTGCTGGTGACCCTCAAGAGCGACGGCCGCCCCCAGCTGTCCAATGTCAACCACGCGTACTACCCCGACGAGCGGGCCGTGCGCGTCTCGCTCACCGACGGCCGCGCCAAGACCCGCAACCTGCGCCGCGACCCCCGCGCCTCCTACCACGTGACCAGCCCCGACCGCTGGGCCTACACGGTCGCCGAGGGCACCGCGGACCTCTCGCCGGTCGCCGCGGACCCGTACGACGCGACCGTCGAGGAGCTCGTCCGCCTCTACCGCGACGTCCGCGGCGAGCACCCCGACTGGGACGACTACCGCGCCGCCATGGTCCGCGACCGCCGGCTGGTGCTGCGGCTGCGCGTGGAGCGGGCGTACGGCATTCCGCGCGCCTGACAGGCCCTAGGACCCGTGACCGAGGGCGATCGGCCGATGGTGGCGCGCGGGCCGGGAACCTAGGCTGCCGAGCGGGTAACGGCAGCTCGGGAAGAGGTCACGATGTCCGTCAACGGTCGCAGTCACATCCGGATCGCCCGGCCCTCCCGGGACCTGGCGGCCGCCGAGCGGTTCTGGGTGGCAGGGCTGGGGCTCGGTGTGGTGTGGCGGGCCGAGGGCGGGCCGGAACCGGGTGAGCACGACCTTCTGATGGTGGGCTGGCCGGACGCCGACTGGCATCTGGAGCTGGTGCACGAGCCCGCCCGGCCCGTCGAACCCCGGCCCACCGAGGAGGACCTGCTGGTGATCTACGCCGACGGTCCGGTGCCGGAGGACCTGGTGGCCCGGCTGGAGGAGCACGGCGGCAAGCGGGTGCCCTCCCCGAACCCGTACTGGAACCAGTGGGGGATCACCGTCGAGGACCCGGACGGCTACCGGCTGGTGCTCTGCGAACGGGGCTGGTCCAACGGATAGGGCCGGGTGAGCGCGTCGGTGTGACCGCCCTGACGACACCGTCGCCGAACTTACCGAACTCGCCGCCGACAAGGCGGAGTTCAGCCGACCCGTCCAGGACGCGGCCTGGGGCCGGGTGACGGCCTCGCTGCCGGGCGGCGGCGAGGCCGCCTGGTACGGGCCGCGTCCCGCGCGCGCCCGGCCCCGGCGTCCTCCCGTTCCCGTACCCAGGTCTCCAGGCACCCCGTGAACTCGGCTGCCTTCTCAAGCCAGTTGAAGTGAGTGAGAGCCGCCTCCCGGCCGCGCTGGGCCGCGGTGTGGCGCAGGATCGCGTCGCTGCTCAGCCGGCGTATCGCCGCCGCCGTGGCGCGCGGATCCCGGTAGGGGACGACGAGCCCGCAGCCGTGCTGCTCGACCATGTCCGCGGCCAGCGGGGTGGGGGTGGTGACGACGGGGACGCCGTGGGCCATGTACTCAACGACCTTGGTGGGCCGTGAGTGGCGGTAGTTGGGCTGGTCGTGGAGGAGGGAGAGCCCGGCCAGCGCGCCCGGGAGCAGGGCGAGCGCGCGGTCGTTGGGCAGGAAGCCGTGCCAGCGCAGGACGCCGTCCCGGTCGGCCGCCGTGAGCGCGTCGCGGACGTCGGGGTCGGCGGCGCCGGCCACCTCGACCCGCAGGCCGGACCCGAGGTGCCGGGCCGTCTCTATGAGATCCAGCGCGCCGCGTGCCCGTGACAGGTGGCCGACGTAGACGACCCGTTCGCTGTCCGGCGGTTCGGGTGCCCGGGCCGGGGCGGTGGTGAAGTTCGGCACCACCGGATGGGTGCGGCAAAACCGCTCCTGGTAGGCGTCCTCGGCGAGCAGCAGCCGCAGATGGCGTTCGGCCAGCCGTTCGGCCGCGCGGACGCCGAGCCGCAGCGGCGGCCGCAGGGGCGCCGGTACCCAGCGTTTCATGGCGAGCGCGGCCGCGGTGTCCTCGTGGACGTCCCAGACGACCACCGGACCGGTGCCGGAGCGCCGCCAGCGCCGCAGGGTGCCGGGAAGGGCCAGCAGCAGTTCCGGGTCGTGGAGCAGGATCACGTCGGCCTCGTGGCCGCGTTCGGCGATCAGGGTACGGGCCGCCCTGACCGCCGTACGGCGGCTGCGGCCGGCCGCGCGGGGCAGGTCGATGCCCTCGAGGTCCGGGCGGGGCCGCACCTCGCGGGCCGAGAACGGCGCCGCGTAGACGACGTGGTGCCCGCGGTCCCGCAGCGCGGTGATCTGCCGGTGCAGGATGCGCGCGTCCTCGGGGTGGTGGACGACGGTGACGACGAGTATCCGCATCTGAGCGCCTTTCGACTCCGCGGCCCGGAGCGCTTCGACTCCGGGCGGCGGCAGGGGAGTTGCCACAGCGGTCCAAGCAGCGGCCGGTTACAGCACCTCGACGCCGGGCCGGAAGATCCGCCCCCGGGTGTCGAAGAGCAGGCGGGCCTCGTCGCCGAGGGCCGAGAGGTCGTAGACGGAGTGGTCCTGGAGCAGGATGGTCAGGTCGTGCGAGCGCACGGCGGGCATGACGTCGGCGACGCGGGGCACGGCCTCCCCGTCCACGAACCAGGCCGGTACGAACGGGTCGTGGAAGGCGATCTCGGCCTCCCGCTCGCGCAGCAGCCGGGCCACCGGCACCGCCGGCGCCTCGCGCTGGTCGGCGACGTCCGGCTTGTAGGTGACGCCGAGGAGCAGCACCCGGGAACCGTGCAGGGCGCGGCCCTCGTGGTTGAGCAGGTCCTGGGCGCGCCGCACCACGTACTCCGGCATGTGCGCGTTGATCTCCCGGGCCAGTTCCACGAACCGGAACTCGTAACCGAGCGAACGCACCTTGTAGGAAAGGTAGTTGGGGTCGATCGGAATGCAGTGCCCGCCCACCCCGGCGCTCGGCCTGAAGGGCTGGAAACCGAACGGCTTGGTGCCCGCGCAGCGGATCGCGTCCCACACGTCGACCTGCAACTCGCGGCACAGAATGGCCAGTTCGTTGACCAGGGCGATGTTGACGTGCCGGTAGGTGTTCTCGAGCAGCTTGGCCATCTCGGCCTCGCGGGTGCCCTTGGCCTGCACGACCGTGTCGACGAGCTTGCCGTAGAAGGCGGCGGCCTTCGCCGCGCACGCCGGGGTGCAGCCGCCGACCACCTTCGGTGTCTCGCGCAGCCCGTGGGTGGTGTTGCCGGGGTCGATGCGCTCCGGTGAGAAGGCCAGCGCGAAGTCCTCGCCGGCCCGCAGCCCCGACTCCTCCAGGAGGGGTTTGACGATCTCCTCGGTGGTGCCCGGATAGGTGGTCGACTCCAGCACGACGAGCCGTCCGGGGCGCAGCCGGCCGGCCACCGTCCGCGCGGCGGAGGTCACCGCGCTCAGGTCGGGGCCGCCGTCCTCGCCGAGCGGGGTCGGCACGCAGATCACGACGGTCTGCGCCCGGGCCAGCCACTTGTCGTCGGTGAACGCGGTGAACCCGGCCGCCCGCATCCGCGCGACGTCCTCGTCGGAGACGTCGTCGACATGGGAGTGGCCGGCGTTGAGGCCCTCCACGACCCGTGGGTCGAGGTCGAGCCCGGCCACTCTCAGGCCGACCAGCGACGCCTCCCGCGCGAGCGGGAGCCCGACGTAGCCGAGCCCGATGACGGCCAGTTCGAAACTGTCGGTCTGTTCCTCATCCCCGAGCGATGCGCTCGATTCCCCGAGCGGTACGGCCTTTTCGACCTGCATAGGGATTCACTCCGCCCTCGACGGCAGCTACGGCAGACGCCGTACGGATCCGAAGAGCCCGGACGGTGAGCGGTTCCGGGCGCGGGGTCTCAGACACATCCAAGAGCGCGGTACGCCTCTCGGGTCGTGGCAGCGACCCTTTTCCAGGTGCGTTCACGCGCTACCAGCGCGCGGGCGGATGCTCCCCATTCATGCCGCCTGTTTCGACTGTAGAGCAATACTTCGAGAGCTTCTGCCCAAGCATGCGGAGATTCAGGTGGGATGAGCCGCCCGTTCACGCCGTCCTCCACCAGCTCTCGCAGGGCCGTGACATCACTGGCCGCCACGGGAAGACCGCTCGCCATCGCTTCGACCGGCTTGAGCGGGGTGACCAGATGGCAGACCCGTCCGTCGGTGCGCGGCACCGCGAAGACGTCCAGAACGCCGTGGTAGGCGCGCACTTGGTGGTGCGGCACGCGGCCGGTGAACAGGGCGGCGCCGGCGCCGAGACCGAGCCGCCGGGCCAGTGCCTCGAGCCTGCCGCGCTCCGGCCCGTCACCGACGATCAGCAGGCGCAGCGGGACACCCCGGCGGCGCAGTTCGGCACCCGCATGGAGCAATGTGCCGATTCCCTCGTGTGGAGTAAGGCTGCTCACGGTGCCCACCACGTAGTCGTCCGCCGCGATGCCGAGCCGGGCGCGCAGCCGTGCCCCGTCCGGCGGCGCGGCGAGGAAGGCGTCGTCCACCGCGTTGGGCACGATCAGGACCCGCTCCTCGGGCACCCCGCGGCCCACGATCTCGGCCTTCATCGCCGCGCCCAGCGTCAGCACCAGATCGGCCCCGCGCATGCAGTACGTCTCCAGGGCGCGCCGGGCGCGGTACGACGCGTCGTCCGGTCCGCGGCCGGGCGCCTGCGTCAGCCAGGTCTCCTCCAGGAAGCCCCGCACCTCGTAGACGACGGGCAGCCCGTAGGTCTCCCGCAGGGCCAGCGCCACCCGCCCGTTGCCGTGGTCGGTGGCCGCGTGCAGCACGGCCGGCCGCAGCCGCTCCACCAGCCGCCCGGCCAGCTCGGCGTTGCGCGCCAGCACCGCGCCCGGCCCGTAGGGCATGCCATAGGGCAGGAGCCGGTGCTGCGGCACCCCGTTCACGATCTGGAACGGGCGGGCGTCCAGGATGCCCTGCGCCACCGGGAACCCGATGCGGGTCACCACGTGCGGATCCAGGCCGGCCGCCCGCTGGGCCTCGGCGAGCGCCTGGGTGCGCACGGTGTAGCCGGCGTGTGCGAACGGCAGCCCGTTGGTGACCAGATGCAGCACCCGGCCGGGCTCCGGCCGCACCGGACGGCCGGCGGGCGCCGGCACCCGGGCCGCGGACGGGGCGGCGGTGGGCCCGGCCCCGCGGGCCCGGGCGGCGAGCCGCCGCTCGACGGGCTCCAGCCCGCGCCGCAGCCGCCCCGGCAGCAGCCGTACGCCGAGCAGCGCGGCCCGGGCGGGGTCGTGCCGCAACTCGCCCCAGGCGACGGATGCGGCCAAGCTGATGGCACGGGGGAACCGAGAAATACCACGCGGCAGGTGCCGGGACGGACGTCGGGCCATGTCGCCACGGTAGGCCGACAGAGCGGAGAACGTACGACATGAACGGCCGTGTACTCCATGTCGTAGGGACCAGGCCGAACTTCGTGAAGGCCGCGCCCGTGGTCGCCGCCCTGCGCGCGACCGGGCACGACCAGGTCCTGGTGCACACCGGCCAGCACTACGACGAACGGATGTCCCGCGTCTTCTTCCGGGAGCTGGGTCTGCCCGCCCCGGACACCGACCTCGGCGTCGGCTCGGGCAGCCACGCCCGGCAGACCGCCGACCTGCTGGTGGCCCTGGAGGGCGAGCTGCTCGCCCGTGCCCCGGCCCTGGTCGTCGTCTACGGCGACGTGAACTCCACCCTGGCCGCGGCCCTGGTCGCGGCCAAGCTGGGCATCCCGGTGGCCCATGTCGAGGCGGGGCTGCGCAGCTTCGACATGGCGATGCCGGAGGAGGTCAACCGGCGCCTGGTCGACCAGCTGGCCGAGCTGCTCTTCGTCACCAGCCCGGAGGCCGTCGGACACCTCGCGCGCGAGGGCGCCGCCCCGGACCGGGTGCACTTCGTCGGCAACCCCATGATCGACACCCTGCTCACCCATCTGGAGCATTTCGACCCGGCCGCCGCCCGCGCCGCCCACGCGCTGCCCGACCGGTACGGCGTGGTCACCCTGCACCGCCCGGCCAACGTCGACGACCCCGAGGCCGCCGCGGCCGCCGCCCGCGCGCTCGCCGAGGCCGCCGGTCACCTGGACCTCGCCGTGCCCCTGCACCCGCGCGGCCGGGAGGCGCTGCGCAAGGCGGGGCTCGCCGACGCGCCCGGCATCCGTCTCCTCGAACCGCTCGGCTACGTCGAGTTCATGGGCCTGGTCCGCGGGGCCGCCGCCGTGATCACCGACTCGGGCGGCGTCCAGGAGGAGACCACCGTGCTCGGCGTGCCCTGCCTGACGCTGCGCACCACCACGGAACGCCCGGTCACCGTCACCCACGGCACCAACCGCCTGGTCCGGCCCGGCGAACTGGTGCCCGCCCTGCGCAAGGTCCTCGACGGGCAGCCGCCGGCCGGCCCCGAAGGACCGCCGCTGTGGGACGGCAAGGCCGGCCCCCGTATCGCCCGCGTGCTCACCGAGTGGCTGGAGCGCCATGACTGACGCCGTCCGCACCCCTGCCGGCACCTACACCGACGCCCCCCTCACCTACTGGGACAACCGGCACCGCGAACGCGACGACCTCGCCTCCGGCGGCCACATCGGCCTGGACCGGCCCGGCAACGAGATCTTCTACGCGATCCGGCTCGGCCAGCTCCTCACCCTGATCGGCGACCTGTCCAGCCCCGCCGCCCCGCTGTTCGTCCTCGACGCGGGCTGCGGCAAAGGGCACTTCGCCCGCTCCCTCGCCCGCTGCGGCCACCACGTCGACGCCTTCGACGCCAGCGAGGAGGCCGTCCGCCACGCCCGGACCACCGGCGGCGGCCCCCGCTACCGCGTCGCCGCCCTCGACGAGTGGCGCAGCCCCTGGCTCTACGACGTGGTGATGTGCGTGGACGTCCTCTTCCACGTCCTGGACGACGCCGCGTGGGCGGCGAGCCTGCGCAACCTCGCCTCACTCGTGCGGATCACCGGCCGGCTGATCGTCACCGACGAGAACACCGACGAACCCGTCCCGCGCGGCGACTACATCCTGCACCGGCCGGTCGCCGCGTACCGCGCGGAACTCGAACCCCTGGGCCTGAGCCACACCCTCTTCCGGCCGTACGGCTTCCGCGAGAACCGGGTCGGCTTCCATGTCTTCACAAGGACCCGCTGATGCGCCTGACCGATCTGCTCCACCCGCACCTGGACGACGTGACCTCGGTCGTGGACGCGACCAGCGGCGGCCTGCGTCTCGACCCCTATCTGCACCTGCCGCCCGGCGTCGGACTCACCCGGCACGAACAGCCCGTCGGCGAGGGGGAGCTGATGCTCCTCTGCTACGGCCCGGACCTCGCCCTGCACGGGGCCGAGGCGGACTGTCTCGCCGCACTGGAACGGATGCGGCCCGGCGGCCGCGGCCTGATCGTCTTCGGCCACCCCGGCACCGACCTGCCCTACCACCGCCTGCTCGACGCGCTGGTGGCGCACCGCTGCCAGGTGCTGCACGCCGCCTCGCTCGGCTACACGCATCTGCACTCCGGCGCGGTGTTCGCGTGCACCGAGGAACTCCTGCCGCCGCACGACTGGTTCGGCCGCCCGCTGCCGGCCGACGGCTTCGCCACCGCGCTGCGGATCGCCGACGAGTACGTCCTCGCCGACTTCGTCTCCCGCTCCCAGCGGGCCCGCCTGATCGACCTGGAACGGGCCGCCGAGGACACCGCCCGCGCCCTGGAGTCCGCCCGCGAGGACGGCCTCGCCGAACGGCTCGCCGCCGCCCTGCGGGACAAGGACCAGCTCTCCGCCGCGCTGCGCCGGGCCCGGGAGCGGACCGGCGTGCTGGAGGCACGGGTGGCCATGCTGGAGGGCTCCACCTCGCTGCGGATCGGCAAGGCGCTGGTGTCGGCGGCCCGGTCGCCGAAGCGCGGCGCGGCCCGGCTGCCGGGCGAGCTGTACGGGCTGTGGCGGCAGCGGAAGGCCAAGGGCCGGTCCTCCGGCACCCTGGTCCCCGCGCCCGCCCCGGAGCCGCGGACCGACGACCGCTTCCACCTCTCCCACCGCGCCCTGTCCGTGGCGCCCCGCGACCGGCTGGTGATCACCGGCGTGCTCACCGACCGCACCGCCCAGGACTTCGCGGCGGACGCGGTGGTCAGCCGGGTGCTGCCGCACGACGGACGGCTGCTGGTCGAACGCACCGACCCGGACGTCTTCCTGGTCCAGCTGAGCGCCTGCGCGGCCCATGACGGCCCCTGGTCCCTCACCGGCACCGCACTCGCCCCCGACCTGGACCGGCGGCTGGCCGAACTGATCTCCCGGGCGAGGGGACTGGGCCGTACGGCGGTGCTGTGGCGGGACGGCCCGGCGTCGTCCGCCCCGGGGCTCTCCCAGCTGCCCTGGGACACCGTCCTCGACGGCGACACCGGCACGGCGCTGTGCCGCCTCGACCCGGTCACCGACGGCCGGGACCGGCTCCGGGACGTCTTCCTGCAGGACAGCACCCGGGTCCGGCTGGCCCGGCTGGCCGCACTCACCGGCGGCCCCGACCCGCTCGCCGAACGCCGGGTCGCCGTGCTGGCGGCGCCCCGCGACGCCACCGACGTGGCCCGGCTCGTCGCCCAGGCGCTCGGCCAGCTGCACCGGCCGGCCGAGGTGGTCGTCGCCGATCCGGCGGGCCTCGCCCTCGACGAACTCACCGCCGCCTCGGTCGCCGTCCACGCCGGACCGCCCACCGCCCCCTGGGTCGCCGACTGGACGGACCTGACCGAGGACCGCCCGGACACCCTCCTGCTCGACCTGCTCTGCGCCCAGGAGTTCTCGGGCGCCGACGCGGTGGGCCACACCCCCGCCGCCGACGACTACGCCTTCGTACCGGCCCTGCGCCCGCTGCTCGTCCGCCGGTCGCTCCTGGACTCCGGCGTCCCGCCGGAGAACTGGTCACGTGCCGGGCACCGCCTGTTCGCCGTGCGTGGAAAGGAACCGTCATGACCCGCACCCTCCGGGCGCTCGTCTACGGCGACGTGGACCTCAACCTCATCGACGGCTCCGCCGTCTGGGCCCAGTCGACGGTGCAGGCGCTGTCCCGCGCGGGCTGCCGGACCCGCCTCGTCCTCAAGGCCCCCGTCGAGACGGGCAGGCTGACCGACCCACTGGCCGGACTGCCCGGCGTCACCGTGGTGCGGCCGTACGAGGAACACCTCGTCCCCGGCCAGGGCGCGCACCCCCTCTCGCCCCTCCAGGCCTCGCGGCTGCTCGCCCGGCTCGACGCGGAGGAGCCCTGCGACCTGCTGGTGCTGCGCGGCCGCAGGCTGGTGAAGCAGATCGCCGGCGACGGCGCCTTCGACGGCCGGATCTGGGCCTACCTCACCGACATCCCGCAGTCCCCGGCCCAGATGACCGAGGAGGCCCGTGCCGACCTCGCCCGCATCGCCACCGCCTGCCGGCAACTGCTTTGCCAGACGGAGGAGTTGCGCTGCTTCCTGGAGGCCTGGGTGCCGGAGGCCTGCGGGCGGTCCGTGCTCAGCCCGCCCGCGGTGCCCGAACCCGGCTTCCCGGTCCCGGACCGCAACGGCCTGCACGATCCGGTACGCCTCGTCTACACCGGCAAGTTCGCGCCCCGCTGGAACACCCTGCCCATGACCCGGCTGCCCGCACTGCTGGCGGAGCGCGGCATCCGGGCCGAACTGCACACCGTCGGCGACAAGATCCACAAGGACCCGGCCCACCCCGGCTTCGACACCGCCATGGCCGAGGCGCTCACCACCACCCCCGAGGTCGTGCACCACGGCGGCGTGCCCCGCGAGGAGGCCATGCGCCTCGCCGCCGACTGCGACCTCGGCCTCGGCTGGCGCGACACCTCCCTCGACGCGAGCCTCGAACTCTCCACCAAGGTCCTGGAGTTCGGCTCCGTCGGCCTGCCCGTCGTGCTCAACCGCACCCCCGCCCACGAGGCACTGCTCGGCGCCGACTACCCCCTGTTCGTACCGGGCGGCGCCACCCTCGCGGACGCGGCGGACGCCGTCCGCGTCGCCGTCCGCGACACGCAGGCCCGGCAGCTCGCCGCCGGCCGGTGCGCGGCGGCCGCCCGGGAGTACACCATGGAGGCCGCGGCGGCCCGCTGGCGCGGCCACCTCGACCGCGCCTTCCCGGCCGCGCCCGCCGCCGTCACCGCCCGGGCCCGCCCGCTGCGGGTCGGCGTCGCCGGCCACGACCTGAAGTTCCTCACCCGCCTCCTCGACCATCTCCGCGCGCTGCCCGGCCTCGACGTCCGGATCGACGCCTGGCCGGCGCTCGCCCAGCACGACGCGGCCGCCGGCCGCGAACTCGCCGCCTGGGCCGACGTGGTCGTCGTCGAGTGGTGCGGCCCGGCGGCGATCTGGTACAGCCGCCACAAGCGGCGCGGCAGCAGGCTGATCGTGCGCCTGCACCGTTTCGAACTCGACGCCGGATACCCGCGCCAGGTGGACATCGACGCCGTCGACCGGGTGGTGTGCGTCAGCCCGTACTACGCCCGTGCCACCCGGGACCGCACCGGCTGGCCCGCCGCGAAGATCACCACGATCGGCAACTGGGTCGACGTGCACCAGCTCGACCGGCCCAAGGCGCCCGGCGCCCGCCACCGGCTCGGCATGATCGGCATCGCGCCCAGCCGCAAACGCCTAGACCTCGGCCTCGACGTCCTCGAAGCCCTGCGGGCCCGGGACCGCCGCTGGCACCTCTCGGTCAAGTCCAAGCCGCCGTGGGAGTACTGGTGGATCTGGAACAAGCCCGCGGAGCGCGAGCACTACGACGCGATCCTGCGCCGCATGCAGACCTCGCCGCTGCTCGAAGGGGCCGTCGTCTTCGACCAGTTCGGCCCTGACGTGGCCAACTGGCTGCGCCGCGTCGGGCACGTCCTGTCCACCAGCGACGACGAGAGCTTCCACCTCGCCCCGGCCGAGGGCATGGCCTCCGGCGCGGTACCCGCGCTGCTGCCGTGGCCCGGCGCGGACGAGATCTACGACCGGCGCTGGATCCACGAAACCCCCGAGGCGATGGCCGACGCCATCGCCGGCCTCGCCGAGCAGGACGACTGGCGGGCCGCCGGGGCGGCGGCCCGCCAACAGGTGCGGGAGGGGTTCTCGCTGGAGCGGGTGGCGAAGGACTGGACGGAGCTGCTGGTGTCCGGCTGAGTCACTCGGTTCCCGGCCCGCTGCACGCGGCCCGGCAGGATCGACGCGCCGGCCGAGGCGGCGTCAGACGGCCGGTTCCGGACCGTGGCAGCCACCTCACGTGCCCACGCGACCGGTTCAGGCCGTCACGGTCTCCGGCCGCGCCGCCTGAGCACCCGGACGCCCGCCGAGCAGCTCGCTCGGCCCGGCCCGCGTCGGCCCGGACCTCCGGCACGGGTGACGGCCGTGGTCCGCCCGGGCACCGGCCCGGGCGGACGCGTGTCGGCCGCTCCTCGCGCACTACGCCGCTGCCCGTACCGCCGCGCTGAACACGGCCGCCGCGCTGTATGGCACCGGCTCCACCCAGTACGCGGGTGTCGGCAACGCGTTCGCCGGCATCGACGTCGGCAGCCACCTCACGTGCCCACGCGACCGGTTCAGGCCGTCACGGTCTCCGGCCGCGCCGCCTCCGTACCCGGACGCTCGCCGAGCAGTTCGGTCGGTACCGTGTGGGTCTCGCGGGCCGACAGCGCCGCGATCACCGGCGGCACGCACAGCGCGGCCGTGAACAGCGCCACCGCCGACCAGTCGTCGCCGCCCGGGCCCGCGATCCGTGCCGCGAAGGTCACCGCGAACCCGGCCACCGCGAACCCGATCTGGGTACCGATCGCCATGCCCGACAGCCGCACCCGGGTGGAGAACATCTCTCCGTAGAAGGACGGCCAGACACCGTTCGCCGCGCTGTAGACGACACCGAAGGCGACGATCCCGAGGAGCATGATCAGCGGGTAGGAGCCGGTGGAGATCGCCCACAGGTAACCGGACATCGCCACCGCGCTGCCCACCGCGCCGATCAGGTACACCGGCCGCCGGCCGATCCGGTCCGACAGCGTGGCCCACGCCGGGATCGCGCCCAGCGCCACCAGGTTCGCCAGCGCGCCCACCCACAGCATCGACGTCCTGGACATCCCGACCGAGTCGCTCGTCGCGTACGCCAGCGCCCAGACCGTGAAGATCGTGCTCACCGAGGCGATCAGCGCGCCCGCGACCACCCGCAGCACGTCCGCCCAGTGGTATCGCAGCAGTGTCACCAGCGGCAGCCGTACGACACCTTCGCTCGCCGTCTGCCGGGCGAAGGCCGGGGTCTCCTGAAGCCTGCGCCGGATGAACCAGCCGGCCACGGCCACCGCGACACTCAGCCAGAACGGCAGCCGCCAGCCCCAGGACATCAGCTGGTCCTCGGGCATCTGTGAGACCGGGATGAAGACGAGAGTGGCGATCAGCTGACCGCCCTGCGTGCCGCTGAGCGTGAAGCTGGTGAAGAAGCCGCGCCGGTTCGGCGGCGCGTGTTCCAGGCTCATCGAACTGGCGCTGGCCTGCTCACCCGCCGCCGAGATGCCCTGCAGCACCCGGCACAGCACCAGCAGCACCGGGGCGAGGCCGCCCACCTGGGCGCGGGTGGGCAGGCAGCCGATCAGAAACGTCGACAGCCCCATCAGCAGCAGCGTGAAGACCATGATCTTCTTACGGCCGATCCGGTCCCCGAAATGTCCGAGGAACAGCGCCCCGACCGGCCGGGCCGCGTACGCCACACCGAACGTGGCCAGCGAGAGCAGGGTGGCGGTGGCCGGGTCCGAGTCGTCGAAGAAGACCTTCGGGAAGATCAGCGCGGCCGCGCTGCCGTAGATGAAGAAGTCGTAGTACTCCAGGGCGCTGCCGATCCAGGCGGCCAGGGCGGCCTTCCTCGGCTGGCCACCGGGTGGTACGGCGGTGGCGGCGGACTGGGCGGGGACGGACACGGCGGTGCTCCTTCGGGGAACTCCAACGTAAGCGGAGTGAGCGGCGGGGGAGAGGGCCGGTTCCCAGGGATGACGGGTCGGCGGACCAGGGGCGGACGCTAATTAACCCACTGGGTAGTTAGTCGCGATGGGTACGGATGTTGCGCTCGCGTTTCCCCGGTGTCAAGAGGCCGTGCCGGACCCGTCCGGTCCCGCCGGGTGTCCGGCGGCCGGCGCGCTCAGTCCGCCGCGCGCTCCGCGGTGAGGTAGGCGATCACCATGTCGCCGAGCATGGCCCGGTAGTGCCCGCGCTGCGCCGGGTCCACCAGGTCACGGCCGAAGAGGACGCCGAAGGTGTGCCGGTTCGCCACCCGGAAGAAGCAGAACGAACTGATCATCGCGTGCAGGTCCACGGCGTCGACGTCGGCCGTGAACAGGCCGGACTCCTGCCCGGCGGCCAGGATCCGGCGGATCACCTCGAGCGCCGGCGAGCCCATCCTGCCGAGCTTCGCGGAGGCCGCGATGTGCTCGGCGCCGTGGATGTTCTCGATGCTGACCAGACGGATGAAGTCCGGGTGCTGCTCGTGATGGTCGAAGGTCAGCTCGGCGAGCCGGCGGATCGCCGCGACCGGGTCCAGGTGCTCGACGTCCAGTTGCTGCTCGGCCTCGCGGATCACCCCGTACGCGCGCTCCAGGACCGCCGTGAACAGCTGCTCCTTGCCGCCGAAGTAGTAGTAGA
Organism: Streptomyces shenzhenensis; assembly: GCF_021462265.1. GTDB lineage: Bacteria > Actinomycetota > Actinomycetes > Streptomycetales > Streptomycetaceae > Streptomyces > Streptomyces shenzhenensis. Next base: position 19,096 of record NZ_JAJONF010000013.1, on the reverse strand, counting down.
TCATCCGCTTCGTGGTGCGGGTGCGGGCCGCGATCTCGTCGACGCGGGCACCGTCGTAGCCGGCCCGGGCGAACTCCTGGGTGGCCACGTCGAGGATCTCGGCCCGCGTGCGGGCGGCGTCGCGCAGCCGCCCGTTGGTCTGTGCCGGTTCTTCGACGCTGGTCATCGGGTTCCTATCGGGTTCCTTCGGGGGGCGGCCGTTGCCGGAGATTGTAGAAGCCCGCCGCGCCGGCGTTCCCGAAGAGGCCTTCCCACGCTGTCGCCCCGGGTGCTATAGCTAACGTACTAGTTCGTACATTAGTGATGTCGCTCGGGAGGGCCACGTGGCCAAGGACTCGTATCTCGTCGGACTGATCGGTTCCGGCATCGGCCCCTCGCTCAGCCCGGCCCTGCACGAGCGGGAGGCCGACCGGCAGGGGCTGCGGTACCTGTACCGGCGGATCGACCTCGACGTGCTCGGCCTGCCGCCGCAGGCCGTGGGGGAGCTGGTGCGGGCCGCGCGTGACCTCGGCTTCGACGGACTCAACGTCACGCACCCCTGCAAGCAGCTGGTCATCGAGCACCTGGACGCCCTCGCCCCGCAGGCCGAGGCGCTCGGCGCGGTCAACACGGTGGTCTTCGAGGCCGACGGGAGGGCCGTCGGCCACAACACGGACGTGACCGGGTTCGCGGCGTCGTTCGCGCGGGGGCTGCCGGACGCCCCGCTGGAGAGCGTCGTACAGCTCGGCGCCGGGGGCGCGGGGGCCGCGGTGGCGCACGCGACGCTCACGCTGGGGGCGGAGCGGGTCACCGTCGTGGACGCGCTGGCCGACCGGGCCGTCGATCTCGCGGGGTCCCTGAACCAGTACTTCGGCGCGGGGCGCGCGGTCCCCGCGGACCTGGACCGGCTGCCGGAACTGCTGGCCGGTGCGGACGGGCTGGTGCACGCGACGCCGACCGGGATGGCCGCACATCCGGGGCTGCCGTTGCCCGCGGAGCTGCTGCGGCCCGGTTTGTGGGTGGCCGAGGTGGTGTACCGGCCCCTGGAGACGGAACTGGTGCGGACCGCACGGGCATCGGGGTGCGCCGTGCTGGACGGGGGCGGGATGGCCGTGTTCCAGGCCGTGGACGCGTTCCGGCTGTTCACGGGGAGGGAGGCGGACAGCGGCCGGATGCTGGCCGACATCGGGGAGCTGGGGGAGAGGCCGGCGGGGCAGGTCGTGTGACCGGGGCGGGCCGGTCGTGGTCTCTCGCGCCCCCGCGGCGGCAGCCGCACATCGATACCGCCCCGCGTCCCTGACGGGGCGCTGTCCTGCAGGTGAGGAAAAAAGTCGTGCGTACTTCCATTGCCACCGTTTCGCTCAGCGGGTCTCTCACCGAAAAGCTCACCGCCGCCTCCCGAGCCGGGTTCGAAGGCGTCGAGATCTTCGAGAACGACCTGCTCGCCAGTCCGCTCCCGCCCCGCGAGATCCGCGCCCGCTGTGCCGACCTCGGACTCTCCATCGACCTCTACCAGCCCGTGCGGGACATCGAAGCGGTCCCCGCCGACGAGTTCGCGCGCAACCTCCGCCGCGCCCGGCACAAGTTCGCGCTGATGAGGGAGCTGGGGGCCGACACCGTTCTCGTCTGTTCCTCCGTTTCCCCGGCCGCGATCGACGACGACGCTCTCGCGGCCGAGCAACTCGGCCACCTGGCGACGCTCGCCCAGGACTTCGGCATCCGCGTCGCCTACGAGGCGCTCGCCTGGGGGCGGTACGTCAGTACGTACGACCATGCCTGGCGGATCGTCGAGGCGGCCGGGCACCCCGCCCTCGGCACCTGCCTCGACAGCTTCCACATCCTCTCGCGGGGGTCCGACCCGAAGGGCATCGAGGACATCCCCGGCGAGAAGATCTTCTTCCTGCAGCTGGCCGACGCCCCGCTTCTCGCCATGGACGTGCTCCAGTGGAGCCGCCACTATCGCTGCTTCCCGGGTCAGGGCGGGTTCGACGTGGCCGGGCTCGTCCGCCATGTGCTGCGGACCGGGTACGACGGGCCGCTCTCCCTCGAAGTCTTCAACGACGTCTTCCGGCAGGCCGAGGCCGGCCCGACCGCCGTCGACGCGCACCGCTCACTGCTGGTGCTGCAAGAGGCCGTCGGGGCGGGGGAGCTGCCCCCGCCCGTCGTGCCGACGGGGATCGCGTTCGCCGAACTCGTCACGCCCGACGCAGAGCCGGTCTCGGCGCTGCTCGGCGCCCTCGGCTTCGCCCGGACCGCGCGTCATCGGAGCAAGCCCGTCGACCTGTGGGAACGCGGCGAGGCCCGGATCCTGCTCAACACCGGTCCCGCCGTCCGCCGCGACGGCACCGGGCTCGCCGCGATCGGCCTGGAGTCACCGGACCCGCGGGCCGCCGCCCGCCGAGCCGAGGCGCTGCTCGCCCCCGTGCTGCCCCGCCGCCGGGCCCCCGAGGACGTCCCGCTCGCCGCGGTCGCCGCGCCCGACGGCACGGAACTGTTCTTCTGCGCCACCGGCCGCGACCCCGAACACCCCGACTGGCGGGCCGACTTCGCCGAGACGCCGGACGAGCCGGGGACGCCGGCGGCACGCATCGACCACCTCGCGCTCGTCCAGCCCTGGCACCAGTACGACGAGGCGACCCTCTTCCACCGCAGCGTCCTCGGCCTGCGTGCCCAGGAGAGTGTCGACGTCGCCGACCCCTACGGGCTGCTGCGCTCCCGCGCCGTCACCAACGCCGACGGCAGCGTCCGGATCGCCCTCGGGGTCGGCGCGGCCCCGGCCGACGACACCCTGCACGCCCAGCACATCGCCCTGGCCGTCGAGGACGTGGTCGCCGCCGCCCGGGCCTTCCGTGCGGCCGGTGGCCGTCTGCTGCCCATCCCCGCCAACTACCACGACGACCTCGCCGCCCGGTACGAGTTCGCCGACGGGGAACTGGACACGTACCGCGACCTCGGCATCCTCTACGACCGCGACGCGGGAGGTGTCTTCCGGCACTGCTACACCCGGACGGTGGGCCGGGTGTTCTTCGAACTGGTCCAGCGGGATCCCGGGTATCGCGGGTACGGCGCCCAGAACGCCCCGGTGCGGCTCGCCGCCCAGCACGCCGGGCGATGAGGCGCAGGCAGGGCTCAGGATTCTTACGGCTTCCACGACCGCCACTCACGAAGATCCTGCGTGTTCCTTGACATTCCGGACGTGACGTTCGTCGGGATCCAGTCGTCCTACAGGCCGTAGTACGCCGGGGCGTTCTGGAAGCCCTGGACACCGGGAGTCCTGGAGGCCGTCCGCGATGCCGAGCCCTGTCAGCGCCGAGCCGCTCCTGCGTGCCGAGGGGCCGCCGCCCTCGCCGGCCCGGGCGCGGAGCCGTACCCAGCGCTACGAGCGCCCGATCCTCGCCGGCATCGCCGCCGTCGCCGCGCTGCTCTTCTGCTGGGGTATCTGGCACAGCGCGTACCACGCCTTCTACGCGAGCGCGGTGCGCAGCATGACCGACAATCCGGTCGCCTTCCTCTACGGCTCCTTCGACCCGGCGGGCTCCATCACTCTGGACAAGCTGCCCGGCTTCCTGTGGCCGCAGGCCCTGTCGGCGCTGGTCTTCGGCTTCCACCCGTGGTCCCTGGTGATCCCGCAGGCCGTGGAGGGCGTGGCCTCGGTGGTGCTGCTCCACGTGCTGGTGCGGCGCTGGGCCGGCGTACCGGCGGGTCTGCTGGCCGCGGCCTTCCTCACGCTCACCCCGGTGACCGTGGGCCTCGGCCGTTCGGTCACCGAGGACGCGCCGTTCGTCCTGCTGTTGCTGCTGGCCGCCGAGGCCACCCAGCGGGCCACCGCCCGCGCCCGGCCGCGCACCCTCGTCCTGGCGGGCGTCTGGGTCGGGGTGGCCTTCCAGTGCAAGATGCTGGAGGCCTGGGCGGTGCTGCCCGCGCTGGCCGTGACCTACCTGGTGGCCGCACCGACGACGGTGCGCCGCCGGCTCCGGGACCTTGCCGTGTCCGGGGCGGTCATGCTGGCGGTGTCCCTGTCGTGGATGCTGGCCGCCGGTCTCACCCCGGCCGCCGACCGTCCCTACCTCGACGGCACGACCGACAACTCGCCGATCGCCCTGGTCGTCGGCTACAACTTCCTGACCCGCTTCCAGGCGCTGGGTGTCGACGCGGCCGGTACCGGGAGCATCGTCGCCGACCCGGCGCACGGCAGGGCCTCGGCCGGGATGGGCGACAGCGTCTGGAAGATGTTCAGCCCCGGGCTGGCCAGCCAGACGGGCTGGCTGTACCCGCTGGCGGCGCTGGGCCTGGCCGCCGGGCTGGTCACGCTGTGGCGCCGCCGCCCGGGGCGCACCGATCCCTTCCTGGCCGGGTACCTGCTGTGGGGCGTCTGGCTGGTGACGTTCTTCCTGGTCTTCAGCTTCGGCAGCGTGACCGGACACACCTACTACATGGGGGTGGTGGCGGTCGGTCTGTCGGCCCTGGCCGCGACGGCCGTGACCCGGGTGCGGCGCCGGAGCGTCCTGTGCGCGGTCCTCGCCATCGACGTCGGCTGGTGCGCGGCCCTCACGCTGCACTACCCGGGCTTCTTCACCTGGTCGGCCGGCGTCGCCGCGGCCCTGGCCCTGCCGGCCCTGGTCCTCCTCGCCGCCGGCGGGTCAGGTCCGCGCCGGGCCGCCCTGGCCGTCGCCCTCGCGGGGGTCCTGGTGATCCCCGCCGTCTGGTCCGCGTCCGCGACCTCCCTGCGGTACAACCAGCCCGGCGGGTTCGGCCGGATCGGCCCCGGCAGCATCGCCACCCGCAACGGCGCCTACGCCCTGGACCCGGACCAGCGGCGCGTCCTCGCCTACCTCACCGCCCACCGCGACGGTGCCCGTTACCTGGCCGCCGTGCCCCGCTGGCAGATGGCGGCACCGTACATCCTCTCCGACAACGCCTCCGTCCTCCCGCTCGGCGGCTTCACCGCGCGGGTGCCGTATCCCGCGCCCGGCACCTTCCACCACCTGATCGACACCGGCCGGCTCCGCTACGTCGTGCTCTCCTCGGCCGACCTCACCCACCGGGCCCGGGGCGCGAGGACTCCCGGCCGGGCCCTGGTCCGCTGGGTCATCGGCCACTGCTCACCGGTCCACGTCTCCCGCTACACCCTGTACCGCTGCGGGGCCGCCGGGCACGGACGCTGAGCGGACCGAAGGCCCCGGACCACGCCTTGAGTCCCGGTGGTCGTTGCAACACCCCGGCTCAAGGGGTGCGATGGGCTTCTCCGGCTCATGGACCAGGGCCTGAGCAGCGCCGAAGCCTGCAGACGCGTTGCCGAGTTCGCCGCCGAGCCGCCGACCGGCCGAGCTGCCGAAAGGGGTGGCTCTCGCTCGACGCGCCTATTCCGTACGGGGGTTCGGTACGGAGGTCGCCGGAGCGTCAGGCCGCGCCGACGCCTTCCAGGAAGGTGCGGGCGACCAGGTCGGCTGCCTGAGGCGCCTCCAGATCGGGGAACCGGTGTGCCGCGGTGTCGACCAGTTCGTCCAGGACCGCACGAGCCCAGGCCGCGCTGACGTCGACGCGCAGGTACCCCTCGTCGACGGCTCGCTGGACGAACGCGTCCAGGCGACTGCTCTGTTCCGCCCGGCGGGCGTCCGCCTCGGGGTCCTTGCGCATCATGCGGCGCGTGTCGACGGGCCACACACGGCTGACCGGGATGATTCCCTCCAGGTAGCGGTGCAGGGCGACCGGGACGGGCGCCTCGGTGAGCCGGGCCTCGTCCAGAACGCGTTCGGCGGAGTCGAGCTTGGCTCGGAACACCGCGCTGAGCAGAGCCTCACGGTTGGCGAAGCGGCGGTGAACGGTGGTGCGGTCCACCCCGGCGGCCACGGCGATGGCCGCCATGGAGGTGCCCGGATCTTCGGCGAGGAGCCGGGCACCCGCGTGGAGGACGGCGTTCAGGTTGCGTGCGGCGTCAGCTCTCATGGTCCTCAAAATCTATCCCTACGCACGATCACTCCACCGAAAGCCTCTTGTGAGATGCGGCACTGCCAATAACTGCAACATCAGTGTTGCGTTTCTTTCTTTGATGGCTACACTGATGTTGCCATCCGGTGGGGTGGCGGACAAAGCCCAGGGAATGAAGAACGCGCAATGCCGACGTCACCCGCGCCGCGCTGCCGGTGCCGCGCGGTCAGCGGTCGGGTCACTTCGTGCAGATCTCGTCCATCGGCTGCCGCGACGGCCCCACCGGCGGGCAACTCCGTCCGCCGGACCGCCACTGCCCTCCACGCGCCGTCCCGACGGCGCGCCCCGGGGGCACTCCAGTCCCGCCGCTTCTCCACACGAAAGAACGTGAAATCATGACCGTCCGCGACAAGCTCTCCATCGGCGGCGCCTGGACCGCCCCCAGCGACCCGTCCCTGCTGCTCGACATCCGCTCCCCGCACGACCAGTCCGTGCTGGGCAGTGCCGCCCAGGCCGCGCCGGCCGACGTCGACGCGGCCGTCGCCGCCGCCCGCAAGGCCTTCGACCAGGGCCCCTGGCCGCGCACCACCCCCGAGGAGCGGCAGGCTGTCGTCCGCCGCTACGACGAACTGCGTGCCGCCCGTGCCGACGAGGTCGCCCACGCCATCTCCGTCGAGAACGGCTCGGCCGGCTGGTTCACCAAGGCGGGTCAGCCCTTCCTGACCCGCCAGGTGAAGGCGTACCTCAAGGCCGCCGGGGAGTTCGGCTGGGAGGAGATCATCGAGCCCTCCGACGAGTCGGTCGCCTTCGACACCATCGTGCGCCGCGAGGCGATCGGCGTCGTGGCCGCGGTCATTCCCTGGAACTCTCCGTTCTCCGCGGCCACGGCGAAGCTCGTCCCGGCCCTGCTGGCTGGCAACACCGTCGTGCTGAAGGTGTCCCCGGAGAACTCCCTGAGCATGGCGCTCCTCGCCGACCTGTGGCACGAGGCCGGTCTGCCCGAGGGCGTCCTGTCCGTCCTGCCCGCCGACCGCGAGACCAGCGAGTACCTCGTCTCCCACCCCGGCATCGACAAGATCTCCTTCACCGGCTCCACCGGCGCCGGCCGCCGCATCGGCTCCATCGCCGGTGACCACCTCAAGCGCGTCGGCCTGGAGCTGGGCGGCAAGTCCGCCGCCGTCATCCTGGACGACGCCGACCTGGACACCGTCATGCAGGGCCTGCGCTTCGCCTCGCTCGGCAACAACGGCGAGGCCTGCATCCTGCAGAGCCGAGTCCTCGCGCCGCGCAGCCGGTACGAGGAGGTCGTCGAGGCCGTGAAGACGATGGTCGAATCCCTCAAGGTCGGCGATCCGGCCGCCCCGGACACCTTCATCGGCCCGATGATCCGCCGCGACCAGCAGCAGCGCGTCATCGACTACATCAACCTCGGGATCGAGGAGGGTGCCCGCCTGGTCACCGGCGGCCCGCAGATCCCCGAGGGCCTGGAGAAGGGCAACTACGTCACCCCCACCGTCTTCGCCGACGTCGACAACTCCATGCGCATCGCCCAGGAGGAGATCTTCGGCCCGGTCCTCGTGGTCATCGCCTACGAGGACGAGGACGACGCCGTCCGCATCGCCAACGACTCCGAGTACGGCCTGTCCGGCGGTGTCTGGGGCACCGACACCGAGCGCGCCCTGGCGGTCGCCCGGCGGCTGCGCACCGGTGGCGTCATCATCAACGGGGCCGGCAACAGCTTCGACGGCCCGTTCGGCGGCTACAAGGCCAGCGGCATCGGCCGTGAGTACGGCAAGGTCGGCCTGACCGGCTACGTCGAGCACAAGACCATCACCCGCACCCGCTGACCGAGCCGGCCGGGTACGTCGGGGCGGCCATCACGCAGCCCGTCGCCCCGTCGCCCCGTCGCCCCGTCGCCCCGTCGTGCGACGGCGGGGCGACGGGCTGCGGGGCTTCCGATGCGCCGCCATTCGTGCGGGTGAATCGGTCGCCGGGTTTGACGGCCGTACTCGTTCCCCTCTGCGCCCAGGGGCGGCGGATCAGCCGATGTCCGAGAACACGAAGGAGAACTCGGCCGGCCGGGCGTGCAGTTGGTACTGCGGCAGCACGCCCGGACCGCAGGACTGCGAGCCGATGCCGTGCTGGCCGTGGTCCAGGTTGACCCACACGCCTGCCGCGGAGCCGCTGTCGGATGCTGTGCCCGGGGTGAGGTCGCTGCGGTGCGTGGCCGCGTCCAGCTGCTCGGTGGTCCAGCGGCGGGCCGTGAACCAGAACTCCGGGTCGCCCTCGATCCGCAGCCCGCCGATCTCCGCCCAGCGGACGTCCGCGCGGGCGCCGTTCTCCTGCGGACGGACGTACGGCGTCTGCAGGTCGTCCACCGTCGACTGCCAACGGCCGACCATCGACGCCGTCTTGGTGTCCGGATACGCCTCGCCCGGCCCGCCGCCGAACCACCGCACCCGGTCGGCGGCCGGCAGCCCGAAGCGGACCCCGAGCCGGGGCAGCGGTACCGTCCAGTCGCCGTCGGGGGTGACAGACACGGTGAGCCGGAGCCGGTCGCCGTCCGTGGTCCAGCGGTAGACGGTCACCAGCCCGAACTCCCAGGCGGCGGGCGCCACCCGGGTGCGCACGGTCAGGGCGTCGGCGGCCGGCTCCACCGCGTCCAGGCGGTGCCGCATCCGGTGCAGACCGAACTTCCGCCACAGCGCGCCGTAGCGGATGTCGCTCTGCCAGGCCGCGCCGTCGTCGTTGTCGGTCGTCGCCCGCCACACGTCCAGTCGCAGTCCGGTCACCGGCACCGAGCCGATGCCCCGCAGCGCGCCGCCGCGGGCGTCGAAGACGGCCGGCCCCAGGGTGATCACCCCGTCGCCGGACACCACCGGTCCCGCGGCGGCGGCGAAGGCCGGCACCTGCCGCCCCGAGACGGGGAACTGGCCCCAGGCCACCACGTGGCCGCCCGGCGCCCAGGCGGTGTCCGCCGCCAGCAGGGCGCGTACCGTCCACTGGGTCTCGCCGCTGCCGGCGGCGACGGGCGGCTCCGGCAGCTTCACGTCCGCCGACTCGCCGGCCGCCAGGGCCGGTACGGCAAGACGGCCCGACTCGACGGTCTCGCCGCCGACCTGGTACGACCACTCGAAGTCCAGCGCGGCCAGATCGGCGAAGTCCTGCCGGTTGGTGACGCGGACGGTGGCGCCGTCGCCCTCGATGCGGACGGGTTCGATCACCTTCTTGTACTCCACCAGCCCCGGTGAGGGCCGCCGGTCGGGGAAGACCAGTCCGTCGCAGACGAAGTTCCCGTCGTGCAGCTCCTCGCCGAAGTCGCCGCCGTACGCGTAGCCGTAGCGGTCGTCCTTGATGCCGTGGTCGATCCACTCCCAGATGAAGCCGCCCTGGAGCCGGCCGTACGACTCGAAGATCCGCTGGTAGTCGGCGAGGCCACCGGGGCCGTTGCCCATGGCGTGCCCGTACTCGCAGAGGATGAAGGGGAGTGCACGGCGTTTGTGGGTGCCGCCGTCCAGGCCCCGGCCGATCCGCTCGACCTCGGCGTGGTCGGCGTACATCCGCGAGTACACGTCCGCGTCACGGCAGTCGACGTCACCCTCGTAGTGCACGAGCCGGGAGGCGTCCCGGCCGTGGATCCACTCGGCCATCGCGGTCAGGCCCCGGCCGGTGCCGGCCTCGTTGCCGAGGGACCAGATCACCACCGACGGGTGGTTCTTGTCGCGCTCGACCATCCGGGCGGCCCGGTCGAGCAGCGCCGGGGTCCAGCGGTCGTCGTCGACCGGGTTGTCCCGCCAGGCCTGCTCGGTGAAACCGTGGGTCTCCAGGTCGCACTCGTCGATCACCCACAGGCCGTACTCGTCGCACAGGTCGAGGAAGGCCGGGTGCGGCGGGTAGTGGGAGGTGCGGACCGCGTTGATGTTGTGCCGCTTCATCAGCAGCACGTCGGCGCGCATGGTCTCAAGATCGAGCGCCCGGCCCCGCTCGTGATGCCACTCGTGCCGGTTGACCCCCTTGAAGAGGACCGCCTTCCCGTTGACCTTGATCAGCCCGTCGGCCGCCTCCACCGTCCGGAAGCCGATCCGCAACGGCACCCGCTCGCCCTCGGTGGCCAGCACCCCGTCGTACAGCCTCGGGGTCTCGGCCGTCCACGCCTGGACCGGGACGGTCGCCGGCTCGCCGGTCGCGATGTCGATGTCCAGCTCCGGCACGGTGACCCGGCCGTCCACGTCGGAGTCGACGCGCAGCGTGCCCGCGCCGGTGACATGGTCGTAGGAGGCGTGCACGAAGAAGTCGAGGACGCTGCCGGCCGGGCGGTGCAGCAGGGTCACGTCCCGGAAGATGCCGGGCAGCCACCACTGGTCCTGGTCCTCCAGGTAGGAGCCGGCCGACCACTGGTGGACGCGGACGGCGAGCACGTTGCCGGCCGGCTTCAGCAGATGGCCGACGGCGAACTCGTGCGGCAGCCGGGAACCCTTGAACTCGCCGACCTCCGTGCCGTTCAGCCACACCCGGGCACAGGACTCGACACCGTCGAAGCGCAGCACCGTACCGCCGTCGGCCGGGTCCCAGCCCTCGGGCAGGTCGAAGAACCGCAGGTGGTCACCGGTGGGGTTCTCGGTCGGGACCCTGGGCGGGTCGACCGGGAACGGGTAGAGGTGGTTCGTGTAGACCGGCGCGCCGTGCCCCTGGAGCACCCAGTGCCCCGGGACCGAGACCTCCGCCCAGCCGTCGGCGTCGTACCCCGGCGCGGCGAACGAGTCGTCCTCGGCGTCGGCCGTCGGCGACAGCCTGAAGCGCCAACTGCCGTTCAGGGAGAGGGACGCGGCGTCCGAGGCGGGGTACCAGGCGCGGGGCGGCAGGGCCCCGGAGCCCGGTGAGACGTCCTCGACGTAGTCGACAGCCGTGGCGGAGCGGAAAGACATCGGTCTCCAGGTCTCTCGAGGCGGGTCAGCCCTTGATGCCGGTCTGCGCGATCCCCTGGACCAGCCAGCGCTGGAGGAAGAGGAAGACGAACACCAGGGGCAGGATGGAGATGGCGGTGGCCATGAAGATCGTGTGGAAGACGACCGTCTGGTTGGTCATGTACGACGAGAGCACGACCTGGACGGTCCACGCCCCGGGGTCCTGGCCGATGACCAGCGGCCACAGGAAGGCGTTCCAGGCGCTGATGAAGGTGATGGTGGCGATCGCCGCGAAGAAGTTGAGCGAGTTGGGCACGACGACGCGCCAGTACGAGCCCCAGTAGCCCAGCCCGTCCACGCGTGCCGCCTCCTCCAGCTCCTTCGGGAACCCCAGGAAGTACTGCCGGAACAGGAAGCAGGTGAAACCACTGAACAGGCCCGGGATGATCAGGCCCCGGTAGGTGTCCACCCAGCCGAGCGAGGAGACCAGCACGAAGCTGGGCACGAAGGTCACCGAGGTCGGGACCATCAGGGTGCCCAGGACGACGTAGAAGATCTTGTTGGCGTGCTTGTAGGGGATGCGGGCCAGGGCGTAGCCGGCCAGCGAGCACACCAGCAGGATGCCGGCGGTCATGGAGACGCCGACGATCAGCGAGTTCCACATGGACTGGGCGAAGTCCACCTGCGGGTCGTCGAACAGCTCCTTGAGGTTGCCCCACTGCACGTGCGTGGGGAAGAACTCCCAGCTCGGCCCGGTGATGGCGGCGTCCGTGGTGAGCGCGTTGCGGAGCAGGACGTAGAACGGGACCAGGAAGAGGAAGGCGGCGACACCGGTGGCGATGTACAGGCCGGTGCTGCCCATCACTCCGCCGCCGCGACGGCGCCTGGCCTTCGTGGCGGCGGTCTTGTTCAGGTCGGGCGTGGTGGTGGTCACTTGGACTCGTCCCCTCTTCCGAAGCCCATGATCTTGCCCTGGAACAGGGTGACGACGATGATCAGCAGGGTCAGGATGACGGCTCCCGCACTCCCGGCGCCGTAGTCCTGTGACGTGCCGAGGGCGGTGGCGTACAGCTCGACCAGCGGCGGCCGGCCCCAGGTGGTCTTGTCGAGCAGGTTGTAGAACTCGTCGAAGGCCTGGTAGGCGGCGATGAGCAGCAGCAGGATCACCGCGGTCGAGGTGGCCCTCAGCTGCGGCAGGGTGATGTACCGGAAGGTCTGCCAGCCCCGCTTGGCGCCGTCGATGGCGGCGGCCTCGTACAGCTCGCCCGGGATGTTCTGCAGGGCCGCCAGGAACAGGATCATGTAGAAACCGGACTGCAGCCACAGCCGGAGCGTGACGATGACGAGCCAGTACCAGGGCGGGCTGGGGGAGGCCAGCCAGGCGATGCTGTCGACCCCGAACCAGCCGAGGACCGTGTTCAGCAGGCCGAAGCGGACCCCGCTGAAGAGGGACATCTTCCAGATCAGCGACGCGGCGACGTAGCTGCACGCGGTCGGCAGGAAGAACACCGACCGGAAGAACGCCCGCATGAACCTGATCTGGTTGACCAGCAGGGCGAGGCCGAGCGACACCGCCCAGGTGGCCGGCACGATGAACACCGCGAAGACGGTGAAGGTGACGAGCGACCCCGTGAACTTGGGGTCCGTCAGCATGTACGTGTAGTTGTCGAAGCCGACGAACTTGTCCGGCGTGACGGTGAACCGCGCGTCGAAGAAGCTGAGGTAGAGACTCCAGCCGATCGGCACGTAGACGAAGACGATCAGCCCGATCAGGAAGGGGCCGATGAAGAGCCAGAAGTTGAGGGTGCGGCTGTCCCGCAGGCCCCGCCGCGGCTTGGCCGGACCGGCCGGCACCGAGGCGGGGTTCGCGAGGTCGCGCGTCGTGGTCGTCGACATGGATCCGATCCGTCCGCGATCTATCCGAAGAGCTTCTTCAGCTCGCGGTTGACGGCCGTGTCGCACTGGTCGAGCGCCTTGTCCGGGTCACCGGCCTTGCGGACGCAGTTGGACAGGACGTCCCACGACGCCTGGATCATCGCCTGGGTCCAGCCGATGTTGTCGAAGTGCCCGAACTCGTTGAAGAGCTTCACGCCCTCCGCGGGGAGACCGGACTTGAGCTTGGTGGCCGAAGCGGCGATCGAGGTGCGCGGCGGGATGTGGAAGCCGTACGACGTCGCGAAGTCCTCCTGGTCCTTCTTCTGGTCGATCCACAGCCACTTGACGTACTCCTTGGCCGCGTCGACGTTGTCGCCCTTGGCGTTGACGAACATCGACCAGCCGCCGTTGTAGACGGACTGCTTGCCCGAGTCGACGGTCTTCGGGAAGGGGAAGATCCCGAGGTCGTCGCCGAGCACCTTCTGGAACTGCGGCATCGCCCACATACCGCAGAACTGCATGGCGCACAGGCCCTGGTTGAGCGAGGACGGGTCCCAGAAGTCGGTCGGGGCGCCGAGGAGCAGATCGCCGCTGGTGAACAGCTTGCGCAGCTTCTTGAGGCCTTCGACGACGCCCGGCGTGTGATAGGCGATCTGGTTCTTGTCGTCGAGGGTGTCGGCGCCCGCGGACCAGATCAGCGGGCTGATGATCGCGTGCAGGTCGTTGCCGAGGAAGACGCCCTTCATCTTGCTGGTGGTGAGCTTGGCGGCGGCCTCGATCAGCTCGTCGAGGGTCTCCGGGACCTTGACGCCGGCCTTCTCGAACAGTGAGGGCCGGTAGAAGAAGAACTGCGGGTCGTCGATCATCCGTATGCCGTAGATCTTCCCGTCCACGGTGTGCGACTTGATGTCCGCCGGGTTGAAGTCGTCCTTGACCGGGTCGATGAGGTCGCTCAGGTCGGCGACCTGACCGCTCTTGACCATCTGGATCTGCGGGTGGAACTCGAACACGTCCGGGGCGGACTTGGTGAGCAGCGTGGCGAAGAGCTTGCTCTCGTAGTCGGAGCTGGTGATCCACTGCGTCGTCACGTCGGCGCTCTTGTACCCGGAGGCGTACCTCTTGAGCGCCTGCTCCACGCCGGCCTCGCCGTAGGCGTGGTACATCTGCGTGAGCTGCTTGCCCGACCCGCTGCCCCCGCCCCTGCCGTTGTTGCTGCCGCACGCGGCCAGCGTGCCGGCGGCGGCCATGCCCGCTGCCGCCCGGAAGAGAGACCGGCGGGACCAGTTGTTGTTGCTGAGTGCCGACATGCTGACGTCCTTGTCTGTCGAGTGCGGCTGTGCCTCTACGGCCCGTGGGACCTCGGAACCAGATGGCTGAAATTGCTTTGCGGAGCGGGACGTTAACCTTCGGCTAACACTTCGGCAAGAGGTTGGACGAAGTCTGCGTGAAACGTTGCACCGGTTCGGAATGGCGAACAGATGTGAAAGCAGGGCAAGTTGAGGGCCGCCGGGTCAGGGGGGTGCCGGCGGCCCTCGGTCGGGTGCGGTACGGTGCGGCTACTTCCTGGTCCAGGCCTCGTTGGTGCCGCTGTTGCAGCTGTAGAGGATCACCTTGCCGCCGTCGGCGGTGGCCTGTCCGCTGACGTCCAGGCACTTGCCGGACGCCTCGCTGAGGATCTGCCCGTTGGCGTTCAGCAGCCAGCGCTGGCTCGCGTCACCGGTGTGGTCGGCGGTGGCCGTCAGGCCGGAACCCGACGCCGTCAGATAGCCGTTCGCGCCCTTCAGGGCACCCGTCGCGTCGTACGACCAGGACTGGTCCGCCGCGCCCGTGCAGGTGGCGATGGCGGCCCCGGAGGCGTCCGCCGTCAGGCACTTGCCGGACTGCCTGCCCGCCAGCGCGCCGGTCACGGCCGAACTGCCGTGGCCCTTCTGGTCGAAGACGTACGTCGTGATCGAGCGGGCCGCCAGGGTCGCGGAGACCGTCCCCGCGCTCACCGACGGCTTGGCGACCTCGGCCCAGTCCTCGGTGGCCGACGTCCGCACCGCCTCCCCGGCCCGCTTCGGCGTCGCCTTGTTGAAGTGCAGACTCAGCGGGGTGGCGGTCGTGTTGTGGTTGTTGACCACGACCACCCACTTCCCGCCGCTGTCGTACGCCGACACCTCGACCCCGTCCGGCGCGCCGGTCACGTTGTGCGCGACCGAGCCCGGTTCGACGAACTTGCTGTACTGGCCGAGCGCGTAGTACCGCTTGGTGAAGTACAGCGTCTGGTTGCCGTTCGTCGCGTAGTCGGGGTCGTAGTAGATCAGGCCGTCGTTCCAGCCGGCGTCGTTCTTCGCGTACGGGTCGGTGCCGTAGCCGCTGGCCAGCGCCACCCACCACTGGAAGGCCGAGTCGTGGGCGCTCGCGAAGTCCTTGTAGATGATCCGGGACATCAGCAGGGCGTTGTCGATGGACGGGTCGTACTCCTGGTTCCAGCCCGTCGAGCCCTTGCCGAAGCAGCAGATCTCCGATGCCCAGGACTTCTGGCCGACCGTCCGCGACGTCTCGTAGACGTTGCCGAGCTGGCCGTCGCCGGGGTTGTCGTAGGTGTGGTGCGCCAGCGCGGACACGTACTGCGCGGTGTCCGGCTGCGAGATCCACTGCGGGAGTTCGGAGACGAACTGGGTCGTCTGGCTGGACTCGTCGGCGATGATCGAGGTCTTCTGGTGCCGGGCCCGCTGCTCGGCGCCGAGCGCCCGCACGATGTCGTCGCGTTGGTCGACGGTGACCCGCATGCCCTCCTGGCCGCACGAACCGAAGTCGTTGTCCGGTTCGTTGAAGGGACTGATGTGGTCCAGCCGCACGCCCTGGCGGGCGAAGTGGTCGGTGACGTCGGCGATGTAGCGGGCGTAGTCGGACTCGTTCTCCGCCTTCAGCTGTCCGCCGCAGCTCTGCCCGTTGGTGGTCCACCGCGCCGGCGCGCTGTTCACGAAGCCGATCAGGTCCTCGACGCCGTACTTCGCGGCGTACCCGAGGAACGTCCGGCCGCCGTCGTCCCTGCTCCAGTCGTACGAGCCGTCGGAGTTCAGGAAGTCCTCGGCGGCGCGCGCCGGGGTGGTGACCGCGACCCCGCCACCCCCGATGTTGTAGCGGTACGAGCTGAGGTCCAGGCCCTGCTTGGCGAAGAGCAGCTTCGCCACCCGGGCCTGGACCTTGGGCGAGAAGTGCTGGAGGTCGTTGACCCACCAGGCGCCCGAGGCGCCGATGTCGTCGATGGTCTGGGCGGCGTGCGGGGAGACCTCGGCGGCCGGGGCGGTGCCGGTGGCGGCCGAGGCGGACGGGAGTGATGTCAGGGGCCCGGTGAGGGCCAGTGCGGCTGCGGCCGTCAGGAGGACCGATCTGCTGTGGTGCGGGTGAGACACGTGCATCCCTTCCGTCGTCATGAAGGCGGTGCGGTACGGCTCCTTGCCGGGGTGGTGCGTTTCGGTGTCCTCTGTCCCACGGCCTGCAGGGCGCCCTCCAGCGCGAACGTGGCCGCGCCCAGGCAGACCGGGTCGGTGGGGACGGGGGAGAGGACGATCTCGGTGGCGGCGAACGGCCGCCGCAGCGCGTGCCGCCGGACGGCCTCGCGCACTTCGTCGAGCAGCGGTGCGCCCAGCTTCCTGGCGACCCAGCTGCTGAGCACGACCACTTCGGGGTTGAACAGGTTCACCAGGTCCGCGATGCCCGCCCCCAGGTAACGGGCCGTGTCGCGGACCACTTTGACGGCCACCGGGTCGCCCGTGGCGACCCCGTGGGCCAGGGCGTCGATGGTCGCCGTCTGGTCCTCGGGGTGCAACAGCGTGCTGCGTGCGCTGAGTTCGCGCAGGTTGAGCATGATGCCGGGGGCACCGACGTACGTCTCGACGCAGCCGTGGTTGCCGCAGTGGCACAGCCGCCCGTCCAGCACGAGCGTGGTGTGCCCCCACTCCCCGGCGCTGTTGCTCACCCCCCGGTGCAGCCTGCCGCCCAGCGCGAGCCCGGCGCCGACCCCGGTGCCGAGGTTCACCACCACGGTGTCCCCGCGGCCGCGAGCCGCCCCGAACCACTGCTCGGCCACCGCGCACGCCCGCAGCGGGTTGTCCAGGTGGAGCGGGTAGGCGATGTGCTCGGAGAGCAGGTCGAGCAACGGCACGTCGTGCCAGTCCCAGTTGGGTGCGTACTCGGCGATGCCGGTGGCCCGGTCCACCTGCCCCGGCACGCTCACCCCGGCCCCCAGCACCCGCGCGCCCTCGACGCCGGCCTGGGCGACCACCGCGCCGACGGCCGTCGCCACCCGGGCGACCGCCTGCTCGGGGCGGCTCTCGCCGGGGCGCATGTCCTCCACCGCGCGGGCCAGCACGTTCAGTCCCAGGTCGAACAGCTCCACCCGGACGTACGTCTCGGCCATGTCGACGCCGATCAGCGCGCCGCCCGCGGAGTTGACGGCGACGAGGCCCCGGGGGCGGCCGCCCGCCGAGTCCTCGAAGCCGACCTCGGTGATCATCCGGAGGTCGAGCAGTTCGCCGACGAGGGTGGCCACGGTGGCCACGCTCAGCCCGGTCGCGGCCGCCAGGGTCTGCCGTGAGGTCGGGGACTGGGCGATGATCTGGCGCAGCACCTCGTAGCGATTCGCGGTGCGGATGTCACGCGATGTGCGCTTCACGCGGCTGCCCCTCCCATCCCGTCACGGCCGGGCCGGGGCGGACGAGGGCACCGGCGCCGCGTCAGGCTATGGGCTTCGCGCGCCTTTCGACAAGGGGTTAGGAAAGGGGCCGTAGAAACTTCCCGTGGTGCCGCCCCGGGAGAGCCGCTGGTGAGCGCCTGAGGCCAACACGGCGAAAGGGCCCGTCAGTTGTACCGACGGGCCGTTTCGACGTTTCTTACGGCTGCTTGTTCCACTCGGCGATCACGGGCCGGCCGTGCTCGGTGGACAGCCGGCTGACCGTCCCGGTCGCCAGCTGGAACAGCCTGCCCTCCGCGGGCGGCAGACCCAGGCGGCGCGCGGTCAGCACGCGCAGGAAGTGGGCGTGGGCCACCAGGATCACGTCGCCCGTGCCGGTGGTGAGCGCGCTCTCCAGCTTCCTGAGCACCCGGTCGGCCCGCTCGCCGATCCGCTCCGGCGACTCGCCGGGGTGGCCCTCCGGGCCCGGCGGGACGCCGTCGGTCCACAGGTACCAGTCGGGTCGGGAACGGTGGATCTCCGCCGTGGTGACGCCCTCGTAGCCGCCGTAGTCCCATTCGTGCAGGTCGGGTTCGGGTGCCACCCCGGTCAGGCCGGCCAGTTCGGCCGTGCGTATCGCGCGGCCCAGCGGGCTGGACAGCGCCAGTGCGTAGGTCCGGCCGGTGAGGAGCGGAGCGAGGGACTTGGCCTGTTCCTCGCCGTGCTGGGTGAGGGGCAGGTCGGTCCAGCTGGTGTGCTGGCCCGACAGGCTCCACTCCGTCTCACCGTGGCGGACCAGGAGAAGGTCCCCCACGGCGCACTACTCCTTCGACTCGACGGCGTGGCCGCCGAACTGGTTGCGCAGCGCCGCGATCATCTTCATCTGCGGGGAGTCGTCCTGGCGGGAGGCGAACCGGGCGAAGAGGGAGGCCGTGATCGCCGGCAGCGGCACGGCGTTGTCGATGGCCGCCTCGACGGTCCAGCGGCCCTCGCCGGAGTCCTCCGCGTACCCCTTCAGCTTGTCCAGGTGCGCGTCGTCGTCCAGGGCGTTGACCGCGAGGTCGAGCAGCCAGGAGCGGATGACGGTGCCCTCCTGCCAGGAGCGGAAGACCTCGCGGACGTTGTCCACGGACTTGACCTTCTCCAGAAGCTCCCAGCCTTCCGCGTACGCCTGCATCATGGCGTACTCGATGCCGTTGTGGACCATCTTGGAGAAGTGCCCGGCGCCGACCCTGCCGGCGTGGACATAGCCGTACGGGCCCTCCGGCTTGAGCGCCTCGAAGATCGGCTCCAGCCGCTCGACGTGCTGCTTGTCGCCGCCGACCATCAGGGCGTAGCCGTTCTGCAGGCCCCACACCCCGCCCGAGACACCGGCGTCGACGAAGCCGATGCCCTTGATACCGAGTTCGGCGGCGTGCTTCTCGTCGTCCGTCCAGCGGGAGTTGCCGCCGTCGACCACCGTGTCGCCCTCGGACAGCAGGTCCTTGAGCTCGTCGACGACGGACTGGGTCGCGTGGCCGGCCGGGACCATCACCCACACCGTGCGCGGGGCGTCGAGTTTCTCGACCAGTTCCTCGAGGGACTTGACGTCGGAGACGTCGGGGTTGCGGTCGTAGCCGATGACGGTGTGGCCGGCGAGGCGGATGCGCTCGCGCATGTTGCCGCCCATCTTGCCGAGGCCGATGAGTCCGAGCTGCATGTCATTCACTTCCTGAGTGTGCGGTACGTCGAGACGAGGGCGGTGGTGGAC
>NZ_JAJONF010000129.1 GCF_021462265.1 Streptomyces shenzhenensis | reverse complement strand
CGACGCCCGCCCCGCGGGAGGCCGCGGCGGCGGATCCGCACGAGGCCCTGTTCTGGAAGGCGGTCGAGGAGGAGGACCTGTCCGTCCTGTCCGCCACGCTGGACGTGAGCGAGGGGCGGGAGCGGGACGCGGTCGCCTCCGCGCTGCCCGCGCTGGCGAGTTGGCGACGGCGCGGCCGGCAGCGGGCGGCCGTGGACGCCTGGCGCTACCGGATCGCCTGGCGACAGCTCGGCATCGTCAACCCCGGCCGGATGTCCGGGACCTGGCTCGCCGTCGTGCCGGAGGGCTTCGCCGGTGACCTCCGGGTGACGGGCACCCTGGACGCGTTGCGTTCCTTGGGCGCCGAGGTCGTCGTGCGAGAGCTCGCCGTGACGGAACGGGGCGCGCTGACCGAGCAGTTGGTGTCGGCGGGCGTGGCCGGTCAGGGGGCGGTGCTGTCGTTCCTGTCGCTGGACGAACGGCCGCACACCGTCTTTCCGGCCATGACGAACGGGCTCGCGCTGCTGACGGCGTTGGTGCCTGCCTTGGCCGAGGCCGGGGTCGACGCGCCGCTGTGGGCGGTGACGACGGGCGGCGCGGACGGGCCCGACGGGCCGGAGATCTCCCCGGCGCAGGCGCTCACCTGGGGCTTCGGGCTGGTGGCCGCGCTGGAGCAGCCGCGCCTGTGGGGCGGTCTGGTGGATCTGCCGGCCGAGCCGGACCAGCAGGCGCTGCGGCAGCTGGTCGCGGTGCTGCGCGGGCAGGGCGGCGAGGACCAGCTGGCGATCCGCGGGGCCGCGGTGTTCGCGCGCCGGCTGGTGCGGGCGCCACTCGGCGAACACGCCGCCCGGCGCGCCTGGACGCCGCGGGGCACGGTCCTGGTCACCGGCGGCACCGGGGGCGTCGGCGGGCAGATCGCCCGGTGGCTGGCCGGCGCGGGTGCGGAGCATCTGCTGCTGAGCCGCCGGGGTGCCGCGGGCGAGGGCACCGCGGAGCTGGTCGGCGAGCTGGAGCGGCTCGGCGCCGGGGTGACGGTGGCCGCGTGCGACGTGGCCGACCCGGAGGCGCTGGCGGAGCTGGTCGCGGCGGTGCCGGACGACCGTCCGCTGACCGCCGTCGTGCACGCGGCCGGGCTGGGGCAGCAGAGCCTCATCGCCGAGACCCCGCCCGAGGAGTTCGCTCGCGTCCTGGACGGCAAGGTCGCGGGCGCCCGGAACCTGGACGCCGTGCTCGGCGACCGGGAGCTCGACGCCTTCGTGCTCATCTCGTCCAACGCGGGCGTGTGGGGCGGCGGCGGACAGGGCGCGTACGCCGCGGCCAACGCCTATCTCGACGCACTGGCCCGGGACCGGCACCGGCGCGGGCTCACCGCGACCTCGGTGGCCTGGGGTTCCTGGGCCGGGGCGGGACTTGGCGCGGTCGACGGCGCCGCGGAGCGCCTCGCGCGCCTCGGCGTCATACCGATGGAGCCGGAGACGGCGGTCCGCGCGCTGGTCGCCGCGGTCGAGCGGGACGAAGCCGCCGTGTCGGTCGCGGACATCGACTGGGCACGGTTCGCGCCCGGCTTCACCGCCGCGCGGGCCAGTGCGCTGCTGAGCGAACTGCCCGAGGTACAGGCGGCGTTGCGGGAACCCGAGACCGCCGCCGGTGCGGGCGGCTCCGGATCCGCGCCGGGCCTGGCCGGCCGGCTGGCCGAACTGCCCGCGGCGGACCGGGAGTCCGCGCTGCTGGACAGTGTGCGGGCGCACGCGGCGGCCGTCCTCGGGCACCCGGACGCGTCGGCGGTGGACCCCGACGCCCCGTTCACCGGGCAGGGTTTCGACTCGATGACGGCGGTGCAGCTGCGCAACACCCTCGTCAAGGAGTTCGGCCTGCGGCTGCCGACCACACTGCTCTTCGACCACCCGACGCCGCGGGCGGTGGCCCGGTTCGTGCTCGGGGAGCTCACCGGCACCGCCGGGCAGGACGAACTCGTCCCCGCGGCCGCCACGCCGGTGGACGACGACCCCATCGCGATCGTCGGCATGGCGGTCCGGCTGCCTGGCGGCATCTCCTCCCCTGAGGACCTCTGGGAACTGCTCGACACCGGCGGCGAGGCCCTGTCCGGCTTCCCCACCGACCGCGGCTGGGACATCGACGGCATCTACGACCCCGAGCCCGGGCTGCCGGGCAAGACGTACACGCGCACGGGCGGATTCCTCGACGGCGCAGCGGAGTTCGACCCCGCGTTCTTCCGGATCTCCCCGCGCGAGGCACTGGGCATGGACCCGCAGCAC
>NZ_JAJONF010000128.1 GCF_021462265.1 Streptomyces shenzhenensis | reverse complement strand
ATCACCGGCGGCCTGGTCACGCGAATCACGAGCTGCACCGACCGGGCCCAGGCGCTCGATGTCGCCGTCGTCGGCACCGCCGGCTGGTCAGGCTGAGGAGACCCTGGCCTGGAACCGGACCAGTCCGGCCACGCCGAACTGAAGCGCCACCGGCAGCGTGTGCGCGGCGGTGGCGCCCCGTACGTGATGCAGCAGGACGCGCGGTCCGCCGTTGACGCCGAACGTGACGCTGGTCCCGCTCGTCACCAGGATCCCGGCGGTGGACAGCGAACCGTCGCCCTCGGCGGACTTCCCTCCGACGAGTTCCCCGCGTCCCCCCTCGGGGGTGGCGACCATGCCGAGGTGTTCGGGGACGCCGTCGTCGTTCCGGACGGTCATGGCGAGCGAGCCGTCACCGAAGCGGTCGAGGTGCGCGACGGCGCCCGTGACCGTCAGGTCGACCTCGCCCGCGACGACATGGACGCTGCCGGGAGCGGCCGTACCACCGGTGCTCGGGGAAGCGGTGTCAGTGGTCTGGGCGGAGGAGCTGTTCGCGCAGCCTGTGCTCAGAACGGCGAGTGCCACGGGCAGGGATGCGACGAGAAGGATGCGGCTAGGCGATGATGTGCCGGTCATCTTTGCAGTATGCCAATATTGGCTCGGGAGGCGGCGGCTGCCTCGATGCTTTCCGAGCCGGATGCCGGAGTGCGGCTCTCGGTCCCATAGACGCACAGGCCGCCGGGCGGCACGGACACCGACAGAGTGGGGGGTGCCATGGGACTGGCCATGTGCCCGTTGTGCAGTGACGACGAGGACGTCGAACTGGTCCGTATCCTGGACGACGGACGCCGGGTCGTGAAGCACCGGTGCGGCTTCGAATGGGAGCATGGCGAGCCCGTCCTCCCGGAGAAGGACCGGGTCCGCTCTTTCGGTGACCTCAAGGCCCGTTTCCCTAAACCAGAGGACGTCGAGCCCCGGTGGCTGGAACGGGCCGCCCGGCTCAAGGCCGAGTATCTGGCCACCAGGCCCGACTTCGCCCCGCAGGTCGCCGCCTACTGGGCGAAGTACCAGCAGGTCTTCTCTCCGGACGGGTTGAGCACCTGTGATCCCAGGGTTCTCAAGGATTTCGCCAACTCCGATGTCGGAGCCCACCCCGGCAACCAGGCCACTTTCAACTCCGCCTGGAACCTCATGGGCGACGCCGCGGCGGGGGAGTCGACCCGCAGCACGATCGAGTACCTCCTGCACGGGCCCGACGAGGTACCTCTGGAAGACCGGCTCCAGCACCTGCTGTCCGGTGTGAAGCCGTTCGCGATGACCGGTTTCAAGGAGGCGCTTCTCACCAGAGTTCTGTGCGTGGCGGAGCCCGAGCGGTTCCTGTCGATCCTCAAGTACACGACGTTGGCGGGCGGCAAGCGCGAGATAGCCAGGGCCGTGTACGGACTCGAACTGCCGGCACCCGAGTCGGTGAACTGGACCCTCGGGCGGCTCATCCTCTGGAGCAACGACCTCCTGCACACCCTCGTCGGCGAGGGCTTCGCCAACCAGCAGCACTCCGCCGCCTTTCTGTGGTGGGCCAAGGACCAGCCAGGAGGATCCGGATAGACCAGCTGTCGCGCGGACGCCTACGCCGACCGTCTTGTTCCTTGCCCTGGGCATCCGTAGTCGTCGCCGGCTGCTGGCCGAGCCTGCCGCTTCGGCCACTGCTTCTGGCCTATGCGTAGCGATGCCGTAGAGACCCCGGTGCGTGCTTCAGGCCAGCGGGCGATCGAGATCTGGTGTTGAAGTGTGTCCGGCGCGACAAGGCCGTGGAGATCACTGGAGGGAACGAGCCGAACCTCACCTGCATGGCAAGCTCAGTGGCGGAGTGTCAGCCAGTCACTGGCTCCGGAAGGCGACCGCGTCGGGATGGGTGGTAAGCCACCACTGGCAGACGTTCCAGTGGTTGTCCTTGCCGCCGGCGTCGTCGAACGTCACCACGGCAACGACCGGGCCGCTGCAGTGGTGACTCGGCTGGGTGTGCATGCTGCACCCGAGCTGGTTGTCCGGCGACACCTCGTCGATGGCCGTGATGACGGATTTCATGACATGAGCCTACGGCGGTGTCGTACAGGTGGTTGCCTCCGTGGTGTCAGAGGTACGTGGCATCGGGGCCGGCCATGGCGAAGGGGGCGAAAGCGATGAACCACACGTTGTGGAGTTCTGCAACCACGTGCTGGGTGAGACGGTCCTGACCCTGCACTGGTTCGACTGGCTCCTGGGGCCCCGGGTACGAACGTGCGGCGGGGGGCCAGGCTGCCCGTCGACGCCTGCCGCCAGGATGGCAACGGGCAGCAGGTCTCGTTCACTCCGAGTTCGCAGCCCTCTGGCATGGCCGGTGGTT
>NZ_JAJONF010000127.1 GCF_021462265.1 Streptomyces shenzhenensis | reverse complement strand
CCGCCTCCGCACTCGCCGGAGCCGCGGCGGCGGGCCGTTCCGCCGGCAGCCGCCGCATCAGCAGCCCGTACCCCAGAGCCGCCGCCGTCCCCACCACCGCGCACACCCCCCACAGCCACCGCGCCCCGAACCGGTCGATGACGACCCCGGACAGCAGCGGCGCGATGAGCGCGGCGGCGGACCAGGACAGCGTGTACATCCCCTGGTACCGGCCCCGCCCCTGGACCGGCGAGAGCCGCACCACCAGCCCCGTCTGGGTCGGCGCGTTGACGATCTCGGCGAGCGTCCACACGCAGACGGTGAGCGCGAACACCCCGACCGACCCGGCGAAGGCGGTGAGCCCGAAGCCGTACCCCGCGAGCAGGGACGAGACGACGAGCAGTGACCGCGGGTCCCGGTACTGGATGACCCGGGTCACCGGAATCTGCAGCACCACGATGAGGATCCCGTTCACGGCGATGGACATGCCGTAGTCGGCGGGCGAGAACCCGGCCTCGCCCATCGCCACCGGCAGCCCCACCGACCCCTGCTGGAAGATCAGGGCGACGAGGAACGACAGCCCGACGACGCCCATGTACCGCCCGTCGCGCACCACGGTCAGCAGGCTGACCTCGCCACCCTCGCCGCCCGCCGCGGCGGCACGCGTCGGCCGCGACTCGGGCACCCTGGCGAAGACGAGGACGGCGCAGGCGGCGGTCATCGCCGCCTCGATCAGGAACCCGGCGCGGTAGCTGACCTCGGCGATGAACCCGGCGCCCATGGAGGACACGGCGAACCCCAGATTGACCGCCCAGTAGTTGAGCGAGAAGGCCCGTACCCGGTCCTCGGGCCGCACGATGTCGGCCATCATGGCCTGCACGGCCGGCCGGGAGGCGGTGGAGGCCACGCCGACCAGGAAGGCGACGGCGGCGATGGCGACGGGATCGCGCACGAACCCGAGCAGCGCGACGGCCGCGGCGGTGGAGCCCTGGGCGACGAGCAGGGTGGGCCGCCGCCCCAGCCGGTCGGCCATCACCCCGCCCCCCAGGGAGGACACGACCCCGCCCAGCCCGTGCAGGGAGGCGACGAGCCCGGCGTAAGACGCGCTGTACCCGCGGTCCAGGGTCAGATACAGGGCCATGTACGTGGCCACGAAGGCACCCAGCCGGTTGACGAGGGTGCTGGTCCACAGCCACCAGAACTCCCTGGGCAGACCGGACACGGTCTCCCGGACGGCGCGTCGCAGGGCGGCGGACGACATGGTTCTCCCGGAGCAGGCGTGAGCGACGGACATGTAAGTGACGCATGTAAGTGACGCAAGGCGTGACGGCAACTTACATATCTACTGCTCGCCTGAGCCAGTGAATTAACAGATGCGGTCGGCTGTCCGCCCCCTGGGACGCCCTACGGGCGCCCGCCCTCCGCCCCGAATACGTGGATTACGCTCTGACCCATGGCCGACGCACCGTACAAGCTGATCCTCCTCCGCCACGGCGAGAGCGAGTGGAACGCGAAGAACCTGTTCACCGGCTGGGTGGACGTCAACCTCAACGAGAAGGGCGAGAAGGAGGCAGTCCGCGGCGGTGAGCTCCTGAAGGATGCCGACCTGCTCCCGGACGTGGTCCACACGTCCCTCCAGAAGCGAGCGATCCGCACGGCGCAGCTCGCCCTCGAAGCCGCCGACCGCCACTGGATCCCGGTCCACCGCAGCTGGCGCCTGAACGAGCGCCACTACGGCGCCCTCCAGGGCAAGGACAAGGCGGCCACGCTGGCCGAGTTCGGCGAGGAGCAGTTCATGCTCTGGCGCCGCTCGTACGACACCCCGCCCCCGCCGCTCGCCGACGACTCCGAGTTCTCCCAGTCCGCGGACCCGCGCTACGCCGCCATCCCCCCGGAGCTGCGCCCTCGCACGGAGTGCCTCAAGGACGTCGTCAACCGCATGCTCCCGTACTGGTACGACGGCATCGTCCCTGACCTGCTGGCCGGCCGCACGGTCCTGATCGCCGCCCACGGCAACAGCCTGCGCGCCCTCGTCAAGCACCTGGACGACATCTCGGACGCCGACATCGCCGGTCTCAACATCCCCACCGGCATCCCCCTCGCCTACGAACTGGACGCCGACTTCAAGCCGGTGACCCCCGGCGGCCAGTACCTCGACCCGGCCGCGGCAGCCGCGGCCATCGAGGCGGTCAAGAACCAGGGGAAGAAGAAGTAGGTTCAATGATCATGCCTCCCACCTGCGCATACGGCGCGGATGGGAGGCATTTTCACGGCCTGGGACCACTCTGGGCCCTCAGTCCTCCGGGCCCTGCGGTCGGAGTGCCTGGCCAAGGGCCTTCCGGGCACGCTCCGCTGGTCATGAGGTGCGCGTACACCTTCAGGGTCGGGCC
>NZ_JAJONF010000126.1 GCF_021462265.1 Streptomyces shenzhenensis | reverse complement strand
GCTCAAGGAGCAAGCCGTAGTGCCCACATAGATGTGCCCGAGGCGGGGAACAGGCCTGTCGTAGGGGTTGCCGGCCTGCTCAACACCGCCGCTCTTGTTCGGCAGTTGCGTGAGCGACTGGCTGATGACGAAGAGGGCGGTGAGGGTCAGTGGACGGAGATGTCGTCGCTGAGCTCCCCAGATTCCGCAGTGGGGAGCCGTTCCGGAACTGAACCGCCAGTTGGTGGTGCGGTTGCTGGCAGTGCTGGCCGCACGGATGGTGATCGCGGCGGACCCGGTCGGGCAGGACGGGGGTGACCTCGGTGAACAGGACGGCTGCAGCGCCATGGGATCGGATTGAGGGCAAGATCCAGCCGTGGCATCGCGACCGGCTCGCGGTGGTCTATGTCCGTCAGTCGACTCCCCAGCAGGTACTCGATCATGCCGAGTCCACCCGGCTGCAGTACGGACTCACGCAACGGGCAGTCGACTTGGGCTGGGCTGCGTCCCGGGTCCTGGTGATCGACGAGGACCTGGGCCATTCCGCGTCCGGCGTCGTGGAGCGGGCTGGCTTCCAGCGTCTGGTCTCCGAGGTCGGCCTGGACCATGTGGGCCTGGTGTTGGGCATGGAAATGTCGCGTCTGGCCCGCAGCGGCCGCGAATGGCATCAGCTGCTGGAGCTGTGCGCGCTGTCGGGTGCTCTGCTGGCGGACCCGGACGGGGTCTATGACCCGGCCGAGCACAACGACCGGATGCTGCTGGGGCTGAAGGGCACGATCAGCGAGGCGGAACTGCATCTGATCAAGCAGCGGATGTGGAACGGACGGATCGGTAAGGCCCGCCGCGGCGAACTGGCCGTGCCCCTGCCCGTGGGCTATCTGCGCCGCCCGGACGGTCAGGTCGTGCGTGATCCGGACCAGCAGGTGCAGGCCGTGGTCCATCTGGTCTTCGACCTGTTCGACGAACTCGCCACGATCAACGCGGTGTTGCGGTTCCTGGTCGACCACGGCATCCAGATAGGCATCCGGGTGCGGGAGGGCCCCGAACGCGGGACGCTGGCCTGGAGGCGTCCCAGCCGGATCGTGATCCAGAACATGCTCCGCCACCCCGCCTATGCCGGGGTCTATGTCTATGGCCGCAGCCGTACCGATCCCCGCCGGCGTCTGGCGGGCCGCCCGTTCACCGGGCGCGTCCGCAGGCCGCCCGAGGACTGGCTGGTCTATCTGCCCGACGTCCTGCCCGCCTATATCAGCGCCGAGCGGCATGACCGCAACCTTGCCCGGATCGAGGCGAACCGGGCCCGTTCCCAGAGCATGGGTGCCCTGCGTGACGGGCCGGCCCTGCTGGTCGGGCTGATCTTCTGCGGGCGGTGCGACACTCGTATGGTCGTGCATTACCAGCGCGGCCAGGGCAGAAAGCTATGGCCGAAGTACGAGTGCAGCCGCGTGAAGGCTGACTACGGCGGAGAGCTGTGCCAGCAGTTGTCCGGGATCTGCGTCGACCGCTATGTGACCGGTCTGCTGCTTGCAGCGATGGCGCCAGCCGCCCTGGAGGTCTCGCTGCAGGCGGCCGAGCAGGCCCAGCACCGGCGCGAAGAGGTGGACCAGATCTGGCAGCAGCGTCTGGAACGAGCGGGCTATGCGGCCGACCGGGCCCGGCGCCAGTACCAGTTGGCCGAGCCCGAAAACCGCCTGGTGGTTAGGGAACTGGAGAAGGAGTGGGAGCATGCGCTGGCCGAACGGCGGCGGCTCGGTGAGGAGTACGACCGCTTCATCGCAGCCCGGCCCCGCATCCTCACCGTCGCCGAGTGTGACCAGATCCGGGCCCTGGCCGCCGACCTCCCCGCCGTCTGGCAGGCACCCACCACGACCGATGCGGACCGAAAACAGCTGACCAGGCACTTGATCGAGAGGGTCACCGTCACCGTCGTCGGGGACAGCGAGCGCGTCACCGTCCAGGTCACCTGGGCCGGCGGACACCGCACCACCGGCGAACTCGTCCGCCCGGTCGCCCGCTTGGACCAGCTCAGCTACTTCCCCCGCCTGGCCGCGCGGGCCCGCGAACTCGCCGAGGCCGGCCACTCAGCCCCGGCCATCGCGAAAATCCTCAACTCCGAGGGCTTCCGCCCGCCCAAACGCCGCGAACACTTCGGCACCCAGGGCGTCCGCACGCTGCTGCAGGAACTGGGCTGCGTCAGCCAGCAGGAACAAGCCCTCCGGCGGGGAGCCGCACCACTCGGCCGCCACGAGTGGTGGCTGACCGACCTCGCCCGCGAGCTCGGCATGCCCCGGGTGACGCTCTTCGGATGGATCAAACGCGACTGGGTCACTGCCCACCAGCTCACCGACCAGCGCCGGTCCTGGACCATCCACGCCGACCCCGCAGAAGTCGAGCGCCTCCGCCAGCTCCACCAGCAGTCCCGTGGCCACCGACCACGACAAGCCTGGCTCGACCACCAGCAGGCGACGATAATCCGGAACGAGGAAGGAAACCACGGCGATGACGTCGAACCGCATGTATGACAGCACTGCGGCTTGCTCATCTCGA
>NZ_JAJONF010000125.1 GCF_021462265.1 Streptomyces shenzhenensis | reverse complement strand
CCCTGATCGTCCACATTCGTCGCCGCCCTGGAGACGGGACGCACGTCCTGGACGGCCGTGCTGGACGCGATCCGGCTGGGGCCGTGTGACGACGCCACCGCGGTGACCGCCGCCCAGCTGCGCGAGGTGGTCACCCGGCTGGTGCACGCCGGGCAGTGGCGGCCGGGCGACGGCGGACATCCTCGTCGTCATGGACACCGGCTACGACGTCACCCGCCTCGCCTACGTCCTGGCCGACCTGCCCGTCGAGCTGGTCGGCCGGCTCCGCTCGGACCGTGTCATGCTCCGCGATGCCGGACCGCGCCGCTCCACCCCGCGCGGCGGGCAGCCCCGCAAGCACGGCGGCGTCCTCACCTTCTCCAAGCCGGAGTCCTGGCACACCCCTGACCAGGCCACCATCTGCGACACCACCCGTTACGGCACGGCTGAAGCCCTCGCCTGGGACCGGATGCACCCCCGATTGCAGGCCCGTGGCCCCTGGCTCGACCACTGCGGTGAACTGCCTTTGATCCACGGCACGTTGATCCGGCTGAAGGTCGAGCACCTGCCCGGTGACCGCGACCCGAAGCCGGTGTGGCTGTGGTCCTCGCGCACCGGCATGACCGGAGCAGACGTCGACCTGCGCTGGCAGGCGTTCCTCCGCAGGTTCGATCTTGAACATACCTTCCGGCTGTTCAAACAGACCCTGGGCTGGACCGTCCCCAAGGTCCGCGATCCGCACACGGCCGACCTGTGGACGTGGCTGATCATCGCCGCCCACACCCAACTCCGCCTCGCCCGGCCCCTCGCCGAGGATCTTCGTCGGCCCTGGGAACGGCCGGCGCAGCCTCGGCGGCTCACCCCCGCCCGGGTCCGCCGGGGGTTCCGCCACCTCCGCGTGAAGACCGCCCGTCCCGCCGACGTGCCCAGACCCTCCAAACCCGGACCCGGACGCCCACCCGGCTCGAAGAACCGCAGGCCAGCCCCACGTCACGAGCCCGGGAAGACCGTGAAACGAATCGAAACCCTCACCGAACACGTCCGCCTGAAACAGCAGCGAGGTTAATGATCAAGCTTAGGCCATACCGATATCTACAACAAGCCCAACTCTCCTCAGCACACCACCAACAACCCCAGCCCAAACCCCCTGACCAGCCTCCCGAAACCACACCCCAAACCTCTCAACCAAACACCAACACACCAGGCCAGCGACCACCCAACACACCAACAAGCCCCCCTCCGAGCGTCACTCACCCTCGCCCACCGCAAGACCGGCGGTGCCCTCCCAGCAGGACCGGGGGAACTCATCGTCCAGGGCGAAGACCTCGGGGTGTGGGTCGCCGGGCAGCGGGCCGGGTGGGACAAGCTCATGCCCGCGCAGCAGTGGCTCCTGGAGTCGGTGGGGATCGAGCCCGCAGCCGAGGACGGGGCATCGGCGGCGGGTGCGCCCCGGTCGCAGGACGCACGGTGGGCCGCAAACCTCGCCGCCGCCCGGCAGTTCCACGCGCGTGAAGGGCACCTATCGGTGCCCCGCAAGGCTGTGGAGATCGTGGACGGCGTCGAGCACAAACTCGGCGCCTGGCTCGACAACGTCCGCAAGAGGGCCGCCAAACTCAGCCCGCAGCGCCGCGCGGACCTGGAGGCGCTCGGCATGCGCTGGTAGGTGACACCGCTGCAGGAACGGCCCGTCCCGAAGATCTCGGGACGGGCCGTGGCCGTGCATGTGGTCGTGAAGGGCGGTCGCCTACGCGGCGAAAGGCTCCATGAGGCTTCAGCCGAACGATCGTCCTCATGGGCAATAGATGAGGCCCGGGGACACAGTCCCCTCCACAACCACGCTCTCTGTAACGCAAGCAGACGACCGGCCATTCCCGCCGGGCACGCGAGCACGGAGCAGACCTGCAGTACTGACTGCGGCTCGTCAGGGTGAACCGTCCCGATCTGCCTGACGAGCCGCAGTCGGTATCGACGGCCTCGCGAAGGTGGCCCCGAACGCCTGATGCCGCAACGGTGGAAGCAGCCGGGAGCGGGTAGCGCATCAGGTCGCGGGGCTGCCTGGCGTTGCCCGTGGCAGCGCCAGGCTCGTCCTCAGGTCATCACCAGGACCCGCTCTAGCCGTTGAGGATCGTCACGCTGTACACGGTGACATAGGAGTCGAAGAGGACCGCGTTGCCCCGCGGATCGCCGGTCGGCCCGATGTCGAAGGAGCCGACGCTGGTGTCGAAGGCCCCGTGGTTCCAGTCGGCCGTGACCCTGTAGACGCCACTCTGGTTGACGTTCCACGTGCCGGGGGTGCCCGCGTAGCAGAAGTTGCCATGCGAGGTCCAGACTTCCAGGCCGTGGCTCATGGGGAAGCTGCTGCTCTGGGTGGGGCACGCGGTGGGGCCGATGGCGCTGGCCGGCGTGGCCATCGCCACGCCGCTGGCCAGGATGCCGCCGGTGAGGGCTATGGCCGAGAGTTTCCTGCGAATCATCAAGATCATCTCCTGTGCCTTGCGGTGGCCGCGATCCCGTGCCGGTGATCGCGGTGGTCCGAGTCGCGGCGTCCTGCCCCGGCC
>NZ_JAJONF010000124.1 GCF_021462265.1 Streptomyces shenzhenensis | reverse complement strand
AATTCGGCTCTGGCGATGATCACGTGATGGGTCAGGGTGTCAGAAGTATTCGGAGTCTGAGGAGGTCGCAGTTGGCTCTCCCGTAGCACTGGCGTTTGAGGGCCTTCCAGGCTCAGCCGTCGGTGACCGCGGCCTGGTCGGAGCGGGGGCAGGTGGTCGCCGCGGGCCGAGGCGGCAGCCGTGTGGGCGCGGGGCTGGGACCCGACCGGCTCGCCGTCGGTCTCGCGCCCATGGGGGAAGTCAGGGGTGGGTGTGAAGAGGATTATGGGGGTCGGAACATCAGGGTGAGGGGGAGGCCATGAGGTGGCTGGGATCGGTGCGGTGTCCGGTGGGAACGGCCGAGGAGGCGTGGGTCGAGGACAACATGGCCTGGCTGGCTGACCAGTTCGAGCCGGAGGTGCGGGCGGAGCGGATGGTGGAGCCGACGGCCGAGTTCTTCCCCGGGGCCTACGCCGGGTCGGACGAGGACATCCGGCGTACCGTGCAGCGGGTGTGCAAGCGGATGCGGGTGGACTACGGACGGCTGCTGGTAGAGGTGGAGCCGTACGACGACACCGAGCGGCAGACCTGGTTGAAGTTGGGCCTGCAGTACCGCAGCGGCGGAGCCGTCGGGCACTACCGGCGCGAGGGCGGACGTCCGGTGGTGGCGATCAGTCAGCACCTGACCCGGCAGCCGATGGCGCTGGTGGCGACCATCGCGCACGAGCTGGGGCACGTGCTGCTGCTGGACGAGGGGCGGATCACCACCGCCCAGCGGCCCGACCACGAGCAGCTGACGGACCTGCTGACGGTCCACTTCGGGCTGGGGATCTTCAGTGCCAATGCGTCGTTCGACTTCACGCGGGACAGCAGCGGGTGGTCGCGGTCCCAGCTGGGTTACCTGAGCGAGGAGATCTACGGGTACGCGCTGGCGGTCTACGCCGCCGCGCGCGGCGAACAGCAGCCGCCGGAGTGGGCGCGGCACCTGGATACGAACCCCCGCGTCTACATGAAGCAGGGGTTGCGGTACCTGTCCCGGAAAACGCGACAGGTACGGAGTTGATGTCAGTGTTCACGGAATTCCGGGCTCTGGTGATGATCACGTGAAGTTGGCTGTTCAGCGCGCCCTGGCGCGATCGGCTCCGTGGAGCCCGAGAGGATGACCTGCGTGCCTATCTTCGAGTATTGACCTGTTGTTGCCCCATCTGAGAGCTGTCAGTGTCGACCGGGTCGAGTCCGATGGGTTGTCGGTGACGCTCTTTGTGCGGTCGTCCGCGCAGGTCGCGGGATGTTCGGGGTGCGGGGCGCAGTCGTCCCGGGTTCACGCGCGCTACCAGCGGATGCTGGCGGATGCGCCGTCGGCGGGGCGCAGGACGAGGGTAGTGGTGACGGTGCGCCGCTTCAAGTGCGACAATCCTGCGTGCGCGCTGTCAACGTTCAGCGAGCAAATCCCGCACCTGACAACGCCGTTCGCGCGGCGGACCCCGGTGCTGACCGAGGCCCTGGTAGCCATTGCGCTCGCGCTGGCCGGCCGGGCCGGCGCACGACTGGCCACGACGCTGGGCATGCCGTGCGGCCGCGACCTGCTCATCAAGATGATCCGCGCGCTGCCAGCACCCGAGGTCCCGGCGGTGAAGGTACTAGGGGTCGACGACTTCGCGATTCGCCGCCGTCACACCTACAACACCATCCTGATCGATATGGCCACGCACCGGCCGATCGACGTCCTGCCGGATCGAGAGGCCGCCACGCTGGCTGCCTGGCTGGTCGAGCACCCGGGCGTCGAGGTCGTATGCCGTGATCGCGGAGGTGCGTATGCCGAGGGTGCCCGCACCGGCGCGCCGGACGCCATCCAGGTGGCAGACCGCTTTCATTTATGGCAGAACCTGTGCGAAGCGGTCGGGAAGACCGTGAACTCCCACTACCACTGCCTCCGCGTCCAGGCCGAGCGGGCCACACCGGAACCGGAGCCGACCCCGGAACCCGTGCCGGCGGCGGTCCTCGCGCCGGAGCCCGCGCTGCCACCGCGCCCGGAGCGGCGACTGGCTATCCGCACCCGCGAGTGCTTCGAGGCGGTGCAGAGCCGCTTGGCGGCTGGCATGTCACGGGCGGCAGTAGGCCGTGAGCTGAACCTGGACCAGCAGACCGTCCGCCGGTTCGCCGACGCCACCACGCTGGCGGAACTGCTGGTGAAGTGCGAGAACCGCGTGACGAAGCTCGACAGCTACCGCGAGCAGGTCCACGCGTTGTGGAACGCCGGCGTCACCGATGCCGCGGTGATCACCGAGCGGATCAGGCCGCTGGGGTTCACCGGCAGCGTGCAGATCGTGCGCCGCTACCTGCGCGCATTCCGAATACCCGGAACCAGTCGCAGCCGTCCCGATCCGGTCCGAAGGCGGGCGGCCCCGTCAGGCCCGATGATTCCCAAGCCCCGGAAGATCAGCCGCTGGATCCTCAGCCACCCCGACCACCTGGATCACGACGAGACCCTGGAGATCAAAGGCCTCCTCACACGGTGCGAGCATCTGCACCGCCTGGACGGCCACGCGCGCTCCTTCGCCGCCATCATGACCGGCAGACGCGGCACCGAAATCACCGACTGGATCGAGCGCGTCGAGGCTGACGACCTGCCCGCACTCCACACCTTCGCCACCGGACTACGCCGCGACCTGGCCGCAGTCACCAACGGCCTGAGCCTGGAACACAACTCAGGCGCCGTGGAGGGAGCAGTCACACGAGCCAAGGCCCTCAAACGCCAGTGCTACGGGAGAGCCAACTTCGACCTCCTCAGACTCCGAATACTCCTGACACCCTGACCCATCACGTGATCACCGCCAGAGCC
>NZ_JAJONF010000123.1 GCF_021462265.1 Streptomyces shenzhenensis | reverse complement strand
GAGGCGACTCGTCATTGGGTAAAGAACGATGGCGAACGGTCCAGCTCGCTATAGAGGACAGCGGCCGGACCATCCGGCTAATCGCCATTCTGCTCGCCTCAAGTCCAATCGCGGCACTGATCACGGCAATCAAGTAGTCAGCCCGAAGCGAATTCGGCCCGCCGACGGCCTGACTGAAGCAGCGTACGGCGAGGCTTAGCGCCCTGTCTCGCCGTACGCCCTGCCATGATGTCCCCTCAGTCGCAACTGTCCAGGGGGGGACCATGCGTTTCCGCTCCACCATCACTGCCATCGCCATCGCCATCGCGGCCGCCATGCTCACTGCCTGCACCAGCACCACTGAGCACAGCACGACCAGTTCCAGGCCGAAGGCCACGGCCGGCGACCTCACGCAGAAGCAGAAGGATGACGCCCTCGCGGCCGCCGGCATCCCGCCCGAGCCAACCGCAGCCAAGAGGGCCGAACTACTGCGCGCCCTCGCTGCGGCCAACCCCGACATCGTCAAGTACGAGGACAAGGCCATCGATGCCGCCCGCAACCAGTGCAGCGCAATCAACGGAGGCGGCGCCCGGCTCGACTACTTGGCCGCGCAGCGCTTCACGTACAAGGACGTAACCACCAGCGAAGCGCAGGGCAAGCAGATCAACGCGGCGCTCAAGGGCATCGGCTTCTGCAAGGTCTGACGTGAGCTAGTTGCTTTCCTGGCCGGCCTGATCCACCCTGAGCGCAAGTCCGGCGTGCCGGACGTAGGAGCCGCTACGGAAACCGATCCGTGGCCCCAGAGGTCTGGCTGCTGAACGCGGCTGACAAAGCCACCGACCGAGCTCACCCCCCGACGTGAACGCCCGCCGTGAGCAGTCGGGGGTTTATCCTCCTTCGGCCCCGCTGCCAGGCGGGGCCGAAGTGCGTCCGGGGGTGACCGACCCATGGGCAAGGCAACCCCCGTTACCGACGCTGAGCGCAAACGAGTCCTCGAACTGCATGCGGTGGGCAAGGGCCGCAACGAAATTGCGGCCGAGCGAGGGCGGTCCAGGCGGACGATCAGCGAGATCGCCAAGGGTGCACCTGTGCAGGGACGGCACGGTCGTCGAGTCCTGCGACCCGAAAGCCCTCGACCTCCTCCGGTTCTGCTTCAGCCTGGACGACAACCCGTACCTGCCGCCGGCCTACGTCGCCACCCTCAAGCTGGAATACCAGGGCCTCTTCTACCGGCGGTTCGTCCTCCGGACTCGACGGCCGGTCCTGCAATCCCGCATCACCGTGCAGCCGCCGGCGATCTACCCACTTGCCGGCGCATGCGCGAGAGATGCTCATCTCAGCGGAGACGCGGGCGATGGGACGTGTCTGGCACCGCTTCACGAGCCGCCTACGGCCCTCGACGCTCAGGGGCGCATTCGCGTGGGGCACTCGTCGTCCTCTCGGAGTCGGACGACGGCAGGCGCGACGCCTGTCGTGCGCCGCCTGCCGCATTGCGGCCTTTCAGTCCCGCGGTGCGACGCGGATACGGTTCCCGTCAGGATCGGCTGCGAGGAAGGTCAGCCCGAACCCCGGATCATGAGGCTCGCGCAGGATCGTGACGCCCCTGGACTTCCAGTGCTTGAAGATCGCGTCGAGCTCGTCGGGTCCACCGTCGATGGCCAGGCACACCTCACCGGTGCGCGGGACGTCCGGTGACAGATCCTCGAACTGGTCAGACCACAGGGCGAGGTCAGCGCCTGGCCCGAGGTCGAAGGTGATGTATCCCGGAGTCTCGAACGAGGGGCTCATGCCGAGGAGGTCGCCGTAGAAGCGAGCTGCGGCGGGAGCGTCGTTCACGTAGACGATGGACACGACGGATGTGGTCATGGTTGTTCCTTCTCACAGGTCGTAGGTGCGCATCCATCAGCCTGACCGGGATATGCGCCGCATCGTGTCGCCATTCTCGAAAAAATCGGTGTGTGACCCCAGACCGCTTCTTCTCCCTGATGCTGCTGCTCGAATCGAGGGATGCCGTGACCACACAGGAACTTGCCTCCGCGCTCGGGGTGTCCCTTCGAACCATCACCCGGGACCTGAACTGGCTCCGCGACGCCGGTCTGCCGGTGACCGCGCAACGGGGCCGCCTCGGAGGCGTGACCATGCTGCCCGGGTCCGGGCCCGACCTCACGAGGCTCACACCGGGCGAGCGTGATCATCTGGTGCTCACCGGGCTGGACGAGAAGCAACGTGCGGAGCTCAACGCATCGGTCGAAAGCCGGCGCGCGCTCTCCAAGATCGCCGCTGCGCAGCCACGTCGAGTTCATGAGCTCCTGCCGCTCACCGACGTAGTGCACGTGGACAGCCGTCCCTGGCTCCAGGCCCGTACTTCCGGCACGATTCCGGCTTCGCTGATCGGCCCCGTGCGGCGCGGTCGCCGACTGCGGATCGAGTACGACAGCCCACGCGAGTCATGCCCACGCGACCTGGTCGTGGATCCCTACGGGCTGTTCGCCAAGGCCGGCACCTGGTACCTCGTAGCCGACTGTGCCCGAGTGCCACGGATGTACCGACTCGAACGGATCACGACGTGGAAAGAATTCGACCAGCCACGACGGATCCGCGAGAGCCAGACCCTGGCCACCGTCGCTGCAGCGCTCATCGATCAGTGGGAACACAACCACGCGATAGAGGTCAGCGCCACCATCGACCAGACCCAGATCGAGCGAGCGCAACGGATCTTTGGCCAACGACTCGTCCGGGACGACCATGAGGAATCCGCCACCGGCCACAAGGTGACGATCCGCTTCCTGCATCTGGAGGACGTGCGAGCACTACTGCCGTTCGGGAGCGCCATCACTGTGCACGGCCCCACCGAAGCCAGGGCTCACCTCCGCGACCTCGCCGCCAACCTTGCCCACCACTATGCGCCGTCACCAACGTCCTGACCCGCAACAACCGGGTTCTGTCTTTGTGGCCGGCGTCGGGTCCATACGAGGATGCTCGCAGGTGGAGTGCCGCCTGGCAGGCGATCGCGAGCTTGTCGGTTCGTGTGGCCAGGCCGCGCCGCTGCTTGAGACGGCTGATGCACC
>NZ_JAJONF010000122.1 GCF_021462265.1 Streptomyces shenzhenensis | reverse complement strand
CCCTCCGTGCTGGCGCTCGCCGTGCTCGCCACCGTCGCCGGCCGGCCGGACCTGCCCCACGACCGGGCCGCCGACTTCAGTCCGGTGGCCGACAGTTACGACGGCTTCGACGCGGCCGCCGCCGAGCAGCTCCGCCAGGACCAGTGCCTGATGGCCGGCGTGTTGCGTCTGGGCGGCCCCGGCATGTTCAGCACCGCGCAGGACGCGCTCGACCAGACCCCGGACAAGCTGCACACCGCGGCGAACCGGGAGTACTGGAACACCACTGCGCTGTCGACGGCGTACGACCAGGACAAGGCCGGCGCGAGCAAGGAGGTGGCGGCGCTCCACGACCGCATCAGCGAGTGGAAGAAGCCCGTTTCCGGTCTCCCTACCCCGGGCGGCTTCAAGACGGTCGCCGACTTCGAGGATCCGCCGGGCCTGCCAGGGGACGACACCCAGGACTTCTTCGAGCAGACCGGCCTGGCCCAGTGGGCCGGCAGCCGGATGTGGCTGGCCGAGGACCCCTTCTACGGCGACCCCACCCCGAAGGCGGACGACGTCACGCTGAAGGCGGTGAAGGACCTCGGCACCCCGCTCTACGGCAGCTCCCCGGACACCTCGCTGCCCACCCCGCAGTGGCAGCAGGCGTATGCCGAACACCAGGCGTGGGACGCCCTGGTGAACTGGTCCACGCGGCCGACGGGCGCGGACGACGCCCGGGTCTTCCTGTCCTCCGGTGGTTTCCCGCGCATCGCGCCCGAGCCGGGCAGTGTCGAGTACCGGATCGCCGTGGAGGACCTGAAGTCCCGGTTCGCCTCCTGCGCCTGGCGTTCCCCGGTCGACCCGGACCGGGTCCTCGGCAAGGAGGTCGCGGACGCGTCCGCGGAGTGGCAGCGGGAGATCGCCGCCCAGGCCGGCCGGCGCGACCAGATCCTCAACGCGAACCGCGACGCCACCAAGGCCCTCGCCGCCGGCTCCAAGGCGCTGGGCGAACTGCTGGGCCAGTCCTGGATCGCCGACCACCTGGCCCGCTGGCAGGACTACTGGTCGGCCGGCGGCCCCGGCTGGATCGGCGACAGCCCGGTGATCGTGCACGCGCACGGCGCCACCGACAAGTGCCTGGAAGTGGGCGGCGGCAAGAAGGACAACGGCACGCCGGCGCAGATCTACACCTGCAACGGCTCGGCCGGGCAGAAGTGGCAGATCAGCGGCGACGCGCTGGTCAACGTCAACTCCGGCAAGTGCCTGGAGGTGAAGGGCGGCGCCATCGCGAACGGGACCGTGGTGCAGATCTCGACCTGCAACACCAAGAGCGCGGCCCAGAAGTGGGAGTACGACACCCACGCGACCAGCCGCCTGTACAACCCGGCCACCGGCAACTGCCTGGACCTCGCGACCTACGACAACAGCCGGGACGCCCGGATGTGGGACTGCAAGGGCACCGACCCGCAGAAGTTCGACTTCGCCCCCTCCGGCCACAACGGCACCGACGACCTGGGCTATCCGGCCAAGGCCCAGTTCGACAAGGCGAAGAAGGGCGTCACCGACGCCCAGGCCGCCGCGAAGACCCAGCTCGACCTGCTCAAGGCCCAGGTGACCGCGGCGAAGAAGGCCGCCACCGACACGGACACCGCCACCCAGGCCGCCTACGCCATCGCCGACCAGGCGGGCGCCCCGCGCGGCCGGGGCCTGCTCGTCGGACAGCAGAAGGCCCAGGTCACCAAGGCGTCGGCCGCCGCGCTCGACGCGCTGTCCAAGGCCGGCGACACCGCCTACGCGGCGACCAAGGCGTCCGCCGGTGACAGCGCGGCCATCGCCGCCCGCGCGGTGACCCAGGCGGCGCAGTCCAAGGCCGCGTTCCGTACGGCCGCCGCGCAGGAGGCCAACGCGCAGGCGAAGGCCGCCGCCGATGCCGCCGCCGTACAGGCGCAGACCGCCAAGGCCGCGCGCGACACCGCGAAGGCGAAGCTCGGCGAGACCCAGCAGGCGGAGGCCGACGCGAAGGCGGCCGCCGCCACCGCGCACGCCAAGCGGCTCGCGGCCGAGGCGGAGAAGGCGACGGCCA
The DNA here is from genome assembly GCF_021462265.1 of Streptomyces shenzhenensis. Lineage (GTDB taxonomy): Bacteria > Actinomycetota > Actinomycetes > Streptomycetales > Streptomycetaceae > Streptomyces > Streptomyces shenzhenensis. The sequence continues at coordinate 1,285 of NZ_JAJONF010000122.1, read as the reverse complement.
GGGCGGAGCAGGAGACCGCCGCGCAGAAGCAGGCCGAAGCTGCCCAGCACAAGACGAACGCCGAGGGGTACGCGAAGACCGCCGCCGAGGCCAAGGACCGGGCGGAGACCGCCGAGGCCACCGCCCGCACCAAGCGCCAGGACGCGGAGACCGCGCGGGACCTCGCCAAGGGCAGGTCGGACGACGCGTGGGACGCGCAGAGCAAGGCGAACGCGGCCCGCGCCAAGGCCGACGCCAAGGACGCCTACGCCGACGCGCACGACTCGGACGCCGACGCGAAGGACTCCCGGGCGGCGGCCGACGAGGCGGACCACGCGGCCGACGACGCGGAGACGGCGGCGGGTTCGGCCCGTACCGAGGCCGACGCGGCGAGCCAGGCCGCGGCGGACGCCGACGCCGCGGCGACGCGTGCCGAGGCGGCGGCGAAGCGGGCCCGCTCCGACGCGGACGACGCCCAGGCGGCCAAGCTGAAGGCGGACGCGGCGGTGCGCACAGCGACCAGCGCGGCGGCGGACGCCATCACGGCCTCCCAGGCCTCGGCCGCCGCGGCCCGCAGCGCGGTCAAGCTGGCCGACGAGGCGGAGCAGCACGCCGCCGACTCCAGGAAGCAGGCGGACGCGGCCAAGGCCGAGGCCGCCAAGGCGGTCGCGGGCGTGGCCGACGCGGTCGGTCACGCGTACACGACCGCCCAGGCGGCCGGGGCCGCCGGGGCCGCCGCGCAGCAGGTCGCCGCGCCGGCCAACGACGCGATCCAGCTCGGTTCGCCGTATGTGGACACCGACTCCGCGGCGGGTCTGGCCGTCCTGTCGGGCCAGTCGTCGAAGACGATCGCCGAGCAGCAGCAGGCCGTCGCCGAGGCGCACGCCGCCAACGCGCAGAAGAACGCCGCGCAGGCGCAGAGCCTCGCCGACGCGGCGAGTGGCGACGCGAAGGCCGCGTACACGATCGCCGCCGAGGCGGCCGGTCACGCCGCCGACGCCCGTAAGTCGTCGAAGGAAGCGCTGGGTTACGCCTCCGAGGCGGCGCAGTACGCGGCGGACGCGCAGAAGTCACTGGCGCGCACCATCGAGTACGACCAGCAGGCCACCGCGGACGCGGCGGCCGCCGACCAGGCGGCCGGGGACGCCGAGGGCTACGCCAAGGACGCCCGCAACTCCGCCGGCCAGGCGGCCCTGGACGCGGACGCGGCCCGCACGGCGGCCGCCGAGGCCGAGCAGTCCGCGAAGGACGCCCGCGCCGCGGCCGACCGCGCCGACGCCGAGGCCACCACGGCCGAACAGGCGGC
>NZ_JAJONF010000121.1 GCF_021462265.1 Streptomyces shenzhenensis | reverse complement strand
GCATGACCGCTGACAGGTCTGCTCGTCCAGGGCGTCGAAGACGTCGTCGATCAGCCGCTGGGCCATGCGTGGGGCCTTGGGCCGGATGACTTCGACGAGTCTGCGGCGGCCGGCTCTGCGCAGGGCGGCCGGGGAGCCGTGGCGTTCCAGCAGCCAGGTTACTGCGGGGTGGTCCAGGCGTGGGCCCAGGACGCGTTCCAGGCTGGGGTGGAACTGGGTGAGCAGGCCGCGTATCCGGTTGCTGGTGCGGGTGGCCTCGGCGGCGAGGTCCTGGTCGAAGCCGACGAGCACGGTGAGCTCGGCGGTGATCTCGTCGGTCAGTTCCAGTGAGCGCAGGGTGTGCGGCATGGTGCGGGCGGCGTCCGCGATCACCGCGGCGTCCTTGGCGTCGGTCTTCGCCTCGCCCGGGTAGAGGTCGGCGATCCGGCGCATGGCGAGTCCGGGCAGGTAGGCGACCTTGCACCCTGCATCGCGGGCGACGGTGAGCGGGAGGGCGCCGATGGAGGCGGGCTGGTCGACGGTCACCAGGACGGTGCCGAACTTGGCGGTCAGCTTGTCGAAGACGGCCCGCAGTTTCGGCTCGCTGTTGGGCAGCTGCTTGTCGAGGACCTTCTTCCCGGCCGGGGTGAGCCCGTGGCCGTGGTGAGCGGTCTTGCCGACGTCCAGGCCGAGGAACACGCCCACGTCTTCGGTGTCGAACATCGCGCCCTTTCGGGGTGTTGAGCGTGCCGGCCTTGGCGGTGGTGTCGTACGCGCGCATCCACGTTATGCAGACCTGCCGCCCGCGAGCTGTCCGGCGTTGCGCCGGACCGGGTGGTGGCCGGACCTCTCATCAGCGTCTCCGACGGCACCTGCCGGGCCCGGTGACACCACCCCCCCAGGTCATGTCTTCGACAGGGGGACACAGTCATGCCGGGCCCGGAGGCCAGCGGTCCTCTTGCAGGACCGCGAAGAAGATAACGGGGGCGCCGACGGCGCAGGGCTGTCCGAGGACCGGGGAGACGCCGGAGCCGCGGCTCGGTAGACCTGCGGGCCCCAACGTTCCGTGGGGGTGCAGTTCACTTCCAGTGCGTCGGCGCCCTTCGTGCCTGAGCAGGGGCGACAACCCGCTTGCGGTGCACAGGGCTTCCGCCTAACCTGCGGGCAGGAATGGAGCCTAGGACAGTACCTGGGCCACCCCCGGTCATCTTGAGGTACGGAGCGGCGGAATGCGCCTTCGCCACCACCTCCTTCCATACCCCGACGCAACCCTCCTGTCCGTCGTCTGCCGGACAGGGCGAAAGGCGTTCCTTTGACCATCTATTCTCAGCACGCCAACCGTGGGAAGACTCAGATCCTGGCGACCTATCAAGGTCCGGACAGCGTCGTATCCAAGACCGTGACGAGTCTTGGCGACTCTCGCCTAGCGGCTCCGATCGTCGACGCTCTCAATCGGATCTCCGCCTTCGCCACCGTCCCTGTCAGCGTCCACGACCGCCGCGAGCGGCGTATGGACTACTACCCGCACAAGCACCTTGCGGCGCTGGCGGACGCTGCTGCCCAAGCCGCTCTTCTCACCGGTGCCCACAGTCTGTGGTACGAGTACGTCTGCCTGCGGCTTCACCAGGCGCTCGCCGATCTCGAAATGGCCTTGGCGGCTTTGCCCGACACGGTCAGCAGGGCGATCCGTGCCGAAGTGGAAGTAGAGGCAAACGAGTTGCGCGTGTCACTCGACGAGTTCTCGGGGGCTTCGTCGGAGGATGAGCTGGAGATCGAACGTCACTGGGAGTTCGGCCATCCCTTCGTGAAGGACGACGACGGCATGGACACCCTGAGCGACGAGACTCGCGAACAGTTCGATCGCAGAGAAGCAGAGTTCACACCTGAGGAGCGGGAGAAGGCTGTCGCTGACCTGCGGGTGCTGGTCACTGCACACTCCCTGGGTGGTGGGACGTGGGCTTCACTGGATGACGCCGGCAGCGGGATCTTCGCCGAGCCGTATGACTCTGACGGTTTCTATATGACGGTCCACACACCTGAACCTGGCGTTGACGACGCCTCCTGGGAGATGGAAGTCGGGCGTTGGGAGCCGGACGATCCCAACGAAGAGTACGGAGACCACACCAGTGCGACAGGCGGCCCCGTGATCGGCTGTGCGCTTCCGGTTGCACCGAGCGCCGACGAGATCGCCCACTTGCTGAAGTCCGTGAACGAGAAGCCACTACTGCTTGCTCAGTGGGCCGAGGCGCCAGTGGGAGCCGTCCTCGCAGGTACGAAGATGGTGGTGACCAAGCGCTACGACTCCTGATCAAGTATCCGGCAAGGATGTCGGAAGACTTCTAACCCACTCGCAGGCCCGCGCCACCATGGCGCGGGCCCCGATCTGTGAATGGAGCTCGACGTGTTCGACGACAAGCTGTCCGACTAGATTGAGGAACGGCGGAAGTCCCGCGCCATGTTTGCCGCCTCCCCGCTGGAGGACGACGACTTGGAGCGCGTTCAGCGGGAGCGGGAGGAGCGTCAGCGGATGCTTGACGTCGAGCGCCGGCAGCGGGACTTCGCCTTCGTGGCGCCGCGTTGCGACGGAACCATCTACGGCGAGGGGGACTACTGTGGTGAGCCCCCCAACGTATGGGGAGATTGTCCCTTGCATCGTCAACACCAGGCCCTCTTCCCGATGGAGGAAGTCGCGACGATCGAGCCGTGGCGGATGGCGCTCAACCACATGCCGGGCAGCAGCAGATGGAAGCTCGACGAGCTTGCCTACGATCGCGACCGCGTGAAGAAGGTGTGGGAGGGCGACTGGAGAGACCTTGAAGCCGAAGCCTCCAGGTTGCTCGCCCAGTCCGGCGCGGTCCTTCTGCAAAACGGTGGTGGCGCGGGGGACGGGGGTGTGGACGTTGCCGCGCGCACTCCGTCGGGGGACGTCGCTGTCGTCCAGTGCAAGCACTACAACCGGCCTGTGCGTGCCGACGTCGTCAAGATCCTACATTACGATACCACCGACGGCTGGGACCACGGCCCACTGGCCCGGCACCCCCGACCGAAGATACGGATCGTCGTCACGACGAACACCTTTGAGCCCGCCGCCGTGCATGTCGCAGAGCGCGAGGGGATGCGCCTGGTCGACTGGCGACGCCTCGCGGTCTGGATCGGCTTCGACGTCGCTGCCCGGGACATCCTGAACATCGACCGCTGGTAAGGCGGCAGAGGCTGTATGACTGCGGTGGCATGAACAACGTGCAGTCATCCGTGCGTGTGGTGATCAGCCGGATACGTGCGTCCCCGGGGGCGTGCGGGCCAGCTCCAAGCACCCTGTGACGGCCCCCGACGCTGTTGCCTCAGTGGCCGCCGCCGTCTCTCGAACGACTGCTTTGACCTGTTTCTGAGCGTCGGCTGAAGTCGTGCCCACCTGCGGTGGAGGCTGTGGGCAGGCACGTCATGCAGCTGAAGCAGTCGTGTCTATGATCGGAGTTGTCTT
>NZ_JAJONF010000120.1 GCF_021462265.1 Streptomyces shenzhenensis | reverse complement strand
AGTTCAGATGTCACCCGATCGTGCGGCAGACCCGTCGTTCTTGCGGCCTGACCCGCGTGAGAGCTGGCGGACTCGCGCTGTCGCGCTGGGCGGGATATCGACGACCTGCTCCCCCCCGGGCGAGCAGCCATGACGTCAGGTGGTGTCCCAGGCCCCTGGCGTTCTCCACGGCCCATCGCCTCTCGGGCCACTGGCAGGCCCAGTCCAGCATGCGCTGGTACTCCTCGAGAGATATGTCGATGCGCATCGAAGCGTGATCACGGTTGGTTTCGGGATCGACAGCCGTGGCTGTGTGGGTGGACTTGTGAGGGTCGATGCCGATCAGCATTATCGGGCGGTCCCCTTTCTCGGTCGTCGGTCACTGGGATCCGCAGCTGACATCCCGACTTCGAGAAACGTGGGGGTGGCCGATGCTCATGCCTCTGTTGAGTCAAGCCGCGAACGGACACCGGGCAGGTCGACACACCCAAAGAGAGCCAGCCCGTGATGACCAACGCCGACAACCCCGAAAACACCGTTCCTACAAGCACGTTCGCATCATGCACGCTCAATGATCACAGGCGAGCGCTCACCATCACCACCGTCTACGGAACAGACCCCCTCGTTTGACAGACCCTCATCACGGCAGCCGGGACGTCCGGTCGCCGCGTCCGCGGGTCGAGGGGGAGGTTCAGAGCCGGTAGAGCCGCTCGGCGTTCCCGGCCCAGAATTTCTGCTGATCCTCTGGGGCAGCCTCGCCCGTCACAGCCTTGAGGGCCGCGATGAGTTCGGTATACGTGCCGCCGATGCGGTCTATGGGCATGTTCGATCCGAAGAGGACCCGGTCCCATCCGAGCACGGTGATGGCGTGCTCGAGCCACGGGCGGAGCCCGGCCTCACTGAGCCCCAGGGTTGTCATCCCGAGTCCGGAGATCTTGCATGCGCCGGTGGAGACTGCGGCGTAGGCCTCGATCGCGGCCTTCCATCCGGCGCGGGAGCGGTCGTCGGTGCCGGTTGGCCAACCGGTGTGCTCCAGAACGACGCTGAGGTCGGGATAGTCCTCCAGTTTCGTCAGCCATGCCTTCATCAGGGCGGGTTGGGCGGTGAGGTCGAAGACGAAGCCGCGCTCGCTCAGCCAGTCCAGCACCGGCGTGGCCGCGGCGGAGTCGGGTGCGAAGTCGTTGAGCACCCTGGCACCCCGGAAACGCGGAGAGCGTGCCTGCCGCTCGAGGTCGGCGATGATTCCGGCCCGTTCCATCGATGGTTCGACGGTCCCGATGTGGACCAGGTCGAGGCCGTACCGATCCGCGATATCGTCGATCCATTCGGCTTCGTCGAGGTACCCCCGGGGCTTGAAGCTGGCGGAGACATGGACGAACGCGTCCACCCGGAAGTCCGGCCCGGCATGCCGGAGATAGTCCGGCGGCATGAAGTCCCCGTAGAGATGGAGCGCTCCGATTGCCTCAGCCAGCTCTCGCAGGGTGAGGTACCAGTCGTCGTGGTTGGTGACATCCATCAGATGCATGTGCGCGTCGATGACCCGCATGATTCCTCCCGCAAGAGCACAGGGGCTCTCGAGATGGCCGGTCCGGTCAGTGGAAGACCGAGCCGGCGTCGACGTTGATCGCCTGTCCAGTGATGCCACGTGCGAGGTCGGAGGCCAGGTACACCGCCATCCCGGCGACCTCCTCGGGATCCAGCAGCCGGTGCTGCAGCGACTGGGACAGGACGTGCTGCTCGAGCACTGCCTCCCGGGTCTGCCCGGTGAGCGCGCTGATGCCGTCGAGCAGCTGGCCCTCGCCGTGAACGAGGGGGGTGTCGACCACGCCGGGGCAGATCGCGTTGGCGGTGATGCCGTGCAGGCCCAGCAGCGCGAGCTCCCGCGCGAGCGTCCGGGTCAGTCCGATGACCGCGTGCTTCGACGCGCTGTAGGCGGAGTTCCCGGTGCTGCCCTGCTTGCCGGAGATGGAGGATATGTTGATCACTCGGCCCGAGGCGGCTGCCACCATCTGGGGAAGGACCGCTTTGGAGACCCGGTAGGTCCCGACCAGATTGACGTCGATGGTGCGCATCCAGTCGTCGGTGGAGCCGTCCCAGGACAGGGCGCGCCTGCCGACGATGCCGGCGTTGTTGACCAGGACGTCGATGCGGCCGAGACGCTCGTTCACCTCGGTGACGGCGCGCTCGATCTGCTCCTCCGACGTCACGTCCGCCCGGCACCCGACGGCACGGGAGCCGGCTGACTTCTGGATCTCCTGCGCCGCCTCGTGGACGCTGCCGTCGATGTCGAGGAGCGCGACGTCCGCGCCGGTCTTGGCGAACGCCTCGGCGATGGCGCGGCCGATGCCCTGGAGGCCACCGGTGACCAGGACCGTCCGGCGTGGTTCGGTGATGTTGTTCATCGGATCATCCCTTTGACTGTGGTCGATTCGCTTGACTCTCTGTGGTCGATTCACGCGGTCGGCCTCACCCGAGGAGTGGCCTGATCTCTTACCCGACCCAAGACGCTCTCCGCTCACAAGCCAAGATCAAGATCTACAGCTGGAGTACTAGTACTCCAGTTGCAGATCGCTATTCCTGCTGGTCAGGGTCCTGTGCGTGGGTGTACTTGGCTGATGTGCCGTCAGGTGGCGGAAGTTCGTGACTTCGGGTGCGGCGTTGGTAGTGGCAGCGGCGTGCGGTGGCCTGGTGACGGCGGCGCCAGCGGGACCAGTTCAGTGTGTGGCGGGTGCGCCGGATGTGTGTCAGCGTGGGGCGGCCAGCTGCCAGGAGTCGCCGGATTTCCGCCACCGTGAGCGGGGCGAGATCGCCGGAACCGATTCTGCGGCCCCCCTTTCCGTCCCCGCGGGGGCGGCCATGGCGGCGAGGAAGGCGTGGGCGAGCATGGCCAGGGTGATGTGCCGATACCAGCCCGGATACCGGCGAACTTCGTACTGATCCAGGCCGCACTCGTTCTTCGCGGCCTGGAAAGCCTCCTCGATCGCCCAGCGCGCCCCGGCGATCCGTACCAGCTCGGCGACGGGAGTGCCGGCCGGCGCGTAGGCGAGGTAGTAGGCGATCTCGTCCGGTCGGGCCAGGCTGCGGCGGGCCAGTACCCACCGGTGGTGGGTGGGCGCATCGCCGTCGAAGTCATCGATCGCGGGCAGCCTCGCTGCCGCCCAGTCGTAGACGCGCGGTCCTTTCGCGCCATCCCCGCAGGAGTGGCGTTCCCAGGCGTCCTCGGGTGCCTGGGCGATGGTGAAGTTGATGCGGCCGACGGCGTGCACGTGCTGGGACTTCGGCACGGCCAGGACATAGCCAACGCCGGCCTCCTCCAGCAGGCGGCGCAGCCGCCACTCCTGGCCGTAAGCCGAGTCCGCGGTTACCCAGGCGATCGGCAGCGGCGAGGCCAGGGCCCGCATGATGACGGCCTTCGCGAGATCGCCCTTGGTGGCGAACGCACGCTCGTCGGGAATCTTCGCCTCTGCGCAGCGGTCCGGATCAGAGGTCCAGGACTTCGGCAGATACAGCTCCCGGTCCACCAGCGCGCGGCCTCTGGAGGAGGCATAGGCGGCGAACACGCCGATCTGGCAGTTCTCCGTGCGGCC
>NZ_JAJONF010000012.1 GCF_021462265.1 Streptomyces shenzhenensis | reverse complement strand
CGGGGCCACCGCTCACTCCGCCGCGTGTGCAAGCAACGCGGCCGCGGCCGCCCGCAGTTGTATCGCCGCGGTCACACACGCCGTCGCCTGCCGCTCCAGGACGGCGCCGCTCCACTCCGGCGCCTCGGCGCAGTGGCCCAGCGTCTCGGCGGCGCCGCGCAGGCGCCCGGCGTAGCCGTCCATCCGGTCCGCGTCGACTCTCAGGCCGTCCACGTACGCGAGGAGTTCGGGGGCGGCGGTGGGACGGGATTCGGTCGCCATGGGGCTCACCTGTGCTCGGAGGATGCCTAGCGCGGCAGCACCGCGCCGGCGCTTCTGTGGGCCACGAACCGGGGGCTGGACAGCACGAAACCGGGCCGTACCGCGTCCAGTTCGAGGATCTGCAGGTGCCGGGCGAGCGGGCCGTGGGCGCCGTCGAGCCGCAGCCGCAGCCGGGGGCGGGCATGGACGCGCTGCTTGCCGTGGGCGCGGACCAGGGTGCGTACGACGCTCTCGCCGCGACGCCCGTAGAACACCCAGTCCGCCTCGGGACAGCGGGCGCCGGGCCCCGGCCGGCCCTCGACCGAGACCCCCAGCTCGGGCGCGTGTACCCGCACATCCCGCCCCCGCAGATCGACGTCGGCGTCCCCGCGCACGGCCGGCTGGGCCCAGACCTCCTCGGCCACCGCCCGTGCCTCCTGCGTGCCGACGGCGAGCGAGACCACGTATCGCCCGGTACGGCGCAGGTCGGCACGGCGCAGCAGATCCGCGGCGAGGTCGTACGCACGTGGCCGCCACAGGTCGTCGACCAACACCGACAGGCCGAGCTCGGTGTAGGGGCCGATGGTGGTGCAGCGGTGCTCGTAGACGGAGAGCACGGCGAGGGCGCGGCGGCCGAGCCGGGCGGGGACCAGCCAGGTGACGTCCGGGAGCAGACTGCGGGCCACGTCGGTGTCGACCGGGAAGCACAGGTGCGCGGCGGAGGAGTCGTAGTAGCGCACCGGCAGCTCGACCGGGCCCGCCGAGGTGGCCCGGCTCGTGGTGGGGACGGCCAGGAAGGGGTAGCCCTCGGGCGGGCGGGCGCGGTCCCCGAGCCGGTAGGCGCGGGTGCGTTCCACCGGGCCGCGGTAGGGGGCGAGGGCCCGGTCCACGTCGGCCCGGGCCTGCGGGATCACGGTCTCCAGGTGGTCGATGTAGACGCGGAGCAGGTGGCAGCCGGGGAACTCGCGGGTGGGGCCGGTGTAGTCGACCCGGTACCGGTTGGGGTGCGGGGCGCCGGGGCCGTCCAGGACCGGGACGATGTCGTGCCGGTTGGTGATGCCGGCGACCCAGGTGCGCGGGTCGGCGGGCCGGCGGTCGTCGGCCTGCGCGCCGACGGCGACCACGTGGGTGACCCGGTAGGCGCGGCAGAAGTCGTCGTCCTGGGCGAGGTTCAGCAGCGCGGTCCCGCCCTCGCCGTGCCCGACCAGCGCGAGGTCGGCGCCGCGCGGGATGCCGTGGTGCCGGATGGCCAGCAGGATCGAGCGGGTGTACGGCGAGTCGGTCAGGAACAGGTTGCGCCAGGCGCCGGCGAAGTCCTGCAGGGAGTCGTCGCGGGGGCGGCCGGGGGCCGTGCCGGGGACCTGGACGACGTACCGGAGCACGCCGTCGGGGCCGCGTACCTCCTGGACGAGGACGCGGCCGTCGCCGGCGAGCGCGTCGATGTTGCGCAGGAAGCCGAGGAAGGAGCCATCGGTGGCGATGGACCGGGCCTCCTCGGCGGACAGTTCGACGGCCTGGGCGGCGCCCTCGCCCTGGCCCGTGCCGGACAGGTGGGAGCCGTCGAGGCCCTTGACCGGGCCGGTGGTCAGCTCCCGGCCGGCGGCCAGCGCCCAGGCGGTCTCGTCGCTCAGCGGGTCCTCGTCCAGCAGGCCCCGGATGGCGAGGAGTTCGGCGAGGACCGGGGCGAGCGCGGACAGCGAGCGCTGGGCGCCCTGGTCCTTGAAGAGGGCCCGCAGCGCGCGGACGGCCTCCGGGTCGCGGTCGGCGGTGACGGCGTCCGTCAGCCGGCGCATCCCCGGGTCGTGCCCGAACTCGGGGTGGTCGAGGAGGACGGCGGCGATCCTGAGCCGCAGCGAGGTGACCGCCACCAGCGCGGCCAGGCTCTCCCGGCCCAGCGCCTCTCCCGCCGCGCCGAGCAGATGACCGACGCCGTCGGGCGCGACGATCGCCGAGCCGCCGAGGCCCTGCTTGTTGGTGAGCGTCCGCAGCAGCGCCCAGCGGGCGGCCAGTCCGGTGCGCGGGTGGCGGCGCGCGGAACCGGTCAGCGCCGGGGCGAACAGGACGGAACTGGTGCGCGCGGAGACCTCGCGGATGCCCTCGGCGACGGCCACCACGTCGCGGGCGCACTCCCGCAGCATCTCCTCCGCGGGCGGCCCGCAGGCACGGCGCTGCGCTGCCATCCGGCGCTCCCTCGGATCGACGACAGGGCCTGCTCCCATCGTGTGCCCTGGCTCCGGCGCCCGCACCTTCGTCCGTCCGGGTGACCGGCACCCCGCGGACAGGCCAGGTGCCCGCGGCGAGGAGGCCGGCGAGCGTCGCGCCCGGTTCCCGGCCCCGCCACGATGCCGGGCCCGCCGGAGAGCTCGCACAAGGGCGCTTCGACTCCGTCGGGTGCCGGCCGGCGTCCGGGCCTGCGATGGCCTGGGCCCGCCGACGGCGAGCGCCGGCGGGCCGGCGGTCAGGGCTGCGCGGGCATGGTCCAGCAGTTGGAGACGGCCGGTACGCCGGACAGCCGGGCCGTGAGCCAGCCGATGGCGTCGCCCTGGTCGCTGAGCAGGGGGCCGAGGTGGTTGAGCAGGGCCCGGCCCGCGTCCGGCAGGACGACCGGCACGTAGGTGACGTCGGCGCCCTCGCCGCACCAGTCGAGGGCGAGCCGCCGTGCCTGCGCGTGCGGGACGAGGTCGTCGCTGACGCCGGTCGCCACCCGGACCGGGCTCGCGGGCGCGGTCCTGCCGATGCGCTGTTCGCCGAGGAAGGCCTGGAGCGCCGGCTCCTCGCCGATCACCTCGGAGATGGAGCTGCCGTCGTTGGTCCAGGCGGTGCTGTGCTGGGAACCGTAGGCGAGGATCGCGTCGCCGACGCACATCGTCGACAGGTCGGCGAGAGCGGCCCGGCCCGCCGTGCCGAGGTGGGCGTCGACGACCGGCCGCAGCGCCGGGTCCGACTGGACGAAGCCGTTGACCGCCCAGCCGAGGGCGCCGGCCAGGTCGCTGCCGTCGATGGCGGCGGTGACGGCGGTGAGGTCGGCGGGCGGCGCCCCCGCGTAGGTGCCGGACAGGGTGATGTCCGGGGCGTAGGAGGGCTGGAGTTCGGCGGCCGCGGCGGTCGCGCCGCCGCCCTCGCTGTAGCCGAACAGGCCCACCCGCGAGGCGGCGGTGACCGAGGAGCCCGGCAGGCTCCGGGCGGCGCGTACGGCGTCCAGGACGGCGTGCGCGCCGTCCAGGCGGTTGACGTAGGTGTGGAGCCGGTCCGTCGCGCCGAGCCCGACGTAGTCGGTGACGACGACCGCGACGCCCTCGGCGAGCAGCCGGTAGACCGACAGGTCCTCGTAACCGACGGACACCGTCCTGCCGTTGAGGACCAGGGGGTGCTCCAGGCCCATGGACGCGGCGCACTGGTCGCCCTGCCCCATGGTGCCGGGGGCCAGCGCGACCAGGGGGCGGGCGCCGGGGCCGAGCCAGGGGGCGGTCGGCTCGAGGTAGGCGCCGGTGACGGCGACGGGACCGCCCGCCGAGTCGGTGGACTTGTACATCAGCCGGGTCGCGGTGCCGGGCAGCGGGCCGGGCAGACTCGGCAGGCTCAGGGCCAGCGGTAGCGGTTCGGTGCGGACGACGGCGCCGTCGGCGGCGGGCAGGGTGGCCGGCGGGTCGTAGAAGGCCGGGATGGTGACACCCCGGGAGACCTCCGCCTGGGAGGCCGTGGCCTGCAGGGTCTGCAGGCAGAGGCAGGCGGCCGCGGCGACGGCGGTGGCCAGCAGGCGAGTGCGGACAGGCATGGGGAACCCTCCTGGACGTGCTGGACGTGGGAGGTGCGGCGGATGTCCCCGGAGCGGCCGACGGGGCGGGTGCGGTTTACCCGACGGTAACGAGCAATGCGTTACCGGCGGTAGCAGCCGTCGGGTTACGGTTCAGTAATATGACATAGAGTCAACAAGAGGCCGGGGGCTTCCGTCCTGGTGGTCGTCGCGTCGTCCGACACGGACGGCGACACGCGGACGGCCCGCCGTGACAGGGCCCGTCGACCGGCGGGCCGGCCGGGGGGCTTCCGTCCCAAGAGGCCGGGGTTTCCGTCCTGGTGGTCGTCGCGTCGTCCGGCACGGACGGCGACACGCGGACGGCGACACCGCGGACGGCCCGCCGTGACAGGGCCCGTCGACCGGCGGGCCGGCCGGGGGTTTCGCCCGTGCGGTCCCGCGGGTTTCCGTGGCCGCCACGGGCGGCACCGGCACCGGCCGGACAGCGGTGCTTCACCCGCGGCGGGATGCCCGGGGCGCGGGGCGGCCAGTCCGCGCCGGCGAACTCTCGGGCGGGACCGAGCAGGAGCCGGCCCTGACCGTACTCCCCCGGCACGGCCCCCGTCGTACCGCACCCGGGCGGGCACGACGGCGCGGAGCACGACGAGACGCTCCCGCGTTCGAGCTCGCCCAGGCACGCCGCGCGGTGCGCGGGAGGGGTCAGGCCGGGTTCCGCCGGGTCCACCACAGCAGCACGGCCCCGAAGGCCAGCAGCAGCCCGCCGAAGACCGCGGGCCACAGGTGGGCACCGCTCTCGGCGAGACCGCCCTGGACGGCCTGGGGCTCGGTCTGGGGTTCCGTCTGGGAGCCGGTGGCCGGGGTCTCCTGACCGGCCGGGGCGGCGACCGCGGTGCCGGTCGGCTCGGCGGCGGTGCCGGTCGGCGCCTCGGTGTCGGGCCGCTGTGTCGCCCTGCTGATCACACCGCCGCCCGACGACCTGGTGGTCGACGTCTTCGTCGGTGACACGGTCGCGTCGACCCTCGGCAGCTCGGTGCCGCCGGAGGCGGGGGCGGTCTCCGTGGCCGGGGTGCCGGCCGGGGGCTCGGACGACGGCTGCTGGGACGGCGGCCGCTCGGTCACCGGCCCGGACGGCTCGGCGCTCTGCGTCTGAGCCGGCGGGGCGACCGGGCTCGCGGTCTCGCTCGGGGTCGGCTGCGCGCTCTGGGACGGCGGTTGCCCGCCGGCCCCCGCCCCGCAGGTCCGGCCGGAGTTGATGCAGTCGACCATCGTCCGCATCAGACTCTCGTCGAAGACGTTGATGAAGTCGCCGTGGTCGGTGACCGGCTTGTGCAGCTGCTCGGGGAACGAGTCCACCGCGAACAGCGGGACCGTACGGCCGCCGTCCGCGAGGCTCGGCGCGTCCACGGCGTAGACGATGCGCTGCACCAGCTGCGGGATGGCCTGGAAACCGGCCGGGCAGCTGCCGTCGGGAGCCTCGAAGGCCACGTGGGTGCGATGGTTGGCGCTGTCGATGTTCCGGCCGTCCCAGCAGCTCTGGAACCTGAACGTGCGCACGACGTCGCTGCCCGCCGGGCACAGCGGGTACTTGTCCTTGAGCTGCCGGTCCTCGTAACCGGTGCAGCTCCAGGAGGCGTTGGCGTTGGCCGGGCCGTTGACGAAGGCCTTGGCGTCGCCGGTGATGATGCGCAGCAGCCGCGGCATGTCGGTGACCTTGGAGGTCGGGTTGCCCTCGAAGGTCAGCGTGACCTGCTTGGCCGTGACGATCTGCCCGGCGTTGCCCTCGGTGCCGCCGCCCGGCTTGTCGGCGTCCCGCTCCTGCCTGCCGTTCTGCAGGCGCAGCACGGGCCAGTAGTACGTGGACCTGTCCCCCTTGTCGGCGCAACTGGTGTCGGCGTTCGCGAGGTCCTGGTCGCCGGCGAAGGCGTTGTTGGACTGGTTGCCGATGTAGTCGTGGAAGTGGTGGGCGCCGTTGGAGACGCCGGGCGCGACGATCACGTTGTCCGAGTTGAACAGGCCGTTCGCGTTGACGCCGCAGCTGGAGCTGAAGGTGCCGGTGGAGCCGCCGGGCCGTGCGGGCGGGGTGGTGACATCGGGCTGGACGGAGGTGATGTCCGCGTAGTCCGCGGCGACCGGTCCGTTGCCGCCCTGGCCTCCGGCGCCGGTGCCCTGAGCCGGCGCGGCGCCGCCCTGCCCGCTCTGGCTCGGCGTGGCACTGTCCTGGGGCGCCGCCGACTGCGCGCCGCCCTGGTTCGAGGAGCGCAGGGTGCAGGCGGCGAGGTCGGCAAGGCCCTGCGGGCGGCCGCCCTCGCGGGCGATGGCGTCCGCGATGCGCTGGATCGACTCGGCCCGCTTCTCCTTCAGCGGGTTCATGATCGTCTGGTCGGCGAGGCCGGGGTTCTGCTCGATCGCCGCGGCGGACTGGGTGAGTTGCCGGTAGGCGGCCGCGACCTGCTGGTCCAGCTCGGCGAGTGCGCCGTCGACGTCGGCGCGGGCTCCCTCGGGCACCGCCGTCAGGCGGCTGCCGACGTCGGGGCAGTAGACGGTGGGCGCGGACAGCACATGGGCGGTGGCGATTTGGGCCTGGTCCCCGCCGCCCTCGGTGGCCGAGGCGTAGACGTTCACCGCGACCAGTCCCGCGCCGCCGAGCATCAGGGCGACCGCTGCGAAGGTCGCGCGTTGTGCGCCGGTCGGGCGCCTGCGCCTGTTGCGTCTCAAGGTCGTTCCCCCGCGTCTCGTGGGCGGCCGGACATGGAAATCCCCGGCCCTATACGGCCCGTGGCGCCATCGTGTTCAACAGACCCGCGAATTCACGGCGACCTCATAGAAAGCGGGAGTTCCGGAGCGAGGGGGAACAGGGGAAACGCGACCGACGGCAACGGCTCGGTGACCCTGCGGAAGTGCTTCGATGCGCGCGAAATGCCCTCCCGTACGGTCGAGTTCGAACGCTACGACGAACATCACAAATACGTATCGGACATTACGCACGTCAACCTTCACACGAGTGACACAAGTTGGCTAAGTTGACGGTCAAGCCGTTCGGCTCCCCCCGGCGAATCCCGTCGGGCCGCGCGGCCTCCGCCGAGTCCGGTGCCCCCAGGGCGAACCCGGAACCGGGGACCCAACCGAACCACTGGGGTGAATCGGCCGACCGTCCGCAAGGGCAGAGGCCGTAGGGCATGCCTTCCGGATTCGACCGCCCGAACCCGACAGCTAACCCGGTAGGCGGAGTACGGAAGGAGCACGACCCCTCAATGGCGCCCGAGAGCCGTGACGAGGTTCGGCAGCGGATCGACAGCCTCTACGACCAGGCCGAGAACGCCACCGGGAACTACAACGCCACCCGTGCGTCGAGCGGGGGCTCTCGCTCACGCGGTGTCCCGCTGTTCAAGCGGCCCCGCCGTGACGACCCGGGCCTCGACAACATCGCCCGGGAGTGGTTCGAGGGCGCGCGCGCGAAGCTGGGACCGAGCGTCCCGGCCGCGCTGCCCTCCGACCGGATGCCCGAGCGGACCGGCCCGCGGCGGCCGGTCAGCGCCATGGCGGCCGACCTGCTCGCCCAGCTGGAGGACTCCGGCCCGTCCCGGCTGGAGCTGACCGCGGGGCCGTCCGCGCAGAGCGAGATCGAGGTCGTCCGTGAGCTGCCGGCGCGCCCCAGACCGGAGTTGACGGCGGGGCCCGCCGCGGCGCTGCCGGCGGGGTCCGCGGGGCCTGTGGGCGCGCCCAGGGCACTGCCCGCCGCCGCGCCGCAACGGCCCACACCGGGTGCCTCCAAGACCAAGAACCAGCTCAAGCTCGCCAAGGCCCGCGAGGTGCTGTCCCAGCGCACCGGGCAGCGCGCGATCGCCGCGCTCGAACCGGCCCAGGTCCCGGTCTCCCAGCCCGCTCCGCCGGCCCCCAGCCCCTGGCCCACGCCCGAGGCCCAGGTCCCGGCGGGGCAGTGGCAGGCTCCCGCCGTCGGCATACCCAGCCAGCGCACCGGCAGCGACTCCTTCCGGACCGACGCCCTCGCGGCCACCCGCGCGCTCCCGGCGGTGACGGAGACGGGCGGCATCCCGATCGTGTCCCCGTCGGACACCGGTACCTTCCGCATCGTGACCCCGGGAGGCGCCGACAACTCCCGGAGCCGGGCCTCGGCGGACTCCAGCGGCTTCCGCATCATGACCCCAGGGAACGCCGACACCACCCGGAACCAACCCCCGGCAGACTCCAACGGCTTCCGCATCATGACCCCGGGCAACGCCGACACCACCCCCAACCAACCCCCGGCAGACTCCAACGGCTTCCGCGTCATGGCCCCGGGCCACACCGACACCACCCCCAACCAACCCCCGGCAGACTCCAACGGCTTCCGCGTCATGACCCCGGGTGGCTCGGGCGGCGGGACCTATCAGAGCGCGTCTCCCATGGACGCGGGCGGCGCCCAGGCCCTGGCCCCGACCCTGGGGGACACCGGGTCCTTCCGCATCATGACGCCGGGCGCCACGGGCTCGTTCCCGATGCCGACCCCGGCCGACTCGGGCCCCTTCCCGGCCGCGGACGCCATGAGCACGAGCGTGTTCCCGGCCGCTGCTCCCGCGAACCCGGACGTCTTCCCGACGGCCGCCCCCACGAACAGCGGCGCCTTCCCCACCGCGGCCCCCGCTGCCGCCCCGGCCCCGATGGACGCCGGCGGCTTCCGGGTCATGTCGCCGAACGCGCCCGTCGCCTACGCCGAGGTACCCCAGACCGCCGCCGACACCGCCTACGCCACCGGCGCGTACCCGTACGCCACGGCAGCCCCCGCCGCCCCCGCGCCCATGGCCCCCACCCCGCCGGCCGCCTCCTACGCCGCGGCACCCGCCGCCGACACGGCCGGCGCCTACGTCGCGGGCATGCAGCCCGCCAACGCCCTCTACGCCTACGCCGGCGCCGCGATGCCGACGGCGATGACCCCGCCCGCCGCCGCGATACCCGCGCCGGCGCCCATGGCGGCCCCCATGCCGACGCCCATGGCGGCCCCCGTGCCGGCGGCCATGCCGGCGGCCATGCCGGCGGCCATGCCGGCGCAGCCAGAAGCGATGATGGCCGCACCCGCACCCGCACCCGCACCCGCACCCGCCATGGCGATGCCCACCGTCGCCCCGGTCGTCACCGCTCCGCTCCCCACCACCCCCCTGCCGACGGCACCCGCGCAGTTCGCGGCTCCGACCCCCAGCGCTCCCGCCCCCGCGCCCACGCCCGGCACCTTCGCCGAGCCGGGCAAGGCCATGAAGGCGCTGGCCTTCGCGCGGGAGCAGATCGGCCGGCCGTGCGTCTGGGGTGCGGCCGGGCCGGGGGCGTACGACTGCTCCAGCCTGATGCAGGCCGCCTGGCGCGCCGCCGGGGTGACGCTGCCGCGTACCGCGCAGGAGCAGAGCATGGCCGGCACCCCGATGCCGCTGGCCGCCGTCGAGCCCGGTGACCTGATCTTCTTCTTCGACGACGACAGTCACGTCGGGATCTACGCGGGCGGCGGCACGATGGTGCACGCGCCGAGCCCGGGGGCGCTCATCCGCGAGGAGTCGATCTACAACGCCGGGGAGTCGGCGATCCACCGCGTGATCCGCCCGGCCTGACCGGGCGGCTCGGGTCAGCCCCTCCTCCTCCGCCGCGCGCGCCAGCTCTCGTGGTGGTCGAGGAGGGTCTCCTCGACGGGCCGGTAGACAAGGCCCAGTTCGTCGACGCTTCTGCTGTTGTCGACGCGGAAGCGGATGCCGAGGTGCTTGCGTATGTAGTCCTGGGTGAGGCCGAAGAGCGGGCCGAGGACCCGTACCGGTCCGTGCGGGAGCGCGGTGCGCGGCAGGCGCGGGTCCCAGGGGTGACGGGTGCGGATGATCCGGGACATCTCCTCGAAGGACGTCATCGTCTCGTTGGCCACGATGTAACGGCCCCTGGCCGCCGGGTTCTCCGCCGCCGCGATGTGCGCGTCGGCCACGTCACGGACGTCCGCGGTGGTGAAGCTGAAGTCGGGGGCGCCGTAGCAGAAGTAGCCCTTGAACAGCTCGTCCAGCAGGAAGAGGCTGCCGGACTCGGAGGCGGGGGTCAGGGAAGGGCCCAGGATCAGACCGGGGTTGAGGGCGACCATGCGCCAGCGGTCCTGGGCGGCCTCGGCGTCCCAGGCGGCGCGCTCGGCGACCGTCTTGGCGTAGTGGTAGGGGTTGTCGGCCACCGTGCTGGTGGTGTTGAAGTACTTCTCGCTCAGCACCTCGCCGGCCATCTCGCGGACGTCGGCGTAGTCGCCGAAGATCGCGCCCACGGTGGAGGTGAGGACCAGGGTCGTCACCTCGGGGGTGCGCTCCACACTGCCGAGGACGTTGCGGGTGCCGAGCAACGCAGGGTCCACGACGTCCCGTCGGCCGTCCTTGATCCGCTCCGGCATCAGGAACGGCGAGGCCACGTGGAAGACGGTCGCGCAGCCGCGGAACGCCTCGTCGAAGGAGCCGTCCTCGAGCAGGTCGGCCTCGAAGAGGGCGAGTCGCCCGGGAAAGGCCTCCTGCAGCTCCCACAGGGGCCGTACCTTCGCCGCGTCACCGGCCCGGCGGACGGTCGCGCGGACCCGGTACCCCCGCCTCAGCAGCCGTCGTACCAGATGGCTGCCGACGAATCCGCTGCCGCCGGTCACCGCCACGGTCGTCTCCCCGCGTGCGTCCACGCTCTCACCCCTCACCCATGGGCCACCGCGCCTCGGTGCGCCGCAAGAGGACAGGTTGGTGCATGGGCCGGGCGCCCGCCAAGCATCCGGGGGCAGCTGTGCAGGCTCGCGCGCCATAAGCCGGACCCGATACACGTCATAAGATCGCCTTATGAGGTCATAGAGCGGACCCGCGTACTAACTTAGGACTGCCTTAGTTTAGGCTTCCCGTTCGAGATCGCTTGTCCTCACTCGAAGGGAACCTGATCATGCCGCGCCCCCTGCGGGTAGCCATCGTCGGAGCCGGCCCCGCCGGGATCTACGCCGCCGACGCCCTGCTCAAGTCCGAGGTGGCCGCCGAGCCCGGCGTCTCCATCGACCTCTTCGAGCGGATGCCCGCCCCGTTCGGCCTGATCCGGTACGGCGTGGCCCCCGACCACCCGCGCATCAAGGGCATCGTCACGGCCCTGCACCAGGTGCTGGACAAGCCGCAGATCCGCCTCTTCGGCAACGTGGACTACCCGGCCGACATCAGCCTCGACGACCTGCGCTCGTTCTACGACGCGGTGATCTTCTCGACCGGCGCGACCGCCGACCGCGAGCTGCGGATACCCGGCATCGAGCTGGACGGCTCCTACGGCGCCGCCGACTTCGTCTCCTGGTACGACGGCCACCCGGACGTGCCCCGCACCTGGCCGCTCGAGGCCGAGAAGGTCGCGGTCCTCGGCGTCGGCAACGTGGCCCTGGACGTGGCCCGCGTCCTCGCCAAGACCGCCGACGAGCTGCTCCCCACCGAGATCCCGCCGAACGTCCACGACGGGCTGAAGGCCAACAAGGCCCGCGAAGTGCACGTGTTCGGCCGCCGCGGTCCGGCGCAGGCGAAGTTCTCCCCGATGGAGCTGCGCGAGCTCGACCACTCCCCCAACATCGAGGTCATCGTCGACCCCGAGGACATCGACTACGACGAGGGCTCGATCGAGACCCGGCGCGGCAACAAGCAGGCCGACATGGTCGCCAAGACCCTGGAGAACTGGGCCATCCGCGATGCCGGCGACCGCCCGCACAAGATCTTCCTGCACTTCTTCGAGTCGCCCACCGAGATCCTCGGCGAGGACGGCAAGGTCGTCGGTCTGCGCACCGAGCGCACCGCGCTGGACGGCACCGGCAACGTGAAGGGCACCGGCGAGTTCAAGGACTGGGACGTCACCGCGCTCTACCGCGCGGTCGGCTACCTCTCCGACAAACTGCCCAAGCTGCCCTGGGACATCGACTCGGGGACCGTCCCGGACGACGGCGGCCGGGTCATCGAGGAGAGCGGCAGCCACCTCCGGTCGACGTACGTCACCGGCTGGATCCGCCGCGGCCCGGTCGGTCTGATCGGCCACACCAAGGGCGACGCCAACGAGACGGTGTCCAACCTGCTGGACGACTACGCGAACGGCCGGCTGCACACCCCCGAGGCGCCGGCGCCTCAGGCCGTGGACGCCTTCCTCGCCGAGCGCGGGGTCCGCTTCACCACCTGGGAGGGCTGGTACCGGCTGGACGCCGCCGAGAAGGCGCTGGGCGAGCCGCAGGGCCGCGAGCGCGTCAAGCTCGTCGAGCGCGAGGACATGCTCCGCGAGAGCGGCGCGTGAGGCACTGAGACGGTGCGGACCCACCGGGGCCGGCGGACCGCCGTCGGCCCCTCTCGCACGCCTTTCGGCGGCGTGAACGGGGCCCGCCCCGAAGCGGATGGACGGGCGGGCCCCCTCCGCCGCACCATTGTGCGGGGCGGGCCGGATCAAGGACACGGGTGAACCGGTGTGGTACGACGCACACGATGCGCACCCCGGTTGCGGGCGACACACCCGTGCGCGGGCGGCCCCCGCTCTGTGAGACCCGCTCCGGGGCGGCGATACTGGAAGACGCAGCCGCCTCCCACCAGCAGATTGGCCCATGTCGAACTCCGCCGCCGCCCGTAGCGCCCTTCCGCCGACCGTCTGGCCCGCCCGTGGCCGCCACACGGGCCCGGACTCCGAGGGGGTGATCCGCAGGATCCTGCGCCGCCGCAAGGACAGCGGCGCCCTCGACGACTTCGCGGAACCCCCGGTGCCCGACGACCCCGCGCGGCGCGTCTTCGAGGCCCGCTGGCGCGTCGGGGACGGCACCGTGACGGTGCGCGCCCGGCTGACCCTCGTCGACCCGCAGGGCCGGCAGGCGGGACGCGAGTGGCAGCTCGTCGCCGAGGCCGACCGGCCCTGGGACGAGGCCTGGCCCTCCCCGGCGGCGATGTTCTGGCCCGACGGCGAGGAGGCCGGCGACGGCGGCGAGGCGGCCTGGGACTACCTCCCGGCCGTGGCGGGCGTACGGCTGCGCACGGTCAACCCGCTGCCCGCCGACGACAAGGACATGCGCCGGGTGCTGCGGGACGCGGCGAAGGACGCCTGGTGCGT
This sequence comes from Streptomyces shenzhenensis, assembly GCF_021462265.1. Taxonomy (GTDB): domain Bacteria; phylum Actinomycetota; class Actinomycetes; order Streptomycetales; family Streptomycetaceae; genus Streptomyces; species Streptomyces shenzhenensis. The sequence continues at coordinate 213,208 of NZ_JAJONF010000012.1, read as the reverse complement.
CAACCTCGTCGTGCACGAGGCGATGACGCCCGACGCGCTCGGCCGGCTGCCGCTGGTCCGGCAGCTGCCGCCCGGCCTCGCGCACCGCGTGGTGGAACACCGGGCCGCGCCGCAGCAGTTCCGTGCCGTCAACTGGGCGCTGCGCGACCTCGGTGCCGAGTGCCCGCGCGGCGGCGCCGTGCTGCTGCCGCCGGACCCGGCGCCGGACGGCTACGACCCGCAGGAGTACGCGGTGCGCAGCGTCTTCCTGGACGGCTCGGAGCCGGCCGAACTGATGGCCGCCCTGCGCCGGTTCGCCGCGCTGCCGAGGCCCGCGCCGCGGGGCGCCGAGGAGGCGCTGGCCGATCTGCGCGACAACTGGACCCTGATGACGCTGGAGGAGGAGCTGGCGCGGGAGCGCAAGCGCGTCGCGCGGTACGCCGAGGCGCTGGAGGCCATGACCAGGTCCCGCGACCTGTACCGGGAGGCCGCCGAGCGGGCCGGGGAGGCGCTCGCCGCCCTCCGCGACACCCCCGCCCCGGCCGTACCGACAGTGCCCCGACCCGCCTCCCCCTTCCAGCAGTTGACCCGTGCCTTCAAGGGGCTGCGGGCTCCGAAGGAGAGTGCCGGGCCGGCTGCCATGCCCGGGGACGAAAGCGGGAAGACGGACCGGTGAGAGACCCCGGGCCGGATCGGGGCCGGACGACAGGACAGCCATGGACACCACCACGACCGTGCTCGTGATCTGCGCGATCGTCGCCGCGGCCCTGCTGGCCTGCGCCGTCGCCGTACTCGTACGGCTGGTCCGCACCCGGCGCACCCTGCGCCGGGCCGGGCTGCCGACGGGCTCGCGCTGGGTGTTCTGGGGTGCCGTGCTGTATCTGGTGCTGCCCACCGACCTGCTGCCCGACCCGATCTACCTGGACGACATCGGCGTCCTGCTGCTGGCCCTGCGCTCGATGCGCGCGGCCCTGCCGGCCGACGACCCGGAACTCTGACCGCCGGGCATGATGGGGGGATGCGAACCACGTTCACCGGTGTCCCCGGCCTGTCCTCGACGCCCGAAGTCGCCGTGGTCGTCGACGTGATGCGGGCGTTCACCGTGGCGGCCTGGGCGTTCGGGCGGGGCGCCGAGCGCATCGTGTTCGCCGAAACCCTGGACGAGGCGCTGGACCTGAAGGCCCGTCACCCCGGCTGGCTGGCCTTCCAGGACGGTCCGGTGGTGCCGGGTTTCGACCTGGCCAACTCGCCGGCCCAGCTGCGTTCGCTGGACGTCGGGGGCCGCACGGTCGTCCAGAAGACCACCGCCGGCACGACCGGGGCGCTGGCCGCCGCCGGGGCCAGGCTGCTGCTGTGCGCGAGTTTCGTGGTCGCCGGGGCCACCGCCGCCGTGCTGCGGCGCGCGCGGCCCGCGGCGGTCACCTTCGTGGTCACCGGGGAGGACGGGCGGGCCGAGGAGGACCTGGCCTGTGCCGAGTACATCGCCCGGCTGGTGGCCGACGGCTCCGCCGGTGCGGAGCCGTTCGTGGAGCGGGCCCGGAACTCCGGCGGGGCGGCGCGGCTCGCCGAGGGGCTGCGGCTCGGCTGGGAAGGCGTCCATCCGGAGGATGTGCCGCTGTGTCTGGAGACGGACACCTTCCCTTTCGCCATGGTGGCCGGCCGGGAGGACGGTCACCTGGTGCTGCGGCCGGTGGCCGCGGGCTGAGCCGGCGGGTCCGCGCCGCCGCCCAGGTGCGTGTTCGGGCCGTCGTGGCGCATTCTTGCTGTGTCACCCACCCGGCGGTGCGCGGACGAGGTAGGACCCGATGACTGGGAGCGGCGAGCACGTGGGCCGGGCGCGTGAGCGGCTGACCGCGCTGCTGGTCGAGGCCTCGACCGGCGCCCTGGGCGCGGCGGGCTGCCACGTCGCCGGTGTGTACCTGCGCTCCGGCACCCCCGGGCTGCTCCGCCTGGCCACGCTGGTGGGACTTCCCGGCCCGCTGTTCAGGCCCTGGTGGCGGCTGCACGTGGACCGGCCGTTCCCGGTCGCGGACGCCTACCGGCTCGGGGTGCGGGTGGTGCTGCCCAACGCCACCGAGATGGTGCGCCGCTATCCCCAGTTCGCGGCGGGCCTGCCGTTCCAGTTCGGCTCGGTGTACACGCCCGTGCCCGGCGCGGAATCGTCCTTCGGGGTGCTCACCGTGCTGCTTCCCGGTACCTCGGACACCGTGGACGAGCTGCCCGACCTGGACCGGCTGGGGCGGCTGGCCGAGACGCTGGGAGCCGGACTGCGCGAGCTGGTGGCCGAGGAGGGCGACGCGGCGGTCGCCTGGGAGGGCGAGCCGGTGTGCGTACGGCCGCCCGCGACGCCGCCGGGGACGGCCCGGGTGGGCCGTTTCACCTGGGATCCGGCCACCTCTGCGGTGCGCGCGGACGACCGGCTGCACGCCCTGCTCGGCATGGCGCCCCGGGACGTCCCCCGTACCGGTGCCGAGCTGGCCGCGGCCGTGACACCCGACGACACCTACGACACCGCCGCCGACGTGCTGGCCGCGCTGCGCCGGACCGCGGCCGGCAGGCCGCCGCACGCCCCGCTGCGGGTGCGGGCCGCGGACGGCGCCCCGCTGCTCCTGGAGCTGTGGCCGCCGCCCGGCGCCGCCGAGCCGCCTCTGGTCGCCGGGATCGTCGTCGGCCCGGGCCCGGCCGTGGCCGCCGACGGAGCGGCCGATCTGCTCCCCCAGGGCGTCTTCTGCCTGGACCGGTCCGGGGTCGTCCGCTACGCCAACCCGGCCGCCGTCCGGCTGGCGGGCCGGCCGCACGCCGAGCTGCTCGGCCGGCCGGTGTGGGAGGCGATGCCGTGGCTGAGCGGGCCGCCCTACGACGACCACTGGCGGGGCGCGCTGCTCGCCAGTGACACGGTGCGCTTCCAGGCCCGTCGCGGGGACACCGCCGAGGGCGGCCTGCTCGCCCTGTCCGTGCACCCAAGCCCGAGTCTGATCACCTGCACGGTCGAGCCGGCCAACCGGATGGACCCGGCCATGCACCTGCCCCGCACGGCAGGCCCCGACCCCACGGCCGAACCCGGCACGACGGCGGGGCCCGGGCGGCCCGGCGGGCCGGGCGGCTCTTCGCTGGCCCCGCTGTACCGGCCCATCGCCCTCGCGATCGCGCTGACCGACGCGGTGACCGCCCGGCAGGTGTCGGCGGTGGTCACCCAGGAGCTGCTCCCGGCGTTCGGCGGCGGCCGGCTGGCCATCTACCTGCTCCAGGACCGGCATCTCTACCTGGCCTGGGAGAACGGCTTCCCGCCCGGCTTCCTCACCCCGTTCGACGGCGTCGGTCTGGACGCCCCCATCCCCGGTGTCGAGACCCTCACCACCGGCAGGCCGCTGTTCTTCGAGTCGATGCGGCAGCTGGCGGACACCTACCCGGACCTCGCCCTGGACGCCGACGTGGGCGCCCGCGCCTTCCTGCCGCTGATCGCCTCCGGGCACCCGGTCGGCACCTGCATCCTCGGCTTCGACGTCGAGCGCCGCTTCAGCACCGAGGAGCGCACGGTCCTCACGGCGCTCGCCGGCCTGATCGCGCACGCCATGGAGAAGGCCCGGCGCTACGACAGCGAGGCCGCCCTCGCCCGCGGTCTCCAGCAGGCGCTGCTGCCCCGCCGGCTGTCGGCGCACCCCCAGGTGGAGACCGCGGGCCGGTATCTGCCGGGCACCCAGGGCATGGACGTGGGCGGCGACTGGTACGACGTCGTCGGGGCGGGCGACGGCCTCGCCCTGGTCATCGGCGACGTGCAGGGGCACGGCGTGCAGGCTGCCGCCACCATGGGGCAACTACGCAGCGCGGTCCGAGCGTTCGCGCTCAGCGACCGGCCGCCCGACGAGGTGCTGAGCGGCACCAACCGGCTGCTCATCGACCTCGACCCGGGCCAGTTCGCCAGTTGCTGCTATCTGCGTCTGGACCCCGCCACCGGGCGTGCCAGGATCGCCCGGGCCGGTCATCCGCCGCCCCTGCTGCGCGCCCCGGACGGCCGTACCCGGGTCCTGGAGGTCCCCGGCGGTGTCGTCCTGGGCGTGGATCCGCGGGCCGGCTATCCGGTGACCGGGCTGGAGCTGGCGCCGGACGCGATCCTCGCCCTGTACACGGACGGGCTGGTGGAGCGGCCCGGTGCCGACATCGACGAGGGCATCGCGGCGCTGGGGGCGGCCCTGGCCGAGGCGGGGGCGGCGCCGGGGCGGCGCGGCCCCCGTACCCTCACCGGGGTGGCCGACCGGCTCACCGCCATGGCCCGGCACGCCACCGACCGCCCGGACGACGTGGCGCTGCTGCTCGCGGTGCGCCACCCCCGGTCCGCGGACCGGGGGTGATCGGGGCCCGACGGGGTATCGGGCCGGTTGCCCCGGGGACGCTCTCGCCTAGCGGGGCGCCACAGTGTAGACATGGGCTCATGGTCCGTCAGTCCGGCCGGTCCGACACTCGGCCGTCCCGATCCGGGACTCGGCGCGCGCCGCTCGCCCGGCGGGAGCGGGAGCCCGGCGGGCCGGGGCGCATCCGGTCCGGTCGGCTGTGGTCGGCGCTGAGCAGACGCAGCGTGGCCGGGCAGGTCTTCGTGCTGCAAGTGGCGATCGTGCTGCTGCTGGTCGTGTCGGCCGTGGTCGCACTGGTGCTCCAGGAACAGCACAACAGCACCACGGAGGCCCGCAACCGGTCCCTGGCCGTCGCCCAGACCTTCGCCGACGCCCCCGGCACGGCGGCGGCGCTGCGGCTGCCCGATCCGACGACGGTGCTCCAGCCGCGGGCGGAGGCCGTCCGCAAGGCGACCGGGGTGGACTTCGTCGTCGTCATGAACACCGAGGGGATCCGGTACACCCACCCCAGGCCGGACCGCATCGGCAAGAAGTTCGTCGGGACCATCGGGCCGGCGCTGGCCGGCGGGGTCGTCACCGAGAGGGTCAAGGGCACCATCGGCGAGCTGGTGCAGGCCGTGGTCCCGGTGCGGGACGCGAACGGCACGGTGGTGGGCCTGGTGTCGGCCGGCATCACCACCGCGCACGTGGGCGGCACCGTCGACCAGCAGCTGCCGCTGATGCTGGCCGCGGCCGCCGCCGCGCTGGCCCTGGCGACGGCGGGCACGGCGCTGGTCAGCCGGCGGCTGCTGCGCCAGACGCACGGTCTCGGCCCGGACGAGATGACGCGCATGTACGAGCACCACGACGCGGTGCTGCACTCCGTACGCGAGGGTGTGCTGATCGTGGGCGGCGACGGCCGGCTGATGCTCGCCAACGACGAGGCCCGGCGTCTGCTGGACCTGCCCGCGGACGCCGAGCGCCGCCGGGTCGGGGACCTCGGCCTGGACGCCCGGACGTCGACGCTGATCGCCTCGGGACGGGTCGCCACCGACGAGGTGCACCTGGTCAAGGACCGGCTGCTGGCCGTCAACCAGCGCCCCATCGAGGTGCGCGGCGGCCCGCCCGGCAGCGTCATCACGCTGCGCGACTCCACGGAGCTGCGCGCCCTGTCCGGGCGTGCCGAGGTGGCCCGCGAACGCCTGAACATGCTGTACGACGCCGGGGTGGGCATCGGCACCAGCCTGGACGTCACCCGCACCGCCGAGGAGCTGACGGAGCTGGCCGTGCCGCGGTTCGCGGACTACGCCGCCGTCGACCTGTACGACGCGGTCCTCAAGGGCGAGGAGCCCAAGCCCGGGGACGCGCTGCGCCGGGTGGCGTCCGCCGGTGTCCGCAAGGACGCCCCGCTGTACCCGGTCGGGGAGCGGTTCGAGTTCGTGCCGTCCTCGCCGCAGGGCCGCTGTCTGGAGACCGGCGAGTCCGTCGTCGAGCCCCGGCTGCGGGACGCGCCCGGCTGGCGGGCGCAGGACGTGGAGCTGACCGCGCGGATCCTGGAGTTCGGCATCCACTCGCTGATCACGGTGCCGTTGCGGGCCGGGAACCTGGTGCTGGGGCTGGCCAACTTCTGCCGTTCGCAGAAGATCGCGCCGTTCGACACCGAGGAACTGGCCCTCGCGGAGGAGCTGGTGGCGCGGGCCGCCGTCTCCATCGACAACGCCCGCCGCTACACGCGCGAGCACAGCATGGCGGTGACCCTGCAGCGCAGTCTGCTGCCCCGCAGCCTGCCCGCGCAGAGCGCCCTGGACATCGCCTACCGCTATCTGCCGGCCCAGTCGGGGGTGGGCGGCGACTGGTTCGACGTGCTGCCGCTGTCCGGGGCCCGGGTGGCGCTGGTGGTCGGGGACGTGGTGGGGCACGGGCTGCACGCGGCGGCGACCATGGGGCGGCTGCGCACCGCCGTGCACAACTTCGCGGCGCTCGACCTGCAGCCCGACGAGTTGCTGGGCCTGCTGGACGAGTTGGTCAGCCGTATCGACCAGGACGAGACCCCCGCGGACGGCATGGCCACGATCACCGGGGCGACCTGCCTGTACGCGATCTACGACCCGGTGTCCCGGCGCTGCACGCTGGCCCGGGCCGGTCATCCGCCGCCGGCGCTGGCCAGACCCGACGGCGGCGTCGAGTTCCCGGACGTGCCGGCCGGTCCGCCGCTGGGGGTGGGCGGGCTGCCCTTCGAGACGGCCGAGCTGGAGCTGCCCGAGGGCAGCAGTCTGGTCCTCTACACCGACGGGCTGGTGGAGGACCGGCGGCGGGACATCGACGAGGGCCTCGAACTGCTCGCCGGTGCCCTGGAGTCGGCGGCCGGCAGCACCCCGGACGCCACCTGTGCGGCCGTGCTGGAGCGGCTGCCGGCCCGTCCCAGCGACGACGTGGCGCTGATCGTCGCCCGCACCCGGGCGCTCGGCGCCGACCGGATCGCCGAGTGGGGGGTACCGGCCGATCCCGCGGCCGTCTCCGAGGTGCGGGCCAAGGTGACCCGGCAGCTCGCCGACTGGGACCTGGACGGGCTGTCGTTCACCACCGAGCTGATCCTCAGCGAGCTGGTCACCAACGCCATCCGGCACGGCCGGGCGCCCATCCGGGTAAAGCTGCTGCGCGACCGGACGCTGATCTGCGAGGTCTCCGACGCCAGCACCACCTCGCCGCACCTGCGGTACGCGGCGAGCACCGACGAGGGCGGCCGGGGCCTGTTCCTGGTCGCGCAGCTCGCCGAGCGCTGGGGCACCCGCTACACGCCCGCCGGGAAGGTCATCTGGGCGGAGCAGCCGCTGCCGTGACCCCTCGGACCGTCCGGGGACAGGGCTCTCAGCCCAGCGCGCGGTCCAGGTTGAAGGCGGCACTGATGAGGGAGAGATGGGTGAACGCCTGCGGGAAGTTGCCCTGTTGCTCGCCGGTGCGGCCGATTTCCTCGGCGTACAGGCCGAGATGGTTGGCGTAGGTGAGCATCTTCTCGAAGGCGAGCCGGGCGTCGTCCACGCGTCCGGCGCGCACCAGGGCCTCCACGTACCAGAAGGAGCAGATGGAGAAGGTGCCCTCGTCGCCGCGGAGTCCGTCGGGGCTGGCCTGCGGGTCGTAGCGGTAGACGAGGGAGTCGGAGACCAGGTCCTCGGTGAGGGCGTCCAGGGTGGACAGCCACTTGGGGTCGGTCGGGGCGATGAACTTGGCCAGGGGCATCATGAGGACCGAGGCGTCGAGGACCTCGCTGCCCTCGTGCTGGACGAAGGCGCGGCGCCGCTCGGACCAGCCGCGGTCCATGATCCGCCGGTAGATGGTGTCGCGGCACTGCTGCCAGCGGCGCAGGTCGGCGGGCAGGCCGCGCCGGTTGGCGAGGCGGATGGCCCGCTCGACGGCGACCCAGCACATCAGACGGGAGTAGAGGAAGTTCTTGCGGCCGCCGCGGGTCTCCCAGACGCCCTCGTCGGGCTGGTCCCAGTGGTCGCAGACCCATTCGACGAGGCGGGTGACGTCGTCCCACTGGGCGCTGGAGATGGGCTCGGCCCATTTGTCGTAGAGGTAGATCGAGTCGATGAGGGCGCCGTAGATGTCGAGCTGGAGCTGCCCGGCCGCGCCGTTGCCGATCCGGACCGGGGCGGAGCCGCAGTGGCCGTCGAGGTGTGTCAGTTCGCGTTCGGGCAGGTCGGTGCGGCCGTCGATGCCGTACATGATCTGCAGCGGACCGGAGGCGAAGCCGTCGCCGGGGCTGATGTAGGTGGTCACGAACTTCATGAAGGCCGCCGCCTCGCTGCTGAAGCCGAGCCGCAGCAGGGCGTAGACGGCGAAGGCGGCGTCGCGGATCCAGACGTAGCGGTAGTCCCAGTTGCGTTCGCCGCCGACCTGCTCGGGGAGGCTGGTGGTGGGCGCGGCGACGATGGCGCCGGTGGGGGCGTAGGTGAGCAGCTTGAGGGTGAGCGCGGAACGGTGCACCATCTCACGCCAGCGGCCCCGGTAGCGGGACTGGTGCAGCCAGCGGCGCCAGTAGCAGACCGTGGCCTCGAACTGAAGTTCGGCCTCGGCTCGGGCACAGCCGCGCGGGGGGATGCCCTCGCCGGCCTGGTCGAGGGCGAAGACGGCGGACTCCCCCTCGGAGACCTTGAAGTCGGCGCGGACGTCCGGGCCGTCACCCTCCAGGGCCACCGTGGACGTGAGCAGCAAGCCCTTGTCCGCGGACTCGAACAGGGCGGTGCCGTCGAGCAGGCGCAGGGTGTGCGGGTCGGCGCCGTAGTTGAAGCGGGGGGCCACCCGGACCCGGAAGGGCACGGTGCCGCGCACGCACAGCACCCGGCGGATCAGCCGGTGCCGCTCGCACTCGGCCGACCCGCTCGCCACCGGCATGAAGTCCTGGACCTCGCCGACACCCTCGTCGGTGTAGAACCGCGTGATCAGCACGTTGGTGTCGGGGAAGTAGAACTGCTTGGTCCGGGCCGGCAGGGCCGCGGCCAGGGCGAAGAATCCGCCGCGCTCGGCGTCCAGGACGGCGGCGAAGACGCTGGGGGCGTCGAAGGACGGGCTGCAGTACCAGTCGATCGTGCCGTTGCTGCCCACGAGAGCCACGCTGCGCAGATCGCCGATCAGCCCGTGTTCGGCGATCGGCAGGTAGCGGGGGCTCCCGGGTGCGTTCTGGAAGTAGGGCTGCTCGGCCATCGTGACGGCCTCCCCGGTACGGATGTACGGTCACCATACAGCCCGAAAGGGGCGAATTGCTTCCCGGGATGCGCGGTGCGGCCGGGCGGGCAATCGTGAGAGTGTGCACCCGCTCCGCGAAGGAGGGACCATGTCGACCACAGAACCCGAAGCGTCCCGGTCGCCCGACGACCGCACCACCCCCGACTCCCTGCTGCACAGCGCCCCCGGCACCGGGGTGGCGCCCGAAGACCTGGTGATGGCGTCAGGCCGGGACATCACCCCGGCCACCCTCGAATGGGCCAGGAAGAAGATGGAGCGCGAGGGACCGAACTGCATCGAGCGGCTCCTGCCCTGACCGAGGCCGCGGGCGTGCCCGAACGCGCCCCGCGCCGTCGCACCCGTCCCGGCGGCCGAGATGGCGGCCGGGACCCGTGAGGCCTGCAACTACCCAGGTCCGTACCGGATTTCACGCGAAGGTTGCCCGTTCACCCTTTCGAAGCGGGGGCGGCTGCTGACAGACTTCCCAGGGTGCCTGACTTCGACATGCTCGTCATCGGTTCCGGACCCGGCGGCCAGAAGGCCGCCATCGCCGCGGCCAAGCTCGGCCGCCGGGTCGCCGTCGTCGACAGCCCCGACATGGTCGGCGGGGTGTCCATCCACACCGGGACCATCCCCTCGAAGACCCTGCGCGAGGCGGTCCTCTACCTGACCGGCCTGACCCAGCGCGACCTGTACGGCCAGAGCTACCGGCTGAAGGAGGACATCACCGTCGCCGACCTGACCGCGCGCACCCAGCACGTGGTCGGCCGCGAGGTGGACGTCATCCGCAACCAGCTCTCCCGCAACCACGTCACCCTCTGCTCCGGCATCGGCCGGTTCACCGACCCGCACACCGTCGCCCTGCGCGAACCGACCGGCAACGAAAGGCTGTTGAGCGCGGAGCACATCGTCATCGCCACCGGCACCCGGCCGGCCCGCCCGGACAGCGTCGAGTTCGACGGCCGCACCATCATGGACTCGGACAACGTGCTGTCCCTGGAGCGGGTGCCGCGCTCCATGGTCATCGTCGGCGCCGGCGTCATCGGCATGGAGTACGCCAGCATGTTCGCCGCGCTCGGCAGCAAGGTCACCGTCGTCGAGAAGCGCGCCGCCATGCTCGACATGTGCGACGTCGAGGTCGTGGAGTCGCTCAAGTACCACCTGAGGGACCTTGCCGTCACCTTCCGGTTCGGGGAGACCGTCGCCGCCGTCGAACGGCACCCCCGGGGCACGCTGACCGTGCTGGAGAGCGGCAAGAAGATACCGGCGGACACGGTGATGTACTCGGCGGGCCGCCAGGGCCTGACCGACCGGCTGGACCTGGACAAGGCGGGCCTGTCCGCGGACCGGCGTGGCCGGATCACGGTGGACGAGCACTTCCGCACCGAGGTGCCGCACATCTACGCCGTCGGCGATGTCATCGGCTTTCCCGCGCTCGCCGCGACCTCGATGGAGCAGGGCCGGGTCGCCGCGTACCACGCCTGCGGGGAGCCGGTCGGGCAGATGGACAACCTCCAGCCCATCGGCATCTACACCATCCCCGAGATCAGCTTCGTCGGCCGGACCGAGGACCAGCTCACCGAGGACTGCGTGCCGTTCGAGGTCGGGGTGGCCCGCTACCGGGAACTGGCCCGGGGCCAGATCATCGGCGACTCGCACGGCATGCTCAAGCTTCTGGTCTCCCCCGAGGACCGGCGGCTGCTCGGTGTGCACTGCTTCGGCAGCGGAGCGACAGAACTCATCCACATCGGTCAGTCGGTGATGGGCTGCGGCGGCACGGTCGACTATCTGGTGGACGCGGTGTTCAACTACCCGACGCTCGCGGAGTCGTACAAGGTCGCGGCCCTGGACGCCACCAACAAGCTGCGGCAGCTCGACCGGCTGGAGGACTGAGAGGGCGACGTGACCGCTGCTTCCGGTGTGACGGTTTTCGGCCTCGGATGTCATATGTGATTACCGGACGGTCAGCTTGAAAGGCCAAAGAGTGCCGCTATAGTCACACCCACACACGCGGTGTGACCGTTCGCCGACTCTGGGCACGCGGCGCGCACCACCCCTTTCTTCTTCCGACCGGCCCCCTGCTCGAGGCCATCCCTCACCGGGTAGGGGGCGGGTCGTGCACCCCCCACCCGTACCACCGCGGGTCTGCACTCCCGTGCGCCCTGCACGACCGGAAAGCAGCACAACGATGAGCAACATCAGGGGCAGAGGGCTTCAGGCCAATGCCCTCGGTACGTTCGACACCGTGGTCATGGCCGTCGCGGGCAGCGCCCCCGCCTACTCACTGGCCGCGACCACCGCGGTGCTGGTCGGGGCGGTGGGGCTGGCCAGTCCGGCCGCCCTGCTGTGGTGTGCGATACCGATGCTGGGCATCGCGCTCGCCTTCAGCTACCTGGGCCGCATCGACGTGAACGCGGGCGCGAGCTACTCCTGGGTGGGCCGCACCCTGCATCCCTTCCTGGGCTTCGTCAGCGGCTGGGCGCTGGTGGTGTCCGCGACCATCTTCATGGTGGCCGGCTCCCTGCCCGCCGGGTCCATGACGCTGTCCCTGTTCGACGCGGAACTCGCCGACAACGTGGGCCTGTCCACGGTGGTCGGCGCCGCCTGGTTCATCATCATGCTGGCCGTCGTGCTCGGCGGCGCCCGGCTCACCGTGCGCGCCCAGTTGCTGATGTCCGGCATCGAGCTGGCGATCCTGCTGCTGTTCGCGGTGCTGGCCCTCTTCCACACCGGCAACGCCCGCACCTTCGACTGGTCCTGGCTGGGCTTCTCCCACTTCGACGGCGTCTCCGGGTTCGCCTCGGGCGCGCTGATCGCCGCCTTCTACTACTGGGGCTGGGACGTCACCAGCAACCTCAGCGAGGAGACCCGCAACTCCCGCCGTACCACCGGCCTCGCGGGTCTGATCGGTGTCGGCATCGTCTTCGCCCTGTTCGAGGTGTTCACCATCACCGTGAACGTCATCCTGTCCTCGGACCAGATCGCGGCGAACGACGCCAACGTGCTGGGCGTGCTGGGCGAGGAGGTCTGGCCGGGCTGGGGCGGCAAGCTGCTCGTCGTCGCCGTGATGCTGTCCACCATCGCCACCCTGGAGACGACCCTCATCCAGGTCACCCGCTCGCTGTTCGCGATGGGCCGTGACCGTACGATGCCGTCCGCGCTGGGCCGGGTGCACCGCACCTGGAACACCCCGCACGTGGCGATCGCCGTGGTGGGCGTGGTGGCGCTGACCCTGTTCATCGCCTCCAACGCGCTGGGCTCGGTCGGGGAGATCCTCTCCGACGCCATCTCGGCGATCGGCCTGCAGATCGCGGTCTACTACGGCCTCGCGGGCCTCGCGGTGGTCGTCGCCTACCGCAAGATGCTCTTCAAGTCGGCGGGCAACTTCCTGTTCGGCGGGCTGTGGCCGCTGCTCGGCGCGGCGTTCATGTTCTGGATCTTCGTCGAGTCGCTGGGCGAGCTGAGCACCGCGGCGATCTCGATCGGCATCGGCGGTCTGGCCGTCGGCCTGATCCCGATGCTCTGGTACTGGAGGCAGGGCAGCGACTACTACCGGCCGGCCAAGCTGGACGCCGCCCGTACGGTGGCGGCCGACTACGTTCCCGACGACCACGTGACCGCGCAGGCCCAGGCTTACGAAGGCCTCCCCACCGATTTCTGAGGTAAGAGCCGATGGCGCGCGACCGCTTCGTCCCCGACTTCGACCCGGACTGCGGGGACGAATCCCTCACCTCGGCCCGTCAGGACATCGTCATCGGCCGCTGGCAGGGACTCAGGGAACTGCTCCGGACCACCGGCCCCGACTGGCTGGTCCGGGGGCACCGGGTACGGCTGCTGGCGCAGGCCTGCGCGGGAAACTCGACGGCCGAGTCCTGGCTGGCCGCCGAGCCGCACGGCGCCGACGCGCTGATGCTGCGGGCGGCGACCGAGACCGCCCGGGCGTTCACCCTGGCCATCTCGGCGGGCCGGGGTGTCCCGATCGACCGGGCCAGGATCGACACCGCCGTGCTGGCCTGCCTGGCCGCCGCCGACGCCCACCCGCAGGACCCCACCCCCTGGGTCTCCCTGATCTCGGTGGCCCGGCTGTATCCGACCGGGGTCCGCCGGCAGGAACTCGCCCGCTGGTGGGACGAGTTGCACCGGCGCGACCCGTACAACGTGGAGGGCCACCTCCAGGTCCTCCACTACTACTCCGCGCGCTGGCACGGCACGCACGGCCTGATGTACGACTTCGCCCGGGACGCGGCCGGGGTCGCCCCGCCGGGGTGCCCGCTGCCCGTCCTGGTGCAGTACGCCCGCGTCGAGGAGTTCCGGTACGCGCTGGACGCGGCGCAGGCGCAGGGACAGCAGAACACGGTCGCGCTGAGCCAGCACTGGAAGCACGACGGCGCGGTCAGCGACGTACGGCGCACCTGGGAGCGCTGGATCGCCCAGCGCGGCGAGGCTCCCGTCGCCCCCGGCGAGCTGCGTGACCTCAACTACCTGACGCACGCTGCCTGTCAGGCGGGCGTCACGGATCTCGCCACGGCCCTGCTGCGGCTCCAGGGCCGGCGCGCGACCCGCACCCCGTGGTCGTACACCGGCGACGCGGAGAAGCAGATCGTCAAATGGCGGGCGGACCTGAAGGTACGGAGCTGACGACGCCACCGCTCCCCCGGCCCGCCGGGCTCAGCCCTCGGCCTGCTCGGCGGGCGCGGGGGCGAGGCCGGTGGTCCACTTCTCCTCGATCCGGCCCGCCTTCCAGACCAGCAGGGCGATCGCCCAGGTGGCGAAGAAGAGGCCGACGATGACGAAGCCGACGGTGTTGAGGTCGAGGCCCGAGACCCAGTCCCAGAAGACGCCGTGCAGGTCCATCTTGTCGGCGAGGAGGCCGAGGAGTTCCACGGTGCCGATGATCAGGGCGACGGCCACGGACAGGCCGGTGATGGTGAGGTTGTAGTAGACCTTGCGGACCGGCTTGGAGAACGCCCACTCGTAGGCGAAGTTCATGAACGAGCCGTCGATGGTGTCGAGGAGCGACATCCCGGCCGCGAAGAGCACCGGCAGGGTGAGGATGGCGTACCAGGGCAGCCCGGAGGCGGCGCCGGAACCGGCCAGGACCAGCAGGGCGATCTCGGTCGCGGTGTCGAAGCCCAGCCCGAACAGCAGGCCGAGCGGGTACATCTGCCAGGGCTTGCTGATCGAGCCGGTGACCCGGCCGAGGAAACGGTTCATGAGGCCGCGGTTGTTCAGCTGGGTCTCCAGCGCGGCCTCGTCGTAGGCGCCGGAGCGCATCTGCCGGAACACCTTCCAGATGCCGGCCAGGATGACCAGGTTGATGCCGGCGATGAGGTAGAGGAAGGTGCCGGAGACCGTCGTACCGATCAGGCCGGTGACCTCGTGGAGGTGCGAGCCGTCGTCCCGGACGGGTCCGGCCAGGGTCTTCATGCCGAGCGAGAGCAGCAGGGCGAGCCCGAAGACGATGCTGGAGTGGCCGAGGGAGAACCAGAAGCCGACCGACAGCGGCCGCTGCCCCGCTCCCATCAGCTTGCGGGTGGTGTTGTCGATGGCCGCGATGTGGTCGGCGTCGAAGGCGTGCCGCATGCCGAGGGTGTAGGCGGTCACGCCGATGCCTATGCCGAAGGACTCGGTGCCCACGCTGAAGTGCTGCGGGGCGATGATCCCGACCAGGGTGCCCCAGCCGATGACGTGGAGGGCCAGCACGAAGCCGGCCATCCCGCCGACCCTGAGCCACTCCTGGCGTGTCATGGAGCCTCGGACCCGACGCCAGGCCGAGCGCTTGGTCTCGGCCTGGACGGGGAGGGACGGAGCGGAACCAGGGGCGGCCGTCATCGGGAGGCGACATCCTTCGGTCGGGCGATGGGCAGCTGCCGTCGGCAGCCTTGTGCCATCTTCCCGTACTTGCACATCGTTCGCAGTAAGCCCTGCGCCAGGTCTTCACCAAGAGAAAGCCATGAAAAGGCAAAGATCGGCCTGCCGGTCAGGCCGCCAGCAGTCCGCTCCCCAGCCAGTCCCCGGCGTTCCTCACACCGGGCAGGGCGAAGAAGTAGCCTCCGCCGGTCGGCGAGATGTAGTCGACGAGGGGCTCGTCGATGAGCCGGGTCTGGGTGGCCTCGAACTGGCGCTGGACGTCCTGCTGGTAGCAGCAGAAGACCAGGCCCATGTCGAGGTTGCCGACGCTGTCGATCCCCCGGTCGTAGTTGTAGCCGCGGCGCAGGATGCGGGAGCCGTCGGTCTTGGCGGTGCGCGGGTTGGCGAGCCGGATGTGGGCGTCCAGCGGGATGGCGTCGCCCTTCGGGTCCTTGGCGTAGTTGGGGATGTCGGTCTCCTCGGCGCCGTCCAGCGGGGCACCGGTGTCCTTGCGGCGGCCGAACATCAGCTCCTGCTCACTGAGCGAGACCCGGTCCCAGAACTCGACGAGCATCCGGATGATCCTGATGACCTGGTAGCTGCCGCCCGCCGTCCAGGCCGGCTCGCCCTGCCCCGCACCGACCCAGATCAGCCGGTCGGTCTCCCGGGCCGAGGTGACGTCCGGGTTGGCGATGCCGTCCTTGAAGCCGAGCAGGTTGCGCTGGGCGCCGGTCGGCCGCGGGGCGTTCTGGAAGCCGTCGATCCGCCACTTGATCTGCATGGCACCACGGGTGTGCCTGGCGATGTCCCGCAGCGCGTGCAGCACGGTGTCCGTGCTGTTGGCGCAGATCTGCAGCGAGAGGTCGCCATGGCATTCGGCGGCCTTCAGGTTGTCGTTGGGAAAGGTCCGCATCGGGGTCAGCCGGGCCGGCTTCGCCTTCGCCAGGCCGTAGCGGTCGTCGAACAGGGAGGCGCCGACGCCGACGGTGACGGTCAGCGCGTCGGAGGGGACCTCGGGGCCGAGGATGCCGTTGTCGGCGGGTGGCGCGCCGACGCCGAGGTCTTCGGGGGCACCGCCGGAGGTGAGGAACCGGGCCCGTGCGGTGATCGTCTTCAGCAGGTCGGCGAGCTCCTGCCAGCTGTCGGCGATGACGTCCAGGGAGACGAAGGTGGCGGCGGCCGGGGCCGCGGTGAGGATGCCGGCCTGGTGGGCGCCGTGGAAGGGGACCTTCGTGGTGCTGCTCGCGTCGGCGGCCCGGGCCTCGGCGGTGCCGCCGGCCTGGCTCAGCGCGAAGCCGCCGCCGGCCAGCACCGCGCCCGCGGCCCCCGCGCCCAGCGCGGTCCGCACGAAGGAGCGGCGGCCGGTGCCCATCGGGCAGGACGGGGTGTCGGCAGCGGACATCGGAGGGTTCCCTTCGTCGTACGGGTGCGGGTGCTCTGCGGGGTTCATCAGGCGGACTTCCTGATCTCCAGGAGGTCCGGCACCGGGGCGAGGTCCTCGAGGAGCTGCCCGGTGGCCCCGACGACGCGCTGCCGGGTGACGGTGTCGAGCTTCTCGACCGGGGTCCAGCCCGCGCCCTGGTGCTCGGCGTCCAGGAGCTTCTGCAGGCGGGCCATGTCCGCGTCGACGGCCGGCAGCAGCTTCGGCGCCCGGGTGGTCAGCAGCGGCCGCAGTACGGTGAGCAGCTCGCGGGTGCCCGCGAGGTTGGCGTTCGCGGTGGCGAGGTTGGTGCCGCCGCCCTCGTCGGTGTCGGCGGTCAGCTCGAACTGGAGGGTGTTCTCCAGGATCTCGTGGGCGCGCAGCGGCAGGTCGCCCGGGTCGAAGGCCTGGGCGGGGAACGCCTGCCGCAGCCCGGCGGCCGCGTCCGCGAGCGCCTGTGCCGGACCCTTCAGCCGGTCGGCGGACTGGCCGTGCCACAGCCCGTACTCGACCCGGTGAAACCCGGCGAAGTCCTTGTCGGCGACCCCGCCCGCAAGGCCGTCGGCGCGGCCGTTGATCTTCTTGTCGAAGTCCTCGAAGGTGCCGTAGGCGGCGCCGAGGGAGGAGTAGGTGAGGTGGGCGGTCAGCCAGTCGGTGCGGGCCTTGCCGAGGTGGCCGCCCGCGATGTCGGCGTCGAGCGTGCGGGTCTGGGTGACGAGGGTGGCCAGGCCCTGTTCGACGTACGCCCGGTAGGCCTTCAGCGGCGCCGCGAGGTCGTTCTCGGAGACCGGTACGACCGCCTTGGCGCTGCTCTTGCCACCGCTGACGGTGACGGACCTGGAGGTGACGGCCTTGCCGCTGGAGGGGACACAGCGCCAGGCGTAGGTGCCGTCGGCCACGGTGGCCACCAGGTCGCGGGTGGTGCCGGGGGCGAGGCCCTCGATCTCGCCGTAGACCGAGCCGGTGCCCGGGTCGATCAGGTACACCTCGGCGGTCTTGCTGCCGGTGTTCTGCATCCGGAAGGTCCGGCGGCCCGGCTTCGGCGCGGTGAAGCCCTTGCCGCACTCGGTCTCGGAGACGGCGACGGCCTGCCCGCTGCTCGGCTTGGGCCGGCCAAGGGCGACGACGAGCCCGGCGACGACCACGGGGACGGCGACCACGGCGACCGGGACCACCCAGGCGGGACGGCCGCGCGGCACCCCGGCGGGCTTCGGGCCCGGCTCCGGCCGGCGGACCGCGGGGTCCGGCTGCGCCTGCGGCTCGGGCCTCCCGGCGGGCCGGGACCCGGCCCCCTCGGCTTCGAGCCGCGGCTCGGACCCGTCGGCGGCCGCCCGCGGCTCGGGCTTTTCGGCAGCAGGCCGCGGCACACCGGCACCGGACGCCGCCCCTGCGCGCACGCCCCGCACGCCCCGTACGAACAGGGTCATCACGACCGCGAGATAGCCGGCGTACCCGATCACCTGGAGCCAGGTCATCTCCGGGGTGACGTTGAGGACGCCCTGGAGGAGGGTGCTGTACCAGGAGCCCGCGTCGATGTGGGCGCCGAGGTCGAAGGCGTACGCCGCGTCGCCCGGAACGACGCCGCCCTCCTGGAGGTCGCGCAGCCCGTAGCCGAGGACACCGGCGGCGATCACGATCAGAACCACGCCCGTGCGGGTGAAGAACTTCGTGAGGTTGATCTTCAGTACGCGGCGGTACAGGCCCCAGCAGAGGCCGGCCGCCAGGACCAGGCCGATCCCCGCGCCGGTCAGCGGGCCCGCGGACTCGCCGGCCGCGCGGGCGGTGGTCCACAGGAACAGCGCGGTCTCCAGGCCCTCGCGGCCGACCGCGAGGAACGAGGTCAGGATCAGCACGCCCGCGCCCATGGCCAGGGCGTCGCTGACCTTCTCCTTGATCTCGCCGGCCAGGCTGCGCGCCGAGCGGCGCATCCAGAAGACCATCGCGGTGACGAAGGCGACCGCGATCACGCTGAGGGTGCCGCCGAAGGCCTCCTGGGCGGTCTCGGAGAGCGAGGCGGCGGTGAAGGTGAGGACCGCGCCGAAGCTCATCGCCAGCGCGATCGCGGCCAGGACGCCCGTCCACACCTGTGCCAGCCGGTTCCTGGCCCCGGCCCGCACCAGCGTGGCGACGAGGATCGAGACGATCAGCCCGGCTTCGAGACCCTCCCGCAACCCGATCAGGAAACTAGGAAACGCGTCGTCCCACATCCGCCCCAGCCCTCCCCGGCAGGCCCGTCCCCGCCCTTTGGCTCGAACTTAGTGAAGGCATGCCTTACTCCGCCGACCATGATGACTACGCCCGTGCAGCCAGCCGGCCATGAACTGGTAATGGTGCGGCAAAAGCAGCGGCCGGGCGCGGACACGCACACCTCCGAGCACCGGTCGAAAGTCAATCGTCTACATTCGGGTAGACCGTCTACATCTTCGTAGTCACCGCACCGGATCTTCGTAGTCACCGCACCGAGAGGGCCGTCGCCGTCGTCATGGACCGCAAGAAGACCGCGGAATTCGCGGGAAGTGTCGCGTTCGGGGCGTGGGCGGCGTTCGTGGTGCTGGCTCTGGTCGTGACCGGCCGGCACGGTGCCCCGCTCGCCCCGGACCGCGCGCTGCTGGCCTGGTCCCTCGGGCATCGCCCGGACATGGCGGTGGCCGTGGCCCGGGGGATCACCGCGACCGGTACCGGGATCGTGCCGTACGCCCTGGTCGTGGCGGCCGGACTGGTCGTGGGCCGCACCCGGCGGCAGCGGCTGTTCACCGCGCTGCTCGGCGCCGGCTGCCTCGCTCTGGGCCAGGCGGCCCGGCTCGCCGTGATGGAGCTGGTCGCCCGGCCCAGGCCGCCGCGGGCCGGCTGGCAGGCATCGGCCTCCGGCTGGTCGTTCCCCTCCGGCCACACCACTACCGCCGCGCTCGCCGCGGGCCTCGTGATCCTCGCGATCCGGACGCGGGCCCCGCGCGGCCGTACGCCGTGGTGCGCGGCCGTCGCCTGCTGGGGGCTCGCCGTGGGGGCCACCCGGGTCTTCCTCGGCGTGCACTGGTGCACCGACGTGATCGGCGGCTGGCTGTTCGCGGCCGGGTGGCTCGGGCTCTGCGTGTGCGTGGCCGCCCGGTGGGTCCCGGACGCGGGGACACCGGACGACGCGGCGAAGAGACCGGTGGCCGCGCCCTGAGTCAGGGGGTGGCGCCGGGGCCGTCCGGGCGCGTGCGGCGCTGGCCGACCATCTCCCGGGTCAGTTCCGCCGTCTCGGCCTCCGGCAGCCGTTCGAAGCCGTCCTCCGTGATGACCGAGACCAGCGGGAAGATACGGCGGTTGAGGTCGGGGCCGCCGGTCGCCGAGTCGTCGTCGGCCGCGTCGTACAGCGCCTGGAGTGCGGCCAGGGCGGCCTCGCGGCGGGTGAGGCCGGGGTGGTGCAGCTTCTTCAGGGCGCCCGCCGCGTACGGCGAGCCGCTGCCCTCGGCGTGGAACGCGCGCTTCTCGTAGAGACCGCCGGCGATGTCGAAGCTGAAGATGCGGCCGCGTGCCCCCGCCGGCGCCTTGGGATCGTAACCGGCGAGCAGCGGGACGACGGCGAGGCCCTGCATGGCCTGGCCGAGGTTCTCGCGGATCATCGTCGCGAGCCGGCGGGCCTTGCCGTCGAGGGTCATGGGGAGGCCCTCGATCTTCTCGAAGTGGGTCAGTTCGACCTGGTAGAGCTTGACCATGTCGAGGGCGAGCCCGACCGTGCCGGCGAACGCGACCGCCGTGTGGTCGTCGGCGGGGTGCACCTTCTCCAGGTCGCGCTGGGCGATGAGGTTGCCCATGGTGGCCCGGCGGTCGCCGGCGATCAGCACGCCGTCGCGGAAGCGGAGGGCGAGGACGGTGGTGCCGTGCGGGAAGGCGCCGGGCGCGGCGACCGTGCCCGGGGGCAGCGGACTGCGGGTGGGCAGCAGTTCGGGCCGGTGGGCGGCGAGGAACCCGGCGAAGGACGAGGTTCCCGGTGTGAAGAACTCCTCCCCCAGCCGGCCCCCGGTCTCCTGCGCTGGCATACCGATCCCCCTTCTGTCGGCTGACGACACCGGACTCCTACCTGATGCGGGCCGCCGGGAAACGCACGCCCGGTCACAGCGCCCGGCGCCGGATCAGCACGCCGAGCAACAGCAGACCGGGCAGCAGGGGCAGCCACACGGTGAACAGCCGGTAGCCGAGCACGGCGGAGGCGGCCGCGACGGCCGGGGTTCCGGAGGCGGTGAGAGCGAACGCGAGGGCCGCGTCGAGGGAGCCGAGGCCGCCCGGGGTGGGCAGCAGCGCGGCGGCGCCGCTCGCGGCGAGGTAGAGCAGCGCCACCCTGGCGGGGGACAGCGGAAGTTCGACCGCCCGGGTGACGGCGAAGAGGACCAGCGCGTGCAGTCCGGCGAAGGCGAAGGACCCGCCCCACAGCGCGGCCGCGCGGACCGGACGGGCGTGCAGGGCCCGGATGTCCGCGGCCACGGCGGCCGCCGCGCCCCGGCAGCGGGGCCACACCCGGACCCGGAGCAGCACCCCGGCCACAGCGGCCAGGCCGGCCACGGCGAGCAGCGCGGCCGCGGACACGTGCGGGATCCGCAGCAGCCCCGGGCACGCGGGGGCGAGCACGGCGATCAGGACCAGCCGGACCACGGCACCGACGGCCGCCTTGACCGCGAGGGCCGACGCCCCGCGGCCCGCCGGAAGTCCGCAGCGCATCAGGAACCGCAGGTTCACCGCGCCCGAGCCGAGCCCGGCGGGCAGCACGTGCCCCGCGGCCGAGGCGGCGAACTGCACGGCGACCAGCCGTCCGCCGGGCAGCCGGGGTGTGACCGCGCCCTGCTGGGCGAGCGCCGAGCACACCCAGGTGCCGGCCGCCGCCGTCGCCGCCACCAGCAGCCAGCCCTGGTCGGCGCCGGCGAGCCGGACCGCCCCGCGCGCCACGGCCGGCCAGTGCCGCCGCGCCAGCCAGCCCGCGCCGAGCAGCAGCACCAGGCAGGCACCGCTCTGCCAGTAGAGTCCCCGGCGGCCCACGGCGGGCGTGGCGTTCACGTTCGGGACCATCGAGGCACCCACCCCTGTTCCTCTGCGGCGCGCAGGACCCTCCATGGGCTTCAGGGACAAACACTGACAAACTAACCGGACTTACCGGCGGAGGCCGCGCGGGGACGGCCATACGAACCGCGGCACTACGCGCTGTAAGGTTGTGCCATGGCTGGCACAGGGTCCCGCGGAAGGGCGGAGCGGCGCAGCGCCGGAGAACTGGAGAGCGAGGTCCTGGCAGCCCTGTGGGCGACCGAAGGCCCCTTGACCCCGGCCGAGATCCAGACCGAGATCGGCGGCGGGCTCGCGTACAACACGGTGCACACGATCCTGAAGCGGCTGTACGACAAGGGCCTGGTGCTGCGGGACGCGGACGGGCGGCGCGGCGCCTACCGGCCGGCGAAGAACGCGGCCGAGCTGACCGCCGAGGCCATGCACGAGGCCCTGGACCGGGGCCCGGACCCGATCGCCGCGCTCCAGCAGTTCGTGTCCGGGCTGAGCCCGGAGGAGGAGCGGGCGCTGCGGAACCTGTTCGCCGGAGGCGGCGCATGAGGTTCGACGTCTACACCCCGCTGCTGGTCTCCCTGCTGCTGCCCCTGGTGAGCCCGGTGATCGGCCGCCGGGTGGCGCCCGCGCTGGCGGCCCGCGTGCTGTCGTCCGCCGCCGTGCTGACCGCCGCCGCGGCCACCTGGTCGCTGGTCCTGCTGGCGACAGCCCTGCTGGGCGACGCTCCGCCGTTGATCCGGGAGGCCCACCAGGACGGCCGCCCGCTGGCCGACCCGGTGCCCGAGGTGATCGGCGTCGCCGCGTGCGTCGCGCTGGCCGTGGTGGTCCGGCGGGTGCGGCGGGCGGTGCGGACCGAGCGGCGCACCCGGCGGATGCTGCGGCGGCTGTGCGAGGGGCATCCGCGGGACACCGAACTGGTGGTGGCCGCCTCCGAGGTGCCGCAGGCGTTCGCGATCCCGGGCCGGCCGGGCCGCATCCTGGTCACCTCGGCGATGCTGGGCGCGCTGGCACCGGCGGAACGGCGGGTGCTGCTCGCGCACGAACGCGCCCACCTGAGACACCGGCATGGCCAGCTGGTGACCGCGGTGACATTCGCCGCGGCCGCCAACCCGCTGCTCGGCCCGGTCCGTTCGGCCGTCATCTTCCTGGTGGAGCGGTGGGCGGACGAGCAGGCGGCGACCGACGTCGGGGACCGCGGGACCACCGCCCGGGCGCTGGCTCGCGCGGCGCTCAGCGCGGGGCCGGGCTGCGCCCTGAACTTCGCCGAGCGCGCGGTGACCCGGCGGATCGCGGCGCTGCAAATGGCTCCCCCGCCCTCGCTGTGGCCAGCAGCCGCGGCGGTTCTCGCGCTCGGCGTCGGAGCCGCCCTGTTCGCCGCCGACGCGACGGGCGACCTCCTCGCCCTGCTGTCCGACGCGCTGACGTGAAGCGCCCCGTAAGGGGCGCTGCAGATCAACTCGGCCGGGTCGGCACCCTGTGCGGCGGCTGTGCCGGCGTCGGCCCCGGCCTGGGCGGCGGCACCGCCCGCACCGCCGGGCTGTCCGTGCCGACCGTCACCGGTTCTCCGTGGTGGAACACGGTCAGCGGCGGGCCGTCCAGCAGGGTGTACGTCGCCTTGTCCGCGCCGATCTCCACGCGCAGCCTGCTGCCGCGCAGTTGCAGGCTGAAGGCGAGCCGGCGCAGCCGTTCCGGCAGCCGGGGGGCGAATCTGGCCCCGTCGTCGTAGTGGCGCAGCCCGCCGAAGCCGGCCACCAGTGCCATCCAGGTGCCGGCGAGGGAGGCGATGTGCAGTCCGTCGCGGGTGTTGTGCTCCAGGTCGTCGAGGTCCATCAGCGCGGCCTCGGCCGTGTAGGCGTGGGCGAGGGACAGATGCCCGGTCTGGGCGGCGACGACGGCCTGGCAGCAGGCGGACAGCGAGGAGTCGCGGACGGTCAGCGGCTCGTAGTAGGCGAAGTTGCGGGCGATGTGCTCCTCGTCGAAGTACGCCTCGCAGGTGTACATCGCCAGCACCAGGTCGGCCTGTTTGACGACCTGTTTGCGGTAGAGGTCGAAGTACGGGAAGTTCAGCAGCAGCGGGTACTGGTCGGGGCGGGTGTTCTCGAAGTCCCAGCGCTGGTAGCGGGTGAACCCGGCGTGCTGTTCGTGGACGCCGAGTTCGTGGTTGTAGGGGATGTGCACCGCTTCGGCGGCGTCCCGCCAGGCGGCGGACTCCTCCGCGTCGACGCCGAGCCGGGCCGCCTGGCGCGGGTGGCGTTCGACCGCGTCGGCGGCGGCCAGCAGGTTCGCCCGGGCCATCAGGTTGGTGTACGTGTTGTCGTCGGCGACCGCGCTGTACTCGTCGGGGCCGGTGACGCCGTCGATGTGGAAGGCGCCCCGGCTGTCGTGGTGTCCGAGCGAGCGCCACAGCCGGGCGGTCTCCACGAGGAGTTCGACGCCGGTGTCCCGTTCGAAGTCGGTGTCGCCGGTGGCGGCGACGTAGCGGACCACCGCGTCGGCGACGTCGGCGTTCACGTGGAAGGCGGCGGTACCGGCCGGCCAGTAGGCCGAGCCCTCCGAGCCGGCGATGGTCCGCCAGGGGAACGCGGCCCCGTCCAGACCGAGCTGGGCGGCTCGTTCACGGGCGGCCGGCAGGGTGTTGTACCGCCAGCGCAGCGCCTCGGCGACGGCGCCGGGGGCGGTGTGGGTGAGGACGGGCAGCACGAACATCTCGGTGTCCCAGAAGGCGTGCCCGTCGTATCCGGAGCCGGTGAGGCCCTTGGCGGGTATCGCCCGCTGTTCGGCGCGGGCCCCGGCCTGGAGCACGTGGAAGAGGGCGAAGCGTACGGCCTGCTGGACCTCCTCGTCGCCGTCCACCTCCACGTCGGCGCGGGACCAGAAGTCGTCCAGGTAGCCGCGCTGGTCCTCGGTGAGCCCCTGCCAGCCCTCGTGGGCGGCGGCCGCGAGGGCCGCGTCCACCTGGTCGGCCATGGCGGGCAGCGAGCGCACCCCGGACCAGCCGTGGGCGACGAACTTCTCCACCCGCAGCCGCTGCCCGGGCTCCAGCACGGAGGTGACGGTGAGCCGGGCCACGTCCGCACCGCTCTCGGCACGGGTCGAGGTCCGCTCGGGGCCGGCGACGGTGTGGTCGGCGGCGACCGCGACCCGCAGGCCGCTGCGCCGGGTGCGGTGCACGAGGCGCAGCCGGTGCCCGGAGGAGAAGGCGTCCTCCTGCTCCAGCGCCGACTCCAGCGCCATGGCGGCCCGCGGATCGCCGTCGGAACCGGGCAGCTGCTCGTTGGCGACCAGTTCGGACTGGACCACGATCCGGCAGCGCCGGTCGACGGCCTCCACCTCGTAGGAGACGGCGGCGATCGCCCGCTGGGTCAGCGAGACCAGCCGGGTGGAGCGGACCCGCACGGTGGAGCCGGCCGGCGAGGTCCACTCGCAGGTCCGCTCCAGGACGCCCCGGCGCAGGTCCAGCACCCGCTCATGGGCGGCGAGGCGGCCGTAGCGCAGGTCGAAGGGCTCGTCGTCGACCAGCAGCCGCAGGATCTTGCCGTTGGTGACGTTGATGACGGTCTGCCCGGACTCGGGGTAGCCGTAGCCCGCCTCGGCGTACGGCAGCGGGTGCACCTCGTGCACGCCGTTGAGGTAGCTGCCCGGCAGACCGTGCGGTTCGCCCTCGTCGAGGTTGCCGCGCCAGCCGACGTGCCCGTTGGACAGCGCGAACACGGACTCGCTCTGTGCGAGCACGTCCAGGTTGAGCGCGGTCTCACGGACCGTCCAGGGTTCCACGGCGTACGACCGGTGGGTGATCACTCCTTGCCCCCCAGCTCCGCGAGGTCCTTGACGACCGTGTCCGCGCCGTGTGCGTACAGGGCGTCCGCCTGTCCCACGCGGTCGACGCCGACGACGTACCCGAACCGGCCCGCGCGGCCCGCGTCCATTCCGGCGAGGGCGTCCTCGAACACCGCGGCACCGGAGGGTTCGACCCCCAGGTCGTGGGCGGCGGCCAGGAAGGTGTCGGGGCGCGGCTTGCCGGGCAGCCGGCGCTCGGCGGCCACGACCCCGTCGATACGGACGTCGAAGAAGTGCTCGGCGCCGATCGAGCGCAGCACGTCACGGCAGTTGGCGCTGGACGAGACGATCGCGGTGCGCAGCCCGTGCGCGCGGACCGCCTCCAGATAGCGCAGGGTGCCGTCGTAGGCCTCGACGCCCTCGGTGTGGATCTTCTCCAGCAGCAGTACGTTCTTGCGGTTGCCGAGGCCGTGCACGGTCGGGGCGTCCGGTGGGTCGTCCGGGTCGCCCTCGGGCAGATGGATGCCGCGGGAGACGAGGAAGGCGCGGACCCCGTCGGCGCGGGGGCGTCCGTCGACGTACTCGTCGTAGTCGGCGACCGGATCGAAGGGCCGCTGTCCCCCGTAGCCGCGCAGGAAGGCGTCGAAGGTCTCCTTCCAGGCCGCCGCGTGCACGACGGCCGTCTTGGTGACCACCCCGTCGAGATCGAAGAGACAGGCCTGGATGGTGTCGGGCAGCCCGAGTGCAGTCATGTCCGGCATCTTCCCCACCGGACGGCTTCCAGGGGGTGGCGCCCGCCACATTCCGGGCCCGGTGTCACACTTTTTGCGTGCCGCTGACTTTCGACGACCTCCTCGACCGCGCCCGCTCACTCGCCGGACGCGGTCCGCGCGCGATCCTCGGCATCGCGGGCAGCCCCGGTGCCGGCAAGACGACCCTCGCCGACCATCTGGTGCGGGAACTGAACGGCACCGGCGAGCCGTGGGCCGCGCACGTGCCGATGGACGGCTTCCACCTGGCCGACGTCGAACTGGACCGCCTCGGTCTGCGGGACCGCAAGGGGGCGCCCGCGACCTTCGACGCGGCCGGGTACGCGGCACTGCTGCGGCGGCTGCGCGCAGAGACGGACACCGTGGTGTACGCGCCGGGCTTCGAGCGGGTCCTCGAACAGCCGCTCGCGGGCGCGGTCCCCGTCCCGCCGACGGCCCGGCTGGTGGTGACGGAGGGCAACTACCTGCTGCTGGCGGACGGTTTGTGGGCGCGGGTGCGGCCGGCCCTGGACGAGGTGTGGTTCTGCGAGACGGACGAGGCGGAGCGGGTACGGCGGCTGGTCGCCCGGCACGAGGAGTTCGGCAAGGCGCACGAGCAGGCGGTGGCCTGGGTGGCGGGCACCGACCAGCTCAACGCCGACCTGGTCGCCGCCACCCGGGACCTGGCGGACCTGGTGGTGCCCGGCACGGCGCTGCCCGCGCCGTACGACGCGGGCAGCGGTCGCTGAACCGGGCGGGCCCGGCGGCAGCGCCCTGAAGGGGCGCGATGCGGGATCCGGCATGCGGCTGCCGCCGCGTGGGCGCGGCCGGCCACGGCGGCGCCGCCGTCGGCATCTCGCAGGTCGCGGTGGTACAGCCGGGCGCTCAGCGGGCAGCGAGGGCCAGTGCCGGCTCGCCGCGGGCGTCCTCGGCCCCGATGACGGCCGTGAACGCCTCGGTGTGCACGGTCAGATCGCCCTCGAACGAGGGGGTGAAGTCACCGCCGGGGCCGTACCGTACGGCGAACACGTGCAGGTTCTCCGGCGCGCCCGGCGCCGGTTCGGCCTCGTAGGCAGTGGAAGTGACCAGGTGGCGCCAGCCCTCGTCCGGGTCGCCGTAGCCGCGCGGGTCGGCGGCCAGGGCGAACGCGGCCTGTTCCTGGGTGAGTTCGGCGCGTGCGTCGAAGCAGTCCGTCCCCTGCGCGGCGGGATGCGTGAGGCGCAGGGCACCCGCCGAGGCGACCTCGCCCTCGGCGACCCGACGCACCCGGTCGCCGTCGTCCGCCGCGTACGGCAGCCCGGCCAGCAGGTAGGGCGTCCCGTCCAGGCGCTCTACGGCCACCGTCACCCAGAGCCGGGTGCCGTCCGTGACGTACAGGGAGCGTACGTGGCGCAGGACGTGGTCGCGGCCCACGACCGGCTTGCTCACCAGCTTGGCGCTCAGGCCGCCGGCGCGTACGTCCCGGACCCGGACCTCGCCCATCGGCCGGCAGTACAGGAAGCCGTCCAGGACCGGGCCGAAGCCGTGCTGCCGGTTCACCGCCGCCGGCAGGTAGTAGGTGCCGCCGGCCTCGAGGAGTGACGGGGTCATGCGGCTGTCGAAGGCCACCGAGACCGAATCCGCGCGGAGTTGGTGGCGGGCCGGGCCGGCGGACGGGTTCCGGTGCCAGGGGGTGGTGTCCTGGATCTGCCAGACCAGCATCCAGGCGAAGTGCCCGTCGACCCCGCCGTCCGGCTTCACCGCGTGCCGGCCCCAGTTGGTGTCGCCCCGGTAGCGGCCCAGGTCGGAGCCGACCCGGGCGCCGAAGTAGCGCAGCCCGAGCACCGACTCGAAACCGGAGTGCTGTTCGCTGTAGCGCGGACCGCCGTTGTCGAAGCCGCCGCTGGTCAGGCGGGCGTCGAGGTAGCGGGCGAGCGCGTCGCCGTCCTCGGCGAACATCTCCGCGCCGCTGATCCGGTGGGCCTGGGCGAGGAAGGACAGGGAGATCGGGCCGTAGTTGTTGTCGTAGGCGCCGCCGTGCTCGGGCGGCAGCAGTGCGCCCCGGTCCAGGACGCGGTGGGCCCGGATCCGGTCCCGGTACAGGGCGAGCGCCCGCGCCCTGACCGGCTCCTCCTGCCCGGGCGGCAGATGGCGCGCCAGCATCAGCCCGCCGACCACGCACCCGATCGCCTGGTTCCCGGCCTCCTGCGGGTTGAAGCAGGTGGCCTCGGTCAGCCAGCGCCAGTAGCCGTGGCTCACCTCGACGAGCTCCGCGCGCTGTTCGTCGTCGACCAGGCCGTCCGCGAGGTCGAGGATGTTCACGGCCTGGAGCAGCGCCCACACCGTGCTGGGCCAGTCCCCGATCGGGTGCGCGCCCGCCTCGAGGACGTACCGGGCGTACGGCAGGCCGGAGCCGCGGACCGTGAGGTTCGGGTAGCCGGGGTTGTCCTCGGTGTAGACCCGCTCGCGCAGGTGGAAGGCGAGGCTGCGGCGCACCGCCTCCGGCAGCCGCGGGTCCTTGGAGCGCTGCCAGGCGAGGGCCAGCAGGGAGGTGACGCCGAGCGAGGTGTCGCCGATGTCGTCGTCGGCGTCGGGGTGTTCGAGGTTGCCCTCGGGGGTGAGGCGGGCCAGGGCCTGCGCCACGACGTCGGCGAGGACCGCGTCGTACGCCTCGGGGGTGGCCGGCAGGTCGTGCAGCGGGCCGAGCTGGCGCGGCAGGTGCATCGGGGGAGGTCAGCCCTTCGTTGCGGAGGTGGCCGTGGCGGACGTGGTCAGGGTCGGACGCCGGGTACGGAACGCCGGGCGCGCAGGGTGACGGTCAGTGTCTGCGGGCCGTGCCCACCGAGGTAGACGCGGTTCCCGGTCGTCGCGTCGGTGCCGCCGGCCACGGTGTAGTCCTGGCCCGGGTCGTACCGTAGTACGTCGCTCCGGTCCGGTCCGGCGAGTGGTTCGCCGGCCTCGACGGCGGCCTCGACGCGGATCTCGTCGTCGCCCACCCGGTAGGTCAGCGGCCCGGTCGTCAGGCACCAGCGCCTGTCACCGATCGGTACGGCGCCCTGCGGCTCGCCACCCGGCCGGAAGGTCAGTTCGAGTGCCCAGGGCACCCGTGGGCCGCTGATGTCGATCCTCAGGTCGGCGCCGTCGTCCCGCAGCTCCGCTTCGACGCGTGTCGTGTGGGAGACCTCGTCCCGGGGCCGGTCCGGGAAGGCCATCGCGGCCGAGAAGCGTCCCTCGTCCGCCACGCGGTAGGCGCCGTCGTCCCGTCGCCGGTCCGGCGGGAGCGGCTGGTAGTAGGCGGCCGTCAGGGTCTCGGTGAGCCGGTATTGGTGGCCGGCGACCTGCTGCATGTCGGCGGCGCGGAAAGGGCCCAGGTCGAAGAAGCCCCGGGAGAGCCGGACCGCGTCGAGGACGGCGTCGCCGGCGAACAGGCGCAGGAAGGTGGGGTTGCAGGCGAGTCCCGAGCGGATGCGCCGGTGCCCGGGCACGTCCGAGCCGCCGTACAGGACGGTGTGTGCGGTGGCGGAGGCATGTGAGGCGAGGCGCGCCGTGCCGAGGTACCGGTCGCGGGTCAGGGGCTCCGGGTCCGGTGCCGGCAGCGCGTGGCACAGGTCGGGGGTGAGGAGGGTCTCGGCGAGCAGGCCGGGGTCGTCGACCCCGTCGGCTGCTGCCAGCCGCGCCGCCCGGGCGAAGTCGCCCCGGCCGCTGCGGACCGCGAGCAGCCGGTAGTGCGGCAGGTAGGACGCCAGCGGGAACGGGTGGTGCTGGTCCTGCCGGCGCGAGTGCACGGTCTCCACCGTGCCGTCCGGTCTGATCAGGTCCAATGTCGCGGTGAGGTTGCGTTCGACGGCGTCCCGCAGGTCGGTGCGGCCGAGGACTTCGGCCAGCAGGAGCAGCGAGGGATTGGACACGTGGGACGCGTAGACGGCGCTGCGTTCCGAGTACAGGCCGTCCGCGTCGATGTCGACGCCCTCGGCGAGCCATGCGTCGACACGGTCGAGCAGCCGGGCGTCCGGGAACGACCGGTGCAGCCGGGCCAGCGCCGCACACAGTTCCCAGCGGTGGTTCGGGGTGTGCACCCCGCCGGTGAGGAGGGCGGCGGAGGCAGCGCCGGCGATCTCGGCAAGCGCGGCCGTGACGTCACGCAGTTCCGGTCCCGCGCCGGCGGCGAGCACGTGCGCGTCGCACACGTCGTTCACCGTGAACGCGGAGTCCGGCGGTGACTGCACGTTGTCGCCGCCGGCGAAGAGACCGGAGGCGGTCTGCGCGGCCAGCAGGGCGCGGAGGTGGGTCAGTGCGGCGGCGACGGCCCGGCTGCTGCCGTGCAGTGCCGAGTCCGGGGAGCGGTACGCCGCGACCAGGGTCTTCACCCGGCGGGCCAGGACGCGGTGGGTCACACCGGCGGGTTCGTCCTCGGGGCCGGCCACCAGTGGGGCGGCCGACCGGTCAGCGGCGCCGGCCACCGCGCGGAGGAACTCGTGGTCGAGCGGGGTGGGCACGGTCAGTCCTTCAGTCCGGCGTTGATGTCGGCGCCCATGACGTAGCGCTGGAAGACCAGGAAGATCACGATCAGCGGGACCATGGAGATGACCGAGGCGCCGAGCAGGACCGACCAGTTGATGTTCTGCGCGCCGACGATGCTCTGGATGCCGATCTGCACGGTGAACTTGTTGGGGTCGTTGAGCATCAGCAGCGGCCAGATGTAGTCGTTCCACCGCCACTGGAAGGACAGGATGGCGAGGGTCAGCATGATGGGCCGGGAGAGCGGCACCATGATCCGCAGGAAGATCGACAGTTCGCGGGCACCGTCGATGCGGGCCGCTTCCACGAGTTCGTCGGGAACCGTCAGGAAGAACTGGCGGAACATGAAGCATCCGGTCGCGGTGAGCACCGCCGGGAGGATGATGCCGGCGAACGAGTTGTACAGGCCGAGGTTGCGAACCACCAGGAACTCCGGGGCCAGCATGACCTCGCCCGGCAGCATCGTGGTGGCCAGGATGCAGATGAAGAACGCCTTGAGCCATCTGTTGTCGTATTTGGCCAGCGCGTACCCGGTGCAGCAGCTCACTCCCACCGTGAGGATCGTCGTGATCACACACACGATGGTCGTGTTGATGAAGAACTGGGAGAAGTTGGCACTGCGCCACGCCGTCAGGTACCCGGACAGGGTGGGGTGGTGCGGAACCAGCGTCAGCGGATAGGAGAACAGGTCGCTGGCCGGCTTGAGGGAGCTGAGGATGAACCACAGCACCGGCAGCCCGTAGAGGCACGCGAGGATCCACAGCAGGGTGGTTGCGGACACCGCCTGTCGGATCCCGCCGCTCACCGCGCCGCGGGTCCGCTTCTTGGATACAGTCCGACCGGGATCGGCGTCGGCCTTGCGGGGTATGTCTGTGGTTGTCATCGGTTCTCCACCCGCCGGTTGACGATCAGCTGGATGATCGCGACGGCCATCAGGATGAGCATGAGCACGAACGACGCGGCGCTCGCATAGCCGATCTGGCCCCGTTGGAAGCCGGTCTGGTAGATGTACTGGACAAGCAGGTTGTTCGACGTTCCGGGTCCGCCGTTGTTCAGGGAGACGAACACCGGATATTCCTTCATCGCGTTGATCGTGTTGAGCAGGACGACGATGAAGGAGGTCGGCGCGATGCTCGGCAGCGTGATGCTCAAGAACTGGCGCCACGGTCCGGCACCGTCGAGCGATGCCGCCTCGTAGTACGACACGGGTACGTTCTTGATCGCCGCGATGAAGAGCAGCATCGTGAAACCCGTCCACATCCAGGACGCCGCCGCCACCACCACGAGCAGCGACAGGTCCGCGTTCGACTGCCACGGAACGGCACTGCCGCCGAGCTTCTCGATGACGTAGTTGACCAGGCCGAAATTCTCACCGAACAGCCACCGCCACAGCACACCCACGACGATGGGCGACAGCAGCCACGGGATGAAGAAGATGACGCGGGCGACGGACGAACCCTTGGCGTGCTTGTTCACCACCAGGTTGGCCGCGAGGAGCGAGAGCGCGAAGTTCAGCGGCACGAAGAGCACGGTGTACAGAAGCGTCCGGGTCAGCGCGTCGTAGAACGTGGAGTCCCCGAACAGGTTGTGATAGTTGTCCAGCCCGATGAACTGGAACGCGCCCACACCGGTGTAGTTCGTGAAGGAGTAGACGAGCCCGATC
This sequence comes from Streptomyces shenzhenensis, assembly GCF_021462265.1. GTDB lineage: Bacteria > Actinomycetota > Actinomycetes > Streptomycetales > Streptomycetaceae > Streptomyces > Streptomyces shenzhenensis. Next base: position 181,192 of record NZ_JAJONF010000012.1, on the reverse strand, counting down.
ACCGCCGGCCAGACGAAGAACAGCGCGAAGAGCACGACATTGGCCGCGATGAGAGTGAGCGGCGCAAGGGTGTACTTACTGCGTCTTCTGGGCGGGCTCGCGGACACGGCCGAGGCGCGTTTTGTCATCTTCCTGACTCCGTGCTGGTGGAATGGGTTGCGGTGGGTTCACGCGATGAGCCCGGCATCACGTGGTTGGCCAGGGCGGGGCGGCGGGGGCTCGGTCCCGCCGCCCCGCCCTGGGGGCTGCGATCAGCCGCCGACCTGCTGGTTGTAGCCGGCCACGATGTTCTCCAGCGCCTTGTCGGACGACTGCTGGCCGTTGATCGCCTTGCCGAGCTCCGTCTTGGTCGGGTCGGTGGTGAGGCTCTTGCCCTTCAGCACCCAGTCCGTCTGCGCACCGTTGAAGTAGCCGGAGATCGGGGCGTACAGCGGGATCTCCTCGTTGTACAGCTTGAACGCCGACTGCGCCGCGTCGGATTTGAAGGGGTAGTTCGGGCTCAGACCGCTCTCGACCGGGAGGAATCCGGAGCTCTCGACCAGTTCGGTGTACTGCTTCGGGTCGTACACCCAGGTCATGAACTTCTTCGCGGCGGTGGCCGCGGCGCCGTTGTTGTTGAAGCCGACCATCAGGCCGCCGCTGTTGACGTCGCTGGCCTGCACGGGCTGGGCGGGGGTCGGGACGCTGGCCCAGTCGAACTTCTTGATGCTGTCCGCGAACGCGGCGACCTGCCACACGCCGGACCAGTAGGCGACCACGTCACCGCTCTGGAACATCGCGGACGGGTCGGCGCCGCTGGTCCACACCGACTTCGGCATGATCTTGTCGTCGTTCCATCCGACGAAGGTCTTCACGGCCTTCTTGGTCGCGGCGTCCACCGAGAACTTGCCGGAGGAGTCCGCGTGGACGTAATTCCCGCCCATCTCGTACACCATGGCGCGCAGTCGAGACGGCGACTGGTCGAAGGTCAGGGAGTACTTGGCGCCGGTCTTCTCCCGGACCTTGTTCGCGGCCGCGATGAAGTCGGTCCAGGTCCAGGTCTTCGACGACGAGGTGGGGAAGGAGACGCCGGCCTTCTTGAAGAGCGTCGTGTTGATGAACAGCCCGGACGCGGTGACGTCCGAGGGGATGGCCAGCACCTTGCCGGACGAGTCCTTCGCCAGGAAGTTCGCATTGATGTTGTAGCTCTTGTTCCCGGCGATGGAGCTCAGGTCGATCAGCTTGTTCGACCAGATCGGGTCCAGCGCCGGTACGGCCGCCACGTCGGGCAGAGCATTCGCCTGCGCGGAGTTGTGCAGCTTCGTCGTGTAGCCGTCGTAGGGGATGTTGACGAGCTTGACGTCGACGCCGGCTTCCTTCTTGTACTGCGCCACCAGCTTCTTCCAGCCCGCGTCCTGCCCCGGAACCGTGGAGATCCAGAACGTCAGCGACTTGGAGGTACCGCCCGAGCCGGACCCCGACCCGCAGGCGGAGAGCAGCAGGGCTCCTGCCGAGGCCACGGCAGCGAGGGGAACCAGGCGGCGCATACCGCCGCGGCCGAGTCGGCGGGAGCGCCGCACACCCACAGTGGTCATCTTCGATCCCATTTCTTCGGAGGGACGGAGCACGGCGCCGGCTGAGGCGGCACGGGTGCATTTTGAAGGAAAGTCGCTTTCCGGGGTCGCGGCCTCGCCCGGCCGCATCGTCCACGCGGGGCGAGATCCCCGGCCGCCTGGGCCGTCACCGCACGGGCACGCCCTCGTGCGGTTGCCGTACGTCGTGTACGGGCTGGGAGGCTCACCCCAAGCCGGCGTCCCGGCCGACTTAGAAAGCGCTTGTCCGGACATTGGCAGACCGATGAGGAAGCCGTCAATCCTTCACCCTGGCGCCTTCGGTCACGGTTTGGACTCCCTTGGCCACGGCGAGCCGGGCGGCACCCGCCACGGTACCGAGATCGCCGATCTGGCTGCTGACCACCTCGGTGGGCCAGCTCAGCCGGTCCAGCTCGGCCCGCACCCCGGGCAGGAGCTGCGGGTCCGCGCCCGTGCTGCCGCCCAGCACGATCAGCCCCGGATCCAGTACGGCGGTCACCGCCGCCGCCAGCCGGCCCACGTCGGCGGCGTGCCGGGCGACGACAGCACGGGCGGGCTCCCGGCCCTGGGCGGCCAGCGCGAAGAGCCGGTCGGCGGTGCGCGGGCACGGGCCGTCGGCCTCCCGCCAGATCTCGGCGGCCCGGCGCAGCAGGGCGTGTGAGCCGACGTAGGCCTCCAGGGCCTCCTGGCGGGGCTCCCGGTCGTCGTCCCAGGGGTAGGGCAGCCGGGCCAGCTCACCGGCCGCGCCGTTGGCGCCGCGCAGCACCTGGCCGCCGATGACGATGCCCAGACCGACACCGACGCCGATCCGCAGGTAGCCGAAGGTGCGCCGGCCCCGGGCGGCGCCCTCGTGGAGTTCGGCGAGGGCCGCGCAGTTGACGTTGTTCTCCAGGTGGACGGGCACGCCCGGCGGCAGGGCGACGGAGACCGCGTCGAAGACGGGCCCGGCCTTGGCGGTCGCCGGGCGCATCCCGCTGCCCGCCCGGTCGGGGGCGGTGACATCACCGACGGCGACCACGATGGCCCGCAGCGGGGCGCCCGCCGGCAGCGCGGCCAGGGCCTCGCGGACGGCGTCGGCGGCCCGGGTGCGGGGCGTGTCCGCCTCGGCGAGCAGGGTGCCGTCCAGGGCGCAGCCGCGGACCCGGGTGCGCGCCGGGCCGAGGTCGACCGCGAGGACCGAGCCGGAGGCGGCCCCGAGGCCGTAGACGGCGGCCGAGCGGCCGGTGCCGCTGGAGGAGGTGCCGGAGTGGGTGGCCAGCCGCGCTCCCTCCAGCTCCGCGACGGCGGCGGAGACCGTCGGTTTGGACAGGCCGGCCAGACTCGCGAGCTGCGGCCGGGTGGCGCTGCCGACCTGGGCCAGCACGGCGAAGACCGCGCCGGCGCTCTCGGTGAGCCGGGAGGCTTCAGCCACGACGTGTTCCACGGTTCCCCCAGGGGTCAGGGGCCGCGCTCCCCCGGGTGTCGCGGGATGCGGCGATGCGGTGCCGGTGTGCCGCGCGATCGTGGCCTCGACAGCGTCCCGTCGACCGAGTCCGCGGCAACTCTTGACGCACTGTACTTCGTTAGTTAACTTCCTAACGAAGTTCACGGTACTCGCCTGCCGTGCTCCGCAAGAAGCCCGTCCCGGGGCTTCCTGACGTGCTCGACTCCTGTTCGGCCAGACCGGTTCGCCCGCCGTCACAGCACAGTGCCAGGCTCTTCGGCGCTCTTCGCCCAGACGACGAAAGAGGATCCGTGCAGGAAACTCCTTCCTCCCCGCTCCTGGTCGGCATCGACGTGGGCGGCACCAAGACCCAGCTCCGCGCCCTCGCCGGCGCGGACCGGGTCGCCGACCACGTCCGCCCGAGCAGCGGCTGGCGGCCGCACGACCCGGACGCCGCGGCCCGCTGGCTGACCGCGCTCGTCCACGACGCCCTGCCTCCCGGTACCCGCCCGGCCGCCCTGGCCGTCGGCGGGCACGCCTGTGAGACCCCCCGCCAGTGCGCCGGCATCGCCGCCGCGCTGCGGGACCTGCTCGACGTGCCCGTCCGGGTGGTGGGCGACGCCGAACTCCTCGTCCCCGCCGCCGGCCTGGACAAGGGCGTCGGCCTGGTCGCCGGCACCGGCTCGGTGGCCGTCGGCCGGCAGGCCGACGGCAGCCCCGTGCAGGTGGGCGGCTGGGGCGCGATCCTCGGTGACGAGGGCGGCGCCGCCGGGCTCGTCCGGGAAGCCGCCCGCGCCGTCTGGGCCGCCCACGACCGGGGCGAGGCACCCGACGCCCTCGCGACGGGGCTCCTCGCCGCCTTCGAGGTGGCCGAGGTGCCCGCACTCGGCGCCGCGCTGGAGAGCGCCTCCGACGTCTCCGCCCAGTGGGGCCGGCACGCCCCGGTGCTCTTCGCCGCGGCCGACGCGGGCTCCCGCCTCGCCGCGGACGTGATAGCCGACGGCGGCCGCGCCCTGGCCGGCCTGGTGGCCCGGCTCGCCGCCCGCGGTCTCGCCGTGGACGACGTGGTGGTCGCCGGCGGCACGATCCTCTCCCAGCGGCGCCTGTACGACGCCTTCGCCGCCGCGCTCGCCGAGGCCGTACCCGGGGCCCGGCCGCAGCCGTTGCGGCTCCCGCCGGTCGAGGGAGCGGTGGCACTGGCGCGTTCGATCCTGTGAGAACCCGTGCGCGGCACGTCCGCTCCCGCGGGCCCGGACCACAAGCCGTTCGACGCCGCGACCGCGCAGGTCGCGGCCGGTCGTCCGGGTGAACCACCGGGCCGTCGTTCAACTCCGGGTCATGCGACGTCCTTCGGACCATGACCACCGGGTCACGAAGTCGCCCTAGAACTGCGCTCGTTCAGCACTTTTCCCACGCGAACCCACACGCTCACGCGCATCGGGAACACCGACGGTCCGCGTGAAGTCCCCGTAGAACCCGTGAAGTCCCCGTAGAACAAAAGAGAGGCACACCCATGCCGTCACCTGCCGGGCCCCACTCCCTTTCTCCGGCCCGTGGACTCGCCGTCGGCCGACGGGGATTCCTGAAGACCTCGCTCGGCGCGTCGGCGGGGGTGCTGGCGGCCCCGACCCTCGTCGGCTGGCTCGCGGCCGCCGACGCCAAGGCCGCGACGGCCCTCGCGTTCGTCGACGACTACAAGACCAACATCAGCACCAACCTCACCGCGGACACCAACGCGGTGGTCCGCATCCTCGGCGGCTTCGCGCGGGTGTGGAAGACCGGTTCCGCCTGGAACACCGGCACGGTGCTGCGCGCCGACATCCTGCGTGCCAACATGCGCTACTGCGCCAAGATCACCAAGAAGCGCAGCGCCGCCGACGCGAAGAAGGCGTTCCTCTACGACCGCCAGCACCAGAGCTACGCCATGATCGCCGGCCTCGGCCCGCTCGCCGACCTGTACAAGGCCGGCTCCCTCGCGGTCACCTCGATCACCAGCGCCCCCGACGGCACCCCCGCCACCACCATCAGCGACGCGGTCCCGGCCGGCGCCCCCGCGGGCTCGGCGCTCGGCGCGGGCTCGCACGACTCGGCGCTGGGCAAGGTGGCCGCCCTGGTCGACACCGTGCGCGGCAACTACGCGTCCGGCAACCCCTCCAAGTACGCCTACCAGTACCCGCGTCCGTGGCGGATGAACGAGGACAGCGAGGTCGTCGACACCGGCGGCACCGACGCGTACGGCTTCCCGGTCTACGAGTCCGACGTGGTCGTGGCCCCGCAGCTGCTGCGCCAGCGCAGCACCTCCGCCGCCGACGACGGCGGCTTCCCGTCCGGCCACACCAACGCCTTCCACCTGGCGGGCCTGGCCTACGCGTACGCCGTTCCGGAGCGCTTCCAGGAGCTGGTCGCCCGTGCCCTGGAGCTGAGCGACACCCGGATCATCGCGGGAATGCACAACACGGTCGACGTGATCGGCGGCCGCATCATGGCCACCGCCCTGGCCGCCGCCACCCTCGCCGACCCGGCCAACGCCGACCTCAAGGCGGCCGCCCGCGCCCAGGCCCTCGCCTACTTCGAGGCGCAGACCGGCAGCACCGCCGACACCCTGTACGCCTACGCCCACTCGGCCGACTCCGGCACCGACCCGTACGCCGACCGCGAGGCCAACGAGCGCGCGGCCACGCCCCGGCTGACGTACATCCTCGACCGGGAGGGCCGCGACCTCCCGCTCACCGTGCCCAAGGGCGCCGAGGTGCTGCTGGAGACGCGTCAGCCCTACCTCACCGCCGACCAGCGCCGCGAGGTGCTGCGCACCACCGGCCTGCCCTCCGGGTACGTGCTCCTCGACGGCCCGGAGCAGTGGGGCCGCCTCAACCTGTTCGCCGCGGCGGACGGCTACGGCGCCTTCGACGCGGACGTCACGGTCACCCTGGACGCGGCGGCCGGCGGCTTCTCGGCGGCCGACAGCTGGCGCAACGACATCGACGGCCCCGGCGGTCTGACCAAGCAGGGCACCGGCACGCTGACCCTGACCGGCCACAACCGCTACCGGGGCGGCACCGTGCTGGCCGCCGGCACCCTGGTCGCCGCCTCCGCGGACGCGCTGGGCCGCGGTGACGTCCGGATCTCGGACGGCACCCTGCGGGTCACGGACGAGCTGTTCGTGCGCGGTACGTACACGCAGGACGCGGGCACCCTGGAGGTCACCCTGGCCAAGGGCCGCAGGGCGCCGCTGACGGTGAAGCACCTGGCCGTCCTCGGCAGGGGCAGCACCCTGTCCCTGAACCTGGACACCGAGCGCCCGCCGGCCGCGGGCAGCACGCTCCCGGTCGTCGGCGCACCGCGGCTGCGCGGCCAGTTCGCCGCGGTGGAGCTGAACTCCGCCACGCTGCGGGCCGTACCCGTCTACACGGCAGACGGTCTGTCGGTACGACTCGTGAAGCGGTGACGCGCCCGGTGACGGGAGCGATGCGACAGTAGGGCCATGGCGGCTCGTGATCGTTCCCGTCACCGCGGGCCCGGTGTTCCCGTGGGGCGGATGATGGCAAGCGAACAGCAGTCGGTGCTCGAACCCGACCTCCCCGGCGTCCCCGCCGGTCCCGGGCCGCGCCCCGGGCCCGCCCTCGCGGCCCGGGTGGCCGCCGCCCTGCGCGCCCGCCGCCGGTGGCTGGTGCCGGTCCTCGCGGCGCTGCTGCTCGCCCAGATGGCGGTGGCGATGGTGACCACCGCCGTCCAGCAGACGCCCACCGTCGACGAACCCGTCTACGTGGCGGCGGCCACCGACTACCTCCACGAGCACCGGGTGCGTTACAACGCCGAGCACCCGCCGCTCGGCAAGCTCGTCATCATGGCCGGCATCGCCGTCGCCGGCCCGCACTACGACCCGTCGTACCGGGGCGACCAGGGGCAGGTGGGCCGGCATCTGCTGTACTCGTCGGGCAACGACCCCTGGCGGGTGATGCTGTGGGCACGGCTGCCGGTGATCGCGCTGACGCTGCTGTTCGGTCTGGTGGTCCTCGCCTTCGCCCGTGAGGTCCTCGGTACGGCCGCCGGGCTGCTGGCGCTCGCCCTGTACTGCTTCTCCCCGGACGTCATCGCGCACGGCTCGCTGGCCACCCTGGACGTGCCGTCGGCCGGGTTCGTGCTGACGTCGGCCTGGCTGGTGTGGCGGGCCCGGCGCCGGCCCCGGCTGTATCTGCCGCTGGCCGGCGCCGCGTTGGGGGCCTCGCTGGCGGCGAAGATGAGCGCGCTGCCCGCGGTCCCGGTGCTCGTGGCGCTGGCGGTGGTGTCGGTGTGGGGGGCGCGCCCCGGCCGTGCGGCGCGCACCCTGGCGGCCGCGGCCGTGGTGGCGGTGACCGCGGTGGCCGTCGTGTGGCTCTCCTACCTGGCGGTCGATCCCCGGCTGCGCCTGCTGTCCGCCGAGCCCGCCCCGGCGGTGCACGGACTGCGGGGCCTCCTGGTCGACCTGATGCCCTTTCCGCGGTCCTACCGGGACGGCATGCGGATGCAGTTCGCCCTGGAGGACCTCCCCTGGCAGGGCTACCTGTTCGGGCACCTCTACACCGGCTCCCGCTGGTACTACCTGCCGGCCGCCCTGCTGGTGAAGACCCCGCTCGGCATGCTGGCGCTGTGGGCGGCCGGTGCCGTCGCGCTGGTCGCGGTACGGCGGCTGCGGCCGGCCGCGCCGTACCTGCTGCTGCCGCCGGCCGTGCTGCTGGCCGCGGCGATGACCGGGTCCCGGGACTTCGGGACCCGGTACGCGATCTTCATGCCGATGTTCCTGGCGGTGGGCGGCGCTTCGGTCCTGGCCTCGCGCCTGCGGTGGGCACGGCCGGCGGGCGCGGCGCTGGCGCTGTTCGTCGCGGTGAGCTCGCTGCTCACCTTCCCGTTCTATCTGCCCTACGCCAACGAGGCGTTCGGAGGTCCGGCGGACACCCATCGGTGGCTGCACGACTCCAACGTGGACTGGGGGCAGGACCTGGGCCGGCTCGCCGACCGGCTCAGGGAGCGCTACCCGGGCGAGCGGATCTGGCTGGTCTACAAGGGCAGTGGCGTCCCGGCGTACTACGGCATCCACGCCGCCGATCCCCGCAAGGTGCCGGCCGGGCGGGTGCACGGGCTGCTGGTCGTCTCGGACTCGTGGGTCGCCAAGGCACGGGGCACGCTGGCCGAATTGATCGACACCAGCCGTCCGATCGATGATGTGGGGCATTCGATCACCATCTACCGGCGGTGACCGGACGGTTCACCGGCGACGGCCACCGCGTCCGTCGCCGGTGAGCAGCGCAATCCCGGTGCCTGCTCGGCAACCTGAGCGTTCGGCCGCCGGGACGGTCCGGCGTACCGCACACCCCCTGGTCACCACGGTCCGTGAGCTATGTTGAGTCCTCGTGGGAGACAAAGGAGGCGCTTCGGTGCCATCGCCGCAGCAGGCCCGCGCACAGGCATCCGCGATCACCTCGGGCAAAACGGTGCCGGAGGCCGAGGCCGCGCCCACCTCCCAGCTCCGCGAGCTCTTCGACGGTCCCCGGCTCTCCCCCGGCCAGCGCCGCATCGCCCAGTACCTGATCGACCACATCACCGAGGCGGCCTTCCTGTCGATCACCGACCTCGCCGAGCGGGTCGGGGTCAGCCAGCCGTCGGTGACCCGGTTCGCGGGCGCGGTCGGCTTCAGCGGGTATCCCGCGCTGCGCGAGCGGCTCCAGTCGATCGCACTGCGCACCCTGGCCGGCGGCACCGGGGCGGCCACCGAGCACCGCAGCAACGAGCTCCAGGCCGCCGTCGACGCCGAGATCGAGAACCTGGAGAACCTGCGCCGGGACTTCGCCGACCCGGACCGGGTGATCTGGATCGGCCGCGAGCTGTCCCGGTCGTCCCCGCTGACCGTGCTCGGCCTGCGCATCTCCGTCTCGCTGGCGGAGTACTTCGCCTACGCCGCCCGCCGTATCCACCCCGACGTGCGGCTGGTGACCCGGGGGGGCAGCGTCGCCTACGACGCGCTGCTGCAGTCGCGCGAGGCGGGCGGCACCTGGGTACTGGCGTTCGGCATGCCCCGGCACGCGCAGGAGACGCTGACCTCGATCCGGGTGGCGCGCACCGCGGGCCTCCGGGTCGCTCTGGTGACCGACCTGGCCCTCGGCGCGCTGGCCGACGAGGCCGACGTCACCTTCGGCACCGGCATCGGGTCCCGCCTGGTCTTCGACACCTACGCGGGGCCCGGCCTGATGGCCGCCGCACTGCTCCAGGCCATGACCGACGCCGACCCGGAGCGCACCCAGGCGCGCCTGGAGGAGTACGAGCAGGTCGCCGAGGAGCACCAGTTCTTCCTCAAGGACTGACCCCGCCGTCCGGCCGCCCCGCTCCCTCTCTCCGCCTCCCCGTGCAAGGTCGCGTAGGGGGAGTATTCACCTCATTTCGCGCATGAATGTTTTCATACGTCTTGCAAACCGGACGGCATATATAAATACTGCTCACGGATCACCCCGGCCCGCTCCGGGCATGTTCCCCACCCGAGGACGCACCGCTCGCACCCGCCCCGAGAAAGCCGACGGACCGCCCATGCGCACGCAGCACCACCAGCAGTGCCGGCGGCCGGCGCCCGGGGCCTCGCACGAACACCCCCAGCCGCCGTCTCCTACCCGCGTCGGCGCCCGGGGTGTTCCAACGGGCATCGCCTGTGCGATTCGCCCGCGGCGGCTCCGGCCATCCCCTAGGCCGGAGCCGCCCAGACATCCGTCGGCCACCCTCACGACGCCGCACCCCCGGAAGAGATGATCATGACTCTGACGACGACCGCGCGCATCAGCTCCGACTGGCCCTGCCAGGTCAAGGCACCGGGCAGTTACGACTGGGAGCGCTCCGCCGCGAAGTGGCTGCGCGGCCTGGTGCCGGCCCGCTACGCCAGCTACCCGGCGCTGATCCGGCATCCCGTGCTGCTCGCCCGGCACGCGCAGATCCAGGTCCAGTACGAGGTCCGGGTGGCGCGCACGGCGCTGCAGACCGCGCGCGCCGAACTGCCCCTGCTGGGTCTGCCGGAATCGGTCATCGAGCACACCATCAAGCTGTACGCGGCGGAGGTCATGCAGCTGCAGCACATCGCCCGCAGCGTGCGCGCGGTCACCGAGGCGCTCGTGGGGCACAGCACCGGGCGCTGACCACGACGGTCCACCGATGCCCACATCCTTCACGGATCGGGCACCAGTGTGATCGCAGGTGCCTTCCTGTGCCATGCTCGACTCGTGACGAGCGAGTACGTGCCTTCCCTGGACACCGGTGCCGTCGCCGAGCCGGCAGCGCTGGCAAGGATCGTGGCCAGGCAGCGTGCCGAGCTGGACCGGCTGCGGGACGCGGCTGCCACGTCCGCGGCGGTCGAGCGTGCCACAGGAGCCCTGATGGCCACCACGGGCTGCTCCCCCGACGCCGCGCACGAGGCACTGCTGGAACGGGCCGAGGCCGGCAGCCGCACGTTGCTCGAGGAGTGCTGGCTCACCCTCGGCGCCCTGATGCCCGCCGCGTCCGCCACCGGGACCCCCGCCCCCGAACCGCCCGCCCCGGCCGCGCCCCCGGAGTCGTCCGCCCCGGCCGGCACCGCCAAGATCCTCGGCCGTCTCGGCAAGGCCCTGCTGACCGTCGGTTCCCCGCAGCAGCTGGCCGCGACGCTCCTCGAGCACCTGGCGCCCCAGGTCGACGCCGACGCGGTGCTGCTCTACCGGCGGCTGCCCGGCGACGTCCTGGAACTCGTCGGGCACGCGGGACTGGGCGCGACGCTCGCCGCCCAGTGGCGCCAGGTACCGCCGCTGCAGGGGATCGCCCCGCTGGAGGCGCTCAAGGCCGGCGAGCCGCTCTGGCTGGAGCGCTTCGCCGAGGACCGGGAGAGGTTCCAGCTCATCGACGAGCCCGCCGGGCACTGGCTGTCCCGGGCGTGGATACCGGCCCCGGCCGGCCTGGTCCTCGGCGTCGTGCGTCGGCCCGCGGCCGCCTTCAGCCTCGCGGAACGCGAGCTGCTGCAGTCCGTCGCCCGGCTCAGCGCCGGCCGGCTCAGCACCCTGGACGCCACCGCGGAGCCGGTGTCCTCGGACCTGTCCGGCTCGGTCCAGACGGTGCTGGACGCGCTGCCGGGAGCGACGGTCCTGCTGACCCCGCTGCGCACCCCCGCCGGCGAGGTGGAGGACTACCGCATCGACGCGGCCACCCCGAACGCCGTCGACATCCTCGGCCGCACCGGCCACGAGATGGTGGGCTCGCACCTCCTGGAAAGCTATCCCTCGGTCGCCGGCGAGGCGCTGTGGCAGGGGTACCTGAAGGCGCTCGGCGGGGAGCCGTACGAGGGGGAGCCGTTCGTCTACGAGGAGGTCCTCGCGGGGATGACCGTGACGGCCACCTACTCGGTGCGCGCCGCCCGGCTCGGCGACGGACTGCTGGTGACCTGGCTGCGGCACGACACGGAGGAGCGGCAGGAGCAGCGGCTGGCGGAGTTGCAGCGGCTGGGCAACCTCGGCTGGGCCAACTGGAACCTGGTCACCCGTCAGGTCAACTGGTCGCCCCAGGTGTACACCATCCTGGGCCGCGACCCGGGCCGCGGTGCGGTGCCACTGGACCTGCTGCCGGACCTGGTACTGCCGGAGGACGCCCACGCGCTGGCCCGTGCCGTCTCCGAACTCGCCCGTACCGGCCGGTCGTTCGACGTGCCGTTCAGGATCAGGACCGGGAACGCCGTACGGCATCTGCGGGCCGTCGCGGAGGCGGTGACCACCGGGGACGGCACGGTCATCGAGGTGCACGGCTTCGTGCAGGACCTCACCGCGCAGCGCAGCGCCGAACTCGCCCTGGTGGACAGCGAGCGGGCGATCATCATGCAGCGCGGCGTCCTGGAGGCGGAGCGCGCGGTGGCCGCCCGGCTCCAGCACGCGCTGCTGCCGCTGCCCAGCAAGCCGGTGCTGCTGCGCGGGCTTCGCGTCGAGGTCGCCTATCTGCCCGCCCAGGCGGGGGTGCATGTCGGTGGTGACTGGTTCAGTGCCATCGAACTGCCCGACGAGACCGCGCTGTTCGTGGTCGGCGACGTGGCGGGCCACGGCGTCGACGCGATCGCCACGATGGCCCAGCTGCGGTTCACCGCCAAGGGCATGGTGACCACCGGCTCCTCCCTGACCGGGGCGCTGGCCCGGCTGAACTTCCTGCTGCTTCACTCGCGCGACGCCCAGTCCACCGCGACGCTGGTCCTCGCCCGCTACGACCCCGCCGAGCGCCGGCTCGCCTGGGCGCAGGCGGGCCACCTGCCGCCCCTGCTGGTGCGCGGGGGCAAGGCGCACCGCCTCGACAGGCCGGTCGGCATGCTGCTCGGCGCGTGCGTGGACCCGGTCTACGAGTCCGCCGAGTTCCAGCTGGAGCCGGGAGACCGGCTGCTGCTGTACACCGACGGCCTGGTGGAGCGGCCGGGCGAGGACATCGACACGGGGCTGGACCGCCTGGCCGCGGCCGCCCTCGCCGCCGGCCCCGCCTCCCTGGACGACCTCCTCGCGGCGATGCTGAGCGGCGAACGGCGGGACGACGTGTGCGTGCTGGACATCCGGGTGCCGGAGGCGGGCGAGGAGTAGCCGGACCGTCGGTCGCCGTCGCGGTGGAGCCGGTGCCGGAGCAGCCCTGCCGCCGAAGCCGGCAGGCAGACCGCGGGCAGCGGCGGGACCGGGGCACCCGAGCCGTTCATCGGCATGGGCTTCGGGCCGTCCGGTGGACACGCCGCGGCACGGGCGGCGCGGGGCGGCCGGGGGCTGCCCGTCGTGACGCCCGCCCGTCGCGGGTTCCCGGTGCTCTCCTGGTCCGTCGCCCACCGTTCGAAACCCGCGGGTCAGCCGGCGGAGAGGCTGGTGCGGGACTCCAGGGCCCGGCGGGTGTCGTTGCCGTAGACACCCCGTTCGTCGCCGCTGATCCCGTACCAGACCTGGAAGCGTTCCACGGCCGCCGTCAGGGCCGCGTCGTAGGTGCCGCCGGTGGAGCCGTCGCGGTAGACGTCCGGGATGCGCAGGAGGCGTTGCTCCAGCTCGACCACCCCGGGCCCGGTGTCGCCCTGGCGGAGGGTGCCGGCGCCGTCGGGATCGGCCGAGGTGTCGGAGGCCGGTGGGGTGGTGGCCGGTGCCGTGGTGGCCGACTCGGAGGGCTGGGCGGGCTGGGCGGCCTCGGCGGTGCCCTCGCGGCCGGGCAGCAGCAGGGCGCAGCCGAAGCCGACCAGGGCGGCCGCGCCGACGGCCACCACGACGGCGGCCCGGCGCAGTCCCGGCCCGAAGCCGAAGGCACGGGACGGGGCGGCGCCCGGCCCGCGGCCGTACCCGCGGCCACGGCCGCCGGGGGCGGTGCGCGGGCCGTCGGTGACGGGCGGCAGTTCCTGGGTCTCGTCCTCCGTGCCGGAGCCGAAGGTCCCGGTACCGGAAGCGGAGACCGCGTCGAAGGCCTCGAAGTCGCCCTGGTGCCGGCTCTTCGGCGCCTTCGCCCTCGCGTCGGCCTCCGCCCTCGCGTCGGCCTCCGCCCCCTCGTGGAACTCGCGCATCAGCTCCGCGAGGGTGTCCAGCCGGCGCGGGCGCAGGACCCGGACCGGTTCCAGGACCGGTCCGCGATGCGGCTGTTCAGGGCCGGGCGGTGTCGACACACTGCTCTCCTTCCACGTGCCGTGGCACGGGTGTCCGCGATCCCCGAGAACACATACGGGAGGACCGGCCCACCGGTTCAGTCCGGCGGCGCGAGTGGTTCCGGGCGGGAGCGGCGAAGCACTCAGTCCCCTGGTCACGTGCACTGAGTGCCAGGAAGCCGACGGAATGCTACGTTCGCGTCCATGAGCTCCAGCAGCGTGGCACCGCCCGTCAAGCCGCCCATGCGGGACGCCCTGGTCACAGCGGCCTTCCGGCTCTTCCTGGAGCACGGTTACGAGCAGACGACCGTCGACGACATCGTGGCCCTCGCCGGGGTCGGGCGGCGCTCGTTCTTCCGCTACTTCCCGTCCAAGGAGGACGTGGTCTTCCCCGACCACGAGGGGTGCCTGGCCGACATGACGGCCTTCCTGGCGGCGGGCGACCCCGAGTGCGAACCGGTACGGCGGGTGTGCGACGCGGCGCGGCTGGTGCTGCGGATGTACGCCGAGAACCCCACGTTCTCCGTGCAGCGCTACCGGCTCACCAAGCAGGTCCCGGGACTGCGCGCGTACGAGTTGTCGGTGGTGTGGCGCTACGAGCGCGCGCTCGCCGACTACCTGCGCGGCCGGTACGCCGGCCGTCCGGACGGGACGCTGCGGGCGGACGTGATCGCGGCGGCCGTGGTCGCGGCGCACAACAACGCGCTCCGCTCCTGGCTGCGCTCGGACGGGCGGGGCGACCCGGACGAGACGGTCGGCCACGCCCTCGGGTACGTGCAGGACGCGTTCGGCACCGAGCCCGCCGCGCCCGCTCCGGGCGGGACGGCCGCCGCGCTGTTCGGAGGCCCGGTGGAACACCCCGACGACGTGGTCGTCCTGGTCTCGCGGCGCGACGCCCCGCTGTGGCGGGTGGTGCAGGAGATCGAGACCGCGTTCGGCCGGGCCTGAGATTCGGGCCCGGGATTCGAGCCCGGGACTGATTCGGTGTGGATCCATATTCGGGGTACGGAGTGCCTTTACGACTGGCACTGAGTGCCATACGCTGTCGGCGTGCACGGTGGCACCACGAACCGGGCACAGGCGTGCCCGGCCGGGTCCGGACACGCGGGATTCCGGGCGAGCGCAGGGAGTTGATCAGCGTGTACCACCACTCGACGAGCGCCGCGCAGCCGGTGGTCGGATTCGCGACGGGCGTCCTCGCCCCCGTGGAGCGCACCAAGGACGCCATCGTCTACCAGCGCTGCGCCTGGTGCGGCACCGCGATGTACCACCGCCTGCTGTGTCCGGTCTGCCAGGGCAGCGAGCTGCGGACGGAGCGCAGCGAGGGCACGGGCACGGTGCGCCACTCGACGGTGGTGCACCGCAACACGCCGGCCGCACGCAACGTGTCCCTGATCGAGATGGCCGAGGGGTTCGTGGTGCGGGGCCGGGTCATGGGCCCGCTGATCGGCATCCACAGCGGTGACCGGGTCAAGCTCTCCACCGCCAAGGACCCGGTGCGCGGCGAGCCGGTCTTCCAACTGCTCGACGAGCCGTACCGCGCCTGGAGCTGACGGTCGGAAATCCGGTTGCCCGGTGACCGGGGCCCTGGGCGAGGATGGCTCCCATGAGCGACGAATCGGCCCAGGTGGCGGCCGCGATCGCGGGCGAGCTGCGGCTCCTGGATCCCGAGGTGCGCGCCTCGCGCGAGCTGGCGGGTGAGCTGCTGGACCCGGAGTTCGCGGAGGTGGGCGCGTCCGGCCGCCGGTACACCTACGAGCAGTGCCTCGCCGGACTGCCGGACAGGGCGGGCGCGTCGCAGGACGGCCCGCGGTACGAGACCTCGGGCATGACCGGCGTCGTCCTCGCTCCGGGGCTGGTGCAGGTGACCTTCGAGGCCCGCCTCGGCGACCGCCGTTCCCGGCACAGCTCACTGTGGCGCCGACGCGACGAGCAGAGCGGCTGGCGGATGTACCACCACCACGCCACGGTCGTGCCGCCCGGCGTCGAGTAGCGCGGCGGAACGGGAACGGTCGTGACAGTCGTCGTGGTGGGGGCCGGGATCCTAGGCGCGTCGGTGGCGTACCACCTGGCCTGCCGCGACGCACCGGTGACGCTCATCGGGCGCGGGCCCAGTCCTGCCGCGGGGGCAACCGCGGGCTCCTTCGCGTGGATCGGGGGTACGGCGGGCGGGGAGTGGCCCGGCGGCGCCGGGGCGGAGTCACGCCCGGTGCCTCCCGCTCCGGCCGACGCCGGTCCGCGAGGACCGCGTGGCGCGGGTGCCGTTTCGTGCCCGCCTGATCGCCGCACTCCCGCGACCGAGGGCTCGGCCCTGAAGTGGCGGATCTCGCTGTCCGAGGCCGCAGACACCGACATCGGCGCACTGTTCGTGCCGGTGCCGGCCGACAGCGGCGGCCCGGAACTGTCCACCAAGGACGTCGACCCGGGCTGGCTGGCCGGCGTGTCCGGCGCGGCACCGGACCCGGAGCGGCCGCTGTCCCAGGTGGACGGCCTCTACCTGTGGCTGGACGTGCCGGCCGGGCAGACCGGCCTCGACGTGTCCGTCCCCACAGTGCGGGACCAGGTCAGGGAGAGCGCCGAGTCGGTGACCTTCCAGCAGACGGACGACGGCGGCAGTCCGCTGCCCGGCGGACTGGTGCTCACCGGAACGGTGCTGGACGCCTCTTGACTTGCTCCTCGGGCTGAAGCCCGAGGATTCTGGCCTTCTCGACTGGTTGCTGTGCCGCTACGCGGCATGGTTTCCGGCCGGGAATCCGTGGCTTCCTGTTTCTTCGCGCTGTGCCGGGATCGCTCCCGGTCTTACCGGCGCTCCGCAGGCTGATACCGCCAGTCCGGCGGCCTGTTTGACGTTGATCGCGGCGTTGTGGTCCCGGTCGTGGACGGTGCCGCAGGCGGTGCAGGTCCATTCCCTCACGTTCAGGGGTTTGGGGCCGTCCACGGCGCCGCAGGTGGAGCAGGTCTGGGAGGTCGGTGTGAACCGGCCGACCTTGATGAGGGTGCGGCCGTACCGTTCGGCCTTGTATGCCAGCATGCTGATGAACGCCCCCCAGCCCGCGTCGTGCACGGACTTGGCCAGCTTCGTACGGGCCAGTCCCGCCACCGACAGATCCTCCACGGCGATCCCTTGGTTCTCGGAGATCAGCTTCGTGGAGAGCCGGTGGTGGAACTCACGCCGCGCGTCAGCGACCCCGGCATGGGCGCGGGCGACCTTCAGACGGGCCTTGGCCCGGTTCTTCGATCCCTTCTGCTTGCGCGACAAGTCCTTCTGGGCCTTCTTCAGCTTCTTCTCCGCGCGCCGCAGAAAACGCGGGGAGTCGATCTTCGTGCCGTCGGAGAGGACCGCGAAGTGCGTGAGGCCGAGATCGATGCCGACGGTGCGGTCGGTCTCGGGCATCCGCGCCCGGTCGGCGGCGGGGTCGGTGTCGATCACGAAGGAGGCGAAATACCTGCCGGCCGCGTCCTTGACGACGGTGACCGAGGACGGCGCGGCGGACAGGGTGCGGGACCACTTCACCTTCACCGCGCCGATCTTCGGCAGGTTCAGACGACCGTCACCGGTGATGTTCCAGCGGGCGTTCGCGGTGAACCGGACCGACTGCCGGGCATCCTTGCGCGACTTCAACCGTGGCGCTCCCGCCTTCGGTCCCTTGCGGGTGCCCCTGAGGGAGGCGAAGAAGTTGCGGTAGGCCTTCTCGGCGTCCCGCAGGGACTGCTGGAGCACCACCGCGGACACCTCACCCAGCCAGGACCGCTCCGTCGTCCGCTTCGCCTCGGTGATCAGCTTTCTGGAGAGCTGACCGGCCGTCGGGAACGGCTGCCCGGCCTCACGGGCGTCCTCACGGGCGCGGACCGCGTCGTTGTACACGACCCGGGCACACCCGAACGCCCTGGCCAGCGCCGTGCGCTGACCGGCATCCGGGTAGAGCCGGAACGCGTACCGAAGCTGCATGCCGATCACGCTAAAGGGACCGAACGCCCATTGTCGTCAGGAACATACGTGCGAGATGTCACCTGAGTTCCAGGTCCTGCACTGCCCGGCTCCGCCGGGACAACACCGCGACGCTCCGCGTCGCCACCACGAGATTCGCCTCACCCCCGGCCTGAAGGCCGGAGCACTGCGAATGAATCCCGGTAGCGCCCCGCGCTCTGGGGAGGCCGGGCCTCCCCAGAGCGCGGGGCGCGGCATCCTCAAGGCGTCGAGTCATCAGAGCACCACGGCGTCACGGCGTCACGGCGTCACGGCGTCACGGCGTCACGGCGTCACGGCGTCACGGCGTCACGGCGTCAGCGTGATCCTGATGCCGACGCTGCCGTCCAGGCCGCGGCGCAGCCTGCTGCCGAGGAGGGTGAGGCGGCCGGTGAGGCCGTACTTGCGGGCGATGAGGTTGCGGTAGCGGGTGGTGGTGGCCGCGTCGGCGATCTCGGCGGTGGCCGGGACCGGGTCGCCGGTCGGGCGGCCGCGCAGGTCGCAGGGTCCCACCTTGACGTCGGCGCGGCGGCGGATGCGCTTGACCTTCCAGGTGTCGGCGGCCGTCCAGACGCCGAGCGTGTCCCCGTCCCGCACCACCCAGACCGGGGTGGGGACGGGGGCGCCGTCCTTGCGGTAGCTGGTGACCAGCAGGTACTTGCCGGCGCCGAGCCGGTCCAGGGCCGTCCCGGTGGTGTCGTCCATGCCGGGAGTCTAGGGCCTGTTGCGAAAGTGCCGTCTGCCGCGCGACTTTCGCAACAGGCCCAGGCGGCCCGGTTCCGGTCGAGCAGGGCAAGGTACCTCCGTGCGAACCGTACGCGTCGCCGGGCCGGCGGGCCGAGAGACAGCCGCCCGGAACTCACCGGCTTCCCCGCGCGGTTCGGCCTTGTCAGCGGGGCGTCACGCCTCACCCGAGCGCCGCCGCCATCCGCCGTACCGCCTCCGTGATCACCTCGGGAGAGGTGGCGAGGTTGAACCGTACGTGCCCGGCGCCGCCGGTGCCGAAGGGGAGGCCGGAGTTCACGGCGACCCGGCCGCGGTCGAGGAAGGCCTTGGCCGGGTCGTCGCCGAGGCCGAGGGCGCGGCAGTCGAGCCAGGCGAGGTAGGTGGCCTCGGCGGGCCGGTACCGGATCCCGGGCAGGTGACGGTCGAGCAGGGCGGCGAGCAGGCGCCGGTTCTCGTCGAGGCCCGCGAGCAGGGCGTCCAGCCAGGGGATGCCGTCGGTGAGGGCCGCCGTGTGGGCGATGACACCGACATGGCTCGGGCCGTGGCTCACCTCCTCCGGCAGCCGGGCGAGGTCGGCGGCGGCACCGGGTCCGGCGACGGCGAGCGCGGCCTTGAGGCCCGCGAGGTTCCAGGCCTTGGACGCCGACATCAGGGACAGCCCGCGCTCGGCGCCGGGCACGCTCAGGTAGGGCACGAAGGCGACGCCCCGGGCGGTGAGCGGGGCGTGGATCTCGTCGGCGACGACCCGGACGCCGTACCGCTCGGCGAGGGTGGTGACGGCGGTGAGTTCGGCGGCGGTGTGGACGGTGCCGGTCGGGTTGTGGGGGCTGCACAGCAGATAGCCGGCCCGCCCGCCGCCCAGCCCGCGAAACGCCGCCTCCAGGACGCCGAGGTCGATCCGTCCGCCGGCGCCGAGCGGGGCCTGGACCACCCGCCGGTCCATGTGCGCGAGGAACTGGTAGAACGGCGGGTACACCGGCGAGTTGACGACCACCGGGTCGCCGAGCCCGGTGACCAGTCTCAGCATTTCGACGACGCCGAGCATCACGTCGGGGACGATCGCGGTGCGGCCCGCGTCGAGCCCGTCCCAGCCCCAGCGTTTCGCGGCGAACGCGGCGAGCGCCTCGGCGTAGGCGGTGCCGGCCGGGTAGCCGGTGTCGCCGAGCTCCATCGCGTCGGTGACCGCGCGGACGACCGGAGCGGCGAGCGGCACGTCCATCTCGGCCACCCACACCGGGAGCACGTCCTCGGGGTAGGTGCGCCATTTCATGCTGGTACGACGTCGCAGCCGGTCGAGGGTGAGGGCGCGCAACGGGTTCGGTTCGCCCGGATTCTCCGGCGGGATGCTGGTCATGGGCTCAAGATAGGCGGCCACCGGCAGCCCGGGGAACGAGGCGTACGGCCGTGCCGCACTGCCACGGGATCGTAAAGATCAACGTCGCCGTGAACGCCCTGGAGGCCGCCCGCGTATGGGTAGCAGGGCGCTCGACGACCGGAGGGCCCCGCGGTGCAGGCACCGCGCGTTCGGGGTTCGGGAGCCATGGATGAGGCACGCACGACGACGGGTCGTCCGGCGGGGGACGCAGCTGGCGGCGGTCGGCGGACTCCTTCTGGGAGGCGCGATGGTCACCACGGCCATGGCGAGCGAGACTCCCGGCACGTCCGCCGTTCCGTTCAGCTCCGGCTCCGCGACCGAGGCCGGGGGCTCCGGGGCCGCGCTGGTGGCGAAGCTGGGCACGGCCCGTACGGCAGGCAGCTGGATCGGCGCCGACGGCAGGCCGGTGGTCGCGGTCACCGACGAGCAGGCCGCGGCGACGGTGAAGCAGGCGGGCGCCGTGCCCAAGATGGTGTCGCACAGCATGAACGAGCTGAAGGCGGCCACCGCCACGCTGAAGGCCGCGCCGCGGGTGGCCGGCACCGCGTGGGCGGTGGACTACAAGACCAACCGGGTGATGGTGGAGGCCGACAGCACGGTGTCCGCCTCCGACTGGTCGGACCTGAGCCGGGTCGCCACGGGCATCGGCGGTTTCGTGCAGATGCAGCGCACCGAGGGGAAGTTCACCACCCGGCTGAACGGGGCGCAGCCGATCCTGTCCACGGGCGGCCGCTGTTCGGCGGGGTTCAACGTGACCAACGGGCAGACCGACTTCATCCTCACCGCCGGTCACTGCGGTCCCGCCAACACCATCTGGTTCGACGACAGCCAGGGCAACCAGCAGCTGGGCACCACGATCAACACGCAGTTCCCGGGCAACGACTTCTCGCTGATCCAGTACGCGTCCGGGAAGGCCGGTGACAACGCGGACGTGGTCGCGATCGGCAACGGCCAGGGCGTGCGGATCACGGGGGCGGCCGATCCGACGGTGGGGCAGAAGGTGTTCCGCAGCGGCTCCACCAGCGGGCTGCACGACGGCACGGTGACCGCGCTCAACGCGACCGTCAACTACCCCGAGGGCACGGTCACCGGGCTCATCCAGACCAACGTGTGCGCCGAACCGGGTGACAGCGGCGGCCCGTTGTTCTCGGAGGGCGTCGCGCTGGGGATGACCTCGGGCGGCAGCGGTGACTGCACCACGGGCGGGGTGACGTTCTTCCAGCCGGTGACGCGGGCGATGGCGGCGCTGAACGTCCAGCTGATCGTGACGAAGCAGGCCGCGACCGGGGGGCAGAGTGCCGCGCCGGCGCCGTCCGCGTCGGCCAACCACAGCGCCATCGCGCCGAGCGCGGCCTCGCCGGGGTCGACGGCGCCGGTCACCGGGGACGACCCCGGTCTGGTCGCCCGGCTCACGGACACCCGCAACGTCGGTCCGGGTCTGCTGGTGATCGGGGGCAGTCTGATCGCGCTGGTGGGGGCGCGCTACTTCCGCGCGGAACAGGACCGCAAGGCGTATCAGCGCTACTACTCGGCGACTTGGGGCTGACGAAGAGCCGGCAGAGGCCTCCGAGGTCTACCGGCCGGGCACCCGTCGGTGCGGGTGCCCGAGGCGGGCGGTCGGGCCGCCTGGTCCGGCTGCTACGGGGTCGCCGCCGCCCATTCGAGGACGAGCCGCCGGTACTCCTCGCGCTGCTCGGTGCTCAGTGTCCCGCCCGACCGGAGCCACAGGGCCCGGATCTCCTCGTTGACCTCGTCGGCCGATCGCTCGGTGACGGCTTCAACAGTGGTGGACATGGTGTGAAGCATATGCCGGTCGGCGTGAAGGCGCCGTGAGTAAGTACGACTGATACGGACATACCGGACCGTGTTACTCGTCACGTCAATATGTCAACAACGGGCGGGAGTTCGTCGCGGCCCCGCGGCCGGCGCACGGGCGGAAACGGCGGTTCAGCCGCCGGCCCCGCCGAGCACCAGGACCTGGATGGCCAGTACGGCGGCGCCCCGTGCCCAGTCGTGGAAGTCGGAGACCTTGGTCTCCAGGCCGATCGGGGCGGCGAGCGGATGCCGGTGGGCGCGGACGGTCTCCCGCACCGTGTCGCCGGCCACCTCCATCAGACCGACCCCCTCCCCGGCCAGCAGGATCTTCTGCGGCATGGCGAAGTTGGCGATCTGCGCGAGCAGCGTGCCCAGCGCCCGGCCGGCCTCGCCGATCACCCGCGCGGCCATCGGCTCGCCCGCGGCGGCACCGGCCAGGATCTCCTCGTACGACGCGTCACGGCCGGTGGCGGCCCGGACCTGGTAGCGGATGCTGGGGATGGTCAGCAACGACACGGCGCTGCCGCGCTCGCCCTGCGGGGTCAGCGGGCCCAGCGGGTCGATGATCCAGTGCAGTCCGAAGCCGCGGTCCTCCTCGGCGTACGGGACCCGTCTGCCGCCGAGCACCAGTCCGTAGCCGATGCCGGCGCCGATGGTGAGCACGACGAAGCGGTCGAGTCCGCGGCCGGCGCCGAACCAGGTCTCGGCCTCGACCAGGGCGGCCACGTCGTTCTCCACGACGACCGGCAGCCCGGTGCGCTCCCCGACCAGTTCGGCCAGCGGGACCTCACGCCAGCGCAGGTAGGGCGACTCGCCGACCACCGCGTGCTCGCGCACGAACCCGCCGACACCGATGCCGATGCCCGCGACCGCGGGGTGGCGGCCGGTGAGCTCGGCGGTCATGCAGGCCAGCAGGTCGGCGACGTACTCGGGGTCATGGCCGGTCAGGGGCCGGTCGAGGCGGGCGACGATGTCGCTCCTGAGGCTGGTGACGACGCCGTAGACCATCTCATCGGTGATCTTGAAGCCGAGGAAGGACCGGGACTCGGCGACCACGTCGAGCGGCTGCGAGGGACGGCCCTGGCGCGCCTCCCCCGGGGCGCCGGCCCAGGGCGCCTCGACGAGCAGGCCGGACTCGATGAGCGGCTTGGTGAGGCGGGTGAGGCTGCCCTGGGAGAGGCTCAGCCGGCGGGCCAGTTCGGTGCGCGACAGCGGACCGTGGACGAGCACCTCGATCGCCACGGAGCGCTCCGCGGGGCTGAGTGGCAGCCAGTCGGTCACGGCATCCCTTTTCTTCCGGAACTGAAGCAACCAGGCCACCCTACTGTGCGCCGGGTGTGCCGCATAAGCGCCCCTCCCCGCAACTTTCCGACTTCCCTCCGCCCCTTGACGGCGAGATTCTTCCGCGACAAAAGTAACCCCCATGACTTTCTCTCTCGGCATCGTCGGCGCCGGACAGTTCTCCGGCCAGTTCGCCACGCTGTTCAAGGCCCATCCCGGCGTCGGCGACGTGTACGTCACCGACCTGCTGCCCGAACGGGCGGAGAAACTCGCCGCCGCCCAGGAACTGGCGGGCACCTTCCCGTCGTACGAGGCCATGCTGGAGTCCGGTGTCGACGCGGTCGCGATCTTCACCCAGCGATGGACGCACGGCCCGCTGGTCCTGCAGGGCCTGAACGCGGGCAAGCACGTGTACTCGGCGGTCCCCATGGCGATCACGACGGAGGAGATCGCCGCGATCATCGACGCGGTCAAGGCGACCGGGCTGACGTACATGATGGGCGAGACCAGCCAGTACAACCCGGCGACCGTGCACGCCCGCAACCAGATCGCCGAGGGCGCCTTCGGGCGGCTCTTCTACGCCGAGGGCGACTACGTCCACGACATGGACCTCGGCTTCTACGACGCCTACCGCTACAGCGGCGGCGAGAACTGGAAGGCGACCGCCAGCTATCCGCCGCTGCTCTACCCGACGCACGCGGTGGGCGGGGTGCTCGGCGCCTGGCAGACCCACGCGGTGAGCGTCTCGGCGATCGGGGTGGCGGACGACCGGGGCGACGGCGTCTTCGACAAGGAGGTCAGCCAGTTCGGCAACGACATCTCCAACGCGACCGCACTGTTCGAGGTGGCGGGCGGCGGCTCGTTCCGCACCAACGAGTTCCGGCGGGTGGGCTACCCCTCCCACATCCGCGAGTCCCGCTTCCGGTTCTTCGGCACCGAGGCGAGCATGGAACAGCTGGCGACGGTGGCGCTGTGGCAGGACAAGAACGGCGTGAAGGACATCAGCGAGCTGCTCGAACCGAAGCCCACCATGTCCCCTGACGACCCGTCGCTCCAGCACATCGCGCCGGAGCTGCGGGCAGCCTTCACCTCCGGGTCGGCGCCGGTGCACGACCGGGCGCGGCTGCCCCGGGCGTTCGACGCGCTGCACAACGGTCACGAGGGCAGTCACCACTTCCTGGTGGACGACTTCGTGACCGCCGTCAACACGCGCACCCTGCCGTCGGTCAACGCCTGGGTGGCGGCCCGCTACACCCTGCCGGGCATCATCGCGCACGAGTCCGCGCGACAGGGCGGGGCCAGGCTGGAGATCCCGGACTTCGGGGACGCCCCGGAGAGCTGAGCGAAGGCCTTCGGCCGGGGCCGGGTGCCGTCAGGTGCCCGGCTTGCGGCCGTACACGTAGACGTCGTCGCCGGTCTTCAGCAGCGACCAGTACTTCTTGGCGTCCTTCGTGGTCATGTTGACGCAGCCGTGCGAGCCCGGCGGGTTCCACATGCTGAGACCCACCGAGTGGAAGGCCTGGCCGCCGTCGAAGAACTGGCTGTAGGGCATCGGCACGTTGTAGACCGACGAGACGTGGTCGATGTCCCGCCAGTAGATCTTCTTCAGACCGGTCCGGGTCTCGAACCCGTCACGGCCGGTACGGACCGGGACCGGGCCGTAGACCAGCCTGCCGCCGTCCTGGACCCAGCTCAGCTGGAGCGTGAGGTTGACGCAGGCGATGCGCCCCTTGTTGGTCGGGCACTTGCCGGCCTTGTTGGGGTTGTGCCCGACGGCCTTCTGCTTGTTCATCAGGTCCATCACGCCCCAGGTGACGGGACCCGCGTACCCGACGGCGGGCGTGATGCCGTGCTTGTTCTGGAAGGCCCGGATCGCCTTGCAGTCGGCGGCGGACTGCTTGCCGTCGACGGGCCGCCCGAGGAACTTCTCCACCTGCTTCTGGTACGGCCCGGTCTGCGTGGTGCAGCTCGCGGCCTGGGCCGGAGCGGAGGTGAGAGCGAGCGTGAGCGGCGCCACCAGCCCGGTGACACCGAGTACGACAGCACTTCGTCGGCGTATGTCCCCCATATGACGTCTGTCTCCTTTTCCTGTCCTGTGGTCTCGTGGTACTTGACCGGCCGATGTGGGGCTTTGGTTGTAGCCCGGACCAGGCTGTGACGAAACGGTTAACTTCGCCGCCGCGCCCGCCCTGCCGGCATCGGTCCACCTACCCGGAAGTGGACCGCGCCACGGCGTCGTTGCCGAACCTAGTGTGCGGTTCATGCAGAACGCACTCACCGACGATCTCGCCCGGCTTCCCGAACTTCTCCAGTCCGCACGCGATGTGGCCGTTCGCGCGGCGGCCGGGTCGGCCGAGCGGCCGGTGGCCGCGCCCGGGCCCGCGCCCGCGCGGGCGCCGCTGCCCGAGCGGGGGGAGGGCGGTGACGGCGCGCTGGCCCGGTTCACCGAGCGGTGGGCGCCGGGTCTGTCCGCCTCGGCCGGACCGCGCTACCTCGGTTTCGTCACCGGCGGCGTGACGCCCGCCTCCCTTGCGGGCGACTGGCTGACCTCGGCCTACGACCAGAACCTGTCCGGCGACATCGGCTCCTGGGGCGCCGCCCTGGAGCGCGAGACCGTGGCCTGGCTGGCCGAGCTGTTCGGGCTCGGCGACGCGCACTCGGGGGCATTCGTGACCGGGGCCACGATGTCGAACACGGTCGGTCTGGCGATCGCCCGCGCCTGGCTCGGGGAGCGGCTCGGGGTGGACGTCTCCCGGGCCGGCGCCGCCGCGCTCGGTCCGGTCGACGTGCTCTCCGGCAGCCCGCACTCCAGCGTCGGCAAGGCCCTGTCGGTGCTGGGCATCGGCCGGGACCGGCTGCGGCCGGTGCCGCTGCTGCCCGGCGGCCGGGAGGCGGTCGACGTGACGGCGCTGGAGGCGGCGCTGGCCGGGCTGGGCGGGCGGCCCGCGATCGTCGTCGCCAACGCGGGCACGGTGAACACCGTCGACTTCGACGACCTGCGGGCGATCGCCGCCCTGAAGGAGCGGTACGACTTCTGGCTGCACGTGGACGCCGCGTTCGGCGCCTTCGCCGCCCTCTCCCCCGCCCACGCCCCGCTCGTCGCCGGCCTCGACGCGGCCGACTCGGTCTGCGTGGACCTGCACAAGTGGCTCAACGTCCCCTACGACGCGGCCGTCCAGTTCACCCGCCGCCGCGACCTCCAGGTGGCCGTCTTCCACAACGAGTCCCCGTATCTGGGCGCGCCCACCGGCACCCCGGACTTCCTGCACCTCACCCCGGAGAACTCCCGGCGGATGCGGGCGCTGCCGGCCTGGTTCTCGCTGACGGCGTACGGCCGGCACGGGCACCGTGAGATCGTCGAACGCAATGTCACCGAGGCCCGCCGCCTCGGCGCCGGCATCGGGGAACTGCCCGCCCTGCGCCTGCTCGCCCCGGTCCGGCTCAACGTCGTCTGCTTCACCCTCACCGAGGACCCCGCGCCGCAGCGGGTGGACGCCCTGGTCCGCGCGGTCGCCGCGTCCGGGGAGGCGTTCCTTACACCGACGGTGTACGGCGGGGTGCCGGCGCTGCGGGCCGCGTTCAGCAACTGGCGGACCAGCGAGGACGACACCCGGCGCGTGCTGGCCGTGCTCGCGGCCGCCTCAGCGGCGCTCTGACCTGTGCCGGGCCTCCCGGTGCGGCCGCAGCGCCGCGTGGAACCCGCTGTGCACGGCGGTGAGTCCGCCGTCGACGCGCAGGGCGGTGCCGGTGATCCAGGCGGCGTCGCGGGAGGCGAGGAAGGCGACGGCCGCGGCGATGTCCTCCGGTTCGCCGACCCGGCCGAGCGGATACAGCGGCCTCAGGGCATCGAGTTCGTCCTCCCGGCCCGCCCAGGCCGAGGTGCGGACCGTGCCCGGCTCCACCAGGTTGACCCGCACCCCGCGCTCGGCCGCGTGCCCGGCGAGCGTGCGGGTCAGCGAGCCGAGACCGGCCTTCGCCGCGCTGTAGGCGTGGTTGCCGAAGTCGGCCTGGGCGTTGACGGAGCCGATGCTGACGATCGCGCCCCGGCCGGAGGCGGCGAGGTGCGGGAGGGCGGCGCGGCAGCAGCGCTGGACGCCGGTGAGCGTGATGTCGAGGTCCAGGGCCCACGCGTCGTCCGGCTGGTCCTCGAAGAGGGGGGCGTCAGGGGTGCAGTGTGCGGCGCAGTTCACCAGCACGTCCAGGCCGCCGCAGGCCACGACGGCACGGTCCACGGCCGCCTCCACCGAGCCCCGGTCGGCCACGTCGCAGGCGAACGCCTCCACCGAGAGCCCCCGCTCGCGCAGCGCGGCGGCCGTCCGCTCCGCCTCGGCCGCATCCCGGTCGGCCGCCAGCACCCGCGCGCCCTCCTCGGCCAGCCGGCGGGCGACGGCCGCGCCGATGCCGCGGGCCCCGCCCGTGACGAGAACCCCGTATCCGTCGAAGCGACTGAGTCCGGTCATGGCAACGACCGTACGGGCCGGACGATCAACAGGACAGATACCGTGCCCGCATGTCCGCGTTCTTGCAGCAACTCCCGGCTCTCATAGGCGTCGTGATCGGCGCGCTCGGTTCGTATCTCGCGGTGGTGCGGGGTGATCAGGCGCGGTTCCGGCGGGAGCAGGAGGCGCGCTGGGACGAGCGGCGGCTGGCGGTGTACAGCGAGTACGCGCGGGCGCTGAAGAAGTCGGTGAACCTGACGTACCGCGTCGCCTCCCACCTCGGCAACGACCCGCATCCGCACCCGTTGTCCCCGGCCGAGGCCGAGCCGCTGCTGGCGGAGGCCACCGACGGGCGCGACCCGGCCGGGGAGGCGCTGATCATGCTGGGCAGCCCGGAGGTGGTGGAGCGGGCACGGGAGTGGGTGACCACGGTGATGGAGATGGAGAGGTTCATGCGGTCGGGGACGGTCGACCCGGACGCCTGGCAGCGACTGCTGGAGCGTCAGCGGGCCGGCCGCGAGGGGTACTACACCGCGGTACGGAGGGACCTCGCGCTGCCGCCGGGACATCCGGCCCGCTGGCCGACCCGGACGACGATGACGTGACGGCCGTGCCGCCGCACCGGTACGCGGTCACGGCGGCACAGCCTGCCCTCGTCCTGCGCCTCGACCGGGTACCGCCGGACGTCCGGGCGGCTGCCGTCCAGGTCCAGGACGGCGGGCAAGCCGCACATCTCCTGTCATCTCTGCGGACGGGTCCCGCTCAGTGCCCCCGGGCGATCCACTCCGCCAGGTGGGGTGCCTCGGCGCCGATGGTGGTCGAGTCGCCGTGCCCGGTGAGGACCTTCGTCTCCGGCGGGAGGGTGAGCAGCTTGTCCCGGATGGAGTCGATGATCGTCGGGAAGTTCGAGTAGGACCGGCCGGTCGCGCCGGGGCCGCCCTGGAAGAGGGTGTCGCCGGTGAAGACGGTGGCCAGGCCGGGGTCGTGGAGGCAGACGGCACCGGGCGCGTGACCGGGCGTGTGCAGGACGGTCAGGTCCGCGCCGGCGGCCTCGATGACCAGCCCGTCGGACAGGTGGTTGTCGGGCTCGCGGTCGGGATGGGTGAGCTTCCACAGCGGAAGGTCGTCGGGGTGCAGCCAGATCTTGGCGCCGGTGAGGTCCGCGAGGGCGGGCGCGGCGTCGATGTGGTCGTTGTGGGCGTGGGTGCAGATGATCGCCTTCAGGACGCGGCCGTCGACCGCCGCGGCGATGGCCTCGGCGTCGTGGGCGGCGTCGATGACGACCACTTCGCGTTCGTCGCCGACGATCCACACGTTGTTCTCGACGTCCCAGGTGCCGCCGTCGAGGGTGAACTGCCCGGAGGTGACGAGGCGTTCGATGCGCGTGGTCATCACAGCACCACCACCGAACGCAGCACGTCGCCCTGGTGCATCCGCTCGAAGGCCTTCTCCACCTCGTCGAGCCGGATGGTCTCGGTGACGAAGGCGTCCAGGGGCAGCCGCCCCTGCAGGTGCAGGTCGATCAGCATGGGGAAGTCCCGGGAGGGCAGGCAGTCGCCGTACCAGGAGGACTTGAGGGCGCCGCCACGGCCGAAGACGTCGAGGAGCGGCAGTTCGAGCTTCATCTCGGGGGTGGGCACGCCGACCAGGACGACGGTGCCGGCCAGGTCGCGGGCGTAGAAGGCCTGCCGGTAGGTCTCCGGGCGGCCGACCGCCTCGATGACGACGTCGGCGCCGAAGCCGCCGGTCAGGTCACGGATCGCCTCGACAGGGTCGCTCTGGCGGGAGTTGACGCTGTGGGTGGCGCCCAGGGAGCGGGCCGTCTCCAGTTTCCGGTCGTCGATGTCGACGGCGATGATCTTCGCGGCGCCCGCCAGCCGGGCCCCGGCGATCGCGGCGTCGCCGACCCCGCCGCAGCCGATCACGGCGACCGAGTCGCCCCGGCCCACGTTGCCGGTGTTGATCGCGGCACCGATGCCGGCCATCACCCCGCAGCCGAGGAGGCCCGCGACCGCCGGGGAGGCGGCCGGGTCGACCTTGGTGCACTGCCCGGCGGCGACCAGCGTCTTCTCGGCGAAGGCACCGATACCGAGGGCCGGGGCGAGTTCCTGGCCGGTCGAGGCCAGGGTCATCCTCTGCTTGGCGTTGTGGGTGTCGAAGCAGTACCAGGGCCGGCCGCGCAGACAGGCCCGGCAGCTTCCGCACACGGCGCGCCAGTTGAGGATCACGAAGTCGCCGGGCGCGACGTCCGTGACGCCCTCACCGACCGACTCCACGACACCGGCGGCCTCGTGGCCGAGCAGGAAGGGGAACTCGTCGGTGATACCGCCCTGCTTGTAGTGCAGGTCGGTGTGACAGACCCCGCAGGCCTGCACCTGTACGACGGCTTCGCCCGGCCCCGGGTCCGGCACCACGATCGTCTCGACCCGCACGGGCTCGTCCCTGCCCGGTGCGATCACGCCGCGTACTTCCTGCGCCATGGACCTGCCCTTTCGTCGCTCTGCTGACGTGCTGCCCCGACCCTACGCGGAAACGATCAGCGACGGCACGCATCGGCCGATGCGGATCCTCCCGTGCGACCGCCGTCCGGGTCGCCCGTAATGTCCGACCACGGGAGGACGATCCCTGGAGGTATCTCGGTCACGGGACCCCGTACACACCGGGACGAGCGTGCCCGTCCGAGCGCGGGAGAGCGCGCCGGAGCCCGAGCTGCCGAGCCGAGCCGGAGGACACCCCGAAGCGCCGGCCGCCCGCTAGGCAAGCGACAGGAACAGCTTCTCCAGCCGGGCCTTCATCTGCTCGGTGGTCTCAGCGTCCGAGCCGCCCCGTGCGGGATCGGCGATGCACTGCTGGAGCCCGGTCGCGATGATCGCGAAAC
The DNA here is from genome assembly GCF_021462265.1 of Streptomyces shenzhenensis. Lineage (GTDB taxonomy): Bacteria > Actinomycetota > Actinomycetes > Streptomycetales > Streptomycetaceae > Streptomyces > Streptomyces shenzhenensis. The sequence continues at coordinate 151,102 of NZ_JAJONF010000012.1, read as the reverse complement.
CCGCCCGGTCCAGGGCGCGCGAGGCGGCGGCCAGCTGGGTGACCACGTCCTCGCAGTCGCGGCCCTCCTCGATCATCTTGATCACGCCGGAGATCTGCCCCTGCGCCCGGCGCAGCCGGTTCAGCACCGACTTGAGCTCGTCACCCTCGAACTGAAGCTCCACGACCACCACTCCTCACATACCCGTCCGGGTATTTTACCGCCCTCTGGGGCGGACACGTCATCGCCCACCGCACGGAAGGATCGCACCCGCCGTGCCCACCGCTCCCCCGCACCCGGCTCCCGCCCCCGGCCAGGCCCCCTCGGCGCCTGCCGGAACCGACCGCCGTCGGCCACGTGCCCTGCGCCCGGGACTGTCCGCGCCCCGCGCCGCCGACGGAGAAACTCCTCCCGGCGGAGCTGGTTCCGCCCGTGGCCGACCGGGCCCCGGCGCCGGGAGCGGCCGTCGTAGCCTGGGGGTCGCCGGAGGGCGCCGCCCACCGCCCGGACGAGGAGCACCGTGACCGCCGCAGACGCAGTTCCGACGAGAGAGGGGACCGGCCCCTCCGTGTTCCGGCTGCTCCTCTCCTATGTACGGCCGCACCGCTGGGCCCTGCTGGCCGGCGCGGTGCTCTCGCTGGTGACGGGCGGGACCGGGCTGCTGCTGCCGCTGGTTGCCCGGGGGCTGATCGACGACCTGTCCCACGACCGTTCCATCACCGGGAAGTTGCTCGCGATGGCGGCTCTGGTGGTCGCCAACGCCGGGGTGGGCGCGCTGGGTTCCTACGTCCTCAGGCGGACCGCGGAGTCGGTGGTGCTCGGGGCACGGCGCACCCTGTCGTCGTATCTGCTCAGGCTGCGGATCACCGCCGTGGACCGTACCGAGCCCGGTGACCTGATGGCGCGCATCACCTCGGACACCACCCTGCTCCGCGAGGTCACCACGGACTCGCTGGTCGCGCTCGGCACCGGTGGGCTCACCCTGGCCGCCACCGTGGTGATGATGGGGGTGGTCGACCCGGTGCTGCTGGGCGTCACCCTCGTCGTGATCGCCGCGGCGGGCACCGTGCTGGGCCTGATCGTGCCGCGCATCAACCGGGCGAGCCGCCGTGCGCAGGACGCGGTCGGGGTGATGGGGGCCTCGCTGGAACGGGTGCTGGGCGCGCTGCGCACGGTGAAGGCGTCGGGCGCCGAGCACCGCGAGGAGCTGGCCCTGCACGAGGCCGCGGAGGAGTCCTGGCGGCAGAGCGTGCGGGCCGCCAAGTGGTCGGCGGCCGCGGGGAACACGGCGGGCCTCGCGATGCAGCTGGCGTTCATCACGGTGCTCGCGGCGGGCGGGGCACGGGTGGCGACCGGGGCCATCGGGGTGGGCACCCTGGTGGCGTTCCTGCTCTACGTCTTCTACCTGATGCAGCCCATCCAGCAGGTGGTCGGGGCGATCACCCAGTACCAGACCGGCGCCGGCGCGCTCGCCCGCATCCAGGAGGCGCTTGAACTGCCCGCCGAACCCCCGTCACCACCCGCCGAGTTGCCGTCCGCGGGCGCCGAACCGGCCGCCGTCGCCTTCACCGACGTGCGCTTCCGCTACGCCGACGACCTGCCGTACGTCCACCACGGCGTCAGCTTCGACATCCCCGCACGGGGCATGACGGCGTTCGTCGGGCCGTCCGGCGTGGGCAAGACCACCGTGTTCTCGCTGATCGAGCGGTTCTACGACCCCGAGTCCGGCACGGTCGCCGTGGACGGCCGCCCGGTCGCCGACTGGGAACTGCCGCTGCTGCGTTCGGCCATCGGGTACGTCGAGCAGGACGCACCGGTGCTGTCGGGCACGCTCAAGGACAATCTGCTGCTCGGCAGTCCGGAGGCGGACGAGGACGCGGTCACGCGGGTGGTGAAGACGACCCGGCTCGACGGTCTGGTCGCCCGGCTGCCGCAAGGGCTCGAGACCCTGGTCGGGCATCGCGGGACCAAGCTGTCGGGCGGCGAGCGGCAACGGGTGGCGATAGCACGGGCGTTGCTGCGCCGGCCCCGGCTGCTGCTCCTGGACGAGGCCACCTCGCAGCTGGACGCGGTGAACGAGGCGGCGCTTCGGGACACCGTCGCCGACGTGGCCCGGTCGACCACGGTGCTGGTGGTCGCGCACCGGCTGTCGACGGTGACCATGGCGGACCGGATCGTCGTCATGGACGCGGGCCGGGTCCGCGCGGTGGGCACGCACCGCCGGCTGGTGGCGGCGGACCCGCTGTACGCGGAACTGGCGGCGACGCAGTTCCTCGCCTCCGAACACTGAGCGGAGAGACGGGACCGGTCGCCGAGCGCCGGGTCCGTGCGCCGAGGAGTGCGGTTCGCCCGGCTTGCGGACCCCGTCGGCCCCGGCACCCGGCCCGAGACCTTCGGGATCTCGTCCTGTGCACGGCGCGGCCCGGACACGGGCGCCGCTCCCCCACCCGCCGGGCGGAGTCAGGCGAAGTGCGCGGCCTGCGCTTGCCGAGCCCGGCGGGGCGGAGGACGCTCGATGTGAGGGGCTCACGCGGCCCGTCCGCATCGGGTCGCGGGCTCCCGCAGGAGGTCACCATGGGCACCGCGACCGGCCCCACGTTCGACACCGACACGCTGCGCCGGGCCATAGAGGGGAACACCGGGAACACCCTCCTCGCGCTCTACACGGACGACGCGGAGATCCGCATCATCGACCGCGACACGCAGCCCAGCCACCCCAGGATCCTGCACGGCCGCCCGGACATCGCCGCGCTGCTGGACGACGTCTACAGCCGCGACATGACGCACACCCTGGACCAGTGCATCGTCCAGGGCGACAAGGCCGCCTACAGCGAGTCCTGCGAGTACGCGGACGGGGTCCGGGTGCTCACCGAGTCGATGATCACGCTGCGCGACGGCAAGATCGCCGAGCAGATCATGATCCAGGCCTGGGACGAGTGATCGGGAGGACAGGGCGCGTCCAGGCCGGCGCCCGGGTTGACCTGGACCTTCTCGGCGCGGGGGCGCTCGTTCACACCCGCCGCGCATGGCCTCGCGCGTGCGCCGCACTGCCGCGGAGGCTCCTGCGGACCGCGCGCTGCCGCGGGAGGCCCGCGCCTCTCGGTTACCCTGAGGGCGGGCCGTGACTGGCGCTGAGGTGGAGCACCACCGGGGAGCGGACCGCACCGTCGATGCCGTGCGCCTGGGCGATCAAGGCCGAACCAGCTCAGGAGCTGCCCCATGCCCCAGGCCCGCCTCATGGACGGCACCGCCGTCGCCCGCCGGATCGTCGAGGAGACCGCGAAGCAGGCCGCCGTCCTCACCGCACGGACCGGTGTCACGCCGTGTCTGGCCACCGTGCTGGTCGGCGCGGACCCCGCCTCCGTCACCTACGTCCGGATGAAGCAGAACCGCAGCCGCAAGGCGGGCATCGCCTCCCGGCACGTGGCCCTGCCCGCCACCACGACCACCGGTGAACTCGTTGCCGAGCTGCGGGCGTTGTCCGCCGACCCCGCGGTGCACGGCATCCTGCTCCAGCACCCGGTGGGCGAACACATCGACGAGCGGGCCGCGTTCGAGGCGATCGCGCCGGAGAAGGACGTGGACGGCGTGACCTTCGCGTCGTTCGCGACGATGAGCTTCGGCCTGCCCGGCTTCGTCTCCTGCACACCCGGCGGCATCCTGCGCCTGCTCGACGCCTATGACATCGACCCGGCCGGAAAGCGGGCGGTGGTCGTGGGCCGCAGCGCGATCCTGGGCAAACCGGCCGGCATGCTGCTGCTCGCCCGCGACGCCACCGTCACCTACTGCCACTCCCGCACCCGCGACCTGTCGGCGGCCGTCCGCGAGGCGGACATCGTGGTCGCCGCCGTCGGCCGGCCCCGGCTGATCCGGGGCCAGGACATCAAGCCGGGCGCGGTGGTGCTCGACGCCGGTTACAACGAGGGCAACGTCGGTGACGTCGACTTCGACACCGCCGTCGAGCGGGCCTCGCTGATCACGCCGGTGCCGGGCGGGGTCGGCCCGATGACCATCGCCGTGCTGCTGGAGCAGACGGTGGCGGCGGCCGCCCGGCAGCTCGGGGCATGAGGGTCGGCGCATCCAGGCGCGGTATTCGATGACGTCCCCGGCCCGCACCCCGCACTCGGGATCTCCCGGGTGACGTGGTCTCCAGGCCGAGTACGGCGCCGGTGGCCGGGGCCGGGATCGGCATCCGCCGACCGCCGGTGCCCCGGTCGAGGACACAGGCCTGCCCGGTGCGGCCCAGCCGGTCGATGACCTGACCGGCCGTAGCGATCGGTTCCTTGTGCACGGCAGCGGTCCTGGTGATCCTGGCACCGTGAGGTCGGCGCTCCTGAGAAGCGCGCGGGGCTGTGACCCACATGCGGCTGGCGCCGCGCGCGGCCGGTCACAGCCCACCCGCGCCCGACCGACCACCGGCTCAGCTCAGCCCCCACTGCTGATTGGTCCCCCCGTTGCAGGCCCACAGCACCAGCGAGGTCCCGTTACCGGTGGCCGCCCCGTACGCGTCCAGGCACAGCCCCGCGTTGACGTTGGTGATCGTCCCGTCCGAGTTGACGTTCCACTTCTGGTTGTTCTGCCCGTTGCAGTCCCAGATGACGACCTTGGTGCCGTTGGCCGTGCCCTGGTCGTACGCGTCCAGGCACTTGTCGCCGTACACCACGAACTCCTTGCGCGAGGTGTACGTCCAGGCCTGGTTCTGGCCGCCGTTGCAGTCCCAGATCGCGGCCTGGGTGCCGTTGCTGATGGTGTTGTCGTAGACGTCGGCGCAGCGGCCGGACTGCTTGCCCACGATCAGGCTGCCGTTGGTGCCGGGCACCGCGCTGACCGTGATCGCACCGAGCGTGGGCAGCGAACCGCCGCTGAACGTCAGCGAGTTGCCCGCTCCCTTGGTCAGGTCGACCTGCACGGACACGGTCCCCGGCGAGGACCCGGTCGGCGGGAAGGAGACCGTGGTCGGGGTCTGGCCGTTGACCTGGAGGGTGCCGGTGACGGCGGCGGAGCCGGTGTTGGTGTAGGCGACGTCGACGACGTCCAGGCCGGTACTCGCGGCGCTCACGCCGGTGTACCTGCCGGTGGCGGCGGCGCTGTAGCCGGTGCCGCCCGCCTCCGTGCCGCCGCTGACCTTGAGCATCACCGACCCGCCGGCCGGGACGCTCGCCGTGTAGCCGGTGGCGTACGAGCCGAGGTCCTGCTGGGCCCACAGGTCCCGCACGGTCGCCGCGGCACCGGTCAGGCCGAGGTCGGCCCAGCGGACGGTGATGTTCTGGGCGGAGGAGGTGCGGTTGAGAAGGACGACCGCGCGGTTGCCGGTACCGGAGAGCACCTTGCCGTAGACCTGCAGCCCGGTGGTGTCCTCGGCGACCTTGACGCCCTGCAGGCCGCGCGAGTCCTGGTCGACGGCGATGACGTCGGAGTCCTTGAGGATGGCGGCCGTCTCGGCGGTCATCGCGGTGAGGTCGTTGCCGGCGAGCAGCGGGGCGCCGGAGACCGCCCACAGCGCCATGTGGGTGCGGTTCTGGGCCGCCGTGAGACCGGTCATGCCGACGGTGAGCATGTCGGGGTCGTTGTGGTAGCCGGTGTGCTGAGCGGCCGGGTGCAGGCTCTGGTCGAAGTTGGACAGCACCGCCGACTGCGACGCCGTGCCGCCGTAGTAGTAGATGTCCGTGCTGGTCCGCCACATGGGGGCGAGTCCGGGCGCCCAGTTCCAGGGGTTCTGGTAGCCCCAGTTGCAGATGGACAGGGTCAGCGGACGGCCGGTGGCGGCGGTGGCGTCGGCGACGGCGGAGCTGATCGACTTGTACGCCGTCGCCGCGTCCAGGCCCTCGGCGTCGCCGCCGCACCAGTCGACCTTGACGAAGTCGAAGCCCCACTCGGAGAACTGGAGCATGTCCTGGTCGTAGTGGCCCTCGCTGCCGGTGTTCGCGGCGGCGGGGCGCCCGGTCGGGTAGTAGTACCCGCAGCCGTTGGCGCCCGCGTCGGTGTAGATGCCGGCCTTGAGGCCCTTGCTGTGGATGTAGTCGGCGATGGCGCTCATGCCGCCGGGCCACTCACCGGTGTCGACGGTGATGTTGCCGGCGCTGTCCCGGGTGCCCTGCCACCAGCCTTCGTCGATGTTGATGTAGTCGTAGCCGGCGGCCGGAAGGCCCGCCGCGACGAACGCGTCGACCTGCTGCTTGACGACGTCGTAGTCGATCTTCGAGGCGAAGCTGTTCCAGGAGGCCCAGCCCATCGGGGCGGCGGGCACCGGGATCTGCCGGGTCGTCGCCGCCCGGGCCGGCCCCGGCGCGGCGAACAGGAGCGCGGCGGCGGCCGTCAGTGTCAGGGCGAGGGTGCGTACGGCGACGGCCCGCAGGTGTCGTACGAGACCTCTGCCGGTCGGTCTGGGCGGGGGGTACATGCGGCTCCTCCACGGGGGTGCGCGAGGGTTGCGACATTTGCGTCCGACATTTCGAACATGGATCGGGGTTCCGAACGCGTTGCGGGCCGACGGTAGAGCCGCCGGAGGGTGAAGTCAACGGCTGTGACGGGCGTGAAGTCGCCCCATCCTTCGCGTCGTTCACCCCAAGAGCGCCCTGTCAGGGGCGCGGGTCCGTGCCGATGTACGACTCCGCCGCGCGGGCGCGAGACCGGCCACAACGAAGCCGAGGCCGCACCCGCACCCGCACCCGCACCCGCACCCGCACCACGACCCCACGCGGCTCACCCCTTGGGCGACCACCCCACCGGCCGCAGTGTCCCCACCAACAACCGCACCAGCTCCTCCACGACCTCGTCCAGACTCGCTTCCACCCGCCCCGCACTCCAGTCGTGCAGCAAGCCGTTCACGCTGCCGATGAACGCCGTCGCGGCCAGCCGGTAATCACGCGGAGCCGCCTCACCGCGCGCGACGGCCGCGTTCGCCTCGGTGCATATCAGCTCCACCCACTGCGCCCGCCGCGCCAGCCGCTGCTCCTCCAGCCGCGGGCTCACCCCGATGATCTCCACGAAGGCGACACGGATGCGCCGCGGATCCGACGTGACATCACGGGCGTACGCCCGGAACAGCACCGTCACGCGCTCGACCAGCGGCAACGGTTCCGCCTCGGTGAACGCCTCGACCACCGCCCGCTCCGCCCACCCGTTGACCTCCAGGTGCAGCGCGGCGAGCACGTCCTCCAGGGTCTGGAACTCCTCGTAGAACTGACGGGTCGACAGACCCGCCGCCTGGCTCAGCGCGGCCACCGTGGTGGCACGGAACCCCGGTGCGCCGCCGAAGAGCTGTAGCGCAGCGTCCAGGAAGCGCCGGCGCCGCTCGGCCTTGCGTTCCTCGGCGGACCGGCCGCCGTAGCGACCCGTCGGTGCCTTGAGCCTGCCCGCCAAGACTGCCCCCTCCGTCGACCGCCCGATGGTCAATTTTCTCGCGTACGCCTCTTGTGAAGTCATCCACCCCTTCCTTACTTTTCAGTAAGTTACTTCGAACGCGCCCGTGTTCAGTTTCCGTGACCCTGTGACCGTACGCGCGCGCCCACCCCCCCTCAGAGGAGAGAGCAGCCATGCCTGCCTTCAGATCCAGGCACCTTTGCTCCGTAGCCGCCGCCCTCGTCCTGACCGTCGCCGCATCCGCGACCGCCGCCCACGCCGCGGGCGACGCGTCCCTGCGCGAGGTGTTGTTCGTCGGCAACAACTGGGACGGCACCGCGACCGTCCTGAACTCGTCCGGCGACTTCGCCAAGGTCGGCCAGATCAACGTCATACCCGACAAGGACGCGCGGATCGCGGAGATCAACGCCGACCCGATCAAGTGGATCTACTTCACATCGATCCGCAACGAGGTGGGCCAGGGCCACGACCAGTACGTGGACGACATGTACTCCACGCCGGACGGCAAGTCCGTGGTCGTCTCCCGCCCGAGCTTCGCCGACGTCGTCTCCATCGACCTGGCCACCGACAAGATCAACTGGCGCTTCCCGGTGGCGGGTTACCGCGCCGACCACATGGCCGTCTCCCCCGACGGCACGAAGGTCGCGGTCTCGGCGTCCACCGCGAACAAGGTGCAGGTGCTGGACATCAGCACCGGCACCGAGCTGGGCGAGTTCGCCACCGGTGACAAGCCGCACGAGAACGTCTTCAGCCCCGACGGCAAGTACATCTGGAACATGTCGATCGGCGAGGTCACCACCTCGCTCGACGACCCGTCCTGGGACTGGACCAAGGGCGACCGCCACATCACCGTCGCCGACGCCACCACCTACAAGCAGGTCAAGACCATCGACATGCGGGCCCGGCTGGACGCGATCGGCCTGAAGGACTTCTCGGACGCGATCCGGCCCGCGGCCTTCACGCCCGACTGGTCGAAGATGTACTTCCAGGTGTCGTTCTTCAACGGCTTCCTGGAGTACGACATCGCCAGCGACAAGATCACCCGGGTGAAGACGCTGCCGGCCAACCCGGCGACCAGCACCGACCGCACCACCTGGCTCCTCGACTCGCGTCACCACGGCATCTCGATGAAGCCGGACGGCACCAAGCTGTGCGTCGCCGGGACGATGGACAACTACGCCACGATCGTCGACCGCGCCACCCTGCAGGAGGGGCCGCTCATCACGGCGTCCACGCCGTACTGGGCCACGGTCAGCGGTGACGGCAAGGACTGCATCATCTCGGAGAGCGGCGCCGACCAGGTGACCGCGATCGACTTCAGCACCGGCCAGAAGGTGACCTCGGTGCCCGTCGGCGACCACCCGCAGCGCGTCCGGCTCGGCCACGTCCAGGCCGACTGGACCGGTGCGTCCGGTAGTTGACAGCAGTTGACGGTACGTCAGTAGTCTTCGGCCTCCGGGGTGCGCGGCACCCCGGAGGCCGAAGCGGTGTTCAGAACTTCGCCGCCACCCAGGCGGCCAGTTCCGCCTTGGCCGCGCCCAGCAGGGCGGAGCCGGGCGAGGTCGCCCCGTTGGTCACCAGCGCGAAGTGCAGCACGCCGGAGTCCGCGTCGGTGAGCAGCAGTCGGCGGCTGCCCGTCCCACCCGGTTCCGCCGCCACGCCGACCGGGGCCGAGGACGTGTACGACGGGGGCGCGTAGGCCGTGCCCAGGTCGGAGACGACCGTCGTGGACGCGGCCGGGAAGGAGGCCGGGAGGTGGAGTTCGGTCGGTGCGGTGGCGCTGCCGGAGCGCCAGACCTGGACGGCGTACTGTCCGGAGCCGACCAGCGCGGCCACGTTCGGCAGCGAGCTGGGCACCGGGTTCCAGGTCAGGGTCGTGGACCCGTCCCGGGAGCGGTCCTCGTAGGTGAAGGCGAGGGTGCTGCCCGAGGTGGCGCTCGGGTAGACCCGGTCGAGCAGCCGGGCGTCCTGACGGAGCGTCACGGTGCCCGAGGCGGTCATGTTCACGGCCGAGAGGTCCTCGTCGTTCCAGGCGTCACCGGAGGTGAGGACCTTGCTTGCATTGCCGTTCATCAGCTCGTGGTGGCGGCCGTTGTAGATGTCCCACTGCCACTGGGTTCCGGACAGCACCGGTCCGGAGGAGGCCGGCGTGGACCACCAGTTCGCCCCGGAGAGGCGGGAGTCGAGGGCCTGGTACATCGCCTTGTCGACGGTCGGCGCCTTGCCGGAGGTGGTACCGGACAGCGGATGCCCGAACTCGCTGACGATCGCCGTCGTTCCCGCGGCCGACGCCCGGTCCCGGACGGTGCCGAAGTCGGTCGAGTACTGGCCGTCGGAGGCGTTGCCCCACATCAGGATTCCGGAGATCGCCTTCTGGTCGTAGAAGTGGGTGTTGAAGACGTACCGCGAGCCGAGCGTGCCCGTGTCCAGCAGGCCGCCCTCCTGGTGGGTGACGTTGCCGTTCCAGTAGAGGTTGGGCTCGACCAGGGCGGGCTTGCCGCTCCAGCCGGCCGCGTCCATCCGGGCCCGGAACTTCTGGTAGAAGGGCCACAGCCGGTTCTGCTCCCAGGTGCGGGAGGTCTCCCCGGAGTCGTAGCTGCCGGCGTACGGCTCGTTGTACGGGTCGAAGCCGACCACGCCGGCGAACTCGTCGGACGTCAGGTGCTGGGCCAGGTAGGTCATGGTGGTCTGGGCGGTGGCCAGGAAGGCGTCCTGGAGGCCGTGGTTGTTGTGCCAGAAGTCGTACTGGGCGTCCTGGACGGCCGTGTTCTGGGTGATGTTCTGGCCCCAGAAGAGGCAGATGCCGCAGGATTCGGCCGGGTAGTTCCCCAGTTCCACCGCCCACTCGGGGGCACCGTCGCCGGTGTACCAGCTGCCCGAGTTGAACAGGTAGCGCGAGTACAGGTCCTGGTGGAAGTCGGGGAAGACGCGGATGCCGGCGTCGAGGAACGCCTGCATCTGCGCGGTCACGGCGGCCAGGTAGCCGGTGTCGACCTGGCCCTGGACGGGTTCGGCGTGCGCCCAGGAGAGCAGGAAGCGCACCGCGTTGCCGCCGCCGAGGGCGCGCAGCGCGGTGGCGGACTTCGCCGCGTCGGCGACGGAGGCGAAGGGCAGGCCGCTGTTCTCCTCCAGCTTGGTCTCGCCGGAGACGTTGTAGCCGCGCAGCACGACCTCACGGCCCTGGCCGTCGACGAAACGGCCGTTCTGCACGGTGAGGGCGGTGCCGTCGAACCAGAGGGAGTCGGACGGGGTGGCGGCGGTGGCGGACGGGGTGCCCGCCACCGCGAGGAATCCACAGAGGACAACCAGGACAACGATCAGCCGTGCCCGGATATTCGTCATGTCCATCACAGTCGGGTGATCTCCGGACACAGTCAATACTTCTGACTCGCGAGTAAGTTCGATACCTGCCCGGCACTTGTTCCCCAGCCGCGCACTTCTCCCCCATCCACCCGCTCGGCCGGTGAGGGTCAGCGGGTGCTCCTCGCGACTGAGCGGACCGCGCTCGGGTCAGCCCCGTCGGCAGTGCGCCGGGCCCGGGCGCCGTGGCCTGGTCTTCGCGGCGCGGGGAACGGGTCAACGCCGGACTCCCGTGCCGGCATGAGGGCCGCCGCCGGCGCGGGGCGGCCTGACCGTGCCCTCGGTACGGTCGAGCTCGGCCTTCCGGGCCCGGAACCCTTCTTCGGACCTGCCGCGTCGCCGGTGACTCAGCCCGGCCGGTACCCCGTCGGGTGCGGCACCGTACCGGACCGGTCGCCGTGTGCCCTCGGCTCCTCCGTCCGGCGGCCGCGGGTCGTCGCGGCCGGCCGCCGCGCGGGAGCCCGTCTCGGTGAGCGCGTCGGGCGCCTCCGCCGGCGTGGCGCGGAGTTGCCGGGCGGCCGCACGCACGGCCGCGGTCCCGGCCGGCCTGGCGGCGGGTTCGAGGGCCGCCGCGCCGGTGTGACCGGCGGGCCGCCCGGCCCGCCTGCCGTCGCCGGGTGGGATCCTCGTCCAGGAAAGGCGGCCCCGCCGCCGGGGCGTCCGGTCGGCAGTCCACGCTCTCGCCGCACAGCGGCCAGGACAGTGAGCCCGCCGCAGCACTCGCCGGGGCCTCCCCACGGCCCTAGAGTGACCTACATCACGCAGTCTTGCGAAGATCCCTCTTCCCTGCCCCGCACGGCCTGGAGGGCACATGACCCACATCAAGGTGACGGTGGACGGCACGCTCTACGACGACGAGGTCGAACCCCGTCTGCTGCTGGCCCACTACCTGCGCGACCGTCTCGGCCTGACCGGCACCCCGATCGGCTGCGACACCTCGAACTGCGGCGCGTGCACGGTCGAACTGGACGGGGCGAGTGCCAAGAGTTGCTCGGTACTGGCCGTCCAGGCGGACGGCTGCACGGTGACCACCGTCCAGGGGCTGTCCGCGAACGGGGAGTGGACGGCGCTGCAGCGGGCCTTCCACGAGCGGCACGGGCTGCAGTGCGGCTACTGCACGCCCGGGATGATCATGGCGGCACGGGATCTGCTGCGCGAGAACCCGCAGCCGTCCGCCCAGGAGGTCCGGCAGGCCCTGGAGGGCAACCTGTGCCGGTGCACCGGCTACCAGAACATCGTCCGCGCGGTGCTCGCCGCCTCCGGGCAACAGGTACCCGAGGAGGCCACGGCATGACCGACCAGGCCGTGAATGCCGCAGCACCCGAGATCGGCCGCGCCCGGCTGCGCAAGGAGGACGCCCGGCTGATCACCGGCCAGACCAACTGGACCGACAACATCCAGGTCGCCGGACTGCTCCACCTGGCCGTCCTGCGCAGCCCGATGGCACACGCCCGCATCACCCGCGTGGACGTCTCCCCCGCCCTCGAACGCCCCGGGGTCATCGCCGCGTTCGCCGGCGGCGACCTCGCCGAGGGCCTCGGCTCGCTGCCCTGCGCCTGGCCGGTGACCGAGGACATCGTGCTGCCCGACCACCCGCCGATCGCCGTCCACGAGGTCCGGCACGCCGGCGACCCGGTGGCCGTCGTGGTGGCCCGCGACCGGTACGCCGCCGCCGACGCGCTGGAGGCGATCGAGGTCGACTACGATCCGCTGCCCCCGGTCCTCGACCTGGAGACCGCGCTGGCGGACGACGCCCCGCTGGTCCACTCCGACAAGGGCACCAACCGCTGCTACACCTGGCCGCTCGCCACCGGCGAGAACTTCGAGTCGGTGCGGCAGCGCGCCGAGGTGACCCTCCGGCGCCGTTACCACCAGCAGCGGCTGATCCCCAACGCCATGGAACCGCGCGCGGTCGTGGTCACCCCGATCGCCGCATCCGGCGAGTACACGGTCCACTCGGCGACCCAGATCCCGCACATCCTGCGGATCATGCTGGCTACCGTCACCGGGATCCCCGAGCACAAGCTCCGGGTGATCGCCCCGGACGTGGGCGGCGGCTTCGGCTCCAAGCTCCAGGTGTACGGCGAGGAGGCCATCGCGCTGGCCGTCGCCCGCAAGCTGGGCCGCCCCGTGAAGTGGACGGAGTCCCGCTCCGAGGGCTACCTGGCCACCCATCACGGCCGCGGCATGATCCAGGACATCGAGGTCGCCGCCACCCGCGAGGGCAGGCTGCTCGGCCTGAAGGTGGACCTGATCGCCGACATGGGCGCCTACCTGATGCTGGTCACCCCGGGCATCCCGATCCTCGGCGCGTTCATGTACCCGGCGATCTACAAGATGGACGCGTACGAGTTCACCTGCACCGGCGTCTTCACCACCCGCACCCCCACCGACGCCTACCGCGGCGCCGGGCGCCCGGAGGCGACCTTCGCCATCGAGCGGATCATGGACGACCTGGCCGCCGAACTCGGCCTGGACCCCGTGGAGCTGCGGCGCCGGAACTGGATCCGGCACGAGGAGTTCCCGTACACCACGATCGCCGGGCTGACCTACGACAGCGGCAACTACGAGGCCGCCACGGACAGGGCCCTCGCCCTGTTCGGCTACGACGAGCTGCGCGCCGAACAGCACGAGCGCAACGAACGCGGCGACACCGTACGCCTCGGGATCGGCGTGTCGACCTTCACGGAGATGTGCGGTCTCGCGCCCAGCCGGGTGCTGCGCGACCTCAGGTACGGGGCCGGCGGCTGGGAGGCGGCGAGCATCCGCATGCTGCCCACCGGGAAGGTCGAGGTGGTCACCGGCACCAGTCCGCACGGGCAGGGCCACGAGACCTGCTGGAGCCAGATCGCGGCCGACGTGCTGGGCGTGCCGTTCGACGACGTCGAGGTGGTGCACGGCGACACCCGGTCCTCGCCGCAGGGCATGGACACCTACGGCTCGCGGTCGCTGGCCGTGGGCGGCGAGGCCGTGCACCGGGCGGCGGTGAAGGTGGTCGACAAGGCGCGCAAGGTCGCCGCGCATCTGCTGGAGGCCAGCGAGCAGGACCTGGAGTTCACGGACGGCGTGTTCGCCGTGAAGGGCTCGCCCGAGGCGCGCAGGACCATCCAGGAGATCGCCTTCGAGGCGTTCACCAGCCACGACCTGCCCGACGGTGTGGAACCGTCCATCAACGCCGAGACGGTGGTCGACCCGGAGAACTTCTCCTACCCGCACGGTACCCACCTGTGCGCGGTCGAGATCGACACGGAGACCGGCAAGACGAAGATCAGGTCGTACGTGTGCGTGGACGACGTCGGTCATGTCGTCAACCCGATGATCGTCGAGGGCCAGGTGCACGGCGGTCTCGCGCAGGGCATCGCGCAGGCGCTGTACGAGGAGGCCGTCTACGACGACGAGGGCAACCTCGTCTCCGGGACCATGGCCGACTACCTCGTGCCGTCGGCGGCGGACCTGCCGGACTTCGTCACCGACCGCACGGAGACCCCGGCGGCCTCGAACGCCATGGGGGTCAAGGGGGTCGGCGAGGCCGGGACGATCGCGTCGACGCCCGCGGTGGTCAACGCCGTGGTGGACGCACTGCGTCCGCTGGGCGTCACCGACGTACGGATGCCGTGCTCGCCGCACCGGGTGTGGCAGGCCGTACGGGACGCCGGCCGGGCCGGTGCCGGCGCCGAGGCCGGCGGCACCGGGCCGGCGCGGTCGGGGCAGTCCGGGCCGGCCGCCCGGTCCGGCGACCTGGGTCAGTACGGTGAGGAGGGTTCCGGATGATTCCCCCCGCGTTCGACTACACCCGCCCGACCGGCGTCGACGAGGCGGTGCGCGCCCTCGCCGACGCGGGTGAGGAGGCGAAGGTGCTGGCCGGCGGGCAGAGCCTGCTGCCGTTGCTGCGGCTGCGGCTCGCCTTCCCGGAGCTGCTCGTGGACGTCGGCCGGATCCCGCAGCTGCGCGGGGTCCGTGAGGACGGCGACACGCTCGCCATCGGCGCGCTGACCACCCACCACGATGTCGTCCACGACCCGCTGGTACGACGGCACGCCGGGCTGCTGGCGGCGGCGACGGCCACCGTCGCCGACCCCGCCGTACGGCACCGCGGCACCCTCGGCGGCTCCCTCGCGCACGCCGACCCGGCCGGGGACCTGCCCGCCGTGGCGCTCGCCCTCGACGCCGAACTGGTCGTCGCCGGGCCGGGCGGCCGGCGCACGATCCCGGCCCGGGACTTCTTCGTGGACTACCTCCAGTCGGCGCTCGCGCCCGACGAACTGCTGGTGGAGGTACGGATCCCGAAGACGGACGGCTGGGGCTTCCACTACGAGAAGTTCCACGCGGTCGCCCAGTCCTGGGCCATCGTCGGGGTCGCGGCGCTGGTGCGGCGCGACGACGGGCACATCGCCGAGGCGCGGATCGGGCTGACCAACATGGGCTCCACGCCGTTGCGGGCCACCGCGGCCGAGCAGGCGCTGTCCGGTGCCGACGGCCCGCAGGCCGTGGCCCGTGCCGCCGAGGCCGCGGCCGAGGGCACCCGGCCGTCCCAGGACCTGTCGGCCTCGCCCGAGTACCGGGAGCACCTCGCGCGGGTGCTGACCAGGCGGGCGGTGCTGACCGCCGGTGGAATGGGGTGAGCGCCGATTCCCCCGATGGACGACCCGGAGCAGGTGGGGGCCCGCCTGGCGGAGACGGGGTACCTCGTCGACGAGGGGCTCGCCGTCACCTGCTTCCTGGCCCTCAGACTGCACCGGCCGCTGTTCTGCGAGGGTGACGCCGGCGTGGGCAAGACCGCGCTCGCCGCCGCCCTCGCCGAGGCGCTCGGGGCGCAGCTCATCCGGCTCCAGTGCCACGAGGGCATCGACGCCTCGCAGGCCCTGTACGACTGGGACTTCCCGCGCCAGCTGCTGCACCTGCGGGCCGCCGAGGCCGCGGGCGTGCGGGACGCGGACCGGCTGGAAAGCGAGCTGTACGACCGGCGTTTCCTGATCGCCCGGCCGCTGCTGCTGGCCCTCCAGCGGCATCCGTCGGTGCTGCTGGTCGACGAGATCGACCGGGCCGACGACGAGTTCGAGGCGTTCCTCCTCGAGCTGCTGTCCGAGTACTCGGTGACGATCCCCGAACTGGGCACGCTGCGGGCCGAGGTCCCGCCGGTGGTCGTCCTGACCTCGAACCGGACCCGGGAGGTGCACGACGCGCTGAAACGGCGGTGCCTCTACCACTGGTTCGACCATCCCTCCTTCGCCCGCGAACTGGCCATCGTGCGCAGCCGGTTGCCGCGGGTGTCGGCCCGGCTGGCCGAGCAGGTCACGGCGCTGGTGCAGGCGCTGCGCGGCGCGGACCTGGTCAAACCGCCCGGGGTGGCGGAGACGCTGGACTGGGCGGAGGCGCTGGACGCGCTGGGGGCGGACGAGGTGGACGCCGAACTGGCCGTGGCGACGCTGGGTTCGGTGCTGAAGTACCGGGAGGACACGGAACGGGCCCGGGGGCTCGATCTCTCGGCGGTCCTCGCGGCCCGGGGCGGGTGACCAGGCATGGGCACTGCGCTGCCCGGCACGGCCGGGGTACCGGCGGACGCCGTACTGCTCGGCTTCGTAAGGGCGTTGCGGGCGGCGGGAGTGGACGCGAGCGCCGAGCGCGGGTACGCGTTCCTGCGTGCCGTGGCCGCCCTGCGGCCGGGGATGCGCTCGGACGTGTACTGGGCGGGGCGTGCGACGCTGTGCGGCGGCCATGACGACCTGGAGCGGTACGAGAGGGTGTTCGCCGCGTACTTCGGGCCGGCCGGCGCCCCCTCCCGGCAGCCGGTGCGCACCGCTCCCCCCGCGCGACTGCGGCTCGTCGCCCGGGAGACGGCCACGGCACCCCGTACCGGTGGGGAGAGCGAGCCGCCGGGACCGCCCACCGCCGTCCTCGCCGGCTCCGCCGAAGTCCTGCGGCACCGCGACGTGAGCGAGCTGGACGCGGCCGAACGGACCCAACTGCGCCGCCTGCTGGCCGCGTTCACCCTGACGGGGCAGACCCGGCGCTCCGCGCGGCGGCGGCCCGCCCGGCGCGGGGAGGTCGATCCGCGTCGTACGGTACGGGAGTTGCTGCGGCGTGGCGGGGAACCTGCCCTGCTGCGGCGGCACGCGCGGGTGACCCGGCCGCGCCGGGTGGTGCTCCTCGTCGACGTGAGCGGTTCGATGGGGCCGTACGCCGACGCGCTGCTGCGGTTCGCGCACGCGGCGGTGCGCGCGGGCCGCGCGGAGGTGTTCACCGTCGGCACCCGGCTGACCCGCGTCACCCGCGAACTGTCCCACCGGGACCCGAACCTGGCGATGGCTCAGGTCGCGGCCGCGGTCCCGGACTGGCGCGGCGGCACCCGACTCGGCGAGCTGCTGCGCGAGTTCCTCGACCGGTGGGGGCGCCGCGGCATGGCGCGGGGCGCGGTCGTCGTCCTGCTCTCGGACGGCTGGGAGCGCGGCGATCCCGAGCTGCTCGGTCGGCAGATGCGCCTGCTGCACGCCCTGGCCCACCAGGTGGTCTGGGCCAACCCCCGCAAGGCACGGCCCGGTTACGCGCCGCTGGCGGCCGGGATGGCGGCGGCGCTGCCCAGCGTCGACGTCTTCGTCGAGGGGCACAGCCTGGCGGCACTGGAGCGGCTGGCCGCGGTGGTGCGCGGGGCGCGGGCCGGGGCCGGCCCGGGGAAGGGAGCGGACGGTGCGTGAGATTCTGCCGACGCTGGCCGGGTGGCACGCGGCCGGGACCCCGTTCGGCCTCGCCACGGTGGTCGCGGTCAGCCGCAGCGCGCCGCGCGGCCCCGGTGCGGCCATGGCGGTGGGGCCGGACGACGAGGTGGTGGGCAGCGTGTCCGGCGGCTGTGTCGAGGGCGCCGTCTTCGAGCTGGCGCGGGAGGTCGTCGCGACCGGTGAGCCCCGGTTGCAGACGTTCGGCTACAGCGACGCGGACGCGTTCGCGGTCGGGCTGACCTGCGGCGGCGAGATCACCCTGCTGGTCCGGCCGGTGACCGCGGGCTCGGACCCGGCGTTCGGCGCGGTCGCCGGGTCGGTCGAGGCGGGCGAGCCGGTGACCGTGGCCACGGTGGTGGACGGACCCGCGCCGCGGGGCGCCACGCTCGCGGTCTGGCCGGAGCGGACGGCCGGTACCCTCGGCACGGCCGGCCTCGACGTCGCCGTCACCGCCGACGCGCGCGGCGAACTCGCCCTGGGCGCCTCCGTCCTGCGGCACTACGGGCCGCACGGCGAACGCCGCGAGGACGCGGTCACCGTGTTCCTGGAGTCGTTCGCGCCGCCGCCCCGGATGCTGGTCTTCGGCGCGATCGACTACGCGGCGGCGGTGGCCCGCATCGGCGACTTCCTCGGCTACCGGGTCACCGTCTGCGACGCCCGCCCCGTCTTCGCCACCCCCAAGCGCTTCCCGGCCGCCGTCGAGGTCGTCGTCGACTGGCCGCACCGCTATCTCAGCGGGACGGTCACCGACGACCGCACGGTGATCTGCGTCCTCACCCACGACCCGAAGTTCGACGTGCCGCTGCTGGAGGAGGCGCTGCGCCGGCCGGCCGCCTACATCGGGGCGATGGGCAGCCGCAGGACCCACGACGAGCGGCGCGACCGGCTGGCCGAGGCCGGTCTCACCGAGGCCGAGCTGTCCCGGCTGCGCTCACCGCTCGGCCTCGACCTCGGCGCCCGTACCCCCGAGGAGGTCGCCGTGTCCGTCGCCGCCGAGATCGTCGCCCTGCGCTGGGGCGGCAGCGGGGCGCCCCTGGTCACCACCACCGGCGCCATCCACGCACCGGCCGTCCGCTGACTGCCAGGAGGAGTGAGTCATGGAACTGCACCACGAGTTCACCGTTCCCGTCCCGGTCGACGAGGCCTGGCCGGCGCTCCTCGACATCGAGCGGGTCGCGCCGTGTCTGCCGGGCACGGTCGTCGAGGACTACGACGGCAGGACCGTGACCGGCTCGGTGAAGGTCAAGGTCGGCCCGGTCACCGTGACCTACCGGGGCACGGCGGTGTTCGAGGAACAGGACGAGGAGGCCCACCGGATCGTCCTGGCGGCGAGCGGCCGGGAGACCCGCGGGCAGGGCACGGCCCGGGCCACGGTCACCGGCACCCTCACCGCGCACGACGACGGCACGGCGGTCGCGGTGCACACCGATCTCACGGTCACCGGACGCCCCGCCCAGTTCGGGCGCGGGGTGCTGTCCGAGGTGGGCGACCGGCTGGTGGGCCAGTTCGCGGCCTGCCTGGCCCAACGGCTGGGCGAGCGGAGGGAGGGGAACGAGGGGAATGAGGGGACCGAGGAGAACGCGGAGAATGTGGCGCCGGTCGCCGAGGAGGAGCCGGAGCCGCTGGACCTGCTGCGCACGGCGGGCCTGCCGGTGGCCAAGCGGGTGGTGGCGGTCGCGGCGGTGATCGCGGTACTGGCGTGGGCGGTGACGAGGTGCCGGAGAAGGGGGACCTCCCGGCGCCGGTGACAGGCGCTCCTGCCGCGGCCGTCGTCAGCGGGGCGGCAACCGGTGGAGGGTCACCTCGGTGAGGGCGCCGTCGGCGGCGGTCGCCGTCAGGTAGGTGCAGTGGGGCTGGCGGCGGCGGTCGGTCGGGGAGCCGGGGTTGAGCAGGCGCAGGCCGCCCGGGGCCGTGGTGTCCCAGGGGATGTGGCTGTGCCCGAAGACCAGGACGTCCAGGTCCGGGAAGCGGGCGGCGCAGCGGGCCTCGCGGCCCTGGGCCGCGCCGGTCTCGTGGATCACCCCGAAGCGCAGGCCGCCCAGCTCGGCGTAGGCCACCTCGGGGAGCCGGGCGCGCAGGCCGGGGCCGTCGTTGTTGCCGTACACCCCGATGAGGCGGCGGCTGCGGCTCTCCAGCAGGTCGAGGGTGGCCTCGTCGACCCAGTCGCCGGCGTGCAGGACGGCGTCCGCGCGCGGGAGTTCGGCGAGGAGCTGGTCCGGGAGCCGCTTGGCGCGCAGCGGGAGGTGCGTGTCGGAGGTCAATAGCAGGCGCACCCGGCCAGCGTAGGCCAGGGGACCGCGCCGTTGCCTTCAGGCCACGCTCAACAGCCATAACTGAACAGACGCAACTGAGCAGGCATGGCTGTTCAGTTCGGACTGGACAGTTTCAGCTGACGGTTCTACGGTGGCCCCATGGCAGAGGTCTCCGATTCCGCGATCCGCACGGCGCGCGACCTGCGGGTGATGTTCAGCCGGATGCGCCGCCGTATCCGCGAGGTCGCCCAGGACGCGGACCTCACCCCGTCGCAGGAGTCGGCCCTCACCCTGGTGTCGAAGCACGGCGCGGCCACGGCCAGCGCGCTGGCCGCCGCCGAAGGGGTCCGGCCGCAGTCGATGGCGGCCACCCTGGCCGCGCTCGACCAGCAGGGGCTGATCCGCCGCAGTCCCGACCCGACCGACGGCCGCCGCCAGCTGGTCACCCTCACCGAGGCCGGCCAGGCCCGCGTGGCGGGCAACCGGCAGGCGCGCGACGAGTGGCTGGCCCGCGCCTTTCAGGAGCGGTACACGGAGGACGAGCGCCGGACCCTCCGCACCGCGATCGAGCTGCTCGAACGGCTGTCCCAACCGTGATACCGAGGTTCACCGCAGGCCCCCACGGCCGGTGACCGGACGGCTCGTGGACGTGTACCGGCCGTGCCGGCTCTGCCGAGCACCCCTGCCGGACCGCTCCCCGGCCCGGCCCACCCCCCCCGTCCCGTCAAGCCCTTCTCCCGTCAAGCCCTTCGAAAGGCCTGATCCATTCCATGTCTCTGAGCACGCTCGACCCGCGCACCGCCCTTGTCGTCGTCGATCTCCAGCAGGGCATCGTGGGCATGCCCACCCAGCCGCGCACCGGCGCCGAGGTGGTGGCCCGCACGGTGGAGCTCGCCGACGCCTTCCGCGCCCAGGGCCTGCCCGTCGTCCTGGTCCGGGTCTCCTTCGCGGCCGACTTCGCCGACGCCGTCCCCGGCCGCACCGAGCGCCAGGCGCGCGGCCTGGCCTTCCCGGAGGGCTGGGACGCCGTCGTCGACGAGCTGTCCGGGCACGACGGCGACATCCGCGTCACCAAGCACAACTGGAGCGCCTTCCACGGCACCGACCTGGACGTGCAGCTGCGCCGCCGGGGCGTCACCCAGATCGTGCTGACCGGTATCGCCACCAGCATCGGTGTGGAGTCCACCGCCCGTGACGCCTACGCGCACGGCTACCATGTGACGCTCGCCACGGACGCCATGGCCGACGGCGACGGCGAGGCGCACCGCGGCAGCGTCGAGCGGATCTTCCCGCGGCTCGGCGAGTCGGGCAGCACGGCGGAGGTCCTGGAGCTGCTCGCCAAAACCCACGGCTGAGACCACGACCGGGGCTGCGCGCGGTACCGCGCCCGGAAACCCCCGCTGAGCTGGTCCTTCGACGCGTGAACGCCGCAGGGCGGCCGACAGGCCCGGTGAGCCGTCGGCCGCCCTGCGGCGCGTGGGTGCGAAGCGCCTCGCACCCTTACCCGGACATCTCCTTGCGGAGCAGCGGCAGTCCCTCCGCGAGGGCCTGCCGCCAGTCCCGCAGCGGCTCCAGACCGACCTCGGCCCACCGGTCGTGACCGAGGGCGCTGTAGGCGGGGCGGGGGGCCGGGCGGACGAACGCCTCGCTGGTGGTGGGGCGCACCCGCGCGGGGTCGGCGCCCAGCAGGCGGAACACCTCCCGGGCCAGCTCGCACCAGGTGGCGGTGCCGGAGTTGGTGCCGTGGAAGACACCGTGCGCGCGCTCGTCCCGGCCGAGGCGGGGGCCGAGGTCGGCGATGCGGGCGGCCAGGTCGGCGCTCCAGGTGGGCTGGCCGTGCTGGTCGTCGACGACGTCGAGGGTGTCCCGGCGGGACTCCAGCTCGATCATCGTGCGCACGAAATTCTTCCCGTGCGTGCCGTACAGCCAGGCCGTGCGGACCACCGCGCTCGCGCCCGGGAGTTCCTCCAGGACGGCCCGCTCGCCGGCGAGCTTGGTGCGCCCGTAGGCGGTGCGCGGGGCCGCCGGGTGGTCCTCCGGGTACGGGACGGCGCGGGCCTCGCCGTCGAAGACGTAGTCCGTCGAGACGTGGACGAGGCGGGCGCCGTGCCGAGCGGCGGCGCGGGCCAGCAGGCGCGGGCCTTCGCCGTTGATCAGCAGCGCCCGCGCCTCGTCGGTCTCGGCGTCGTCGACGGCCGTGTACGCGGCGCAGTTCACCACCAGGTCGGGCTGGTGCGCGGCGAGTACCGCCGCGACCGAGTGGGCGCTGGTGATGTCGAGGTCGGCGCGGCCGAGGGCCACCACCTCCGCACCCCGGCGGGCGAGTTCCTCGGTCACGTCCTGGCCGAGCATCCCGCCCGCTCCGGCGACGAGCCACTTCATCAGTGCTTCCCCTGCTCCTTGCGGGACTCCAGGGCCGCGCGCTCCTTGAGCGGCTCCCACCAGTCGCGGTTGTCGCGGTACCAGGCGACGGTGTCGGCGAGACCGGAGGTGAAGTCGTGCTTGGGGGTGTACCCGAGCTCGTCGTGGATCTTGCTCCAGTCGACCGAGTAGCGCTGGTCGTGGCCCTTGCGGTCGGCGACGCGGTCCACCCGGTCCCAGCCGGCGCCGCAGGCCTCGAGGAGCAGCCCGGTGAGCTCCTTGTTGCTGAGCTCGGTGCCGCCGCCGATGTTGTAGACCTCGCCGGCCCGGCCGCCGGTGCGGACCAGGTCGATGCCCTGGCAGTGGTCCTCGACGTGCAGCCAGTCGCGGACGTTGCTGCCGTCGCCGTACAGGGGCACGTTCTTGCCGTCGAGGAGGTTGCTCACGAAGAGCGGGATGACCTTCTCGGGGAACTGGTGCGGCCCGTAGTTGTTGGAGCAGCGGGTGACGCGGACGTCCATGCCGTGGGTGCGGTGGAAGGCCAGCGCCAGCAGGTCCGAGGAGGCCTTGGAGGCGGAGTACGGCGAGTTCGGCTGGAGCGGGTGGCTCTCGGGCCAGGAACCGGTCTCGATGGAGCCGTAGACCTCGTCGGTGGAGACGTGCACGAACGGGCCGACGCCGTGGCGCAGGGCCGCGTCGAGCAGGGTCTGGGTGCCGACCACGTTGGTGCGGACGAACGCGCCGGCCCCGTCGATGGAGCGGTCGACGTGCGACTCGGCGGCGAAGTGCACGACCTGGTCGGCCTCTGCCATGAGCTTGTCGACGAGCTCGGCGTCGCAGATGTCGCCCTGGACGAAGGTCATCCGGGGGTGCGACTCGGGCAGGTTCGTCAGCGTGCCCGCGTAGGTGAGCTTGTCCAGCACGGTGATGTGCGGCGCGTCGGGGCCGTCGGCGGCGAGCAGGCCGCGGACGTACGTGGAGCCGATGAAACCGGCGGCGCCGGTGACGAGGAGATTCATGAACGGATCTGCACCTTGCTGTGGTCTCCGAGAACGAGGCGGTGGGCGCTGGGGGTGCCGGGTGCCGGGGTCACCTCGACATGCCGGCCGATCAGCGAGGACTCGATCCTGCCCACCCCGTCGATGGACGAGTCCCGCAGCACGATGGAGAACTCCAGCTCACTCTGGGTGATCCGGCAGTTCTCGGCGACCGACGTGAAGGGGCCCACGTACGAGTCGCTGACGACGGTCCCGGCGCCGATCACGACCGGGCCGACGATCCGGGAGCCGGTGACGCGCGCGCCCGCCTCGACGACCACGCGGCCGACGATCTGGCTGGCCTCGTCGACGTCGCCGTCGATGCGCGGCTCCTGGCTCTCCAGGACGGTCCGGTTGACCTCCAGCATGTCGACGACGTTGCCGGTGTCCTTCCAGTAGCCCTTGATCACCGTGGAGCGCACGTCGGCACGCTGGTCGATGAGGTGCTGGATCGCGTGGGTGATCTCCAGCTCGCCGCGCCAGGACGGCTTGATGGCGCGTACGGCGTCGTGGATGGCCGGCGTGAAGAGGTAGACGCCGACCAGGGCGAGGTCGCTCTTGGGCTCCTGCGGCTTCTCCTCCAGGCCGATCACCTGGCCGTCGGCGTCGAGCTCCGCGACACCGAAGGCCCGCGGGTTGGGCACGTGGGTGAGGAGGATCTGGGCGTCGGGACGAGTCCCGCGGAACTCCTCGACGAGTCCGCTGATGCCGCCGACGATGAAGTTGTCGCCGAGGTACATGACGAAGTCGTCGTCACCGAGGAACTCGCGGGCGATCAGCACCGCGTGCGCGAGGCCCAGCGGCTGGTCCTGGGGGATGTAGGTGACGCTCAGGCCGAACTTCGACCCGTCGCCGACCGCCTCCTCGATCTCCGCGGCGGTGTCGCCGACGATCATCCCGACCTCGGTGACGCCCGCGGCGGCAAGGGATTCGAGCCCGTAGAAGAGCACGGGTTTGTTCGCCACCGGAACGAGCTGTTTCGCCGATGTGTGGGTGATCGGCCGCAGCCGTGTTCCGGCACCGCCGGAGAGCACCAAAGCCTTCATTCGCTACACCTTATAGGTGAACATCTGATTGAGATGTTCTTCTGTTTTCCTGACTGGTTACGACAGTATGACTTTGGTGCGGGCGCCATGTGACCACGAGGTGCCCTGCAGCGGCATCCGGCCCGATTTCTTACCCGGTCAGGTGTCCTCCGGCCAGGCCGCCGCGCGTTCCACCTCCGCCTCGACCTCGGCCCTGGACCGGCCCTGGTCGCGGGCGTACTCGTTCACCGCGGTCAGTTCGTCGCGGGCCAGGTCGCGCCAGGCGCGCAGGGCGGTCTCGTAGGTCTGTGACTGGGCGCCGCCCGGCTGCTGCCCGGCCGGTGGCCCGTAGGCGTCCCGCAGCTCCAGGACCTTTTCGTGGGCCGCGCCGGCCGCGCGGTGCTTCGCCACGAGTTCTTCGAAGGTGTGTGCCACGTGAAGGACATTAAGGAGGGTCGGCGCGCGCCGCCTGTCGAGAGCGGGGGTGATCAGCCCTCCAGCGCAAGATCCGCCCACACCTGCTTGCCGCCGCTGGCCGGGACCGTCCCCCAGGCGGCCGACACGGCCTCCACCAGGATGATGCCGCGCCCGCCGGTGGCCTCCCAGCCGATGCTGGTGGGTTTGACCGGGCTGCGCGGCGAGGCGTCGGCGACGGCGATCCGCAGCCGGTGGTCGACCAGGGTCAGGTCGAGCCGGACGGGTCCGTCGGTGTGGATGAGCGCGTTGGTGACGAGTTCGGAGATCACCAGCAGGGCGGCGTCCATCGCGTCGTCGATCACGCCCCAGGAGCGCAGCACGCGGCGGCTGAAGCGGCGGGCGTGCCGGGCGGCCTCCGGGACCCGCCACACCGTCCAGCTCTCGCGCAGCGGCCGGACAGCCATGCCGTCGTAGCGCATCAGCAGCAGGGCCACGTCGTCGTCGCGGTGGGCACCGCCGAGCAGGACGTCGGCGGCCGTGCCGAGGTCGGCGGGGTCGGAGCCGGCCAGGTCACGGGCGAAGCGTTCCATGCCGTCGTCGATGTCCGCGTCGGGGGACTCGACCAGGCCGTCGGTGGTGAGCGCGAGCAGGGTGCCGGGGCGCAGGCTGAGCTGGGTCATGGGGAACTCGGTCTGGCCGAGCACGCCGAGCGGGGGCCCGCCCTCGGCGTCGGTGATGCGCGTGGTGCCGTCGGGGTGACGCAGGACCGGCGGCAGGTGTCCGGCGCGCACGCACCAGGCGGTGCCGGACTCCATGTCGACGTCCACGTAGCAGCAGGTGGCGAAGAGGTCGCTCTCCATGTCCAGGAGGAGCCGGTTGGCGTGCGAGACGACCACGTCGGGGGTGTGGCCCTCGGCGGCGTAGGCGCGCAGGGCGGTGCGCATCTGGCCCATGAGGGCGGCGGCGCTCGCGTTGTGGCCCTGGACGTCGCCGATGACGAGGGCAACGTGGTTGTCGGCCAGCGGGATCACGTCGTACCAGTCGCCGCCGACCTCCAGGCCCTCGGTGGTGGGCAGGTAGCGGGCGACCGCCTCGGCACCGGGCAGCCGGGGCATCCGGGGCGGCAGCAGAGAGCGCTGGAGCATGGCGACGAGTTCGTGCTCGGCGTCGAAGGCGTGGGCGCGCATCAGGGCCTCGCCGGCGAGGCCGGCGGAGGCGGTGAGCAGGGCGCGTTCGTCGGGGCCGAAGTCGTGCGGGGTGTCCCAGCCGATCAGGCAGGCACCGGCCGTCCGGCCGCCGGCGGGCAGCGGAAGGACGGCGAGGCCGCCGGGACCGACCTCGGCGAGCGCGGGTTCCAGGGCGGCCCGGGCAGGCCAGATCTGCGTCCGGCCCTCGCGCAGGGCGGCGGCGAGGGTGGGCATGGCGCGCACGGGCGCGTCGGGCCATTCGGTGCGCCATTCGCTGCGCCACAGGTCGGGCCAGGACTCGGCCTCGGGCGGGTCGAGGACGGTGACGACCAGGCGGTCGTTCTCCAGTGCGGCCAGCGCGATCCGGTCGGCCTTGAGCGGCCCGCGCAGGGCGGTGACGACGGCCAGGCTGACGTCCTTGACCGTGCCGGCGATGGCGAGGGCGGCGGCGAGCCGCTGCACGCGGGCCACGTCGGTGACGTCCGAGCGGAACGTGGAGGCGTCGGCGACGGTACCCGCCAGCCGGGCCGGGCCTCCGTCGCCGCCGGGCACCATGCGGCCGCGGAGCCGCAGCCACCTGGGCGGTCCGGAGGGCTGCAGGATCCGGAACTCCAGCTCCCGGTCGCCGACGGACATGTGGTCGGCCTCGACGACGGACATCAGGGCGGGCAGGTCCTCGGGCACGGTACGGCTCAGCAGTGTCTCGACCTTGCCGTCGAACTCGTCCCGGCCCATCCGGAAGAGGCCGAGGATGCCGTCGCCGACGCTGATCCGGCCGGTGTCCATGGCGAGGGTGAAGGCGTCGGGGGGCAGTTCGCCGGTGGCCGCGGGCGCGGGGCGCCGGCCGGGCAGGTTGATCGCCTCGGCGACCAGGTCCAGGCAGGCGCCGTCCTCGGGGCCGAATCCGTCGCCCCGCTCGCTGACGGCGACGAGGAGTCCGGCGCCGCCGGGCACCGGCAGGACGGCCAGCCAGAACTCCTGGGACCGGGTCCGGCGGGCCTGCGGGCAGCCGGCCAGTTCGTCGGGGCCGAGCCGGACGGGCCGCCCGGTGCCGTACGCCTCGGCCACCGGGGACCGCCCCACGGCCGGGTAGGCGTCACGCAGCCCGTACAGGGTGCGGGGCACGCCCGCCGAGTCGGCGAGGCGCAGCACGGCGCCGTCGTCACCGGGCGTGTACACCCCGGCGAAGGAGGCGCCGGCGAAGACCAGCGCCTGTTCGAGCACGCGACGGAGCCGATCGGGTGCGCCGGGATCGTCGGTGAGTGCTTCGAGGGCGATCTCGGCGCGATCCGTCCTCGTTCCGCGTACCGCAGCGCCCTCACTGACCACGCCGCCATTACAGCGCTTATGCGGCGTCTGCGCAGCCCCTGTGACCGTTCCGGGGAGGGCGGGGGCCGGCGCGCTCGAAACGCGCCGAACATGACGTGACCCATGCGTAGTGCACGGCGGTCTCGTGACAGACATGACTGTCCGCGACCGCGCGGCGCCTGGAAGTGTCGGTCCCGGCCACGGAGGGGGCGGCAATGGACGGACGGTACGAGGTGTACGCGCTGGCGGACGGGCACTTCTATGACGCGCCCGACCGGCTCGGAACGGCGGGCCCGGAGGCGGAGCCGCTGTTCCCGACGGCGCGTCGCGCGGTGCCCGAGGGCTGGCACGCGGCCCGCTCCGGGGACTGGCTGACCATGACCCCGCTGGACGCGGACGGCGCGCCGCTGCCGTCGCCGGCCCAGGGCTGGAAGATCCACTCCTCGGCCACCCGGGAGAACGCGGAGCGCATCGCGGCCGTCGTGTGGGACTACTGCGTGCCGCGCCGCATCCCGTTCAAGTTCGTCCCGGGACCGCGGCTGCTGCACCTGCGCAACGCCAAGTACGCGGGGCGCGACACCAGCGGCAAGTTCGTCACGGTCTACCCGTCCGACGAGGACCGGCTGCAGGAGGTGCTGCGCGACCTGGGCGCGCTCCTGGAGGGCTTCGAGGGGCCGTACATCCTGACCGACCTGCGGTGGGACGACGGACCGCTGTACGTCCGCTACGGCGCCTTCGCGCGCAGGTATGTCGTCGACGAGCGCGGTGCGCTGGTGACGGCGGTGACGGACGGCACGGGGAAGCTGGTCCCGGACCGGCGGGTGCCCGCCTTCCAGGTCCCGGAGTGGGTGAGCCTGCCGGAGTTCCTGCGGCCGCAGCTGGCGGCCCGGGAGGCGACGACGGTGGGCGAGCTGCCGTACCGGATCGAGAAGGCGCTGCACTTCTCCAACGGCGGCGGGGTGTACGCGGGCACCGACACCCGGAGCGGGCGGCGGGTGGTGCTCAAGGAGGGCCGGCCGCACGCGGGGCTCGCGGCGGACGGCGCCGACGCCGTCGCCCGGCTGGGCAGGGAGAGAGACGCCCTTGAGGCGGTGGCCGGCACCGGGGTGGTGCCCGAGGTCCGGGACTGGTTCACGCTGGGCGGGCACCGGTTCCTGGTGATGGACTTCCTGGAGGGCCGTCCGCTCAACGCCTTCTTCGCCGAACGGCATCCGCTGCTCACCACGGACCCGGATCCCGAGGCGGTACGGGACTACACGGCCTGGGCGTTGCGGATCCACCGGAGGGTGGAGGAGGCGGTGGCCAAGGTGCACGCGCGCGGGATCGTCTTCAACGACCTGCACGTCTTCAACATCATGGTCGGGCCCGACGAGGAGTCGGTGTTCCTCGTCGACTTCGAGGCGGCCGCCCCCGTCGAGGAGAACGGCCGTCAGGTCGTCGCGCACCCCGGCTTCTTCGCCCCGCCGGACCGCCGCGGAACCGACGTGGACCGCTACGCGCTGGCCTGTCTGCGTCTCGCCCTGTTCCTGCCGGTGACCACGCTGTTCGTCGTGGACCGGGGCAAGGCGGCCCATCTCGCGGACGTGATCGCCGGTCAGTTCCCGGACGTGCCGGGCGCCTTCCTCGAGGAGGCGGTCGCGGAGATCACCCGGGGCGTCCCGGCAGCGCGTCCGGTCGTACCGGCGGACTGGCCGCACAGCCGGGACTCGATGGTCAAGGCGATCCTCGCCGCCGCGACCCCCGAGCGCGACGACCGGCTCTTCCCCGGTGACATCGCGCAGTTCGGGGACGGCGGCGGCCTCGGCCTCGCGCACGGCGCGGCCGGGGTGCTGCTCGCCCTGGACCAGGCGGGCGCCGGACGGTACGAGGAGGGCGAGCGCTGGCTGCTCGACCACACCGCGCCGCCACCGCCCGGCACCCCGCTCGGCCTGTACGACGGTCTCGCGGGCGTCGCACACGTCCTGGACCTGCTCGGCCACCGCGGGCGCGCCCTGGACCTCGTCGACGGCATCCTCCGGGAGAACTGGCGCAACCTCTCCTCCGACCTGTACGGCGGACTGGCCGGTCTGGGCCTGGTCCTGGACTCCCTGGCCGACACGACCGGCGAGCCGGAGCTGCGCGAGCGGGCCGCCGAGGCCGCGCGGATCCTCGTACGACGGCTCGCCGAACCGCTTCCGGACACGCCCCGGCAGCGCGCGGGACTGCTGCGCGGTGCGACCGGGCCCGCGCTGTTCCTGCTCCGGCGTTACGAACGGACCGGCGACGCCGCCCTGCTGGCCGCGGCCGGCCGGGCACTGTGCCGGGACCTGGACCGCTGTGTGGTGCAGAAGGGCGGGGCTCTCGAGGTGGACGAGGGGTGGCGGACCCTGCCCTACCTCGGCGACGGCAGCGTGGGGATCGGCATGGTGCTCGACGACTGGCTCGCCCACGGGATCGACGGGACCGGCGCGTTCGAGCGCGCCCGGGCCGCCGTGCGCACCGCCGCGACCTCGCGCTTCTACGCGCAGCCGGGTCTCTTCCAGGGCCGCGCGGGGATGATCCTGCACCTCGCCCGCACCGGCGCCGCACCGGACCGGCTCGCCGCCCAGATCGACGGGCTCGGCTGGCTCGCCATGGCCTATCAGGGCCAGCTCGCCTTCCCCGGGCACCAGATGATGCGGCTGTCCATGGACCTCGCCACCGGAACCGCCGGGTGCCTGCTGGCGCTCACGGCCGCCCTCGACGGCGACCGCGCCGCCCACCTGCCGTTCCTCCCGCCGCCACCGGCGGCCCCCAGAACACGGCCGCGCGTATGACGCAGTCGTGACACCACCCCGTCCCCGACTACACCGGGGGGCCGCTCGGTCCCCGGAAAGGACACGCTATGGCACTGCTCGACCTGCAGACGATGGAGTCCGAGGAGCGTCACGACGGCGGCGGCGACAGCACGGTGAGCCTGCTGTCGTGCGTATCGGCGGCGAGCGTTCTGCTCTGTCTCTGAGCGCTCTGTCGCTGACCGGCACCGCGAAACCGGCTCCGGGCGGCCCCCTCCTTCGGGAGGGGCCGTCCGGGGCCTTCGCCGATACGAGGACTGCCGCGATGGCCCGACCGCCCCACCGTGATCCGATGCGTACCGCCCTGCGCCATGCCGGGGCGCGGTGCGCCGCCCTGTGTCTGGTGAGCACGGCGGCCACGGCGGCGGGGCTGCTGCTGCCCGCCGTGCTGGGCCGCGCCCTGGACCTGCTGCTGGCGGGCGCCCCGGCGACCGCGTGGGTGGTCCGGGCCGCCGCCCTGGTGCTGCTGTCGGCCCTGCTGGACGGCTGCGCGGGCGTGCTCGCCGGTACCGCCGACGCGCGGGCCACCGCGGGGCTGCGCAAGCTGCTCACCGGGCAGGTGCTGGCGCTGGGCCCGCGCGCGGGGAACCGGTTCGGCGCCGGCGACCTGGTCGCCCGGCTGGTCGGGAACGCCGCGCAGGCCGGGACCGGGCCCGCGGCCCTCGCCGCGCTCCTCGCCGCACTGGCGGGGCCGGTCGGCGGGGTGGTCGCGCTCGCTCTTCTGGACCCCTGGCTGGCGGCCGTGTTCCTGGCCGGGGCACCCGTACTCGCCCTGCTGCTGCGGGCGTTCACCCGGGACACCGCGGAGTGCGTGGCCGCGTACCAGCGCGAGCAGGCCCGGATCGCGGCCGCGCTGGCGGAGGCGGCCGAGGGTCACCGGACGATCGCGGCGGCCGGCCTCCAGGACCGGGAGACGAAGCGCGTACTGCGCCCGCTGCCGGACCTCGCCCGCGCCGGGCACCGCATGTGGCGGGTGCAGGGCCGGGCCGCCGCCCAGGCGGTGACCGTGGGCCCCCTGCTGCAGCTCGCCGTCGTGGCGGTGGCGGGCCTTCTGCTCTCCCGGCACCGGATATCGGTCGGCGAGGTGCTCGCCGCCTCCCGCTACGCCGTCCTGGCCACCGGTGTCGGCGTGCTGGTCGGGCAGCTCGCCGCCGCCACCCGGGCGCGCGCGTCCGCGAGGCGCCTCGGCGAGGTGCTGGCGCTTCCCGCACCGGCCCACGGCGACCGGCCGCTCCCGCCCGGCCCCGGCCGCCTGGAACTGCGCGGGGTGACCGCCCGCCGGGGTGAGCGCACGGTCCTTGACCGTGTCGACCTGACCGTCCCCGGTGGCACCGCACTGGCCGTCGTGGGCCGTTCGGGCACCGGCAAGTCCCTGCTGGCCGGGCTCGCGGGCCGGCTGGCCGATCCCGACGCCGGGGAGGTCCTGCTGGACGGCGTCCCGCTGCCCGACCTCCCCCACGACGTGCTGCGCCGGTCCGTCACCTGCGCCTTCGCCCGCCCGGCCCTGCTCGGTACGACTGTGGAGGACACCATCGCCCTGGGCCTGGCCACCCCGTCCTACGCCGAGGTCCGGGCCGCCGCCGGCAAAGCCCAGGCGGACGCCTACATCCGGCGCCTGCCCGGCGGTTACACCACCCGGCTCTCCGACGCCCCGTGCTCGGGCGGCGAGTCCCAGCGTCTCGGCCTCGCCCGCGCGTTCGCGCACCCCGGACGGCTGCTGATCCTGGACGACGCCCTCTCCAGCCTGGACACCGTCACCGAGCACCGCGTCGCCGAAGCCCTGCTGGCACCTGGCCCCACCCGGTTCATCGTCGCGCACCGCGCGTCGACCGCGGCCCGGGCGGACGCGGTGGCCTGGCTGGACGGAGGACGGGTGCGGGCCGTGGGGACCCATGCGGAGCTGTGGCGGGATCCCGAGTACCGGGCGGTGTTCGCGGCGCGCGCGGCCGAGCGGACGGCACGGTGATCGCCCGGCCGCCGCGGGTGCGCCGGGCCGTGGTGGTGCGCCTGGCGGGCTGGTCGGCGCTGGAGGCCGGGCAGACCTTTCTCCTCGGATACGCCCTGGCCCGCGCGCTCGACGCCGGGTTCCTGGCCGGCGACGCGCGGACCGGGCTGTGGTGGCTCGCCGTGGCGGCGGGCGGGGTGGGGGCCGGGGCGTACGGGACCCGGCGGGTGTACGGGGTGGTCGCCGACCTCGTCGAACCGGTACGCGACAGCCTGGTGGCGGGGGTGGTCGCGCGCGGGGTGCGGGAGGCGGACCGGGGGGCGCTGTCCGGGCTGACCCAGCAGGTGGAGATCGCCCGGGACACCCTCGCCGGACTGGTGCTGGTGTCCCGGTCGTTCGTGTTCACGGTCGTCGGCGCGCTCACCGGGCTGTGCGCCCTCGCGCCACCGCTGCTGCTGGTCGTGCTGCCCCCGCTGCTGGCGGGTCTGGGCCTGTTCGCCGCGACCTTGCGGCCGCTGGCCCGCCGTCAGGAGGCCTTCCTGGTCGCCGACGAGGCACTCGCGGCGGAACTGGGCGAGGTGTGCCCGGGGTTGCGGGACATCACCGCGGCGGGGGCCGAGGCGCAGGTCGCCGCGCGGGTCGGGGAGGGCGTGGACGCCGAGTTCCGGGCGGCCCGGGCCCTGGCCCGCTGGAGCGTCGTACGGGTGGCGGCGCTGGCGGTCGGCGGCCGGCTGCCCCTGGTGCTGCTGCTGGCGGCCGCGCCCTGGCTGCTCGCCCACGGCGTGACCGCCGGTGCCCTGGTCGGGGCGCTCGCCTACGTCACCCAGTCCCTGCTGCCCGCCCTCCAGAACCTGGTGCACGGTCTGGGCACCGGTGGAGCGCGCCTCACCGTCGTCCTGCGCAGACTGCGGCCGCCCCCGGTCCCCGGTCCGCCCCCGGAGCCCGCGGCGGAGGCGGCCGCCGGCGCCCCGGCCCTCTCCCTCGCCGCCGTCACCTTCGCCTACGGCCCGGCGAGCACCGCGGTCCTCGACGCACTCGACCTCGTGGTCCCGCACGGCGGTCACCTCGCCGTCGTGGGCCCGAGCGGGATCGGCAAGTCGACGCTGACCGCGGTGGCCGCCGGGCTGCTGCACCCGGCGCACGGCGCGGTCCGGGTGTGCGGCCACCCCGTGCCGGGGGCGCGGGCGGCGGCGGAGCGGGTCCTGATCCCGCAGGAGGCCTACGTCCACACGGGCACCCTCGCGGAGAACCTCGGCCTGCTGCGCCCGGGTCCCGTCCCGCTCCCGGAGCTGCTGGCGGCCGCCGAAGCCGTCGGACTGACGCCGCTGCTGGAGCGGCTGGGCGGGCCGGAGGCCCCGGTGCGTCCGGCGGCGCTGTCGGCGGGTGAGCGGCAGCTGATCGCGCTCACCCGCGCCTATCTCTCCCCCGCGCCGCTCGCCCTCCTCGACGAGGCCACCTGCCATCTCGACGCCGAGGCCGAGGCCCGTGCCGAACAGGCGTTCACCAGGCGGCCCGGCGGCACCCTGGTGGTCGTCGCACACCGGATCGACTCGGCCCGCCGCGCCCGGCGGATCCTGGTGCTGGACGGCTCCCGCACGGCCTACGGCACCCACGAGGACCTGCTGCGCGCCTGCGCCCTCTACCGGGACCTGGCGGCACCCGGGAGCGCCGCCGCGTCACAGCCACCCCTCGCCCTGTGAGATGCGGATCGCGTCGACGCGGTTGCGGGCCCCGGTCTTGCGGGTGATCGCCGCCATGTAGTTGCGCACGGTCCCGCGGGACAGGTGGAGGCTGCCGGCGATCTCCGCGATGGACGCCCCGCCGGCCGCCAGCTCCAGCACGCTCAGCTCGCGTCTGGTGAGAGGGATCTCGGCGGCCCTCAGGAAACCGAAGCCCAGCGAGTCGTCGACGAAACGTTCCCCCTCGGCGGCGCGCCGGATCGCGCGCACCAGCCGCTCCGGCGCCCCCGCCTTGTCGACATAGCCGAGCGCCCCCGCCTCGGCCGCCCGCTTCAGCAGTCCGGGCCTGTTCGCACCGGCGAGCACGACCAGTCCCGGCACGAGGCCGCCGGTCTCCGGCGGACGCAGGTCGGCGAGCGGCGGCACGCCCTTGGTACCGGAGCTTTCGAGGTCCGCCGCACATACGTCCGGCCGTACGGCCCGGACCCGTGCGCGCGCGCCGTGCCACGGCGTGTCGTCCACGCGCAGGCCGGGTTCCCGGCGTAACCACTCCGCCAGCACCGATCTGACCAGACACGCGTCGTGCACCAGAAGTACCCGGATCACCGCCGCCCCCTCAGCCGTCCGTCGGCTCTTCGGTTCAAGGTGTGGAACGCGTGCCCCATTGTTGGCGTCCGCCACCTGTCATGGGCGCGAAGATCCGGCCAACGGGGTGTGCGGGGGCGCGCAACCGGCGCCCGTACACCGCGGCGCGCATCCGTTGCGGGGGAATGCGCCGCGGCGAGCGGGGTACACCGCGGCCGCCCGGTGCGGGGCCCGCGCCGCTTTCGCCGTGCGCGGGCCGCCGCCGCGAGGGAGCCTTGGTCCCAAGGACGCGACCTGCGGCCGGACGAGGAGGTGGTCGGGCGTGTCCGACGGGATGGGGGCGCCTTCGGCGGGACCCGAGCCGGGCATCGGGGTGCCGGCGGCCGACGACACCCGGTCCGGCCGGCCCCTGCTGGCGCTGGCGCTGGCCTCGATGATGGAGGAGGTCCACGCCCACTCCGGCGCGGTCTACCTGCTGGCGGCCGACGAGCCGGTCCTGGAGATGGCGGTGACGGCGGGCCTGCCCCGGGCCTTCGCGGCGCCCTGGGAACGGGTCGGGCTGAGCGCGCCGGTCCCGGTCGCGGAGGCGGCGCGCGACCGGCGGCTGGTGTGGGTGGGCGGCGAGGAGGACATGGCGCGCCGGTATCCGCGCATCGCGGTGGTGCTGCCGTACCCGTTCGCACTGGCCGCGCTGCCCGTGGCCACGGCGGACACCGTGTACGGGGCGGTGTACGTGACCTGGCCCGGGGCCCATCCATCGGTGCTGTCCGACCGGGAGCGGGCGTCGCTGACGGCGGCGTGCGACCGGCTGGCGGTGCGGCTGGAGCGGGCCGCCCGCCACCACCGCGCGCCGCGCGCCGAGCCGGACCTGCTGGCGGCGCCCGCGGGGACGGCGGGCTCGCTGGGCACGGTGGAGGCGGCGCGGATGGTGGGGCGGCTGCCGTACGGACTGGCCTCGCTCGATCTGCACGGGCGGGTCGCCTTCGCCAACGCGGCGGCGGCCGAGCTGCTCGGTGTGCACGTCGGCGATCTGCTGGGCACCCAGCCGTGGGTCTCGGTGCCGTGGCTGCACGACCCGATGTACGAGGACCGTTACCGGGCGGCGCTGATCAGCCAGCACGTGACGTCGTTCGTGGCGCTGCGGCCGCCGGGCGACTGGCTGTCGTTCCGGATGTATCCGAGCACGACCGGGCTGACCATCCGGATCAGCCGGGCGCGGGCGGTCGCCGAGATGGTGGGTGCCGCACCCCGCGCGGACGCGGCGCCCCCGCACCGGCTGGTCACCATCTCGCAGGTGCTGAGCCTGACCGGGGCGCTGACGGAGGCCGTGGGGGTGCAGGACGTGGTGCAGCTGGTGGCGGACGAGGTCGCCCCGTCCGTCGGCAGCCAGGCCCTGGTGATCCTCGGCTCCTGCGGCGGGCGGCTGCACGTGCTGGGGCAGCACGGGTACGAGGATCCGCGGACCGTGGAGCGCTTCGACGGCCTTCCGCTGGCCGAGCGGACGCCCGGCACCCATGTCCTGAACACCGGCGTACCGTCGTTCTTCGAGTCGGAGGAGCAACTGAAACGGCTGTATCCGCACCGGGACGAGGCCATGGACGGGTTCGCCGCCTGGGCGTATCTGCCGCTGATCGCGTCGGGCCGGCCGGTGGGCACCTGCGTCCTCGCCTACGCCGAGCCGCACGTCTTCCCCACCGACGAGCGTGCCGTGCTGACCAGCCTCGGCGGGCTGATCGCGCAGGCGCTGGAGCGGGCCATGCTCTACGACGCGAAGAACCAGCTGGCGCACGGTCTGCAGGCGGCCCTGCTGCCGCACTCGCTGGCCCCGCCGTCCGGCATCGAGGCGGCCGCCCGCTATCTGCCGGCCATGCACGGCATGGACATCGGCGGCGACTTCTACGACCTGGTGCCCACCCGGCCGCTGGCGGCGGCGGTGATCGGGGACGTTCAGGGGCACAACGTGACGGCGGCCGGGCTGATGGGCCAGATCCGTACCGGCGTACGGGCCTTCACGACCGTCGGGCAGGCGCCGGAGGAGGTGATGCGCAGCACCAACCGGCTGCTCGTCGACCTGGGCGCCGAGCTGTTCGCGAGCTGCCTGTACCTGCGGCTGGATCCGGAGCACGGGCGCGCGGTGATGTCCCGGGCGGGGCATCCGCCGCCCCTGCTGAGACGTCCCGACGGGCGGGTACGGGTGCTCGACCTGGCCGGGGGCCCGCTGCTGGGCATCGACTCGGAGGCGACGTACCCGACGACCGAGGTGGCGCTGGCGCCGGGGTCGGTGCTCGTTCTCTACACCGACGGGCTGGTCGAGTCCCCCGGTGTGGACATCGAGGACGCCCTGGTCGGTCTGGGGGAACTGCTCTCGGAGAACGGCGACCAGCCCCTGGACAAGCTCGCCGACACGCTCGTGCGGCACAGTGCGGCGGCGCAGGAGCGGGTCGACGATGTCGCGGTGCTGTTGCTGCGGGCCGGGGACGACGGCTGATCCGCGCCGGAAGCGATCCGGTCCGGCCTTCCCGCCGGAGGGCCGGACCGTCCACCGCCGGCCGGGAACCGCCGGCAGGCCGCGCGATGGGTCAGTTGGACGACGAGCTGTTCTCGGTGCCGGTGCCGGTTCCCGCGCCGGACTGGTCGCCCGTGCCGGTGCCGGTGCCGCTCTGGTCGCCGGCCGTCGCGGACGGGTCCGCGGTGCCGCCGATCTGGTTGCCGCCGGCCTGGTCACCGGCGGTGGCGGACGGGTCGGCGCTGGCACCGGCACCGGCACCGGCGGCGCCCGCGCCACCGCCGAGGGTCGCGCCGGTCGCCTGCAGGGCGGCGGTCACCGGCTGGAAGAAGGTCTCGCCGCCGGCGGTGCAGTCGCCGCTGCCGCCGGAGGTCATGCCGACCGCGCCGCCGTCCTGGGTGAACAGCGAGCCGCCGCTGTCGCCGGCCTCGGCGCAGACGTTTGTCTGGATGAGGCCGGTGACGGTGTCGACGCCGTTGGGGTCGGTCTCGCTCTGGAAGTTGACGGTCGCGTCGAGGCCGGTGACCTGGCCGTCGTGCAGCCCGGTGGTGGAGCCCATCCGGAACACGGTCTCGCCGACGGTGGCGTCCACCGCCTGGTTGATGGCGACGGTCTGGCCGTTGCCCGTGTTGACCTCGCTCGGCGCCTGGGTGGTGGCGTCGTTGTACTTGACGAGCGAGAAGTCACCGTTGCCGGGGAACTGCGCCTGGTCAACGGTGGCGATGGGCTGGCCGGTCTCGGAGTCGGACCAGTCCTTGGCCGCCACCCCGCAGTGACCGGCCGTCAGGAAGGCGGGACTGCCGTCCGAGGCGGTGACGTTGAAGCCGAGGGAGCAGCGGACGGTGCCGTTCTGCACCTGGGAGAAGATCGCGTCGCCGCCGGAGACAAGGGTCTTGAAGGCGCCGGAGGACTTCTTGAGGCTCGCCATGTTCGAGCCGAGGCTCCGCACGGTCGACTGCAGCGTGTCCCACTTGGTGCCGGTGACCGTGCTGTCGGCGCTGACCACGACCTTGTTGGTCTTCGGGTCGACGGCCCAGGCGGTGCCGGGGATGGTCGCCTTGGTCTTGAGGGTCTGGGCGACGGCCTGGAGGTCCTTGGTGCTGTTCTGCACCTGCCGGACGACCGCACCGGCCTTCTGCGCCTGGACGATCACGTTGCTGTCGCCGTTGACGACGTTGACGACGAGCTGCTGCTTGGCGCTGTCGTAATAGGACCCGGCGAAGGCCTGGCCGAGCGACTGCTGCAGCTGCGCGGCGAGATCCGAGGCGCCCGTCGCCTTCAGGGTCTTGGGAGCGGAGGCGGTGGCGCCGGAGGCGTTGTCCTGGGACGCGTTGGCCATCGGCAGCAGAAACGCCGCGGCGCCGAGCGCCGCGACACCGCCCACCGCGACAGCGGCCTTGCGCTTCGGAATTCGCTTGTGACTCAAACTTCTCGACCTCCAAGGGACGGAGTGTCTGCCGTTGCGGGGCAGTCGTTCGTGAGCGGCGCCTGGATGGCCATAGGTACGGGCGGGTCACGCGGTGCGTTCAATTCCGTTTCCCAACTTCCTTGACCCGGTGCTGAATCGGCCATGGCGCGCCCGTGGTGAACCAGGTCCGCTTGCCGGGCCGCCGGTCCGGGAACAATCCCCCATATGACGATGACCGCCGCCGAAGCCGACAAGATCCTCTCCACCGCCTTCGCCCCCTGGGTGCTCGATCTCGGGCTGGCCGTCGAGTCGGTGGGCGAGGACCGGGCGACGCTGCGCCTGCCCTGGTCGGAGCGGCTGTCCCGGGAGGGCGGCGGACTGTCGGGGCAGGCGTTGATGGCGGCGGCCGACACGGCGACGGTGATCGCGGTGTCGGCGGCCCGGGGCGGCTTCGTGCCGATGACGACGGTGCAGCAGTCGACCTCGTTCCAGCGCGCGGTGACCGGTTCGGATGTCCTGATCGAAGCGGTGCTGACCAAGCTGGGCCGCCGGACGGCGTTCGCCGACGTCACGATGCGCGATCAGAGGTCGGGCGCGCTCGCGGCCCGGGCGAGCACGGTGTACGCGCTCCTGAGCTGACCGGTCCGACACGGTCGGCAACCGGTCAACCACGGTCCGTCGCGATCA
Source organism: Streptomyces shenzhenensis (assembly GCF_021462265.1). Classification (GTDB taxonomy): domain Bacteria; phylum Actinomycetota; class Actinomycetes; order Streptomycetales; family Streptomycetaceae; genus Streptomyces; species Streptomyces shenzhenensis. The sequence goes on along the minus strand of NZ_JAJONF010000012.1, from coordinate 112,478 downwards.
CGGACCGGAATCCTTGCTTCAGGGAATCTGCACACCCCATGCCCAAGCGGGTCACGGAGAAGGGTGTATCTGCACAACCGCGCGCCCCCTGCCGTGCCCTTGGCCCGGAGTGCCGGATTCGCCGCCGGGCAGGCAAGCCGTGCGGCCGGGGCGATGTCGTGCGGCTTGTGAAGGAGTGACCGACAAGCGGTGCGCACGCCTGCACGGTTGCACCCATCCCGCCCTCAACTTCCCAGGTGAGGCGGTTGGTTGATTGGAAGCGTGGACCGTGGGCGTGCTTTGATCCATCGCACCGCGGGAGCCGCGAAGGGCTCTCGGAAACGGGCGCCCGGCGCCCGCGGTCGCGGCCATCCGCTCGTCCCCCCTGGGCCGTTGTTCTGTCCTGAAGGGCGTCGGGGGGCCGCTCCCCCCCTTGTGAATATCCATATGAAGGGAAGTTCCATCATGAACTCCACCCCCCAGGTCGAGACCGTCGAGATCTCCGACGCCGAGCTCGACAACGTCTCCGGCGGCCTCTCCGTGAACGCCCTCGGTACCGTCACCGGCCTGGTGGACGGCATCGCCCCGGTTTCCGGCCTGGTCAACACCGTTGTCGGCACCGTCGAGGGTGTCACCGGCCTGAACACCCAGCCGGTCACCAACCTGGTCGCCGGTCTCTGATCGCACCTCGTTGCCGCTGAGTCCCGGAGCCGGATCCCGGCTCCGGGGCTCTCGGGTGTGCCGAAACGCCCCTCGCTCTGAAACACCCTCTTCACCAGTGCCTCTCCCCTAGGTGAGGGAAGTTCCGTGCAGTTCCGCCAACAGGCCCTCGCCAAGCTCCAGTCGCCCGAGGAACTCGATCTCCCCGTGCGCTTCGCCCGCCCGCAGGGCTGGCTCGCGCTGTCCGTCTCGGTCGTCGTGATGGCGGCCGCCTCGGTGTGGGCGGTGACCGGTTCGGTCGCCTCCACGGTGAGCGCGCAGGCGATCCTCACCCACGGGCAGGGCAGTTACATCCTGCAGAGTCCGGTCGCCGGGCAGGTCACGGCGGTCCTCGCCGAGCAGGGCGAGCGGTTGCCGGCCGGCTCCCCTGTACTGAAGGTGCACACCGGCCAGGGCGACTCCGTCGTGCGCACGGTCGCCGCGGGCCGGATCAGCGCGCTCGCCGCGACCATCGGGCAGATCATCCAGACCGGCACGAACGTCGCCGCCGTGGAGAAGGTCGCCCACGCCTCGGACCCGCTGTACGCGACGGTCTACGTCCCCGCCGAGAACGCCTCCGCCATCCCGGCGAACGCCCCGGTCGACCTGACCGTGTCATCGGTGTCGACGCAGGAGTACGGCGTGCTGCGCGGCCATGTGAAGTCGGTGGACCGCAGCGCCCAGTCGGCCCAGTCGATCTCGGCGTTCCTCGGCGACAGCCAGCTCGGCGAGCAGTTCACGAAGAGCGGCCGCCCGGTGGCCGTCCTGGTCCGGCTGGACCGGTCGGCGAGGACGAAGAGCGGCTACCGGTGGTCCTCGGCCGACGGGCCGCCGTTCAGGCTCGACTCCATGACCCTGGCCTCGGGTTCGATCCGGCTGGCCGACCAGCGTCCCGTCGATTGGCTGCTGCCGTGACCACCGCCCAGGAGACCCGCGGCCGCCGCCGCGCCGCGCCGCCCGGACGTCCGGTCCCCAAGGGCCGCGGCCGGACGGTCCGCACCCCCACCGTGCTCCAGATGGAGGCCGTCGAGTGCGGCGCCGCCTCCCTCTCCATGGTCCTCGGCCACTACGGCCGCCATGTGCCGCTGGAGGAGCTGCGCATCGCCTGCGGCGTCTCCCGCGACGGCTCGCGCGCCAGCAACCTGCTGAAGGCGGCCCGCAGTTACGGCCTCACGGCCAAGGGCATGCAGATGGACCTGGCCGCCCTCGCCGACGTGCAGGGGCCGGCGATCCTGTTCTGGGAGTTCAACCACTACGTCGTCTACGACGGCATGGGCCGCCGCCTCGGCCGCCGGGGCATCTACATCAACGACCCCGCCAAGGGCCGCCGGTTCGTGCCCATGGAGGAGTTCGACGGCAGCTTCACCGGTGTCGTGCTGGTCCTGGAACCGGGCGACGGCTTCGAGCGGGGCGGCCGGCGGCCGGGCATCCTGGGCGCGATGCCGGCCCGGCTGCGCGGCACCGCCGGCACCATGCCGGCCGCCGTCCTGGCCAGCCTGCTGCTGGTGGCCGTGGGCGCGGCGGTGCCCGCGCTCAGCCGCCAGTACATCGACCTGTTCCTCATCGGCGGCCAGACCTCGCTGCTCACCGTGCTGTTCGCCGCGATGGGCACCTGCGTCCTGCTCACCCTGGTGCTGACCTGGCTGCAGCAGGCGAACCTGCTGCACGGCCGGATCGTCTCCTCCACCCTGTCCAGCGCCCGCTTCCTGCGCCACCTGCTGCGCCTGCCGGTGACCTTCTTCTCGCAGCGCAGCCCGGCCGACCTGGTGCAGCGCCTCCAGTCCAACGACCAGGTGGCCGAGACCCTGGCCCGCGACCTGGCGGCGGCCGGCGTGGACGCGGTGGTCGTCGTCCTGTACGCGGTGCTCCTCTACACCTACGACGTGCAGCTCACCTTCCTCGGCATCGGCGTGGCCCTGCTGAACATCGTGGCGATGCGGCTGGTCGTACGGCTGCGCGCGACCCGGACCGCGAAGCTGCGCGCGGACACCGCCCGGCTCACCAACACCTCCTACACCGGCCTCCAGCTGATCGAGACGATGAAGGCGACCGGCGGCGAGGACGGCTACTTCCGCAGGTGGGCCGGACAGCACGCGGCCACCCTGGAGGAGCAGCAGCGGCTCGGGGTGCCCAGCGCCTGGCTCGGGGTGGTGGCGCCGACGCTCGCGACCCTCAACAGCTCGCTGATCCTGTGGATCGGCGGCATGCGGGCGGTCGAGGGCGGCATCTCGGTCGGCCTCCTGGTCGCCTTCCAGTCCCTGGTCACCCGCTTCACCGCCCCGCTGACCAGGCTCAACGGCGTCGCGGGCCGTATCCAGGACTTCGCGGCCGACGTGGCCCGCCTCAAGGACGTGGAGAACTTCCAGGCAGACCCGGTCTACGCCCGCCCCGGCGCCGGCGAATCCACCCGGCGGCTGCAGGGCCATGTCGAGCTGGAGAACATCACCTTCGGCTACAGCCCGCTGGACAAGCCCCTGCTCACCGGCTTCGACCTGACCGTCGGCCCCGGCCGCCAGGTCGCCCTGGTGGGTGGCTCGGGCAGCGGCAAGTCCACGGTCTCCCGGCTGATCTCGGGTCTCTACTCCCCGTGGGAGGGCGTGATCCGCATCGACGGGCAGCGCCTGGAGGACATCCCGCGGGGCGCACTGGCCGCCTCCGTGTCCTTCGTCGACCAGGACGTCTTCCTCTTCGAGGGCTCGGTGCGCGACAACGTGGCGCTGTGGGACCCCTCGATCCCGGACGAGGCGGTGGTGGAGGCGCTGCGGGACGCGGCCCTGTACGACGTGGTGACGCGCCGGCCCGGCGGCATCCACAGCAAGGTCGAGCAGGACGGCCGCAACTTCTCCGGCGGCCAGCGCCAGCGCCTGGAGATCGCGCGGGCGCTGGTACGCCGGCCGAGCATCCTCGTTCTCGACGAGGTGACCAGTGCCCTGGACGCCGAGACCGAGCTGATCGTCATGGACAACCTGCGCCGCCGGGGCTGCGCCTGTGTCGTCATCGCGCACCGGCTGAGCACGGTGCGCGACAGCGACGAGATCGTCGTGCTCCAGCACGGCACGATCGTGGAGCGCGGGCGGCACGACGAACTGGTGGCACGCGGCGGGGCGTACGCCGCGCTGGTCAGGGAGCGATGAGATGACGACGACCGCAGGCGAAGGCGACCTCGTACTCGGTGCGCTCGGCTCACTGGGCACCCGGATCGACTGCGCCGGCTTCACCCGCCTCGACCTCGAAGGCCCGCAGGTGCTGTGGCTGGTGGCGTCCGGTGCGCTGGACCTGTTCGCGGTGGACGCCGAACAGCAGGGCCACTGGCACCACCTGGGCCGCCTGGAGGCCGGCGCGTTGCTGCTCGGCCCGGTCGCGGGCCCGCAGCACACCCTGGTGGCCCGCCCGCTGCGCGACTGCGTCGTGCACCGCGTAGGGCTGCGCGAGCTGTACCAGCCGGCCGGTACCCAGACCTGGTCCTACGACGAGTACGGCAACCCCCAGTACGTCCCGCCGGTCACCAGCCCCCTGGAGTACGCGCTCGCCCTCGGCACGGGCCGCGGTCTGTCCATCCTCTTCCAGGCCCCGATGACGGCCAGCGAGCGTGCCGCGGCCCCCACCGACGACGACGTCTTCTGGATGCAGGTGCCGCCGGGCAGCGTGCAGTACGGCTCGCTGTACGGCGCGGAGGCGGCCGCCGACCTGCTGATGGACCCGGCGCTGTGGCAGAGCATGGTCGACCAGCAGTACCGGCTGCTGACCACCCTGGACCGGTGGATCGAGCAGCTGGAACGCACCCACGAGACGCGGACGGCGGCCGGTATCAAGGCCGGTGAGGCGGTCCGCGCCCAGGCCGACCGGACCCTGCTCGCCTCCATCGGCAAGGCGGCCAAGCGCACCACGGCCGCCGACGCCGACGCCTCCTACGCGGCCTGCAGGCTGGTCGCCGAGGCCGCCGGCATCACCCTCGCGAAACCCGCGCAGAGCGGCACCGAGAGCGACCGCATCGATCCGGTGGAGCGGGCGGCCCTCGCCTCCCGGGTGCGGACCCGGGCGGTACGCCTGGACGGCCGCTGGTGGCGGGACGACGTCGGCCCGCTGGTCGGGCACCGCGCCCTGTCCGGCGCGCCGGTCGCGCTGCTGTGGCGGCGCGGCGGCTATGTGGCCGTCCATCCGGCGACCGGCCGGGAGACCCCGATCGAGAAGGCGAACGCGGCGGAGTTCGAGCCGCGCGCGGTGATGTTCTACCGTCCGCTGCCCGACAAGGCGCTCAGCCCGCTCGGCCTGCTCCGCTTCAGCATGCGCGGCACCCGCGGGGACCTCGGCGGTCTGCTGCTGGCCGGGCTGGTGACCGTGGCGATCGGCTCGCTGGTACCGATCGCGACCGGCAAGGTGCTGGGCGAGTACGTGCCGAAGGCCCAGACGGACCTGATCGCGCAGGTCTGTCTGGCGGTGATGATCAGCGCGGTGGTGTCGGCCGCGTTCACGCTCCTGGAGAACCTGACCATCCTCCGTCTGGAGGGCCGGATCGAGGCGACCCTGCAACCGGCTGTCTGGGACCGGCTGCTGAGGCTGCCGACCAAGTTCTTCACCCAGCGCTCGACCGGCGAGCTGGCCAGCGCGGCGATGGGCGTCAGCGCGATGCGCCGGCTGCTGGCGGGGGTCGGCCCGGTGGTCGCCCAGTCGGTGACCGTCGGGGCGATGAACCTGGGCCTGCTGTTCTGGTACAGCGTGCCGATGGCGCTGGCGGCCCTTGCCATGCTCGTGGTGATCGCCGCCCTGTTCCTGGGGCTCGGGCTGTGGCAGGTGCGCTGGCAGCGCCGGCTGGTGGTGCTCGGCAACAAGCTGAACAACCAGGCCTTCCAGACCCTGCGGGGCCTGCCGAAGCTGCGGGTGGCCGCGGCCGAGAACTACGCGTACGCGGCCTGGGCGGGTGAGTTCGCGCGCAGCCGGGAACTCCAGCAGAAGGTGGGCCGGATCAAGAACCTCACCTCGGTGCTGGGTTCGGTCTATCTCCCGGTCTGCACCCTGCTGATGTTCATGCTGCTGGCGGGCCCGGCGAAGGGGGCCATGGACGCCGCGGCCTTCCTCGCCTTCAACACGTCGGTGACGATGCTGCTCACCTCGGTCACCCAGCTGACCGGCTCGTTCGTGTCGGCGGTGGCCGCGCTTCCCCTCTTCGAGGAGATCAAGCCGGTCCTTGAGGCCGCGCCCGAGGTGCGCACCGCCAGCACCCGCCCGGGCCCGCTGTCCGGCGCCGTCGAGGCCCGCCGCCTCTCGTTCCGGTACGCGGACGACGGTCCCCTGGTCCTGGACGACGTCTCGTTCGCCGTCCGCCCGGGCGAGTTCGTCGCGATCGTGGGCCCCAGCGGCTGCGGCAAGTCGACGCTGCTGCGGCTGCTGATCGGCTTCGACAAGCCGGTCTCGGGGAGCGTCCTGTACGACGGCCAGGACCTCGGCGCGCTGGACCGGTCGGCGGTCCGCCGCCAGTGCGGGGTGGTGCTCCAGCACGCGCAGCCGTTCACCGGCTCGATCCTGGACGTCATCTGCGGCACCGAGCCGTACACCCCCGAGGAGGCGATGGCAGCGGCCGAGATGGCGGGCCTCGCCGAGGACATCAAGCGGATGCCGATGGGGCTGCACACGATCGTCGCCGGGAGCGGCGCGATCTCGGGCGGCCAGCGGCAGCGGCTGATGATCGCCCAGGCGCTGATCCGGCGCCCCCGCATCCTGTTCTTCGACGAGGCGACGAGTGCGCTCGACAACGACACCCAGCGCACGGTCATCGAGAGCACCCGCAAGCTGAACGCCACCCGGATCGTGATCGCCCACCGGCTGTCGACGGTCATGGACGCCGACCGGGTGATCGTGATGGAGGACGGCAAGGTCGCCCAGCAGGGCGCGCCGGCCCAGCTGCTCGCCGACACCGGCGGGCGCCTGCACGAGCTGGTCCGGCGGCAGCTGGCGTGACCGGTCCGGCCTCGCTGCCGGGGCCGGGGCCGTCGGCGGCCAGGCCGGCGCCGGAACAGCCTTGGTAGTACTCCTTCCAGCGCCGGGAGCGGCGGACTCTCCCGGCGCTGTCGCGGGCGGCGGTGTTCTCCGGAGGCCGGTCGCCCCACGCGGCGGTTGCCGCACATCAGCTTCGGCCCGCGCCCCCAGGTGGGTGCACCTGCCGTTCCGTGCCGGCGCGGCGGCCTCGCCGCGCCAGCGAAACGTTGCCGTTTCGCTGAAAGTGGTCTACGCTCGATGTGTACGAAACCGTTTCGTTCGCGGTTCTGCAGGCGCCGTGGCATCGAAGCGGCTTCTCGGTGAATCCCGAACGACTTCCCTGGAGTGGTTCCGCATGTCTGAGAAGACACTGACCGACGACGTCCGCGTCGGTGCCGAGGAGGCACCCCCGGCCGCGTCCTCGAAGCGATGGTGGATCCTCGCGGTCATCGCCATCGCCCAGCTGATGGTCGTGCTCGACGCCACCATCGTGAACATCGCCCTCCCGTCCGCCCAGGCCGACCTCGGGTTCTCCGACGGCAACCGGCAGTGGATCGTCACGGCGTACGCCCTCAGCTTCGCCTCCCTGCTGCTGCTCGGCGGGCGGATCGCCGACCTGTTCGGCCGCAAGACCGCCTTCCTCGTAGGAGTCGTCGGCTTCGCCGCCGTCTCCGCGCTGGGCGGTGCCGCGAGCGGCTTCGGGATGCTGGTCACCGCACGCGCCCTGCAGGGTGCCTTCGGCGCGCTGCTCGCCCCGACCGCGCTCTCCCTGCTCAACACCACGTTCACCGACGCCCGTGAGCGGGCCCGCGCCTTCAGTGTCTACGGTGCCATCGCCGGCGCCGGCGGCGCGGTGGGCCTGCTGCTCGGCGGTGTCCTCACCGACACGTTCGACTGGCGCTCGACCCTGTACGTGAACGTCGCGATCGCCGTCGTCGCCTTCGCGGGCGGCATGGCCCTGCTGCACAACCACCGGGACGCCGGGAACTCCAAGCTGGACGTGCCGGGCACGGTCCTGGTCGCGGCCGGTCTGTTCTCGCTGGTCTACGGCTTCTCCAACGCCGAGACGCACGACTGGGGCTCCCCGCTGACCTGGGGCTTCCTCTTCGCCGGCGTGGTGCTGCTGACGGCCTTCGCCTGGTGGCAGACCAAGGCCAGGTACCCGCTGCTGCCGCTCGGCATCCTGCTGGACCGCAACCGGGCGGCCTCGTTCCTCGCCGTACTGATCTCCGCGGGCGGCATGTTCGGCGTGTTCCTCTTCCTCACCTACTACCTGCAGCTGAACCTCGGCTTCAGCCCCACGAAGACCGGCGTGGCGTTCCTGCCGATGATCGGCGCCCTGATGGTGACGGCCCAGGTCGGCACGCAGGTCCTGGTACCGCGGATCGGGCCGAAGGCGGTCGTCCCGCTCGGCTTCGCGATCTCCGCGGTCGGCATGGCCTGGCTGGGCGGCATCAGCGTCGGCTCCAGCTATGTCGGCTCGGTGCTCCCGCAGCTGGTCATCACCGGTCTCGGCCTCGGCCTGGTCATGCCCGCATCCATGCAGCTGGCCACCGGCGGGGTGACGGCCGACGAGGCGGGTGTCGCCTCGGCGACGGTCAACGCCATGCAGCAGGTGGGCGGTTCGATCGGTACGGCGCTGCTCAACACGCTCGCGGCGAGCGCCGCGACGGACTACCTGGCCGGCAAGGACGCCACCAACAAGCTGGTGCAGGCCCAGGCCACGATCGAGAGCTACACGACCGCGTTCTGGTGGTCGGCCGGCATGTTCGCGGCGGGCGCGGTGATCGCCTTCCTGCTGTTCCGGCGGGGGGTGCCGCTGCAGGACGCGGACGCGGCGCCGGTTGTTCACATGTGACGTACGCGGAGCCGCAGCAGGGACCGAGGGGTCACCGTCAGCAGGGAGGCGGTGGCCCCTCGCCGTTGCCATGGCTCGCCGTCGCCGTCCGAGGGTGCGCGGTGGCCGGTGTGCGAAGTGCCCCGGAATCCGCGGCTGTTGCGGGCCGCGGGCTGCCGAGACGGTTCCCGCCGCTCCCCGGCACTCCCCGGGACGGGAGGGCCGGGGAGCGGCAGTGATGCCGGGGGTCGGCGGGCGGCCCCACTCCGCCCGTCCGACCCCCGTCACGAGATCGCAGGTCCCCGCCCCAGGGGCCGCACTCCCCAGTTACGGACCTGCCCGGCAGTCACGAAGACCGTGCGATCCCGGGCTCAGAAGGCGAAGACGCTCGCCCCGTAGGCGTCCCTCATGCACTGGTTGCCGAAGGTGTGCTCGTAGGAGACGCGCTTGCCCTGCCAGACGCCCTCGACCGTGACCACGACGGGGTCGTACAGCTTGGTGCACCACACATCGGCGCTGGGCGCCAGTGCGTCGAAGTCACCGCCAGCGCCGCGCAGTTCGGCGCACGCCTGGGCGGCGGCCGGGTGGGTGCCGGAGGCGCTCGGGGCGCAGTTCAGGGTGACGGCGCGCTCGGGCGTGGCGGTGGCCGCGTCTGTGCCGTGGCCCGTGGTGAGCACCAGGGCCGAGGGGGCGTAGAGCGAGCTCGGGGCGGCGACGGCGGCCCTCGTGAGGGGTCCGCAGACGGCGACGGCCGTAAGGCCGAGGGTCGCTGCCCAGCGCGCGGTGGTTCGCATCGTGTGCATCCTTCCGCTCGATTCGACGGGTGCCGCCCCTCGGCCCGGTGGGTGCCGGGGGCGGCGGGCGCCACTCTGCCGAGTCCGCCGCCGAAACACACATCCAACCCACAGGTTTCAGTAACATTGCGTATTGAATCAGTGGCGTGAAGTCACGGAATTCGAACATGCCGACCCCGCAACGGAGCGGTTCTTGATCACCCGAAGCGGCCGGATGGCCGGATCTCACCGCCTCGTTAATCGTCCTGAAACATTCCGCTTCCGTCGGCGGCCGGCTTCAGGGCAAGCCCTTGCCCTCGTGCCGCAACCGAAGTGGGCCCGGGGATGCGCCCGCTGACGGTGCGCCGGGCAGCGGGCGCTGCTCACGCATGGGGCAGCCCCGGCGGTGACGCGGCCGCGCCTGCCCGGGCGTCAGGTGCTGGACACGTTGGTCGCCGGCGGCGTGGCACGCAGCCGCGGTGCGGCGCCGGCCTGGGGCGTGCGGCCGGTCCAGCGGCACACCGACGAGTGGCTGACCGAACGGCGGGAGTCGCTGGAGTACGTCGAGCGGGTCCGGGCCGGGGCCCGGACGCCGACGAGGAGTGAGACCGGCCGCTCGGCGGCGCCCCGACGGCGCACGGCGCCGTATCGCAGGTGCGGCTACCGCCGCCTGGGCGCGACCAGCCACGACGGCGCCGCGGACGAACGACCGGCGGACCACGGCGATTCCGGCGGAGCGCTCAGTGTCCGGCCAGTTCCGCCGGCTGCGCGGACGGCCCGCCGCTCCCGGCGATGGAGAGTGAGCCGTGACTCTGGGACGGTGCCGGGGCGTCGGTCAGCCAGCGCTGGGCGCTGGTGTGGTCGCGGACCTTGACCACGATGTCGGAGCCGGGGTCCACACCGCCCGTGGCGAGGGCGAGGGTCTCGTCCCAGCTCGGCAGCAACTCGCCCTGGCCGGTGAGGTCGTAGCGCACGTCCTTGCCGCGCTCGGCCCCGGCCTCGGCACAGGTGCCGAGGATGACCACCCCGGCGTCCGCGTGCGAGTCCAGGCACAGGTTCTTGCCGGCCGCGCTGCGCAGTTCGCCGTCGCTCTCGTACGTCCACTGCTGGGTCGAGGCCGAGGAGCACACCGCGAGCACGACGCTCGCCCCGGCCGTCGGGTCACCGTTGATGTCCAGGCAGAGCTGGGCGGCGGCGTTGCGCAGCCGGGTGGTGTGGTCGGCGACGGGCAGCCCGGCCGTGCCGGAGGTGGGCGTCGCCTCGGGCTCGGAGTCGCCGGGCACCAGGCCCGATGTGGCGACCGCGTCGCCGCCGTCGCCGCCGCCGGACAGCGCGCTGACGGCGAGGACGGAGGTGAGCAGTCCCGCCCCGGCCACTCCGACACTGGTCAGCAGCGTCTTCGACGACCAGGAGCCCGGCGGGCGGCGCACCGGCACGGGGATGCGGGCGAGGATCCGGGTCCGGGCGGCCGCGCGGCGGCGCCCGCCGCCTCCGGCGCGCCGGGCGGCGCGGCCGCCGGGAGTTTCCTGTGCGCCCTTGCGGCCCGGGCGCGAGTCGAGGTAGCGGCGGGCTCCCCAGCCGAGCACCGCCTCCACGAGCAGCACCCCCAGTCCGCCGTCGACATGGCCGAGTTGTTCGGCGGCGGCCCGGCAGTACGGGCACTGCGCCAGGTGCTCCTGGACGTCCGGCAGCAGGGCGCCGCCGCGGCGGATCGGTACGTCGAGCAGCCGGTTGTAGTAGCGGCACTCCTGGGACGGCGCGAGATCCCGGTGGGCGCGGACACAGCCCTCGTGGAATTTCTCCCGGGCGTCTTCGAGAGCCGCCGACGCGGTAGTCGTGTCCATGCCCAACAGACCGGCCGGTACGGTTATCGGCTCGGCCTCCACCTCGACATGCCAGAGCAGGCTCTGGGCGAGCGCCGGAAGACCCAGGAATGAACGCTCGGCGAGGGTGCGGTTTTCCGGTGTCAGGGACTTCGTGGCGCGCATACCACGACCGCCGGCCGGTTTCCCGAGGTCGGGAAGAACCTCCGCTATTCGGTCCTCCGCGGACCAGTTGGCGACCGTGTCCCGGACGGTGACCAGCAGGCGCGGCCGGATCGCGTCCGCCGTCTCTCCCAGGGCCACCCGGTCCAGGACCTGATGGAAGGCGGCGGCCGCGACCATGTGCGCGATGGGCCCGGAGACGGCGAGGCAGATGGCCGCGTATTCCTGAACGGGTCGCCAGTGCCGGGCCATGAGCAGCGCGGCGGACCGGGAGGCCTCGATGTCGGATCCGGCTCGCAGCGGGGCGGCGAGGGACTCGTCGGACTCCCCCGCACCACCCCCGGGCGGCGGATAGGGAGGGCGAGGCGGATGGGGGGTGGGCACGGAGCGGATTCCTTTGGTGCGATGGTGCGTACCTCTTCGGTGCGCCTGCGGGGAGCGGGAATTCGCCGACGCGGTGTCGGTCGCCTTCCCCAACTGCCGAAATGATCCCCGGCCATTACCCCGCGCGGGTATTCACCCTCGCACAAGTCTCACACAAGCAACAAGGCACCCGTACGACATCGACGGCGTTGACAGAAAGTCAGAAAGGCAGCGGTGGCTATTGCCCCTTCATGGCCCCATTCACCTTTCCGCGCACCCCGTGTGAACCGCACGCCCGCGCCGGCCCCGCACGCACGCTCCCGGCCCGCCCGCACGGGTGGTCCACTGATGTCCGGCCCTCCTCGCGAGGCCCCGCGCGAAACGGCGGCTCTTTCGTGCGTAGCAGGCCGCCGGCCCCGTTCCTCCCGCCCTCGGCCGGCGGCCCTGAGGCGCCGGGGCGACTCGCCTGCGCGTCCGGGCAGGTGTCAGAGCTGCCAGGAACGGAGCCGGTCCGCCGCCGCGTAGACGTCGGCCTCGCCGCTCATCAGGTCGCGGGTGAGGTCGACGAGAGCGCCGTAAGCCGGGTCGATGCCGACGCCGCTGACGTACAGGTAGGCCACGGCGGTCGCACCGGCGAACCTGGCGTCGGCCGAGGGCAGCGGCTTGAGCGGGGCGAGGGTGTGCGGCAGCGCGGCGGCCCGCCGGGCCGCGTCGGAGTCCACGCCGAGCCGGGGCGGATCGGCCCGTTTCGGGCGACGGCGGCGACCGGCGCGGAGAAGTCGTTGACGGCGGGCCGCCCCGGCATGACTTCCTCGTGGCGCCGGAGCAGCCAGGGCACGTCGATGTGGATGACCGGCGGCACGGGTCAGGCGGCCTCGCCCTTCGCGGGCGGCTCGTCCTCGGGGAACTCGGCGGCGTGAGACGAGGTGCTCGGCATCGGGCACCACCACGCCGCGCGCGTCGACGGTCTCGGCGGTGACGAAGACCAGCGAACGCCCGCCGGCGGCCAGGGACCTGCTCAGTCAGTCGCTCGCCCCGGCCGACGTCCCGGTCGCTCGTCCCGGTCGGTCCTCGTCCTGGTCGCTCGTCAGGACGACCAGTTGCCGGGTCGCGCGGGTCATCGCGACATAGCGGTCGACAGCGCCCGCGACGCCCGTGCCGAACCTGTCCGGGTCGACAAGGACGACCAGGTCGAATTCGAGTCCCTTCGCCAGCTCCGGAGTGAGCGAGCTGATCCGGGACGCCGGTGTGAAGCGGGGATCGCCGATCACGCAGGCGACGCCCTCGGCGTGGGCGGCGAGCCAGCCGCCGAGGATGCCGTCGAGCTCCGCCACGGATCCGTGGACCACGGGCAGGCCCGAGCCGCGGATCGAGGTCGGCACGTTGGCGTCCGGGAGCACGGCCCGGATGACCGGCTCCGCCTGCGCCATGACCTCGCGCGGGGTGCGGTAGTTGATGCTGAGCGAGGCCAGGCCGACGCGGTCGAACCCGACCCGGGCCAGCCGTTCCTGCCAGGTCTCGGGGAACCCGTGCCGTGCCTGGGCGCGGTCCCCGACGATGGTGAAGCTGCGGGACGGGCAGCGCAGCAGCAGCATCTGCCATTCCGCGTCGGTGAGTTCCTGGGCCTCGTCGACGACGATGTGCGCGAACGGGCCGGCCAGAAGACCGGGGGCCGGGACGGGCAGTTCGGACTCGTCGACCAGGCTGACCTTGGCGTCCTCGCCGCGGAGCATCCTCACCAGGCCCTCCCCGTCGTCCCCGTCGGCGCCGGAGTCGGCGGCGGCCCCGATCAGGTTGTCGACGACCTGCGCCATGCGCTCGCGCTGGGCCGCGAGGACGGCCTCGTGCCGCTGTCTGCGCCGCGCCGCCTGCGGGTCGCCGAGCCGCTGCCGGGCCGCGTCCAGCAGCGGCAGGTCGGAGACCGTCCAGGCCCGCGGCTCCGCGCGCTGCAGCAGCCGGACCTCGTCGCGGTCCAGCCACGGGGCGCACATCCGCAGATAGGCGGGCACCGACCACAGGTCGGAGACCAGGTCGGTCGCCTCCAGCAGCGGCCACGCGCCGTTCAGGGTGTCGGCCAGCTCCGTGTCCTCGCGCAGCGACCTGCGGAACTCCTCTGGCGGGACGTCGTCGCCGTCGTACTTGCCCAGCAGGATGTCGGCCAGTTCCTCCCAGATCTGCTCGCGTGCCTCGTTGTGCGGGGTGCCCGGGCCCGGTGCCCGGAACGCGTCGGCCCAGTCGTCGGCGCTCAGCCGCAGGTCGGCCCAGTCGGTGGTGACCGTCATGCCCCGGGCGGGGGGCTCCTCGTAGAAGCGGACGGCCGTCTCGATCGCCCGCACCATGTCCGCCGACGACTTCAGGCGGGCCACCTCCGGGTCGGCCTCCACCGCCGCGGCGGCGCCCTCGTCGACGAGGTCCCGCAGGACGCAGGTCTGCACGCCCTCCTCACCGAGGCTCGGGAGGACGTCGCGGACGTAGTTCAGGTAGGGCCGGTGCGGGCCGACGAACAGCACTCCGCCGCGCCGGTGGCCGAGACGCGGGTCGGAGTACAGGAGGTGGGCCGTGCGGTGCAGGGCGACGACCGTCTTGCCGGTGCCCGGGCCGCCGTCCACGACCAGGGCGCCCCGGGAGCCCGCGCGGATGATGGCGTCCTGGTCGGCCTGGATGGTGGCGAGCACGTCGCGCATCCGCTCCGACCGGTCGGCGCCCAGGCTGGCGATGAACGCGGACTGGTCGTCGAGCGCGGCGTGGCCGTCGAGCCCGTCGGCGGTGAACACCTCGTCCCAGTAGTCGCTGATCCGGCCGTCCCGCCAGCGGTACCTGCGGCGGCTGCGCAGCCCCATCGGGTCGGCGTGGGTCGCCGCGAAGAACGGCTCGGCCGCCAGTGACCGCCAGTCGATCAGCAGCCGGCGGCCCGTGCCGTCGGTGAGGCCGAGCCGGCCGATGTACACGGGTCCGGGGTCGTCGGCGCCGACCATGCGTCCCAGGCAGAGGTCCAGGCCGAAGCGGCGCAGGGTGCGCAGCCGTCCGCTCAGCCGGTGGACCTCGGCGTCCCGGTCCATCGCCGCCCGGCCGGTGCCGCCCGGCGCCCTGAGCTCGGTTTCGAGGCGGTCGGCCAGCTCGGCGATCGACTGCGCGAGGCACTCGGCGACGGCGGCCAGGTGCCGCTCGTCGTCGGCGATCAGGGCCGGGTCGGCCTTGGCGGAGAGGCCTTCGGGCAGGTCGAAGGCGCTGGTGGTCAGGGGGTTCAATGCATCAGCTCCGTGGGGAGGCCGCGCGGCGGCGGGCACGTACGGCAGGGCGTCCGGAGGGACGGGACGAACAGGGGGGACGAACAGAGGTGTGGGACGAACAGGGGGGCGGGACGACGACCGTCGTCAAGGCTCGTGGCGGGCTGCGGCCCGAACCGGACCGCTGTCAGGGGTTCTCGGCGGGCTGCGGCCGGGCGGGACCGTCGGGACTGCTGTCAGGGGCTCGCGGCGGGCTGCGGCCGGGCGGGACCGCGGGGCCGTCGGGACCGGTCGCGCCCACGCGGCGGCGCCGCGGATCGATACGGCCCCCGCGCCCCGCACGGAGGGGCCACGGTGGCCGTGTGTACGGCTCAGGCGCCGTCGAGGAGCAGGCGCGCGGCCACGGTCGCTCCGTCGGTGCGCATCGTGCCGGCGACGGCGGCCGCACGGTCCCGGGTGCCGGGGGTGAGGGCGGTCGCGAGCGCGGCCGAGAGCGATTCCACGGTCGGGACCGGGCCGTCGTGGGCCGCGCCGATGCCCAGCGCGGCCACCCGGGCCGCCCAGTGCGGCTGGTCCACGATCTGGGGGACGATCACCTGGGGCACACCGGCCACGGCGGCCGTCGTCGTGGTGCCCGCGCCCCCGTGGTGGACGACGGCGGCGACCCGGCGGAACAGCGCCTGGTGGTTGACCTCGCCGACGGCGAAGCAGTCGGCGCCGTCGGCCGGGGCGAGGTCCGCCCAGCCGCGCCCGACCAGCACCCGGCGGCCCTGGGCGCGCACCGCCTCGACGGCCACCCGGGCGGTGTCCGGCGCGCCGCGCATGACCATGCTGCCGAAGCCCACGTACACCGGCGGAGCGCCGGCCTCCAGGAAAGCCACCAGCTCGGCCGGGAGCGGGCGTTCGTCCGGCAGCAGCCACGCGCCGGTCTGCACGAGGTCGAGATCCGTCATGTCCTGCCAGGGGGCCAGCCCCGGGTCGGCCGCCAGCCACGGCCGGTCGGTGAGGACGTGGTCACGGACGTTGTCCACCGGGGGCAGGCCGAGCGCGGCCCGGTGCGTGTTGAGTGCCTCCCCGTACAGGGCGTTCACCCGCTCGGCGTCCGCCTTCCACAGCGTCGGCAGGTCGGCGTCGGCAGGGGCCGGGCGGCCCGGCCGGGCGGCCGGCGGGAACCGCGAGGACGGCAGCCCGGCCGTGTGGAAGCAGGCCAGCACGTAGCGGATGCCCAGCTTCTCGGCCACCGACCGCGCGCCGGCCGGCATCAGACCGCTCGCCACCAGCGCGTCGCACCCCTCGGCTGCGGGGGCGACCGTCCCGAAGTGCGCGGCGACCAGCTCGGGCGCGAGTTTGAACGCGTCCTGCGGTGCCGGCTTCGGCCGGGTCACCAGCGCGCGCACCGACGGCCCGAACGGCACGTGCGGCACGCCCGCACGGCCCAGCAGCTCCGCGAACTCCTCGTCCGGCGGGGCGCACACCCGGGCCTCGGCGCCGAGCCTCCGCAGCGCCACCGCGAGTCCCGCGAGCGGTTCGACATCGCCGCGCGACCCATATCCCATCAACAGCACACGCACGTCGCACATCCCCCAAATACCGTGGTTCCTGGCTTCGGCCAGCGATTCTGCGGGACCAGGGGGGCCTTGCCGCAAGCCCCCCAGTGCGCTATACGTTAAGAAGGGCAAGGAGAAGACCTCCTCGCCCTGTGTTTCCTCCGGGCCGCCGACGTGCGGCCCTTTCTGCTGTCACGGCGCTGTCACGGCGCACTCAGCCACGGCCGGACCTGCTTGCGTGCCTCGTGCAGCCGGGACTTCAGCGTGCCCAGCGGGATCCCCACCCGCTCGGCGACCTCGGCGTAGTCCAGCTGGCAGATGTCCCGGTAGACGAGCGGCGCGACCAGCTGCGGATGTTCCCGCTCCAGCCGGTCCAGCGCCTCCAGCAGATCGATCCGGGACCCCGCGATCACACTCGTCGTCCGCGGGTCGACGTGCTCGGCCGGTTCGATGGCCGCCGGCTGCTCCGCCGCCCGTCGTTTCAGGTCCCGGTACTTCTGCCGGGCGCAGTTGGCGACGACCGTGTACAGCCAGGTGCTGAAGCGGCTGCGGCCCTCGAACGTGGAGATCTTCCGGGAGATCTGGAGCAGCACGTCCTGGGCCGCCTCCT
The DNA here is from genome assembly GCF_021462265.1 of Streptomyces shenzhenensis. Classification (GTDB taxonomy): domain Bacteria; phylum Actinomycetota; class Actinomycetes; order Streptomycetales; family Streptomycetaceae; genus Streptomyces; species Streptomyces shenzhenensis. The sequence continues at coordinate 95,485 of NZ_JAJONF010000012.1, read as the reverse complement.
CGGCGTCCTCCCGGCACGGCAGGAACCGCCCGCAGCGTCGTACGACGTCGGGCCAGACCTCGGAGAGCAGCTGGTTCAGGGCCACCTGGTCGCCGGCCGCGGCCCGCCGGGCGAGGTCTTCGGTCAGCGCGGCGTCCGGCACGGGAGGTCCCCCTCGAAGTCGATCTCAGGACAGGCATGATAGTCGTATGCAACCCCTGGAGCGGATCGGCCGCTATCGCCTCGAACAGCGCCTGGGCACCGGTGCCTTCGGGACGGTCTGGCTCGCCCACGACGACCAGCTGGACGCCCCGGTGGCGGTGAAGGTGCTCGCCGACAACTGGTCCCATCGCCTCGACGTCCACGATCGTTTCCTGTCCGAGGCGCGGCTGCTGCGGCGGGCCGACTCGAAGCGCGTGGTGCAGGTCTACGACATCGGCGAGCTCCCGGACGGGCGGCCGTACTTCGTCATGGAGTACGCCGACGCCGGCACCCTCGCCGACCTGCTCGGGGCGGGCCCGCTGCCGGTGCCCGACGCGCTGCGGCTGACCGCGCTGGCGGCGCGCGGCGCGGCGGACCTGCACAGCGCGGGGATCGTGCACCGGGACATCAAGCCGACCAACGTGCTGCTGCGCACCGCGCAGGACGGCACCCGCCGGGTGCTGCTGGCCGACCTCGGGCTGGCGAAGAGCCTGGCGCAGGCGTCGGGGCTCACGCTGGCGGCCGGTTCGGCGGGGTACCAGCCGCCGGAGCAGGCCCGGCCCGGCGAGGGCATCGACGCCCGCGCCGACGTGTACGCGCTGGGCGCGGTCGGCTACGAGCTGGTGACCGGGACGGTGCCGGCGGCACCCGGGCAGGTCGTCCGGCCGGAGCGGCTGCGGCCGGACCTCGGGGACGACGTGCAGCGGGCACTGATGCGGGCCCTGGAGCCGGACCGGCAGCGGCGCTGGCCGTCCGCGCAGGCCTTCGCGGACGAGCTGGACCGGCTGGCGGCGGCCGCGGCGGCCCGTCGGCCGGGGCGGCTGGACGGTGTCCGCAGGCGGCTCAACGCGGTCACCCTGACCGTCGCCGCGGTCCTCGCCGCGGGGGGCACGGCACTCGCGGTCACGATGATCGACCGGGGCGGGGCGGCGGGGGACGGGACGCGGGTCGCCGACTCCACCGGGCGGGTGACGGCCGAGGTGCCGTCCGGCTGGGCGGGCGAGCTGCGCGACTCGGGCTGGAATCCGCAGGCCCTGGGGCTGACCGCCGGGCACGAGCCCGGCCTGGAGGTCGCCGACGACGTGTCGGAGTGGCAGGACCTGTCAGCCGCGGTGAACGGCGTGTTCATCGGCGTGAGCGCGCACGGGAACGTCACCGCGAAGGTGAACGCCCTGAGTCACTCCGGCTGCCACTACGACGGCAGCCGCGCCTTCACCAGCAGCGACTGGAAGGGGCAGGTCCGCAGCTGGAGCGGCTGTTCCGGCGCGGGCGGCTCGATCCAGGAGGCGGCCCTCGGTCCGGCCGGCGGGGACAGCCGGCCCCAGGTGTACGTGCAGGTACGGCAGAAGGGCGCCGTCGACAAGAGCACCACGGATGGCATACTCCGGTCGCTTCGGGTCACCTGACCCGACGAATCCCGGCGTGCCCCCGAACTTTTCCGCTGTTTCTGGCATCGGATGGAAGTGACGGCGCACGGAGCGCCTCGGGCACGCCTCGCGGGCGTACCACGACATCCAGGAGTGTTGATCCACATGGCGCACACGTCCCAGTCCTTGCGGCGCGGGGCCGCCCTGCTCGCGAGCACGGTCGCCGCCCTGGGCCTGCTGACCGCCTGCGGCAACGGCGGTCAGGGCACGTCCCCGGAGTCGGTGTCGGGCACGGCGGCGCCCGCGACCGGCAACGCGTCGAGCACGGACACCTCGGACACCTCCGCCGCCCCGTCCGGCACCGGGTCCTCGCAGACCGGCGGCTCGGCGACGAGCGGCGGTTCGTCGACCGGCTCCACCAAGACCGGCAGCGCCACCGCGGCCGGCACCCGTTGCCACACCTCGGACCTGTCCGCCTCGGTGGGCGCCAACAACCCGGGGGCCGGTCAGGAGAACTTCCCGATCGTGCTCACCAACAAGTCGGGCCGCACCTGCACCGTGCGCGGCTACCCGGGCGCCGCCTTCGTGAACGCCTCCGGCACCCAGCTCGGCCCGGACCCGCAGCGCGAGTCGGGCAGCACCGCGGCGACGGTCACCCTCAAGCCGGGCCAGAGCGCCTGGGCGGGGCTGACCTTCTCCAACCCGGAGGTCAGCGGCGCCAAGACGGCGACTCCGGCCGCGCTGCTGGTCACCCCGCCGGACGAGCGGGACTCACTGAAGGTCGCCTGGACGGGCGGCGCGGTCCCGGTCTCCGGGAACGCCTCCTCGGTGCGCCTGAACGTGTTCAGCGCCGGTACCGGCGCCTGACCACCCCCTGACCGGACCCCGCTGCCCTCTCCCCCGGGCAGCGGGGTTCGTCACGTCCGGGCCACAACTGTCACAGACGTGCAACACGCGCGGCCGGCTCCGATCTTTTCCGCCGCACCGCCCATCGAACCCGTCGACCACATGGCAGCGGGGCTCCACCAGGGGCCTGGACGACGGAATCGGGGCGGACATGAGCGGCATCTCTCGCAGGCGGGTGCTGACGGCGGGCGCGACGGCGGGGGCCCTGGGTGCCCTGGGCGCGGTGTCGGGGTGCTCGAACGGCGACTGGACGCTCGGCGGCAGCGGTCCGGCCGCGGACGGCAAAGGCGGCGGCGCGCCGGCCAGGCCGCTGAAGCTCATCGGTGACGGCTCCACCGCCGACACCGGAGCGCAGCCGCACCAGCCGAAGGCGACGCGGCTGGCGGCCGGCACCAAGCCGCCGCAGTTCGTGGTGTTCTCCTGGGACGGCGCGGGCGAGCTCAGCAACCAGTTGTTCTCCCGCTTCCGGAAGGTGGCCGCGGACCACGGCGCGAAGATGACGTTCTTCCTCTCCGGCATCTACACCCTGCCCGAGTCGAAGAAGAGCCTCTACCGTCCCCCGCAGCACGCGGTCGGCGCCTCCGCGATCGGCTACCTGTCCGACCGGCACATCCACGCCACGCTCCAGCAGGTGCGCGCGGCCTGGCTGGAGGGCCACGAGATCGGCACCCACTTCAACGGCCACTTCTGCGGCTCCGACGGGGTGCGCAACTGGTCGCCCGCCGAGTGGCGCAGCGAGATCGACCAGGCCGTGGACTTCGTCACCAAGTGGAAGACGAACACCGGCTTCACCGACCTGGAGCCGCTGCCCTTCGACTACCGCAAGGAGCTGACCGGCGGCCGCACCCCGTGCCTGGAAGGCCAGAGCAACCTGCTGCCCACGGCCGCCGCGCTCGGCTGGAAGTACGACGCCTCCTCCCCCGGCGGCCTGCAGATCTGGCCGGGCAAGGTGCAGGGCAACCGCATCTGGGACTTCCCCCTGCAGTCCATACCGTTCCCCGGGCACTCCTTCCAGGTCCTGTCGATGGACTACAACATGATGTACAACCAGTCCGCCGGAAATCCGCTGGGCGACAAGACCCGGTACGACGCCTGGCGCACCCAGGCCCGCGACAGCTACGTGGCGGGATTCGAGCGGGCGTACACCACCAACCGGGCGCCGTTCTTCATCGGCAACCACTTCGAGCGCTGGAACGGCGGCATCTACATGGACGCCGTGGAAGAGGCGATCGGCCGGATGGCCCAGCACGACGACGTGCGCTTCGTGTCCTTCAAGCAGCTGGTGGCGTGGCTGGAGGCGCAGGACCCGGCGGTGCTGCGCAAGCTGCGCACGCTGAACCCGGGGCAGGCGCCGGTGGGCGGCTGGGCGGAGTTCCTGGGCGCGGCGGGCAGCCCGTCCCAGTAATCGGGTCCATCTCCTTTCATCTGAGTTCATCTGTGTTCATTAGTTTTCATCTGCTTTCATGGGCGGGCCGTACTTGATCACGCTGCTGAGGAACCCGCCCTGAACACCCCGCTCGCCGAGACCCTGTCCGTCCTCCTGCTCGTCGCCGTCCTCGCCTGGGCCGTGATCCGGCCGCGCGGCTGGCCGGAGGCGGTCCTCGCCGTACCCGCGGCGGGAATCGTCGTGACCACCGGGGCGATCTCCCTCGACCACGCGCGGGCGGAGGCCGAGCAGCTGGGGCCGGTCGTCGGTTTCCTCGCCGCGGTCCTGGTGCTCGCCCATTTCTGTGATGTGGAGGGCCTGTTCCGGGCCTGCGGGGCGTGGATGGCCCGGTGGTCGGGCGGGCGGCCGGTGCGGCTGCTGACCGCGGTGTTCGCGCTGGCATCGGTGATCACGGCCGTCCTGAGTCTGGACGCGACGGTGGTGCTGCTGACTCCGGTGGTGTTCGCGACGGCGGCCCGGTCCGGGGTACGGGCCAAGCCGCACGTCTACGCCTGCACGCACCTGTCCAACACCGCCTCGCTGCTGCTGCCGGTGTCCAATCTGACGAACCTGCTGGCGTTCGCGGCGAGCGGGCTGGGCTTCACCCGGTTCGCGGCGCTGATGGTGCTGCCCTGGCTGGTGGCCATCGGCGCCGAGTACCTGGTGTTCCGGCGGTTCTTCGCCCGTGACCTGTCCTCGTCGGCCCCCGGCTCCGGGGAACCCGGCGAGCCGCCCCCGCTGCCGCTGTTCGCGCTGGTGACGGTGGCCTGCACGCTCGCCGGGTTCGTGCTCACCTCCGCGGTCGGCATCGACCCGGCGTGGGCGGCGTGCGCGGGCGCGCTGGTGCTGGCCGGACGGGCGCTGGTACGGCGTCGGGCGTCCCCGCTGACGGTGGTGAAGGCGACCGCGCCCGCGTTCCTGGCGTTCGTGCTGGCGCTCGGGATCGTGGTGCGGGCGGTCGTGGACAACGGACTCGCCCACGCGCTCGGGCAGGTGCTGCCGGGCGGAACCGGGCTGCCGGCGCTGCTCGGCGTCGCCGCGCTCGCCGCCGTCCTCGCGAACATCGTGAACAACCTGCCGGCGGTGCTGGTGCTGCTGCCGCTGACCGCGCCGGCCGGGCCGGGCGCGGTGCTGGCCGTGCTGCTCGGGGTGAACATCGGACCGAACCTCACCTACGCCGGGTCGCTCGCGACGCTGCTGTGGCGCAGGATCGTGCACCAGCACGACCATGGGGTGGACCTCGGGGAGTTCACCCGGCTGGGCCTGCTCGCCGTGCCGGCCGCGCTGTGCGGGGCGGTGGTGGCACTGTGGGGAGCGCTCCAGGTGGTCGGAGTCTAGACGGGAGGCCATGGGCATGCGGGTGATCGTCTGGCTGGTCGAGGGGACCTGGCCCGCCTGTGTGGACGCGGCGCGCGGCTACGCGCGAGGCGCGGGTGAGGTGGTGCTGCTGCACGTGGACGAGCCGGTGGCCGATCTCGCGCACGGCGCCTTCGCGGGGCTGCTGGGCCGGGCCGGCTCGGAACCGGACCCGGAGCGGCGGCTGCTGGAGCTCGGCGGGACGTCCGCGGCGGAACTGCTGGACGCGGCCGCGGCCCGGCTGGGGCGGCCGTGCACCCGGCTGGAGCGGATCGGCCGGGCCGAGCGGGAGGTGGTGGCCGCCGCCGACGGCGCCGATCTGCTGGTCCTGGCCCGGGACGGCGACCGGTCCCGGCTGGGGCCGCACAGCCTGGGCAAGGCGGTGCGGTTCGTCGTCGACCACGCGCCCTGCCCGGTACTGCTGGTGTGGCCGGAGGCGGCGCCGGACCTGACGACGCTGCCGCCACCGCCGCCGCGCCCCTGAGCCCGCGCCGGCTCAGCGGCCGTAGTGCTCCCCGCCGCCGTAGCCGCCGCCCCAACCGCCGCCGTAGCCACCACCGTAACCACCGCCGCCGTAGCCACCGCCGCCGTACTGGCCGTCCCCGGAGCCGTAGCAGTAGCCCGGGTACTCGGCGCACGGGTTGTAGCCGGGGGTGCTGGACGGTGCCGGCTGCGCGGTCGTCTTCGAGGCGGACGGGGCGGGCGCCGGCGTGGCTGGCCGCGCGGCCTTGGCCGTCGGGGTGGCGGAGGCGGCCGGGGACGGCGTGCTGTCGGCGTCCCAGTTGACGATCTGCATCTGCAGGTCGGGCTGGGAGGTGTCCATCACCCAGCGCTGGGCGCTGACGTCCGCCCGGGTCTTGACGACCAGGGCGCCGCCGCCGTCGGTGGCGGCCGGGGCGAGCGCCAGATCCTGGTCCCAGCGGGGCACCAGCGCGCCCTGGAGGGTGAAGTCGTAGTGGACGCTCTTGGCCTTGGTCCCGGTCTCGGCCGCGCACGGGGCGAGCCGGACGGAGTAGCCGAGGTGCGAGTCGAGGCACAGGCCCGGGGCGGCGGCGTTGCGCAGCAGTCCGTCGCCCTCGTACGTCCACTGCTGGCCGGCGGTGGAGGAGCACTCGGCGAGCTCGGTCTCGGCGCCCTTGACGGCCTTCTTGCCGACCACGCCGATGCACAGGCCGGAGGCGATGTTGTGCAGCCGGCCGCGCAGGGTGCCCTGTGTGGTCTGGCTGGTGCCGATCCAGGACGGGCCCGAGGTGGAGGTGCCGGCCGGTGTGCCGGACGGCTTGGCGGTGGCCGGGGCGCCGTCGTCGCCGGAGCCGAGCACCGACCACAGCACCAGCGGCAGCACGACCAGGCCGCTCACGGTGCCGACGGCCACGGTGAGGTTGCGGCGGCGGACCCGGCGGGCGGCCCGCTGCGTGGCGCGGCGCGAGGCGGCGGGGTGCACGACCAGGTCCTTGGCCGGGGCGGCCGGCGGCGCGAACGCCTCCCCGCCCGCGAACCCGGCGGCGGGCACGGCCGGGGGTTCGGCGGGCTGCTCGGTCACTCCCGCCCGGGACTCCATGTAGGCGCGGGCGCCCCAGCCGAGCACGGCCTCGGCGAGGGCGATGCCGAGGCCGCCGCCGTTGAACTGGTACAGCTGGTCGGCGGTGTACCTGCAGTGCTTGCAGCCGTTCAGGTGCTGCTGGAGGTCCCGGTCGACGTCGATCCCGCCGCGCCGGAAGGTCACGTCGATCATCCGGACGTAGCGCTGGCACTCGTCCTCGTGGGCGAGTTCGCGGTGCACCTGGATGCACTCCTCGCGCATCCGCTCCCGGGCCCGGCGCAGTTCGACCTCCGCGTCCTGCTCGTCGAGGCCCAGCAGCGCCGCGGGTGCCGCCAGCGGCTCCGACTCGACCTCGGTGTGCCACAGCACGGTGCGCGAGGACGGGGTGAGCCGCTGGAAGGCTCGGGAGAGCAGCCGCCGGTTCGAGGGCGGGAGCAGCCGGGAGGCGGCCCGCTCGCCCTTGCCGCCGCGCAGCTGGGGGTGGAGCAGTTCGCCGCGGCCGTCGTTGTCCCATTCGGCGGCTATGCGCCGGACGGTGACCAGCAGTTGGGGACGCCACGCGGCGGTGGGGCCGGTCTGACGGAGGGATTCGCCGAAGAGCCGGGTGAATGCGGCGGTGGTGAGCATTCCCGCGCCGCGCGTCCCGTCGGCGCACAGGCGGGCGTAGGCGAAGGCCGCTTCCCAGTGCCGGTCGAGAAGTTCACCGACGGGGTGCAGGGCGGGTGCGGTGCCCGTCCACTGTTTGAGCTCGGCGCTGAGCTGCTCGTCGGTGACGTCGAACGGCCGGGCGGGGGTAGGGGAATTCCCCAGGCCTGCGTCATTCACGGCTGCATTCCTTCCAGACGCAACGCGGGATTCAGCCCATACCGACTGGTATGCGACCGGTATGCGACCCGGCCGACACCGAGGCCGGATGGGCTTGTTGGGGGGTTCGGCACACGAGGAGCGGCCTCGCGTACGCGGCGGTCGAAAATAATGGTCCGCATGCCGACACGCCACACCTTTGCACAGGCCAGCAGAGCAGAACAAGGGATCTCTGGGTTTTGCGTATTACCCGTGCGCCGCGATAATTTGACGAAACGTCAATGCAGGAGTCCGCGCCTTGTCGCTGTATCGACATCGCAATTGACGCGGGGAATCAGGACCGGCCGCCCCGGTTTCGACGGCAACCATTGGACTACGGCCCAACCTGCACAAGCCGCCGGCCGGCCGGCGCCCGTGAACCAATGAACCAGTACATCAGGGGCGTTCGCCCAAGCGGTAGGCGCCGGGCGGGACGCCGTATCGTTCTCGGAAAACCCGGTTGAAGTGGAACGGGCTGGGAAATCCGGACGCGGCGGCGACCCGCTCGACGGTCAGGTCGGTGTTCTCCAGCAGCCGGGCGGCGTGTCGCAGCCGCGCCTCGCGCAGCGCGCGCATCGGGGGCACACCGGTCCGCGCGGTGAAGAGGTGGGCGAACCGGGACGGCGACAGCGCGACACGCGCGGCGAGCGAGCGGACCGTGTGCGAGGCGCCCGGGTCGGCGGCGATCAGTTCCTCGGCGCGGCGCACCCGCTCGTCCCGGTCCGTTCGGCCGGGTGCCGCCCGGGACGGGCCGGCGGTCGCGAGCAGCACCACCTCCTCCAGTGCGCACAGGGCGAGTTCGCGCGCCGCGCTGCCGTGCGCGACGGCGACGGGGCCGTCGCCGGGTGCCGGGGCGGGCGGCGCGCCGGTGCCGGTCCAGCGGGAGTCGGCGAGCACCCGCCGAAAGGCCGCCTCGATCCGGGCGTGGGTCTCCTTCGGGGCACCGGCGGCGTACACGCCGTCGCCGAGGGAGCGGGGACCGAGCCACTGCGTCCAGTGGGGGCGCACCTGGCAGTGGGTCCACCAGAACCGCCAGTGGCGCGCGCCGGGCCCGACCGCGTAGCCGTGCGGGACGCCGGGGGCGAGGACGACGAGGTCGCCGGGGCGCGTGGCGGTCTCGACCGCCCCCTGCCGGAGCAGGCCGTGGCCCTCCGTCGTCCAGGTGAGCAGCCAACTGCTCGACCCCGCAGGCCGGTTGACCCGGTAGCCGGGACCCTCGTCGTAGCGGCCGGTGACGACCATGCCCGGCGGCGGGGCCGGGGCAGCAGTGCCGGGCAGCTCCACAGCGCTCATGGGCATCCTCTCCGTCGGCGTGTCGGCCTAGCGTGACAGGTCAGGAGCACCGGAGCGAGGAGTGCGAGCATGACAGTCCCGGGCATCGACGCCGGCATCCCGCGGCAGTTCGACGAGGACGGGTTCACCGTCGTACGCGGGTTGTTCGGGTACGACGAGATCGACCGTCTGTGCGCGGAGTTCGCGGCGCTGCACGCGGCGGGGCGGGTGGTGCCGGGGCACTTCGAGCCGAAGCCGACGGCGGATCCGCTGCACCGGTACCCCCGGGTGATGCAGCCCCATGAGATCAGCGCGCTCGCGCTGCGGTTCCTGCTGGACGCGCGGCTCCGGGTGGTCCTGGAGGCGCTGTTCGGGGAGGAGGTGCTGGCCGCGCAGAGCATGTTCTACTTCAAGCCGCCCGGGGCCCGGGGGCAGGCGCTGCACCAGGACAACTTCTATCTGCGGGTGGAGCCGGGGACGTGCGTCGCCGCGTGGGTCGCCTGTGAGGCGATCGACCGGGAGAACGGCGGGCTCGAGGTGGTGCCGGGGACGCACCGGATGGACCTGTTCTGCCCGGAGGAGTCGGATGCGCAGCTGTCGTTCGCCCGGGAGTACGTGGCACCGCCGGCGGGGCTCGCGGCGGTGCCGGTCGACATGGGGCCGGGCGACGTGCTGTTCTTCAACGGGAGTCTGGTGCACGGGTCACAGCCCAATCGCTCCGCCGGCCGGTTCCGTCGGTCGTTCATCGGTCACTACGTGGGGCGGTCGGCGGAGCGGATCGGGGGCTACTACCGGACGTTGTCCATGGGTGGGGAACCTGTTCCTTTGCCGGAGAGCGAAGGGGGTGGTCCGTGCGGGACCGAGCGGTTGTGATGCGGGGCGGGTGGGCGGGAGTTGGCCGCGCCCACGCGGCGGAGCCGCACTTCGGCACAGTCCCGCGCCTCCGAGAGGGCGCGTCTCAGTGGCCGGAGATGGGATGGGGACCGTAGGGCCGCTCCAGCTCTTCGAGCTCCTTGTCGCTCAGCTCCAGCTCCACCGCCGCCACCGCGTCCTCGACGTGGTTCGGCTTGGCGGCTCCGATGATCGGGGCCGTCACCGTGTGCTGGTGGAGGAGCCAGGCCAGGGCCACCTGGGCGCGCGGCACGCCCCGGTCGCCGGCGATGCGGGTGACCGCCTCGACGATCGCGCGGTCGCCCTCCTGGTAGAGGCGGTTGCCGAAGCCGTCCGTGGCGCTGCGCTCGGTGACCGTGCCCCAGTCGCGGGTGAGCCGGCCCCGGGCCAGCGGGCTCCACGGCAGCACGCCCACCCCCTGGTCGGCACAGAGCGGGAGCATCTCGCGCTCCTCCTCGCGGTAGAGGAGGTTGTAGTGGTCCTGCATGGAGACGAACCTGGTCCAGCCGTTCAGCTCGGCCGTGTACTGGGCCTTGGAGAACTCCCACGCGTACATCGAACTCGCCCCGATGTAGCGGGCCTTGCCCGCCTTGACGACGTCGTGCAGAGCCTCCATCGTCTCCTCGATCGGCGTGGCGTGATCGTAGCGGTGGATCTGGTAGAGGTCGACGTAGTCGGTGCCGAGGCGGGCGAGGCTGTGGTCGATCTCCGTGAGGATCGCCTTGCGGGACAGGCCGCCGCCGTTGGGGCCGGGGCGCATCCGGCCGTGCACCTTGGTGGCGAGGACGATCTCGTCGCGCCGGGCGAAGTCGCGCAGCGCCTTGCCGACGATCTCCTCGCTGGTGCCGTCGGAGTAGACGTTGGCGGTGTCGAAGAAGTTGATGCCCGCCTCCAGCGCCTGACGGATCAGCGGGCGGGACGCCTCCTCGTCGAGGGTCCACTCGTGGGTGCCGCGGTCGGGCAGGCCGTAGGTCATGCAGCCGAGGCAGATCCGGGACGCGTCCAGGCCGGTGCGGCCGAGCTTCACGTACTCCATCGTTGTCTCCCACCGTCGAGATCACGTCGTACAGAGGCGAGCGTACGTCGGCCGTGCGGCCGCTCTCGTGTCGTGGCGGTGATTGTCGGACGATGTCAGCGCCGCTCCAGCAGGTCGAGCGCTCGTTCCCAGTCGAACTCGGGGCGGCCGCCGTCCGCTTCGGCCTCGCCGCCGTAGGGGTCGCCGAAGCGGACGCCGAGCGCGCGCAGCCGGGTCAGGCTCTCCTGGTAGGCCGGGTGAGCGGCGAGCGCGTCGGCGACGCAGGGCAGGACGGCGATCGGGACGCCGAGTCCCAGGGCCTCGCACAGGGTGCCGACGGCGAGGGTGTCGGCGAGCCCGGCCGCCCACTTGTTGACGGTGTTGAAGGTGGCGGGGGCGACGACCACGGCGTCCGGCGCGGGGAAGGGGCGCGGATCGGAGGGCCTGCGCCAGGCCGACCGGATCGGGCGGCCGGTGCGTGCCTCGGCCTCGGCGATGTCGAGGAAACCGTTCACGGCGGCGGGTGTGGCGATGACCCCGACCTCCCAGCCGCGTTCCTGGGCCGCGGAGATGAGCCTGCCGACGCCCGCGGCGATGCCGGCGGCGCAGACGACGAGGCAGAGGAAGGGCTTGCGGGGCTCATCGGTCATCCGGGAACCCTATGCGGGCGCTACCGGAGCGGGAAGGACAGGCCCCGCTCGGACTCCGGGCGCGGACCGTGGATCCGGCGCTCGTGCTCCTCGATCGGCACGTCGTTGATGCTGGCCTCGCGCCGGGTCATCAGTCCGTGGTCGTCGAACTCCCACAGTTCGTTGCCGTACGACCGCCACCACCGGCCGTCCGCGTCGTGGCACTCGTACTGGAAGCGGACCGCGATGCGGTTGCCGTCGAAGGCCCACAGGTCCTTGCGGAGCGCGTAGTCGAGTTCGCGGGCCCATTTGGCGGTGAGGAACTCGACGATCGCGGCGCGGCCGGTGACGAAGGTGCCGCGGTTGCGCCAGACCGAGTCCTCGGAGTAGGCGAGCGCGACGCGCTCGGGATCGCAGGTGTTCCAGGCGTCCTCGGCGGCCTGGACCTTCTGGAGGGCGGTCTCCCGGGTGAAGGGCGGCAGGGGCGGGCGGTCGGCCATGAGCTTCTCCTTCGGCGGAGAACGCGCGTTCTCCCGATGACCGCTACCCTAGGAGAACGCACGTTCTCACGTCAAGGAGTGACCCATGGACAGCACAGTCGCGCGTGAACAGGCTCTGGACGCCGCCGAGCGGCTGTTCTACGGGCGCGGGGTGCAGTCCGTCGGCATGGACGACATACGCGGCGCCTCCGGGGTCTCCCTGAAACGGCTCTACCAGCTCTTCCCCGCGAAGGAGCAGCTCGTGGAGGCCTATCTGGAGCGGCGGGACGTGCGCTGGCGGCAGCGGCTCGCCGAGCACGTCCGGCGGCACGAGGATACCCTGGAGCGGTTGCTCGCGGTCTTCGACTGGCTGGAGGGGTGGTTCGGCGAGGCGGACTTCCGGGGGTGCGCCTGGATCAACGCGTACGGCGAGCTCGGCGCCACCTCGCCGCGGGTGGTGGCCCAGGTGCGGGACCACAAGCGGGCGTTCCGGGACTACCTCGCGCAGCTGGTGGCCGACGCCGGGCTGGACGCCGCGCTCACCGCGCCGCTGTTCCTGCTCGCCGAGGGGGCGATGGTCACCGCGGGCGTCACCGGGAGCACGGAGCCCGCGGCCGAGGCCCGCGCGGCGGCCCGGGTGCTGCTGCGCGCCGGATGAGGTCAGCTCGCGGCGGCGAGCCGCGAGAGCCGGGCGCGGGCCTCGGCGAGGGAGGCCGCGGCCGCCTCTTCCTGGCCGGCCAGGTGGGGCAGCACGTCGACCCGGGTCAGCTCGGCGGCCACCGGATGGAGGCGCTCGGGCCGGACGCCCAGCCGGCCCGTCCAGGTCTTCAGGTACGGGGTCTGGAAGTCCAGGGCCGCCCGGCCGGTGTCCGGACCGTAGGCGCCGCCGCGCGCGAGGACGGCCACCACCCGGGTGCCGGACAGCAGGCTCTCCCCCGTGTCCGGGTGGGCGAAGGCGCCGGGGAAGGTCACCCGGTCGATCCACGCCTTGAGGGCGGCGGGCACCGCGAAGTTGTACATGGGCACGCCGAGCAGCACGGTGTCCGCGGCGGACAGCTCGCTGATCAGGGGCAGGGTCTGTTCCCACTCGCGCGCCTCGGCCGGGCTCTCGATCAGCGCGGGCACCTTGGCGGGCGGCACGAAGCCCTCCCGCTCCGCCCGGCGGCCCAGAGTGGTGTAGGCGCCGGTGAGCGGGGGCACCGGGCTGGCCGCCAGGTCGCGGTGGCGGTACCGGGCCGCCGGGTGCCCGGCGCGCCAGGCACGGGCGAACTCGGCGGTGAGGCGCCTGGTCACGGAGTCGGCGGTCGCGTCGGCGCTGGAGTCGATGTGCAGCAGCATGGGGTGGTCACCTCGGTCGGTCCGGATGCGTCGAGGAGGTGACGGAGCACGCGGCGGAAAGGTGACCTCATGGACCGGCATGACGAGCTGGCGGCCCAGTTCGAGGCGAGGCGTGGGCGGCTGCGGGCGGTCGCCCACCGCATGCTGGGCTCGGCCCGGGACGCCGACGACGCGGTCCAGGAGGCCTGGCTGCGGCTGAGCCGGGCGGGCGGCGCCGGCATCGGCAACCTCACCGCCTGGCTGACGACGGTCGTCTCCCGCGTCTGCCTGGACATGCTGCGCGCCCGGACCGCTCACCCTGAGGAACCGTACGGCGACGACCTCCCGGAGCGCGCGGCCGGCGCCGGGCCCGAGGAGGAGGCGGTGCTGGCCGATTCGGTGGGGCTCGCCCTGCTGGTGGTACTGGAGACGCTGAGCCCGGCGGAGCGGGTGGCGTTCGTGCTGCACGACCTGTTCGGGGTGCCGTTCGACCGTGTCGCGGCGATCACCGACCGTTCGCTGCCGGCCGCGAAGAAGCTCGCCAGCCGGGCCCGGCACAAGGTGCGGGGCACACCCGCGGTGCCGGCCGCCGAGCAGGACCGGCACCGCGAGGTCGTGGAGGCGTTCCTGGCCGCCGCCCGGGGCGGTGACCTGGACGCGCTGCTCGGCCTGCTCGCAGAGGACGTGGTCCGGCGCGCCGATCCCGCGACGCTGCCGCCGGGGGTGGCGGCGGAGCTGCGGGGTGCCCGGGCGGTCGCGGAGGGCACGGTGCTGTTGCGCGAGCGCGCCCGGTTCGCCGCACCGGCCCTGGTCGACGGCCGGGTCGGCCTCGTGGTCGCCCCGCGGGGACAGCTGCGGTACGTCCTGCGGGTCACCGTCGAGGGCGACCGGGTGACGGCGTACGAGGTCGTCGCCGACCCGGCGCGGCTGCGCGGCCTGAAGCTGGCGGTGCTCGACGTGCCGGCGGCCGACTGGGCGCCAGACGCCGCGGAAGGCTCACCAAGCTCGTGGTGAGCCCTCCGTTCCAGGGACTGTCGCGAAGACGTCGTCGCCCGAAGGGCGGCCGCGCGGCGTCCGGCGCGTGCTCTGGGGGGACCCCGCCCGGAAGCCCTCGTACTGGGCGTACCCGGGCTTTCGGGCGGTGCGCCGAGTGGGGCACCCCCTCTGGGGGAGCGTGCCGGGCGTCGCGCGGCAGACGGCACTTTCGCAACCGGCCCTAGCCTGTCGGTTCCTCGACCGTGATGGCGTGTACCGGGCAGGCGCGGGCCGCCTCGCGGACCAGGGGGTCGCCGCCGCCGTCCGCCATGCCGGGGAGCAGGGCGCTGAAGCCGTCGTCGTCCTGGGTGAAGACGTTCGGGGCGGTCAGGGCGCACTGCCCCGCGCCGATGCAGACGTCCCGGTCGATCTCGATGTGCATGGCGGAAGCCTCTTACCAGGTCACGGGGAGTTCCAGCATCCCCTGGATCGTGTCGCCGGGTTTGAAGGGAATCTCCTCCGGCGGTGCGGCGAGCCGCAGGTCCGGGAGCCGCTCCCACAGGGTGCGCAGGGCGATCTCCAGCTCGGTGCGGGCCAGGTTCTGGCCCAGGCACTGGTGGATGCCGAAGCCGAAGGCCACGTGGTGGCGGGCCGGACGGTGCCAGTCGAGGGTGTCGGGGTCGTCGTACACGGACTCGTCGCGGTTGATGACCGAGGTCGCGAAGAGCACGCCGTCGCCCTTGCGGATGGTGGTGCCGGCCACCTCGATGTCCTCCAGGGCGACGCGCAGCAGCCCGTCGGCGATGGACAGCAGCCGCATCAGTTCCTCGACGGCGGCGGGCACCAGCGAGGGGTCGGCACGCAGTTCGGCGAGCCGCTCGGGCTGCTGGAGCAGGGTGAAGGTGCCGAGCGAGATCATGTTGGCGGTGGTCTCGTGCCCGGCGACCAGCAGGATGAGGGCGAGCGCGACCACCTCCCTGCGGTCCAGGTCGCCCGCGCGCAGCCGTTCGTGGACGAGGTCGTCGAGGACGCCGTCGCCGGGCACCTCGTCCCGGCTCTTGCGGTCGGCCAGGTCGCCCAGATAGGCCTCCAGCCTGTCGCGCGCGTCCAGGGAGTCGGCGGGCGCCGGACCGCGCAGCAGCCGCCGGGACTGCGCCTCGAAGAACTCGTGGTCGGCGTAGGGCACGCCGAGCAGGTCGCAGATGACCATGGACGGCACGGGCAGCGCGAAGGAGCTCACCAGGTCGGCCGGCGGCCCTGCGGCGATCATCCTGTCCAGCAGCCCGTCGACGATCCGCTGGATCGCCGGCCGCATCCCGGTCGCGCGTCTGAGGGTGAAATCCGGGATCAGCATCCGCCGCTGGGTCTGGTGCTCGGGGTCGTCGAGGCCCAGCAGGGCGACCTGGCGGCGCTCCCGGGCGATCGCGAACCGGGCGTTCGGCATCGGGAAGTCCTCGCGCCGGCGGTCGCTGGACAGCCGCGGGTCGGTGAGCAGCGCGCGGGCCGCCGCGTGGCCGGTGACCGCCCACGCGGTACGGCCGTCGTAGAGGGTGACACGGGACAGCTGGGCGCCGTCGCGCAGCGGGTCGTAGCCGGTGGGCGGGTGGTAGGGGCACGTGCGGTCCTGCGGCCACGCCACAGGGTCCGCCGGGCGGACGGAAGCAGCGGGTTCCGTCAGGTCCGTCAGTTCGTTCATGGAAGACCTCGCAGACGAATGTCGTACGTCGTGCCGATCATCATTAGATGCCCTGGGCATCTATAGGACGACCGCAAGTTCGGCCACATCGGTGAATCCGCCGTTCTGGCCTGATCGCATAGGGCCGGTGGACGATTCCGCGCCGAAATTCGCTTGCCGGTGCGGCGAGCCGGGTCACAGGATCTGCGCATGAACTCTCCTGACGCCGCTCTGCCGCTGACCACCGCGACCCTGCGCCGGGTGCGGGTCCAGCAGCAGCCGGGGCGCCCCTGGAGGCCCGAGCCCGCACGCGCATGACGGCCACGCTCGTCGCCGGCCTGCTCGCCGGGTACGGGATCGCCGTCCCGGTCGGCGCGGTCGGCACATATCTAGTGTCCCTCACGGCTCGCACGTCACTGCGGACCGGCGCCTGCGCCGCGCTCGGCGTCGCGACGGCCGACGGCCTGTACGCCCTGCTCGCGGCGGCCGGCGGCGCCGCGCTGGCGACGGCGCTGCTGCCGGTGCTCGGTCCGCTGCGGCTGGTCTCGGCGCTGGTGCTGGTGGCGCTCGCCGTGCGGGGTGCGGCCCTCGCGCTGCGCCATTTCCGGGAACAGCGGCTCGCGGCCCGGGCCGAACGGCCGGTACCCGGTCCCGGGCGGGCGTATCTCGGCCTCCTCGGGATCACGCTGCTCAACCCGACGACGGTGATCTACTTCGCGGCCCTGGTGGTCGGCACCCGTTCCGCCGAGCCGGTACGACCGGTGGAGCAGGGTGTCTTCGTCCTCGCGGCCTTCGCCGCGTCCGCGAGCTGGCAGCTGCTGCTGGCGAGCGGCGGCGCGCTCCTCGGCAGGGCCCTGACCGGTCACCGGGGCCGCCTGATCACGGCGCTGCTGTCGAGCTGCGTGATGCTGGGGCTGGCGGCGCGGATGGCGCTGCAGCCCGGCTGACGGCCGGTGCGCCGGCGGCGCGGGCGACGCGGGCGGCTTCCCGTCGGGGCCGGTGTCGCGCGGATGATCCGGGGCACTCCCGGTGTTGAATCATGGCGTCAGCCATGGAAGCGACGAGGGGACGGACCTCATGCCTCTTGAGGGCGAGTACGAGCCCAGCCCGGCCGCCTGGGTACGCGAACAGGTCGAGTTGTACGAGAGCTCGGGTGGGAAGGAGGGCACGACTCTGATGGACACGGGGTTGCCCGTGATCGTGCTGACCACCCTGGGTGTGAAGAGCGGGAAGATCCGCAAGACGCCGCTGATGCGGGTGGAGCACGACGGGAAGTACGCCCTGGTCGCCTCCCAGGGCGGCGCGCCCAAGCATCCCGTCTGGTACTTCAACGTCAAGTCGCACCCGCTCGTCGAGCTCCAGGACGGGCCGGTCAAGCAGGACATGACCGCCCGTGAGGTCACCGGTGCGGAGAAGGCCGAATGGTGGGAGCGGGCCGTCGCGGCGTACCCGCCGTACGCCGACTACCAGAAGAAGACCAGCCGGGAGATCCCGGTGTTCGTGCTGGAACCGAAGTAGGGGGAAGTGACGGTTCCGGGAATCCATTTTGGCCTGGGACCGTCGGAATTTAGAAAAATCTGTTTCCGACAGGCATGAACCGGCGCCGGGCCGGGCAGCCGAATGTCAGGCCCCGCCGCGTTCCCCCGTCGCGGCGGGGCTTTCCCGTGCCTCCTGCGCGGACCGGTCGGTCACGTCCAGGAAGATCTGTCCGGCCTCGGTGAACGTCTCGGCGAGCGCCCCCTTGATGCGCACCAGGACCTCCTCCACCTCCTCGCTGTCCAGTCCCGGCACCAGGTCGATCCGGGCCGCCACCATGGTGGTCTCGAGACCCAGCCGCATCGTGAAGAGCGCCTCCACGCTGTCGATCTCGGGCTCCGCCGCGAGCTGCTCCCGGATCCTGTCGCTGAGCTCCGGATCCGCCGCCTCCCCGATGAGCTGGTCGCGGGCGTCGGCGCCCAGCCGGTAGGCCACGAACACCAGGAGGGCGCCGATCGCCAGCGAGGCCGACGCCTCCCAGACCACCTGCCCGGTGACCATGTGCAGGGCCATGCCGGCGATCGCGAGGCAGACGCCGAGCACGGCGGTGCCGTCCTCGGCGATCACCGTCCGCAGCGCCGGGTCCCGCAGCCCCCGGTCCTCGCCGCGGGCCTGGTGCACCGCCCGGTACAGGGACGCGCCCTCGGCGAGCAGGGCGACGCACAGCACGACCAGGCCGGCCACATAGCCGCTGAGCTTCTCCTGCGCCCCGTCGCGCAGTGCCTCCACGCCCTGGAAGAAGGAGAAGCAGCCGCCCATGACGAAGATCCCGACGGCCGCGAGCAGCGCCCAGAAGAAGCGTTCCTTGCCGTAGCCGAAGGGGTGCCGGGTGTCCGGCGGGCGGCGGCTGCGGCGCAGGGCGGCCAGCAGGAACACCTCGTTCAGGCTGTCGGCGACGGAGTGCGCGGCCTCCGACAGCAGCGCGGGCGAGCCGGCGACGACACCGCCGACGGCCTTGGCGAGGGCGATCACCAGATTGGCGGCGAGCGCCACGAACACGGTCAGGCGTGTCCTGTGGTCCGCCTTCGACTGGTCCGGGCGCTGCTGATCCGGGCTCATCTCCTGCGAGTTCTCCTCCTCCGCGTGTTCCCGCTCCGAGCGTTTCCGGTCCGAATGCTTCCGCGACGACGTCCTGCTCACGACCGCCGACTGCCCCGACGGGCGCTGATCACTCCGTGCGAAAGGCGGAAACCGGGGAACGCATGACTCAGGGGCCCCGGTCGGCCGGGGGCGGCCCCTCGGCGAGGAGGACGCGATGAACGGCGGCGACGGCAACAGCGCGCTGGGGCACAGGGCTTTCAGCCGGTCCCCCAGTCATTTCACGGACCGGATCACCGCGGACGGACGCGACGGCTGGCCGGTGGCGGCCGGACGGTACCGGCTGGTGGTCAGCCGCGCCTGCCCGTGGGCCGGCCGGGCGCTGATCTCCCGGCGGCTGCTCGGCCTGGAGGACGCCCTGTCGCTGGCCGTCACCGATCCGATCCAGGACGACCGCAGCTGGCGCTTCACCCTCGACCCCGGCGGCCGTGACCCGGTACTCGGCATCCGGTACCTCAGTGAGGCCTACGACCGCCGGGAGACCGGGTATCGGGGCGGGGTGAGCGTGCCCGCGGTCGTGGACGTGCCGAGCGGGAAGCTGGTCACCAACGACTACCAGCGGCTGACCCTGGACCTGGCCACCGAGTGGACGGCACTGCACCGGGACGGTGCGCCGGACCTGTACCCGGCACGGCACCGCGACGAGATCGACACGGTGACGGCCGAGGTGTACGAGGACGTCAACAACGGGGTGTACCGGGCCGGGTTCGCGCACGAGCAGCAGCAGTACGAGGAGGCGTGCGCGGGGGTGTTCCGGCGGCTGGAGCTGCTCGCCGGGCGGCTGGCCGGGCAGCGCTATCTGGTCGGGCACACGATCACGGAGGCCGACATCCGGCTGTTCACCACGCTGGTGCGGTTCGACGCCGTCTACCACGGCCACTTCAAGTGCAATCGCTTCAAGCTCGCGGAGAACCCGGTGCTGTGGGCGTACGCCAGGGACCTCTACCAGACGCCGGGATTCGGTGACACCGTCGACTTCGACCACATCAAGCGGCACTACTACCAGGTCCACACCGGCATCAACCCGACCCGTGTCGTCCCCCTCGGGCCGGATCTCGCCGGGTGGCTGACGCCCCATCACCGGGAGGAGCTCGGCGGCCGGCCCTTCGGGGACGGGACGCCGCCCGGCCCGGTGCCGGCGGCCGAGGAGATCCCGGCCGCGGGGCGGCCCTGACAACGCGGAGGCAGGCATGGCCAAGAGCACGAAGAAGCTGAAGCTCCCCCTCGTCTACGCGCCCCTCGGCTGGGTGCTGAGCTGGGCTGCCGGAGCGCTGGGCACCCTGGTCTTCCGCCGGACCTGGATGGCGCTGCGCGGCGAGCGGGACGCGCCGGACGCCCTGGACCGGGACCGCGGCTGGGGCGAGGTGCTGCTGGCCGCGACGGTCCAGGGGGCGGTCTTCGCGGTGGTGCGCAGCGCCGTGGACCGCACCGGCGCGACGGCCGTAGAGCGCTCCACCGGGGTCTGGCCGGTGCCCCGGAAGGGCGGCCGGGACTGAGCGGGCTCAGCCCTGCTTGGGCGCGGAGGGCGGCATCAGGCGCAGGGTGAAGGAGTGTCCGGCCGGGTCGGCGTACCCGCGTTCCTCGTACGGCCCGGCCGGGTCCTTCGTCTCGATCGGCCGTCCGCCGAGGCCGACCACCCGCCGTTCGGCCTCGTCCAGGTCCTCGACCAGGAAGTCGAGATGGGCCTGGAGCGAGTTCTCGGGCCGCGGCCAGCTCGGCGGGGCCGCGTTGACGTCGCGCCGGAAGGCGATCCGGAAGCCGCCGGTGGCCCGGATCTCGACCAGGTTGGCCGAGGCCTCGCCGTCCTCGGCGTCCAGGAACTCCCGGTAGAACTGGGCGAGTTTCTCGGGCTCTGCGCAGTCGAGCACCACGACGGCCGCGGTCACCAGTGCCATGTTTCCTCCCTCGGAAGGTTCTCCCGGGCACGTCTGTCCCCGATCGGCGGATTCAGTCGCCCACCAGCCGCTTCCCGGCGCGCGACTGGGCCAGCCGGGCCTCGGCCGCGGTCAGCAGCAGGTCGAGGGCGGCCGGATAGGAGCTGTTCCGCATCGAGGCCACCAGATGGCGGGCGGTGGCCGCGATGTGCGGGTGGCTGGTGGCGGGCAGCCGGGCGTAGGTCGCCCGCCACACGTCCGCCTCGGCGTCCCGGGCGGGCTTGGGCAGGGCGGTGCTGGCGGAGTCGAGGGCGCCGTAGGCGAGGGCCTGGTCGACGAAGGCGTGGTAGACGCGGACCGCCTCGGCATCCGGGAAACCGGCGTTCCGCAGTATCCCGAGGATGGTCTCGACCGCCTGGATCTCGTACGTCCGCCCGGTCACCCGATGGGCGCTGAGCGTCGCCGCCCGCGGATGGGCGAGGGCGCCGGCGTGCATGCGCAGGCCGAGCTCGCGCAGGTCGGCGCGCCAGTCGCCGGTGGGCCGCCAGCCCCGCAGAGTACGGCCGATCAGCTCGTCGGCGATGGCGAGCATCAGCTCGTCGGTGTGCCGGAAGTAGCGGTAGAGCGGGCTGGGGTCGGCGCCCAGGGCGCGGCCGAGGCGGCGCACGGACAGGGCGTCGGCGCCGTGCTCCTCGATCAGCCGCATCGCGGTCTCGACGATCAGTTCCCCGGAGAGGACCACGCCCTGTTTGGTGGGGCGCCGGCGCTGCCGGGCGGTAGCCGGGACGACGCGTTCGCTCATGGGGTCTCCCTCCCTGGTGGCGCACCTTATGACAACACCGTTGACCTGTGAAGCGGACCGGCAGTTTCATGTCCCGTCACCGGGGCCGGCCAGTGGCCCCCAGGTGCGGAGCGGAGTGTGCCGGCCATGACCGACCAGCCCTACGTGGCGGACCCCCCTGGGTTGCGCAGATCCCTGGGCGTCCTCGACGGCGTCGCGGTCGCCGCGTCCAGTACGGCCGCCACCACCAGCATCGGCATCGGTCTGGGGGTGACGGCCGGGGTGGTCGGGCTGCATCTGCCGGCCATCATGCTGCTGGCGTTCCTGCCGGTCCTCGGCATCGCGGGTGCCTACTCGCGGCTGAACCGGGTGGAACCGAACGCGGGCAACGGCTATGTGTGGGTGGGCCGTTCGCTCAGTCCGTGGCTCGGCTTCATGGTCGGCTGGGTGAACATCGTGGCGACGGTGGCCTTCCTGGCGTACACCACGGCGGTCACGGGATCCGCCATGCTGCAACTGGCGGGTGAGGCCGGAGCGCACCGGCTCGGCTCGCTCGCCCTCGACCCGGGTTCGACGGCCCAGACCACGGCTGTCGGCATCGTCGTCCTGGCCGCCGTCACCGTCACCGCCGTGACCGGTATCCGCACCGCCGCCCGCCTGCAGACCGGGCTGCTGGTCTTCGAGTACGTGGTCCTGCTCGGGTTCTGCGGCTACGGCGTCGTCACCGGTCCCCACCCCTTCAGGCTGAGCTGGTTCGACCCGTTCGCGATCCCGTCGGCCACCGCTCTCGCCCAGGGCCTGCTCCTCTCGGTGTTCTGCTACTGGGGTTTCGAGGCCGCGTTCAGCGTCAACGAGGAGGTCCGCGACCCCCGGGACGCCTCACGGGCCGGACTGATCACCCTGGTGACCATGCTGGGCCTGTTCCTGCTGGGCTCGGTGGCGTTCCAGCGCGTGCTCTCCGAGAAGGAGCTGGCCGGGCACGGGGCCGAGGGGCTGGCCTTCTTCGGCGACCGGCTGGCCTCGCAGCCGTGGGCCGCGCTGCCGCTGGTGGCGCTGATGTTCTCGGCGGTGGCCTCGCTCCAGGCCGGGGTGATCCCGACGGCCCGGGGCATGTTCGCGATGAGCCGGGACCGTACCCTCGGGCCGGTGTGGTCCAGGGTCAGTGCCCGGTACGGGACCCCGGCGGCCGGCACCCTGCTGATCGGCGCGCTGGCCGCGGCGGTCGCCGCGCTCGCCCTGGTGATCCCGCGGCTCGCCGACATGATCATGGCGACGGTGAACGCCGTCGGCATCGTCGTCGCCCTGTCGTACGCGCTGACCGCGCTCGCCGCCGCCGCGCGCTTTCGCCGGCTGCTGCGCGAGGACTGGCGGCAGGGCGTACGGGCCGTGGTGCTGCCGGCGTTGAGCGCGCTCGCCCTGCTGGGCCTCGGCGGCTGTCTCGGCTGGTCCTTCTACAGCTCCGCCGACCACTTCCAGGTCAGCGCGGACAACGGCTGGTTCCTGCTGGCCACCCCGCTGGCGATGATCGGGTCCGGGTTCGTCGCGGCCGGCTGGGCGAAGTACGTGCGCCGCTCGCCGTACTTCCGCACCGGCGAAGGCACGGACGCCGACGCGCCCCGACTGCTCACGATCCCCAACTGAGAAACAGGACACATGTACGCAGATCTGCTCTTCACCGGCGGCCCCGTCCTCACCCCCGAGGGCCCGGCGGCCGCTGCCGTCGCCGTCACCGGTGAGCGCATCACCGCCGTCGGCTCCGCCGGGGAGCTGCGGGAACTCGCCGGACCGCGCACCGAGGTGGTGGACCTGGCCGGGCGGCTGCTGCTGCCCGGGTTCCAGGACGCGCACGTCCATCCGGTCCCGGCCGGCCTCGAACTGGCCCAGTGCGATCTGACCGGGCTGCGCACCGCCGGGGAGACCGTGGCCGCCGTCCGGGCCTTTGCCGGGGCGCATCCGGAGCGGGACTGGATCCTGGGCGGCGGCTGGTCCATGGAGGCGTTCGAGGGCGGTACACCGACGAAGGAGCTGCTGGACGCCGTCGTACCGGACCGGCCGGTGTATCTGCCCAACCGGGACCATCACGGGGCCTGGGTCAACAGCCGGGCGCTGGAGCTGGCCGGGATCGGCCGCGACACGCCCGACCCGGCCGACGGGCGGATCGACCGGGACGCCTCCGGCGCGCCGAGCGGCACGCTCCAGGAGGGTGCGATGCAGCTGGTCGGCCGGCTCGCCCCGCCGGCCGCCCCGGCGGACCGGCTGGCGGCGCTGCTGCACGCCCAGCGGCACCTGCACGCGCTCGGCATCACGGCGTGGCAGGACGCGCTGGTCGGGGAGTTCCTCGGCATGGACGACCCGTCCGAGGCGTATCTCACGGCCGCCCGGGAGGGTTCGCTGACCGCACGGGTGGTCGGCGCGCTGTGGTGGGACCGGGCGCGGGGCGCCGAGCAGATACCCGAACTCGTGGAGAAACGGGCCGCGTTGAGTCACGGCAGGTTCCGGGCGGGCACGGTGAAGCTGATGCTGGACGGGGTCGCCGAGAACGGCACGGCGGCGCTGCTCGACCCCTACCTGGACAAGTGCGGCTGTGCGACGCGCAATCGCGGTAAGAGCTTCATCGACCCACGACAACTCCCCGCCTATGTCGCCGAGTTGGACGCGCTCGGCTTCCAGTGCCACTTCCACGCGCTGGGCGACCGGGCGGTGCGGGACGCGCTGGACGCCGTGGAGGCCGCGCGGGCCGCCAATGGCCCCAGCGACACGCGGCCCCACCTGGCACATCTCCAGGTCGTGCACCCCGCCGACATACCGCGTTTCGCCCGGCTCGGCGCCACCGCCACCATCCAGGCACTGTGGGCCGCGCACGAGCCGCAGATGGACGAGCTGACGATCCCCTTCCTGGGCCCGGAACGGGCCGGGCGGCAGTACCCGTTCGGGTCGCTGCTGCGCTCCGGGGCGCGGCTCGCGGGCGGCAGCGACTGGCCGGTGAGCAGCCCCGACCCCCTCCAGGGCATCCATGTCGCGGTGAACCGGGTCGAACCGGGCGGCGACGCGCCGGTGTTCCTGCCCGGGGAGCGACTGGGACTCGGCGACGCGATCAGGGCGTACACGGCCGGTTCCGCCTATGTGAACCACCTCGACGACACCGGGCGGGTGGCGGTCGGCGCGCTCGCGGACCTGGTGGTGCTGGACCGCGATCCGTTCACCGGTCCCCCGGAGCACATCGCGGACACACAGGTCGCGCACACATACGTCGGGGGCGCGCGAGTGTACTCGGCCGGGGAGGCATGAGCAGTAACACACGTCACGGCGAGGTCACGCGTAGATCATTTACGCTTGGGCAGCCTCGTAACGCTTCATGGCTCAACTTTCGAGCCACGAAGGCCAGTTCGAGTCCACGGGTGGCCGACAGGCCACCCGTTCGCAGGACCGGGGGGACTCTGCGCACTGTTGCCCGAAAGGAAACACATGCCTCAGGACGCCATGTTCGGCCTGGCCTTCGAGACCCCCGTCAGCGAGCATCCGGAGTTCGAGCGCGCCCGCCGGTCGCGCCACCTGCCGCGGGCGGCCGCCCGCCCCGGACCCGGGGGTCGCGCCGTGCCTGAGGGGCCGCGAGTGCCCTTCGGCCGCCACGGCTGAGGCGGCCACGCGGGTGCTCGTCCTGTAGCAAGGGTGCTTCGGCAGGGACGGGCCGTTCATGGAAGACCTGCGGCGTCGAGCGGCAGGTGGGAGACCTCGCTCCGTTCTCCGGCCGTCGACGCGGCAGCCGTGCCCTCGCGGGCGTTTCACAGCCTGAACCGGAGCCGGTCGCGTGCGTCCGGCTGTGCGGCGAGGCCGACGCGGCAGGGACAGCAGATTCCCGGACACGACCGGCCGACGCACCCCGGTCGGTCGATTCCCTTGCCACGACCACAGCTTGAAGGAGACCGGTGTGACATCCCAAGGCGTAGGTGCCGTTCCGAAGGCGTCCGCCGACAGCCTGCTTCCGGCGGGGCCAAGCGCCCTGCTCCAGCCCGCCGAGGCGGGGAAGACCCTGGCCGGCCTCTTCCTGGAACGCGTCAACGGGAGCACGGAGCAGTACCGAGCCTGCCAGGACGCCGCTCAGCAACGGCTCGACGCACTCGGATCCCCGCACTCCGGCACCACGCTGCGGGTGGAGGGAGCTCTCCGTCTGGCGCAGCGCGACTTCCTCCCGCCCGACGAGGAGGGCTACGCCAGGCTGCGCCGCCTCGACTCCAGCCTGCGCCTGATCGAAGCGGCCTTCCCGCAGGTCGGCACCGATGCCGAGATCTGCCGGCTGACCTGCGCGATGCTGGAGGGGGCCTGGCGGAGCCGGGCACTGACCCCGCCGCGCGAGGAGGAGCGGACAACCGCCTGCGACTGCCCGCTGTGCCACCGGCTGCCCACGCCCCCCGCGCGCACGCTGGACGACTACCACTGGCGGCACAGCGCCGGGCGGCCCCTCGCTGTCAAGACCTGGCCGTACCGCCGGGAACTCGACAGCGTCCTGACCGGTGGATGGTCCTGGACCCGGCAGATGAACGACCTCGAACGAGACCTCGGCCACCGTCACCGCTTCGAGGACGACATCCTCGTCTTCCACGAATACAAACGCGTGATCGACACCATCGACACCACGCGCCTCACCCAGCACGTGGAAGACCGCTTGGCCGAGAGTTTCAGCACCAACAGCGCACGGGCCCTGGTCTCCGGGCTCTTCGCCGCCCACAAGCGGTCCGTCGACGAGTACTGGCTCCGACAGCACCACGCGGGCAGTGTCACGCTCCCCCAGACCAACCCGCTCGGCCAGAGCACCTACTCGGTCCTGCAGATGCTGGACTGCCTGTTCTGGCACGTCGCGCCCGACAGCGAACTCTGGCAGGAGGAGAACCTCGCCGCCCTGCTGCTGTGCCGCGTCATCGACGACATGGCCGACGTACGGGCCGACGCCCTCACCGGGGAGATCAGCAACTTCTGGCTCGCCGAGATGCCCACCCACACCAAGGCCCTCTACGCCGCCTGCGCCATAGCCCTCGTCAAGTACGGCTGCACGCCCGAGGCGCACCGCCCGATGTGGAACACCTGGCTGATGACCACCACCATCGTCTGGATGGGCCTCACGGGCCGCCACGCCCTGTGGTTCGACGGCATCACCGAGGGCCTCCCCCCGGCGCAGGGGTGCGCGCTGTGCGACCTGCAGCCCAACGCGTGCACCGGCATCCTCACCCACGGCACCACCCTCACCATCAGCCCGCGGCCCTCCGTACCGGCACTCAGCCCCCGGACCGCCGAGCTGTCCGCACGCTGCCGGGCCCAGTACCCCCGGACATGGCCCCTCTTCGACGCCGAGCTCCACGCCTTCGAAGCAGTGCACGGCCCGTGGTACGGCGACACCGACAACTCATGGGAGATCCTGCGCCGTACCTACATCGCCGCCGTGGAGGCGTCCAGCGCCGCACCGTCCCCGGCCCGTGCCCGTGAGGTCCAGCAGGACGCCGGGGTGGTCGGATCCGAAAGATTCCACACCCTGCACGACCCTCGGACCGGGCGGGAGGACACCGCCCTGCTCGCCTACATGTTCGGCTGCGCCCACCCGCATTTCCTCTGGAACGCCACGGGACACCGTCCCACGGGCGTAACAGGTGACTGGCTCGACGGCTGACGCCCGGGCAGCGCCGCGGGTGGGGGCCTCGGCCACACCGGCGAACGGGAGCGGCCGGCAGGCCCGCGGCCGCTCCCGTGAGACCGCCGACGCTCGGCCTCGCCGGACGGGCCCAGCAGGGCTGTCCGACGGCCTGCCCGCCGGGTGGGACGACGCCGCCGCCCGGTCGGGTGAGACCCGGCCGGGCGGCGGCGCGTGCGGACCTATACCGGGAACTCGACCGGCAGGCTGTCCAGCACGGACATCCACGTGGACGCGGTCGAGGTGAGCTCCTCCGGCGGCACGGCCAGGCGCAGGCCCGGCAGCCGGTGCAGCAGGACGTCCACCGCGATCTCGATGATGGACAGCCCGATGCTCTGCCCGGGGCACTCGTGCGGGCCGGCGCTGAACGCCAGGTGCGACTCGTTGCCCTGCACGGAGACGTCCGGGTCGGGCCGGACCTCGGGGTCGAGGTTGCCCGGTGCGAGACCGAGGACGAGCAGGTCGCCTTCCTCGACGCGGTGCCCGCCCAGTTCCACGTCGCTGACGGCGAAGCGCCCCGGCAGGACGGACAGCGGCGGAGAGTTCCACATGACCTCCTCCACCAGCGCGGAGATGGTCAGCTGACCGCTGATCAGGTCCGAGAGCCGGGAGGCGTCCGTGAGGATCAGCTGCAGCACCCGGGCCAGCAGATTGCTGGTCGTGCTGTGCCCGGCCACCAGCACCAGGCGCAGATGGCTGACGACCTCGTCGTGGTCGAGGCCCGCCGGATGCTCCAGCAG
Source organism: Streptomyces shenzhenensis (assembly GCF_021462265.1). Classification (GTDB taxonomy): domain Bacteria; phylum Actinomycetota; class Actinomycetes; order Streptomycetales; family Streptomycetaceae; genus Streptomyces; species Streptomyces shenzhenensis. The sequence goes on along the minus strand of NZ_JAJONF010000012.1, from coordinate 67,902 downwards.
GCCGGTGGCGAGGTCGGAGCCGGGCTCGGTCCGCTTGCGCTCGGCGAGTTCGCCGAGGATCTCCTTGATGATCCCGTCGTGGCGTATCGCGTCCTCGCCGCCCTGGAACACCATGGCGCTGGACTCGACCAGCTGGCGCCCCTCCGACTCGGTGAGCCCCAGGATGCGGGTGAGGACCAGCATCGGCAGGTAGCCGGCGTACTCCGCCACCAGATCGGCGCGGCCGTGGTCCGCGAACGCGTCGATCTGCTTGTTGGCGAAATGCGTGGCGTGGCGCCGGATACCACGGCTCACGGCGGCCTGGAGCCCGTCGTTGACGGCACCGCGCAGCCGGCGGTGCGCCTCGCCGTCCTGGGACACGCAGTCGGGGCGCCAGGCCACCATCGGAACCAGCGGATGGTTCTCGGCGACCCGCCCCTCCTGCCAGTCCCGCCAGATCCGCGCGTCCCGGGCGAACTGGCGGGGATTGTCGAGCACCCGCCGGCCGTCCCGGTAGCCCAGCACCAGCCAGGCCCGGATGTCGCCCTCCAGCAGCACCGGCGCGACGGAGCCGTGCTCCTTGCGCAGCCGCTCGTAGATGCCGAACGGGTCGGTCGCCGCCTCGGGCCCGTACAGCCGGGCCACCTCCGCCGAACCGTGCGCGACCGGGCAACCGCGAGGGGTGCCGGGGCTGTCGGGGTTCTGGTCGTTCATCGGGGCTCCAGTGCGGCGGTGGAGCGCTCCTTCAGATGACGTATCAGGGTGATCAGTACGTCACGGCTGGAGGCCCGGTCACGGGCGTCGCAAGCCACGATCGGGGTGTGCGGGGAGATGTCGAGGGCGTCCCGGATCTCCTCGACGGGGTGCTCCTTGCAGTCCGGGAAGACGTTCAGGGCGATGACGAAGGGCACGTTCTGCCGCTCCATCTCCTCGATGGCCCGGAAGCTGGAGGCCAGCCGCCGGGTGTCCACCAGGACCACCGCCCCGAGCGCGCCCTTGAACAGGCCGTTCCACAGGAACCAGAAGCGTTCCTGCCCGGGGGTGCCGAACAGGTACAGCATCAGGTTCTCGTTGAGGCTGATCTTGCCGAAGTCGAGGCTGACCGTGGTCTCGGCCTTGTCCGCGACGCCGATGAGGTTGTCGACGCCGACGGTCGCCTGGGTGAGGGTCTCCTCGGTGGTGAGCGGCTTGATGTCGCTGACGGAGCGGACCATGGTGGTCTTCCCGGTGCCGAACCCCCCGGCGATCATCACCTTGACCGAGCGGGTCCCCCCGGCACCGGGGTCGCCGGGATGGTCAAAGCCTTTCAAGTCCACTGAGTACCTCCTGGAGGAGCGCGAGGTCAGGCCCGCGTCCGGCGTGGTGCGCCGGAATGGGATCACGGGCTTCAATACGGCCTGCGTCCAGCAGATCCGCCAACAGCACCGCGAGAATGTTGAAGGGCAATCCGAGATGTGCGGTGAGTTCGGCCACCGACAGCGGATCACGGCAGCGCCGGACTATCTCCTCGTACTCGTGCTGCATCCCCGGGACGGGGGCGGTGCGAGAGACGACGAGGGTGGCCACGTCGAGGCTCGACGCCGACCCGCCCGGTCCGCTGCGTCCCCCGGTGAGGACGTAATAACGTTCGAGACCGGACGGATCCGTGGGCCGGCGGGGAGCACTCATCCAGAGTGCTCCTCCAGGCGCGGAGAGGTGCCGAGCAACTCACCCATCCGCCGTGAAAGGTCCCTCATCTGGTGGCCGAGCAACCCCTGGTCGAGTCCTTCCCGGGCGAGGACGCCGAGATACGTCTCCACACCGGCCCGTACGACGAAGAGGTGACCACCGTCGACCTCGATCATCGCCAGCCGCAACTGGCCCAGCTGTCCGGCCTGTCGGGCGAACTGCTCGGCCACCGGCTGGGCCAGGGCCTGCAGCCCCGCCACCACGGCCGCGAAGCGGTCCACGTCGTCGGGGTCCTCGGCACCAAAGGAAGTGATGGCCTTGCCGTCGCTGGAGGCCACGAGGGCGAAACGGATCTCCGGGATACTCTCCACCAGATCACGGAGCGCCCAGCTCACGTCGGTTCCCTGTTGCGTCATGTGGACTAGTCGCTCTCTTCAGTGCGGTGCTCCGTGGACTCGCGCCCGGCGGCGGCGTCATCGGCGCCGGCCGGGGTCGCGGGTGCCACGACGTCTTGGTCTCCGGTCAGATCGGCCTCGCTGACCGCCTGTTCGTCCGCGACGGGTACGCGGCCGGCGGTGGCGAAGGCGGCCAGGCCCGCGAAGGACTCCTCCGGCGGGACCGCGGTGAACGCGGTGCCCTCCGTGCGGACGACGCGCTCCTCGGGCTGCTCGTCCGCACGGCGCCGGCTGCGCCGCCGGGGCAGTCCGCCCGGGGTGATGTCCTGGGCCTCGCCGGACGGCTCCGGCTGACTGACGGGTTCGACGGCGACCGAGCCGTGCGCCTGCGCCGGGGACGCGGCGGCGGGGGCGGCCGTCACGGGGACCGGAGCGGCGGGGGCCGCGGGCAGCGGGCTGAAGAACTTGTGCGGGACCACGACGACCACGGAGGTACCGAGCCAGGGCGAGTCCGCGAAGGTGACCCGGATGCCGTAGCGGCGGGCGAGGGTGCCGACGACCCGCAGGCCGATGCTGGCGTCCTCGGAGATGCCCCCGATACCGGGTCCGGCCGCGGTGCCCGCCAGGGAGTGCTCGGCCTCGCGCTTCTTCTCCTCGCTCAGGCCCTTGCCGGAGTCCTGGATCTCGATGCCGACTCCGTTCGGCACCTCCTTGCCGGAGACGACGACCCGCTCGGTGGGCGGCGAGTAGCGAGCCGCGTTGTCCAGCAGGTGGGAGAAGATCAGCGTGAGGTGGTCCACCAGACCGCCGTCGACGCCGAGTTCGGGCAGGTGCCGGACCTCGACGCGGTGGAAGTCCTTGATCCGGCCGATGCCGCCGCGCACCACGCTGAGCAGGCGCTGGGGCTCCTGCCACTGGCGGCCCGGGCGGTCCGAGCCGCCGAGCACACCGATACTGGCGGCGAGCGAGTCGGCGGGGCCGAGCTCCTGGTCGAGCTCCATGAGACCGCGGGCCACGGCGGGCAGCCGGCCGTGCTCGCCCTGCATCTCGTGCAGCCGGCCGCGCAGCTTGCTGGTCAGGACGTGGATGCGGTTGCCGATGCTGATCACGGCCTGCTCGGCGGAGGTGGAGCGGTTGAACTCCTCCTCCACGGCGATCAGGGCGGTACGCAGGATGCGGCGCAGGTCGGCCTGGAGGGCCTTGTCGACGTTGGCGCACTGCTCGGTGACGGGCAGCAGGTCGTCGATGGCGTCGCCGTCACGCAACCGCTTCAGCGCCTCGGGCAGCTGCTCGTCGGCGAGCCGGGAGATCGCGGCCCGCTGGTGCGTGACCTTCTCCTGCCAGACCTCGGCCTGGTCGGCGAGCTGCGCCTCGGAGGACTTCAGCTGGTCGGCGAGCCGCTCCTCGTACACCCGGGCCTGCTCGGCCAGTTGGGCGTCGTAGTGGGCGGTCCGGTCGGCCAGCCGGGTCTCGAAGGCGGACGCCTGCTCACCGAGCTGGGTGTCGAACGCGGCCGACTGCTCGTTGAGCTGGGCCTCCAGCGTGGCGCGCTCGGTGGAGAACTTGCGCTCCAGGCCCGAGACATGCTGCTGCCACTGCTGGGAGTACTCGGCCTGGGAGCTGCGGAACGACCCTTCGGAGCTGCGCAGTTGACGCTGCGAGCGAATCAGGAGCCGCACGCACACAGAGCTCGCGACGGTGGCCGCGGCGCCGGCGAGGGCCGCGGTTATTCGCTCCGAGCTCATGAACGTGGCGGCGACCGTCCCTCCCCCTAAGGCCAGCGGCATCAGCCACCAGCTGTACCAGGCGACAGGGGCCCGCGCCGCCGGCGGCGGAGTGGCGAGTTCCATCTGCATCCTTAGAAACAACACAATCGATCAGCAGTGAACAGGGTCAGTGCGCGAAGGCCGCACTCGTGAGTGCACACGGCGGGACGGACCCACCATGGGGCGCGTCAACTCGCTGCGACGGAAGGGAGCTTATCGGGTTTGAACGCGAAAGGATCAACCTCGACGGGCAGAGGAAGTGAGGGTTCCGTCACGCTCCGCCAGTTAACGGCAAATCAACAAATACCCATTCCCGGCTGCGACTTCCCGACATGCGCCGCCACGCCCCGGTTCGCACGGACCCCCACGTCCTGGACAACTGTCCAGTTATAATGGACATCTGTTCAAGACATGGGGAGGGTCCGTCGATCATGGAAATCCTGGCGAACGTGCTGGTGGGACTGGTGGCCGCGCTGCACGCGTACATCCTGGTGCTGGAGATGTTCCTGTGGCGGAAGAGCCCCGGGATGCGCTTCCACGGCTTCGACGCGGAGCTGGCCCGGCGGACCGCGCCGCTCGCCGCCAACCAGGGTCTCTACAACGGTTTCCTGGCGGCCGGCCTGGTGTGGGGGCTGGTCGTGGCCGACCCGACGGGCTTCGGTGCCCGGGTGTTCTTCCTGTCGTGCGTGGTGGTGGCGGGGATCTACGGCGCGGCCACGGCCAACCGGCGGATCCTGTTCGCGCAGGCGCTGCCCGGCGCGCTCGCACTGGCCGCCGTCCTCGCCGCCCGATGACCGGCCGCCCGCCCGCGGCGGATCCGCGGGCCGCCCGCACCCGGGCGCGGCTGCGGGCGGCCCTCCTCGACGAGTGCGCCGAACGACCGCTCGCCGACGTCACGGTGGCCGCAGTGACGCGCCGGGCCCGGGTGGGCCGGGCCACCTTCTACGTCCACTACGACGGCCTTCAGGCGCTGGCGGTAGACGCCTGCGCGGACGTCGTCCGGGACGCCGTGGACGCGCTGCACGCCTGGCGCGGCCGGCCGGACCCGGTGCACGCGCCGCCGGCGCTGCGGGAGTTCTTCGCCGGGCTGGTTCCGCACGCGGCCCTGTACCGGGAGCTGCTCGCACCGGGCGGCGGCGGCCCGCTGGGCCGGGTGCTGCACCGGGATCTGCGGGCGCGCAGCCTCGCCGAGCGGGAGCTCGTGGGCGCGGCGGACGCCCCGCTGGTGGCCTCGGCGGTGGCCGCCACCTTCGCCGGGGTGCTGGCCGACTGGCTGCACGGTCTGCTCGACGCCGGTCCGGACGAACTGGCGGACCAGGCTTGGCAGCTGCTGGTCGCCCTGCACATGAGCCGCTGACCGGTCAGTCGCAGGCGAAGGCGCGCCGTTCCATCGGCCAGGCCTGCACGCCGTGCGAGGTGCGGACGTACGCCGTGTCGCCGTCGTCCGTGAGCCACAGGCGCCAGTCGCGGAGCCGGTAGCCGGTGTCGTGCGCGCCGGCGGGCAGCGCGGCGTCACCGTCGTAGCGTCCGGCCGGCTCCGGGCCCTCGGCGAACACGCCGTACGGGTCGCGGACGTAGGTCCTGCCGCCGAACGTCAGGAAGTGCGCCGACTGCCAGCCGCAGTGCTCGGCGCCGGCGAAGCTGGTGATCTTCGAGACCGGCACCCGGCGGCCACGCGCGTCGGCCCAGATCTCGGGCCACCCCGGCCCCGACGTCACACTCGCCGGGAGCTCGGAGGGATCGCAGGAGGCGCTGGTCTCCGGACCCCAGCCGGGCCTGTCCTTCTGGTCCCTGGCGACCACGACGGCCACCTTCGTGCGCCCGCCGACGTCGTAGGAGTAGAGCACGCGGCCGGCTTCCCGGCGCTCCACGCGGTAGCCGCCGCGCGGCACCTGCGGGTCGAACATGTCGAAGAAGAGCCGCAGCCCGTCCTCGGGTGAGCCGCCGCCGTCGTCCTCGCTCCAGCCGTCGGGCCCGATGCCCCAGTGGATCTCCCCGTCGCACTCCAGCGCGCGGCCGGCCGCGCCGGAGGCGGTGCGCAGGGCCTGCGGGGTGCTCGCGTCGGTCTCCTCGGTGGGGATGTCCAGCGGCCCGCGGTACGGCGTCGCCGGCGGCGTCCCCTTCACCACGACGGGCGGTCCGCCCGCGCCGTCACAGCCCACCACCGCGGCCGCCACCAGTACCGTCGCCGCCAGCCCTCTGCGCATGCCCGCCCCTGCCGCTCGCCACCGTTGCCGTCCGTGGACGGCCGAGCGGGCCGAAACGTTCACGCGCGTCAGAGCGAGAAGGCTGGCACGATTCCATCGAAGGTTGGCCATCGTGCCGTTTTCTCGCCGGGCGCGTCCCGGCAGGCTGGGTGACCATGAACGATGTGAACACGATGCGCGCGATCGGCCAGGACGTCCTCGGCGGCCCCGAGGTGCTGAAGGTGATCGAGGTGGCGCGGCCGAAGCCGCGTCCCAACGAAGTACTGGTCCGGGTGCGGGCGGCCGGCCTCAACCCGACCGACTGGAAGCACCGGGAGAACGGCGGTTTCCTGGGCAAGCCGCCGTTCGTCCTCGGCTGGGACGTCTCCGGCACGGTCGAGGAGACCGGGATCGGCGTCGCCGCCTTCAAGGCCGGTGACGAGGTCTTCGGCATGGCGCCCTACCCGTTCGGCCACGGCACGCACGCCGAGTACGCGATCGTCCCGGCCCGCGCCCTGGTGCCGAAGCCGGCCGGGATCGACCACGTCCAGGCGGCCGCGCTGCCCCTGGTGTCGCTGACCGCCTGGCAGGCCCTGGTGGAGAACGCGGACGTACAGCCGGGGCAGCGGGTGCTGATCCACGCGGCGGCCGGCGGGGTCGGACATGTGGCGGTGCAGATCGCCAAGGCGCGCGGCGCGTACGTGATCGGCACCGCGAGCGCCGGCAAGCACGACTTCCTGCGCGAGATCGGCGTGGACGAGCCGGTGGACTACCGGTCCGTGGACGTCACCGAGACGGTCCGGGACGTCGACGTCGTGCTCGACACGATCGGCGGTGACACGTCGACGGCCTCGCTGCGCGTGCTGCGGCCGGGCGGGATCGTGGTGTCGATCCTGCCCGTGGGCACGCCCGAGCTGTACCAGGAGGCCGACCGGCTGGGCGTACGGGCGGTGCGGATGCTGGTGGACGCCGACCGGGCCGGGATGCGGGCGGTCGCCGGCCTGGTCGAGGAGGGGAAGCTGCGGGCCACGATCGCGGGGACCTTCCCCCTGGCCGATGCCGCCAAGGCGCACGAGCTGGGCGGCACCGGCCGGACCACGGGGAAGCTGGTCCTGGTGACGGACTGATCCGCGCGGGTCAGAAGACGAGCACGGGCTTGACCGCCCTGCCCGTGCTCATGTCCCGCACCGCCCGGTCGATCTCGGCGAACGGATAAGTGCTGATCAGCCGGTGCAGCGGCAGTCGCCCCTCGCGGACCAGCCGGACCAGGGCCGGGATGAAGGCCTGGGTCTCGGCGTCGCCGAGGGTCAGGCCCACGATCCGCTTGCCGGCCAGCAGTCCGTTGACGTCCAGGGGGACTTCGGTGCCGAAGGGCGGGGCGCCGACGACGACCAGGGTGCCGCGGGCGGCCAGCGCGTCGACGCCCTGGCGGAGGACACCGACGTTGCCGGTGGTCTCCACGACGCCGTCGGCGCCGGCTCCCCGGGTGAGGCGCCGGACGGCCTCGGGCACGTCCTCGCGGGTCGCGTCGACGGTGTGGGTGGCGCCCACCTCCCGTGCCAGCTCCAGCCGTCCGGCCAGCCGGTCGACGGCGATGATCGTGGTGGCGGGGGTGAGCGCGGCGGCCATGACGGCCGACAGGCCGACCGCTCCGGCGCCGAGGACGACGATCGTGCTGCCGGCGGCCGGTTCCAGGACGTTCCAGACGGCGCCGACCCCGGTCTGCACCCCGCAGCCGAGCGGGGCGATCGACTCCAGCGGCACGTCCGGGTCGACCTTGACCAGGCTGCGCTCGGCCACCAACGCCCGCTCGGCGAAGGAGGACTGGCCGAAGAAGTGGCCGCCGAGCGGCTTGCCGTCCCGGCTGACGGTGGCGGTGCCGTCGGCGCGCCGGCCGCCGATGAGGTTGAGCGGCAGCCAGGTGGTGCAGTAGGCGGGGTGGCCGCCGTGGCAGTTGCGGCAGGTGCCGCAGGAGGTGAAGGACAGCACGACGTGGTCGCCGGGAGCCACGCCGGTGACGGCGGAGCCCACGGCCTCGACCACGCCGGCGCCCTCGTGGCCCAGGACTCCGGGCAGCGGGAAGGGCAGCCCGCCGCTCGCCACGCTGAGGTCGGTGTGACACAGACCGGTGGCCACCATGCCGACGAGCGCCTCGTACGGCCCCGGCGCGTCGAGTTCGACGTCGCTGAGGGTGAAGGGCGCGCCGCCGGACTCGACCACGGCGGCCCGGGTGGTGAAGGACATCGTACGAACTCCTGGTCTGCTGGGCTCAGTCGAGCGAGACGACGACGGACTTGACCTTGCTGTAGGCGGTGAGGGACTCGGGGCCGTACTCGCGGCCGAAGCCGGAGGCCTTGACGCCGCCGAAGGGGACGGCGGGGTCGAGCATCGCCCAGTCGTTGACCCAGACGATGCCGGCCTGGAGGCGGGCGGCGACACGGTGGGCGCGGGCCAGGTTGCCGGTCTGGATGCCCGAAGCGAGGCCGTACGGCGTGGAGTTGGCGAGGGCGACGGCCTCGTCCTCGGAGTCGAAGGGCTGCACGGTGAGGACGGGACCGAAGATCTCGTCCTGGATCACGCGGGAGTCGCCTGGCAGGTCGGCGATGACGGTCGGCTTGTAGTAGTGGCCGCCGTTCAGGTCGAGGCGTTCGCCGCCGCAGACGACGCGGCCCCCTTCCTCGCGGGCCAGTGCGACGTACTCCTCGACCTTGCGCAGGTGCTTCTCCCCCGCCATCGGGCCGACCGCGGTGGCCGGGTCGCGCGGGTCGCCGACCGGGACGGCGGGGACGGCCTCGGCGAGGATGCGGAGCAGGGTGGCGTAGACCGGGCGGGCCACCAGGAGACGCGGGCCGCCCATGCAGAACTGGCCGGTGTTGAAGACGAAGGCCTTGATGACCGCGCCGACGGCCTTGTCCAGGTCGGCGTCCTGGAAGACGAGGTGGGCCGCGTTGCCGCCGAGTTCCATGGTGACCGGCTTGAGCGCCTGACCGGCCGTGCTCGCGACGTGCCGCCCGATGGCGGTGGAGCCGGTGAAGGCGACCTTGTCGACGCCCGGGTGGCGCAGCAGGGCCTCGCCGGCGACCGGTCCGGCGCCGGTGACGACGTTGACGACTCCGTCGGGGACGCCGGCCTTCTGGAAGAGGCCGGCCATGTAGAGGGCGCTGAGCGGGGTCTCGTCGGCGGGTTTGTGGACGACCGTGTTGCCGGCGGCGAGGGCCGGTCCGATCTTCGAACCGGCCAGGATCAGCGGGAAGTTGAAGGGGGTGATGGCCGCGACGACACCGAGGGGTTCACGGCGGGTGTAGGCGAGGGCGTTGAGCGGGACGTCACGGACGGCGCCGTCCAGGGAGTGGGCGAGGGCCGCGAAGTGCTCGTAGTCGTTAGCCGCGTTGGTGACGTCGACGGCCCCGGCGAGCGTGATGGGCTTGCCGACGTCCAGGCTCTCCAGGGCGGCTATGTCCGCGGCGTTCTCCCGGATCAGCTCGGCGACGCGGTGCAGCACACGGCCGCGCTCCCGGCCGCTGAGCCCCGGCCACTCCCCCGCGTCGAAGGTCTCGCGGGCGGCGCGCACGGCGGCGTCGACGTCGGCGGCCCCGGCCTCCGCGACGGTGGTGATCACCTGGCCGGTGGCGGGGTCGGTCACCTCCGTCCGGGCCCCGTCGGCGGCCTCCCGCCACTGTCCACCGATGAACAGCTGCCCCGGTCCGGCCTCGAAGGTGGTCGTCATTGCCCACTCCCAGCGTCGATCACTTAGCTTTCAACAAACAGGATTCCTGTTGGTCTTGCCGCTGATCCGCAGTCTCACCACAGACAGGATTCCTGTCAATGGTCTAGGGTGAACGCATGGTCGGTACAAAGACACGCCCCTCACTGCTGTACATGATCAAGCAGGTGGAGCTGGTGGTGCGCTCACACCTGGACGAGCTGGTGAGGCCCGCCGGGATCACCGCGCTGCAGTACACGGCCCTGACCGTCCTGGAGCGCCATGACGGCCTGTCGGCGGCCCAGTTGGCCCGGGACTCGTTCGTGACCGCCCAGTCGATGGCCGACCTCGTACGGTCGCTGGAGGCGCGTGGGCTGATCCGGCGGGAGCGCAATCCGCGCAACCGGCGCGAGCTGCTGATCCTGCTGACCGACGCCGGGCGCGAACTGCTCGCCGGGGTCGCCGGCCCGGTGCGGGAACTGGAGGAGCGGATGGTCCGCGAACTCACCGCACACCAGGAGGAACAGTTCCGCCTGGCACTGAGCAAGGCGTGGCACGCGCTCTCCTAGCAGAGCAGCGCTCTCACGTGCCGGTTCCCCGACTGTCGCGCACGCCACAGAAAATGGCGGGCCGAAGCAGCAGACATATGTCAATCGAACATGCTCAAATTCCCTCCATCGAGGGTAACTTGCAAGGCGGGGAACGGAATTGAACCGGCAGGGGTGGGAGGTGATGTCGTCGTGCGCCAGGAACCCCGGCAGGATCCCGCTCCGCTCTCCCGGCACCTGCGCATCCATCAGGACCGCGGCCACACGGTGCTGGAGCTGCGGGGGGAGATCGACATCGCCGCGGCCACGGAGATCGCACCCCACCTGGACCGGGTGACCGGCCAGACGAACGCCCGCGTGGTGATCGACCTGCTGCCTGTCGAGTTCTTCGACTGCTCGGGGCTGCGGCTGCTGTACCGGGCGCGCAGCCGGGTGCTGGAGCGCGGCGGACAGCTCCAGCTGGTCTGCGCGCACCCGCTGACCCTGCGGGTGCTGAAGGTGACCGGGCTGTCGCGGCTGCTGCCGCCCAGGACGACGCTGGACGCGGCCCTGGGCCAGCCCGAGGCCACGTCCGGCACCTTGTGACACCGTTGTCACCCTGGTCGCCTGCGGAACTCCGGCAGGATTCTCGTACCGCCCGGCGCCGACGGTCCGCCCGCCCCCGCGGACCGCGAGCTCTCGAAGAGCGGGGTGCCCGGCCGCCCTCGTCCCCCGCGAGGAGGCGGCGGGATTGATGAGGACCTGGCCGCGCTCGACGTGACCGGTCACACGCCACGAGAGGCTCGCACGGCGGGCTACGGGCTCAGGCTGCGGACCGCGCCGCTCTCACCACGGCACGGGTGTGCCGTCCCAGGAGAAGAACCCGCCGGTGGGGCCGTCGTCGGGCAGCAGCGCCAGCCGTACGACACCCTGCGCGCCCTCGGCCGGGTCGCCGCCCCCGGCGGCCGCACCCGGCACCAGGTCGGTCGCCCGCCGCCCCGGGGCGAGGGCGTTCACCTTGATCCCGTCGTCGGCCAGTTCCTGGGCGTACAGGACGGTCAGCGCGTTCAGCGCGGCCTTGGAGGTGCGGTAGGCGGCGGACCGGGGGACGCCCTCGGCGAACTGCGGGTTGGGCCGGGTACTCCAGGTGAGCGACGCGGTGCCGCTTGAGACGTTCACGACGCGCGGGTGGGGGGAGCGGCGCAGGGCGGGCAGGAAGGCGTTGGTGACCGTGGCGACGCCGAAGACATTGGCCTCGTACGTCTGCCGGAAGCCGTCGACGCCGGTCTCGGAGGGGGTGCCGGTGACCGGCTGGACACCGGCGTTGTTGACCAGGACGTCGAGACGGCCGACGCGGGCCGCGGCCCGCTCGACGCTGCCGGGGTCCGTGACGTCCAGTACGAGGAGCCGAGCGTTGCCGCCGATCTCCGCCACGGCGCGCTCGCCGCGCTCGGCGGCCCGCGAACCGACGTGGACGAGGAAACCCCGCTCGGCCAGCAGCCTGGCGACGTGGAAGCCGATGCCCTTGTTGGCACCGGTGACGAGTGCTGTGCGATCGTTCATGACAGCCACGGTCCCCCGGCCGCGTCCGCCCTGCCAGGGACCACCTGTACCAGGCGGAACGAGGAGGCGACGACGGCATGGCGAGGCAGGAACTGGCCCGCTTCCTGCGCGAGCGCCGGGCGGGGCTGCGCCCGCAGTCGGTGGGGCTGCCGCCGGGCACCGACCGCCGTACCCCCGGGCTGCGCCGCGAGGAGGTCGCCGGGCTGGCCCACATCTCCGTCGACTACTACGTCCGCCTGGAGCAGGCCCGCGCTCCCCGCCCCTCTCCGCGCGTCCTGGACGCCCTGGCCGGGGCGCTGCGGCTGGCCCCCGCCGAGCGCAGCCACCTCTTCCGGCTGGCCGGCTCGGCCGCGCCACCGCCCGGCACCCTGGCCGTCCGGCAGGTGCGCCCGCACGTCGCGCGGATGCTGGAGCGGCTGCCCGACACCGCGGCGATCGTCACCGACGCGGCCTACGGCCTCGTGGCCTGGAACCCCCTCGCCCAGCTGCTGCTCGGCGGCGACCTGGGAGACGGCACGACCAACCTGGCACGCCGGCGTTTCCTCGGCCAGGGGCGGATGTACGAGAGCTCCAGCGCCGAGGAGTTCGGGCACATCGTGGTGGCCCGGCTGCGGCGGGCCGCCGAGCGCTATCCGGCCGACGCGCGTCTCACCTCTCTGCTGGGCGAGTTGCGCGCCGGGAGCGAGGAGTTCCGGCGGATCTGGACCACCCATCCGGTGCACGCCCCGGGACACCGCGCCAAGGTCGTCGACCATCCGGAACTGGGCCGGCTGCGGCTGAACTGCGACGTCCTGCTGGTACCGGAGGACGACCAGGAGGTCGTCCTCGTCACCGCGGACCCGGGTTCGGCGTCGGCGCGCCGGATCGCGGAGCTGGCCGCACGGTCCTGACCGGCCTTCCGGGCGGGGCGGTGGGCGCCCCGCCCGCGAGCCCGCCGGGCGCGTCACGCCACCGCGTGTATCAATCCTGCCTCAGGTGTCTCAATCCGCCGACAGCACGGTCTGGCAGGGGTTTTGGCGGGCATGCGTGTCGTTGGAAAGGAGGACCGTCACATGGCGAGTTCCACCAAGGAGAGCAAGGCGAGCTCCGTACCGGAGGCTCCCGTCACGGCCCGGCCCCGGCGCATGCCCGGCTGGGCGAAACTGGTCACCGCGTTGGTGCTGGTGCTCGTGGTGCTGTTCGCCGGGATCAAACTGGCGGTGCTGCCCGGGATCAAGGACCTGTTCGGCACGGAGACCCGCGACAACACCGGCCCGGCGCTGCTCAAGTCCATCCAGGACATGAGCCGTTACGACGCGGCCTCCGGCAACTTCCAGGTCGTCGTGGACCTGGAGAAGGACGCCAAGTACTTGCCCAGCGCGATCCGCGGCAGCCGCACCCTGTACGTCGGGGCGGGGACCGTCGAGGCGTATGTCGATCTCGGTCAGATCGCCCAGAAGGACGTGACGGTCAACGGCGACCGCACCGAGGCCACCATCCGGCTGCCGCACGCCCAGCTCGGCAAGGCGACCCTGGACCCCGACCACTCCTACGCCGTGTCCAAGCAGCGCGGTCTGCTCGACCGGCTCGGTGACCTGTTCTCCGACAACCCCAACAGCGAGCAGGCGGTGCAGAAGCTGGCCGTGAAGCACATCGACACCGCGGCCAAGGACAGCGGACTGACCACCCGGGCCGAGACCAACACCACCGACATGCTGGAGGGCCTGCTGCACTCCCTCGGCTTCACGGAGGTGCACGTGTCCTACGGGACGATCTGACCGACGCCGCCTGATCAGCCGCCCAGCACCCCGGGCAGGGCCAGCGCGCCCAGTGCCGCGGCGCCGACCAGCAGCCAGGCCACGTAGTCGCCGACGTGCCCCGACTGCAGGTGGCGCACCGGCAGCGCCCAGCCCTTCGCCGCGAGCAGGCCGGGCCGCGCGACCGCGAGCCCGGCCAGCCCGAGGGCCAGGAGGGTGGAGAGACAGCCCAGCAGGACTCCGGCCGCCGTCCAGTGGACGGCGGCCGGAGCGCCGCCCGGCCCGGCCCCGGCGCGGGCGAGGGCCCGGGCCAGCGCCCGGGGAAGGCCCGGGGCGACGCCGACGGCGAGGGCCCCGGCCAGCAGCACCGCGGGGACGGCGGTCATCGTGTCCGGGATCCGGCCGAGCCGGCCCTCGGTCTCCGGCTCCTCCCCGGACCCGGTGGTCTCGTACGCGTCGCCCCGGGGCGGCCTGGCCCCGAGGCCCAGGAAGACCCGTGCCGTCACCCGCAGTACGGCACCCGCCGTGACCGCCGACACGACGACGTAGAGCACGGTCAGCGGGCCGCCCACCGCCTCCTCGGCGACCGACTTGCCGAGCGCGGTGCCGAACGGCGGCAGCCCCGCGAGCGCCAGGCCGCCGAGCCCGAACAGCACCCCCACCGTGCGCAGTTCACGGGCCCGGCCGTGCAGTGCCCGTTCGTCGACGGTGCCATACCGGTCGAGGAGGACGCCCGCGCAGGCGAACAGGGCGGCCTTCACCCCGGCGTGCCCGAGGAGGTACAGGGCGACTCCGGCGTCGCCCTCCGGGGTGAGCACGCCCAGGCCGACGAGGAACAGGCCGGTGTGCGCGATCGTGGAGAAGGCGAGCAGCCGCTTGATGTGCCGCTGGTGCCAGCACATGAACGCGCCGAGCCCGGCCGTGCACACTCCGAGGACGACCAGTGCCCGCTCCAGGTCTGCCGCCGGGATGCCGCCGGGTCCGGCGAACACCGTGCCGTACACCCGCCACACACCGTAGGCGCCGAGTTCGACCATCACCCCGGACAGCAGCATGCAGACCGGGGTCGGCGCGACCGCGTGCGCGTCGGGGAGCCAGAAGTGGAAGGGGGCGGCGGCCGCCTTCACGAGCAGCGCGGTGAGGACCAGCACGAAGGCGGCGAGGACGAGGGCGTCGGGGCGGCCGTGCGCGTCCAGACCTCGGCCGATCTTCGTCATGGCCAGTTCGCCGGTGCGGGCGTACAGCAGGCCGATGCCCAGCAGCATGCCGTACGCGCCGAGCGAGTTGACCACACCGAAGGTGAGCGCGCCCTGCACGGCCTTCGCCTCGTCGATGCGGTAGCCGGTCAGCGCGTAGGCGACGACGCTCATCAGCTCGAAGAACACGAAGGCGTTGAACAGGTCGCCCGCGATCGCGAACCCGCACATCCCGGCCTGGAAGATCAGTATCAGTGCCGGGTACGACCCCGCGTGCCCGCGCGGTGGCTCGGCGAAGTAGCGCCAGGAGTACGCCAGGGCGGCCAGCGTCAGCAGGGAGACCAGGGCGGCCATGCCGAGGGCCGGCCCGTCGCCGATGAGCACGATTCCGACGCTCTCCGCGCCGACCGGCGGCCAGCCGCCCGCCCACTCGGTCATCGGCACAGCGGAGTTCAGCAGCAGGACCAGGGCGAGGACGCAGGTGCCCGCGCAGACCGCGCAGGCCAGGCTCTCGGCGACGAGCCGGGGCAGTCGGCGGCCGGCGGCCACCAGCAGGGTGGCGCCGAGCAGCGGGACGGCCACGAGCAGCGGCAGCAGGTGGTGCATCAGCCGCGCAGCTCCGTCAGTTCGTCGGGGTCGACCGTGCCGTGCCTCTTGGCGATCTGCAGGACCAGCGCCAGCAGCAGCGCGGTCACGGTGGCGCCGACCACCACGTCGGTCAGGGCGAGGGCCTGCACGACCGGGTCGACCAGCGGCCGGGTACCCGGCTTGAGGTCGGAGAAGACGGGTGCGGTTCCGTTGTCGCGGTAGCCGACCGCGAGCAGCAGGACGTACGTCGACGCCTGGCACACGGCGAGGCAGCCGACGGCATGGATCAGGTTCCGGCTGGTGACCAGGCCATAACAGCCCGTCAGGAAGATCCAGGCGGCGACCAGATAGGGGAAGACGTTCATCACGTCGGGCTCAGCTTCCCTTCTCTCGCTCGATCTCGACGGCCTGGTCGAGGAAGCCGGCGAGCAGGACGACCACCGCGCTCGCCACCTCCATGCCGATGGCCGCGTTCAGCAGGGGGACCAGTCCGCCGGAGGACAGCGTGTTGAACGTGCCGTAGGGCAGCAGGGTGTTGGCGAGGAAGGCGGTGCCGGCCAGCAACCCGGCGAGGCCCAGGACCAGGTAGGAGCAGGCGGCGAGGGAGTCGGTGACCTCGAAGACGCCGGTCGGGCGGACCCGTTCCAGGGCGCGGTAGTCGGCGCCGAGGTACAGCAGGTGCAGGGCGGTCGCGGCCACGACCCCGCCCTGGAAGCCGCCGCCCGGGCTGAGCTGGCCGTGCGCGATCACGTACAGACCGGTGACCAGGGCGACGGGCAGGACCAGGAGGGCGTACCGGCGTACCGGCAGCGCCACTTCGGCGGGGCGCGGGTCGGCCCGGTGCTCGTCCCCGGCCTGGCGGAGCAGGACCACACAGCCGAGGACGGCGGCGAACAGGATGCTCATCTCGCCGAGGGTGTCGTAGGCGCGCTGGTCGAAGTTGACGGAGGAGACGACGTTGGCGGTGTGCCGGGCCAGGGAGGCGCGCACCGCGCGTTCGCCGTACGGGTGGCTGCGCCTGCCGAAGGCGGGCACGTCGAGGCAGGCGGCGACCAGGAGTGCGGCGAGTCCCGCGCCGCCGACACCGAGGAGCCAGAGTCTCAGGCGCCGGCTCACTTGTCGCCCTCCTTTCCGCGCCGTCGCACCTTGCGGACCGACAGCATGATCAGCAGTGGGGTGAGCGCCGAGCCGACGGCGAGCTGCGACAGGCCGACGTCGGGGGCCTGGAGCACGGTGAACACGACGCCGAGCAGCAGCCCGAGCACGGCGAGGACCAGCGCCTGGCGGGCCGGGTCGCGGGTCGCCACGGCCGCGGTCGCGGAGGCGGCGGTCAGCAGCAGCGCGACGACGATCACCGCGTCAGCCATCGCGCACCCCCCGCAGACCACCCGACAGCGCCCTGGAGGCGACCACGTTCCCGCTGATCAGCAGGGCTCCGATCACCAGGAGTTTCACCATCGCCCGGCTCGGCCCGGTCACCGCGCACAGCACGAGCACGACGGCCGCGCCGACCCCGGCCGCCGTCCAGGTCAGCCCCCAGGCGGCGGGCCGGTCGCCGGTCAGCTCGTCGGCGAGCAGGCGGGCGAAGACAAGGGTGCCGACCGGGCCCAGCAGGGCCAGCAGCAGGGCCAGATCGACGTAGGAGGTACGGCCGTAGCCCTGGGCAAGAAGCAGCAGGCTGGGGCAGATCACCGTGGTGGAGAGGTTCTGCGCGACCACGCGCCGGCTGAGCGGGCCGGTGGCCACGCCCCACAGCGCCGCGCCCCCGCCCGCGGTCAGGAGCACGGTCGCCGCCAGGATCCAGCCGTTCACCGCCAGATCACCGACCTTCGTCCCGCGCGGGCCAGCAGGGCGCCGACGGCCGCCACGCTCGCGCCGACGATCCGTTCCAGGGTGTCGACGGTGCTGATGAAGACCAGCCAGAGCAGGACCAGTCCGGCCCACCAGGCCAGCAGTTCGGCCGCGGCGGCGAGCGCCGTCCGCCTGGTCATACGCCGCCTCCTCAGCCCACCACCCAGCGAGATGTCCGTTTCGCCGCTTCTGGTATCCAAGCACCGCGTCCCGCGACCGGCGCGGCGGCACGCTGGAACGCACCCGGAGTGCCCAGGGAGCGGGGACGGAAACCAGCGGTGGGCCCCCAGTGCCGTCGAGGTGACGGCATCTCCGCACGCTTCGGGGGTAACAGCCCTACCACGCCGGAAAGTTGACGAGTGGAGGACCGGATGGCCAGCGCCGCCTCGCGCCTGCGCACCAGCAAGGGCGAACCGAAAGAGGAGACGAGAAAGGACGCGGGCGCCGGCGGGAGCACCGGGCTGTTCGCCAAGGCCGCACGCATGGTCCGGGTCCGCGGCACCGCGTCCGCGGCCCCCACGAAGAAGGGCGGCTCCGGCAGGAAGCCCGCCTCCGGCAAGGCCGCCAAAGCTCCCGCCAAAGCGGGCGGTGCCGAGCGCCGCCCGCTGCCCCTCCCGTTGCGGCTGCTGGCCATGGTGTGCGCGTTCGCCGCGATGGTGGCGTTCGCCGTCGTCCTGGCCAAGCTGACGCTCGACCCCTCCCCCGCGTCGGTGTCGATCGCCCACACCAACCTGCACCCCGGCGCCACCCTCAGGATCTATCTGGACCAGCCGGCGTTCCGTGACGCCGTGAAGCAGGTCGGCGGGAACATCCTGCTCGGCGTCCCGTTCGGGATCCTCGTGCCAGTCCTGGCGCCCCGCGCCCGGGGCGTGCTGCGGGTGCTGCTGCTCACCGCGATCGTGATGCTGCTGGTGGAGCTGGCGCAGGGCGCGCTGGTCACCGGCCGGGCGTTCGACGTGGACGACGTCATCCTCAACACCACGGGGGCGCTGGTCGGCTGGGTGCTGCTGGGCCGGCGGCTCGGCCGGGCGGTGCACGCCCGCAAGCGCAAGGCGTGACCCGGCGGGACGGCCTGGAGGCAGGCCGTCCCGTCCTCCGGACGCCGGTCCGTACCAGGGTATTGACGCGCCACTTATCTCACTTCTTAAATCAAGAGGCGACGCCTTCACCCCCCACCCCGGTCGGCTGCCTCCCCGCGCCCGGCCGCCGTACGGAAGGAAGAGCCGTGCCCTCCCCACGATCGCTCCGCAGATGTCTGTTGGCCGCGCTGTCCGCGGCCTTGGTCGCGACGGCCGCCGTCGGGCCCGCGCGGGCCGCGTCCGCGTCCACGTCCGCCGCCGCGAGCGCGGCCGCCGTGACCTTCTCCGACAACTTCGACGGGGCGGCCGGGTCACCGGTCGACTCCTCGAAGTGGACGACGGAGACCGGCGACAACGTCAACAACCACGAACGTGAGTACTACACCTCGGGAACCAACAACGCCGCCCTCGACGGCCAGGGGCACCTGGTCATCACGGCCAGGAAGGAGAACCCCGCCAACTACCAGTGCTGGTACGGCACCTGCCAGTACACCTCGGCCCGGCTGAACACCTCCGGGAAGTTCAACGCCCAGTACGGGCACGTCGAGGCCCGCATGAAGATCCCGCGCGGGCAGGGCATGTGGCCGGCCTTCTGGATGCTCGGCACGCCGGTCAACTGGCCCGACTCGGGCGAGATCGACGTGATGGAGAACGTCGGCTTCGAGCCGTCGACCGTGCACGGCACCATCCACGGCCCCGGCTACTCCGGCGCCAACGGGATAGGCGCCGCCTACTCGCTGCCGAACGGGCAGGCCTTCGCGGACGCCTTCCACACGTTCGCGGTCGACTGGTCGCCCAACTCGATCAAGTGGTCGGTCGACGGCACCGTCTACGAGACCCGCACGCCGGCCGACGTGGGCAGCAACACCTGGGTGTTCAACAAGCCCTTCTTCCTGATCCTGAACCTGGCCGTGGGCGGCTACTGGCCGGGCGACCCGGACAGCTCGACGTCCTTCCCGGCGCAGCTGGTCGTGGACTCGGTGTCGGTGACGACCAGTGACAGTGCGGCCGGAGTCGCGATCAAGGGCCTGGCCGGCAAGTGCGTGGACGTGGCCGGGGCGAACTCCGCCAACGGCACGCCCGTGCAGCTCTACGACTGCAACGGCACCGCCGCCCAGCAGTGGACGGTCGGCGGCGACGGCACCATCCGCGCGCTGGGCAAGTGCCTGGACGTCACCAGCGGCGGCACGGCGGACGGCACGACAGTCCAGCTCTACGACTGCAACGGCACCGCCGCCCAGCAGTGGGCGCTCTCCTCGGCGAACGACATCGTGAACCCCCAGGCGAACAAGTGCCTGGACGTCACCGGCAACAACTCGGCCAACGGCACCCGGCTGCAGATCTGGACCTGCACGGGCGGCGCCAACCAGAAGTGGACGGTCGGCTGAGAGCAGCGCTCGCCGCTAGCGGCGCGACGGGCGGGGCGCCCAGGTGAACTTGTCCCCGCCCACCCAGCAGACCACGTCCGGGTCGTCGAGATCGTGGACCTTGATGCCGTAGGACGCGGCGACCTCCAGCACGTCCGTGATGGTGTGCGCCTGGCAGACCATTTCACCGTCGATCTCCACGATCCGGAAAGGCGGGGTGCCGGGTCTGTCGGTCATGACCCCGAGCACCCGGATCCGCGGCCGGGCGATGTGCGGGCTCGCTATCTCGGTCATGTAATCGAGGGTAGATCCCCCGGGCGGAAGTGACCGGCCTGAGTCACCCTGACGGGTGGAGGTGGCCATGGATCCCGTCGAGGCGCTGGAACGCATCGCCTTCCTGCTCGAACGGTCGCTGGCGCCCACGTACCGGGTTCGCGCCTTCCGCACCGCCGCCCGCGTCCTGGCGGCCCTGCCCGCCGACGAGGTGGCCGCCCGGGCACAGGCCGGGACCCTTCAGTCGCTGCGCGGCGTGGGCCCGAAGACGGCCCAGGTGGTCCACGAGTCGCTGGCCGGAGATTTGCCCCGGTATTTGCGCAGACTTGAGGAAGACACAGCCAAAGACGGCACCGGCCCCGGGTCCGGGCTGCGCGGGCTGCTGCGCGGGGACTGCCATCTGCACTCGGACTGGTCCGACGGCGGCAGTCCGATCGAGGAGATGGGCCGCACCGCGGCCGCCCTCGGCCACGACTGGGCGGTGCTCACCGACCACTCCCCGAGGCTCACCGTGGCACGCGGGCTGTCCCCGGAACGGCTGCGCGAGCAGCTGGAGGCGGTGGCGCGCCTGAACGCCTCCTGGACGCCGTTCCGGCTGCTCACCGGCATCGAGTGCGACATCCTGGAGGACGGCTCACTGGACCAGGAGCCGGAGCTGCTGGAGCGGCTCGACGTGGTCGTCGTCTCGGTCCACTCCAAGCTGCGCATGGACGCCCGCGCGATGACCCGGCGCATGGTGGCCGCCGTCCGCGATCCGCACGCCGACGTCCTCGGCCACTGCACGGGCCGTCTGGTCACCGGGCGGGGCCGGCCGGAGTCCGAGTTCGACGCGGACGAGGTGTTCGCCGCCTGCGCCGAGTCGGGTACCGCCGTGGAGATCAACAGCCGCCCGGAGCGCCTCGATCCGCCCCGCCGGCTGCTGCGCCGGGCCGTGGACGCCGGGGTGCTCTTCTCCGTCGACACCGACGCCCACGCCCCGGGCCAGCTGGACTGGCAGATCCTCGGCTGCGCCCGGGCCGAGGAGTGCGGGGTGCCCGCCGACCGGGTGGTCACCACCTGGTCCGCCGGGGAACTGCTGGCCTGGACCCGGGAGGAACGGATCCCGGCGCGCGTGACCGGCGCCTGACGCGGTACCCGGTCACCCGGGACGCTACGACAGGAAGGGGCGCCGAGCGATGGACCGCGCGGCCGTGTTCGACGTCGACGGGACCCTCGTCGACACCAACCACCTGCACGTCACGACCTGGTGGGAGGCCTTCCGGCAGGCCGGTCACCAGGTCACCATGCACGCCGTGCACCACTCCGTCGGGCTGGGCTCGGAGGACCTGATCGCCCATCTGCTGGGCGAGGACCGCGACCGGAGCCAGGACGGCGCACTGAGCGCCGCGCACACCGCGCTGTACGGGCAGTTCTTCGACCGGCTCGCGCCGCTGCCGGGCGCCGGCGAGCTGCTGCGGCGCCTGCACCGGGACGGCTGGCGGGTGGTGCTGGCCACCTCGGCGAGCGGCCCCGAGCTGGCCGCGCTGCGCCGCGCGATCGACGCCGACGACGCCATCGCCGCCACCGCGAGCGCCGACGACGTGACGCGGGGCAAACCGGCGCCGGAACCGGTGGAGCACGCCCTGGAGCTGGCCGGGGTGCCGGCGGACCGGGCCGTGTTCGTCGGGGACACGGTGTGGGACATGCGGGCGGGCACCAAGGCCGGGGTGCGCTGCGTGGGGGTGCTGTGCGGCGGGATCCCGCGCTCGGACCTGGTGGCGGCCGGCGCCGAGCAGATCTACGCCGACCCCGCCGACCTGCTCGACTCGCTGGCGGACAGCCCCTTCGCCGCCGGGTGACGCGCATCACCCACCGGGCCGGAACAGCCAGAGGCGATCGCCCGTTGAACCAGCCGTGGGTGCGGATGGGACAGTGTCCCCGGGCCTCACCTCTTGCCCACAGGGACGATCGTCCGGCTGAAGCCCTGTGGAGCCGTTCGCCGAGAGGCGACCGCCATCCGTGCCCACCACCTGGCTGCCCCGGCCGCGAATCCCCCGTCGCGACCGGGGCTTTCCCCTGCTCGGGGCCGTCCGGGACGGCCGCGGCGACGGTCGGGGCGCCCGCTTGACTTCGAGAGCACTCCAATTCGTAGCGTTCACGTCATGAGCACTACGACACCTCAGCACAAGATCGGTTCCGGGTTCGGCGCGGACAGCACGGCCGACGACGTCCTGGCCGGCCTCGACCTCCACGGCCGGCTCGCGATCGTCACCGGCGGCTACTCCGGGATCGGGCTGGAGACCACCAGGGCCCTCACCAAGGCCGGCGCCCGCGTCGTCGTCCCCGCGCGGCGCGCCGAGACCGCCCGTGCGGCGCTGGCCGGCCTGGACGGGGTCGAGGTGGACGAACTGGACCTCGGCGACCTGGAGAGCGTGCGCGGCTTCGCGGAGCGGTTCCTGGCCTCCGGCCGGACCGTCGACTTCATGATCGACAGCGCGGGGATCATGGCGTGCCCCGAGACCCGGGTCGGACCCGGCTGGGAGGCCCAGTTCGCCACCAACCACCTCGGGCACTTCGCCCTGGTCAACCGGCTCTGGCCGGCCGTCGAGCCCGGCGGCGCCCGCGTCGTGTCGGTCTCCTCGCGCGCCCACCACTTCTCCGGGATGCGCTGGGACGACGTCCAGTGGCGCCGCGGCTACGACAAGTGGCAGGCGTACGGCCAGGCCAAGACGGCGAACGTGCTGTTCGCCGTGCACCTCGACCGGCTCGGCCAGGACTCGGGCGTACGGGCCTTCGCCCTGCACCCCGGCGGCATCATGACCCCGCTGCAGCGGCACATCCCCCTCGAGGAGAAGATCGAGCGCGGCTGGATGGACGAGCAGGGCAACATGCTGGAGGTCGCGGGCCTGAAGACGCCGGAGCAGGGTGCGGCCACCCAGACCTGGGCGGCCACCTCCGCGCAGCTCGCGGGCCTGGGCGGGGTGTACCTGGAGGACTGCGACATCGCCGAGCCCGCCGTGGAGGGCGAGCCGACCGGCGTGAAGTCCTGGGCGGTGGACCCGGAGCAGGCCGCCCGGCTGTGGGACCTGTCGGCGGAGCTGACCGGGGTGAACGCGTTCGCCTGAGGCACCCGGTGTGCCGGCTCCGCGTCCGGGTACCCGGGGCGGAACCGCCGGCGAGAGGAGCCGCAGGTGAACAGCTCAGCCTCCCGCAACGTCGTGGTCACGGGAGCCACCGGAAACATCGGCACGAGTGTGCTGCGCGCGCTGGCCGAGGACCCGGAGGTCGCATCGATCCGGGGACTGGCCCGGCGGACACCCGACGGGACACCGCCGAAGACGCGGTGGTCGCAGGTCGACATCGGCTCCGAGCAGGCGCCGCTGGCCGACCTGTTCGCGGGCGCCGACGCGGTGGTCCATCTCGCCTGGGCGTTCCAGCCGACGCGTGATCCGGCGCGGACCTGGAAAACCAACGTGCTCGGCGGCATCCGGGTGTTCGAGGCGGTGGCGGCGGCCGGGGTGCCGGTGCTGGTGCACGCCTCGTCCGTCGGCGCGTACGCGCCGGGTCCCAAGGACCGGGCGGTGGACGAGTCCTGGCCGACGCACGGCTGGCCGGACGCGGCCTACTGCCGGGAGAAGGCGTACCTGGAGCGGGCGCTGGACGTCTTCGAGCGCGACCACCCGCAGGTGCGGGTGGTGCGGATGCGTCCGGCCTTCCTGTTCAAGCGGGAGTCGGCGAGCGAGCAGCGGCGGATCTTCGGCGGCCGGCTGCTGCCCGGCCCGCTCGCCCGGCCGGAGCTGCTGCACTTCCTGCCGGACGTGCCGGGTCTGCGGGTGCAGGCGCTGCACACCGACGACGCGGCCGAGGCCTTCCGGCTGGCCCTGGCCACCGAGGTGCGGGGCGCCTTCAACCTGGCCGCCGATCCGCCGCTGGACGCGGACGTGCTGGGCGAACTGTTCGGCGCGCGCCCGGTCCGGCTGCCGCGTACGGCGGCCCGGTCGGCGATCGCCGCCGCCTGGGGCCTGCACCTGCTGCCGGCCTCCCCGCACCTCTTCGACGCGGTGCTGCGACTGCCCCTGATGGACTGTGCCCGGGCCCACGAGGAACTGGGCTGGCGGCCGAGCCTTACCTCGACCGAGGTGCTGCAGGAGTTCCTCGCGGGTATGCGCGAGGGCGCCGGGGCGCCGACGGAGCCGATGCGCGGCCGCAAGGCCGGCTGAGCCGCCCCCGGTGGCCCGGCGTCACGCGGCCTCGGCGCGCTCGCGCCACGCGGCCGCCACGCGGGACTCAGGCCGAAGACCGGTCCGGTCACCCGGTGTTACCCGGCCACGGCGCCCTCGCACCACTCACGCCACTCAGGTCGGTACTCAGGCCGAGGGCTCGTCGGGCACCGGGTTCCCGGGGTGCGCCGACCCTCGGCGCGGAGCGCCCCGCGGGCCCGTCCCGGCCTCGTCGGTGTCGGGGAGGTCGCCGTCGCAGCGGTCCTCCTGCGCCCGCCGGCTCTCCGCCGCCTCCCACGGGTCCCGGCCGGACCCGGCCTGCTGGTCGGGCAGGTCCCGGGGAACCGGCCTGCCGTCCTGTTTGTCGCCCACGGTGTACTCCCCTCGCGTGGTTTCGAGGCCTCGTTCCGGGCGCCGGGCGAGTACCTCGGCGGCACCGGCCGAAACCCGGGGTCAGCGTGGGCTGCGCTCCTCCAGGGCCGCGCGCCAGGCGGGGAGCCGGTCCTCGGTCGCCGGTTCCGCGCGGCGGCCGCCGCGGCTGAAGAAGTCGGCGAGGGGCAGGATCGCCGCACCGACGGTGACCGCGTCCGGGCCGAGCCGGCCGAGGTCGACGGTCACCCGCTCGGCGGGGTGGCGCAGCGCGTACATGGCCGCGTACCGCCGTACGGCGGGCAGGAAGCGAGCGCCGAGCTGGAGTCCGGCCCAGCCGCCGATCAGGATCCGCTCGGGCTGGAAGAGGTTGATCAGGTCGGAGAGGCCGGCGCCCAGGTACTCGGCGGTCTCCTCCAGGACGGCGAGCGCCACCGGGTCGGGCTCGGTGCCCTCGGGCGGGTAGGCGGCGGCGAGCATCGCGGTGAGCGCGGACTCCTCGTCGAGACCCTCCGCCGGCCGGCCGCCCTCCTCACGCCAGCGGGCGAGCAGCGACTCGGCACCGGCGTAGGCCTCCAGGCAGCCGAGCGCGCCGCAGCGGCAGCGGCGGCCGCGCACCCGGACGGTCAGATGTCCCCATTCGACGGCGCGGCCGCGCTCCACCTCGGCGGTGACCAGGCAGGCGCCGACGCCGGAGCCGAACAGCACCACGACCGCGTTGTCCGCGCCGCGCCCGGCGCCGAACCACATCTCGGCCTGGCCCAGGGTCTTGGCGCCGTTGTCGATGAAGTACCGCACCGATTCCGGGAGCCGGCAGCCGGTGCGGAGCAGTTCCTCCAGCGGGACGGCGTCCCAGCCGATGGTCTGGCCGTGCACGACGGCACCGCGGTCCTCGGTGTGCTCGATGATGCCGGGGACACCGACGCCGACGCCGAGCAGCAGTTCGGGGGAGGCGCCCTCGGTGGCGAGGACCTCGTCGATGCCGTCCCGGATGTGGCCGACGATCACGTCGACGTCGTAGCCCTGCTGCGTCAAGGGGCGCTCGACGCGGGCCAGTTCGGTGAGGGTGAGGTCGAACAGCTCGACCCGGACCCGGGTCTCGCCGACGTCCACGCCGATCATGTGCCCGCTGTGCGGGGCGACGCGCAGCAGGGTGCGGGGGCGGCCGCCGTCGGAGTCGACGCTGCCGGCCTCCTCGACCAGGCCGTCGGCGATCAGGTCGGCGACCACGTTGCTCACCGAGCCGGAGCTCAGGCCCGTGGCCGGGCCCAGCTCGAAGCGGCTGAGCGGACCGTCGAAATAGAGCCGTTGCAGCACGGCCGTGCGGTTGGCCCTCCTGAGGTCGCGTACCGTGCGCCCGTTCCGCCCCGCCATGTGGCTCCCTTCACGAACCCTGCCCGACCTGCAACATACTC
Source organism: Streptomyces shenzhenensis (assembly GCF_021462265.1). Lineage (GTDB taxonomy): Bacteria > Actinomycetota > Actinomycetes > Streptomycetales > Streptomycetaceae > Streptomyces > Streptomyces shenzhenensis. The sequence continues at coordinate 42,042 of NZ_JAJONF010000012.1, read as the reverse complement.
CTTCGGGAGGGTGGAAGCGATATTTCCCCAACCCTTAGTTCACGCTGTGAGCTAAGGAGGAGGTGCCGTGCGGCATCGTGCCGTGGGGTTCCATCGGGTTCCCCCTGCGGCCGACCCCGATGGGGCCGACCCTAGCCGATCACGGCCGGCCGAGGTCGGCCCGGTCGCGGCCGTTTCGCAGGGCGATGAACACCCCGTCCCCAGAAAGACCCCTGCGCCGAAAGCCAGGAACACCACCGGCCCCACCACGTGCCGCCGCATGCCGGGGCGAGAACTCCACCCGGTAGCCCAGGCGGTCCGTGGAGGCGAGCGTTGACCGCGACCCGCGTCGGCCCGTCGCTGTCCCCGGTGCGCACGTTGTCCACCACGAATCCCCAGGTGCGCACCCCGTGCCGCCGCAGGCGGCGTACCACCCGTGCCCTCGTGCACCGCGGCGGCGAGCAACCCCAGGCCGGTCACCGTGCACAGCACCGCTGACGCGTTCAACGCCCCAACGCTTCTGCCCCGTCCGAGCGTTCGGCGCCTCGGCGGCAGAAGGCGCGTCGGACCGGCGTTCGGTTTCCGCGGCGGGGGCACGGCGTTCGGAAACCCTCCGTGGTCGACCCCGGTCAGGCAGCCACCGGCACCCGGGTGATCCGCGGAAACGCGTTCGACGTGACACGGGAGGGGGAACAGGCCAAGGGATGCAACAGGTACAGAAGTGGGCCGAGGGGCTGTCGCGACTGCTGCGGCGGCATCGGGACCCGGTGGTCGTCCAGACGCTGCGGTCGGCCACCGCGGCCACGATCGCCTACGTCGTCGCGCTCCACCTGAGCCCGGAACCGGCTCCCCTCACCGCCCCGCTGACCGCGCTGCTGGTCGTCCAGGTGACCCTGTACGCCACCCTGACCAACGGTTTGCGCCGGGTCAACGCGGTGGTGGCGGGGGTACTGGTCGCCATCGCCTTCAGCCAGCTGGTGGGGCTGACCTGGTGGAGCCTGGCCCTGCTGATCGTGGCCTCACTGGCGGTGGGCCATCTGGTGCGCGTCGACGAGTACATCCCCGAGGTGGCGATCAGCGCCATGCTGGTGCTCGGGGTCACCACCATCAGCAGCACCGCGTGGGCGCGGATCGTGGAGACCCTGATCGGCGCGGTCGTCGGCATGGGCTGCAACCTCCTGCTCCCACCCCCGGTGTGGGTGGACGAGGCCGGCGAGTCCGTCGAGGGCCTGGCCCGCCGGCTGCGGCAGCTGATGCTGCGGATGGGCGAGGAGGCGGCCCAGGTCATGCCCTGGCAGCAGGCCGCCGCCCGGCTGCACGAGGCCCGCCGCCTGGACCACGCCATCGTCGAGGTGGACGCGGCGCTGCGGCAGGCGGAGGACAGCCTGCGGCTGAATCCGCGGGTCAGGGACGGCCTGCTGCACCGGGTGGTGCTGCGCACCGGCCTGGACACGCTGGAGATCTGCACGGTCGTGCTGCGCGTGCTGGCCCGGACCTTCACCGACCTGGCCAAGGCCCGCGAACCCGAACCGCTGTTCGCATCGGATGCGGGTGCCGCCGTGGAGCAGCTGCTGTCCGAGATCGCCGACGCCGTGGTGAGCTTCGCGGTCCTGGTGACCACCAGCATCAGCGAGAACGCGGAGTCGGCCGAGGCGCGGCTCGCCGCCGAGCTGCACACCGCGAGCGGCACCCGCGACAAGCTCGCCGACCTGCTCCGGCGGGATCTCCACCGCGACGACCGGAACTGGCAACTGCTCGGCGCGGTCCTGACCGAGGTCAACCGGCTCCTCGACGAGCTGGACACCGAGCACCGCACCCGCCGCCTGCTGGAGGAGCTGGACCAGGTGTCCGGCGAACAGCGCGCGGGGCGGCCGTGGCCGACCGGACTGCGGGAGCGGGTCGGCGTGCCGGAGCGGCTGCGGCGGAACCAGGACGGCGGTGCGGGACGTTCTCTGTCCCGGACGGGGAAGGGGGCACGCCGATGACGGACACGGCGGTACGGATCGACGGGAACACGCTACGGCTGCCGGGCGGGGTGGCGGTGCGGTTCGTGCGCACGCTGCGGCTGCCGGAGAAGGGCACGCATCCGCTGCCGCCGGGGCTCGGTGAGTTCCCGGTCCGGCGGGTGAGCGACTACCCGGACACGGTGCCGGCCGAGTGGCGGGCGCGGGGCGGGGTGATGCTGCCGGTGTACCTGCGCGAGGCGATGTGGCTGAGCTTCGCGGGCACGGCGGAACCGGCCGCGCTGCAGGTCGGCGTCGGCAAGGTGTGCGCGGTCTCCGGCAAGCCGTGGCGCGACCGGCTGTCCCGGAAACCCCAGAACTACCTGGTGCTGCCCCGGCAGCCATGGCTGGACGGCATCAACTCCGGAAAGGGCACGGTCCGCCAGTTCGTGGCGGTGCCGCTCGGGCTGGGCGCCACCGTGGAGGGGCAGGTCACCGGCGAGGAGGTGTGGGGCGGAGTCCAACTCCAGGCCTTCACGCTCCAGGACGGCCCGCTCGCCGAGTGGCGGCGGCAGGAGCGGCTGCGGCGGGAGCGCACCCGCGGGCGCGGACCGGCCGGCGGCTACGGTGCGGCCCTGCCGATGATGTCCGCGCTCCCCGCCCCCGGTGCGGCCCCGGCGGCCAGGCCGGCCGGGATGGGCCTCGGCGTCGGCGGCTCGATGCGCCAGGAGGTGTACGAGGACGACCGGCCGTTGCAGGACTGGGCCCAGACCCCGGCCGGACGCGTCTTCGTGCACCTGGTCACGCCCCCGCAGTGGCGGCGTGTCACCGGCGAGGTGCCCCCGCCGTCGCCGGTGGACCGGGCGGCGTACACCCGCGCGGGCCTGCCCTGGTACGACTACTTCGACCAGGACGCCCGGGATCTCGCCGCCACGGACACCCTGGCGGCGGTCAAGCCCGTCGGCGACTGGCTCGGCGACGACCTGGAGCCCTGGCAGCAGCCGTCCCCGGAGCAGGTGGTCCCCCTGAAGGACGCACCGGGCGTCCCGGTGACGGACGGCGACTGGTAACCGCTGTCGCATCACACGCAACGGGCGTTGCCGTTTCTTGCGCCGGCCCCTCGGTCCGGGTCAGGGTGTCTCAGGTCCGGGGTGACTCACGACCTGAGGTGCGTGGCATGGGCAGTGGTACGGAAGGGACGCGCGGCGGCTGGAACAGGCGCCGGTTCGTCGGCGCGCTGGCGGGCGCTGCGGCCGTGGTCGCGGTTCCGGCACCGGCGGCCCCGCCCGCAGAACGGCCGGACCATGCGGCGCGCCCGGCGGCCAGGACCCCCGCGCGGACGCCCGCGGCTCGCCGCCCGCTCTACCTCGGCACGTACACCTCCGTGGAGGGCGGCGGCGCCGGCATCGGCCTCGCCGACTACGACCCCGTGACCGGCCGGATCACCGACACCGGCACGCTGACGGGGGTCGCCGACCCGTCGTACCTGGCCGTCCACCCGAACGGCCGCACGCTGTACGCGGTGAACGAGCGGGCGGAGGGGAGCGTGACCGCCGTACGCCTGGCGGACCGGAAGCTTCTGGGCAGCCGGAGCACGGGCGGCGCGGGCCCGTGTCACCTCTCGGTCCATCCCACCGGCCGCTGGCTGCTGAGCGCCGACTACACCTCGGGCAGCGTGGCCGTGCACCCGATCGACGCCACGGGCGCCCTCGGCGAGCGCACCGACCTCGTCACGCACTCCAGCCCGGCCCCCGGGCCCGGCCAACAGGGCCCGCACGCCCACCAGTTCATCACCAGCCCGGACGGCGGCCACGTCCTCGCCGTGGACCTGGGCACCGACACCGTCTACAGCTACCGCCTCGATCCCGCGCGGGGCACCCTCACCGAGGTCGCCCAGGCGCACACGAAGCCGGGGGCGGGTCCGCGCCATCTCACGTTCCACCCGGGCGGCCGGTACGCCTACCTGGCCGACGAGGTGGGGAACACGGTCGCGGTCTGCGGCTACGAGCCGGCCGGCGGGCGGCTGACGATCGGCGAGCCGCAGGCCACCGGCGCCGCCGGCACCACCAACTACCCGGCCCAGTTCCTCGTCACCGCCGACGGCGCCTTCGCCTATCTGGCCAACCGGGGCGACAACACGCTCGCGCGGTACGCGATCGAGGCCGACGGGGCCCGGCTGCGGTTGCTGGACACGGTGCCGGTGCACGGGGACTTCCCCCGGCAGATCGCCTTCTCCCCCGACGGCCGGCTGCTGTTCGCGGCCAACCAGCGGTCCGGCACCGTCAGCGTCTTCACCGTCGATCCGCCGAGCGGTGAACTCCGGCTCGCGGGCGAGCCGTTCGCGTCACCGGTCGCCGTCTGCGCGCTGCCGCTGTAGGGCCCGCGGCAGGCGGAAGGCGGCCGCGCTCGCCCGGGCCGGCCGGACGTGCATGCGCTCTGCGAGCTGACGACGTCGGCGGCGGGCGCGTGGAAGGTGAGCCGTCCGTCGCCGTGGGCGCGGGTGCGTCCGATGCGCAGGCTCAGGAGATGACACCCAGCAGGGCCCGTGCACACAGATCCCGTACCTGTTCCCGGGTGAGTTCCTCGGTGCGCAGCCACTCCAGGCAGACATGCGTGGTGAAGGCGAGCCAGCCGCGCACCGCGAGGCGGGTGTCCGGGCGCCGGGCGAGAGCCGGGCCGAACTCGGGGTCGGCGGCCAGGGCGGCGAGGACCTGGCGCTCCTGGGCCGCCTGCGCCTGCCGGTAGACACGGCGCACGGCCTGGTCGCCGGACGCCTCGGCGCGGTGGAACGCCCGGAAGCCGTGCGCGTGGGTGTGGACGTAGTCGAGATAGACGTCCAGGCTCGCGGTGAGCTGTTCACGGGCCGGCACCCCGGGCACCGCCGCCGTCATCCGCAGCATCCGCTCGCTCTCCCGCTCCACGACCGCCGCGAAGAAATCGCGTTTGTTCGGAAAATAGTGGTACAGCAGGCCTCGGGAGACGCCCGCGATCTCGGCGACCTGCTCGATCCACACGTCGTCGTAGGGGCTCTCGGAGAAGAGCCTGGCCCCGACCGAGAGGAGCTGCTCACGGCGTTCCGCGGTACTGAGCCTGCGGCGGGTGCGCTCACTCGGATTCGCGGGCATACCCGCACCTTACTTGACGCGGGTTCAACAACGGGACGAGACTGAAACCTCTTATTGAACCCACGTACAACTAGCTCACCTGCCGCAGCATCGAGGGAGATCGCGTCATGGCGGAGACGGTCACGCGGACGGCGGCGCAGGTCCCGCTGCCCAAGGGGTTCCGGGGCGCCGGACAGGGCTGGCCCGAGCTGAGCCGCATCCCCCACCCACCGCATCGGCTGCCCCTGCTCGGCGACGTCCTGGGCGTGAACCGGCGCACGCCCCTGCAGGACTCGATGCGCCTCGGCACCCGGCTGGGCCCGATCTTCCGGCGCAAGGTGTTCGGCAACGAGTTCGTCTTCGTGTGGGGCGCCGCACTGGCCGCCGACATGGCCGACGAGTCCCGGTTCGCCAAGCACGTGGGACTCGGGGTCGCCAATCTCCGCCCCGTCGCCGGGGACGGCCTGTTCACCGCGTACAACCACGAGCCGAACTGGCAGCTGGCGCACGACGTCCTGGCACCCGGCTTCAGCCGCGAGGCCATGGAGGGCTACCACGGGATGATGCTCGCGGTGGCCGGGCGGCTCACCGACCACTGGGACCGTGAGCTGTCGGCCGGCCGCTGGGTGGACGTGCCCGGGGACATGACCAAGCTGACCCTGGAGACCATCGCCCGCACCGGGTTCGGCCACGACTTCGGTTCGTTCGAACGGAACCGGCCGCACCCCTTCGTGACCGCGATGATCGGCACGCTCACCTACGCCCAGCGCCTGAACAGCGTGCCGGGGCCGCTCGCCCCGCTGCTGCTGCGGCAGGCCGCCCGGCGCAACGCGGCCGACATCGCCCACCTCAACAGCACGGTCGACACCCTGGTCGAGGAGCGGCGGGCGAGCGGCCGCGCGGACGGCGACCTGCTGGACCGGATGCTGGAGACGGCCCACCCCGAGACCGGGGAGCGGCTGTCCGCCGAGAACGTACGGCGGCAGGTGATCACCTTCCTGGTCGCCGGGCACGAGACCACCTCGGGCGCGCTCTCCTTCGCCCTGCACTACCTCGCCCTGCACCCCGAGATCGCGGCCCGCGCCGCCGCCGAGGTGGACCGCGTCTGGGGCGACACGCCCGCACCGGGCTACGACCAGGTGGCGAAGCTGCGCTATGTGCGCCGGGTCCTCGACGAGTCGCTGCGGCTGTGGCCGACGGCGCCCGCCTTCGCCCGCGAGGCCCTCCGGGACACCGTGCTGGGCGGGGAGCATCCGATGCGCCGGGGAGCCTGGGCCCTGGTCCTGACCGCGATGCTGCACCGGGACCCCGAGGTGTGGGGGCCGGACCCCGAGCGCTTCGACCCGGACCGGTTCGAGGCGAAGGCCGCGCGGGGCCGGGCCCCGCACACCTTCAAGCCGTTCGGCACCGGGGCACGGGCCTGCATCGGCCGCCAGTTCGCGCTGCACGAGGCGACCCTGGTCCTCGGCCTGCTGCTGCGCCGCTACACCCTGCGGGCCGACCCGGACTACCGGCTGCGGGTGACCGAGCGTCTCACCCTGATGCCGGACGGGCTGCGGCTGCGGCTGGAGCGCCGCGCCCCCGCCCCGGCGCCGGTGTCCGTGCCCGAGGCGCCCGCGTCAGAGGGCGGTGGCTGTCCAGTGCACGGGGCGGGTGACTGACCCCGGCAGGCGCGTCCCCGCGTTGCCCCGGGCCGCGTCGAGCTGGGGCTGGGTCAGGAAGAAGGCGCCGGTGAGGTCCGCGTCGCCGAGGTCGGCGTCCCTGAGGTCGGCGCCGATCAGGTCCGCGTCCCGCAGATCGGCCCCGGTGAGGTCGGCGGCGATGAGACAGGCGCCGCGCAGACTCGCCCCGCGCAGCCCGGCGCCGCGGAGCCGGGCACCCATCAGGTCGGCGCCCCGCCGGTCCTTCCCCCTGCCGCGCACCCCCGCCCGGGCCAGCTCGCTGGCCCGCAGCAGCAGCACGTTCACCTCCTGCCGGTGGGCGGCCACGTCCAGCGCGGCCAGCTCTTCGGGCGTACCGAGGCTCAGTTCCTCGGTCTTCCGCAGCGCGGCGCGCAGACCGGCGTGGACGGGGCGGGCGGCGGCCAGGCCGAGGGCCTCCGTCAGATACCAGAGCAGTTCGTGCAGCTGCCGTACGACCGGGAAGACGTCGAACATCCGGCGGGCGTCCTGCTCGGACCCGGTCCGCCAGTCCCGGCCGCCGAAGGTGACCTGCGAGACCTTCTGCCCGGCGCCGAGGCAGTCGTAGACCGTGCAGCCGGCGAAGCCGCGCTGCCGCAGCTCGGTGTGGATGCCGCAGCGGTGGTCGCCGCCGAGGTTGTGGCAGGGCTTTCCGGCGGGCTTGCTGACCGCGAAGGCCGCCGACGCGGCGAACGGCAGGGCGACACAGCACAACCCGAAACAGCGGGCGCAGTCCCCGGTCAGCCGAGCACGTTCGGATATCTGTTCTGGCATCCGGTCAGCCTACTGACCGGTGACGACCGCCTCCCGCGCGTTTCTCGGCCGTACCGTGTCCGCGTCCGGCGCCCGGCCGAACCGGCGCTGGTACTCGCTCCCCCGGAAGCCGGGCACGATCGTGCAAGTCGCCGATACGATCGCCATAGCGTTCCCGCAGCTCAGCCTGGTTTGCTCGAAGAGTCGAAAATCCCACTCCTCTTCCACGGAGCAATTCATGGCACTCGACTCGTACGTCGGTCTCGGCCGGTCCGGGCTCAAGGTGAGCCCCTTCTGCCTGGGCGCGATGAACTTCGGTGAGGACGGCGGCTTCGGCTGCTCGGTCGAGGAGTCGGAGAAGATCCTCCAGACCTATCTCGACCTCGGCGGCAACTTCGTCGACACCGCCAACTTCTACACCAACGGCCACTCGGAGGCGATCCTCGGCGACTTCCTCGCCGCCCGTCCCGGCCGCCGCGACCGCCTGGTGCTGGCCACCAAGTTCTTCGGCAACCTGCACCTCGGCGACCCCAACGGCGGCGGCGCCGGCCGCAAGGCGATCGTCGGCCAGCTGGAGGACTCGCTGCGCCGGCTGCGCACCGACTACGTCGACCTGTACTGGCTGCACAACCACGACCGGTCCACCCCCGTCGAGGAGACCCTGCGCACCCTCGACGACCTGGTGACGGCCGGCAAGATCCGGTACGTCGGCTTCTCCGACACGCCGGCCTGGTTCACCGCCAAGGCCCACACCACGGCGCTGCTGCGCGGCTGGACGCCGGTGACGGCGCTGCAGATGGAGTACTCCCTGCTGGAGCGCACCATCGAGGGCGAGCTGATCCCGCTGGCGCAGGACGCGGGGATGGGACTGCTGCCCTGGAGCCCGCTCAAGAACGGCTTCCTCTCCGGGAAGTACCGCAAGGGGCGGTCCGCACCCGCCGACGCCCTGCGGTCCGCCGTCGTCGGGCAGCCCGGCGAGGCCGAGTTCACCGTGATCGAGACACTCGCCGCCGTCGCCGAGGAGGCCGGCGCGAGCCCGGCCGCGGTGGCCCTTGCCTGGGTGCAGAACCGCCCCGGCGTCACCTCCACCCTCATCGGCCCGCGCACCCTCGGTCACCTGGAAGCCAACGTCGCCGCCCTGGAAGTCCGCCTGACCCCTGACCAGACGGCCCGGCTGGACGAGGTGTCGGCACCGGCCCTCGCCTTCCCCCACGACCTCAACCACCGCGTCGGCACCATGCTGAAGTACGCGGGCGCCACGGTCGACGGGGTGCCGAGCGCGGTGTATCCGCCGCTGCTGGCGAGCTCCGCCCGCTACTGAATCCGGTTCATGCCGGCCGAGCCCCCTCGCAAGGCCGCCGGCCCGGAACTCACCGCCGGGATTCCGCTCTTGTGGAGGTCCCCTTCATCCGGCGGAAAACAAACTGGGCTATCACAGGGGCAGGATCCCGCACGACAGGAGAAGGACCATGTGCAGGCATCAGCCCCCGTGCCCCGGCGCCGACCACCCCGACCGCCACCCGGCCGTCATCGTCTCGGCCCATCCCGAACAGGGCTGGAGCCTGCTGTGCGACGGCACGATCGTCTTCGACGATACAAAGATTTGATTAGAACTCCTCTAGTAACTTCTGCGGATGCCAGAGAATCGCCAGGGCATTCGACCTGGGATGATGTCGTTTTGCTACCGCTAATCGGGCCACGTCGGTAACCGACGCACCAGCAGCAGCCACACGTCGGGAACGCACTCAGTCGCCCGAGACGCCGTCGAGACGGTCCCGCACCGGCCCGTACAGGCCGCACGGACCCAGCCTGCGGACCATCGCCCTGCGAGGCCCGGACGACCCCTGTGACTTCCCTGACGCTCACCGGGGCGTTTTGGTGTGTGCGCTCAGGTCGGCGCAGGCCGTCTGTGTCGTCGCGCTCTTCGCCGACTGTGAGTGGCCGACGGTCGCCCCCGGGTCCTTGCTGTAGATGGCTGCGGAGACCGCGCTGTCGTAGGCCTCGTTGAGGCCGTTGCCGCTTGTGCCGAGCATGTTCTCCCGAAGCTGTCGGGAAATGAGTGAGATGCGTGTCGGGTCAAGTTGCCGTTGGCGCTGCGGCCGTGACATAGCGGGCGAGTTCACAAGGGTCGACGGGGCGGGACGGGGAGCGGCTCGCTGTGGTGGCCGTGCGGCTCGAGCAGGGGGTGGACCTGTTTCATGAGGGCGCGCCTCTGGTTTCCGCCGATCCTCAGGAGACGGGCCGTGGGTGAGACGGGCAGGCCGCGCTGGTGGGCCCAGACGATGTTCTCGGTGCCATACTCGCCGGCGTGGTCCAGCTCCTGTTCCAACGGCTCGGCCTGCCAGCCGGCCGCCTACGCGTGGACCGAATCGTCGACGAGGCGCGCTACAGCGCCGACCCCGTCCGGCTGATGGAGCTCTTCGGCCTGTCCAACCTCTCCGCCACCCGCTACGTCCTGCCGGCGTGCCCAATCCCAGGCCCCGGTGGGGCGTGTGTCGATTCGATTTACCGGCGGCGGCATGATGACTTAACTTGGCGTTTAACGTCGCAGGTCGGGTGACCTGCGACGTTAAACGCCAAGCTCAGAAAGGACAGTTGCCCGGTTACGTAGAGGGTTCGGCACTTGATGAAGATCGGGAACCTCGATCTCACCGCGCCGGTCATGAAGTGATGGCCTTGAGCTGGAGGGCCAGGACGAGCCGTACGTCCGCGTCGCCGAGGTCGATGCCCGCCGCCTCCTCGATCTTGCCGAGACGGTAGCGGAGGGTGTTGGTGTGGACGTGCAGCTGCTCGGCGGCGGCGCGTACGTTGCCCTGGTGCTCCAGCCAGGCGTGCAGGGTGGGTACGTACTCCGTGCCGTGCACGTCGTCCTGTTCCTGGAGGCGGTGCAGGGGCGTGACGCTCTCCAGGTCGGCCACCGCCGCCGGTTCCAGGAGCCGGGTGAGAGCGGCGCGGGCCCAGCAGTCGTCGAAGGCGAGCGGATCGCCCGGCGCGGGGGTCAGCCTGGCGACGGCCAGGGCGCGCTCCGCCTCCTTGCGGGAGCGCGGCAGGTGGCCCTGGCCGTGGGCGGCCGAGCCGATGCCGGCGTACACCGGCAGGTGGTCGCGGTCACGGCTGCCGAGGAGGTCGTACACCCATCCGCGGACCAGGTCGAGGGACGACTCGCGGGGGCGGGCGACGGTGAGGACGAGATACCAGAGGTTCGACAACTGGCCAGCGTGGACGGTGAGTTCGGGGCCCCGCTGGGTCAGTGCGAGGGCCTGCTCCAGGCGGGAGCGGGCCAGGGCGCGCTCTGCCGGCTCGTGCGGGGCGAGGGCCAGCGCCACGACCCAGTGTGCCCCGGGCGGCAGTTCGACGGCGTCCGCGGAACCCGTGACCGCGGGGGAGCCGTGCAGCAGGACGGCCAGCTGCTCCATCTCGACGCGGTGGCCGCGGTAGTCCTCGGTGCGGCGGCGCATGAGCTGGACGGCGACCCGGTGCGCCACCTGGCCGAAGGCAGTGATCCGCGGTTCGTCGGGCCGGTCGACCACGGCCCACATCGTGCCCAGCCCGAAGCTCCCGGCGCGCAGGCCGACCGCGAGCCGGTCGGCCGCCCCTTCGCCGACTCCCCGCACGGTCACCGGTGAGTCGCTGCGGGCGATCTCCTGGGGGATGCCGTGCGCGGCGAGCGCGCGGCTGAAGGCGTCGGGGGCACGCCGGGTCATCAGGGTCTCGGTGCGTACGGCGTCGCCGCCCCGCTGGTCGCTGGAGTAGGCCAGCAGCCAGCCGCGCGGGTCCTCGACGGTCACCGGTCCGCCGACGGCCGCGGCCGCGAGGTCGGCCAGGGCGAAGAGGTCACCGGTCCGCTGCTCGTCGGCCTCGGCGGGACCCGCGTGTTCGGCGAGCGTGCCCTGGACCAGCGCCGCCGCCTGGAGCCAGTCGATGCCGTCGTCCAGCACCAGGATCGCGCAGCCGTGCTCGGCGGCGGCCTCCAGTACCTCGGTGTCGTCCTCGACCCGGCACTTGACCGCCAGCGCGGCGACGCTTCCGCGCAGTGTGCGCAGCAGGGCGGTGACCGTCGCCGCCTCGTGCGCGCCGACGGCGAGCAGCACCTCGCCGGGCGTCGAGGCCCGCGCGGCACCGGGCTCATGGATGCGCACACCACCCACCGGCAGTGACGGCTCGGGAAGCAGGACGGCGCGCAGTACGCCGCTGCCGAGCGCCGCGACCAGGGAGTCGAGGTTTCCGCTCATCGAGGACTCCCCGGAGATCAGATCGCCGTCATGCCGCCGTCCGCGACCACCGCGGACCCGGTCATGAACGTGGACAGGTCGGAGGCGAGGAACAGAGCGACCGAGGCGATCTCGTCGGGGCGGCCCTCCCGTCCGAGGGGCTGCCAGTCCGGCAGGCCCTCCCGTACGGCCTCGATGCCGCCCATCCGCTCGGCGTGCGCCAGGTTGATGGGGGTGTCGACCCAACCGGGACAGATGCAGTTGCAGCGGACGCCCAGGGCGGCGAAGTCGCGGGCGACGGCCTTGGTGAGCATCAGCACGCCACCCTTGCTGGCGGTGTAGCCGGCCAGGACGGGTTCGGCCACCAGGCTGTTGACCGAACCCATGTTGATGACCGAGCCGCCGCCGGCCCGCAACAGCGCGGGGACGGCGTACTTGCAGCCGAGGAAGACCCCGCGCAGGTTGACCGCCAGCATGCGGTCGAAGTCCTCGACCGAGGTCTCCAGGACGTTTCCGGGGATGGATACGGCGGCGTTGTTGACCATGGTGGTGAGCCGTCCCCAGGTCCGCTCGGCCGTCTCGACCGCCGCCGCGACATCGGCCGGATCGGACACGTCCGCGCGCAGCGGCACGACCGCCCCCGGATCCGTGCACAGTTCGGCCGTGCGGGCCACCCCCGCTTCGTCGACGTCCGCCGCCACCACCCGCGCCCCGGCCGCCACGAAACCGCGGGTTATCGCCCGTCCGATGCCGCTGGCGGCACCGGTCACCACCGCGACCTTCCCGTCCAGGTCGATCACGCCGGACCGCCGGGCCGTTCGGAGGATTCCACGGCACGGGCGGGAGAGCATTGGGAAATTGTCCAATGACACGACGAGGGACTCACCGCAGCATTGTGGCATCCCCGGGCGTACTTCAGGAATCACGGATGTATGCGATTGGCGGATCGGCCAACGCGCACGACGGAAAGAGACTTCATGGGCATCCCCACTCCACCCCCTCCCGCCCGCACGGGCCGCGTCGCCGGCAAGGTCTGCATCGTCACCGGTGCCGGGTCCGGCATCGGGCGGGCGATCGCCCACCGGCTGGCCGAGGAGGGCGGACGGGTGCTGTGCGCGGACCTGTCGGGCGACGCCGCCGTGCGCACCGCGACCGAGATCGTCGATCAGGGCGGGACCGCCCAGTCGCACACGGTCGACGTGTCCTGCAGCGCCGCCGTGAACGGGATGGTCGAGGTCACCGTGGCGCGCTGGGGCCGGGTCGACGTCCTCGTCAACAACGCCGGGGTCAACCTGCCGGGTCTGCTGCACGAGGTCCCGGACGACATCATCGACCGCACCCTGGACGTCAATGTCAAGGGCCAGCTCTACGGCTGCCGGGCGGTGATCCCGCACATGCTGGCCCAGGGCGGCGGTTCCATCGTCAACATCTCCAGCGTGAACGGTCTTGTCAGCGAGCCCTTCCTCACGGTCTACTCGGCGTCCAAAGGTGCGAGCGTGATGCTGACCAAGGGTGTCGCACTCGACTACGCCAAGCAGAACATCCGCTGCAACGTCATCTGCCCGGGCTGGGTCGACACCCCGATCAACCATGCCCACGCCGAACTCCTAGGCGGCCTGAAGCAGGTGTACGAGACCATCGACTCCTTCCAGCCGGTCGGGCGGCCCGGCGAACCGCGCGAGATCGCCCACGTGGCCCTCTTCCTCGCCTCCGACGAGGCGAGCTTCATGACCGGCAGCGTCGTCGCCGTCGACGGCGGCATGACCTCCCAGTGACCCTCGACCCACCCGCAGCCGTACCCCTTCCCCCCGCACATCGTCCCCCCGTTCAGTACGCCCGTCAGAAGGGGTTCCCATGGCTTTCGACAAAGTCGAGCGCACCGGACCAGCCGGCACCAGACCGGCCGAGGTGAGCAACGACGAGGCCCGTCTCCATGAGCTGGGCTACGCCCAGGAGCTGGAACGCAGCATGTCGGCGTTCTCCAACTTCGCCGTCTCCTTCACGATCATCTGCATCCTCTCCGGCTGTATGACCCTGTACGGCTTCGGCATGAACACCGGCGGTCCGGCCGTCATGGTGTGGGGCTGGCCCGTCGTCGGCCTGTTCACCCTCACCGTGGGGCTGGGCATGGCGGAGGTCTGCTCCAGCTATCCGACCGCCGGCGGCCTCTACTACTGGGCCGCCAAGCTCGCCAAGACCAACGGCCCCGCCTGGGCCTGGTTCACCGGCTGGTTCAACTTCCTCGGCCAGGTCGCCGTCACCGCCGGCATCGACTTCGGCCTCGCCCAGTTCCTCAACGCCTTCCTTGACCTGCAGTGGGGCTTCGCCGCCACCCCTGGCCACACCGTCCTGCTCTTCGGCATCACCCTGCTCATCCACGCCCTCCTGAACGTCCGCGGCGTCAAGGTCGTCGCCCTGCTCAACAACATCAGCGTCTGGTGGCAGGTCATCGGCGTCGCGATCGTCGTTCTGGCCCTGATCGTCTTCCCCGGCAAGCACCAGTCGGCGAGCTTCGTCTTCGGTCACTTCGTCGACAACACCGGCTGGGGTTCGGGCCTCTACGTCTCCCTGCTGGGCCTGCTCCTCGCCCAGTACACCCTGACCGGTTTCGACGCCTCCGCCCACATGACGGAGGAGACCCACGACGCCGCTCGCTCCGGCCCCCGTGGCATCGTCAACTCGATCCTGGTCTCCCTGGTCGCCGGCTGGATCCTGCTGATCGGCGTCACCTTCGCCATCCAGTCCTACGACGGCGCACTCGGCAGCAGCACCGGCGTGCCCCCGGTCCAGATCTTCCTCGACGCACTCGGCGCGACCGGCGGCAAGCTGCTCCTGCTGATCGTCATCGGTGCCCAGTTCTTCTGCGGCATGTCCTCGGTGACCGCCAACTCCCGCATGATCTACGCCTTCTCACGCGACGGCGCCCTGCCGGGCTCCAGGATCTGGCACAAGATCAGCGATCACACCCGCACGCCCACCAACGCGGTCTGGCTCGCTTCCGGCGGAGCCTTCCTGCTGGGTCTGCCGTACCTGATCAACCCGACCGCGTACGCCGCCGTCACCTCGATCGCCGTGATCGGGCTCTTCATCGCCTACGTCATACCGATCTACCTGAGGCTGCGCCAGGGTGACGACTTCGTCGCCGGGCCCTGGCAGCTGGGCCGCTGGAGCAAGCCGGTCGCCGTCACGGCCGTGGGCTGGGTGGTGTTCGTGACGCTCCTGTTCATGCTCCCGCAGGTCAGCCCGGTTACCGCGACCAGCTTCAACTACGCGCCAGTCGCCGTTGTGGTCGTGCTGGGCTTCGCCGGCGCATGGTGGGGACTGTCCGCCCGCAAGTGGTTCAGCGGGCCCAAGGTCCAGGGCAGCGCGGACGAACTCGCCGCCATCGAGCGGGACTTGATGGGCGGCTGAATCCGGCCGGTCGATCGGAGTCGGGTGTCGGCACCTCCGTGGGCGCCGACACCCACTCGGCGTGTCCGGTCCGGCGTCGCCCCCCGCACCACGATTCTCCGGCCAGGTCCGGGCGGTTTCTATCAGTGGTTGCGAATCACCTGGTGAATGGGCCTTTGAGGCATTCTCGCATGACCTCGGCTGGGGTCCTGTCGCCAAGGACGAGTCGGGGGCGCCGGTTGAGCTGATGCGCGACTTCGCGGAGGTCTCGTGCAGTGTGGACGGACAGATTGGTGCCCTTGGGAAAGTACTGGCGCAGCAGGCCGTTGGTGTTCTCGTTCGTGCCGCGCTGCCAGGGTGAGTGCGGGTCACAGAAGTAGATCCGGAACCCGGTCAGCGCCTCGATGTCCTCGTGCAGGGTCAGCTCACGTCCTTGATCCCAGGTCAGCGTCCGCCGCAGCTGGGGCGGGATGTGCGCGGTCTGCGTGATGAGCGCGTTGCGGACCTGTGGGGCCTTCCAGCCGTTCGGCAGGTGGATCAGGTGCACGTAGCGGGTCGTACGCTCGACGAGGGTGCCGATCGCGGAGCCCTGGCCGCGTCCGATGATCAGGTCCCCTTCCCAATGCCCTGTAACGGTACGGTCGTTGACCTCGACGGGCCGCTCGTGGATGAGCGTCATGTTCTTGATCTTGTTCAGTGCGGGGACACCACGACGCTGCTTCTTGCGGCGGGTGCGGCCGGTGCGGAGCTTGGCCTCGCCGCGGCCGAGGAGGCCGGCGAACAGGGCCCGGTAGATCGTCTCCGGACAGTCCCGCATCGCCACGTCTTTCGCGTACTCGCGGGCCAGGTGACGCGCGATCTGCTGCGGCGACCACTTTTCGGTGAGTTTCTCGCGCACGAGCGTCCGCAGCGGCTCGCTGCCGCGGATCTTCTCCTCCTTGGGACGGCGGCGCCGCAGCAGGGACTGGTTGTGGGCCCACCAGGGGTGGTAGCTGCCGTCCGGCTTCGCGTTGCGTTTGATCTCGCGGTAGACGGTCTGAAAACTCTTCCCGATCGACGCGGCGATCTCCTTGACGGTCTGCTTGGCCTGGAGGCCGTCCGCGATGGCGATGCGGTCGTTCTGAGTCAGGAAGCGCGGTGGTATCGGGCCGGCGTCGGGGACGATCACGCTTCCAGCTTCGATGAACCAGTTCGAACCACAGCTGGCGGAGACCCCCACCACCCGGGCCGCCGCCGCACCCTTGTAGCCCTCCCTGAGCAACTCGAAGTACCGCTTCTTCACCGAACTCGGCATCTTGTTGGGGGCGTACTTCGGCATCCGAACGCTCTCCTTCCGGGGCGTTCGCAATCACCGATAGAACTCAAGCCCCTTTTGCGGGCACCGGCCGCATGCTGGTGGGCGCGGGCGATGGTCGAGTCCACCGAGACATCCCAGGTGATCAGCCCCCTCAGCGTCGGCCCGGGCCTGCAGTTGCTCGAAGATGCGGTGCCAGGTGCCGTCGCGCTGCCAACGCCGGAAGAGGCCGTAGACCGTCTCCCACGGGCCGTACCGCTCGGACACGTCTCGCCAGGGAGCGCCAGCGCGAGTGCGCCAGCGTATGCCGTCTATCAGCTGCCGCCTGGTGTGTACCGGTGGCCGTCCAGGCTTCTTCCCGAGCGGGAGCACCGGCTCCAGCTTGACGCGGCCAACCTGGCATGGAAGCTCGACCTGGTGTTGAGCGGGCGGGCGACCGAGTTGCTTCTGGACACCTACGAGTCAGAGCGCATGTCCCACTCCACCTACTTCGTGGCCGGTTCGCTCGAAGGCTGGAAGCTGGTCAACGACAACGACCTGGAGAAGGCGATGGCCAGGGACGCCTTCCTGCGTGAGCACGCCGACTCCGCCACTCCGCCGATTCCTCCTCTCTGTCAGGGAATCGTCAGGCGCGGTGCGGACGGTGAAGTCCTCGGAGCCGCCGGGCTCCGCGCCCCCAGGGGCGCGTCCGCGGCGGCACGCGGGAGGGGCTGCTCGACTCACTGGTCGGATTCGGCTTCCAACTGGTCACGAAGGTCGACATCACTGGCCGGCTCGGCTCGGCACGAAGCAGCCGTCTGGCCGAACTGGGTTTCGACATCGTCACCCTCGGCTCCGGTCCCGCCCGGTTCGAGGAACTCGACCACACCTACACCTCGTTCTTCAGCACCTACGGTGCAACGGCGTTCATCGGCCGGCCCGACCTGTACGTCTTCGGCACCGCCGACGGAGCCGACGCGATCCTGGCGCTCATCGACGACCTGCTGCAACACATCCCGGCCCCCGAGCCGTCGCCCAAGCCGTCGCGCATGTCGCTGACCTGACCACGCGGCAGGCCGCTGATTCGATTTTCCACGCCCACGGGGTGTCGCCTTCAGACGACCGGCCCGCTGCGCCCACGGAGGGTACCTGTGACACAGGAGTTCAGAGATCATCTTCGTCCTCTGGACGACGAGAAAGATCGTCGGTCTCGTCGAGCTCGACGCGTACCAGTACGTCGAACGGCATCTGCACTGGGAACCGTTCCGCGACGCGATCACTACGTGGAAGAACTCGCTCGCCAGGGAACCCTTCCGCGGCATCACCACCGACGGCGACGTCCGGGCAGATCTGTTCGAACGGCGATCCGAAGACGCACCGACCACCGCGATGGTGCGGGCCGCGGAGCGATTTCTCGCGTCCCTGAGTTCCACCGAGGCCGCAGCTGTCGCGCATCCGCTGAACAGTCGGGTCTGGCGGACCTGGATGACGGTGCCCCGAAGCCCGGCGGCACCCCCCAGGTCGTCGAATTCGACAGGAGGCACAGAGCCATACCGGACCCGGGGGCCAGGCACCCCCTTGCGGGGCCACGTGAAAGGTAACGGGGCGACTCGGCCCTCCCGGCACGCCCGGCCCACTTGCCCCCGGGGATTGCCCCACCTCCGTGATGTCGTCCAGGGCTGCGAGTCCGTTTCGCGGACAGACGCGGGTTGGCGGAGGTCAGGTGGGGACTTTCGCGAAAGTCCCTCGTGCTCCGTCGCCAGAGGCGGGCGGCCAGGCACGGGCCGGAGATCACCGGCGTGCGGTTCGCCTGCGCGGGTCGCAGTCGGGACAGGCCAGACGTCCCAGCGGAACGGGGCCCCTGATTCATGGCTTCCGGATCAGAGGTGCTTCGGTGCGGGCGGCGATGTCCTCGGCGGTGACATCCGGCGCGCATTCCACGAGCGCGAGGCCCTCGGGTGTGACGTCGAGGACGCCGAGGTCGGTGATGATGCGGTGGACGCACCGTTCGCCGGTGAGTGGGAGGGTGCACTCCTTGAGGATCTTCGGGGTGCCGTCCTTGGCGGTGTGTTCCATCAGGACGATGACGCGGCGGGCGCCGTGGACGAGGTCCATCGCGCCGCCCATGCCCTTGACCATCTTGCCGGGGATCATCCAGTTGGCCAGGTCGCCGACGGCGGAGACCTGCATCGCGCCGAGCACGGCGGTGTCTATGTGGCCGCCCCGGATCATGCCGAAGGACAGGGCCGAGTCGAAGAAGGAGGCCCCCGGCAGCACCGTGACGGTTTCCTTGCCCGCGTTGATCAGGTCGGGGTCGACCTCGGCCTCGGTCGGATACGGGCCCGTGCCCAGGATGCCGTTCTCGGAGTGCAGGACCACATGGACGTCCGGGGGAAGGTGGCCGGGGATGAGGGTGGGCAGGCCGATGCCGAGGTTGACGTACGAACCGTCGGTGAGTTCGGCGGCAGCGCGGGCGGCCATCTGGTCCCGGGTCCAGCCCAGCTGCGTTCCGAGGGTGGTGCTCATGCGCTTACGGTCCTCTTCTCGATCTGTTTGTCGGCGGCCTCGGCCGGGGTGAGGACCACGATCCGCTGGACGAAGACGCCCGGCAGATGGATCTCGTCCGGGCTCAGCTCGCCCGGCTCGACGAGTTCCTCCACTTCGGCGACGGCGATGCTGCCCGCCATCGCGGCCAGCGGGTTGAAGTTGGCGGCGGACTTACGGAAGACCAGGTTTCCGTGGCGGTCGCCGCGCCAGGCCCGTACGAGGGCGAAGTCGGTGGTGATGCCGTGCTCCAGGACGTACGCGCGGCCCGCGAAGTCGCGGGTCTCCTTGGGCGGGGAGGCCACCGCGACCGTGCCGTCGGGCCGGTAGCGCCAGGGCAGCCCTCCCTTGGCGACCTGGGTGCCCACCCCTGCCGGGGTGTAGAAGGCGGGGATGCCCGCTCCCCCGGCGCGCAGCCGTTCGGCCAGCGTGCCCTGCGGCACCAGCTCCACCTCCAGCTCGCCCGAGAGATACTGGCGGGCGAACTCCTTGTTCTCGCCCACGTAACTGCCCGTGACACGGGCGATCCGGCCGTCGGCCAGCAGGACTCCCAGTCCGCGCCCGTCCACGCCGCAGTTGTTCGACACGACCTCCAGGCCGGTGGTGCCCTGGGCGTGGAGCGCCTGGATGAGCACGCCGGGGATGCCGCTGAGGCCGAAGCCGCCGACGGCCAGCGACGCGCCGTCGGGGATGTCGGCGACCGCCTCGACGGCGCTCGCGCGGACCTTGTCCATGGGAGGGAGGGCCTTTCTGTGGTGTCTGTCCTGCGTGATCGCCGGTTCAGGCGTCCGCGCGCAGGGCGTCAGAGATCGACTTGGCGCCGCCGTGCACGGTGAGTCCGCCGTCCACCGGTATCTCGGCCCCCGTGATGAAAGACGCCTCGTCCGAGAGAAGGAAGACGACGAGCGGGGTGATCTCGTCGACGGTTCCGGTGCGGCCGAGCGGTGTCTCACGGACGTTCGCCTCTCGGAACGCGGGTGCCGCGGAGGCGGTCATGTCCGTTTCGATGAAGCCGGGGTGGACGATGTTCACACGGATGCCGGCGGGCCCCAGTTCCATGGCGGCGGTCCGCGACAGGCCGCGCAGCGCCCACTTGCTGGCCGTGTAGGCGACCGGGTAGTGGCCGGTGAGCGCGGCGGACGAGCCGACGTTCACGATCGAGGAGCCGGGTGGCATCAGCGGGGCCAGGTGCTGGATGCCCAGCAGCGGGCCGGTGACGTTGACCGCGTGGACGCGGGCCATGTCCTCGGGGCGTACGCCGTCGATCCGGGCCCGCCAGGTGACGCCCGCGTTGTTGACCAGGCCGTGCACCTGCCCATACGCCTCACGCAGGCCGGCGGCGAGTTCCGCCCAGTCTTTCTCGCTCGTGACGTCGAGACGGCGGCAGCCGGGTGCCTGCGTGACGTCGGTGGCGATCACCCGGGCGCCCTCGCGGGTGAGCGCCGCGGCCTCCGCGGCGCCCTGGCCGCCGGCCGCGCCCGTGACCACGACGACCCTGCCGAGGAGCCTCCCCCGGCCTTCGGCCGGGAGGTGCCCCCAGAGATGGAGATCGGTCACGGCCGTTCCCTCGTGCGGCGTCGGGCGACGGGAACGGTCATGGGGTCCGGGCCGGCCACCACGGTGTTGGAGACGGAGCCGATGCCCTCGACGGTGAGGGTGACCGTGTCGCCAGGCTTCAGAGGAGGCGGGGACTGCTCACCCCGTACACCCCACAGCTCGGCGAGGCAGCCGCCGTTGCCGCAGGTCCCGGAACCGAAGACGTCGCCGGGGCGGACGACGGTCCCGCGTGAGGCGTAGGCGACCATCTCCTCGAAGGTCCAGCTCATGTTGGACAGCAGATCCTTGCCCACGACCTCGCCGTTGATCTCGGCGGTGAGCGCCAGGCGCAGGAAGCCGTCCGCGTCGCGGTACTTCCCCAACTCGTCGGCGGTGACCAAGTAAGGACCCAGCGTGGTGGCGGTGTCCTTGCCCTTGCAAGGGCCGAGGCCGACCTTCATCTCGGCGGACTGCAGGTCGCGGGCCGACCAGTCGTTGAAGACGGTGTAGCCGACGATGTGGTCGCGGGCCTGCTCGGGTGTGAGGTCGCGGCCCTCCTTTCCGACCACGGCAGCGACCTCCAGCTCGAAGTCGAGAACGCTCGACCCCGGCGGCATGGGGATGTCGTCGTGCGGCCCGTACATCGCGTAGGGGTTGCCGAAGTAGAACGTCGGGGCCGCGTACCACCGCTCCGGTACCCCGGCAGCCCCGTCCACGGACCGCCGTACGCCCTCGACGTGTTCCTCGAAGGTGACGAAGTCCCGCACGGTGGGCGGCTGGAGCGGCGCCAGCAGTCGTACGTCGGAGATGTGGGGGCCGGCCGGGACGTCGAGGGTCGCGGAGCCCGCGTGGAGCAGTTCGGGCAGGCCGCCGCCCTCGGCGAGAAGGCCGGTCATTGAGCTGACGCCGGGCAGGGGGTGGAGCGTGCCGTCCTCTGAGACGACGGCCACGTGGCGTCGGTTGCGGTACTCGTACGCGGCGAAACGCATGGCAGTTTCCTGTCGGCTGTCGGCGTGAGGGGTGGCACGAAGGCCGGGGGTGCAGCATGGGAGTCAGGGCAGTTGACAGGGCAACCGCACCCCCGGGGACTGAAGGCTCCGCTGATCAGACCGGCGGAGCGACGAAGACGCCGCGGTCGACGTCGTTGAAGGACTCCTTGGTGACCAGTTCGTTCATGGGGTTGGCGGTGCCCCACTGGTCGGTGACCTCGGGCTTGGAGAAGTCGTAGACGTGCGGGTGCCAGGTGTCCTCGTCCAGCAGCTCCAACTCCGTCGTGTACTCGACCGTGTTGCCGTGCGGGTCGAGGAAGTAGGTGAAGGTGTTGTCGCCCGCCATGTGCCGGCCCGGACCCCAGATCTTGCGGGCGCCGGAGCGGATGACACGGCCGGAGCCGCGCATGTACTCGTCGATCCCGCGCATCTCGAAGGAGATGTGGTGCAGGGAGGTGTGCGGGCCCTTGGCGATGGCCATGGAGTGGTGCTGGTTGCTGATCCGCATGAAGTGCATGACGTCGCCGATGTGCGGATGACCGAGCGTGTCGGACAGCCGGAAGCCGAGGTGCTCCTCGTACCACGCCTTGGTCTTGTCCAGATCCGGCGAGTTGAGGACGACGTGCGACAGCTTGACCGGGATCGACTCCTTCTCCTCGATCCTGCGGTGCTGCCGCACCTCGACGTCGGCGGAGACCTCGATGGTGCGCCCGTCCACGTCGAAGAACCGGAAGCCGTACCCGCCGCCGGGGGTGTCCACCTTGCCCGGCTGGGAGATCAACTGCACGCCGGTCGAGAGGAGTTGTTCGGCGAGGGTGTCCACGTCGGTCATGTTCGCGGCGCCGTAGGAAACGAGGTCCAGACGCTTCTCGTCGGCCTTGCGCAGCCGGACGACGTACTGCTCGGGGGAGCCCTCGGCGGCCAGGAAGGAGATGCCGGAGTCCTCGGCGACCTTGGTCAGGCCCCAGACGCCGGCGTAGAAGTCGAGTTGCTTGTCGTAGTCCGGCACGGCGAGGTCGACGTGGCGGAGGTGGGTGAGCAGGCGGTTACTCATGGGGGGTCTCCTCAGACGAGGTTGAGCAGAGCGGCGGCGTTTCCGCCGCGGACGGAGTGGAAGTCGGTGTCGGGCAGGTCCGCGGCGCGCAGCGCGCCGAGCGGGTCGTCGGTGCCCATGTCGAAGGGGAAGTCGGAGCCGAGCAGGACCCGTTCGCGGCCGACCGCTCGCAGCAGCTCCCGCAGCACCTGAGGGTCGTGGACGAGGGAGTCGAAGTACAGCTGCTTCAGATAGCTGCTCGGTTCCCGCTCACAACCCCGGGCGTCGGGACGGGCCCGCCAGGCGTGGTCGGAGCGGCCGATGTGGGTGGGCAGGTAGCCGCCGCCGTGCGCCGCGATCAGCTTCAGACCCGGATGACGGTCCAGGACGCCGGAGAAGATCAGGTGGGAGAGGGCGACCGCGTTCTCGGTGGGCTGGCCGACGGTGTTGGACAGGTACCACCGGTCCAGGCGCTCGTCGAGGGTGCAGCCGAACGGGTGCAGGAAGAGGAAGGCGCCCGTCTCCTCCGCACGGGACCAGAGGGGTTCGTACGCCGGGTCCGACAGTTCGTGGCCGGGCGCGTGCGAGGAGATCTCCACGCCCCTCAGCCCCTGGTCCAGGGCGTGGTCGAGCAGGCCGACCGCGAGGTCGGGATGCTGGAGCGGGACCAGGCCCAGGCCGTGAAGACGGTCGGGAGCCTTCGCACAGTGTGCGGCGGTGCCCTCGTTGGCCAGCCGGCAGACCTTCTCGGCCAGTTGGGGCTCGGCCCAGTAGTGGTAGTGGGACGGCGAGGGGCTGACCAGCTGGATGTCCACGCCCTGCGCGTCCATGGCCGCCAGGCGCACCGCGGCGTCCGTCAGCTTCGGCACGCGCGCCCCGACCATCGGACCGTTCACTGCCAGGGCCGCCGGGCCGTTGCGGCGGGCGTCGAGGGCGCGGGCCTCGGCGAGACCGGGATGACCGGCGACGGCCTCCTCGACCTCCGGGAGCAGGAGGTGGGCGTGGACGTCGATGGTCGGCGCGGAGGATGCGGTGGTGGTCACGGGCGCTCCTTGAGGAGGTTCATGGTGCGGCCGACCAGCCCGGCCATGTCGGCGTCGCGCACACCGTCCAGCTGCCACTGGCCGATCTGCATGGACGCCGCGACGACGGTGCGCACCCGGGGGATACGGCGGTCGTGGTAGGCCTGGAACAGTTCGTCGTCCCAGTCCCGTCCGCTGGTGAGCAGCTCGGCGAGGACGAGGGCGTCCTCCAGGGACATCGCCGCGCCCTGGGCCATGGTGGGCGGGCAGCAGTGGGCGGCGTCGCCGATCAGCACGACCCGGCCCCGGTGCCAGGACCCCTCCACCAGCAGGTGGTCAAACCAGGTGTAGTTGACCTTCTTCGGGTCCGTGATGTGCTCGGTGATCTCCGGCCAGACCCCGCCGTAGCTCTGCGCCAGGCGGCGCATCTCGTCGGCGTAGGTGGCCGGGTCGATCGAGGTGCGATCGCGGCACCCTTCGACGACGTACGCGTAGATGGTGTTCTCGCTGGTGGGGCAGTAGCCGGCGATGTAGGCGGGGCCGCCGTAGGCGAGGTCGGTGCGCGTCACGCTCTCGGGCCGCGGGGCGGCGATGCGCCAGATGCCCATGCCGGTCGGCTCGGGTTTGTCGGTGATGCCGATCGCGGCGCGGGTGGCTGAGTTGAGACCGTCGGCGGCGATCACCAGGTCGTATCTGCCCTCGCTGCCGTCGCTGAAGCGCACCGAGACGCCGTCGGCGTCCTGCTCCAGCGCTTCGGCGGTGGTGCCGAGACGAACGTCGGCGCCGGAGGCGCGGACCGTGTCGATGAGGATCTGCTGCAGCTGGGGGCGCTGCATGCCGAGGGTGGCGGGCAGGTCCTCCCCGCCGGTCTGGATGTCCTCGGCGACGAACAGGACGGTGCCGTCGGGGGCGGTCACGCCCAGCGAGCCGAAGGCGTATCCGGAGGCTTTCACCTGTTCCCACACACCCAGTTCGCGCAGGACCCGCAGGGCGTTGCCCTGGAGGGTGATGCCGGAGCCGGTGGTGGCGTTCCAGTCCGGCTTGGCCTCGATCAGGTCGACGGCGATGCCGGCGCGGCGCAGCAGGATGGTGACGGCGTTGCCTGAGGCGCCCCCGCCGATGACCAGGACGGTGGGTGTGCCCCCGGCCGTCGGCTGGGAGAGAGTGCGGCTGTCAGCCATGTCGGGGATTCCTCCCGGGGTTGGGCCGCGCGACTTCGGGCGGCAGGGGCTGCGGCTCGCCCGCTGCGAGTGCGGGCCAGAGGTGGGGACGGGTCACCCGGCGAAGCGGGTGGAGCGGTGGGGGCCGGATGCGCCGCTGCTGTCCGGGGAACGGCGCATCCGGCAGTTGTGCGGGTTACTTGACGGCGATCGGGTTGACCGGGGAACCCACGGCGCCGGTGATGGGGAGGGGAGCGGCGGTGAGCCAGAACTCGTACACGCCGTCGTCGGCGCAGTCGGCGGCGAGTGCGTCGAGGTCCCACATCTCGCCTATCAGCAGGCCCATGTTGGGGATGACGACCTGGTGCAGCGGCTGGAAAGCGTTGTCGAACTCGTTGGGACGGACCTCGAAGCCCCAGGTGTCGGTGGCGATGGCGGCGATCTCGCTGCCGTGCAGCCAGCCGGCGGTGGTGAACGACAGGCCGGGCGCGGGGCCGCCCGCGTAGTCGCCCCAGCCGTCGCGCCTTGCGCGGGCGAGGTGTCCGGTGCGGACGAGCACGATGTCGCCGCGGCCGACGGCCACCCCGTGGGCCTCGGCGGCCCGGGTGAGGTGCTCCTCGGTGATGGCGAACCCGTCGGGCAGCTCTCCCCCACTCTCGGCTCCGCTCGAGCGGGAGGTGCCCCCACCCGTGCCGACGACCTGGCCGACGTCGAGGAGCACGCCGCGTCCGGCGACGTGCGGCGCCATGTGCTCGATGCCGGTGACGAGGTCGCCTTCGGAGGTGACCACCTTGTCGGCGCGCCGCCCGTTCCAGGCGAATCCGTGGTCGAAGATGTGGCCGAGTCCGTCCCACTGGGTCGAGCACTGCAGCGGCATCGCGATCACGTCGTCGGCGCCGCCGATGCCGTGCGGGAAACCCTGGTTGCCCAGCGCCGCGTCGGTGCCCGTGTCGAGCATGGTGTGCACCGGGTTGGTCCGCCGGCGCCAGCCCTTCTGTGGGCCGTTCATGTCGAACCGCTGCGACAACGAGAAGCTGACGCCGCGGCGCACGAGCGCCGCGCCCTCGCGCCGCTTGTCCTCGTCGAGGAAGTTCAGCGTGCCGAGCACGTCGTTCTCACCCCAACGCCCCCAGTTGGAGTACGCCTTGGCGGCCTCGGCTATCGCGCCCTCCGGGTCGCGGCGGTCCAGGCTCATGTCGTTCCCTCCGCGACACAGCGGGTGCGCTGCACGCCCAGACCGGTGATGGAACCCTCCATGACGTCGCCGTCGCGCAGCAGTCGTCCCCAGTGGAGGCCGTTGCCCGCCGGGCTGCCTGTCAACACCAGGTCACCGGGCAGGAGTTGAGCCGTCTGCGAGGCGTACGACACCAACCGGGCGACTCCGAAGAGCATGTCCTTGGTGGACTCGTCCTGCATGGTGTCGCCGTTGAGCTTGAGCGTGACCCGCAGGTCACCGGTGTCCGCGATCGACTCGGCCGGTACGAGCCACGGGCCGAGCGGCGTGAAGCCGGGGGCGTTCTTGCTGCGCAGCCAGTCGGTGCCGATGGCCTTCATGTCCCGGCGGAACACGGTGGCGCGGTCGGTGAGGTCGTTGGCGATGGTGTAGCCGGCGACGTACTCCAGGGCCTCCTCGACCGTCACCTGGTAGGCGGGCTTGGCGATGACGGCCGCCAACTCCAGCTCCCAGTCCGGTTTTTCGGCCCAGGCGGGCAGGACCACGTCGTCGTACGGGCCGGTGATCGCGCTCGGCAGACCGATGAAGACGTACGGCAGGTCCTCGGCGGCCCGGCGGTCCATGACCGCGGCGATCTCCTCGCGGGCCTCCTCGACCGTGCGCGGGTCGTCCGGGGAGCGGTGGGCGACCTCCAGGTCGATCACGTGTTGCCGGTAGTTGGCGCCGGACTGGAAGATCTGCCGCGGCTCGATGGGGGCGTGCACCCGCAGGCTCTCCAGTGGCCGCCAGCCGAGGGTGTCCTCGTCCACCAGGACGCGCAGGACGGGCAGGGCCTCCTCCCACCGCTCCACCACGGCGCGCACGCTGGACGGTGCCCAGGCCAGGACACTGCTCAAGTCGAGTACCCGGCCCTTGGCCAGGAGGCCGGGAAACGGCTCCCCGTCCTGAGTGGAGAACGTGCCGAGCGCGAACGGGCCGGCAGGTTGCGCGAGCATTGCCATCTGATTTCCTCCTGCTGGGTTGCGGTCTACTCTGGCCCCGATCGGTTAATCACGGAAATCAATCCTGTGGATGTGCCGAATCCATGACATGGATGACTCTCGCTTGCTAGGTGGTTGCCCGGTGAACCTGTCCCGACTCGACCTCAACCTGGTCCTCGCCCTGCGCGCGCTGCTGGAAGAGCGCAATGTCACCCGAGCCGGCGAGCGCATCGGGCTGAGCCAGCCCGCCATGAGCGCGGCGCTGTCCCGGCTGCGCCGCCATTTCGACGACGAATTGCTCGCCCGGACCGGCAACGCCTACGAGCTGACCCCGCTCGGCACCGCCCTGCGCGACCGCAGCGCCACCGCGTGCGACCTGCTGGAGCGGGTCTTCTCGAGCCAGGCCGACTTCGACGCGGCCGCCGAGACCCGCGAGTTCACCCTGCTCGCCTCCGACTACGGAACGGCCGTCTTCGGCGCCGCACTCGCCCGCACCCTGCACCAGGAGGCGCCCGGCATCCGGCTCACCTTCCAGCACCCGGCACCGTCCGTCGTGGAGAACACCGCCACCGTACTGAGCACCGTCGACGGACTGCTGATGCCGCACGGCGTCATCGACGGCCTGCCCGCCGTCGACCTCCACCAGGACCGCTGGCTGTTCCTGGTCGCCGACGATCACCCCGAGATCGGTGACGAACTCACCCTGGACCAGCTGGGGCGTCTGCCCTGGGCCGTCTACCAGCGTCCCTACGACGCCCCGGCCGCCCGCCAGCTCAGCATGATAGGGATCAGTCCCCAGGTGGAGGTGTCCGTGCAGACCTTCCAGCTGCTGCCCCACATGGTCGAGGGCACCCGCCGGATCGCGATGATCCAAGAGCGCCTGGCACGCAAGGCGGTCCGCTCCGCCGCGGTGCGCGTCCTGCCCTGCCCGTTCGAGGCAGTACCGGTGCGGGAGGCGATGTGGTGGCACCCGGTGCACGCGCAGGACGCGGGCCACATCTGGCTGCGGCAGAAGGCCGCGGAGGTGGGCGCGACGCTGGCGGGCAACGGCTACAGCAATGGCTACAGCAATGGCAAGGGCCCAGGGAAGGCCGTACCCGTCGACCAGAGCGCGGGGCTGCCGCCGGGCCCGGCTCTGACCGGGCCCGGCGGCAGCCCGTGAGCGACGCGCTGTCGGCGGGCGGACCGGCCGCCCTCAGAACCACCGCTCCGGCAACCGCCGGGGACGACACCCGTACAGCGGGCGGACCGGCTGCCCTCAGGCCAACGCTCCGGCAACAGCCGGGAACGGACGACATCCGTACAACGGCCGGCCCGCGCGCCCTCAGGCCAACCGCTCCGGCAACGGCCAAGGACCGACAGCGCCCGTACACCGGTCTGCCCCCTCAGGCCAACCGCTCCGGCAACAGCCGGGGATCGACAGCACCCGTACGACGGCGGGCCGCCCACAGCCCCGCCGCGACGAGGGCGGCGGCCAGCCCCAGCACGCCCACCGCGCCGGGGAGACTGCCGACGGCAGCCTCCCCGGCGAGCAACACGAGCGGGCAGACGAACTCACCGCCGAAGAAGGCCGCCGTCCACAGCCCCGTGCCACGGCCGCGGTCCTCGAACGACAGACGGGACATGGCACTGGTGAGAAGGGCGGGAAGCAGCATGCCGGTGCCCACACAGTTGACGACCGCCCCGATGACCAGCAGCAGGGCGTTGCCCGCGAGGAACATCACCCCGAAGCCGACCGCGCAGACCGCGAGAACGACGGGAAGCATCGGGTCGGGAGAACGCTTGAGCCGGGCGAAGGTGACCGCTCCCCCCACGGTGGCGGCACTGGCGATCGCGGTGGCCATTCCGATCACGCCGGTGTTCTCCACCCCGAGGTCGTCGAGCAGGTACGACATCTCCACCGGGACGGTGTAGAAGACCATCGCCCCGAAGAAGGTGAGGGCACAGATGCCCGCCAGCTGCCGCCAGGGGAACGGGCGGCGGGCCTCCGCCTCGGCCGGAGCCGCGGCCGGGACCTCGGCGCCGTCCGCACGGGCCGCCGGGTTGGGCAGGGCGGTTGCCATCAGCGGGGCCAGCACCAGGCTCACGGCGTACACCCAGAAGGGCATGCGCCAGCCCGCCGATCCGGCGGCGCCGCCGAGCACGAAGAAGACGGTGGCCGATGCCGAGGCGCACATGGTCTGCAGGGCGAGGTACTTCACCCGCTGCCGACCACTGTAGTAGTCGCCGATCAGGGTCGTGCAGGCTGTCATGATCGCGGCCTCGGCGACTCCGACCAGGGCGCGGCTGGCGATGATGCCGCCCAGCGAGTCCAGCCAGAGCGGGGCGGTGCCGAACGCGGCGTACAGCAGGGTCGCCACGACCAGCAGGCGCTTGCGGCCCACCCGGTCCACGATCACACCGGCGAACGGGGCCAGCAGCGCCAGCGCGAGCGCCGGGACCGTCAGCGCGAGGGGCACCAGCGCCTTGGCCCCCGGGACCGACGCGAAGTGGTCCTGCATCTTCGGCAGCACCGGGGCGATCAGCACCGCCCCCAGGATCGGCAGACAGCTGCCCGCCATCAGAAGGGTCACCCGCAGCAGATGGGCCGGGCCCGAAACGGCGACGGCTGACGGAGCGGTGGCATCGACCGCGGCGGTAGGCGGTGGGGGCACGGAACCGGGCATGGCGACTCCAGGGAACGGCGTAAGGGAGCGGGCATGCCTCACGGGCGCCGACGACGCACGGCATGCTTGGGGGACTCGCACGCCGGCGGCATCCGGACAGCGGCGTGCGGTAGCGACGACTATGGGGGCGCCAAGGCGCCGGTGCCATCCCCAGCGCAATCCGAATCCCGTATCCGGGTTATCCACGCGGTGGATGGGATGGGTAACCGTCACGCGGTCGAACGACGTGCACGGCCGTTCTTGCGCGCGAACAGCGGTGTCCCGGAGCTCGGTCGTCCCGGCTCCCGGGACACCGCCCGCAGCCGGCAGCCGGCACGGTCGCGCACGCCAGGCAGCGTCAGCGGACAGGCAGCGGCAGGACGCGCCGATAGGCGGCGACGGCGACGACCGCGACCACCACATGCATCACCATCAGCGCAGCAACGGCCAACGGCCCACTGCCGGGAGTACCGCCTCCGAGCAGGGACAGGTCGGGCGCGAACGACACGACCACGAGCACGGGCACCAGCCACAGCAGCAGCCCCGCCGGGTTCTTGGCGACACGACGGACGACCGCCCAGCCTATGGCGCCGAGGACGACGCCGAACACCGTCAGCGGCGCGTACGCGGAGAGGTGCAGCGGAGCGAAATCGCCCGACGCCCCCGCCGCGTGGGCGAGCACCGCGACCACCACGTTTCCGAGGACGGCCACGACAGCCGCCGCGAGAAGCCCCGCGGCCACGGTCAGGCCGCGGGAGCGCGGCGCGGGCGGGGCGGACGATACGGCTTCGGGGGCGGAACCGGACATGGGTACCTCCTGTGGAGAGCTCAAGAACGACAGGTGCAGCGCCAGAAAGACAGGAGTTTGATTCCTCAAACACCAGGGACGCTACTCCGAAGTGTTTGATGAGGCAAACATCTCGGTTAGAGTGGCCGTCATGACATCCCCCCGTTGGCTCACTCCCGATGAGCTGCGAGCCTGGATCAACTTCCTCGACTGCTCGACGTTGCTGAGCGACTACCTCGATCAGCAGTTGCGGCGCGACGCGGCCATGACGCACCCGGACTACAGCCTCCTGGCCCGCCTGTCCGTGGCACCCGACCGCGCCCTGGGGATGTCCTTGCTCGCCGAGCAGTTGAAGTTCACCCGCAGCC
Source organism: Streptomyces shenzhenensis (assembly GCF_021462265.1). Taxonomy (GTDB): domain Bacteria; phylum Actinomycetota; class Actinomycetes; order Streptomycetales; family Streptomycetaceae; genus Streptomyces; species Streptomyces shenzhenensis. The sequence goes on along the minus strand of NZ_JAJONF010000012.1, from coordinate 11,472 downwards.
GCCTCACGCGCGCGGTGATCCGCCTGGAGGAGTCGGGCTACGTGCGGCGCCGGGAGGATCCGGCCGACGGACGGGGACAGCTGGCCGAACTCACCGATGCCGGCATGGAGTTGATGGCCAAGGCCGCCCCCGGCCATGTTGCTGCCGTACGCCGCGTGGTGTTCGACGCCCTCAGCCCTGAACAGGTGGAGCAGCTCGCCACCATCACCGCCACCGTGGTCGCCTCCCTCAAGCAGGCCGGCGAGGAGGACGCCTACCCGTCGGCCCTGCCGTGGCATCGCCGCTGACTCCGAGAACCTCGAAGTCCGACAACCATCCCAGGTGGCCACAAGACCACCTGTCCAAGCCCGTTCGGGAGAACGCCATGCGCGTCGCGATCACCGGGTCCACCGGACTCATCGGATCCGCCCTCACCCACTCGCTCCTCACCGACGGCCACCAGGTCGTTCGCCTCGTCCGCGACCAGTCGGTACGCCCCGCGGGAGACGGCAGCGAGGCGGCGCAATGGGATCCGATCGGAGGCCGCGTCCAGCCCGGTGCGCTGGACACTGTGGACGCCGTCGTGCACCTGGCCGGCGCCGGGGTCGGAGACAAGCGCTGGAGCGCCGCGTACAAGGAGGAGATCCGCCGCAGCCGCGCACTGGGAACCCGGACCATCGCGCGGGCCTGCGCCGAATCGTCCACCCCACCCCGCGTCCTTGTCTCCGCGTCCGCGACCGGTTACTACGGCGACACCGGCGACCGGACCATCGAGGAGAGCGCGCCACCCGGGGACGACTTCCTGGCCGCCGTCTGCGTCGACTGCGAGGCCGCCGCGGACACGGCCCGGGAGGCGGGCATCCGGGTGGTGCACCCTCGCACCGGCCTGGTGGTCTCCGCCAAGGGCGGCGCCTTCGGCAGGCTCTTCCCGCTCTTCCGCTTCGGCCTGGGCGGCCGGCTCGGCTCCGGCGACCAGTACTGGCCGTTCATCTCACTGACCGACCACATCGGGGCACTGCGCTTCGCGATCGACGACGAGACGCTCACAGGCCCCGTCAACTTCACAGCCCCCGAACCACTGACGAACCGCGAGATCACCCGAGCGATGGGCCGCGCCCTTCATCGCCCGACGATCGCCTCCGTCCCTGCCTTCGCCCTCAGAGCGGCGCTCGGCGAGTTCGCCACGGGCATCACAGGCAGTTGCCGCGCCGTCCCTGCGGCCCTGCACAAGGCGGGCTTCACCTTCGGCCACCCCACAATCGACAAGGCACTCCACTCCGTTCTCCACACAAGCTGACAGGTAGGGATGGACAGCGTTCTCGTTCCAGACGAGCGTCTCGACGCGCCGCTCGATCTGAGCGCGGCCGGTGAGGAAATGACACAGATCTGAGACTGAGAAACCGCTGAGCCCGCTGCGGCTAGGTCCGAGCTCGCTGGTCAGAAGAGCGTCTAGTTAACCGGCGCGCAGGAGGGCCTCCCGGGCCGCGCCGAGGATGTCCTCGTCCCTGCCTGCGTCTCGGGACCGTCCAAGCAGCCGTACCTCACACCCTCCCCCGGCCGCCCGTTCACGCGTGCTCGCCCTGGAGCGCGCGAACCGCCGGGGCCACGGCCTGGAGCGGCCGGGCCCCGGCAGGGTCGCCGCGTCAGCGGATCACGACAGCGGCGGGTAGGCGTTCTGCATCAGCTGCTGGAACTGGGCGGAGAACCAGTGCCCGGCCAGCGGCGCGTTCGGCAGGGCGCCGGTGGGGTTGTTGCCGTTGCGCGCGTTACCGCCGTAGGTAGGGTCGCACATCCGGTCGAAGCCCTTGCCCTCGTCGTTGGAGACGGTGGAGCTGGAACCGTCCGACTCACCCGGGGGCTTGACCCACACGTAGGCGTCGATCCCGGCGGCGGGAGCCGCGTTGGGTCGTTCGCCGAGGCCTGCGCCGCTCTGGTTGCACCAGTTGCCGGCGTGGATGCGGCGGTCGATGCGGCTGCCGTTGACGTAGTCGTCGACAGAGGTCTGCGGACCGGGGCCGGTGGGCCGTGCGGAGCCGCCCAGCCGTTGCGGCCCCGACGCGCTCGGCGTCGTCGCCCGACCGGGCACGGCGGGCCCCGGCCGTTGTCCGTGGTCGTCCCAGCCGAGGGCCTCGAAGCCGAGGCAAGGCACGTGCCGCCGCCCACAGCCCCCGACATGCCGAAGGGACGGCGGCCTCCACGGGAAGCGTCCATCACGTTTCGCGGACGTCCGAGCGGGGCGCCGGTCAGTCCCTGGCCGGAAGCACCAGGCGGAACGTGCACCCAAGGCCCGCTCCGGTGTCGAGTTCCAGGCGGCCGCCGTGGCCCCGGGCGATCGCCGTGGCGATGGCGAGGCCGAGCCCGCTGCCGCCGTGGTCACGGGAGCGGGAGGGGTCGACGCGGTAGAAACGCTCGAAGACCCGCTCGGCCTCCTGCGGCGGCAGTCCCGGCCCCCGGTCAGCGACTTCGATCACGCAGATCGGCGTGCCCGTGGTCAGCGGCGGTGAGCCGCCGGCCCGGCCGGGGCGGTCGATGCCTCCTGTCGTCTCCCCCACGCGAGCCGTACCCACGCGTACGTCGACCGCCGTGCCCGGCGGCGTGTGGACGAGCGCGTTGGACAGCAGGTTGTTCACCACCTGGAGCAGACGGTCCGGGTCCCCCGCCGTCTCCACCACCTCGAGTTCGCCGTCCCCGGCCTTCGCGTCGAGCGGGCTGAGAGTGACCTGGCGCTTGGCCCCGCTCCGTACGGCCGCCGCGCTCACCGCGTCGGCCGCAAGGGACAGCAGGTCGACGGGGACCGTGCGGTAGGCCGGCTCCTGGTCGAGTGTGGCCAGCAGGAGCAGTTCGTCGACGAGGTGCTTCATGCGCTCGGCGTTCCTGGCGATCTGTTCGTCGGCCTCCCGGCGCTGTGCGGCGGGGCGGTCCGGGTGGCGCAGGGCCAGTTGGGCGAAGCCCTGGACGGTGGTGAGGGGCGTGCGTAGCTCGTGTCCGGCGTCGGCGATGAAGCGACGCAGCCGGGCCTCCGAGAACTCACGTTGACGCAGAGCCTGTTGGAGGCGGTCGAGCATGTCGTTCAGTACGGTTCCGAGGCGGCCGGTCTCGGTGCGCGGGTCGGTGTCGGGCAGCCGCACGCTCAGATCTCCCGCGGTGATGTCCTGAGCCGTGTGCTCCATCCGGGTCAGCGGAAGGAGGCCGAGACGGACGACCCACCGGCCGACGGCGATCAGCCCGACCACGGTCGCGGCGAAGACGGCCACGTTGAGGGCGAGCAGTTTCGACGTGGCCCCCTCCACGGTGTCGAGAGGCAGGGCGACCACGAAGGTGGTGCCGCCGAGCTCGGCGTCCTTCCACAGCACCCGCCAGTGACCGTCGCCGGACTCGGCCGGGACGGTGGCTTGACGCGCCTTTTCCAGGTGGAGTCGGCTGGTGCTCGGCGGGAGCGCCGGACCGGGCTTCTTCCCGCCGCCGAGGGTTCCCCGCTCCTCGCCCGAGGCGTCGTAGAAGGTGATCCGGAAGTCCGAGGGCAGAGTGGCGGAGTCGCCGGCGGGCCTGGTGGGCAGCCCGGCCTCGTCGGCGAGGGCGCGGTTCGGGAGGATGAACTCCGTCAGTTGCTGGTCGACCCGGTTGAGCAACCAGGAACGCAGCACCAGGAACCCGATGGCCTGTGCGGTGAGGACCGCGGCTGCGGCGAGCAGGGTGACACCCCACACCAGCCGGCCGCTCAGCGACCGGGGGCGGCCGCGGATCATCGGTCCGTCCCGGCGCGGGGCAGCCGCAGGCAGTAGCCCACGCCGCGCACGGTGTGCAGCAGGGGCGGGTCGAAGCGGTCGATCTTGCGGCGCAGGTACTTGACGTACGTCTCCACGATGCGGCCGTCGCCGGCGAAGTCGTACCCCCACACATGGTTGAGGATCTTGGTCTTGCTCAGGACCCGGTTGGCGTTCTCCATGAGGTAGGTGAGCAGGTTGAACTCGGTCGGGGACAGCGGGATGTACTCGCCGGCCCGGTGAACCTCATGGGCGTTCTCGTCCAGTTCAAGGTCGGCGAAGCGGAGGATTTCGCTGTCGGCGCTCTCCGCGTCGGAGAGGTGTTCGGGGTCCGTCCGGCGCAGGATGGCGCGGATGCGCAGCAGGACCTCCTCGATACTGAACGGCTTGGTCACGTAGTCGTCGCCGCCCGCGGCGAGGCCCGCGATGCGGTCGGCGACCTCACCGCGGGCCGTGAGGAACAGCACCGGCGTCCGCGTACCCGCGGCGCGCAGACTGCGGGTGACCTCGTAGCCTTCGAGGTCGGGCAGCATCACGTCCATCAGGACCAGGTCGGGGCGCAGCCCCTCGATGTCCTGCAGGGCGTCCCGTCCGGTGGCGGCGCTGGCGACCGCGTAGCCGGACAGCCGCAGCGCCGATTCCAGCAGCATGCGGATACCGGGGTCGTCCTCGACCACCAGAAGCCGGTACGGGGCCGGGGCGGCGGGCGGTTCGGGCATGGTGCGGTGTCGTCCGTTCTGCCGCTGCTGCTACTTGGCGGCGCAGTCGTACAAGGTCGTGCCGATGCGGCCCATGATGCCGCCCGCGGCCGAGCCGCTGCCGTCGGGGCTGCTGGTGCCGGATGTGCTGGTGCCGCCGTACTTCCTGGCGGGCACCTTGGTGCAGTGCTCGCTGATCCATGTCGACCGCTGGAAGGCCGCGCTGTCCCTGCCGCCCATCATCGCGCCCATGCCGCCGGAGGAGCCGGAGCCGAGTACGTAGCGCAGTTCGCCGTCCTTGCTCCACCTCTGCAGCTGCCGCACGGAGGGTGCGTCGTCGGTGCCGGAGAAGCCGCCCATGCCGATGACCGTGGCGTCGCTGTTCAGGATGAACGCGGCCGCACTCTGAGCTCCCCCGTCGACCGCGAGGGTGATGCGGGCGCCGTCGGAGTGCTCGGTGGCGAAGCCGAGGATCTTGCGCTGGTCGGAGGTGAGCTTGGCGGCGCTGCCCAGTCGGCCGAAACCGCCTCTGTCGCCCGAGCCGCCGCCGGTTCCGGTTCCGGGGAACGAGGGCATGGCACCTCCTGCGGAGCCCGAGCCGCCGCCACCGCCCCCTGGGAACCCGGGCATGTCGGTGGGCATTCCCGCCGGCGTGTCCTCGGGCAGCTCGCCCGAGGACACGCCGGCCGTGCCGACCCCGCCACCACCGAGGCCCTTGGGCAGCTCGAAGCCTTTCGGCAACGTGCCGTTCCCTCCGCCGAAAGACGTGGTGACCGGCCCGGCCGTCGGGTTGCCGCCGGCCATCGCCGACCCGGACCCGCCGGTCACACTGACCGCCCATGCGGCGGGCGCGAGCAGCACCGCCACCAGCGCGCCGCCGAGGGCGACGGGAACCAGCCGCACCGCCCGCACCGCGGCCGTCAGCAGCCCGACGGCGATCAGCCCGAGCAGGACCACGACCCAGGCAAGCCACCCGTGCCAGGACGGCTCCCGGCGGATCACGACCACGGCCCAGACCATGGTCACCAGTACGGTCCCGGCGCCGACGGGCAGCGCCCAGCGCGCCCCGGCCCGGTGCGCCCGTACCAGCGCGGTCACCAGCCCGGCAGTCAACGCGGCCACAGCAGGGGCGAGTTGGGTCGTGTAGTACGGGTGGAAGATCCCCTCCTGGGTGGAGAACACCAGCCCGCACACCACCAGCCAGGCCCCCCACAGCACCCATCCGGAACCCGCCAGGGCCTCCCCCGCCGAGCCGCTGCCGCGCCGCCGCAGCACCGCTCCGGCCACCGCGACGATCAGCGCCACGGCGCTCACCGGCAGCAGCCAGCTGATCTGCCCCGCATTCTGGTCGTTGAACAGCCGCAGTAGCCCGGCCTCGCCGCCGAAGGCGCCGCCGAAGTTGCCCATGCCCCCGCCGGTGCCGGCACTTTCGCCGAAGATCCGGCCGAAGCCGTTGTAGCCGGTCACCAGATCCCAGGCCCCGCCGTCGGTGCTGCCGCCGATGTACGGCTTCTCACCGGGCCACCAGGCGACCATCAGCACCCACCACAGCGAGGACACCGCGCACACGGCGCCGGCGATCAGCAGCCGTCCGACCCGCGCGAGCCAGGTCCCCCGCGCACCGACCAGCCAGGCCGCCGCGAGAGCCGGGAGCACCATCCATGCCGCCATCATCTTCGTGAGGAACCCACAGCCGATCAGGAACCCGCTCGCGCACAGCCACCAGGTGGAGCGCCGGCCCGAGTCGGTCTGCAGGGCACAGGTCAGCGCATACGCGGCGGCGACCAGGAACAGCACCAGCAGCGTGTCCGGGTTGTTGTCACGGTTGATGGCGACGGTGATCGGGGTCAGCGTCATCACCAGGGCGGCGAGCAGCGCCGCGTCCTCGCCCGCCCACCGCCGAACCGTACGGTGCAGCAGGAAGACGACGGCGACGCCCTCCACCACCTGGGGCAGGATCAGCGCCCATCCGTGCATCCCGAAGATCTTGCTGCTGACGACCTGCGGCCAGAGCGCCGCCGGCGGCTTGTCGACCGTGACGACTCCGGCCGGGTCGAAGGAGCCGAACAGGAAGTTCGTCCAGTCGCGGCCCATCGACTTCACCGCGGCCGAGTAGTAGCTGTTGGCCCAGCCGAGGGAGCCGAGGGCCCAGCCGTACAGCAGCGCGGACAGGAGCAGGATCGCGCCCAGCGCGGCGGGGGCCGCCCAGCGTGGCAGGGCACGGCTGGTGACGGGGAGGCGCAGGACGGGGGTCGCGTGTGCCTCGGTGGTGGGGGTCATGTGGGATTCGCTCTCGGGGAAGTAGGAGATCATCAGGCGCGGCGTCGGAAGACGGCCAGTCGCAGCACCAGGAAGCGGAGGGCGGTGACCAGGACCGAGGAAGCGGCGAGGACGAGTGTCTCGGCGGCCGCCGAAGCGTCCGGCACGGCGTCGCGGAACACCAGGACCGCGGCCGAGGTGACGAGATAGCCGACGACGAACAGGGCACCGGCACCCAGGTGCGCCCGCCCCGCCCCGACACCGTCCGCGCAGTAGCGGAAGGTCAGGCGACGATTGGCCTCGGTGTTCAGCAGGGTGAGCACCAGGAGCGAGACGAAGTTGGCCACGGCGGGCTGCCACCAGCCGCGCAGCAACCAGTACAGGAGGGCCTGTCCGGCGGTCGAGCCGATGCCGATGAGGACGAAACAGCTTATCTGCCAGGCGAGTTGGGATCGGGCGGCATCCGGGGCCAGCACGGCGTCCGGGTGCTCGGCGGCGGGTCGGGGGCGGCGCGGCACCGGGACGCGGGCAGCGCCCGACGCCTTGAGCCGGGCCATGCGCCACAGGCCCTTGAGGTCGTCGGCGGCGGTGCCGACCACGTCCACCCGGGTGTCGACATCCTCCACCCAGTCGACGGGGACCTCGTGGATGCGCAGGCCATTGTGCTCGGCGAGCAGCAGCAGCTCGGTGTCGAAGAACCAGGCGTCGTCCTCGGTCCTGGCCAGCAGCGGGCGGAGCACGTCGGTACGGGCTGCCTTGAACCCGCACTGGGCGTCGCTGAAGCGGGCGCCGTGGGTGAGCCGGATCAACGCGTTGTAGCAGCGGGAGATCAGCTCGCGGCGCGGGCCGCGCACGGTGCGGGCACCGGGGGCCAGGCGGCTGCCTATGGCGAGATCGGAGTGGCCGCTGGCCAGCGGGGCGATCAGCGGGAGCAGTCCGTCCAGCCCGGTGGACAGGTCGACGTCCATGTAGACGACGATGTCGGCGTCGCTCATGGCCCATACGGTGCGCAGCGCGCGGCCGCGCCCTTTGCGCTCCAGGTGGAAGACGCCGACACCGGGCAGTTCCTCGGACAGCTCGCGGGCCACAGCGAGGGTGCGGTCGACACTGGCGTTGTCCGCCACGGTGATCCGCCAGGGGTACGGCAACTGGTCGCGCAGTCGGGCATGAAGGGTGCGGAGGCAGCCGGGCAGGGCCCGTTCCTCGTTGTAGACGGGGATGACTATCTCGACGGTCGGCGCGTGCGTGGCGGTCGAACCAGGGACGTCTGCCCCCAACGCCGGCTGGAAACGCCTCGCCGTGGGCGGACTGTTGCTGGTATGCGTCATGGATTCCTCGGGCGGTGGGGGTCGGTGAGGCGGCTCCCGGTCGCGCCCCACGCCCTCGTGGTGCGCCAGGGTCGACTCTGACCGGCGCGCCAGGAAAAACACGGGGAAAATGCTGGGAATCGACGGGGAGCCCGCTGTCAATCCGGCCGCCGGCGATCGGCGGAGGACGTCGCCGATCCTCGCCGTGCGACCTGGGAAGCCAAGGTCAGCAACCCGGGAACCCACCGAGAGGATGCTGTGGGACCGGGACTCGCTCAACGACCACATCTACTGGCAGTTGATGCAGAACGGCTATCTCGGCGTGGCGTGCGAACCCAACTGCGTGTTCCAGATCTGCATCCAGCCCGCCATCCTCGGATTCCGCCTGCACGACCTGATCACCGGTGGCAAACACGCCGAGGAGACGGTCGCCGGGTACGAGCGGGCATGGGCCGGCTTCGGCCGGCTCGATGAGAACGGCCACTACAACGTCATGATCCTCAAGGACTCCAAGATCCTCATAGGGAACGAAGGAGCCTCGGCGCAGACGGACGCGTGGTGCGGCAGCCTGATGAACATGTGGAACCGCGAGTTCGTGCACGAGCACTACCCGGGGCAGATCGCGGACTACCTCGTCCACGGCCCGGACGGCACCCTCTCGGTGCCGCCGGCGTCGCCTGCGGACATGAACGGCCAGCAGGTGACCCGGGAGAGCGACGGCAACTTCGGCTGGCTGGCCGCCTGGGCGTCCGAGATGGGCGACCAAGGCACACGGGACGGCCTGCTCGCCCACGCCGGCCGGTTCACGACCCCACCCGGCGCGACGGCGGCCTGTTCTACCCCCGCAACGCCACCGCCACCGACCCCGACGGGAACCTCGTCGCGATGGGGCCCATGACCGGCAACGTCCTGCTGGGGTACGCGCGGCTCAACGTGCCCGACGGGCTGTCAGGCCTCTTCAACCACCCGTTGCCGCGAGCGCGCTTCGAGGAGACGGCGCCGACCGCCGTCGACCGCGACGTCGACGTCACCCGGGCCAAGATCGTCGACGGGGTACTGCACACGCGGCTGCGCCGGACCCGGGACGTGCCCGGCGACGGCACCGTCACGATCAGCAGGATCGCCGGCCGCGGCCGGTGGGCCGTCGCCGTCGACGGGCAGCCCGCCGCCGTGGTCGACGGCACCACGGTGCGGCCGCGACCCGGGCCGTGCACCGGTGCCGTACAGGTCCACCACGACCAGGTGGTGCCGCACTGCCCCGACACCCCGCACACTTTCACCTTCAGGCAGGACCGATGACCACACGAGGAACAGGGCCGGACAAGCCCTCCTTCTCACTCGTCGACCACAACGGCACCCCGGTGACCGAACAGACCTACCGGGGCAACTGGACACTGGTCTTCTTCGGGTTCACACACTGCAAGGTCGTCTGCCCGCGGGCGCTGGGGAAGCTGTCCGCCGTACTCGACGAACTCGCAGAGACGGCCGGCGAACTGCGTTCCCCTCTACATCACGGTCGACCCCGACCGGGGCACTCCGCAGGCGCTCCAGGACTTCCTGCGCGCCTGTCCCCGGCTCACGGGCCTCGCCGGCTCGGCCGACGCCATCGAGCGGGTCAGAGGGGAGTTCCGGGTGTTCGCCCGGCGCAGGGACGATCCCGACGACCCGGACGGATACTCCGTGCCGCACACCGCGATCACGTATCTGGTCTCACCCGAGGGCGAGTACGCCCACCACTTCGCCGGCGCCCTCGCAGCGGCCGGGATCACCGCCGGGACACGAGCGTTCGTCGCCGGAGGGAGTTCTTCCGGAAACCCCGCTGGATCCAGCGGTCCCCGACGTGTCATACCTGAGGCGTACCGGTGATCGGCGCCCGGGTGGTACCGCGGTACCAGCCGGGCGGCGAAGTGTCTCCCGTGGTCCCAGGGTTCGGGCCGTCCGCGCTCCTAACGTCGACTGCGGAGGTCGCGGCGCTCGCCCGGCCGGTCCGAGGCGAAAGGCCCATCCCCATGATCGAAGCGCGTGAGCTGACCAAACGGTACGGCGACAAGACCGTCGTCGACGAGTTGAGCTTCACCGTCAAGCCCGGTGAGGTCACCGGCTTCCTCGGCCCCAACGGCGCCGGCAAGTCCACCACCATGCGCATGGTCGTCGGCCTGGACACCCCCACCAGGGGCTCGGTCACCGTGAACGGCAGGTCGTACGCCGAGCACAGGGCACCGCTGCACGCGATCGGCACCCTGCTGGAGGCCAAGTCCGTCCACCCCGGCCGCAGCGCGTTCAACCACCTGATGGGGCTCGCGTACACGCACGGCATTCCGCGCCGCCGGGTCGAGGAGGTCATCGAACTGGCCGGTCTGACCAGCGTGGCCGGCAAGCGGGTCGGGGCCTTCTCGCTCGGCATGGGCCAGCGGCTCGGCATCGCGGCGGCCCTGCTCGGCGACCCCGCGATCGTCATGCTCGACGAGCCGGTCAACGGCCTCGACCCCGAGGGCGTGCTGTGGGTGCGCAACCTGCTGCGCTCGCTGGCCGACGAGGGCCGGGCGGTGATGCTCTCCTCGCACCTGATGAGCGAGACGGCGATGATCGCCGACCACCTGGTGATCATCGGCCGGGGCCGGCTCCTCGCGGACACCACCGTCGACGACTTCACCCGGCAGGCGGGCGGCGGCGGTGTGAAGGTCGCCACCGCCGAGGCCACCAGGCTGCGCTCGCTGCTGGCGGGACCGGACGTCACGATCTCCTCCTCGTCGGCCGAGGAACTCCTGGTCTCCGGACGCGACGCCCGCCAGATCGGGCGGATCGCGGCCGAGCACGGGGTGGCGTTGTACGAACTCACCCCGCAGGCCGTCTCGTTGGAGACGGCGTTCATGGACCTGACCAGGGACGTCGTCGAGTACCAGAGCCATCCCGTCGAGACCGAGCGAAAGGCCGCCCGATGACCGTCACCGAACTCTCCCCGGCCCCGGCCTACAAGGTCACCGGCCCGCGGGTGCTGCGCTCGGAGTGGGCCAAGTTCTGGTCACTGCGCTCCAGCTGGATCACCCTCGCCGTCGCCGTGGCCCTGCTTGTCGCCCTCGGCGCGATCGCCTCCGCCACCTACAGCCCCGACGCCACCGCCCAGGGCGGGCCGCCCGGACCCGGCTCCGGCGACCAGGACGCGGTCAGCCTGGCCCTGCTCGGGGTGACCTTCGCGTCGCTGGCCGTCGGCGTGCTCGGTGTCCTGCTGTCGGCCGGCGAGTACACCACCGGCATGATCCGCTCCACCCTCACCGCCGTCCCCCGCCGCCTGCCGGTCCTGTGGTCCAAGGCTGCCGTGATCGGCCCCATCACCCTGGTCCTGACCACGCTCGGCGCCCTGGCCGCGTTCCAGCTGGGCACCCTGGGCCTGCACGGCGAGAAGATCGCCCTGTCCCTGGGCGACGACGGTGTGCTGCGCAGCCTGGCCGGTGCCGGCCTCTACCT